>NZ_CP030827.1:1200000-2400000 GCF_003597675.1 Neorhizobium sp. NCHU2750 | reverse complement strand
CAGCGCCGAAAGCGGGACGAAGCCACCCAGCGTTATGCCATAGGCCAGGCCGACCAGAGAGGCGACGAGGAAATTGCCGGGATAGAGCAGCGGCACGTAGTAAAGCAGCAGGATCGTTGCAGCCGTGCCGATCGCGCCCATCCAAATGACGGTGGTGCGATAGCCGATACGGTTGCCGAGTGCTCCGGAGGCCAGGTTGCCGATAAGATTGCCGCAGAAGATGAGCGTCAGAAGCTGCAGCCATGCTGACAGGCTGAAGCCTATACGGTCCATGAAGAAGCCCGGCAGGACGATGAAGAAAGCGTATTGAGACGAGGTGTTGACGGTGCGCACCAGCCCGCCGATGGTCGATAGCGGCTCTTCCCACATGATGGTGATGCTCGACAGCAGCGAGGCCATCGGCTTCTCGCCTTTCGGAGCCAGCCGTTCGCCGCCCTTTACGCCTGTCAGACCGATGAGGCCGAGCACGGCGCCGATGACGACCAGCGCCAGCGCCAGCCACAGTGTCGGCATCGTGCCGATCAGCGGGATGGCGATACTTGCCACAAGAGAACCAAGTGTCGGCAGGCCTGCCGCATAGGCAAACCAGAACCAGCCGACAGCCATGCCGAGCTTCCTGGAGGGCGTGGCAGCGGCAATCCAGACGAGGAAACTGTAGGCGAAAAGTGGGTAGCCGAAGCCGCGCAATCCATAGGTGATCATCATCACAGTATAGTTCATGGTCCCAAGACCGAAGACGAGGAAGGCGACCTGGAAGATCGCCCAGATGGCGATCCCGGCCCACATGACCTTGCGGGCGCCGTAGATGCTGGAGAGCGCGCCAGACATCCAGGAGGCAATGGCGACAGCGACGCCATAGACGGTGAAGAGGAGCGCCACGTCGGCGCTGCCGATGCCCTTGCCCTCCAGATAGGGAGCGAGATAGCCAAGCTCGACGCCATCGCCGATCATCAGGATCAGCAGGCCGATAAAGCCCCATAGTAGCGGCCGGGGAATGCCGATGCGATCAATGACTGTGTCGCGTGGGTGAGTGGATTTCGATGTCGGTGTCTTTGATGAAGCCAATATTCCTTTTCCCGTCGAACGGGTCCTTTGGTCGCGTGTTTGTCCTCCCGGTATTCCGTCCCCCTTTGCGATGCGATGACGCTTTCGGATTGTTTCAAAAACGGCGTCGCAAACAGCGTACCCGCGACATTTGTAGCAAAAAAATCTAATGAGACCACCTTTCGGTCCGACATTTGTCGCAGATTTGACGCAATCCGAATGCCGATGGCGAGCTGTTCTGGACGTTGGCGAAGGCCAGAGGTGAAAGCGCTTTCCGCGCACGGGCATTCCAGCACGATGGCCTTTTTTTCTGAAGGAATTTCAGTTTTTGTTTCGTATTTATTTGTTTTTTAACAGTATCTTATGACGGGTATTGAACCTCGTTCTTTTACCTCCTTATTGCCTGTCGGATGAAGCGTTAAGCCGATACGGAAACTGGGCGGTAGCAAGGTCGCCGCGCGCCTTTCACGGCTGCGTCAATTTGACCGTTGTCAGTTTTCTTGGGAAGGCGTGTTTTCGCGTAATTAGATTATTTTTGCGCAGTGCCCGTATTCCGGTTTCGCACCCGAGCGGAGTTGAAGACACGATAGAGCCCGCTGCTCCCTTACGTGGCAGGGAGATGGAGAACCGGTCGTCGGTTCATTTGTCGAATCGTCGCGACCGGGCAGCATGCAGCTGCCCGGTGGCTCGATTGCGGCTTGGGGATGGTGCGACGGACTTATGCCCTAGCCGCCCAGCGCCCTAGTCGCCGAGTGCCCAGGCATGGAAGACCGAATTTCTGTCAGGCTCGGCGGTCTTTTGATGAAACGCCGCCGTGCGGTCGTTGGCCGGCGATTTTTCCGCCGGCTTTCCTTCAAGCTGGCGCTTGACCTGGGAAATGCAGAAGGACTGCGGCAGTTCTCCGCCGCTTGCCACGCGCATTTCCGTCGCCAGGCGCTCGATCAGCTCGGACTGTTGAAGGATCCTGGAATCGGCGTCTGGAGATTGAGACGCGGCGGGTGAGGGCATGCTGTTCGATGCGGTCATCGGATACTCCTCCCAGTGAATATTAGCAGATTAACACCCGAAGACCCGATTCGCGTATGACATTTATCAATTGACCGTGGCTTTTCCGCATCAAACTTTCGTGCGCAGTTCCTGTTTTATGGCCAGCGTACGACAGGCGGTAGCGACGAGAGGATCGATTCGACGTTGCCGCCGGTCTTCAAACCGAAAATCGTGCCGCGATCATAGAGCAGGTTGAACTCGACATAGCGGCCGCGGCGCACCAATTGCTCGTCGCGCTGGTCTTCCCTCCAGGGTTTGTTGAAATTGGCCCTGACGATCTTCGGATAGACGAGATTGAAGGCGCGGCCGACATCCTGGGCGAAGGCGAAATCGGCGTTCCAGCCGCCCTTGTCCTCAGGCGACTGCAGCCAGTCGAAGAAGATGCCGCCGATGCCGCGCGGCTCGTTGCGGTGCTTGAGGAAGAAATACTCGTCGCACCATGCCTTGTAGCGGGCGTAATCGGCGATCGTCTCGTGGCGATGGCAGGTGATCTCCATGACCCGGTGGAACAGCTGGGTGTCGGGGTCTTCCTGGGTGCGGCGGTCGTTCAACATTGGGGTGAGGTCGGCGCCGCCGCCGAACCAGTTGCTCGAGGTCACCACCATGCGGGTGTTCATGTGAACGGTCGGGACGTTGGGATTGACCGGATGGGCGATCAGCGAAATGCCGGAAGCCCAGAAGCGCGGGTCTTCGTCCGCGCCGGGGATCTGGCTGCGGAAGTCGGGGGAGAATTCGCCATGTACCGTTGATGTGTGGACACCGACTTTTTCGAAGACGCGGCCTTCCATCATCGACATTTTACCGCCGCCGCCCTGGCCGCCGTCGCGCTGCCAGTCCTTGGCCACGAAAGTGCCGGCCGGCTGATCGGAAAGGACGCCGGTCAGTTCCTGCTCGAGGGCTTCGAACGAGGCACAGATCGTATCGCGCAGGCTTTCGAACCAGGTGCGGGCCGCCTCTTTCTTGTCCTCGATATCATCCGGCAAGCCTTTCGGCAGGTTAGGGCGCTCCATGGCGGGTCCTCTCGTCAGTCTGTCGATTCGTATCCTGCCGGTCGGCATAACAGCATTGGCTTTCGCGGGCCATTCCGTGGACCGTTCAACGGCGGATTGGCATGCGAAAATCCGACTCGCAAAACGCGCAAACCGCGCCTATCTTCTTTCATTAGCAAGGTGCGGATGAGAGGCTTTCATGGCGAAATTCACACCACCGCCGCTTGATGGCTTGAAGCGGCGCATCGACCGCCACCGGCAACTGGCCGGTCAGCGTTCGGGCATGTTCGTGCGCGAGACGTTTCTGATGTCTCGGGAGGCTGCACGGGAAAAAGCACGGGAATGGTTCGAGGAATTCCCCAAGGCCGCCTACTGGACCGAAGTGGAGAGTTGGCGGCAGCTCGAAGGCGATCAGATCGAATTCACCATGCGGCGTCTTCCGACGGCAGATTAAGCGCCTGACCTAACCGGTTGATTTTCGAATCGCAACGAGTTCCAGGCATGCGCGCCGGGCGGGACGCGATAGGTCAGGAGCGCTGGTCGCCCTGGCGCAGGCGGCTTTCGATCAGCAGGCCGCTGTCGTCGAGGATCGGATGGGCGACCGAGACGATATGGGCGTTGATGCGCTTGAGGTCGCGCAGCATGTCGAGATGTACCGAGCTTGTCTGCAGGCTTTCGAGCTTGCCGTCCCTGAGACGTTCGAGGTGGCGTTCGGCCGAGCGCTTTTCCAGCCGTCTGACATCCACCTTCACTTCCATCAGCCGTCTCGCGAGATTGAAGTCGCCAGTGACGAAGAGGGTCTGCGCGGTACGCAGGTTGTCGATCGTCAGGTCGAACAGGTCGGCGAGCTCGCGGTAGCCGTCGTCGGAGAATTTGAGGCCCTTGGCGATCTTCTTGGCAAGCTGGTCGCAGAGGCCTTTCTCGATGATGTCCCCCATATGTTCGAGGTTGATCGCATAGTCGATAATGGCGATCGAGCGCCTCGAGTTTTCGTCGTCCAAGCCGAGCTGGCCGAGTTTGGACAGGTAGATCTTCACCTCCTGCTGCAGCCTGTCGACCCGGCCTTCGAGTGCAGCGATCTCGCGCAAGGGGGCCAGATCATTGTGCTTGAAGGCGTTTTCGGCGCGGATCAGCATCCGTTCGATCTGGTCGCCGACGCCCAGCACCTCGCGGGTGGCATTGGCGAGCGCGCGGACGGGGTCCTGCAACTCGTCGGCATCGAGGAAAAGCGGTCCGCTTTCCTTCTCTGCTTCGTCGGGGATCATCCGCTTCATCAGATCGGAGACGAAGCCGCCGAAGGGCCAGGCGACGAGCGCCAGCACAAGGTTGAAGGCCAGATGGGCATCGACCGGCAGTTTTGTCGGCGAGACCGGCAGCATCTGCAACAGGTCCGCAGCCATGCCGGCTAGAGGCAGGGCAAGGGCGCAGCCGATGGCGCGCACGAGAAGATTGCCGCGGGTGATGCGGCGGGCTTCGGGCGGGCTTGCGAGCGTTGCGACGACCGGCGGGATCGCGCCGCCGAGATTGGCTCCGAGAATGAGGACGACGACCAGTCCGGGCGAGGCGGCTCCGCTCGACGCGAGCGACAGGATGAGGATGACGACGGCAAGGCTCGACGAGGAGACGAAGGCGAGGGCTGCCGAAAACAGCAGGGCGACGAGCCAGCTGGAATCGAGCAGGCCGAGGAAGGCTGCGAGCGCCGTCGACTGGCGCATCGGTTCGGTGGCGAGGCCGAGAAGCTGGAGCGAGAGAAGCATCAGGCCGATGCCGATCAGTGCCGTTCCGATGCCCTTGCGGGCGGCGGAACCGTTGCGCATCAGCATGACGCCGGAGAGCAGCAGGAGCGGCGCGAAGACTTCGGTGCCGGCGGCCACCAGCCATGCGGTGACGGCGGTGCCGACATTGGCGCCGAGAAGCACGATCTGCGCCATGCGCGGATTGATCAGGCTGCGCTCGGCAAAGGACGCCGTCATCAAGGCGGTGGCGGTGGAACTCTGGAGGGCAATCGTTGCCACGAGGCCGGAAAGGAGCGAGCGAATTCCGCTTTTCGTGCTGTTGGCGAGGGCTGTGCGCAGGCGCGCACCGAAGGCGCGGGTCACGCCGTCCTTCACCTGAGACAGGCCAAAGAGAAGCAGCGCCACGGCGCCGAGAATATTGATGACGACAAGCGTCGATTGCACTTTTTATCTGCCCTCGGATCAGGTGAATCGGGAGGCCGATTTTGTTGCCGGCTAACGAATGATAGACCTTTTGCACTGCAGTGCAAGGTGCTGTCTGCGACGTATTTCGGCTTGGTCGGCGGCTATTCTAAAGCGACCAGACGGTCTGGCGCATCGCTTCGCCGGCGATCATGGCCGCCGACATGGCGACGTTGATCGAGCGCTGGCCCTCGACCATGGGGATCAAAATGCGGCCTTCCACGGCGTCATGGACATGGTCGGGCACGCCGGCACTTTCTCGGCCGAAGAGCAGGATATCGTCTGGCCTGTAGGCGAATTCGGTATAGGGCTCGGGCGACTTGGTGGTGGCGAGCACAAGCCTGCGGCCGGCCGCGCGGCGCCAGTCGTCGAATTGTTGCCAGTTGACGTGGCGGGTGAGCGAGACGGCGGAAAGATAATCCATGCCGGCGCGTTTCAGGTTGCGGTCGGATATGTCGAAGCCGGCCGGCTCGATGATGTCGACGCCGAGGCCGAGGCAGGCGGCGAGCCTCAATATCGTACCGGTATTGCCGGGAATATCGGGCTGGTAAAGGGCGATGCGCAGGTCGGTCATGATGTCGGTCACGTTGACAATTATGCGCCCTGATTAGCGGAGAGGGGACGACGGGCTCAAGTGTTTTCAAGATTGCAGCCTATCTGCAACGGGCGGATGCGGCCGATTGGGTCTTTTCAATTTTGCCGCCAGCGTGTAGAAGAAACGCCTGTTCAACGCCCATTCTGGAGGCCTACATGGATATGACCGTGCTCACGCGCCTCCGCCCGTCGGATCTTCGTCTGGCCTGAGGCGTTCGCGGTTCACGCAAAGTCTTCTTCACTGATCCGCTTTCCATAGAACCGTTCGTGGCCGGTGATGGTCATGCCTGTTTCCACCCCTCGAGCCTTGCCGGGCTGATGCTTTCGCCCCCGGATCGTTCGAGCGGCGTCCGTCTTTCGGAGTGCATCGATGTTTTCGTGGTTTGAAAACCGCCTCAATCCCTATCCCGACGATCCGCCGGGCCTGCCGCCAAAAGGGCTTTTCGCCTTCTGCTGGCATTATACGAAACCCGCCTGGCCGTGGCTTCTGCTGCTCGGCAGCTGCTCGCTTGCGATCGCTGTGGCCGAAGTGGCGCTCTATCAGTTCCTCGGCAATATCGTCGACTGGCTGGCCGGCGCCAACCGCGCGACCTTCCTTGCCGATGAAGGCTCCAGGCTGTTCTGGATGGCGGCGCTTGTTCTGGTCGGGTTGCCGGTGGTCGGCGCCATCCATACGCTGACGATGCATCAGGTTTTGGCCGGCAACTATCCGATGATCGCCCGCTGGCAGATGCACCGGTTCCTGCTTCGCCATTCGATGGCATTCTTCGCCAACGAATTTGCCGGGCGCGTTTCGACCAAGGTGATGCAGACCTCGCTCGCGGTGCGCGAGGCAGTGATGAAGATCATCGACGTGTTCGTCTATGCGATCGGCTTCTTCGTCTCGATGCTGGCGCTGGTCGTTGCCGTCGAGTGGCGGCTGGTGCTGCCGCTGATCTCGTGGTTCGTCCTCTATGTGCTGATCCTGCGCTACTTCATCCCGAGGCTGCGCAAGCTTTCCAGCGAACAAGCGGATGCGCGCTCGATGATGACCGGCCGCATCGTCGACAGCTATACCAATATCGGCACCGTCAAGCTTTTCTCCCATGCGGGGCGGGAGGAAAGCTATGCCAAGGAAGGCATGCACGAATTCCTCGGCACCGTGCACCGGCAGATGCGCCAGATCAGCCTCCTCAATATCTGCGTCGATCTCAACAATGCGCTGACCGTGTTCGGGGTGGCGGGTCTCGGCATCTGGCTGTGGCTTAACGAGGGCGTCACCGTCGGTTCGATCGCGGTCGCGATCGGCCTTGCGATGCGCATCAACGGCATGTCGCAATGGATCATGTGGGAGGTCACCGCGCTGTTCGAGGCGATCGGCACCGTCTATGACGGCATGAACATGATGACCAAGCCGCATGATGTGATCGACACCAACGATGCGCGGCCGATCGCCAACGAGAAGGGACATATCGTCTATGACAATGTCCGCTTCCACTACGGCAAGGCGAAGGGTGTGATCGACGGGCTGACGCTCGATATTCCGGCCGGCCAGAAGATCGGGCTGGTCGGGCGTTCGGGTGCGGGCAAGACGACGCTGATGAACCTGCTTCTGCGCTTCTACGATCTGGAGGCGGGCCGCATCACCATCGACGGACAGGACATTTCCAAGGTCACGCAGGACAGCTTGCGCGGCATGATCGGGGTGGTGACGCAGGATACGTCGCTGCTGCATCGCTCGATCCGGGACAATATCGCCTACGGGCGCCCGGATGCCAGCGATGCTGAGATCATCGAGGCGGCACTGCGGGCCAATGCCTGGGACTTCGTCGAGGGGCTTTCCGACATGCAGGGGCGCACCGGGCTCGATGCGCATGTCGGCGAGCGCGGCGTCAAGCTTTCCGGCGGCCAGCGGCAGCGGATCGCGATTGCCCGCGTGTTCCTCAAGGATGCTCCGATCCTGGTGCTGGACGAGGCGACATCGGCGCTCGATTCCGAAGTCGAGGCGGCGATCCAGGAAAACCTGTTCTCGCTGATGGAGGGCAAGACGGTGATCGCGATCGCCCACCGCCTGTCGACGCTGACGGAAATGGACCGGCTGATCGTGCTGGACAAGGGCCGCATCGTCGAGACCGGCACGCATGAGGAACTTGCCGCGGCCGGCGGCATCTATGCTGATCTGTGGCAGCGCCAGTCCGGTGGTTTTCTCGGTGATCACGCGCTTGAAGAGGCGGCGGCGGAGTAATCCGCTGCCGTCATTTTTGACTGGAGAAGACGGTCTCGTCCGTTTTTCTGCTCCGGTTGAGTCGATGCCCCTTAAAATTGCAGGGGTGTACGGTTTGTCGCAGATTTTTCGATGCTATCAATTAGCATAGACTGGTAAGTCTTTGTTTATCCGAAGCTGTCAGGGATGCGTATAGTGCATGGCACCATTGCGTATTGTTGACGGTTTAAGACGATAGATATGATAAAAATCAAAATCCTCCTCCCCGCCCTGTTTGGAATGATCGTTCTCATGCTGATGATACAGGGCGCGATGGGCATGCGCTCGGTGTGGCAGCTCAACGATCAGGCCGCCAGTATCAGCAACCGGATGGACAAGACGCTGCTGATCGCGGACATGGATCGCGATTTCTCCAATGTGCGCCGGCTTTACCTGATGGTCTCGCTGGCCAGCGATTCGGATGAGAAGAAGAACGCGCTTTCGCTGCTTCAGCAGGCCAATGCCCAGCGCGTCGAGGCCTTCAAGGTGTTTTCCGATGCGCAGGGGCCTGCGGTGCGCCCGCGTTTCGAACAGCTGAAACAGATCATTGCCGACTATGACAAGCTCGGCGAACAGTTCGTCAGCCTGATCAACAAGTCGCAGGTCTATGACGCCAAGGCTGTCATTGCCGATATGGTTCCCAAGGGCGCAGAGGCCGGCAAAATCCTGCAGAGCATGATCGGCGACAACCAGCAGGCCGCCATTGCCGATAAGGATGCCGCTTCGGCTGCGACCGCATTCATCACATGGTCGACAGTCGCAGGTGTTGCCGTCGCGGTGCTTCTCGCGATCGGTGCGGCGGTACTCAGCCTGTTTCGCGTCACCCGTCCGATCGGCGCCATCACGCATTCGATGAATGCGCTGGCCGCCGGCGACAACCATGCGGAAATTCCCTTTGCGGGCCGGCACGACGAAATCGGCGAGATGGCGGCCGCGGTTGCCGTATTCCGCGACAACGCGCTGGAGCGGGTCCGTCTTGAAGAAGAGACCGAAGCCAACCGGTCGATGAGCGAGCGCGAGCGGATCGCCCGCGAGGAACAGAAGGCCCGCGAGGCAGCCGACGTATCGTTTGCCGTCGACGCACTGGCGAAGGGCCTGAAGGGTCTTTCCGACGGCAACATGACCATGCGCCTCGAGCAGCAGTTTGCCGGGCAGCTCGACCAGCTACGCGTCAACTTCAACGAATCCGTCGCCAAGCTGCAGTCCGTGCTGCGCTCGGTCGGCGACAATGCCCGGATGATCGATGCCGGTGCCAACGAGATCCGTTCTGCGGCCGACGACCTGTCGAAGCGGACCGAGCAGCAGGCCGCCGCCGTCGAGGAGACGGCTGCCGCACTCGAACAGGTGACGACAGCAGTCAAGGATTCGGCGGTGCGCGCCGGCGAGGCCGGCACATTGGTCGACCAGACCCGTGTCGGTGCCGAGCGCTCGGGCGATGTGGTGCGCAAGGCCGTTGCCGCGATGGAGGCGATCGAGCAATCCTCCGGCGAGATCGGCAATATTATCGGCGTGATCGACGATATCGCCTTCCAGACCAACCTTCTGGCACTCAATGCCGGTGTCGAGGCCGCGCGTGCGGGTGAAGCGGGCAAGGGCTTTGCGGTCGTGGCGCAGGAGGTGCGCGAGCTCGCACAGCGTTCCGCCAATGCCGCCCGCGAGATCAAGGCGCTGATCACCAAATCGGGCGTTCAGGTGCGCGACGGCGTCAACCTCGTCGACGAGACCGGCAAGGCGCTGCAGACGATCGTCTCCGACGTCCAGCGGATCAACACCAATGTCGGCTCGATCGTCGTGTCGTCGCGCGAACAGTCGACGGGCCTGAGCGAAATCAGCACCTCGGTTCACCAGATGGACCAAGGCACCCAGCAGAACGCCGCCATGGTGGAACAGACGACCGCTGCAAGCCACAGCCTTGCAACGCAGGCGGCCGCATTGATCGAGCTTCTTTCGCAGTTCAATCTGGGTGAGGGATCGCGCGTTGCGGGCCAGGCGCCACGGGTGGCCACGCCGTCCTCGCGTCCGGCGGCCTCGCCGGCCCGTGCGCTCGGCAACCGCATCGCCTCGGCCTTCGGCGGCGGCGCGGCGGCTGCTGCGGTCAAGCCGGAATGGTCGGAATTCTGATCCCGGTTTGCAAGCGTTGGTGACCGACGGCGGCTTCGGCCGCCGTCGGCGTTTTGCGGACGGTTGTTCCAGGGCTCGGGCTGCCTTGCCGAATTGTAATGCGGATGCCCTTTGCCGTGCCCGCCCCGGCCGCTATATCGGTCGGCATGGCCATCATCACCCAGTTCTTCCATTTCTTCGAGACACGTATCAAACCCTATGCCGAGAAGGGTGACCTGCGGCCGCCCGAGGGCACGATCGCATTCATCTGGTTCTATATCCGGCAGGCGAAGGCACCGTTCTTCGCCATGCTGGTCCTGGGCGGCATGACAGCTGCGATCGAGGCCGCGCTGTTCTGGTTCGTCGGGCGGCTCGTCGACATTCTGGCGAGTATCGACCGGGCGCAAGGCTGGGCGGGGTTGATGGCCGCGCATGGCTACGAGCTCGCCGGCATGCTGGTGCTGATCGCCATCGTGCGCTTCCTGGTGACGCTCGCGACCGCCGTCGTCGACCAGCAGATCATCACGCCCGGTTTCTACAATCTGGTGCGCTGGCAGTCCTACCAGCATGTGGCACGGCAATCGCTGTCCTTCTTCCAGAACGATTTTGCCGGACGGATCGTTACCAAGGTCTGGTCCGGCGGGCAGGCGGCGGGCGACCTCGTGACGTCGCTGATGGAAAGCGTCTGGTTCGTGGTGATCTATTCGGTGTCGATGCTGACGCTGATCGGCGGGCTCGACTGGCGGCTGGCGACGCTTGTGGTGTTGTGGATCGTCGTGTTTGCCGCACTCGCACGCTATTTCGTGCCGCGTATCCGCTACCATTCGCGCGAGACGGCCGAGGCTGCCTCGATGCTTTCCGGCCGCATGGTCGATGCCTATAGCAATATCCAGACGCTGCGCCTGTTCGGACGGGACGAAGCCAATGACCGCTACATGCGGGAAGGCTTCGACATCTTCCAGCAGACGACGATCATGTTCACCCGCTTCATCGCCGGGGTGCGGGCCTCGATGGCGCTTCTGTCGGGCATCATGATCACCTCGATGGCGGCGCTCTGCATCCATCTGTGGCTGCAGGGCAAGATCAGTTCCGGCGCGGTCGCCTTCACGCTCGCGCTGGTGCTGCGGCTGAACTTCCTGCTCGGACGGCTGATGACGCAGTTCAACGGCATCATGCGCAATTACGGTACGGTGCAGAATGCCGCCGAGCTGATCTCGCAGCCGATCCAGCTGACGGATGCGCCTGAGGCTCCGGCGCTCAATGTCGAAAAGCCGCGTATCCGGTTCGACGACGTGAGTTTCCATTACGGCCGCAAGTCGGGAGTGATCGATCATCTCGACCTGACGATCCGGGCAGGGGAGAAGGTCGGCATTATCGGCCGGTCGGGGGCGGGCAAGTCGACGCTGGTCAATTTGCTTCTGCGCTTCTACGACCTCGAAGGCGGCCGGATCGAGATCGACGGGCAGGACATTTCCAAGGTGACACAGGAATCGCTGCGTGCGCGGATCGGCATGGTCACGCAGGATACGTCGCTGCTGCATCGCTCGATCCGCGATAATATCCTGTTCGGCAGGCCGGATGCCTCCGACATGCAGCTCGCCGATGCGGCGCGCAAGGCGCAGGCGGATGGCTTTATCGACACGCTTGTCGACCAGCGCGGCCGCAGGGGCTTCGATGCCCATGTGGGCGAGCGTGGCGTCAAGCTTTCCGGTGGCCAGCGACAGCGGATCGCGATCGCCCGCGTGATGCTCAAGGATGCGCCGATCCTGATCCTCGACGAGGCGACATCGGCTTTGGACTCCGAGGTGGAAGCGGCGATCCAGTCGAGCCTCGACGAACTGATGCAGGGCAAGACGGTGCTTGCGATTGCCCATCGGCTGTCGACGATTGCCATGCTCGACCGGCTGATCGTGATGGACAAGGGGCAGATCGTCGAGGAGGGGACGCATAGCGAGCTTATTGCCCGCGGCGTTCTCTATTCCGAACTCTGGTCGCGGCAGACCGGCGGCTTTCTTGCGGCCGACGCGGCGCAATGAGACGCGTCATTGTCCGGTGATGGCAATATCGGCAATCAGGCCTGCATGGTTGGAGCCGTAGGCGCTGGGAAGGTTTTCGATCGACCTGATCTTCAAGGGCGCATGGACAAAGACGTGATCGATCGGCAGGCCAAGGGCGCCGAGTTCCACCGGCCATGTGGGTGGCTCCCAGGAGGCCTTTTCAAGTCCGCTCCAGGAGAGGAAAGCACGAATATTGGGCTGTAGCGAGGAAGCGTTGAAATCGCCCGAAAGAACCAGCGGGCCGGTCGTGGCGGTGATGGCGAGCGTCGCCTTGACCAGTTCGGAGGTCTGGAACTCATCGAAATAGGGTTTCGATGTGTGGATGCCGGCGACATTGATCTTGTGGCCCCTGATCTCGGTCTCGGCAAGGATGAAACGGTCGGCAAAGAGCGGTGAGAGCGACCTTGCTGCGCCATGCAGGGGCGTCTTAGACAGCATGAGCTGGTCGCAATCGGCGACCTGCACGCCGCAGCCGATCCGGTAGGGATAGGTGCGCATAAGATCGCCGATATGCGGCTGCAGCGGTTCGGCTTCCATGATGTTGACCACATCGGCGCCCGACGCAGCGATCATCTCGGCGATGGCCTGGCCGTTCGTATCATTG
This sequence comes from Neorhizobium sp. NCHU2750, assembly GCF_003597675.1. Lineage (NCBI taxonomy): Bacteria > Pseudomonadati > Pseudomonadota > Alphaproteobacteria > Hyphomicrobiales > Rhizobiaceae > Neorhizobium > Neorhizobium sp. NCHU2750. The sequence goes on along the minus strand of NZ_CP030827.1, from coordinate 2,387,125 downwards.
GACATGAGGATGTTGAAGGACAGAAGGCGGAAGCCCGGCGCGTCGGCATCGTCCGGCCCCGCCATGGCCGTCGATTGCATGTTCATCGCCACCGCATGTGCGGCAAGTGCAGCAGCCGCCACCAGCAGCAAGGCCACGATGCGGCTGCGATGCAGGAAAAAGGCAAGGAGCAGGGCGAGGATGCAGCCCACGGCTGCATGCAGCTGCAGGCTGTGGAGAATGGCAAGCGACCAGTGCGGATGGAAATAGCGGGTCGCGATGGCCAGAAGCACAAGTGACACGATGACGCATATGGCGACGGATAGGATCTGTCTTAGGGTCATGATCGGGTCCGAAGCTTTTCGTCGGGAGATGCCTTAGCATGTGCACATGTCGCTGGCAACGCAGCGTTTTTTCGATTTTTTCATGGATGGGACGCTTGATCCATGTCAAGCGTCCCGTTGATTTTGCAGGATAAATCACCTCCGCTGCATAGTGTCGCAATATTGCGTTGCAGCATCGAGCAAAATGCATGCAAAAATAGAAAACTGCTGTCTGGAAGCGGCCGCAGATCTTGCCAAGGCCGGAGTTTATCTGCGATCAAGTCATTGGTCGTGCTGGCTTGCTGGGGAATCGGTGTTCGATTTATGTTGGCAAAGGCTTAACCATGGCCATGGAGGAGGCATGCGAATGACTGGGACATTGCATGAGAGGTGGTTGAACCGTGAGTGAGCACAATCCAAACGAAGGAACGCTGAGCGAACCCACGCGCCGCGATTTCCTCTATCTGACCACCGGCATGGCCGGTGTGGTGGGTGCCGCAGCCGTTGCCTGGCCCTTTATCGACCAGATGCGTCCGGATGCGTCGACGCTGGCAATGGCCTCGATCGAGGTCAATGTCGCCGCCCTGCAGCCCGGCATGTCGCTGACGGTCAAATGGCGCGGCAAGCCTGTCTTCATCCGCAACCGCACGCCGAAGGAAGTGGAGGAGGCGAATGCCGTTCCTCTTTCCGATCTCAAGGATCCGGTTGCCCGCAACGCCAATCTGGCAGCCGATGCGGAAGCGAGTGGGGTCGATCGTTCGGCGGGAGCGGGCAAGGAGAACTGGATCGTGATGATCGGCTCCTGCACCCATCTCGGCTGTGTTCCGCTCGGACAGTCCGGCGATTTCGGCGGATGGTTCTGTCCCTGTCATGGCTCGCATTACGATACAGCGGGCCGTATCCGAAAAGGTCCTGCGCCGCAGAACCTTGCAATTCCGACATTCGCGTTCGCAAGCGACACCGTGCTCAGGATCGGGTGAGGGGCCAAGACATGAGTGGACATTCGTCTTATCAACCGTCGACGGGGATCGAACGGTGGATCGACCAGCGGCTGCCTTTGCCACGGCTGGTCTATGACAGTTTCGTCGCCTTTCCGGTGCCGAGAAATCTCAACTACGCCTATACGTTCGGCGCCATGCTGTCGGTGATGCTGGTGGTGCAGATACTGACCGGCGTCGTGCTTGCCATGCATTACGCCGCCTCGACCGGCGTTGCCTTCGATAGCGTCGAGAAGATCATGCGCGACGTCAATCATGGCTGGCTTCTGCGCTACATGCATTCCAACGGTGCATCGTTCTTCTTTATCGCGGTCTATCTGCATATCGCCCGCGGTCTCTATTACGGTTCCTACAAGGCGCCGCGCGAAATCCTCTGGATCCTCGGCGTCGTCATCTATCTGTTGATGATGGCAACCGGCTTCATGGGCTATGTTCTGCCCTGGGGGCAGATGTCCTTCTGGGGTGCAACCGTCATCACCGGGTTCTTCACCGCCTTTCCGCTGATTGGCGAGTGGATCCAGCAGTTCCTGCTCGGTGGCTTTGCCGTCGACCAGCCGACGCTGAACCGGTTCTTCGCGTTGCATTACCTGTTGCCGTTCATGATCGTCGGCGTCGTCATCCTGCATATCTGGGCGCTGCACGTCACCGGCCAGACGAACCCGACCGGCGTCGAGATCAAGAGCAAGACGGATACGGTTCCGTTCACGCCCTATGCGACGCTGAAGGATGCGTTCGGCGTGTCGATCTTCCTGATCGCCTATGCCTGGTTCATCTTCTACATGCCCAATTTCCTCGGCCATCCGGATAATTACATCCCGGCAGATGCCTTGAAGACGCCGGCGCATATCGTGCCGGAATGGTATTACCTGCCATTCTACGCGATGTTGAGGGCAATCACCTTCAATGTCGGGCCGATCGATTCAAAGCTCGGCGGCGTGCTCGTGATGTTCGGCTCGATCATCATCCTGTTCTTCCTGCCCTGGCTCGATACGTCGAAGGTCAGGTCGGCCGTCTATCGTCCCTGGTTCAAGCTGTTCTTCTGGATCTTCGTTGCCAACGCCATCCTGCTCGGCTGGCTCGGCTCGCAGCCGGCGGAGGGCGTCTTCACGACGCTGTCGCAGCTCGGAACGCTCTACTATTTCGCATTCTTCCTGGTGATCATGCCGCTTCTCGGCAAGTTCGAGACGCCGCGGCGCATACCCAACTCGATCACCGAAGCGGTGCTGGAAAAGCAGAAGCGGAAGACGAATGCGGAGCCTGCCGAGCCTTCAAAGGCTATGGTGTGAGCGCGGGGCGGAGAGGGGCAAGATCATGAAAAAGCTTGTTACAAGCATCCTGTCGCTGGCGCTTCTTGCAGGTATGGGCGTCGTGCTGGCGAATGCCCAGGAGAACAAGGAGCCGGCTGCCGGCGAAGAGGCGCATGCGGAAGGCGGCACGCCGCATTTTCCGATCAAGCATCCCAAGAATGAGGAATGGAGCTTTGCCGGCCCGTTCGGCCATTACGACAAGCAACAGCTCCAGCGTGGCCTGAAAGTCTACACGGAAGTCTGTTCCGCCTGTCACTCGATGCGGCTCGTGTCGTTCCGCACGCTCGAGGATCTTGGATATTCGGAAGCACAGGTGAAAGCCTATGCGGCCAATTACAAGGTGCAGGACGGGCCGAACGACGATGGCGAGATGTTCGAACGTGCGGCAACTCCGTCCGACTATTTCCCGCCGCCTTTCCCTAACGCACAGGCGGCGGCTGCAGCCAATAACGGGGCGGCACCCCCCGACATGTCGCTTCTGGCCAAGGCACGCGGTGTGGAGCGTGGTTTTCCACGGTTCATCTTCGACATCTTCACCCAGTATCAGGAAGGCGGGCCGGATTATATCTACTCACTGATCACCGGCTATCAGGATCCGCCGGCGGGTGTCGAAGTGCCGGAAGGCGGCCATTACAACCCTTACTTCGCCAATGCCGCCTCGCTTGCCATGGCGCCGCCGATCGCCGACGACCAGGTGACCTACGAGGATGGCTCGCCGCAGACGGTGGATCAATATGCGAAGGACGTGGCGGCGTTCCTGATGTGGACCGCCGAGCCGCATCTGGAGGAGCGCAAGCGTACCGGCTTCATGGTGATGGTGTTTCTGGTCATATTCAGCGGCCTGATCTACCTGACGAAGAAGTCGGTCTATGCCAACAAGGAGCATTGAGGGCAGCGGCAGGAGGGCGGCGGAGGCCGCCTTCCCGACATTGCGCCGAGAGCGATCTCCTCTATCCGCCGCAGGCTGACCGGGAATGAAGTGTTGCGATTAAGGTGATCCCTGCCCGGAGCAGCAGAGCCTAGATCTTCATCGCAGGATTGCGGGCTGTGCGGAGCATTGATCTAGATTTAATCCAGGTTAACGGAGATGGAATTGAGACAAACCGGTCGCAATTTCCGTTATTGAGTCAGGAAAGTTTAAAGGTTTCGATGGAAGGATAGTTCGTAGCAACGGGGTGCTATTTTAAAAGAGCAATATTGGGCCGGGGAAGACAAATGACTCATTCTGTAGAGAGTCGTTTCATTGCCATAATTTCTGGCGCGCTTCTTGTCGTCGTGGCTCCGCTTTTCACACTCTTTCTTGCTCTTTCATCGCAGCAGGCTGCCCAGGGAATCAGCGAGCATGTCGATGTGGTGATCAGCAGCAATACCCAGGCGCTCGGCAAGCCGCTCTGGGATCTCGACAGCGACAGCATTCGCCAGGTGGCGCAGATGCTGGTTGCCGATCCAATGATCCATGCGGTGCAGATCTCCGATACGACCGGCAAGCTCAACATTTTCGAGAGCGATCCGGGCCTGACGGCGGATCTTTCCGGCAATGAGGCACGCAGCCAGGCGATTGTCTACAAGTCGGTGCAGGGCCTGCGCGAAGTCGGAACGCTGACGGTCTACATTCCGGTCGCAAGCTGGTTTTCCGGCCTGCATCAATCCGAACTCGCCTTCATCTCGATTTTCATCGTCGCCATTCTCACGGTCTTCGGCGCCGCCGTTTTCGGCAACCGGATGATGGTGGTGAGGCCGCTGATGCGGCTGACCGCTGCGATCGAGGCGACCCGCCGGCTCGGTTCTCGACACCATGTCGACTGGCGCTCCAATGACGAGATGGGGCGACTGGCGAAAAGCTTCAATGAAATGCAGGCGCTGCTTGAGCGCGAAGAGCGGGAGCTGAAGCGGGCTCACCAGCAGACGATCGAAATCTACAACATGACGCCGGCCATGCTTTTCTCGCTGACGACCGGCGACACGATTGCGGCCGTCAGCGACTACTGGCTGCAGGCGACAGGCTACCGACGCGAAGACATTATCGGCCGGCATTTTCCCGATCTCGTCTACCCGGCCGACAGGCCGCTGTTTGATAAGCGCAGGCAGGCGACGGCAGGCGAGGGCATGCCGATCGAAATTACCGTCCGCTTCCTGTGCAAGGATGGCCGGCAGATGAGTGCGCTTATCGCGGAAGCCGATCTCGGTGCAGCGACCGGGCATCCCGCCGGGTCGCTGAGCGTGATGACGGACGTGACCGAACTCAAGCAGTCGGAATTGCGCAATCACCAGCAGGCGATTTCCGATCACCTGACCGGCCTGTTGAACCGGCAGGGTTTCGAAGCGGCTCTCGACCGCCACATCATCGATGCGGACCGGCTGGGAACGCGGATGGCCTGCCTGTTCGTCGATCTGGACCGGTTCAAGGCAATCAACGACAATCACGGCCATGCGGCGGGCGATCTCGTGCTGCAGGAATTCGTCACGCGGGTCCAGCCGATGTTGCGCAATGCAGATACGGTTGCCCGCCTCGGCGGCGACGAATTTGCCATCGTCATTGTCGGCGAGGATACCGAGCAGCGGAGCGGCGAGCTTTGCCAGCAGATCATGGACATGTTCGAGGCGCCGTTCCGGATAGAGGGGACGAGCGTGCGGCTGAGCGCCAGCGTCGGCGTGGCCTTCTATCCCGAACATGCATCGAGTGCGGCGGAACTGCTGCAGAAGTCGGACCTCGCCATGTATGCCCGCAAGCGCGACGGCAAGAATGGAGCAAAGGTCTATGATCCTGCCATCCTGACCAGAACGCGGGAAAAGGCGGAGATCGAAAGCGATATCGAAGTCGGGATAGCGGCCAACTGGTTCGAAGCGCATTTCCAGCCGATCGTCAGCATCGAGAGCGGCATGCCGGTCGGGTTCGAGGCGCTGATGCGTCTGCGTCACCCGCGCAAGGGCCTGTTGCCGCCGGGCCCGCTGGTCAGCGTGGCCGAGGAGAACGGTACGATCGGCGAGATCGGCAATCTCATTCTGGAAGACGCGCTGGCCAATCTCAACCGTGTCCAGCGGCTGCCAAGCCTTGGCAATGCCTATCTGGCCGTGAATTTCTCGCCGCTGCAGTTCGAGCCCGGTCTGCCCACGCGGCTCGCTGCCATGCTTGCCCATAACGGCATCACCCCAGACCGCCTCGTCGTCGAAATCACCGAAGCCGTGCTGATGCATGACGATCCGCAAATCCGTCGGGTGCTCAACGAATTGCATGATTTTGGCTGCCGGATCGCACTTGATGACTTCGGCACGGGCTATTCTTCGCTCAGCTATCTGAACCGGTTCCCCGTCGACATCGTCAAGATCGACCAGTCCTTCGTGCAGTCACTGATCGGCGGCGATACGGATGTGGAGCGCAAGAGCCGGATGCTGATCGAAGGGATCACCACCATTTCGCACAAGATGAAGTGCAAGGTGGTGGCGGAAGGCGTGGAAACGGAACAGCAGCGGCGACAGTTGATGCAGATCGGCATCGACTTCGCACAGGGCTATCATTTCTCCCGCCCACGGGAAATCAACGACCTTCTGGCAGATCTTTCGGGATCTGCGGGGATGAATTCTATAGCAAGCTGAATATTATATACTGCCGCATGTCGACAACACGCTACCAACCCCCTCGGGAGGCACGCGATGAAGACTGTTAGCATCCTCGCCGGACTTTTGCTGGCCACATCCGTGGCATCGACGGCATTCGCGCAGGCGACGATCAGCCTGACAACCGAGCAGTATCCGCCCTATATCTACCGTGATCCCGATGGGACCTATCGCGGTTCGAGTGTCGAGCAGGTGGAGGCGGTGATGCGCAAGGCGGGCATTGCCTTCACCATGGAGATCATGCCCTGGGCGCGGGCGCTGGCGCTGGCCGAGACCCAGCCGATGAGTTGCGTCTTTTCGGCGGCTCGGATCCCGAGCAGGGAAGGGCGGTTCAAATGGGTGACGCCGCTCAGTGTCAGCCGAAATTTTCTGGTCCGTAACGCGCAATCGACGGTGAATGCCACGACGATGGAGGAGGCCAAGCATTATACGATCGGCACCCATCGGGACGACTATACGGAAGCGCTGTTGCGCCAGCGGGGCTTTCCCTCGATCGACCTGAGTTCGACATTCGAGCTGACGCTCAACAAACTGCTGGAGAAACGCATCGACATGATGCCGATGTCGGAAAACGTCTACAATCAGTTGAAGACGGAGGGCAAACCGCTGGAGATAGTCGTTCTCTTCGCCGAGAACAGTTTCGGTATCGCCTGCAACAAGGAGGTGCCGGACCAGATGATCGCACAGATGCAGGACGGCCTCGATGCGCTGATCAGGGAGAAGGGCCAGGACGCGATCCTGGAGAGATACGGGCTGCAGCCGCTGCGTTTGTGGGAGAAGCTGCCACAATAAGGATTGACAGGGCCGTCATTTCGCGGTGGTGAACAAGCGCAAAAAGACGGAGATTTCCCATGCTGATCATTGCCGGTCTCGGTAACCCCGGAGCGAAATATGCCGGTAACCGGCATAATGTCGGCTTCATGGCGGTCGATGCCATCCAGCGCAGGCCGGGCTTTTCGCCGTGGTCGAAGAAATTCAAGGCGGAGATATCGGAAGGCGAAATCGCCGGCGAGAAGGTGCTGCTGATGAAGCCGCAGACCTTCATGAACCTTTCGGGAGAGGCGGTTGGCGAGGCGATGCGCTTTTACAAGCTGACACCCGCTTCCGTCATCGCCATCTATGACGAGCTCGATCTGGCGCCGGGCCGCACGCGGATCAAGACCGGCGGCGGCCATGGCGGACATAACGGTATCAAGTCGCTCGATGCCCATTGCGGCAAGGACTATCGCCGGCTGCGCATCGGCATCGGCCATCCGGGTTCCAAGGAACAGGTCCATGGCCATGTGCTGGGCGATTTCGCCAAGAGCGATCGCGTCTGGCTCGATCCGCTGATGGATGCGATCGCCGACAATGCCGACATGCTGGTGAAGGCCGAGGATTCGCAGCTGATGAACAAGCTGACGCTTGCCGTGGGTGCGAAGCCGGAGGCGGAGAAGGCAGCTAAGCCCGAGAAGGCGGCATCTGCGCCGAAACCGGCCGGCAAGTCGCATATCCATCAGGCGCGCAGCGGTGCCAAGCCGAACTTGCCGACGTCCGGGCCGATGGCGGAGATGCTGAAGAAGATGTTCGGCAACAAGGAATAGGCTGCCGCTGCATGATGCGATACGGGCCGCGGGACGGCCCGGACCGACGGAGGCCCGTCACTCTTCCGGTTCAGTGGTGAACATCAGCGGGAAGCCCGCCTCCTTGGCAAGATCGACGGCTTCCTTGGCCTTCGTTTCGGCAATGTCCTTTGTACAGACGACCACGACGCAGGAGCCGAGCCGGTGTGCGGTCATCATGATCCGCAATCCCGCGTCCTCGCTCATGCGGAAGACAGCGCGCAGCACCATGGTGACGAATTCCCGCGGGGTATAGTCGTCATTGAGCAGGATGACCTTGTAGAGCTTCGGCCGCTCCAGCTTGGGCTTGGTTTTGGTCTTTGGGGTGAGAACCGTGTTTTCGGCCATCAGCTTGACCTCCTGATGGGCCCCGTGCAGGGCGATCGATATTATCAAGTTGCATCATAATTGCGGGTTTTCAAGGCGCGGGTGAAAAGGCGCCAGTCATTGAGTATCGAGAAAGATGCTCCGCCGACCCTGGGACGAGGCTGCCGCCGCCGCTTTTCGATCAAAGGTCACAAAGACTTCGCCGCCGAGTCGCCGGCCCTGAAATTCTATCACGCCATCGGCAAAGTCGCAGCCGGCGCTGAGAAACGCAAGGCCTGCCTCCAGTGCAGCCCGGTCCGTGATGACGCGTTCATCGGCAACGAGCAGGCCGATCGCATTGACCACGTCCAATCGGGTTTTCTTGTAGACCTGGCGCAGCGCCCAGACGAATTCGCACAGGGCTACCGTTGAGATATGGATATGCTCGGCTCGCCGAAGGAGTTCCTGTGCGGCCTCCGTCTGGGCTTCGTTATCTCTGATGAAAGCGCGCACGAGGATATTCGTATCAGGGATCATCGTCCAAGCTCACCTTTCCTGCCCATCCTGCTTCTATCGCCTCCTGGATATCGCCCAGAGTGGCGCGGATATTGTAAGGATTGGAGCCTGCGCGGAAAAAATCTTCGATACTGCCTTTCGGGACGCTGCGAAGACCTGCCCCTTTCCGGGGTAGAAGATCGACGTCGATCTCGTCGCCGGGCTTTATCCCAAGGTGATCGAGGACCTCCTTTTTCAAGGTGATCTGGCCTTTTGCCGTTACCTTCAGTCTCACCATGATGAACTCCTTCATCGTTAAAGTAAGGCAGATCTGCCTTACCTTCAAGCGAGTGCATCCGAGTGGTCGGGGGCCCAAGCCTTGACCCGAAGGGCAGTTTCGCCCATAGCGACTGCAAACTCGGTTAAACGATAGGTTTCATCCCCGATGGGCTTCAAATGCGGTATCGTCGGACTGCCCAATGTCGGCAAGTCCACTCTCTTCAACGCGCTGACCAAGACGGCTGCCGCACAGGCTGCGAACTATCCGTTCTGCACGATCGAGCCGAATACCGGTGAAGTCGCGGTTCCGGATCCGCGCATGCAGCAGCTCGCCACGATTGCCGGCTCGAAGGAAATCATTCCGACCCGCATCTCCTTCGTCGACATTGCCGGCCTGGTGCGCGGCGCATCGAAGGGCGAAGGCCTCGGCAACAAGTTCCTCGCCAATATCCGCGAAGTCGATGCCGTCGTGCATGTGCTGCGCTGCTTCGAGGATGACGACATCACCCATGTCGAGGGTCGCATCAACCCGGTCGGCGATGCCGAGACGATCGAGACCGAGCTGATGCTCGCCGATCTCGAAAGCCTGGAGCGCCGCGTCGAGCAGACCCGCAAGCGCGCCACCGGCAAGGACAAGGATTCGATCGCCCAGCTTCCGGTCATGGAAGAGGTGATCAAGCTTTTGAACAACGGCAAGCCGGCCCGCCTGCTGCTCAAGACGCTGTCGCCGGAAGATATCGAGATCCTAAAGGGGCTCAATCTCCTGACCTCGCATCCGGTGCTTTACGTCTGCAACGTCGCCGAGGGCGACGCGGTCGACGGCAACGAGCATACCAAGGCGGTTGCCGCCATGGCCAAGGAGCAGGGCGCCGAATGCGTCATCATCTCGGCCGCCATCGAGGCCGAAGTCGCGCAGCTTCCGGAAGAGGAAGCCAAGGAATTCCTCGGTGCGCTGGGCCTTGAAGAGGCCGGTCTCGACCGCCTGATCCGCGCCGGCTATCACCTGCTCGACCTGATTACCTATTTCACCGTCGGCCCGAAGGAAACGCGTGCCTGGACCATCCGGCGGGGCACCAAGGCGCCGCAGGCGGCCGGTGTCATCCATACGGATTTCGAGCGTGGCTTCATCCGCGCCTTCACCATCGGCTTCGACGACTATATCGCCTACAAGGGCGAAGTCGGGGCCAAGGAAGCCGGCAAGGGCCGCGACGAAGGCAAGGAATATGTCGTGCATGACGGCGACGTCATCCACTTCCGTTTCAATACGTAAGTCCATAAGCTGAGCCACGGCGAGATCGGCCTGCCGATTTCGCCGTGGGTGCATTCGAACGCGGGGAGGCGTCGCATGCTGTATTTTGAGGATTTTGCGCCGGGCCGCGTCCTGCCGCTTGCATCGCATCACATGACTGTCGAGGAGATGGTCGAATTCGCGGCGGAGTTCGATCCGCAGCCGATGCATCTCGACGAGAAGGCGGGCAAGGCGAGCATACTCGGCGGGCTTGCCGCATCCGGATGGCTGACGGCGAGCCTGTTCATGCGAATGATGTATGACGGGTGGCTGGCAAATTCCTCGTCGGAAGGCTCCCCGGGCATCGATTTCATGGATTGGAAGAGGCCGGTCTTTGCCGGCGACACGCTGTCCGGCCGGTCGACGGTCGCCGAGGCGAGGGCGCTGCGCTCGCGGCCCGGAATAGGGCTCGTCAAGTTTCTGCACGAGGTGGAGAACCAGCGCGGCGAGGTGGTGATGCGGGGGGAGAACCCGATCATGTTCCGCACCCGCCAGATCGAGGGAGCCGCGGCATGAAGCTCCAGGAACTTTCACCGCCGGGCATCAGGGTCGTCACCGGCTCGCTTCTGTTCACCGCCGAAGAGATCATTGCTTTTGCGACGAAATTCGATCCGCAGCCGTTCCACACGGATGCCGAGGCGGCGAAGAACTATGTCTTCGGCGGGCTCGTGCCTCCGGCTGGCATACCTGCGCCGGCTGGATGAAGACCTTTGTCACCTATTGGGGCAAGGAACAGGCCCGGCTTCTTGCCGGCAGCCTCGTGCCTCCGAAGCTCGGGCCGTCGCCGGGTTTCAAGAAGCTGCAGTGGCTGAGACCGGTCTATGCCGGCGACACCGTCACCTATTCGGTGACGCTTGTCGAAAGCCGACCGCTGGCGTCACGGCCGGGCACGATGCTGCATGTGATCGCCAATGAGGGCGTCAACCAGAGAGGCGAGGCCGTTCTCAGCTTCGAGGGCAGCGTGCTGGAATTCGACTGAAATCGGGGCCATGGCCCCGATTGGAACAGGCTCAGTGGCCGGAGAATTCGACCAGGGTGCGCACGTCGACGCCGAGCGCCTCCAGCTTCCTGCGGCCGCCGAGATCCGGCAGGTCAATGACGAAGCAGGCGGAAACCACTTTCGCGCCGATCTGGCGCAGAAGCTGCACTGCACCCACGGCCGTGCCACCGGTGGCAATCAGGTCGTCGCAGAGGATAACCTCCTCGCCCGGCTTCACCGCGTCGACATGGATTTCCATCTCGTCGGTGCCGTATTCCAGGGAATAGGACATGCTGACGGTGCGGTAGGGCAGCTTCCCCTTCTTGCGGATCGGTACGAAACCGGCGGAAAGCTGGTGCGCCATCGCGCCGCCCAGAATGAAGCCGCGCGCTTCCATGCCGGCAATCTTGTCGATGCCGAGCCCCTTGTAGGGCTCTACCAGTTCATCGACGGCCTGGCGGAAGGCAACCGGATCGCCGAGCAGTGTGGTGATGTCGCGAAAGATGATGCCAGGCTTCGGGTAATCCGGGATGGAGCGGATGGCGGCGGCGAGGTCTGGTGTCTTTGTCATGGAGGAACCGGAAATGTTCGTGTTGATGGCGACAGCCATTGTTGTGACGGGCCGCCCTCTGGACGGGCAGGGCCGAAGCTTATCGGCTCAGCTGAAAGATCCAAATAGAAAAGCCCGGCGGTGCCGGGCTTTTCCGAGTGTCGATGAAGACGCTCTTATTCTTCGGTCGCAGCAGCGGCCGGGGCAATTTCTTCTTCGGCAACGCCGGCTGCCGGAGCAACGACGGTGGCGATGGTGAAATCGCGATCGGTGATGACCGGGCGAACGCCCTTCGGCAGCTTGACTGCAGAAATGTGCAGGCTGTCGCCGATCTTGGCGCCGTCGAGATCGACGGTGATGAATTCCGGAATGGCATCAGCCGGGCAATGCAGTTCAACCGTGTGGCGGACGACGTTGAGAACGCCACCCTGCTTGATGGCCGACTTGTCTTCGTTGACGAAGTGAACCGGAACGTCAACGTTGACTTCGGTGTTGCCGGAGACGCGCAGGAAGTCGACGTGCAACGTGAAGTCACGTACCGGATCCAGCTGGTAGTCTTTCGGCAGGACCTTGATCTTCTTGCCATCGACTTCGATGGTCGCAATCGTCGTCATGAAACCGCCAGCGTGAATACGCTTGGTGACCTCATTGGTGTTGAGGACGATAGAAATCGGGGGCTGCTTGTCACCATAGATGACTGCAGGGATAGAACCGTTGCGGCGAAGTTCACGGGCGGACCCCTTACCAACCCGTTCGCGCGCCTCGGCCTTGAGCACGTAGCTTTCGCTCATGGCATTTCCTTTCGAGGTTATTTGGAGAGTTCCTGCCGATCCACCTGGGTCAGTCGGAACTGGAGGCATCTTTTGAATGGCTCCATCCGCGTTGCCTCCAAGGGTGTCTACGCGGACGCGGACCCTATAATACAAGGCGCGGCCTCAGGCAAGTGCGGCATCGGCTGCGCCGTCAACTGTTCCGTGTCTGTCTTCTACAGCCTGATGGTGCGTTGCCAATCCCCTGAAATACTCTGGGTAGGCAAGGATTTCATTCCCGTTAATCACGCTATCTGCTTATCGTCTAAGAAAGCGACAGCTCAGGCAGGTATGCAGACATTGTTAACGCGGGGCCGTCACTAGCAAGTACTGCTTCAGGGAAACTAGTTTGAATGCATCGCGTCGTCACCTGCCTGGTTTATGAACATAACCTCCCGCTCGTTCTGGTGGCCGGGATACTCTGCCTGCTTGCGAACCTGGCTACCGTCGCGTTCATCGGGCGTTCGAGGGAGGCGACAGGCCTTGCCCGGCCTGTCTGGGCGATGGTGGCCGGGGGCGCCGGTGGATTCGGCATATGGGCCACGCATTTCGTGGCGATGCTTGCCTATGATCCAGGCTTTGCCTTTCGTTTCGATCCCTCCCTGACGCTGGTCTCGCTCGGCCTTGCCTTCGTGACGACCTTTTCGGCGGTCAGCCTCATGGTTGCCATGCCGAACCGCGGCGGTGCTCTCGCTGCCGGCCTTGTCTTCGGTGCCGGCGTGTCCTGCATGCATTTCACCGGCATGTCGGCGATCGAGGTCGGCGGCAGCATCGTCTGGTCACGCCCGCTGGTGATCGTGGCGATCTCCGCGGCTATGGTGATGTCGCCTGGCGCGTTCATGCTGGTGCTGCGCAAGGGCAATGGCGCCATGCTGCTTGCTGCAACCACTCTGGCCCTTGCGATCGTCTCCATGCATTTCATCGCCATGGGGGCTGCCACGCTGGTACCTGATCTCTCGTCGTCCATCGATGTCGGCTCTCTGTCGAAGCCGCTGATGTTGTCGACGATCATTGCCGTCTCGCTTTCTCTTCTCGGATCGGGCATTGCTGCGGCTTTGATGTCCACGCGCGCGGCCCGCAAGTCGCGGGCGAGCGAGCGGGATTTCCAGCTTCTGGTCCGCGGCGTGACCGATTACGCCATCTACATGCTTGACCCGACCGGCATCGTGACGAACTGGAATGCCGGTGCCGAACGCGCCAAGGGCTATACCGCCAAGGACATCGTCGGGCAGAATTTCGCCCGCTTCTATCCGCGCGAAGAGCAGGAACGTGGAGCGCCCGAAAAGGCACTGAGGACCGCCTACGAGACCGGTCGCTTCGAGGCTGAGGGCAAGCGCTACCGCAAGGACGGCAGCTGGTTCTGGGCCCATGTGGTTATCCAGCCTGTGCGCGACGACAACGGTCTGCTGGTCGGTTACGCCAAGATCACCCGTGACATCACGCGCCAGAAGGAAGACAGCGAACGTATCGCCGCCGTCAGCCGTACTCTCGATCTTGCGCTCGAGAACATGAGCCAGGGATTGTGCCTTTTCGATCGCGACGAAAAGCTGATGCTGTGCAACCAGCGTTACCGGGACATGTTCGGCTTTCCCGAAGGCTTCATCGTGCCCGGTCTTTCCTGCCGGGAATTGACGCATAAGGGATTCGAGATTGCCTGCAACGGCGATCCGGACGCGGCGTCCCTGGCCGAGCAGAGTTACCAGCGTTACATCAAGGCGATGAAGTCGGGTCAGCGCAGCCTTCTGCATCGCATGCAGGACGGGCGGATGATCCGCACGGCCATCAGCCTTCTGGCCGAGGGTGGATGGGTTGCCACGTTCGAGGATATCAGCGACCAGGTCCGTTCCGAGGAGCGGATCGCTTTCATGGCGCGGCACGACGGCCTGACCCAGCTTCCCAATCGCTCCGCCTTCATGAGCCATCTGGAATCCGAGGTCCAGCGCGCCGAGCGCAGCCACGACCAGCTGGCCGTTATCGGTATCGACCTCAACAAGTTCAAGCAGATCAACGATCAGCTGGGACATGCGGTCGGCGATCAGGTGCTGAAGGAAATCGCCCGGCGCATGATGGAGATGCTGGGGCCGAACGAAATTTTCGCCCGCTTTGGCGGCGACGAGTTCGTGGCGGCGAAGCGATATGGCGACATCAACGATGTGCAGGCCTTCATCGACCGGATGATGGCGGAGCTCAACCGCCCGATCGATATCGAGGGCAACCGGGTCATTCCCGGCGCCAGCATGGGTGTGGCGCTCTATCCGCATGACGGGCAGACGCCGGAAGCGCTGATCGCCAATGCAGACCTTGCCATGTATCGCGCCAAGGGGTCGCTCTCGCACCAGGTTTGCTTCTACGACATGCAGATGGACGAGGCTGCGCGCGATCGGTCGAAGATGGCCAAGGAATTGTGGGCAGCGGTGGAAGCCAAGCAGTTCCACCTGCATTACCAGGTGCAGAAATCCGTCTCGACGGGAGAGATCACCGGTTACGAGGTGCTGTTGCGCTGGCGCCATCCGGAACGGGGCGAGGTGTCCCCCGCCGACTTCATTCCGATTGCCGAGGAATGCGGGGCCATTTTGCCGATCGGCGAATGGGTGCTGCGGGAAGCCTGCCGCGAGGCTGCCGCCTGGCCGGTAGACCACAAGGTTGCGGTCAATCTGTCGCCGGTGCAGATCGCCCATGTCGACATGCCGACGCTCGTTCACTCCGTGCTTGTCGAGACCGGGATGAAGCCGTCTCGGCTGGAACTGGAGATCACCGAAACTTCCATCTTCAGCGACAAGCAGCGCGCGCTGCATGCCTTGAGGGCGATCAAGGCGCTTGGCGTGTCGATCGCGATCGACGACTTCGGCACCGGCTATTCGTCGCTGGAGACGCTGCAGTCCTTCCCGTTCGACAAGATCAAGCTCGACCGCAGCTTCCTTGCCGATGTCGAGCAGAGCGAGGAGGCCAAGGCGATGGTGCGGGCCATCCTGGCGCTCGGACAGGGGCTTCGCATTCCCGTGCTTGCCGAAGGCGTGGAGACGCTGGATCAGCTGCATATCCTGCAGCAGGAAGGCTGCCACGAGGCGCAGGGCTATTTCCTCGGCCGCCCGATGCCGATGGGCCAGCAGATCGACGGTGTGAAGATCACAAACGCAGCCTGAACCGCGTTCGGCCTGCCGTGGACGATCGCTCGCTCAGCGGCGGGCTTCGCCGCCGGGCGCATAGACCGTCTTCTGCTCGAAACGGAACTTGAAGCCGCAATCGCCGCAACGGACCATGTACTTCTTCGGATCGGTCGAGGCGAATTCGGTGCGGAAGCTCTTCGGCAATTCGTCGATACGGAAATCGCGGCTGGCGGCGCGCTTGTCGTCGTTCTCCGAGACCTCGGCAAAACCGGTATTGCCGCATTGCGAACATTCGAGCTTTCGTGAATAGCGGTCGCGAGCGGCCATGCGGAACTCCTTGGACGATATCCAACCTACATAGGCAAGGGTTCAGCCGAATGCAAAACGCCGGGAGGTTATCCCGGCGCTCAGCCAATGCGTTATCCACCGAAACCGGAGGCCATCGGGCTGGGTCCTATCCTAGGGGCCCTATCCGCGAGGCACCTATCCTCGGGGGCATTGTCCCGACGCGATGATGCCGGCGCCCGCCCTCTCTGCCTCGCAGGCATTCGGGAAGGTCTGCATGCCGCGTCCGGCGCGTGCGCAGACGGGGCGATATTCGCGGGTGCAGGCGCCACCCATATCAGGTCTGTCCGGCCTGCCGGGGCGATCCCAGTCGGGCCTGTCTGGTCTGCCCGGTCGATCCGGCCGATCCGGGCGGCCGGGTGGCGGAGTGATGCCGGGGCCGCGGCATTCGCCGGAGCTGACGATGCGGAAGCCGCGGGCGTCGGCCTGGCAGGCATTGCCGAAGGTTTCGAAGCGGCCGCCGCGCTCGCCGCAGACCGGGCGGTAATCCATCGTACACATCTGCGGCTGCGGTCTCGGCGGCGGCCGGTAGCCACCCGGTCCCGAGGGCGGGCCATCCTCGACGCAGGCCGAAAGAACCGGCAAAAGAATGAGAAGCGGCAGCTTGTTGAAATGGCTGGAAATGAAAGACATCGCGAATCCTCCCTGTCTTTCAGCAGAACCTAAAGCATCGGGCCGAAAATCGAAAACGACTTTCGGCCCGATCAGAGATTGCAGTGATGCGCTATCGGTTTAGTCGAACAGGCTGGAGACGGAGGATTCCATAGCCGTGCGGTTGATCGCCTCGCCGAGCAGGCTCGCCGTGGTGATGACGCGGATATTGTGCGCCGACTGGACTGCCGTCGTCGGCTGGATGCTGTCGGTGATCACCAGTTCCTTCAGCATCGAAGAGGTGATGCGGGTCACCGCGCCACCGGAGAGGACGCCGTGGGTGATATAGGCGGTGACGCTGGTGGCGCCGTTCTTCAGCAGGGCTTCTGCTGCATTGCAGAGCGTGCCGCCCGAATCGACGATATCGTCGATCAGCAGACAGTCCTTGCCGGTCACGTCGCCGATGACGTTCATCACTTCCGATTCACCGGCGCGTTCGCGGCGCTTGTCGACGATCGCAAGCTGGCTGCCGAGGCGCTTGGCGAGCGAGCGGGCGCGAACCACGCCGCCGACGTCGGGAGAGACGACCATGACGTTCTTCAGGTCGTAATGTTCCTTTACGTCGCGGGCGAGGATCGGCACGGCGTAGAGGTTGTCGGTCGGGATATCGAAGAAGCCCTGGATCTGGTCGGCATGCAGGTCGAGCGTCATGACGCGGTTGGCGCCGGCCTCGGTGATCAGGTTGGCAACGAGCTTGGCCGAGATCGGCGTACGCGGGCCTGCCTTGCGGTCCTGCCTTGCATAGCCGAAATAGGGAAGAACCGCGGTGATGCGTCTGGCCGATGCGCGTCTGAACGCATCGATCATGATCAACAGTTCCATGAGATGGTCGTTGGTCGGGAAAGAGGTGGACTGGATGACGAAAATGTCTTCCCCGCGCACGTTTTCCTGAATTTCAACGAAGATTTCCTGGTCTGCAAATCGCCTTACGCTGGCTTTTCCGACAGGAACATTGAGATAGCTGCAGATCGCGTCGGCCAGATGCCGGTTCGAATTGCCTGCGAAAACCTTCATTTCGGTCCGCCCGTTTTTAAGCTGGATGGCGGCCTTTTACCGCCGCTGCCCCCGATTGCAAGCCCGTTTTCGATATGCACACGGTTTTTATGAATGAACTGTGACCTTGACCGCCCGCGCAGGCTGCAAAATCACCTCATTCAGTGCCCGCGGCGCCAGTTTGCGTACTCCGTTATCGTCTTTTTGGCGATCGACTGCATCAGCTCCGGCGACACTGCGTCCCAGGGGTCGGAACCGGCCGAGGGCATGGTTTCCTGCCCCTGAAAACGGTTCAGCCTGCCGCCGGCATTGTCGAGCACGTCCCAGACATAGGCCATGGTCACCTTGTCGCCGTCGAGCTTGGCGGAGAAATAGCCCTTGAGGATCTGGTCGGCGGTGGCGTCACCCGAGGGCCGGATCGTCAGGCCGGCTGCGCGGGCTGAAGCCGCCAGCTGGCGCGACAGCGGCGTGACGGCCTGAACCGGGGCGCCGATGATCGGCAGGAAGCGGATCGTTTGCGCGCCATTGGCGGCTTGCTGGCCCGATGGCGGCGGGGAGGAGCCGGGCATCTGGCCTGCCTGTTGCCCGTCCGGCGCCTGCTGGTCGTCCTGGACCTGACGGCCACCGGGATCGTTGCCCTGCCATTGCGGTGGCGGGCCGGAGGAGGCGGGCGAAACGGAGGCGCCGTCGGCGAGCGCCTGTGCCTGCCCGCCAAGCGTGTCGCTGGCGCCGGGCTGGCCATTGTTGTCGGGTGCTCCTGAAGGGGCCGACATTGCCGATTGAACAGACATGCCCGATGAGCCGGACGGTCCCGATTGCGTCGGCAGGCCGGATGGGCCCTGGAAACCGGATGTTTCGGTCGGAGAGCCGCCGGGTGCGGCAAGCGGTGCGGACTGGACGGTTTCGATATCCTCGCTGCGGGCCGCCATGCGGGCGGTATCGTCCTGGGTGACCGGTGATGAGGACGGGTAGCTGCCGCCGCCGACATCCACCTGCGGCGTCAGGGCGTCCGTGGTGTTGCAGGCGGAAAGTCCGAGGCAGAGAGCGAATGTCGCGACGAGGTACCATGGTTTCGATCGCCGCACGCATTCATCTCCTGACTATTGCCTTGTTGCGCGAACTTAGGGTCGCGCTTTCGGGGGTGTCAATCATTGCTGCGATCCGCTCAGGACACAATCAGGTCAAGTCCCCGGCGCGACAGCGGCTGAGGGGCGCCTTCCGTCGTCAGGTAGGTATGGCCGAGCGTCATTGCCGTGCCGGTGTCGGAATCCATGATGATCATGTGGACGAAGAGCGTCATGTCGGCCGTGATTTCCTGCGGATTGCCGACATGGAACATCTGGTGCTCCATCCAGGACGGCGAGAAGCGGGCGCCGAGCGAATAACCGCAGGCATTCAGCCGATGGCGGGACAGGCCGCGTTCGTCGAGAATGCGCGCATGGGTGTCGAAGACATCGCCGAAGACGTGGCCGGGCCGTAGCACTTCCTCGATCGCCTGGACGGTTTCGAGGCAGGCCTTGTAGAGTTCGCGGTGACGCAGCGACGGTTCGCCGATAATCACCGTGCGCATCATCGCGGCATGATAGTGGGCGGAGGCGCCGGCCCATTCGAGCGTCAGCTGGTCATTTGTCTCGAGCGTCCGGCGTCCGGACTTGTAGCGGCAGAGAAGCGCATCCTCGCCGGAGCCGATGATGAATTCGTTGGCGGGATAGTCTCCACCCCTGGCAAGGATGGTGCCCTGCATGGCGGCAAGGATGCCGGCCTCGCTGGCGCCGGCCATGATCAGCGGCAGGGCGGCATCGAGGGCATCGTCGGCGAGTTCGGCAGCATGCCGGGCATAGGCGATCTCGGCAGGGCTCTTGATCAGGCGGAGATTGCTGACCAGGTAGGATGCGTCGATCAGCTGGCCGAAGGTGGAGAGCTGGTGGTCGAACAGCCGCGCGACGCGACCGGTCATGCCGTGGGTGTCGTATTCGACGCCGATTTTCGCGCCGAGCAGATCCATGTCGCTCAGGAGGTTCTTGAGGTCCAGCGTCGGATCGGCATTCACGCGGTCGACCCAGACGGTGATGTTTTCAAGGACCGAGGTCTGGCGTGCCTGCCGCAGGTCTGCCGAGCGGGTGAGAAGCGTCATGGAGCCATCGGCCCTGACGATCAGCGTCTGGAAGAAACAATAGCCGAACGTGTCGTAGCCGGTGAGCCAATACATGCTCTCCTGGGCAAACAAGAGAAGCGCATCGAGCTTCTGTTCCTGCATGGCTGCCAGAAGCCGGTTCAGGCGGGCGGCATATTCCTCACGCTCGAAATGCAGGGCCATGTCAGTCCTCCCGGATTGCGATTGCTGAAATCTGGCGGCCGTAATCCGGCTCTTTGGCATGGGTGGTGCGGCGATAGGAATAAAAGCGCTCAGGATCGGAATAGGTGTCGATATTCAGGTTTTCGGCCCGCACGCCGGCGTCGGTCAGGCGCCTGATGGTGAGCGAGGGAAGATCGAACATCGCATGGCCGGGCTTTTCCGAGGGCTTGAAGAAAATCTCGTAAGCCGGGTCGGTCGCCTTGAAATTGGCGACGAATTCCGGTCCGACCTCATAGCTTTTCGGTCCGATCGACGGGCCGAGCACGGCCACGATCCTGTCGCGCTCGGCGCCGAGCGAGACCATCTTGTCGATGGTGTTTTCCAATACGCCGTGAAGCGCGCCCTTCCAGCCAGCATGGGCAGCGCCGATTACGCCGTTTGCCGCATCGGCAAACAGGACCGGGCCGCAATCGGCCGACAGCACGCCGATCACCACGCCGGGGATTTTCGTTACCATAGCGTCGGCCTTGGGGCGATCGCCGGCAGCGGCGATCTCGTCGATCACCACGACATCGGGGGAATGGACCTGATGGACGGTGGCGAGGCGCTCCAGCGGCAGGTCGAACCATGCGGCGACGCGGTTGCGGTTTTCGGTCACCTTCTCGCGCTCGTCGTCCGAGCCGATGCCGACATTCAGCCCGGCATAGATGCCTTCGGAAACACCGCCTTCACGGGTGAAAAAGCCATGCCGGATGCGTGCCCCGGTGTTTTCCAAGAGCAGCGAGCTTTTGATCGGCAGCGGAAGTCCATGTCCCGACATTTGCGTCCATCCTGTTGATTTTAAAAGGCAAAGCCCGCGAATGCTTCGGTTCTGGTCGAGGCGAGATTGGCGCAGGCCGTGGGGTGATGTCAATCGGGGTGTGGAGGGGAGTGTGCCGTCAGGTGAAACCACAAGGCATTCCCCTCACCAACAAAATCCAAGACCTAGCTTTGCTAAGATCTTGATTTTGTAACCTCTCCCGCAAGGGGAGAGGTGGAGTGTCGAGCAAGCCTCCCCGCCATATCTCCCCTTGCGGGAGAGAAAGCGATTTCAACATCTTAGCTTCAGCTAAGTGTTAGAAATCGCAAGTGAGGGGATCTGCTTCCTCCGCTGTCACGCCACCGAGCGGAACGGCATCAGCTTCACGTCGGGGCTCGATACGGCGATGACCTTGAAGAGTTCGCCCATCTTGCCGGCGCCGGCACCGGCCAGCCGGTCGACGGCCGAGGCGATGAGGCGCTGTTCTGATGGTTCCTTGTCGCGGGCGAGGGCTGCGGCACGTTCGGAAAGGCCAAGGCCAAAGAGAAACTCGCCCTGACGCAGGCCGCCGCTGAGTGCTGTGCCGGTTGCCAGCGCCACCTTTGCCAGATCCTCGAAATCGACATGGCTGGTCAGATCGGCCTCGCCCGGATGGGCAAAGGGCGGATCGTAATCATGGTGCAGCACGGCCTGCAGCGTATCGCCGAAGCCGGTGACCATGGAGCCGTAGTCGATGATCAGCGCGGTGCCGCCATGTTTCAGTAGATGCTCGCAGAGCGTCTGCATCACCGCCTGGCGGGCAGGCGCAACCTCGAAGATGGTGCCATCGGGAATGGAGCCAGCCGGCGCCGGCAGAAGTGCCGGATCGACCGTTGCCACGCCCGCTGCAAAGGAGAGTTCGTCATCGGCATCGAGCACGATCAGGCGTTCGCGAAAACCGGTCGGCGTCTTGATGAACTGGCGGATCGGTATGGCGTCGAACAGTTCGTTGGCGGCGATCAGGCAAAAGCCTTCCGGCACATCCTCAAAGCTGTCATGCCAGGCGATCTTGGTCGAATAGGCTTCGAGCGTGATGCGCTGCACGCCGCGCAGCCGTTCGCTGGTTTCCACCAGATGGACGGCGAGGTTTTCGAACAGGTCGGGGGCGATGCGCTTGATGACACGCAGCATATCGGCCATCATCGTGCCTCGGCCGGGGCCGATCTCGACGAGGCGCACATCCTTCGGTGTGCCGTGCTGCTGCCAGGCATGCACCATGAATATGCCGACCATCTCGCCGAACAACTGGCTGATTTCGGGGGCGGTGATGAAATCGCCGAAACTGCCGAAGGGTTCGCGGGTGCGGTAATAGCCGAATTCCGGATCGGCGAGGCAGAGCGCGAAATAATCGGTGACGCTGATCGGTCCGTTGGTGCGGATGATGGTCTTTATCTTGCGGGCTAGGGGCGTATTGGCGGAGGTCGTCATGGCGGGCTTTCCCTCAGGCCTTCGCCGTCCGGTTGGCGGCAAGCGCACGCAGGATCGCCCAGAGACCGATCAGCAGCATGGGCGAGGATAAAACCATGCCCATGGTCAGCCAGTTGGTGCCGAGCAGATAACCGAGCTGCGCGTCCGGTTCCCGGAAGAACTCGACGAAGATGCGCGAGAAACCATATCCCATGACGAAGATGCCCGAAATAAGGCCCGGTATGCGCAGTGCCTTGAAGCGGAAGATCATGATGGCGAGCAGCGAAAGCAGCACGATGCCTTCGAGGCCGGCTTCATAGAGCTGGCTCGGATGACGGGCAAAGGGACCGCCGGTCGGGAAGACCATTGCCCAGGGCATGGAGCTCAAGCGGCCCCAGAGTTCGCCATTGATGAAATTGGCGATGCGGCCGAAGAACAGGCCGAGCGGCACGACGGCGGCTATGATGTCGAACATGCTCCAGACCGGAATCGCATTCCGGCGGGCAAACAGGAACATGGCGATGATCGAGCCCATCAGCCCGCCATGGAAGGACATGCCGCCATTCCAGATCTGGATGATGCGGATCGGATCCTCCAGCATAGGCTGAAGATCATAGAAGAGGACATAGCCGGTGCGGCCACCGACCACGATGCCGACGGCGATCCAGACGAGGAAGTCGTCGAGATGGGCGTTGGTCATCGGCGCGGCATCGCCCTTCCAGAGGTGCGGGCGCTCGATCAGCTTGCGGGCGTAAAACCACCCGATCATGATCCCCGCGACATAGGCGAGGCCGTACCAGTGCACGGAAAGAGGCCCGATGGAAAAGGCCACCGGATCGATTTGGGGAAACGGCAGAATGGCAAGAAGATGAAGAGCTTCGTACAATGTTTGTTCTCGGTGTCACCGCGGTCGGCGGAACATGCCGTCAGCAAATGTGGCGGTCAAGGTGGAATCGCTTGCGCGGGAGCGCAGAGCTGGCCTGCAGATGTGGATGGCGCTTGCAACGGATCGTCGCTGGCCCTACTTCCTTATTCATGACATATGCCGTGCCTATTCTGCCGGCCTCAAGGAGATGACGACATGTCGACCGGAACGAACCGCATTTTCGACGACTTCGCCAAGCTGATGACGGATGCAGCCGGCGCGGCACAGAGCGTGCGCAAGGAAATGGAAACCGCCTTCCATGCGCAGGCCGACCGTTTCCTCAACAGCATGGACGTGGTCAAGCGCGAGGAATTCGAGGCCGTGCGCGAGATGGCCGCACGAGCCCGCGACGAGAACGATGCGTTGAAGGCGCGGATCGAGGCGCTCGAGGCGAAGCTCGCCGAAAAGTAAGGCACGAGCGACAAATTATCGTTGAGAATCAAATCGGCCTCTTGCGCGCGGCGCAGGAGGCCGATTCTTTTTTGATCGATCCAAATCGATGGCCTGTCCCCTGTCAGGGACAAGGTTGCCGGTGTCAAAAAAGTCAGGCCTGTGGACATAGGCGAAAAAGGTAAGCGACAGAGTCAGTTAAGACTTCCCGCTGATCCCCGGTACGAACAGGTTCAAGCCATAACCCACCGAAATAATGGGGGTAGGGGCTGGTAGCCCGGACCTGTCTAGATACACTGATTTTAAATGATGATTCGAAACGGACTGGTCAGCTCCAGGCAGGGTTACAGCGTTAATCTGGCGGCGCCGCAAGATCATCGGGAGTGTTGTTTCCGGTTAAGTGTTCGCGTGTTGGCGTAATTCGCAGATCCGCATTCATTCCGGTCAAGAAGGTGCCGCATGAGCCTGATGGAATTGGAAATTGAACGTCAATCGAACCCGGTCGACATGATCGAGTTCGTGGCAGCATCCAACGACTGGACTTTCGAACGGTCCGGTGAAGACGAAATCGCCATGACGGTCGAAGGTCGCTGGACCGACTACCATGTATCGTTTTCATGGATGGAGGAGTTCGAGGCGCTGCATCTGGCCTGCGCCTTCGACCTGAAGATCCCCGATACCCGCGTCAATGAGGTCATCCGGCTTCTGTCGCATGTGAACGGCCAGACGCTGATGGGGCATTTCGACCTCTGGCGCCAGGAAGACGTGATCATCTTCCGCCAGTCGCTGCTGCTTGCCGGCGGTGCGGAACCGACCAACCAGCAGGTGGAAGTGCTGCTGTCGAGCGCGCTCGATGCCTGCGAAAGCTATTACCAGGCGTTCCAGTTCGTCGTCTGGTCCGGCATGGAAGCGAAGGCTGCCATGGAAGCCGTGCTGTTCGAAACGGTTGGTGAGTGCTGAGCGTGACATCTGCAGGTGGTTCCATCGTTCTCGTCGGTGCCGGCAATATGGGCGGCGCCATGCTGTCCGGCTGGCTGGACAAGGGCGTTTCCGGTGAGAGTGTGACTGTGCTGACGCGAACGTCGCTTTCGGAGACGATCGCGGCGAAGCTTTCCGCTGCCGGCGGACGTCACGTCAATGCGCCGCCGGAAGGGCTTGTCGCCGACATTCTGTTTCTTGCTGTCAAGCCGCAGATGATGGATGTGGCGCTGCCGCCGCTGACATCGCTTGTCGGCGACAATACGGTGATTGTCTCGGTCGCCGCCGGCAAGACGCTCGCCTATTTCGCCAGCCAGCTCGGCGATCGCGCGATGGTGCGGGCGATGCCGAACACACCTTCCATGATCGGCCGCGGCGTGACCGGCGCATTCGCCAACCCACGCGTCACCGATGCGCAGCGCGAGGCTGTTGATCAGCTTCTGCGTGCCAGCGGCCCGGTCGAGTGGGTCGCGACGGAATCCGATATCG
This sequence comes from Neorhizobium sp. NCHU2750, assembly GCF_003597675.1. NCBI lineage: Bacteria > Pseudomonadati > Pseudomonadota > Alphaproteobacteria > Hyphomicrobiales > Rhizobiaceae > Neorhizobium > Neorhizobium sp. NCHU2750. Next base: position 2,362,177 of record NZ_CP030827.1, on the reverse strand, counting down.
ACGCCGTCACGGCAGTTTCCGGCAGCGGCCCGGCCTATGTCTTCTATCTCGTGGAATGCATGGCAGAGGCGGGGCGTAAGCTCGGCCTGCCGGCGGACCTTGCCATGCGGCTTGCGCGGGAAACCGTGTCGGGGGCCGGCGAGCTGTTGAACCGCTCCGCCGAGGACGCCGCCCAGCTTCGCAAGAACGTGACGTCGCCGAACGGGACGACGGCTGCGGCACTCTCGGTGCTGATGGCCGAGGACGGCATCCAGCCGGTCTTCGACAAGGCGATTGCGGCAGCCCGCCGACGGGCGGAAGAACTGGGAAGCTGAACAAAAATGGCAGACGAAATCAGTTACGGCGACTTCGAGAAGGTCGATATCCGCGTCGGCACGATCATCGAGGCGGAACCGTTTCCGGAAGCCCGCAAGCCGGCCTTCAAGCTGAAGATCGATTTCGGCCCCGAGATCGGCGTCAAGAAATCGTCCGCCCAGATCACCGTGCACTATACGCTGGAATCACTCGTCGGGCGCCAGGTGCTCGGCGTGGTCAATTTCCCGCCGCGCCAGATCGGTCCGGTGCGTTCGGAGGTTCTCACCCTCGGTTTCGAGGACGAGAACGGGGCGATCGTACTGGCTGCCGTCGAGCAGGGCGTGCCCAATGGCCGCAAGATGATGTGATCGGCGGCTCCGGTTTCGTTGCCGGAGAAGCCCTTTAAAGCATCAGAGGTTTGGCTGGAGCCGGTCATAGCCCTTGGCGCGATAGATGACCGTCGAGATGATCCAGCTGGCGATGAAGATACCGACGACGGCAAAGCCGAAATTGCCGAGATTGTCGTTGAATGCGCCGACGATATCCCAGATGCCGCCCTGCAGTTCGAGCTTGTCGGAGATCAGCCCGAGCGCTTCCAGGCCGCCGATGAAGATCGCTACGACGACCGAGGCTGCGGTGATCGTCAGGTTATACCAGAGCTTGCGGATCGGATTGACGAAGGCCCAGCCATAGGCGCGGGTCATCAGCATACTGTCGGTCGTATCCATCAGCGACATGCCGGCAGTGAACAGGACAGGGAAGACGAGGATCGTCCAGAACGACATGCCTTGCGCCGCCTGGGTCGCGGAAATGCCGAGCAGGCCGATTTCGGTTGCCGTATCGAAGCCGAGACCGAAGAGAAAACCGATCGGATACATGTGCCATGAGTGCGAGACGACCCGGAATGTTCTGCTGAAGATGCGGGCCATGAAGCCTCGGCCTGCGAGAAGCGCGTCGAGGTCCTCGTCGACGATCTTTTCGCCGCGGCGGGCGCGGCTGAAGGCGGCCCAGATGCCCTTGAGGATGAAGAGATTGGCGAGCCCGATGACGAGCAGGAAGAGGGCGGAAACCGCCGTACCGATGACGCCGCCGATATCGTGGAAGTTGTCGAGGCGGGATTGCATGGCCGCGGCGGTGGCGGCAATCGCGAGCGATGCGAGGACGACGATGGTGGAGTGGCCCAGCGAGAAGAAGAAGCCAACCGAAAAGGGCTGCTTGCCTTCCTGCATCAGCTTGCGCACGACATTGTCGATCGCCGCGATATGATCGGCATCGAAGGCGTGGCGGAGGCCGAACATATAGGCGACGAAGGCGGTTCCAAGCAAAGCTGGGCGGTCTGAGAACGCAGCCCAGGCCCAGATCCAGGCGACGATATTGGCGAGAATGAGAAATAGGTAGGTAGCGGCAATTTTTGCTTTGACGCGAAACGGCTGGTCATCGAAAAGGCTTAGCATCTAACATGTCCTGAAAATCGCTGTAGTAAGCACAATTTCACAAAACTGCTTACGCCGCGACCGTTAAATGACGTATGCGCCCACCATGCGCATGCCGGGGAGACAGCATGCAGCGCATTTCCATCACCATCGACGATGACCTGTTGGCCGGCATTGATGCGCTGAGCGAGTTGCGGGGTTATTCGAGCCGTTCGGAGGCGGTGCGCGATATCGTGCGCGAACGGCTGGTGCAGGAGGCGGGACCGAAGGGTGAGGACATGTCCTGCGTCGCCGCACTCTCCTATGTCTATGAACACGAGACGCGGGAACTGTCGAAGCGGCTGACGGCGACCCAGCATCACCATCACGATCTTTCCATCTCGACGCTGCATGTGCATCTGTCCGATGCCGACTGCCTCGAGGTCACGGTGCTGAAGGGAAAGACGAGCGAGGTGCAGGCCTTTGCCGACGCGGTCATCTCGCAGAGGGGCGTGCGCCATGGCCAGCTCAACATCATCCCGGCATCGGAAGACGGTTCTGCCGGAGAGCATGACTGACGGCTGAGCGTTGTTGCGGCGGCCATGCCGTGGTGGCACGGTCGCAGCCATTGCCTGGAGACATTGATGAAGAGCATGGTTCTGACTGCCGGCCTTGCCGTGGCCATCGGGTTTTCGCTGCCCGCCTACGCTTTGGAAGATTCCAAGACCGGTCTCAAGGTCGAGCTTGGCAGCGATTTCGTCGTCAAGCGGGATGCCACGCAGGACGCCTCCTATGATGTGCTTTTCGACGTCGATCCTTCATCCGGAAAGCCGCGGCCTGTCGGAACGCCCAGGCATCTCTGCGGCGTCAGTTTTCGCGCTGCGCCGGAGAATGCGCGGTTTACCCAGGAGCAGATCAATCAGATGACCAGTTCCGAGGCATGGAACATGGTGGCGCGCCGGTCGATCTCCGCCACTATCGATCTGGAGACGGAGGAACCCCTTCATGCAGACGGCATTGTCGGTGTGATTTTCACCGGTATTCCGAAATCCGGGTCGGATCGAAAGAATGTCAGGCTGATCATGTCGCTGGTCCAGACGCCGCGGGGCGGCACGACTGTGACCTGCGCCTCGACCAAGGCCGACTTCGGCAAGGTCACCCGGATCTTTCATGCGATCCAGAAGGGGGTAACGCCTCCGCGGTAGCGGCCGTCCGGGCCGCCTGGATTGTGCCGGCGGCTGCCGATATCACGCCGGAATGCGGATGATGGCGCGCAGGCCGCCCGAGGGGCTGTCGGACAGCATGACATTGCCGCCATGGGCGCGAGCGATATCGCGGGCGATGGCGAGGCCGAGGCCGGTGCCTGACGAATCGAGATTGCGCGCCTCGTCCAGCCGGAAGAAGGGCTTGAACACGTCGTCACGGCTTTCCGCCGGAATGCCGGGGCCGTCGTCGTCGAGCGTCAGCGTCAGCCATTTGGCGCTGTGGCGCGCATGGATATGCAGCGACTTGGCATAGCGCTCGCTGTTCGACACGAGATTGGCGACGAGCCTCGTGAACGCGTTGGGGCGGACGGCGATCTCGTCGCTGCCCTCGATCTCGTAGGTGAGCTCGCGCCCGCGCAGCTGGAAATCGTTGCGGAAGCGCTCGAGCAGGTCGGAGAGCTTGAGGGTGCCGAAATCCTCTTCCGCTTCGCCCTTGGCGAAGGCGAGATAGCCTTCCAGCATGGACTGCATGTCGTCCACGTCCTCGCTCATGCCGGAAAGTTCGGGCTTGTCGCCGGCAAGCGCCAGTTGCAGCTTGAAGCGGGTGAGGATGGTGCGCAGGTCGTGGCTGATACCGGCGAGCATGGCCGTTCGCTGTTCGAGCTGCCGCTCGATGCGCTCGCGCATCTGGATGAAGGCGATGCCGGCGCGGCGGATCTCGTCGGCGCCGCGCGGCGAAAAGCCTTCCGTCTTCTGGCCCTTGCCGAAGCTTTCGGCGGCTGTTGCAAGCGACAGGATGGGGCGGATCTGACCGCGCAGGAACAGGATCGAAATGATCACCAGAACGAAGGCGGTGCCGACCATCCAGACGAGGAAGATGTGGGTGTTCGAGGCATAGGTCGAACCGCGCCGGACGAAGACGCGCAGAACCCGCTGGTCGAGCTTGATGCGGATCTCGACCAGCTTGCTGTCACCCACCGTGTCGAGCCAGAAGGGCATCTTGATCTGCTGGGTGATCTGGTCGGACAGAATGTCGTCGAGGATGGCAAAGAAGGGGCGCGGGCGCGGCGGCGGCAGCTGGCCGTTTTCTTCCACCGCGATCGTCAGGCCCAGCGCGTCGTCGGCGATCTTGGTGATCGCATCGTAATTGCTGTCCTGCGGATAGGCGCGGATGACTTCGATGATGGCGGCGATATCGCGCACCGTGCCTTCCGACAGGCGCTCGGTGACGAGGCGCCAGTGGCGCTCCATGAACACCGCCGCGACGACGGTCTGCAAGAGCAGCATGGGCAGGATGACGATCAGCAGCGAGCGGGTATAGAGGCCGGTCGGCAGGTGGCGGCGCAGCCAGCGCGTGAACGGGCGCCAGCCGGGAAGGCTTAGTCCTGCCACGTTCTGCCTCAGCGTATCGAAAAATGCCATTGACGCTCCATAAGCCGGCCCGCCCGCCAAAATGTGGCGCGATCCTCAGGGTTCGCGGCTTGCACTGCAAATCCCTATTTTATCTCGTGTCGCTTTCGCAAAAGCGCCAGACACTTTTGCGCGATACAGCCTAGTCGATGCTCAACCGGTAGCCGATGCCGCGAACGGTCTGAAGATAGACCGGATTGGCCGGATCGTCCTCAATCTTTCTCCGCAGGCGGTTGATCTGGACATCGATGGTGCGCTCGCCGACATCCGAATCGTCGCCGATCAGTTCGTGGCGCGGGATCGTGTCGCCGGCGCGCAGCGCGAAGAGAAGCATGATTTCCTGCTCGCGGTCGGTGAGGCGGATCGTCTCGGCCGCGCGGCGCAGTTCCTTGCGCGAGATGGAGAATGTGAAGGGGCCGAAGATGACCTGCTCGATCTTCGGCTGTTCGGAAGCGCTGCGGCGCAGGATGTTGTTGATGCGCAGCACCAGTTCGCGCGGATCGAAGGGTTTGGCGAGATAATCGTCGGCGCCGGCTTCCAGTCCCTCGATGCGGGCATCGGCCTCGACACGGGCCGTCAGCAGGATGACCGGGATCGTCTTCTTCTCGTAGAGCGACTTGGTCAGCGACAGGCCGGATTCGCCCGGCATCATGACATCGAGGATTATCAGATCGAAATGCAGGCCTTCGAGCTTGCGGCGCGCTTCGGCCGCGTCTCCCGCGACGGTAACGCGAAAACCCTGTTCGTTGAGGTAGCGGTTGAGCAGGTCGCGGATACGCTTGTCGTCATCAACGATCAGAAGATGAGGGGCGTCGTCCGAAGGCAGCGTTCTGGTCATGGCTCGGCATCCTACGCTTCGTCGTCTGCGGGCGGCAGGTTCTTGTCGCGGCCACGCATCTTTTTCATGAATTCCTTCACCGCCTCGCGCTTTTCCGGCGACAGTCCTTCCATCGCCCGGGCAATGCGCAAGGATTGCGGCTCGGATAGGGCAAGCGCCAGTTCACGGCCGGCAAGTGTCGGGTAGAGGCGCCGTTCGCGGCGATCCTTGGCGCCGGCCATCTGGCGGACATAGCCGGCTTCGATCAGGTGCTTGAGCACGCGCGACAGGCTCTGCTTGGTGATCTGCAGCGTCTCCAGAAGGTCGCTGACCATCAGGCCCGGCTGGCGGCTGACGAAATAGACGACCCGGTGATGGGCACGTCCCATGCCCAAGCGGGCGAGGATGGCGTCGGGGTCGGAGATGAAGTCGCGATAGGCAAAGAAAAACTGCTCGATCGTCTCGAAGTCGATGCGGCTTTCGTCAACCGTGGGCATGGCTGGGGGCAGGGCCGGTTGGGCTTTTCTGACGGGTTTGGCCGCCATTGCGCGAGACACGTGCCGATCCTTTCTAAGGCATGGAGCACGCTTTCGGGCTCCCTACCGCTGCAATTCTATTGCATCCTCGTTGCGTCACGCCCGATAAAGCGCGATCGGGTTGAACAATCAACAGATTTTGTCATTTTTTCGCGAGATGGCGAAAGCTTGCGCCCGGCGAGGTTGTCGCAACCCCGGCATTTGTGCGGCTGCTGCCGGCCATTCGCGGCACGCTTAACCCTTTCGTTGCATGGCCTCGCGGGGCACCTGAGGGAACTTTCCGGCCCGCCGGCCATTGATCTGGCCAGAAAGACTGGAGGTAAGACCCATGCAGACCTATTCCGCCCTGCCACCGATCACGATGCCGCAGACGTCCGCAAAGAGCGAGCCGCATCCGCTGCGCGCGGTGTTCGTCACCGTCATCTCGGTCAAGCTTGTCGTATGCGCGCTTCTGATCGCCACCGCTTCTCTCGCTCCTCCGGTTGCGGCCGGTTCGCATTACAGCGTCGCTGCGTCCGAATGATCTTTTGAGGCTGATTTCTCCGGCGATCGTCGCTATATCCGGCATCACGACAGACAAGAGGCCGGGATCATGGGAAAACTTCAGGCGGGGATCATTCCCGTCACGCCGTTCCAGCAGAACTGCACGATCTTCTTCGACGACGAGACGCGCGAGGGCGTAGTGGTCGATCCGGGCGGCGACGTATCGCTGATCGACGAGACGATCCGCCAGAACCGGCTGACCATCCGCGAGATTTGGATCACCCATGGCCATATCGATCATGCCGGCGGCGCAGACGAACTGCGCGAATTGCTCGGCGTTCCCGTCATCGGACCGCATCGCGACGACCTGCCGCTGCTGGAGCGCCTGGAGACCCAGGCGAAATCCTTCGGCGTGACGATGGAGGCGCGCAACCTGGTGCCGGACCGCTGGCTTGAGGATGGCGACCGGGTGTCCTTCGGCGCGCATGAATTCGAGGTCTATCACTGCCCGGGTCATTCGCCGGGACATGTGATCTTCTTCAACCGGGCGCAAAGTTTCGCCCATCTCGGCGACGTGTTGTTCAACGGCTCCGTCGGCCGCACCGATCTGCCGGGTGGAGACCACGAGACGCTCATCGCTTCGATCCGCGACAAGGTCCTGCCGCTCGGCGACGAGGTCGGTTTTCTCTGCGGCCACGGGCCGGGCGGGCGGATCGGCGAGGAGCGTCGCAGCAATCCCTATCTCCGCGGTCTTTGAGTTTTCGACTCCATCGTTTTCAGACGGAATATGAGCCACCATCACGAACGCATTAATGCGTGTCACAACGATTGTGGAGCGTCAGGCGGAAAACTCTGGCATAAAAAAACCCGGCAGTCCTGCCGGGCCTCAACTTTGGTGAAAGCCTCGAAGGCTCAGCCTGAAATCTGCAGGTTAACGGCCTTGGGGCCTTTACCGCGACGATCCGGCTCCGTGTCGAAGCTAACTTTCTGGTTTTCCGAAAGACCGGACAGGCCAGACGCCTGTACGGCAGAGATGTGGACGAAGATATCGGCGCCGCCATTATCTGGCTTGATGAAGCCGAAGCCCTTGTCGGTATTGAAGAATTTTACAGTGCCAGTTTCGGCCATGCAGCAGGTCCTTTTCTCTCTGTCCGTGTTCAGCGCCGGACAGCACAACAGTATGCCCCAAAAGGGCGGCGGCAGGCAGTTTTAAGAAAGGGTCCCTGTGTTACCGCGGCGAATTGGCAGGAATAGCTTTATTCAAATTGCCCCCAGTTCCACCGCCCGAAGTTTTGGCGCCTTCGGATCGCATCATTATAGGTCTTCCCATGCTCGTAAATTGCCCGAACTTCAACAGAGTGCTGTGTTTATAGGGAATTGGCAAGAAAAAGTTTTGCGAATCTGCGCCGTTGAGTTGAAAATAAGAATCTCCGAAAGCCGTTGGAACGCAGGGCTTTTCGCGCTCGCGACAGCTTTCGCGCTACAATATATAGCCGACCATCATTGATTGTATTGAACAATGTATCGTTCCGGAACAAAAGCAGATGCTATCCGGTGCATATTCGGCTCCCTGTTGTGAGTTGGTTGCCGATACAACCTGAATGTATCTTCGGCTGGGCGGCCACGGGCTTATTTTTGCCATTTTCTGCTGTGGGACAACCTGCGCGGCGTGTCGATAACCGGCCGGGCAGGGTCGCCGGCGGCCGGAAATCGAGCCTGTAACCGGTGAAAAAGAGCGCTGCGACCGAACGTCACGAGCGATCACTCAGTTTGATGGATGCCATTCAAGCTTTCCGCTTGAAACGGAGGGCCTCATTCGACATACAGCTTTGGGCGAATTTTGACCTTCGCTGCGTTCAAACAGATCTCAGGACCAAGACCCATGGCCTTTCTTGCCGATGCCCTTTCCCGCGTAAAGCCGTCCGCCACCATCGCCGTCTCGCAGAAAGCGCGGGACCTGAAAGCGAAAGGCCGGGACGTCATCGGTCTCGGTGCAGGCGAGCCGGATTTCGACACGCCGGACAATGTCAAGCAGGCCGCGATCGAGGCGATCAAGCGCGGCGAAACGAAGTACACGCCGGTTTCGGGTATTCCGGAACTGCGCAAGGCGATTGCCGCCAAGTTCAAGCGCGAGAACGGTCTCGACTACGACTGGCAGCAGACGATCGTCGGTACCGGCGGAAAGCAGATTCTTTTCAACGCCTTCATGGCGACGCTTAATCCGGGCGACGAAGTCATCATCCCGGCGCCCTACTGGGTTTCCTATCCGGAAATGGTGGCGATCTGCGGCGGTACGCCGGTTTCGGTCGCGACCAAGCAGGAGAATAACTTCAAGCTGACGGCGGAAGAGCTGGAAAGCGTCATCACGCCGAAGACCAAGTGGTTCATCTTCAACTCGCCGTCCAACCCGACGGGCGCCGCCTACAGCGCTGCCGAACTGAAGACCCTGACCGACGTGCTGCTGAAGCATCCGCATGTGTGGATCCTCACCGACGACATGTACGAGCACCTGACCTTCGGCGATTTCAAGTTCGCCACTCCGGTCGAGGTCGAGCCGAAGCTCTATGACCGTACGCTGACGATGAACGGCGTCTCGAAGGCCTATGCGATGACCGGCTGGCGTATCGGCTATGCGGCCGGTCCGATCGCGCTGATCAAGGCAATGGACATGATCCAGGGCCAGCAGACGTCCGGCGCATCGTCGATCGCCCAGTGGGCGGCTGTCGAGGCGCTCAACGGTCCGCAGGATTTCGTTGCCAAGAACAAGGCGATCTTCGAAGGCCGTCGCGATCTCGTCGTCTCCATGCTGAACCAGGCAACCGGCATCGTATGCCCGAAGCCGGAAGGCGCCTTCTACGTCTATCCGTCCTGCGCCGGCATGATCGGCAAGACCACGCCGACCGGCAAGGTCATCGAGACGGACGAGGATTTCGTTTCCGAGCTCCTGGAAGCGGAAGGCGTTGCCGTCGTTCACGGCTCGGCCTTCGGCCTCGGCCCCAACTTCCGCATTTCCTATGCGACCTCGGAAGAGCTGCTCGAAGAGGCCTGCAAGCGCATCCAGCGCTTCTGCGCTTCCTGCAAGTAAGATCTGCGGAAAACGTCTTTCCCAAAAAAACAAGCCCGCCGGAAACGGCGGGCTTTTTCGTGACTGGTTGCGGGATGCTCAGAAGCGGCGGCTCAACGAGATCTTGAAGCTGCGGCCCGGCATGGCGGTGATGCCATCGCTGAGATAGGGCTCGTATTGCTTGTCGAAGATGTTGTCGATTGCGGCGTGAAGCTCGGTATCCTTCATCATGCCCTGCTTCGGCGTCCAGTCGAGGAAGATGCCGTGAACGGCGTAGCCGTTGCTCGGCGGGCGGGCATAGGTGAGGCCGAGATACTGGTAATAGGGCGTCTTCTCCTGGGCGTCGACGAAGGTGCCGGTCCAGCCTATGGCGAGATCGAGATCGGGGAATTTCATCCCCAGTGTCGTCTGCGCGGTGAAGGGTGCCAGGTCGTTGACATAGGTGTGGGGGCCGAGGATGTCGTTGACCGCGCCCTTGCGGGTGCCGGTCATCCAGGTCAGGCCGACATCGGCGAACATCCGCTCGGTCTCGTAATGCGCCTGCAGTTCCAGCCCCGTCGTGTAGTAGGAAGGGGTGTTCCAGTAGAAGGGAACCGGGCCTTCATCGACGCCGAGGCCGCCGAGATTGCGCGAGCCGAAGCGGCGGGTGACCGGATTGCTGACGTGGTTGTAGAAGACCGAGGTGCGGGCCGCCAATGTGTCGCCATCGGTCAAAAGGTCGTCGAAATTGGTCTCGACGCCGATATTGATGTTGTTGTTGCGCTCCGCTTTCAGGTCGCGGCTGGTGCCGGAGGCGGTCGTCAGCGCACTCTGGTTGGAATAGAGCTCGTCGATATTGGGCGCCCGTATGGCATAGGCCCAGTCGGTGAAGAAGCGCAGGTTCGGCGTCGCCTGCCATGCGAGGCTGACCGCCGGAGTAACGCCGGTATGGGTGACGGCGGAGAAATCATGGCCGGCTGCCGGATCGTTGTAGCGAGGAGCGGCATTCGGCTCGCCTTCCGAGCGGATATAATCGAAGCGCAGGCCGGGTGTCAGCGTCCAGGCATCGTCGAGCTTGATCGTGTCGCGGATGAAGGCCGAGGTCGTGTCCTGCGTGCCCTGCGGCATGATCCAGGGGGCGTAATAGCCGTAGTTATATTCCGGCTTGGTCCGGTTGGCGATGTCGTACATCCAGACGTCGCGCTTGTGGGCATTGAACTGCAGGCCGTAATTGAGGCTGTGTTCCATACCGGCGAGGTTGAAATTCGAGGTGTTTTCCAGTTCCGCATGGAAATCCGAATAGGTGGCCTCGTTCTCGTAGCCGCCGAGCGAGGCGGATGGCGACTGGTCGCCGTGACGGGTCGCATGCTGCTCGGTGGACGAATTGCTCATCATGAAGCGGGTGTTCACCAGATCGCTGTCGCCGCTGTATTTGTGTTCGAAGGTCGAGGTGAAATCCTTCAGCTCGCGCCAGGAGAGGCGGCGCCTCATGGCTTCCTCATAGCCGTATTTCGGGATGTCGCTGGCAATCACGTCGAGCTGGCCGCGGATGGCGGCAACCGGTCCCCAGTTGTTGCTTTCGCCGTAGAGCACCGAGGCCTTGAATTCGTTGCCGTCGACCTCGGCGCCGAGCTTGGCCATGCCCGAGGCGAGCTTCTCGTCGGAGAAGAGGTAATGTTCGCCGCCGCCGACGCGCATGTCGCCGCTCTTGCGCCATGTCAGCGACAGGAGGCCGTCATAGGTGATGGGCGTGCCGAAATCCGAGCGGCCGTAGAGTGCGCCGGTTTCGAGAAACTCCCGGTTGGCGGACTGATAGGCGGTCTTGCCGTAGAAGCCCCAGGTCTGGCCGGGCTTCAGCATGTCGGCGGCATCCTTGCTTTCCATGCGGATCGTACCGCCGAAACCGCCATTGCCGTAGCGGACCGAGGTCGCGCCCTTGTCGATCTCGACCCGCTTCAGCAGTTCCGGTTCGACGAAGATGGTGCCCTGATCGTATTTCTCGAAATTCTTCGGTGCCCCGTCGAGCAGGATGCGGGTATCGGACTGGCGGGAAAAGCCGCGGATCGAAATGGTCTGTCCCTGAAGACGGACGCCGCCGCCCATGGAAACGCCCGGCGTGCGCTTGACGAGTTCAGGCACGCTTGCCGCCTGGGCGCGTTCGATCTCCTCCTTGTCGATGACGGATGTGCTCGGGCTGGTGTCGCCGTAATGGCGGCCGGTCTTGAGCACGATCGGCTCGAGGTCCGACGGGTTCTCGGCACCGGTATCGGCGCTGCCGGATCGTGCCAGCGTCACCATGGAGGCGCCGGAATAGCGGTATGAGATGCCGGTGCCGGCCAGAAGGCGGGCGAGGGCGGCATCGACCGTCAGGTCGCCAGAAATGCCGGCCGTGCTGAGGCCCTTCGTCAGTGACGCGTCAAAGACGATCTGCAGTTTTGCCTGTGCGGCCAGGGCGTTGAGGGCTCTGGTCAAGGTGCCTGCAGGCAGGTTGACGGCGACGGCCGCAGCCTGCTGGGCTGTTGCGCTGTCGAGTGTTGTAAACAATGCGGCGCCGGCCATAAGCGCTGCGATCAGGCGATGCGTGGCATGCGTGCTGCGGTGTCTCGTCGAATGTGTCATGGGCCCCCGGACCAGTCTCTGCGATGTGTGTCTGCCGGGTTGACGGACGAGGTTCTGTGTTTGGGACAGGCGGATCGAAAAAAATTACTGGCGCAGGATTGTCAGGTAGGGGCTCAGCCTCGTGACCTTGATGCCGATCGCGCCGGCAAAGGCATCGAGCGCCTTTTGCGGCTCGGAGAGGTCCAGGCTGCCGGAAATCCGCCGGCCGGCGAGTGCCGATTGCGCAATGACGATCCGGCCCGGAATATAGCGGTCGATCTCCTCGACGACGGACAGCAGAGGGCGGTCCTCGAAGACGATCCGCCCCTGCCGCCAGGCCGTCGCCTGGTTGCCGTCGGCCGGTTGCGGACTGCCGAGCCTGCCGTCGGGATCATAGGAGATCTGCTGGTTCTCGGGCAGGCGCTCAGCGCCACCGCTGGCAGCGGAGGCGACCGTGACCGCATGTTCGGTGACGACGACGGTGGTGTTCTCGTCGGTCAGGTTGACGTCGAAGGCGGTGCCGAGCGCCGTCGTCGTGCCCCGGCCGGCCTCGACGATGAACGGCCGCGCCGGATCGGCAGCGACATGGACATAGGCCTCGCCGCGCAACAGCGTAATGCGCCGTTCATGCGGTTCCAGATGGATGGCGATGGCCGTTTCGGCGTTGAGATCGAGCGTCGAGCCATCGGCCAGTGTCAACGTCTGTCTCTCGCCGGTGCCCGTCATGACATCGGCGCGCAGGCGCATCGGGCCATCGGCGAGATAGAAGGCGGTCGAGCCGGCGAGACAGAGAATGAGTGCGGCGACGATGTTGCGCGGCCGGGTCAGCGGCCCGTGGTCATTGTTGTGAGCTGCATTGCGGGCGAAGTCGATATCGCTCGTCAGAAGCCTGCTTGCGTCGCCCATGGCGCGCTGCACGCGGTCGAAGACTGCGCCATGTGCCGGGTTCTCTGAAAGCCAGGCCTGAAACTGCGCCTCGAGCGCATCGTCACCGGCGGCGTCCTGCAGCCGCAGCAGCCAGTCGACCGCCTGGGCACGCAGTTTCCTGTCCTTGGTATCGCCGCTCATTCGTGCGCCTGTGCTGCTTCTGCGGGCCATGGCTGTCAGAGCGCGTCTTCCAGCCGGTCGAGGCAATGGAGATAGGCCTTGCGCAGATGGCGGTCCACCATGTTGCGGCTGATCTTCATGCGGCTCGAAATCTCGTCGGCCGAGAGTTTTCCGACCCTGCTGGCGATGAAGACGCGGCGCCGCTGCAGCGACATTTCCATAATCGCAGCCTTGAGAATGCCGATGCGATATTCGGTATCCATTGCCTGATCCGGTGAGGCGAAGGGCGCGCTGACGGCCAGCGCCTCCGCTTCGGTGCCTGAGAAGAGGCGGGCCTCGAAACGCTGGCGGCGAAAGCGATCGATGCCGAGATTGATGCAGGAGCGCAGCAGAAAGGCCTTGAGCGATACCTTGCCGTCAAGAACCGTGTGCCTGTCGCGCAGGCGCAGATAGACGTCATGGACGATTTCGCGAGATCCTGCCGGACTATGGCCCCGGTGACGGATATTGCCGCACAGTTCGTCGTAATAGGCAACGATCGCTCGATCCAGCAACGGGCTGTCGCCGGGCGTCGAGGGCAGTTCGGTTGCGGTGGAAACGCTGAAATGCGCGGTCATGGCAGTCCCGGATGAAGCAGTCCCGGGTGCACCGGGCCGGAATGGCGGAATGCGCGTGTCTTAATTGCCGTGCAACCGGAATGCAACAAAATATGATCTTTTTAATCATGTTTTATCGTGAGAGGAAAACCAGCCTGTTGTGCTGCGCCTGCCAAGTGAGTCTGCCCGGCGAACCTGACCGGTGAGCCTGGGCGGCAGGCGCCGCCCAGAGCCGGTTTCGATCAGGCCTTGGTCAGTCTGATGATCGTCGAAGCGCCGCCGCGGGTTTCGGTGACAGCGTAGACGGCACCGTCCGGGCCGACCTTGACGTCACGGACACGGGCATCGAGCGACACGCGCTCTTCATGCGCAACCTTGTCGCCATCCATGTGGAGGACGACCACGCCGCGGCTGACGAGGCCGCCGACGAGGAATGCGCCCTTCCATTCCGGGATCGCGTCACTGCCGTAGAACGCCATGCCGGACGGGCCGATCACCGGGTCCCAGTAATAGACCGGCTGTTCGGTTTCTGCCTTTTGAGTGATGCCGTCGCCGACGGCCTTGCCGCTATATTCGACACCATAGGTGACTTGCGGCCAGCCGTAATTCTTGCCGGCCTGCGGCCTGTTCAATTCGTCGCCGCCCTTCGGTCCGTGTTCGACCGTCCACAGGCGCCCCTGGCCGTCGAGGGTTGCTGCCTGCATGTTGCGGTGGCCGAGGCTCCAGATTTCAGGCCGCGCGCCCTTGGTCCCGGCGAAGGGATTGTCGGCCAGCGGCTTGCCTGTCCTGTCGATGCGGAAGACCTTACCGAGACCGCTGCCGAGGTCCTGCGCCTGAACCCGCGGCTTGCTGTCAGATCGTTCGCCGACGGTGACGTAAAGTTCGTCATTCGGTCCGAAGACGAGGCGCGAGCCAAAATGCTTGTTGCCGTCATAGGTCGGCATCTGTCGGAAGATGGTGCTGACATTTTCCAGCCTGCCGCCGCCTCTGTCATCCGGCACGAGTTTGGCGGAGGCGACGGAGGTGCCGTTGCCGCCGTCGCGGGGTTCGGAGAAAGAGAAGAAGATCATGCCCGACGTCGCATAGTCGGGCGCCAGCGCGACATCGAGCAGGCCGCCTTGGCCGCCGGAAGCCACCTTCGGCACGCCTTCGATCGCGGGGCCGGCGTCGCCTTCCTCCGAGATGATATGCATGGCGCCCTGCTTGGCCGTGACCAGCATGCGGCCATCGGGCAGGAATTCCATCGCCCAGAGATGCGGCAGGTCTTCCGCTACCACCTCAGTGGCGATTTTCGCCGTCGTGGCGGGCTGCGGCGCGCGCGTCTGATTGGCAAAGGCGGGTTTCTGGTTCGGCGCATTGGCGCGGCCGTTTTCCGCAGGCGCTGCCTGCGCCAGGACGGGGCCGGCGATCAGCGCGGACGAGACGGCCGTGCAGGCCAGAAGGAGGCTGATGCGTGTCATTCGATCTCCCTTTCAACAGACATCGTCTGGCAGATAGGGTGCAACCTTGAGATTGCCTAACACGGGTCGATCAACATTAGTTTATGAAAATGCCGACACAAGGTTGTGTGAGGGGCCTCAGGATTTGAATCCGCAAACGGCCGTAATGTGTTGAAACGGGAATCTTTTCTATAGTCCGAGGAAGGTCAGCATGACGAAGGTGGCGAAGAGGACGAAATGCGTCATGCCCTCGATCGCATTGGTCTGCCCGTCGTTGAGATTGATCGCGGCCACCACCAGCGTGATGGCGACCATCACCGTCTGCACCGGCGTCATGGCCATGATGAAGGGCTGGCCGGTGTAGAGCGCGATTGCCTCCATGACCGGCACCGTCAGGATGACGGTCGACAGCGAGGCGCCCATGGCGATGTTGACCACCGACTGCATGCGATTGCGCAGGGCCGAGCGCAGTGCGGTGAGGATTTCCGGTGCAGCCGAGATCGCGGCGACGATGACGGCCATCAGGGCGGGCGGGGCGCCGGTTCCTTCCAGCCCCTCGTTGAGGAAGGCTGACATGAATTCGGCGAGGAAGCCGATGATCAGCACGCCGATGAGGATGATGGCGATCGATGCGGTTGCGGATTCTTCTTCGGCCTCGACCTCGGCCGGCGGTTTCGACTTTGCCTGCTGGCTGGCCGACGATGCAGCCGCTGCACTCGCTGACGATCCAGCCGATGGGCCACCCGATGGGCCATCCGATGGGCCGCCCGAGGATGCAGTCGACGATCCGGCTGTCGCGGCGGCCGGGTTGCTGCGATAGCTGTAGCTGAAGAAATAGCTATGGGTGCCGACCTGCATCTTGAGGAACAGGGCGTAGAGCGCAATCATGGCGAAGATGGTGAAGGCCGAATAATAGTGCCACTTCGCATCCGGGATGAATTCCGGCACGATCATCGATATGCCCATGGCGGTCAAAATCATGACGCTGTAGGTGCGGCTTGAATCATCGTTATAGGGCTGTTCGCCGTGTCTCAGGCCGCCGAGCAGGGCGGCAAGCCCGATGATGCCGTTTATATCCAGCATGACGGCTGAATAGATCGTATCGCGCACCAGTGTCGGGGAGGAACTGCTTCCCATCATGATCGCCAGGATCAGCACTTCGACGGCGACGGCCGAGAGCGTCAGGATCATCGTGCCATAGGGATCGCCGACCTTGTGGGCGAGCACTTCGGCATGATGCGCGACGCGTGTCGATGCCATGATGATCACGGCGATGAGGGCGATGGCGGCAATCAGGGAGACGGCCTGGCCGTGTTCGATCAGCGCGTGTTCGAAGAAATAGGCGAGGATGGCGACGACCAGCGCGATGAGAAGGAAGCTCTCCTGCTTTACCAGCGACATCAATCTCAAAGGCCTGTTCTCCTGTTGCGTGATTTCGATTTAACGTGATGACCGGCAGCATCAAGCGGATTTCGTCCCGTCGGTGCCGATTTGCGCTATCGGGGGGATAATGCCATTATTTCCTCCGTGACCTGGAACCTTGCTGCGGCCTTTCGCATCTCCATCTCGATGCCGCAGATGATGTGAGTTCGATGTGGCCACGCGTAAGGAGGAACTATGACCAAGGTCGTATACAAGATCGTGCCGCATGACGGCGGCTGGGCCTACCGTCTCGGCGACGTTTTCTCTGAAACCTTTCCAAGCCATTCGGACGCGATCCAGGCGGCGCGCATCGTCGCGGCCGAACAGCAGATCGGCGGAGAGCCCGAGGAAATCAGCTGGCAGGACGACAAGGGCGTTTGGCATACGGAATATAGCGACGGCGGCGACCGGCCCGAGGCGGAGGTCGACGATGCCGAGGGAGAGCAGGCGGCTGCCCGCTGACCCTACCTTGCCGCGGCAGGTCAGGCGCGGGTGGTGGTGTTTGTCAGCGCCATACAAGCGGCTGACGGGCCGGCATGATGCTATGCGATGGGCGGCGGTTCCGCTTCAGGTCGTCGCGGCATAGTCTAGGAGGCCCTTCGCCAGGGCATCGAAAACCGCTTTCTGTCTCGGCAGGAGTTTCAGGTCCTCGTGCATGACGACCCAGGTGTCGAGCGGCATGCGGAAGGCGTGTTTCAGGATGTGGATGAGATCGGGGTCGCGTCTGGCGATGCCGGTCTGGCAGAAGCCGATACCCGCGCCGGCGCGGATGGCGGCCAGCTGGGCGATATTGCTGTCGGTGCGGTAGCCCATGTCGAGCGCGGCGAAATCGGGGAAATCCGGGGTCCTTGCGCGGATCAGATCGCCGGCTGCGCGGATATAGGCGGTCTGGCGATCATAGCCGATGAACCGGTGGCGGGTGAGATCCGCGAGAGACTGTGGTTCTCCGTAGCGTTCGATATAGGTCTGGTGGGCGAAGAGGCCGACAGGGATCTCGCCGATATGGCGGGCAAGCAGCGCATCCTGTTTCGGGCCGGTCATCCTGACGGCGATATCGGCCTCGCGGCGCAGCACATCCTCGACGACATCCGATAGCGAGAGTTCGATGGCAAGGCCCGGATGCTCGTGCTGCAGTCTGGCGAGGATCGGGGGCAGGACCTCGACGCCGATGACGTCGCTTGCGGTGATCCTCACGGTTCCCTTGACGGCGCCAAGCTCGCCTGATGCATGACGCTCGAGGGCCGCGACGGTCGAGGCGAGCGTTTCGGCGTAGGGTCTCAGGGCCTCGGCCGCCTCGTTGGCGATGAGGCCCTGCTGGCTGCGGGTGAACAGGGGGTAACCGAGTGTCGCCTCCAGCGCCTCGACATGGCGGCCCATGGTCGGCTGCGTCAGGCCGAGATCGCGCGCTGCCGCAGACAGGGATCCGCAGCGCAGGACGGCGAGAAAGGAGCGGTAGAGATCCCAGCTGATATCATTCATAATCGTATAGTATCCATTATGATTTCGCCAATTTCGTATAATGCATCTCTGCGTCATTCTCCAGCCATCGAAACGGATGGACAGGAGACGGAGATGATGTCGAGTTCGAAAGAGCGCAGTGTGGCGCTTGTGCTGGGTGCTACGGGCGGGATCGGAGGGCATGTGGCACGCGGGCTTGCCGCGCGGGGATGGGTGGTTCGGGCGCTGGGGCGTTCCGTCGACAAGGCGCGGCGTGCAGAGCCCGGTTTCGACTGGATTGCCGGCGACGCGATGAACGCCGATGATGTGATGGCGGCTGCGGCCGGCGTGGAGTTGATCGTCCATGCGGTCAATCCGCCCGGATACCGGAACTGGCAGCAGCTTGTCCTGCCGATGCTGGAAAACACTATAGCTGCGGCGCGCAAATCGGGTGCGCGCATTCTGCTGCCGGGAACGGTCTATAATTACGGGCCGGACGTGCTTCCGCTGATCCACGAAGGCAGTGCGCAGAACCCCGTCACCCGAAAGGGTGCGATCCGGGTGGCGATGGAACGGCGGCTGCAGGACGCGGCCGGAGAGGGGATTCCGGTGCTGATTGTCAGGGCCGGGGATTATTTCGGGCCGGGCAGCGCCAATAACTGGTTCGGCCAGGGGCTGGTTGTGCCAGGCAAGCCGGTCGTTTCGGTCTCCCGCCCGAACACTGTCGGGACGGGGCATCAATGGGCCTATCTGCCGGATGTCGCCGAAACCATGCTGCGGCTGATCGACCGGCAGCACGAATTGCCCTGTTTCGCGCGCTTCCACATGCGCGGCTTCTTCGATGAGGATGGCGGGGAGATGATCGCAGCGATCGGCCGGGTCGTCGGACGCATGCCGAAGGTCAAGGCCTTTCCCTGGTGGATGGTGAGGCTCGGTTCGCCCTTCGTGCCGATCTTCCGGGAGCTTTTGGAGATGCGCTATCTCTGGCAGCAGCCGGTGCGCATGTCCAACGCGCGTCTGGTGGCATTTCTGGGGGAGGAGCCTTCGACGCCGATCGATGTGGCGGTCAGGGCAACGCTTGCGGATCTCGGCTGCCTGTCTGCCGATGCCGCCTTGCCGGAAAGGCGTGAGCCGGGGCTGCCGGCTGGTGTGGACGGGGCCGCATGATGCGGCCCCGCCATGGTCTTCACTGTCGCGATGCACCTTACGCGACGGCTTCGATCAGCGGGTAGTCGGTATAGCCCTTGGCGCCACCGCCATAGAAGGTGTTCTTGTCGGGCTCGTTGAGGGCCGAGCCCTTCTTGAAGCGTTCGACCAGATCGGGGTTGGCGATGAAGGGCTTGCCGAAGGCGACCGCATCGGCATAGCCCGAGGCAACGGCGGCTTCCGCCATGTCCTTGGTATAGCCGTTGTTGGCCAGCCATGCGCCGGTGCCGCCGGCCTTGCGGTAGATATTCTTCAGTTCGTGGTAGTCGAACGGCTTGTCGCCCTGGGTGAAGTCGCGGTCGCCACCGGTTGCGCCTTCGACGACGTGGACGAAGGAAAGGCCGCCACGCTTGCCGAGTTCCTCGACGAGATAGTTATAGACGTCCTGCGGCTTGGTTTCGCTGATGCCGTTTGCCGGCGTGGTCGGCGAGAGGCGGATGCCGGTGCGGCCGGCGCCGATTTCCTTGACGACGGTATCGACGACTTCGAGCGCGAAACGGGCACGGTTCTCGATCGAGCCACCATACTGGTCGGTGCGCTGATTGGCATTTTCCTTGAGGAACTGCTCGATGAGGTAACCGTTGGCGGCGTGGATCTCGACGCCGTCGAAGCCGGCATCGATCGCGGCGCGGGCGCCCTTGCGGTAATCTTCGAGGATGGCGGCGATCTCGCTCGTTTCCAGCGCGCGCGGCATGGAGGTTTCGGCAAAGGCGCCGGTGCCGTCAGGATTGATGATATAGGTCTTGCCGCCGGCCGAAATAGCAGAGGGGGCAACCGGGGCGCCGCCATTCGGCTGCAACGAGACATGCGACACGCGGCCGACATGCCAGATCTGGGTGACGATCTTGCCGCCCTTCTTGTGCACGGCGTCGGTCACCTTCTTCCAGCCTGCGATGGCTTCGGGAAGATAAAGGCCGGGAACGTCGGCATAGCCTTGGCCCTGCTGGGAAATCGGCGTGCCCTCGGTGATCAGCAAGCCGGCTGTGGCGCGCTGTTCGTAATAGGCGGCATTGAGGTCATTCGGGATCGCCTTGGGAGAGCGGTTGCGGGTGAGCGGCGCCATGACGATCCTGTTTTTCAGTTCGATGTCGCCAAATTTCACCGGGTCGAAGATTGTGGGCATTGCGGATTTCCTTTTGCCGTTGATGTGTGGGGCATGGGAGGAAGCTTCATCAAAGCGTTGATTTCAGCTCGTTCAGGAAAGAGGCGATCGTCTCCTCATTGCGGCTGTAGAAAGCCCATTGGCCGACGCGCCTGGTCGTCAACAGGCCTGCCTTTTCGAGGACGGCAAGATGCGCGGAGACGGTGGATTGCGACAGGCCGCAACGTTTGCCAAACTGGCTGGAGCAGATGCCCATTTCCAGTGGATGAGCCTGATCGCAAAAATGCTGCTCAGGCTCGCGCATCCATTCGAGGAACGAGATCCTCACCGGATGTGCAAGCGCTTTCAGAATTTCCGTCTTATCTGTCGTCATCATCATACATCGCCTCCAGACGATATATAGATCGTTCTGTCTCGATTTAAAGAGGCAAAAAAAAGGGCCGCCGGATTTCTCCGCGGCCCATCAGGTGTGAAGGTCAACAACCTCCAGAGGGGAACAGCCGACGCGCGTGGCGGGGAAGCCATAAGGCGCATCGACTAAACTCTATATGTGTTGTCGAGTTTAAATCGACAAGGGGGGCGGTGAAGATATTTGACGAAATTTGCCGGAAAGGTTGCACATGTTGCCGCATCCCCTTTTGCCGGCCGCGACAGTGGCGGCATGCAGGCAAAAAAAGAGGGCCGCCGGATCGCTCCAGGGCCCTTTTAAGTGTGAAGGTCAAAAATCAACCTCCAGAGGGGAACAGCTGCTGCGGTGGAACTGGGAGGAAAGCCACCATGTGCATCAGCTGGGTGCGGTATGATGGTTTTTTGTGCATCAAGCAATCATATTTTGTGCAAGACAGCCATGCGATGTGCGCAAGGCTGACGTCATGAAACCTGCACAAATGCGGGGGCGAATCGCCGATCGGCTTGATGCGGGCAGAAAACCCGCGCCTAGAAGTTCCAGTTCCGGGCCTTGGAGACGATGAAGTCGCGGAAAACCTTCAACTTGGCCGCGTTCTTCATTTCGTCCGGATAGCAGAAATATGTGTCGAAAGAGGGGATGTCGGCATTGATGCCGAGCTGTATGAGGCCAGGGTCGCGCCCGACGATATAGTCCGGCAGGACGGCGATGCCGATGCCGAGAAGGCAGGCGCGCTTGATCGAGGTCTGGCTGTTGATCTGCAGGTGCGGAGACCGCGTATTGTCCGACGAGCGGCCGGCCGATTCCAGCCAGTTGACGTCCATCAGCCAGTTCGGCGCAGGTTCGCCGAAGGTGATGATGCGGTGATTGTCGAGATCCTCGATCGTCTGCGGCTCGCCGAAGCGGTTGATATAGGACGGTGCGGCATAAACGTGCATGTGCACGGTAAACAGCTTGCGCTGGATCAGATCGGACTGCTGCGGCTGGCGAAGCCTTATGGCGCAGTCGGCATGACGCATGTTGACGTCGACTTCCTCGTTGTCGAGGATCAGCTGGACCGACATTTCCGGGTAAAGCTGGAGGAATTCCTGCACCTTGTCGGTGAGCCAGCCCTGGCCGAGGCCGACGGTCGTCGTCACGCGCAGTTTGCCGGAGGGCTTGTCGGTGGTCTCGGTCAGCTGGACCTTGACCGTTTCCAGCCGCAGAAGCACGTCATGGGCGGTGCGATAGAGAAGCTCGCCCTGTTCGGTCAGGATCAAGCCGCGCGCGTGGCGGTGGAACAGCTTGACGCCGACATCCTGCTCCAGCGCGCTGACCTGGCGGCTGATCGCCGACTGGGACAAATGCAGCTTGTCGGCGGCATGCGTGAACGAGCCGGCTTCGGCCGCCGCATGAAAGATGCGTAGTTTATCCCAGTCTAAAGGAACGCCCATGCTTACTCCGCAGCGATTGCGACCGGCTGGATGCCTGCGAGATAACGCTCGGCTTCCAGTGCGGCCATGCAGCCCATGCCGGCAGCGGTGATCGCCTGCCGGAAGGTATCGTCGGTCACGTCACCGGCGGCAAAGATGCCGGGAACGTCTGTCGCTGTCGAATCAGGCGCGGTCCACAGATAGCCGCCTTCCTTCATCTTCAGCTTGCCCTTGAGCAGTTCGGTGGCCGGCGCGTGGCCGATCGCCACGAAGACGCCGTGGATCGGCTGTTCGGTAATCGCGCCGGTCTTGGTGTTCTTCAGCTTCACGCCTTCGACCGATGGCGGCATCGGCGGCTTGGCCGGCTTGCCGGTGATCTCGTGGATCTCGGTGTTCCACAGCACGCTGACATTCGGACGCTGGGCGAGGCGTTCGGCCAGGATCTTTTCCGAACGGAAGGCATCGCGGCGATGCACAACCGTCACCGACTTGGCGATGTTCGACAGATAGAGCGCTTCCTCAACGGCGGAATTGCCGCCACCGACGACGATGACGTCACGATTGCGATAGAAGAAGCCGTCGCAGGTGGCGCAGGCCGAAACGCCAAAGCCCTGGAAATGCTGCTCGCTCTCGATGCCGAGCCATTTTGCCTTGGCGCCGGTCGAGATGATGATCGTGTCGGCGGTCCAGACGGTGCCACTATCGGTGCGCACGGTGAAGGGGCGGCTCGTCGTGTCGACTTCGGTGACGAGGTCGTTGACGATCTCGGCGCCGACATGGGTCGCCTGCTTGAGCATCTCGCCCATCAGCCAGGGGCCCTGGATCGGATCGGCGAAGCCCGGATAGTTTTCGACATCGGTGGTGATCATCAGCTGGCCACCCTGTTCCATGCCGGCGATCAAGACCGGTTTCAGCATGGCGCGGGCTGCATAGATGGCTGCCGTATAGCCGGCGGGGCCTGAACCGATGATCAACACTTCCGTGTGACGGGCAGACATTGAGACTTCCTTTCGCGAACGGGTCAGAACGGTTTTTCCGCATATAGGAAGGTGTTTGCCGCTCTGCCGCTTTTTGACTGACATCTAATGTCGATCCATGCGGTCGTGCAAGGGCAGGCTTGCATTAACAACAGGACAGTTGGTCGCGAAGGGCTGTATTCGCTTAGATCTTGCGTTAAAGGCTGGTTCGAATACAAGACATCCCACTCACGAGGGGAACAAAGTGCTTCGCGCCGATCTCGATGCCATTGATATAAAGATTCTCAAAGAGCTCCAGCGAGATGGTCGCATCACGAATGTGGAGCTGGCTGAGCGTGTCGGCATTTCGGCGCCACCCTGTCTGCGGCGTGTGCGCAAGCTTGAAGACGCCGGTATCATCGAAGGATATCATGCACTTCTCAACGGGCAGAAACTCGGGTTCGATCTGGTCGCCTTCTGCATGGTCGGCCTGAAGCGCCAGTCCGATTCGGATCTGAAGGGCTTTGCGTCGAAGATGCAGCAATGGCCGACCGTGCGGGAAGCGTGGATGGTCAATGGCGACAGCGATTTCCTGCTGCATTGCGTTGCCGAGAACCTGACGCAGTTTCAGGATTTCGTGATCGAGGTACTGACGGCCGACGAGCATGTCGACACCGTTCGGACGATGCTGACGATCCGGCAAGTCAAGCAGTTGGGATTGATCGAGATCTAGGAGCCGCTGCTCCTGCCATCTTACCGTCCATCACATGACGACAAGTGAGGCGGCAGCGGCCCGCGCGGCGACTATGCCTTCGGCCATGACCTGCCCAGATGCGATAGGAATTCGCCATTGAACGGCATCATTTATATAGCCTTCGGCAAGCGATATGTGGACGAGGCGATTTTTTCGGCACGCAGCGCCAAGGCGTTCACATCCCTGCCGATCTGCATTTTCAGCGATATCAAGACCGGTGAGGACTGTTTCGACGAGGAGATCATCATCTCGCCGGAACACAAGCGGGCGAAGGTGGATTTCCTGTCGCGTTCCCCGTATGAGCGGACGCTCTATCTCGACAGTGATACCGAGATCAAATCCGATATAACCGATGTCTTCGATATCCTCGATCGCTTCGATATAGCCGCGGCGCAGGATCATTGCCGGAAGACGTCGCGCTGGTCCTTGAAGATACCCGCCTATGCGGCCGTGCCCTACGCTTTTCCGGAATATAACGGTGGTGTCATCCTCTACAGGAAGGGACCGGCCCTTTCGGCCTTCCTCGACGAGTGGCGCCGCTGCTTCTATGAAAACAGGGAAAATACCAACGGCCAGGACCAGGCTTCCTTCCGCATTTCCCTCTGGAACAGCGACCTCAAGCTGCACACGCTTCCCGCCGAGTTCAATATTCGAAACGAACGTCTGCGCCTCAGCCTTTTTGACAAGGCCAAGGAGCCGGGTAACGAGACCCTGCTCAAGCCGCGGATATTCCATTGGCACAGGCTGAACGAGAAGCCCGGCTTTTTCTCGAAGTTCAAGAACCGGCACCGGCCGATGAAGTATTGAGTTTTCAATATGTTCTTAGAATCTCCTCGAAAAGATTGATTGCCTCATGACGGATTGGCGTCACTATCCCGACAGGCTCGAGGGCGACAGGCTTTATCGCCGGTCCGCCATGCAGCGGTGCGGTTCTGCCTGGCGCTCGTTCGTCGACGGGCTTAAGCGGGGGGATGAAGCGGCCGCGCATATCAATCCGGTTTCCGCCGCAAGGCCACTCGCCGCGACGGATCTTGCTGCCGTCATCGTTGCGCGAAACGAGATGGCCATGCTGCCATCCTTCCTTCTGCATTACCGCCGGCTGGGCGTATCGCGCTTCATCGTCCTCGATGACAGGTCGGATGACGGGTCGCGCGCCTATCTTCTGAGCCAGCCCGACGTGGATCTGTGGGAATCATCGGTTCGCTTTGCGGCGGCGGCCGGCGGCATGGCCTGGCGTGAGGCGCTGTTTGCGCATTATGATGCGGGCAGATGGTATCTCAATCTCGATGCCGACGAATATCTCATCTATGATCGCTGCGAGGACAGGCCGCTTGGCGAGTTGATCAAGTTGCTTGAGCAGAAGAATTGCCTTCGTCTTTCGACGCCGATGATCGACATGTATCCGGCCGGGCCTGTCGATGCCGCGGGTTTTTCGGGGACGGGGAAGATGCCCTGGGACGTCGCCACGCATTTCGACAGAAGCGGGTACAGGATCCGGCTGCGAGCGCAGAACATTCTGATGCAGGGCGGCCCGCGCCAGCGCAAGTTCGGGCTTGCCAACCAGTTGATCAAGTCGCCGCTGACATTCTGGGACGGCTCCAGTTCGTTGAAACGGGGCATTCACAAGCCGTTGCCCTATACGCGCAATTTCTTCCCGATCTCGGGCGTGCTTCTGCATTTCAAGTTCTTTGCCGATTTCCGAAAGGAAATTGCGGATGCGATCACCGACGATCAGCACTACGATAATGCGAAGGAATACAAGGTGCTTGCCGAGGCACTTGGTGCTGGTGGCCCGCTCGACTTTCACAGTGACGTATCCGAACACTATCGCGGGCCGGACCAGATGATCGAACTGGGTTTCATGCAGCCCCTATGGAGCTGATTGCAGATGTCGAGTAATTCGGAAACGGAGAACGGTTTCTCATGACCCCTTCTGGAGACCGGCCGCTATCGCGTAAATTGATCAAGATCGGCGCGCGGCTTTTCCTTGGGCGCGACCGCGCTCATGTGCAGGACTGGTTTCCGGGGCTTTCCATCCGCCCGGTGGACGGGCAGGGCGGCGCAGGAAAGCTCTTCTACAAAGGCCGGTTCGTCGTCGATCTGCAGGGCGCAGAGGCGATTTGTCAGAACTCCGGTGAGGAGGTCCATGTCGTCGGCTCGGGGCCATCGATCCGGCAGATGGATCTAGCGCGCCTGCCATTGCGCAGCGCCATCCTTCTCAACGGGGCATTCAATCTCATCGACAATCCGATTGCAGAGCCGCTGGCGATTGCCGTCGAGGATGAGCGCTTCGTCTTTCGCCATTTCGACGGGATGGCGGCAAGGATCAAGGCCGGTACGATCTGCCTGTTTTCCGTGCCGGTACTGCGGGCGATCTGCGAGCGGAACGCGGACTTCCTGAAGGACAAGAGGATTGTCCTGATCGACAATATCCTGAAGCCCTATGGGGCGGTGCGACAATCCTACGCAGGTGTCGCCGGCCGCGATCACGTCGTGCTGAACGCCGCAAAGTCGGCTGGCATATCGCTTGATCCGGACAGGGGCGTGTTCGAGGCCGGATCGGTTGCAATCTCGGCGCTGCAATTTGCAATTGCCTGCAATCCAAGGCGGATCGGCTTTCTCGGCATCGATATTTCCAATGCGGCCGAGCCGCGGTTTTACGAGAAATCCGGCACGACCGCCTTTTCGGGCGTGGCAGGTGCCGAGCGGCGTATCCTCGACCACGTGGAGGTCGCGCTGGCGGCCGGCCGACAAAAGGGCATCGAGTTCTTGAATTTCTCGCCGGTATCGGCTTTAGCGAAGCTCGACTTGAAATACGATCCCCGGATGACGCTCCAGACCGCCTGAACCGGCGGCTACAGCCTGCCGGTGATGGAGCAGAGAATGCATCTTTTCGGCAAGAAGCCGCCGCCGTTTTCCAAACATCTGATGATCACTCCGCCTGAGGCAAAGCCCGACCGGCATGGGGTGGCGATCGTTGCCATGGTGAAGGACGAGGCGGACTATATCGCCGACTGGGCGATCTTCCATCGGGCCGTCGGCGTCCGGCATTTCTACATCTATGACAACGGCTCGGTGGATGACAGTATCGCCATCCTGCGCTCCATTCTGCCGCCGGAAGAACTCACGATCGCCCCCTGGGTGATCGGCATGACCGACGTGGCGATGGAAAAGCCGATCAATGCGCAGGTGCTTGGCTACGCCCATGCGATCCTGAATTACGGCGCCGATTATCGCTGGATGGCGTTCATCGATGTCGACGAATTCCTGCTGCCGAAGACGGGCAATACGGTCGAGGAGGCGCTTGCCAGCGTCGAGGGGTTCCCGAACATCTCGCTGCCCTGGCACATGTTTGCCACCAGCGGCCACAAGACCAAGCCATCGGGATCGATCCTGCGCAATTTCACGCTGCGGGGGCGCGAGCCGATCTGCTCCAAAAAGGCGACGACGAATTTCAAATGCGTGGTCGATCCCTGCGCGGTCAACCAGGTGAGCGTCCACCTGTTCGGCACGGCGCGCTTTGGCGAGATCTCAGCCAATGACGCAGGAACAAGGGCGACGCGCAAGAAGCGCAGAATGCCCTCGTTCTACTCAGCTGAAAATCTGCAGCTCAATCATTATTACAGCAAGTCGGAGGAAGAGCTGAAGGCGAAGCTCTCCCGCGGTCCCGTCTCGCCCGCCACGCGGCGCCAGTATGAGGAGCGGGTGATGACGGCGGTCCGCAACATCGAATGCGACCAGATCGAGGACTTGTCGATGGTGCAGTTCCTCGATCGCACCGGGATCAGGCTTTCCGGCGAATAGGCGTCAAAGCCTGTCGTAGACGGCGCCGAGGCGGCGCACTTCGCCTTCAATGCTGAAATTCATCGACGCGTGGCGGAGGGCACAGGCGCCGGCCTCATTGCGGCGGGCGTCGTCGTCCATGAACTCCGCCGTGGCAGCGATCATTGCGTCGAGGTTGGCCGGAATGACGCTGCCGGTTTCGTCCTCGCCGGTGACGACCAGTTCGGGAAAGGCGCCGACATCGGTGGCAACGACGGGAACGGCGGTCGCCATGGCCTCGAGCGGGGTCAGGCCAAACCCTTCCCAGCGCTGCGGAGCGACGAAGAGATCGAGCGTACGGTACCAGTCGTTGATATTGGTGTGTTCGCCGACGAACAGGATGCGGTCGGCAAGGCCGGACTTTTTCACTTTCTCGATCAGCTGTTTTTCGAATTCGATATGCGGACCGGTGGCGCGGCCGGCGACGATGGCGTTCCAGCCCGGCCTTGTGGCGAGAAGCGCGATCATCGCATCGACGAAGAGGTCGGTGCCCTTCTGGTGGCGCACGCGGCCGAAGCAGCCGACGAATTTCGGTGCCGGATCAAGGCCGAGCGCGAGGCGTGCGACAGCCTTGTCTTCAGGCGGCGAAAAACGCCGCGTGTCGATGCCGTGCATGACGACGGTGTTCTTGACCGTCAGATAGGTGGCGGTGCGGCCGCTGGTGGCGATGACCGCGTCCATCTTCGAGATCAGCCATTTCGTCCAGCCGGTATGCCTGCGCTGCGAGGCCGAGGTGAAGACGATCTTCAGCGGCATGCGCAGGACGTCGCGCATCAGGATCGCCGGCAGCATCTCGACATTGCGGCGGGCATGCCAGACACGGTTCTTCCTGCCGCGCGGTGCTCGCCACAGGCGGAAAAGATCGCGAAAGCGGATATGCGGGATCTCTTCCGGCAGTCCCGGCCCAAGTGCCGCCACCCTGTAACCCAGGGCGCGCTGGACCGGAACGAGCTGGATGATCGTCGAGGTGACACCCGACAGCCGCCGCTTGAAGTTCGGTGCGATGACGTCGACATCGGCGATGTCGACGACGGCGCTCTCGCTGCTGTCTTCAGTGCTTTTCGGGCCTTGGGCCACGGCAATCAGCCCCAGGAAATGGAGAGGATCTCGTAGCCCTTGGAGCCGCCGGGTGCGACGACTTCGATCGAATCACCGGCTTCCTTGCCGATCAGCGCACGGGCGATCGGCGAGGAGATCGAGATGCGGCCTGCCTTCACGTCGGCTTCCTGGTCGCCGACGATCTGATAGGTCTTTTCCTCGTCGGTATCTTCATCGACGAGCTTGACCGTGGCGCCGAACTTCACCGTCGAGCCGGACATCTTGGACAGATCGATAACTTCCGCGCGGGCGGTCAGGTCTTCCAGCTCGGTGATTCGGCCTTCGTTATGGCTCTGCGCCTCCTTGGCGGCGTGATATTCGGCGTTTTCCGAAAGGTCGCCATGGGCGCGCGCTTCCGCAATCGCTTCGATGATACGGGGACGCTCTTCCTGCTGCCTCCAGCGCAGTTCTTCCTGCAGCTGGGCAAAGCCCTTTTGCGTCATCGGTACCTTATCAACCATTTCCTTGTCCTTCAGGGGTGTGTCCGCGGTTACCGCGGACACAAAAAGAAACAGGTTCCGGAGCGTGAACTTCGGAACCATCGCAGCGTCAAAATGTAGGTCAACATAGCAGAATTTCGACGGCTAAAGCCAAGAAAATCGAAATCGCAACGTTCCTCCACGCAATTTATGATGAATTGACGACAAGCCGTTTGTCAATGCACCCCAATGTGAAGAGATGTCAGATCCGTGACCGGATGGCGTTCGGCGGCGTGTTTCATCAGACTGTCAAAGGCCGACGATAGGGCAGGGAACGTTTTCGCAAACGAGGATTTCCCGATGCGCCTTTCCGTCAAACTTGTTTCGATCCTGCTTCTTTCTGCCGCTCCTGCACTTGCCGACGATCTTTCTAACGGGCTTCCCAAGCCGGTCTTTCTCGACGAGGTGACGTTTCCCACCGCGCTTTCCATCGACGGTGTGCAGGTCGGCGGCCTTTCCGACCTTTCCTATGATGCTTCCGCCGGCAATTTCCTGGCGATCTCGGACGACCGCGCCGAATTCGGCCCGGTGCGCTTCTATCGCATCGGCATGACCGTCCAGAAGAACAGGATCGCCAAGCTCGATATCGGCCAGATGAAGGAGTTGATGGCGCCCGGCGGCCGGCATTTCGGCCTCAAGGGCGCCGATCCGGAAGGCATTGCGCTCGACAGCGCCAATCAGCGGATCTTCTGGACATCCGAGCGTGACGAGAAGAGCAGGCCGTCGCTTTATGTCTCCGATCTCGACGGCACGAACACGAAATCCATCGAGCTGCCGGAAGCCTTTGCCGTGAACGCGGAAAAGACCCATGGCGTCATCGAAAACCTCGGTTTCGAAGGCCTCGACCTCGGCCCCGACGGCTCGACGCTCTATGCGCTGGACGAGAACGCGCTGGCGCAGGACGGCGGCAAGGCGACGCTCGACAAGGGCAGTGCCTCGCGCCTTCTCGTACTCGACACGAAGACGCTGACGCCCAAGGCGCAATATGTCTACCTGACCGACAAGATCCCGGCGGCACCGGTCAAGGCCGGCGGCTGGGCCGACAATGGCGCCTCGGCGCTGATGGCGCTGAAGGACGGGCGTTTCGTCGTCATCGAGCGCAATTTCACCGAAGGCCACGGCTTCAATATCCGCTTCTATCTGGTCGATCCGGCCGGTGCGACCGACGTCAACGGCCGCGATGCGATCTCGATCGACGACGTCAAGCCGATGGCGAAGTCCTTGTGGTTCTCGCTTGTCGATGGCGATGACGGCCTGAAGATCGACAATATCGAATCGATCGCCTTCGGCCCCGTCGTCGATGGGCGCCAGACGATGCTGCTTGCCTCCGACAACAATTTCAGTCCGGAACAGGCGACCAAGTTCACACTGTTTGCCGTCGACATGCCGGCAACGCACTGACACGCCTGTGTTGTTGCGGATCGCGGCCATCGCCGTCGCGATCCGCTTTTGTACGCCAGCGTACATGTTCACTCCGGTTCTTGACTGGGCTTGTCGGAACATATAGTGAACAAAGCCATGAAGAAGTCGCTGAAACAACGATTGGCGATCCTTTCGGATGCCGCGAAATATGACGCCTCCTGCGCCTCGAGCGGGACGGTGAAGCGGGATTCGTCGAAAAGCGGCGGGCTCGGCTCGACCGAGGGGTCGGGGATCTGTCATGCCTATGCGCCGGACGGACGGTGCATTTCGCTTCTCAAAATCCTGCTCACCAATTTCTGCATCTATGACTGCGCCTATTGCATCAACCGCTCGTCCAGCAACGTGGAGCGGGCACGGTTCACGCCCGAAGAGGTGATCTGGCTGACGCTGGAATTTTATCGCCGCAACTATATCGAGGGCCTGTTTCTATCCTCCGGCATCATCCGCTCGTCCGACCATACGATGGAGGAGATGGTGCGGATCGCCCGCGAGCTTCGCACGATCCATAATTTCCGAGGCTATATCCATCTGAAATCCATCCCCGAAGCGTCGGCGCATCTGATCGAGGAGGCGGGGCTTTATGCCGACCGGCTGTCGATCAATATCGAACTGCCGACCGATGCGGGGATCGGCAAATTCGCGCCGGAAAAGCAGCCGGATAACATTCGCCGGTCGATGGGCAATCTGCGGCTCAAGATCGAGGAAATGGCGGAGCCGACACTCAAGACGAAGCGGCGCAAGAGGTTTGCCCCGGCGGGCCAGAGCACGCAGATGATCGTCGGCGCGGATGGTGCCGATGACACGACCATTCTCGGCACCAGTGCCAGGCTTTACGGCAGCTATGGGCTGAAGCGCGTCTATTATTCGGCCTTCAGCCCGATCCCGGATTCGTCGAAGACCCTGCCTTTGATCAAGCCGCCGCTGATCCGCGAACACCGGCTCTATCAGGCCGACTGGCTCTATCGCTTCTACGGGTTCGAGATCGGCGAAATCACCGCGGGGCGCGAGGGGGGGATGCTCGACCTCGATCTCGATCCGAAACTCGCCTGGGCGCTTGCCCATCGCGAGCGGTTTCCGGTGGATGTGAACCGGGCGGAGCGGGAGATGCTTTTGCGGGTGCCGGGTTTCGGCACCAAGACGGTCGGCGCCATCCTGTCGTCGCGGCGGTTCCGCACATTGCGGCTCGACGACCTGAAGCGGCTCGGCGTGTCGCTTAAAAAGGTGCAGCCCTTCATCGTCTGTGACGGCTGGACGCCGCACCGGCTGGTCGACCGGTCGGATCTGAGAGCCATGTTTCAACCGAAGCCGGAGCAATTGTCGCTGTTATGATGTTTCGCTATTCCTTGCGGGGGCGGGGCGATCTCAACGAGTGGCGCGATGCCGCCCGCGGCTTCATGATGGCCGGCATTGCGCCACAATTCATCGAATGGCGGACGATGGACGATGCCGACGGGCTGTTCGGCTTCGACGACAACCGGTTTCCCGAGCCCGGCCATCCGGTGCCGAAACTCAGCGTGAAGCCGTCCTTCATCCGGCTGGCGGAGGCGGTGCTCTGCCATACCGATCCGACGCGGTTCACGCTTCTTTATCGGCTGCTGTTCCGGCTCTTTCATTCGCATGGCCTCCTCAACATGGCGATCGATCCGGATGTCCATACGGCGCAGCGGCTGGCGAAATCGGTCGGGCGCGACTATCACAAGATGACGGCCTTCGTGCGCTTCAAGGAGCTGCCGCTGCCGGACGGCGTGGCCGGGCGGCGGCGCTTCGTCGCCTGGTTCGAGCCGGATCATTTCATCGTCGCGCGCGTGGCCCCCTTCTTCCAGCGCCGGTTTACCGACATGGACTGGGTGATCGCCACGCCGAAGGGCTCGGCCTCCTGGGACGGCGAGACGCTGAAGACCTCAGACGACCCCGCGCCAAAACCCAATCTGCGCGACGAGACCAACGATCTCTGGCGCACCTATTACGCATCGATCTTCAACCCGGCGCGGCTGAAGGTGAAGATGATGACGACGGAAATGCCGAAGAAATACTGGAAGAACCTGCCTGAGGCGGAGCTCATTCCCGGCATGATCGCCAAGGCCGAGGCAAGCGTCATGGAGATGGCGGCGCGGCAAGCGAGCGAGCCGCTTGCCTATCATCACCGAATCCAGGATGCGGCAGCAAGGGTGCCGGCGGCGCCGCGCCCGGTCGAGGGGACGCTTGCGGCGCTCCGCGAGGAGGCGCGCCATTGCACCCGCTGCGATATCCACTGTCTTGCCACCCAGACGGTGTTCGGCGAGGGGCCTGCCGATGCAGAGGTGATGGTGATCGGCGAGCAGCCGGGTGATCAGGAGGATCTGGCGGGGCGGCCTTTCGTCGGGCCGGCGGGGCAGGTGTTCAACGATACGCTGAAGGCCGTCGGCATCGGCCGCGACCGGCTCTACATCACCAATGCGGTCAAGCATTTCAAATATCACCCGCGCGACAAGCGGCGCATCCACCAGAAGCCCAATATGGGCGAGATCCGCCAATGCCGCTGGTGGCTGACGAAGGAGATCGAACTCGTCAAGCCGAAGCTGATCGTGGCGATGGGGGCGTCTGCGCTGTTTGCGCTGACCGACATGCGGCAGAAGCTCGATGACATAAGAAGCGAGCCGATCACCATGGAAGGCGGCAGGATACTGTTCGTCACAGTACATCCGTCCTACCTGCTGCGCATTCCCGACCAGGGGCAGAGACAGGCGGAACTCAACCGATTCCGCGAGGATATGGCGGCGGTGCGGCGTCTGATGTGAGCGGCGGCGGGGTTATTCACAGGGACATGCTGCGCTGCGGTATCGTTTCGAGCCGTCGATGGTGCAAGGCGGGACATCGGCCGGGCGCCCCTTTCGTCCTTGCACCTTTCGCTTAACCGTCGGCAGGCATCTGCCGGGACAGGGAAAAAATTCCAACCTAGCTTTGTTGCCGGACCAACCCCCGGAGGTGCCGCCCATGACGAGGCAGGTCACAGGCCTGATCACGTCTGTCTGCTTCGCATTGGCGATGTGGGCCGCGCTGGGCTTTGCGTCTCTTCTGATGTGGAAATTCATTCGGGATGTTTCCGGATGAATGTGGTCCATGATGGGCCAGGCCGCCTTTGCGCGAGTGGAGGCGGCCAATCGCCGGCCTGTTTGTGCCAATATCGGCAAGCCAGATGTCATGCAGGCGTCAGTCCATCCAAACGCGCATGAAACCAGCCTCTTACGGTCGTGAGCTCGCAGATTGATTCCGGTCGTTGGCGTGCAAGCAAAAGCATGGGATGCGCTTCGGCTGGCTCCCTCTGGAGCCGCATTGAATGCGATCAGCGAAGGGCTTCGATCTCCGCCAGCAAGTCTTCCAGCCTGTCGAAATTCTGCTGATTGGCAGCGGCGAGAAATTTCTCGATGTCGCGGTTCTGTTCCGTATCCTCGAAAGACATGTGCCAGGTCAGACGCGTGCCGCCATCGCAATCGGCATAGTGCATGTCGAGGCCGAAGGCATGCATCGGTTCGTGGTGAAAGGCGCGGATCCGTTCGCCCGGCCTGATATCCTCGAAGGTCCAGCGATTGGCAAAATCCATGCCGGCCGATGACGTCATGGTGATGCGCCATGTGCCGCCGGTTTGAAAATCGAACTCGTCGATCCGGTTGGTGAAATCATGGGGTCCCCACCAGCGCGCCAGCAGGGTGGCATCGGCGAAGGCGCCGAACAGCGTGGCACGGTCGGTTTCGAATACGCGTTCGCTGACGATCACAAGATCGCGGTTCACATCATCCTTCATGTCGTTCCTCCATCTTCAATCCGATTGGCAAACGAAAAGAGCCGGCCAGCAGTGCTGCTGACCGGCTCCGATCTGATCCAGCGCTTTGCGCTGTCGCGGCAAGCCTCAGAAGTAACTCTGCAGCGGCTGGACCTCGAGATTGCCGGCCTTGAGCGCCTTGATCGCGAGCGCCGCAGCCTCAGCGCCGGCCATGGTGGTGTAATAGGGCACCTTCTGCATGAGCGTGGCGCGGCGCAGCGATTTACTATCCGAGATCGCCTTGTTGCCGTCGGTCGTGTTGATGACGAGCTGGACCTGGCGG
The DNA here is from genome assembly GCF_003597675.1 of Neorhizobium sp. NCHU2750. Lineage (NCBI taxonomy): Bacteria > Pseudomonadati > Pseudomonadota > Alphaproteobacteria > Hyphomicrobiales > Rhizobiaceae > Neorhizobium > Neorhizobium sp. NCHU2750. Next base: position 2,327,699 of record NZ_CP030827.1, on the reverse strand, counting down.
TTGCGGATCGCGTCCTCGATATGCGGGCGGCCTTCCAGCACCTTGTTGATCTTCACCGCCTCGATGCCGTTGTCGGCGAGGAAGCGCTGGGTGCCGCCGGTGGCGAGAACCTTGAAGCCGATCTCGGTCAGGATCTTGATTGCCGGCAGGACGCGGGTCTTGTCCTCGTCGCGCACCGAGACGAACACGGTGCCGCCACGCGGCAGTTCGACGCCGGCGCCGAGCTGGCTCTTGGCGAAGGCCAGCGCAAAATCGGTGTCGAGGCCGATGACTTCGCCGGTCGAGCGCATTTCGGGCCCGAGCAGCGTATCGACGCCGGGGAAGCGGGCGAACGGGAAGACGGCTTCCTTGACGGCGATGTGCTTGAGGTTGCGCGGATCGGGCTTTTCGCCATAGGCGGAGAACAGCGGATCGAGCTTTTCGCCGGCCATGGCGCGGGCGGCGATCTTGGCGATCGGCGCTCCGATCGTCTTGGCGACGAAGGGCACCGTACGCGAGGCGCGCGGGTTGACTTCGAGCACGTAGACCGTGCCGTCCTTGATGGCGAACTGGACGTTCATCAGGCCGACGACGTTGAGTGCCTTGGCCATGGCCTTGGCCTGGCGTTCCAGCTCGTCGATCGTCTCGTTCGACAGGGTGCGCGGCGGCAGCGAGCAGGCGCTGTCACCCGAATGGATGCCGGCTTCCTCGATATGTTCCATGATGCCGGCGACGAAGACATCCTTGCCGTCGCAGAGGCAGTCGACATCGACTTCGATCGCGTTGGTCAGGTAGCTGTCGAACAGGAGCGGGTTCTTAGACAGAAGCGTGTTGATCTGGCCGGTCTTGTCGCTCGGGTAGCGCTGCTTGATGTCTTCCGGCACGAGTTCCGGCACGGTGTCGAGCAGGTAGGTCTGCAGCTGGCTTTCCTGGTGGATGATCTGCATCGCGCGGCCGCCGAGAACATAGGAGGGGCGCACGACGAGCGGGAAGCCGATTTCCTGGGCCACGAGGCGGGCCTGCTCGACCGAATAGGCGATGCCGTTGTTCGGCTGCGTCAGGTCGAGCTTCATCAGAAGCTTCTGGAAACGGTCGCGGTCTTCAGCAAGGTCGATCATGTCGGGCGCGGTGCCGAGGATCGGGATGCCGTTCTTTTCGAGCGCTTCGGCAAGCTTCAGCGGCGTCTGGCCGCCGAACTGGACGATGACGCCGACGACTTCACCCTTTTCCTGCTCCGCACGGAGGATCTCGATCACGTCTTCAGCCGTCAGCGGCTCGAAATAGAGGCGATCGGAGGTGTCATAATCGGTAGAAACCGTTTCCGGGTTGCAGTTGATCATGATCGCTTCGAAGCCTGCATCCTTCAGGGCGAAGGCGGCGTGGCAGCAGCAATAGTCGAACTCGATGCCCTGGCCGATACGGTTCGGGCCACCGCCGAGGATGACGACCTTCTTGGCCGTCGAGACTTCGGCTTCCGAGCGCAGTTCACCGACGAAGGGCGTCTCGTAGGTCGAGTACATGTAGGCGGTCGGCGAGGCGAATTCGGCCGCGCAGGTATCGATGCGCTTGAAGACCGGACGCACATTCAGCGCATTGCGGTGTTCGGCGACTTCCTTCGGGCGCTTGTGGGTGAGCGAGGCGAGGCGCGCGTCGGAGAAGCCCATGGCCTTCAGCATGCGCATGTTTTCGGCATCCGCCGGCAGGCCGTGTTCGCGGATGCGGGCTTCCATGTCGACGATCGCCTTCAGCTGGGCGATGAACCACGGATCGATCTTGCAGCTTTCGTGAACGTCTGCCTCCGACATGCCGAGACGAAGCGCCTGGGCAACCTGGCGCAGGCGGTTCGGGGTGGGCGTGCCGATCGCGGCGCGGATGGCATTGTGCTTGTCCTCGCCGTCGTCATAGCCGGGGATCTCGATTTCATCGAGACCGGTCAGGCCGGTTTCCATGCCGCGCAGCGCCTTCTGCAGCGATTCTGCAAAGGTGCGGCCGATCGCCATGACTTCGCCGACCGACTTCATCGCAGTGGTCAGAACCGGCGAGGCGCCGGGGAACTTTTCGAAAGCAAAACGCGGGATCTTGGTGACGACATAATCGATCGACGGCTCGAAGGAGGCGGGCGTTGCGCCGCCGGTAATGTCGTTGTCGAGTTCGTCGAGCGTGTAGCCGATGGCGAGCTTGGCCGCGACCTTGGCGATCGGGAAGCCGGTGGCCTTCGATGCGAGAGCGGACGAGCGCGAGACACGCGGGTTCATTTCGATGACGACGAGGCGGCCATCGGCCGGGTTGACGGCGAACTGCACGTTCGAGCCGCCGGTTTCGACGCCGATCTCGCGCAGGACCGCGATCGAGGCGTTGCGCATGATCTGGTATTCCTTGTCGGTCAGCGTCAGGGCCGGCGCGACGGTGATAGAATCGCCGGTATGGACGCCCATCGGATCGATGTTTTCGATCGAGCAGATGATGATGCAGTTATCCGCCTTGTCGCGGATGACTTCCATTTCATACTCTTTCCAGCCAAGGACCGACTCTTCGATCAGCACTTCGGTGGTGGGCGAGGCGTCGAGGCCGGAGCCGACGATCTCGAAGAATTCCGAGCGGTTATAGGCAATGCCGCCGCCGGTGCCGCCAAGCGTAAACGACGGGCGGATGATTGCGGGCAGGCCGACGACGTCAAGCGCCTGGGCGCCGATCGCCATGGCATGGGCCATGTAACGCTGCTTGCGGTCGCTTTCGCCGAGGTTCCACTGGTTTTCGAGTGCATCGAGCGCCTTGTCGAGTTCGGCACCGGACAGTTTGCCCTTCAGCTCGGCGCGGGATGCTTCGTGCTTCTTGCGGTCGGCATCCTTGATCTCGGTGGCGTTGGCCAGCATCGACTTCGGCGTCTCAAGACCGATCTTGGCCATCGCCTCGCGGAACAGGGCGCGGTCCTCGGCCTTGTCGATCGCTTCGGGCTTGGCGCCGATCATCTCGACATTGTAGCGGTCGAGCACGCCCATGCGCTTCAAGGAGAGTGCCGTGTTGAGCGCCGTCTGGCCGCCCATGGTGGGCAGAAGCGCGTCCGGGCGTTCCTTGGCAATGATCTTGGCGACGACTTCCGGCGTGATCGGCTCGACATAGGTTGCGTCGGCAAGGCCCGGATCGGTCATGATCGTCGCCGGGTTGGAATTGACCAGGATGACCCGGTAACCTTCCTCGCGCAGCGCCTTGCAGGCCTGGGTGCCGGAATAGTCGAACTCGCATGCCTGGCCGATGACGATCGGACCCGCGCCGATGATGAGGATCGATTTCAGGTCTTGGCGCTTTGGCATGGGCTCTATCCGCTGTTTTCTGCGCGAAAAGCCGGCTCGGGGCGTGGAGCTCCGGTCGGGTCGCGTGGGTATCGTTTTTCTGGCTAGACGCGGCTTATAGGCAAATCTTGCCGTGAACGGAACCCCATAAATAAGGAAATTGACAGGAATTCGACATCTTCTGCGGGTGGGCCGACAACCAAATTCATGATGGCGTACTGCAATGGAGCATCCCGCCATAGACAGCCTCCATGGCGAGCATTAGAGGTTGCTGCGAAATGACGCAGCCGTTTCTAACCAGCGCTGCGCGGAGGGACATTCCATGGCCGATGCCACATCAAAGTCCGCGGCAACCGTTGCGGCGGAAAAGACCGTTTTGCCGATCATTTTGGCGGCGAGCTTCTGCCACATGCTCAATGACATCATGCAGTCGATGATTTCGGCGATCTATCCGATGCTGAAATCCGACTACAATCTCGATTTCTGGCAGATCGGCATCCTGACGCTAGCCTTCCAGTGCACGGCCTCGCTCTTGCAGCCGGTGATCGGCATCATTACCGACAAGAAGCCCTATCCCTATTCGCTGCCGGTCGGCATGGGGTCCACCTTCATCGGCCTGTTCATGCTGGCGGGGTCGCATACCTATGCGATGCTGGTCTTTGCCGCGGCGCTGGTCGGCATCGGCTCGGCGGTGTTCCACCCGGAAGCATCGCGCGTGGCGCGGCTTGCCGCCGGCGGGCGCTACGGGTTTGCCCAGGCGACTTTCCAGGTCGGCGGCAATTTCGGCCAGTCGATCGGGCCGCTGCTTGCCGCCTTCATCATCGTGCCGAACGGGCAGGGCAGTGTCGCCTGGTTCTCCGGCATGGCGCTTCTCGGAATCATCGTGCTTTCCTGGGTGGCGCGCTGGTACAAGGCGCATATGGCCGCCAACAAGGGCAAGAAGAAGGTGGTCAATGTCCATAACCTGCCGAAGCGGACCGTGGTGATCGCGCTCACCGTGCTGACCATCCTGACCTTCTCGAAGAACGCCTACATGGCTTCGATCAGCAGCTATTACACGTTCTTTGCGATCGAGCGGTTCGGCGTCTCCGTGCAGATGTCGCAGATCATGCTGTTCGTCTTCCTCGGCGCCGTCGCGCTCGGTACCGTCGTCGGCGGGCAGATTGGCGACCGGTTCGGCTCCAAGGTGGTGATCTGGATATCGATCCTCGGCGTCCTGCCGTTCACGCTCGCCATGCCCTATGCCAACCTGCCGATCACCATCGCGCTGTCGGCGATCATCGGCTTCATCATGGCTTCGTCCTTCCCGGCGATCATCGTGATGGCGCAGGAACTGGTGCCGGGCCGGGTCGGCATGATCGCCGGCATCTTCTTCGGCATCGCATTCGGTGTCGGTGGCATTGCGGCGGCAATCCTCGGCGTATTGGCAGACAGTTACGGCATCACCTTCGTCTACGGCGTCTGCGCCTTCCTGCCGGCAATCGGTCTGCTCACGGTGTTCCTGCCGAGCAAGAAGCAATTGCAGGCGGCCTGATGAAGGGGGCGTGCAAGGCGTTGCATTGCGCATCGCCTTTCGCGCCGTCTGCGCTATATTGACGCTAAATTAGGGATGCTGTCGTCTAGGAGTGGGCACGATGGAATGGAAAGGACGCCGTCAGTCTGACAATGTCGAGGACCAGCGCGGGTCGTCGATGGGCGGAAGCCCGATGGGTGGCGGTGGTTTTCGCATCCCGATCGGCGGCGGCGGCCGGGGCGGCGGCGGCCTGAGCATCGGCGGCATCGTCGTCGTGCTGATCATCTGCTGGATCACCGGCATCAACCCGCTCACCCTGCTTTCCGGCGGCGATATCGATCTTGGCGGCGGCGGCACGACGACCCAGCAGTCGCGCCCCAGCGGTCCGGCCAATGACGACATGACCGCCTTCGTGCGGACCGTGCTTGCCGATACAGAGGATACCTGGACGGAGATCTTCAAGGGCAATGGCCAGACCTATCAGGATCCCACGCTCGTTCTGTTTTCGGGTCGGGTGAATTCGGCCTGCGGCTACGCGTCGGCGGCATCCGGCCCGTTCTATTGCCCCGGAGATCGCAAGCTTTATCTCGACACCAGCTTTTTCGACGAACTCTCGCAGCGTTTCGGCGCATCGGGCGATTTCGCCGAGGCCTATGTGATCGCGCATGAGGTTGGCCATCACGTGCAGAACCTTCTCGGAATCCTGCCGAAGTTCAATCAGGCCCGCCAGCGGATGAGCGAGGCGCAAGCCAACCAGATGTCGGTCAGGGTCGAGCTTCAGGCCGATTGCTTTGCCGGCGTCTGGGGCAAGCATACCGACCAGAAAGGTCTGCTCAGCCAGGGCGATCTGGAGGAGGCGCTGAATGCCGCCCAGCAGATCGGCGACGACACGCTGCAGAAGCGCAGCCAGGGCTATGTGGTGCCCGAAAGCTTCAACCACGGCACCTCGGCTCAGCGCGTGCGCTGGTTCAAGCGCGGCTTCGACAGCGGCAATATGAGCGCTTGCGATACATTCTCCGGCGATATTTGAAACACTGCGCGCAGCAGATGCCGCCAGGCCGGGGAACCGGCATGGTGGATGAAATGCGGGAGCGGGGCAGGCGTCTTGTATCGGTGGTTTGGTGGTAGGCTTTTGCCTGCCCCGACCGTTTCCTGCCTTTGATCCGGGACTTGTCAATTCCCGTCCTTGCGGCATTCGCGGCCATCATCGGAAACCGGGTTTCTGAACCTGGATGAGGAGGCCGGTTCGCGAACCCGGTTTCCCGCCCGATGACGCGATGATTGTTGCGCAGCCCGGCGGAGCGGGGATGAAAACCGCCCGAGGCTTCGATGAAGATATTGAAACTGCGGGCAAGTTTTTTCGCCGGTGCCGACATCGTCCCCGAGGGTATGCAACGGGTTTAGACTCTTCGGCTTTTTTCGGGCTGCGACAGGGCTCAGGCCTGCTCCTCTACGCTTTCCAGGATCCATCGGTTGCGGCCGTTGCGCTTTGCCGCAAGCAGGGCGCGGTCGGCCCGTTCCAGTATGCTGGTGACCGGGCCCGTCTGCGGCGAGGTGGAAATGCCGAGCGAAATGGTGACGGGATCGAGCAGGCGGCCGCGATAGGACAGGGGCGCGCGTTCGACGGATTGCCTCAATTGCTCGGCAACATGTTCGCCATCCGCCGCCGTCGATCCGGCAAGCAGAACGGTGAACTCCTCGCCGCCGAAGCGAAATACGTCGCCGCGGCCGTTGACCACTTCCGACAGCAGGCGCGCCACATATTGCATGACGGCATCGCCTGCATCATGGCCGAACTGATCGTTGAACCGCTTGAAATAGTCGATGTCGATCATCAGGCAGGCAAGCGGATTGGCCGGTTCCTCGATCAGCCGGTTAAGCGTCTCGTCGAGAGAGCGGCGGTTCATCAGGCCGGTGAGCGCATCGCGCTTGGCCATGCCGACGAGCCGCTGGCGAAGCTGCAGGTTGGCGACGGCGAGCCCGACATTTTCCGCCAGGAGTTCGAGATAGAGGCGATCGGTCTGTGACGGATGATTGCCCGGCGCACTTTCAAGGTAAAGAAGACCGACAATGTCGCCGAGCGCCGTCAGAGGGAAACAGAGATTGCTGCTAGTGCCGACGTGGATGTGATGACAACTGACATCCTCGCCTTCCGACTCGCTCAGATGCGGCCGGCCGCGCCGAAGGCCCCAGCAATCATCGATCGAGAAATGCGTTTCGGATGCCTTCGGATCCAGCCACTGGCCGAGTGATTGCAGGGTCGAGCCCTGTTCCTTCATGACGAACAGGTGGCCTGCAGCCTGCGGGAATATCTGCGGCATGAAGCGGGAGACGACATCCGACAGTTCCTCCTGGTTCTGGCAGGCCTGGACCCGATGCATCATCTGCAGGATCAGGTCCTTCATGCGCTGATCCTTGCGGCGCTCGGCATCCAGCCGCTCGCGCTCGCGGCCATTGTCGCGAAAGATCTGGATGGCGTGGTTCATCTCGCCGATTTCGTCGCGCCGCCCGTCATCCAGCACCTCGACGTCGTAATCCTGTCGGGCGAGCCTTGTCACGACATTGCTCATGCGGATGAGCGGCATGGCCACCCGCCGGCTCAGCACGAAATAGAGGACGGCGAGGAACATCAGTGCGGTCAGAACCAGCATCGACTTGGCGATATTGCCGAAGAAATCGCTTCTGGCCTTGGCGGCATCGACGGTCTGTTGCGAGCGGGTCGTGACGCTTTCGCGCAGATCCGCCACCGACTTTACCAGGCCGGTCTGGAGGCGGTAATGCTCGTCGCCGAACAGGGTCTGCTGTGCCTCGATCTGCCGGCCGTCGCGATAGGCGGCGATGGCTTTCTTCTCGATTGCGTCAATCGCGTCGGCATCGGCCCTGATGGCATCGAACATCGCCTTTTCCTGCGGCGAGAGGCCAAGCAGCGTCATCTTTGCGATTGTGCCTTCGAGGCGACCTTCCTGATCGTCGTCGACATAGAATTTGGCCAGATGCTGCTCGTCTGCCCGCATGACGTAGAGACGGGCTTCTTCCGTTCGGTTTTCGGCCGTGATGGCGAGTTCTTCAGCCAGATCATCGATTTCGAGATGCCGCTCGATCGCTACGCGTTCCTGCGAGGCGCTGCGTGCCGACAGGATGAAGGTCGAGGCCGACACGGCAGTCAGGACCAGCGTGACCGCATAGGCGAGATGTGTGATCGTACTAAGCCGCATGCGAGACACCATCCGTTCGCCGACGACGGCATGATTGCCGGCCGCCGGATCAAAGGTCACTGCGCGCTTATTTTAGTTTGTTCCGATGAACGGGAAGTCAACGTCTATGACGGGTCAAATGACGTCGGCTCCCTGCGTTCGAATGATCCGTGTCGGCAGGGCGGGGCCTAGCGGATCAGCATCGCGGTGCCCCACATGCCGATGGCAAAGACGGTGTGGGTGAGGAGGCCGATGATACGGACCTTGGTCGGATTGGGGGTTTTCGAGGCTGCCCAGCCAAGCCCCATGCCGGGCTGCATCAGGAACCAGCCGGCGGCAATGGTGACGATGCCCCAGACGAAAGCGGGCAGGAAGGTCGGCGATGCCAGCCAGCCGGGACCCATGGCGAGGACGAGAACCACGCCATAGATGATGCCGACGACATAATGGCCGGTCCAGCCGAGCGCGAGTTCATGTTCGTAAGGCTCTGCCGTGCCGATGCTGTCGTGAAACACCTTGCCGTTGGCCAGGTGGCGGAACCAGCGGCCGCCGGGAGCCCAGTTCGGTCGCGCCTGGCCGAACAGGTAGTGCAGCGCAAAGGCCCAGATATCCATGAGAACGGTGGCGCCAATGCCGACCAGTATGCCATTCCACAAAAGTGCGATCATCAAAATCATCCCCAAGACTGTCGGATGATATAGCCGCGATTCCCCGGCCGTTCGCATTAAAAAACCTTGAGCAAGGCGGGTTTTACGTCCAGCTGGCGGGGAGGCGCCGGCAAGCGGCGCGGTCCATCAAGTTCGTTGACGTAACGCCCACAAAAACTGCTGGATTGCGCTTCAGGGTTGCCGACCGGGCGTGCCTTCTTTATAGGCAGGATGCATTGCCGCTGACCAATTCTGGAAGCGGCTTTTTCTTTTATCGAGGTGCCGCATGCAGCGCTCGCCGGATACGAACGCCACCCGACGGACGGAAAATTCCTGGAAGATGCATTTGCGCGCCACCTTTGCGCTCGGCATTCCGCTGGTCGGCGCGCAGCTGGCGCAGATGGCGATCAACACGACGGATATCATTCTCGTCGGCTGGCTCGGTACGACGGAGCTTGCGGCCGTTGTGCTGGCAAACCAGATCTTCTTCATCATTTTCATTTTCGGGACCGGTTTCAGTGCTGCCGTCGTGCCGGTGGTGGCTCACGCGCTTGGTCGCAAGGATACGGTCTCCGTGCGCCGGTCGGTGCGCATGGGACTGTGGATCGTGCTGTTCTATGGTGCGTTGACGGCGCCGCTTCTGTGGTTCTGCGAGCCGATCCTGCTGAAGCTCGGACAGCAGCCGGATGTGGCGGCGCTGGCGCAGCATTACCTGCGGGTCATGCAATGGGGCATATTTCCGGCACTCGGACTTATGGCACTTCGAAGCTTCGTTACCGGGCTGGAGAAGGGCGGGGTCGTGCTCTACGTCACGATCGGCATGTTCATCCTCAATGCCATCGTCGCCTATGTGCTGATCTTCGGCCGTTTCGGTGCGCCGCAACTCGGGCTGATCGGGGCCGCGATCGCCTCCGTCTGTGCCAACCTGACCGGCTTCGTGCTGATGCTCGTCTATATCGAGAGCCAGAAGGAGATGCGCGACTACGAGCTTTTCGTGCGGTTCTGGCGACCGGACTGGGGCATGCTGAAGGAGATTGCACTGCTCGGCCTGCCGATCAGCTTTACCATCCTGGCGGAAACCAGCCTGTTTGCCGCAGCCTCGCTTCTGATGGGCACGCTCGGCACCCAGCAGCTTGCCGCCCATGGGATTGCGCTGCAATTCGCCTCGATCGCATTCATGATCCCGCTCGGCCTTGCGCAGGTGGCAACCGTCAGGGTGGGGCTTTCGCTTGGCCGCAACGATCTTGTCGGCGTCAGGCGGGCGGCGATCGCGGTGCTCGTCGTCGGCATCTGCTTCACGCTGGTCGGCGGGGCGATCTTCGCCACGTTTCCGCGCGAGCTCGGGGCGTTGTTCCTCGATACGCACCAGCCGGACGCGCAGGCTGTACTTGATTTTGCCGCGCCGCTGATCGTGATTGCCGGGATTTTCCAGCTTGTCGACGGATTGCAGGCGGTCGGTGCCGGGTTGTTGCGGGGCTTGAAGGATACGCGGGTGCCGATGATCCTGGCGCTGATCGCCTATTGGCCGATCGGGTTTGCCTGCGCCTATCTGTTCGCCTTTCCGCTGGGAATGCAGGGCGAGGGGGTCTGGTACGGTTTCGTTCTCGGCCTTGCCGCGGCGGCCATTCTGCTCTGCGGCCGGTTCTGGCTGATCGTCATCGGCAAAGAAAAGGCGGCCGACGCGATTGCGCAGGCCGCCTGATAGGCGATGGTGGTCGGGTCGTTCCCCTCACTTGCGATTTCTAACACTTAGCCTTCGGCTAAGATGTTGAAATCGCTTTCTCTCCCACAAGGGGAGAGATGCCGGAGATCAAGGCAGTCTCGGCGCCCTACCTCTCCCCTTGTGGGAGAGGATACAAAATCAAGATCTTAGCTTCAGCTAAGTCTTAGATTTTGTTGGTGAGGGGATCTGCTTTCAGCGCTCGGCGAGAGCCGGTTCGCCCTTCTTTGCGCGCACCAGATTGATGAAGCGGCGGAACAGGTAGTGGCTGTCCTGTGGGCCGGGAGAGGCTTCCGGGTGGTGCTGGACGGAGAAGACCGGCTTGCCGGAAAGGCGCAGGCCGCAATTGGTGCCGTCGAACAGCGAGATGTGAGTCTCTTCAACGCCTTGCGGCAGCGACTTGGAGTCGACTGCGAAGCCGTGGTTCATCGAGACGATCTCCACCTTGCCGGTCGTGTGATCCTTGACCGGGTGGTTGGCGCCGTGATGGCCCTGATGCATCTTCTCGGTCTTGGCACCGAGTGCCAGACCCAGCATCTGGTGACCGAGGCAGATGCCGAAGGTCGGGATGTCGGTCTTGATGATTTCCTGGATCACCGGAACGGCATATTCGCCGGTGGCGGCCGGGTCGCCCGGGCCGTTCGACAGGAAGATGCCGTCCGGCTTCAGCGCCAGGATATCTTCGGCGGCGGTCTGTGCCGGGACGATCGTCACCTTGCAGTCGAGGCCGGTGAACAGGCGCAGGATGTTGCGCTTGACGCCATAATCGATGCAGACGACGTGATATTTGGCGTCTTCGGCCTTGAGTTCGCTATAGCCTTCGTTCCACACCCAGGGCTTCTCGGTCCACTGCGAGGACTGGCCGGAGGTCGCTTCCTTGGCGAGGTCAAGGCCTTCCAGACCGCTCCAGGCCTTGGCTTCCGCCTTCAGCGTGTCGATGTCGAAGACGCCGTTCGGGTCATGGGCGATGACGGCGTTCGGGGCGCCATGCTCGCGGATCCAGGCGGTCAGCGCACGGGTGTCGACGCCCGACAGGCCGATGATGCCGCGGCTCTTCAGCCACTCGTCGAGATGCTTTGCGGCGCGGTAGTTGGACGGGTCGGTGATGTCGGCCTTGAAGATGACGCCGACGGCGCCGCGGCGTGCGGCCGGTGTCAGGTCTTCGATATCCTCGTCATTGGTGCCGATATTGCCGATATGGGGGAAGGTGAAGGTGACGATCTGGCCGAGATAGGACGGGTCGGTGAGGATTTCCTCGTAGCCGGTCAGTGCCGTGTTGAACACGACTTCGGCCGGAACCTTGCCGGTCGCGCCGATGCCGGTGCCTTCGATGACGGTGCCGTCCGCAAGAACGAGGAGGGCGGTGGGCTTCTTGGGCGTCCAGGGTGCTGTACCGGTCATGGCTATCCTTCTGACCCATCGTTCCGGTCTTTAAGCTAAAGACAGGCTGCAGGGGTTTCTTGTTGTCGCAGAAAAAGCGCCAAGCGTTGTCGCAGGCGGCTCTTCAAATCCAAATGTCGTGCAGGTGCGGGAAAATAAACAAAGGCTAACGCGCGGTCAATCGCATCCGTTAAAGAATCACCCTCATTTGGGCCTTGCAGGCGGGAAAAGATTGATCGACCCCGCCGGCTGATCTATCACCGCCGTCAACAGCCCGGTTTCGGGCGCTGCGGGAGGTTCTGCCCCGCCATGACGGAGACACTGAGATGATGCGCGAGAAGCTGACCGAATCCATGAAGGAAGCGATGAAGGCCAAGGACACCCTGCGGCTTTCCACCGTCCGCCTGATCCAGAGCGCGGTCAAGGATCGCGACATCGCCAATCGCGGTACCGGCAAGGATGCGGCCACCGACGACGAGATCCTGCAGATCCTGCAAAAGATGGTGAAGCAGCGCGAAGAGTCGGCCAAGATCTACGAGGATGCCGGACGCGCCGAGCTTGCCGCTCAGGAACGCGGCGAGATCGCCGTGCTCAAGGCCTTCATGCCGGAACAGCTTTCCGACGAAAAGGTCGACGAGATCGTTGCCGCCGTGGTTGCCGAGACGGGCGCCGCCGGCATGAAGGATATGGGCAAGGTGATGGCGGTACTGCGCGAGCGCTATGCCGGCCAGATGGATTTCGCCAAGGCTTCCGGCGTCATCAAGGCGAAGCTGAGCTGAGTTGTTAGATCTGCCGGCCTAGATGCCGGATCAAGACGATGCGGCGCCCTTGGGCGCCGTATTCGGTTTTGGGGGCTGTGGATAGCGGGAAGGAGATGCCTTGCCCGTGGCGCTGCCTTCGACTTACGCCTATATGAGTAGACATGCGCTTTTCCAACACGTTCCTCGACGAGATACGCGACCGCGTGCTGATCTCCACCGTGATCGGCAGGCGGGTGACGTGGGATCGCCGCAAGACGAATGTGTCGCGCGGCGATTACTGGGCCTGCTGCCCGTTCCATGGCGAGAAGAGCCCGAGCTTCCATTGCGAGGATCGCAAGGGTCGCTACCATTGCTTCGGCTGCGGCGTGTCCGGCGATCATTTTCGCTTTCTCACCGATCTCGAAGGGCTGAACTTTCCCGAAGCGGTGCAGCAGATCGCCGATCTGGCCGGTGTTGCCATGCCGCAGCCCGATCCGCAGATGGAAAAGCGCGAGAAGGAGCGCACCTCGCTGCAGGACGTGATGGAAATGGCGACCGCCTATTTCCAGGATCAGTTGCAGAGCGCCAATGGCGCCAAGGCACGCGCCTATCTGCGCGACCGCGGACTGACGGGGCGCACGATCGAGACGTTCCGGCTGGGCTATGCGCCGGAAAGCCGCAATGCGCTCAAAGAATATCTGGCGGGCAAGGGCGTGCCGAAGGAGCAGATCGAGGCCTGCGGGCTGGTACGCTTCGGGCCGGATATTCCGGTTTCCTACGATTATTTCCGCGACCGGATCATGTTCCCGATTCTGTCGTCGCGCGACAAGGTGATCGCCTTTGGCGGCCGGGCGATGGCGGCGGATGCGATGGCGAAATACATGAACTCGCCGGATACCGAACTCTTCCACAAGGGACAGGTTCTCTACAATTTCTCGCGCGCCAGAAAAGCGGCGCAGGCGGCCGGAGACCGGCGCCAGAGCGGCACGTTGATTGCGGTCGAAGGCTATATGGACGTGATCGCGCTCTATCAGGCGGGCGTGGAGAATGCGGTCGCACCGCTCGGCACGGCCTTGACGGAAAACCAGCTCGACCTCTTGTGGAAAGTGACGCCGCAGCCGGTGCTCTGCTTCGATGGCGATGGCGCCGGCATTCGTGCGGCCAACCGAGCCGCCGATCTGGCGCTGCCGGCGATCAAGCCCGGCAAGTCGGTCAGTTTCGCGCTTCTGCCGGATGGCAAGGATCCCGACGATCTGGTGAAGAACGACGGCAGGGCGCCGTTCGACCGGGTTCTGTCGGAGGCAAAGCCGCTGGTCGACATGATCTGGCAGCGGGAAACCGCGGGTTCTGTCTTCGATACGCCGGAAAGGCGGGCGGAGCTCGATGCGCGGCTGAAGCAGATCGTTTCGGTGATCGCCGACGAAAGCGTGCGCTATCACTACCAGCAGGATATCCGCAGCCGGCTCGGCGCGTTTTTCTCGCAGGGCAATGGCTATGCGCAGGGCAATGGCGGCGGTGATCGTCGCCAGGGGTTCCAGCGCAACAATGCAGGCGGTGCCACAAGGGGCAGGGGTGGCCGCGGCGGACCTCAGCAGGGCGGCTCGACGGTTGCCGGCGCGATGATCGAAAGCGGCACGGCGGGCAGTGCCAGGCTCAACCAGATGCTGAAGCTTTCGCCGCAATCCAAACCTGCGCTTCGCGAAACGGTTCTGGCGCTGACCATTGCCAACCATCCGCAACTGCTTCTCGACGAATATGACGAGATTTCTTCCGTCGATTTCGAAAACAGGGACCTGCAGCGCTTCTGGTCGTCGCTCCTGTCGATCGTCGGCCGTCTCGGGGTGAAGCTTTCCGTCGAGGCCGTGCGGGAAGGGCTCGCGGCTGACGGGTTCGGGGACATCGTGGCGTCGATGACCCAGCAGGTGAAGAATGCGCGGCTTTGGACCGCGACCGAGGAGGCCGATCCGCAGGATGCGCTTCAGGCCTATCGGCAGACCAGGGCGCTGCATTCGCGCAACAAGGAACTGCGCTGGCAGAAGATCGAGCTGGAGCGGGAGATCGCCGAGCTTTCCGAGGAAGAGGCCGATCGCGGAGAAATATTGCTGCGGGCGCTTCTGGAAATCCAGAACGAGATTACCAGGCTCGAGGCGCAGGAGGCGATCATCGACGGGTTCGGCGTGCTTTCGGGCCGGGTGAAGGGGGCGGCGGTCAGCCATTGAGGAGATAGACTGCCGGTTTCGGGCTGCGAATCTCCTGCCGCGAGCTGACGGCGACAATTTGTGTTTTCGTTAACCCTTGTCTAATCCGAAGGATCGCCTAAATAAGCGTCGAAACTGGTGAACAGGCCTGTGTGAAACGGGTGTAACGCGTCTTTTTCCACTTTTCTGGTGCAAACGCCGGGGAAAAGCTTGACGGAACGTTAAATTGTGGGAATCACCATTTCAAGGCAAGATAGGCGGATTGGGTCAGGCGGGCCAGTGCGACTGGCATTGCTTCAGGTATGGACTGCTCAGGACAGCATCCTGTGGTAATTCGGAATTAAAGGTCATTCCGTTACGAGTGGGCAAGTGATTCGCGGCTAGGGCATGAGGCCTTAGATCGCCGGCCACGAGCGCGGTCAATCTGTTGTGGCGCAGTGGCGTTCAGGGAAAGTGACGAAATACATGGCAACAAAAGTCAAAGAAAACGAAGAAGCAGAGAACGAGCGCGAAGCTTCGCATGACGGTCCGCTTCTCGACCTTTCTGATGACGCGGTCAAGAAGATGATCAAGGCCGCGAAAAAGCGCGGCTATGTGACCATGGACGAGCTGAATTCGGTTCTGCCTTCCGAGGAGGTGACCTCGGAACAGATCGAAGACACGATGGCGATGCTGTCCGACATGGGCATCAACGTGATCGAGGACGAGGACGCGGAAGAAGCGGCCGGCGGCAGCAGCGAAGACGACGACAGCGGCGACAGCGACGACAATGAGAGCGAAAGCGGCGAACTGACGACGTCTGCCGGCACCGCTGTCGCGACCGCCAAGAAGAAAGAACCGACCGACCGTACCGACGACCCGGTGCGCATGTATCTGCGCGAAATGGGTTCCGTCGAGCTTCTGTCGCGTGAGGGCGAAATCGCCATCGCCAAGCGTATCGAGGCCGGCCGCGAAACGATGATCGGTGGTCTCTGTGAGAGCCCCCTCACGTTCCAGGCGCTGATCATCTGGCGCGACGAACTGAATGAGGGGACGACATTGCTTCGCGAGATCATCGATCTCGAAACGACCTATTCGGGTCCCGAAGCCAAGGCTGCTCCGCAGTTCCAGAGCCCGGAAAAGATCGAGGCCGACCGCAAGGCTGCCGAGGAAAAGGAAAAGAGCCGCAAGGCCCGCATGTCGGCCGCCAATGACGACGACATCACGGCCGTCGGCGGCGACCTGCCGATCGAGGAAGAGGAAGAGGACGACGACGAGTCGAGCCTGTCTCTCGCCGCGATGGAAGCCGAGCTGCGTCCGCAGGTCATGGAAACCCTCGACCTGATCGCCGATACCTACAAGAAGCTCAGGAAGCTGCAGGACCAGCAGGTGGAACAGCGCCTGGCTGCCACCGGCACTTTGTCTTCGGCGCAGGAGCGTCGCTACAAGGAACTGAAGGACGAGCTGGTGACGGCGGTCAAGTCGCTGTCGCTTAACCAGAACCGCGTCGACAGCCTTGTCGAGCAGCTCTACGACATTTCCAAGCGACTGATGCAGAACGAAGGCCGTCTGTTGCGTCTTGCCGAATCCTACGGCGTCAAGCGCGACTCGTTCCTCGAGCAGTATCAGGGTGCGGAACTCGATCCGAACTGGATGAAGTCGATCGCCAACCTTGCAGCCAAGGGCTGGAAGGAATTTGCCAAGGCAGAGAACACGATGATCCGGGATATCCGCCTGGAGATCCAGAATCTGGCGACTGAAACCGGCATCTCGATCGCCGAATTCCGTCGTATCGTGTCGATGGTGCAGAAGGGCGAACGCGAAGCCCGCATCGCCAAGAAGGAAATGGTCGAGGCGAACCTTCGTCTCGTCATCTCGATCGCCAAGAAGTATACGAACCGCGGCCTGCAGTTCCTCGACCTCATTCAGGAAGGCAATATCGGCCTGATGAAGGCGGTCGACAAGTTCGAGTATCGCCGCGGCTACAAGTTCTCCACCTATGCGACATGGTGGATCCGGCAGGCGATCACCCGTTCGATCGCCGACCAGGCGCGCACGATCCGTATTCCGGTGCATATGATCGAAACGATCAACAAGATCGTTCGTACCTCGCGCCAGATGCTGCACGAAATCGGTCGCGAGCCGACGCCTGAAGAACTGGCCGAAAAGCTCGCCATGCCGCTCGAAAAGGTCCGCAAGGTGCTGAAGATCGCCAAGGAGCCGATCTCGCTCGAAACCCCGGTGGGTGACGAAGAAGACAGCCACCTCGGCGATTTCATCGAGGACAAGAACGCGCTTCTGCCGATCGACGCCGCCATCCAGGCGAACCTGCGCGAGACGACGACCCGTGTTCTCGCATCGCTCACCCCGCGCGAAGAGCGCGTGCTGCGCATGCGCTTCGGCATCGGCATGAACACCGACCACACGCTGGAAGAAGTCGGCCAGCAGTTTTCGGTGACGCGCGAACGTATCCGCCAGATCGAGGCGAAGGCGCTCCGCAAGCTCAAGCATCCGAGCCGCTCGCGCAAGCTCAGGTCGTTCCTCGACAGCTAAGACCGGGGCTCACCGGTCAACTTTACGACATCGGGCCCGGCGGATGAAAATCCGCTGGGTTTTTCTTGTTCGCCTTGTGGCGGCGGGACTTCATCCCGCCTCTCTTTCATCCTACATCGGAAGCCATGCAGGACGCGTCGCGAAAGCCAAATCACAAGCTCTACGGAGGCATTGCCGCCTCCATTGCACTGCATGTGATCATTGCGGTGGCGCTGTTTGCCCGGTTGCCCGTCCATGACCAGACGGCACCGAAGGAAGAGACGGTCTCGGTCGAGATCGTGCCGCCACCCGAAGAGAATAAGGCGGACGAGAAGACGCCCGAAAAGCCCAAGCCGAAACCGCAGCAGCAGGCGCTCAATCTGAAAATGCCCGAGCAGAAGCCGGAGGAGGAAAAGAAGCCCGTGCCGCCGCCGGAGCCACCGAAACAGGAGGCCGAGAAGGCGGGAGCGGAGAAGGCTGCGGCAAAGACCGCCGAAGATGCCAAGGAAAAGGCTGCCGAAGAGGCTGCGGCCGAGAAGGAAAAGCAGGCGAAAGAGCAGGAGGCCGCGAAGCAGGAACCGCCACCGGCAGCCAAGCCACCGGCGCCGAAGCCTGAGGAAAAGCCGAAGCCGGAGGAGAAACCGAAGGAGGAGGCGAAGGCTTCGCCGCCTCCGCCGCCGGCTGCGGAGAAACAGGCAGAGAAACAGGCGCCACCCCCGCCTGCAGCCGATAAGCAGCAACCGCCGCCGCCGGCCGAGAAAAAGGCCGAGCCGCCGCAAGGGGCATCCGCGGAGGAGAAACAGACCGAGGCGAGGGCAATCAAGGCACTGGGCGATGTGACCCGGTTCGGAGAAAAGCAGACGGATCCGCGCAAGTCGCCGGATGGCGATGCGGCAGAAGATAGCAGCAAGGATGCCGAGGCCGCCAACCAGCAACCCGGCGGCCAGCAGGCCTCTGATGAGCAGGCTGATGGTCAGCAAGCTGGCAGCGAGGCTCAGGCGGCGGACGCAGCGCAGGGGCAGCAGAATGGAGCGACTGGCCAGCCAAACGGTCTCGACGCGCCGCTGCACGGACCGGGGGGCGCTCCCCTGCCGCCGCAAATCACGCTGCCCGGTGTCGATTTTGCCGCCAACGGTTCGGAAAAGACCGGATTGCCGGCGACGCTTGACCGAGGCGCTGTCGGTGGAAATGCCGAGATCGTGCCGACCCTGCCAACGGCAAGGCCGAATGGCAAGCCGGCGTCAAAGCCGGGTACTGCCGCGGCCGGTGGGCTGAAGGAGGCAAAGACGCTGTTTTCCAACAATGACGGCCATGACGCCGAAGCTGTCGTTGCGATGGATGGCGTGCCGCGCAGTTCGCGCGTGGCGCAGCTCTGTGCGAGCGAACTGAAGATGCAGTTGCGCCATGCCCGCCACTGGCCGGATCTCCTGCCCAGTCCGGGCCTGAAGGAGGGCAATGTGCTGGACGTCCCGTCGGCCGCTTTTCACGACGGCGCGCAGGGCGGATGGTTTGATGTCGGCTACCGCTGCGAGGTCGATCCGGATGCGACCAAGATCGTCTCCTTCGCCATCAAGGTTGGCGACGCCATTCCCCACAGCCAGTGGAAGAGCAGACGACTGCCGGACTTGTGAGCGCCACGCTCTGTCGACGGGCAGGGCCGGTCGCTATTCGAGGCTCACGGCATCGTTCATCTCAACCAGTTCGCGGATCACATCGAGGGCTTCGTTGAGGAGGACGAGCATGTCGTCCGAGGGGACCGCATCCAGATTTTCGATCGCATCCGAAAGCTTGGCAACGATGTCGCTGCTCAATTCCGCCGCTGTCTCCCCTGCCGCCATTACGATTTCTCCGCCTGGGTTTCACCTTAGTGCGAGGGTGACATGCGGCGGATGGAAGTCAATGGCCGGCAGCCGTGAAGCCGGATTGAGGTCGCGGACACTTCCGGTCGCGACCTTCGGCGAATGCCCGATAAAATGATACTGGAGTAAAGTGGCGCAGAGTGGCCTGACGGACCCGACCTCCGCTCCGGTTGCGATAAGGAGAGCGTTTCAAGATTCGGCTCCGGATAGATCTTGCAACCAATCTTAAGCAACGGCGCCGAAAGAGCCCATATTGCTTCGATGGTTGCGAGAACCGCAAATTCTTCAGCAACTATTTGAAATGGTATAGCTCGTCACATTCGACGATTTTCGTGCTTCTGAAAACATTGATTTTTCGATGATCTGTCGTCACCATCGGTTGCCGCTGTCGTCACATTCGTTGCTCCCGAAGCCCCCTTTTCTCACATTCGATAATCCTGGCCGTTGAGCGCGACTTTACGCACTCCCAACGCGAGTTACGGCCGATGAAATACGGCCCGACGATTGTAGATGAATACGTAACAACGGTCAGCCGCGCCTTCGAAGAGCGAAGAGACGCGACCGGAATTTGACGAAAGGCTACAGCAGTATTCGGACCGACACTGTATGGGTGTTCCGAATTTCCTTGTCGACGAAGACCTCGGTTATCGGGCCGAGGAAAGCCTCAAGGAGATCGGCCAGATCATTGAGAAACGAGCCGGGGGAGAATGGAAAGAGCTTCCCGAATAGCTTTCGGCTGCCAATGCTCGAATTCGTTATTCGGCTGATGCAGGCTTGGGAGGATGCCCCCATCAACGATGGAGACGACTGGCGGGACCGCTACGTCTCACTCCGCCATGAGATGAAGTCGAGGTCGACATGGCGGCTGCCGTCCCATTCCCGTGCCGACAGGCTATCCATGGTAACAACGCGGAACAAAGGGGTTTCCTTCTCGAAAACCGGTGGCCAGTTGAAGCGTTCAGCGATCTCCTGGCTTTTGAGTTCTGCGATGATGTCCTGAGGTTGGGCAAAGACGTGAGGCGGATCGTTCAGGACTAGAAGGAACTGGATTCTTGCCCCAGGGGTATCGAAATCAGGGTCTGCTGCGAGCCGAACAGAGCGTAGCGACTTGTAAACCTTGGCATTAGGAGAGTCCTTCTTCCTCAGACTCTTCGCCCTGTTCCTGATCGTTATCACTGGACCGTTGCTAAGCGCATCAGGAAACGCGAAGCGTCCGTATCGACGCTCAAGAGCGTTGACGAACACATCTCTCGTCTGCTCAGAGCTAAAGCCTTCCTTGCGCTCCATCTTGACCAGCGAGGTCTTGCGGATGGTCGCTAGAAACCTCAGGTCTGCGACATCGGTTGGCAGGAGCGAGTTCTCGATGACCGCGCCGACGGTTGTAGTTCCGAATTTGATGGACTCGAGCAGACCCTCGGTCACCTCCACGATCGGTGCGACGACAACGACATCATCGAGGTCCATCGCATTGACTATGTCACAGGTCTGGCTCACCACTACCAAACCTTGCACCGAATCCCATCCAGTCTCAATGACATCGTTCTCATTGAGGAACGCGACGGGAAACTCACCCGTGGAGATCGTGAAGTCACCTTGCCTCCAAGGTGCGAGCGCCGCTCTCAGTTCCTCAAGTTCGGCGTTCGGTTCGTTGTTTTCGGCCATGAAGTCTTCTACTTGGTGCGGGGAGGTCCGCGTCGCGAAGTCTTCCGAGGCTTGAACCCTCCATTCTCGAGGGGATCATCGGACGACGCCGCGATGCGGTCAGTCCAATGATCTTGTAGCTGGCGAGCGCCGTTGACAAGAGGTGGCGGCCGACCGTGAGTTGAACCGCTTCCCTTCCCGGCCAGCCGCTTACCCTCCTCTAGGTCGCCGCCCTTGAGCGTCTTGAATACCAGCGCGCCGTTTGCCTCAAGCACTGCCCTCGTCTCAGTGGGGTCACCCCGGTCAATAAACGCGAGTGCCTCGTGCATGCGCTGGACGGCGCGGATGTTCGCGTCCGTGACCGTCAATCCGTCGCGCCAGTTGTACAGTGACTGTCGCGAGCAACTGAGGAGCTCTGCCAGACGATCCCAGGTATACCCGGTCATCATCTTGAGCTGGCCAATCTGGGTGATGAAGGTTGCCGACTGGGCAGCTAACTCCAAGCGCTCCTCGTCGGTCTCGGTGCGCTGCATGTCGAGCAATGTGGACGTCGTCGGCGACGAGGCTCTGAAGCCCTGATGGCGACGCAAGTACATGAAGTCGAGACGGTCGCCGAATCCAGAGTGGCTCGTCCCTGATGAAGAGAACTTGCGATGAGTCGTCATTTATTTTCTCCCGTAGCGGTCAAGGAATTTATCCGTCACCGACCACCTGAAAATAGTATATGCCCGCGTGGCAAGCTGATAGGTCAACGCCGACAGCGCCGCTGGATTGAAGGCCATGCTCTCAGATTCGTAGGACTTGTACGAGTCCACATCCAGAAACCACGACGGCGTGCTGACAGGTGTCATGATGTCTGGGTCGTGCGAGGCGTTCTCGGGCATATGCCCCCAACGCACCAGGACTCCGCCCTCTTGCGAGGGGCCTTCGAGTTCTGAGATCATATGGTGCGTCTTGCCGAAAACTTCCTTCACGCCGATCATCTCCGTTCGAAGCATGCCGGCCATGCTTTCGTCTTCTGAAAGCGATACCTGGTCCACGTACCGTATCCCGATCCGGTCCGAATGTGTCGGACCGATCGTCTCCGCGAGCTTTTCGAGAAGAAATCCGAAGCGGTCGGTAAAATCCTTGCGGGACGTGTACTTGACCGTTTCGAATGATAAGAAATTATCCGAAAGCGATACGATCCATTGCGCTTCCTGATCCAGGTAGCGCCAGATGATTGACGAAACCATTGTGGGGGTACCGAGCACGAACCCGTTCATCACATCCTTGCGGGGACGCGGATACAAACTTCTAATCGCTTCCTGGAACTTGCCAACGAACACCTGATCCTGAATTGACTGGATAGCAGGGAAGCGCACCTGCGCCACAACGCGCGCCAAAGGAGCGTTGGTCAGTGGCACTTCGGGCAACTCGTTCGAAAATAGCGGATTGACGATTTCGGCGGTCATGTTTCATCCGTGGTTGGCAGGCCTACGATATAACTATGTAAAGTGAGACGTAAAGTGACAAGTTCCAACGATGATAAATAATATCCCATGCGATAATGGACGGGACGCTCAGGCCTTAACGAACTTCAAATTGGACGGAAAATCCGATGCTTTAAAAATTCGAACGGTTCCGCACTGGGGAAGGGCGGGTTTCAAGGACAAGACATTTGCCGGGATGAAGCTCGCTAAGAACATCTCGCTGAACGCAATCTGGAGAAGCAGCTGAGCATCTCTGAAGCTGCAAGCGAGTCGAGAACAGCAGCAAGGCAATCATGTTCTTCACACACAAAGAACAATGAGGGTAGAAGGAATTGTCGACGAGCTCGGCATCCTCGGCCACAAAGACGCAGTTTTCACAGATGAGCGCAGGGACAACAAGCCTTCCTGTTCAAAAGGCCAAGTAGCCGGCTTCGCTTTCGGGGAAAACATGATGGACGAACTCAACGACACGGCCACGCAGTTCCGCGATCTCATCATGAGGACACAGAAAAGCAGCCTCCCGATTACGTTGCAGGATTTCCCAAAGGGTGCCTGCGGGGATACGACCCTGCTTCTAGGACACCATCTCGCAGAACTGGGGCACGGTGATTTCCGCTACTATCTAGGATGGCGTGACGGGAGGTCTCACGCATGGCTTCAGTCCGGATCGGTGATTGTCGATATTACCGCCGATCAGTTCGAGGATTTCGATGACCCGGTTTTCGTCTCGGATCGGTCGTCGTGGCACGAAGAATTCGCTGGAACCGACCAACATGCGGCCAATCTGGCCGTTTTTGGAGAAGCGACAGAAGCAATGCTTCGTAGTGCCTATGAAGCTATTCTAGATTCGGGCAAATGAGGTCGCAAGAAAATCTAAAAAGGCAGGGTTTCCCCTGCCTTTGGTGCTGGCCCTCAGGCCAGAAAAGAGACTTCATCGCGCATTCGAGATGGGTGCTGATCCGCAGATCAGAGCTAAGACTTACCGGGCACCGAGATAGGCGTCAACGGCCATCGTATCGTTTTTTGGTGCTGACCTGAGCCCCTGAACTTCCTCCAGATTTTGGTAGAGTCCGTCGCATCAAGGAGACGGACGGAATGAAGCATTCACGGTTCACGGACGAGCAGATCATCGGGATATTGAAAGAGCAGGAAAGCGGCATGCGGACGGCCGATGTCTGCCGCAAGCACGGGATATCCGAGGCGACCTTCTACAAATACAAGGCGAAGTTCGGCGGCATGGAGTTATCCGATGCTCGCAAGCTGAAGGCTTTGGAAGACGAGAACGCCAAGCTGAAGAAGCTGCTGGCCGAGACCATGCTGGACAACGCCATTCTGAAAGATGTCGCTTCAAAAAAGTGGTGACGCCCGATGTGAAGCGAGACGCTGTGGCTCATGTTTGCAAACGACACGGGGTGAGCCAGCGTCGGGCGTGTAAGGTTTTGTCCGTTGATCGGTCGAGTGTGCGCTATCGTAGCATTCGACCGGATGACGCTGATATCCGTGAGGCGATGAGGCTGGTGGCGTCCGAGCGCCGTCGTTTCGGTTATCGCCGCATTCACGTCATGCTGGGTCGGCAGGGCATCATCATGAACCTGAAGAAACTGCGGCGTCTCTATCGCGAAGAGAAGCTGACCGTGCGCAAACGTGGTGGACGCAAACGGGCTTTGGGGACGAGACGCCCCCTGGCGCTGCCCTCGCGTGCCAACGAACGCTGGAGCTTGGATTTCGTCAGCGACGCCTTCACAGATGGTCGTCGCTTTCGGGTTCTGGCCGTCGTCGACGACTTCACCCGCGAATGCCTGGCGCTGGTCGCCGACACATCGCTCTCAGGCCGGCGGCTTGCGCGGGAACTCGATGTTGTCATTGCCCGACGAGGCAAGCCGCCGCGAACGATTGTCTCCGACAATGGCACGGAGATGACCAGCATGGCCGTTCTGGAATGGTGCCAAAGCACTCGTGTCGAATGGCATTATATCGCACCGGGCAAGCCGATGCAGAATGGCTTCGTAGAAAGCTTCAACGGGAGCTTTCGTGACGAATGCCTCAACGAAACACTGTTCTCGTCTCTGACACAGGCGAGGAGCGAAATCGCAGCATGGAAGGAGGACTACAATCGGAACAGACCGCATTCTTCACTGGGCAACATCACACCCAGCGAATTCGCAATGAAAATGGCTATGGAAAAACAGGCCGCATAAGGCCAGATTTAAAACCCAAGACTCTCCCGAAAATTGGAGGGACGATGGGTCTCAGGTCACCATTACCGATGATCTGCTCGCATTTGCGAAGACGAGGCCGGCCTGGGAGCAGGACTTGTTCCGGCGCATCTATACACAACCTGATCTGGTTGAAAGTGACTACATTGAGGTCATGGCAATGATCAAGGCTGCAAATGGAATCGAGTTCGACACAGTCGCGAATGATCCTGCACCGCTCGCTGCCGATCATGTTTTACATCGGCCTGATGGAGCTGATCCTGTGGTGCTCGGCTCGATCCACGATATTCGCAGTGCGATGCAGTTGGCCTCCGGACAGACGCTGTCTTTCGCGGTCAATGGATTGACGATCGTCTACGGCGAAAACGGAAGTGGTAAGAGCGGTTACTGCAAGCTTTTAAAGCAAATTTGCCGCGCTCGGCGAGAACGCAATGACGAAGTTGTACTGGAGAACGCCTACTCTACGGACAGGCGTTCCAAGCCATCCCTCACGGTACGCTTCAAAGTAGGGCAAGCCGAAGCTCAGGATCATCGATGGGAAACGGGCGCTCCGCCTCCGCCAGCCTTGTCCCGCGTGAGCGTCTTCGACAGCCGCTTGGCACCCTTGTATGCTGATAAGCAAGACAAAATCGAATTTCTTCCAGCTGGGTTGGATGTCCTGCCGCGGGTCGTCAAGGCTTGCACGGAACTCAGCCGACGCCTGAACGACGAAATGGAGCCGTTGAGGACAATTGTGGCCAGTCCTCTGCCTGACATTGAACGAGATACTCTTCAGGCCGAAGCAGTAGGAAAGCTCAACGAGAATACCGCTTTGAAATCAATTCCGAGCGAGGTGGCCTTTCAGAATCTCGCGCTTTGGTCGTTAGATGACGACGCGAGGACCGAGCTGATTCAGGGTGATATACGTAGTGATCGGGCGGCGCTTGCCAAAGAGAAAACACGCGGTGTCGGAATTCTGAAAACGCTACATGAGCAGCTTGTGAATGCCGAAAACCTATTGTCCGCCGACGCGATCACCAATCTGAACTCTAAAATCGGGAAATGTATAGCAACGCGGGAAGCCGCGGCGCTTGCCGCTAGCCTCGAATTCCGTGATGACCCGCTTTCGACGGTGATCGGTTCCGAACCATGGAGGCAGATGTTCGGATACGCGATCACGGTATACGCTGATGCGTTTCATGGCGCGGAACTGCCAACCCATGGTGACAACGAAGTTTGTCCTCTATGCGCACAGAAGCTATCTCATGGGGCGTTCGACAGACTCGTTAAGTTTCGGGCGCTCATTGCGAACGAAGCTGCAAAGCAGGCCGAGTTGGCAGTAGCGTCTCTGACCTCGGATGTATCGGCTCTACGACAGTTGACGCTGCCGACGGCCGATCAAATCGTCAGCGCTTTAACGCCTTTCATCGTGGAGGGCAGTGCGGAAGCAAGCGTCTTGAACGAGTTGCTCAAGTGGTTGGTATCCGCTGATCAATTTCGGTCTGCGCTTACGCAGTTGGCGGATGCACTCGTAGATGTGTCAGCCCTCGGAGTGATGGAGCCAGGTAAGTCCAGCGAGATTGAAATCTGGGCCAGCGCGCTTGCGGTGTCCGCGGCGGCAGATCAAGCTGCCGCAACTGATCCGGAGCGTTTGAACCGGCTCAGGGCCGAACTTCGCGATCTTCGCGCACGCAAGCAGTTACATGACAACCTACCAGCAGTTCTCCAGCGTAGGAGCCAACTCATCACCTTGTTGAAGCTTTCAGGATGCATCGCTTCTCGGCATAGCGCTCCGATCTCGTCCAAGAATACTGAACTATGCGAGAAGTACCTGACCGAAGACTTCCGCAGGAAGCTACAGAAAGAGATTGCCGATTTGGGCATTGCGTATCTCCCTGTCGTCGTGACTGGACGGACCGATAGGGGTGTCAGTTATGTTGGGCCCGACCTATCGAAGTCGATTTCCGCCAAGACTTCGAATATCTTGAGCGAAGGCGAATTCCGCGCTTTGTCACTAGCGTGCTTCTTCGCCGAAATCGGCTCCATCGACGGCCATGACGGCGTGATCCTAGATGATCCCGTTTCCTCACTCGACCATAAGCATGTGCGGCAGGTGGCCACTCGTATCCTGGCTGAAGCCAGGCACCGTCAGGTGATCGTATTCACCCATGAATTGAGCTTCTATTATGAACTCTGGCATCAAGCCATTGAGGCTCACGTCGATGTCTTGCGCCATTGGATCGTGAAAACCGAAGAACATGGATTTGGTACAGTTCGAAACGGCGATGCGCCATGGCAAGTCAAGTCCACCAAGGACCGTTTGGGGGCGCTGGACTTCAAGCTGACATCCATGGCCAGCCAAGCGTCAAAAGATACTGAGGCCTATGAACGTGAAGTTACCGACTTCTTCACTGGGCTGAGAGAGACTTGGGAGCGCTTGGTCGAGGAGATGCTTCTGAACGGGGTTGTCGGCCGTTTCCAGCCCGGAGTAATGACACAGTCTCTGAGCGGCGTTGAGGTCAGGGACAGTGACTTCACTACAATACATTTCGGCATGCGTAAGACCTCAGAGCTATCCGGTCACGACTGGTCAAAAGGCAGGTTGCCTTACACTCCCACCATTGAGGATATGAAGCGTGAAGTTGAGACGGTCAGGACTTATTTCGCAGAGCTTAAAAAGAGGCGAGACGAAGTAGCCTCCATCCGGCGGAAAGCTGTGTCCGCTCCGCGGAAGGCCGAGACGCTGACTTAGTCTGGGGTGAGGTGAATTCGATATCAAATTGAATGCACCGCACGCCACGGAGTGGCCGTCGGCTAAGGCTGCTGCTATAACTCGAAACTCCAGGAAGTTTGTTTGTTGCTATCAGGTCTGCCGACCACAGGTGAAACTGAGGAAAATAGGCGAATTGATCTCAGGGACAAACCTATTAAGGCGTCAGGGACATATCAGCGCCCGCAGGGACAAACCTTTTGAGCGATTCCAACCAGTGTCGGAAAAACTGATGACTCCGACGAGATTCGAGTGTGTTGCCTCTGGATGTAGAACGTCCTTTGGTGTGATCAGCCATTTCGAAACTGAAAACCCCTAAATATTCAATTTCCTCAATGGAAACAACGATCGCCAGAACAATCGAATTGACGAAAAAATCATCGAGTCTGACGAACTAGAAATGGTTGGTGGGCCCGGAGGGACTCGAACCCCCAACCAAGCGGTTATGAGCCGCCGGCTCTAACCATTGAGCTACAGGCCCCTGCCTTCTAAAGGCAGCGGTCGGGCGCAATGGTTCGCTTCGACCGTCGCCCGCTCTAACGCAAATCTTTGCTGGTCACAAGCCGTTGCCGCATTAGCTTCACAATAGACCTGCAGGAGTGTCATCATGTGCCGATCGCAATGAGGGCGCGTGTCGCCTGTTGCCCCGGGTTCTGGTCCTGCCAGCCTGCGGCTTGAAGAAAGAAGAGACCAGCAAGGATGCGTCGATGAACCCTGTCACCCGTTTTGCCACTGCCGCCCTGCTCATGCCTGTGCTTCTGGCGGTGCCCTTGTCTGCACAGGCCTTTGCCCAGGATAGCCAGCAGCAGCGCGAGGCGCAGATCACCGTGTCGGGCGAGGGCGAGATGGCGGTTGCGCCTAATATGGCGATCCTGTCCTTGACGGTGCTGCAGCAGGCCGATACGGCCGAGGCGGCGTTGACGGCCAATAATGCGGCGATGCGCAATGTCGTCGGCGCGTTGCACGAGCGCGGCGTCGAGGAGCGCGACATCCAGACCAGCCAGTTCCAGATCTTTCCGCGCCACGAGGCGACTGATCCCAAGGACCCCAATGCCGAGCCGGGTAAGATCATCGGCTACCAGGTCAGCAACGGGCTGACAGTTCGGGTGAGGGATCTTTCCAAGCTCGGCGCGCTGCTCGACCAGTCGGTCAAGCTCGGCGTCAACGAGGGTGGGCAGATCACCTTCACCAATGACAATCCCGATGCGGCGCTGATGGAAGCGCGCAAGAAGGCCGTGGCGCAGGCGCTTGCCAAGGCCAAGACGCTCACCGATGCCGCCGGCATCAAGCTCGGCCGGATCATCGAGATGAACGAAAACTCGGTGAGGCCGATGGCGCAGCCGATGATGCGCATGGCGATGGCCAAGGAACCGGGCGACAGCGTGCCGATCTCCTCGGGCGAAAATACCTATAGCGTCACCGTCAACGTGACGTTTGCGCTCGAGCAGTAGGGCTGCACCTGGCCACAGCGCCCATATGGGCACCTGGCGCTTATGATGTATTTTGCAGAAAAGCCCGGCCATTTTGGCGGCCGGGCTTTTCTCTTGAGGTTTTGTTGCGGTCTACAGCATCGGCCCGAAAATCGGAATCGATTTTCGGAAAGCCTGATGCGTAGATTCAATAAGATAGATCGTCTTCGTGCACCCATGCGGATGCACGGCGATCTAGCGCAGGTCAGCGGCGGATGACCGGGCAGCCGCGCTCGTTGGCGAAGACGATCCGGTCGGGGCCGTGCCAGCCGCGACCGGCCACCACGACGACACGGTGCGAGACGTCGACGACGCGGGCGCGGCGCAGGCCCATGCGGGATGCCTTTTCCGTTGCCCAGCCAGGCGAGCAGCCCGGACGACCATGGTGACGATCTCGGCGCCAGTCGCGGTCGCCGTGATGGTCGCGGTACTGAACCTGTACGATGCTGGCCGGATTATTGGCGAAATCTCGGGCTGGGCCGTAGCCGGGTTCCGCGGCGGAAGAATAGGATATGGTGGCGGTGAGGCCGCCAAGGGTGACGAGGGCGGCAAGTCCGATCCTCTTGAACACGCTGGTCATGGATGATCCTCCGGTTGCTCTGGTCTTTTTCCTTCGCCGGGGCTTGGCCCGCAGGCGATGATCGAAGACTAGCCGCGGCGGCCTGAACGCAGGCCCAAGCCGGTGTTCAGGGGAAGTTCATCGAAACAATGACGGGCTTTTCAGGCCGAAAGATGCAGCACGATCTCGCGGCGATGGGCGAGGTCGCGATGTTCGAACAGGTAGATGCCCTGCCATGTGCCGAGCATCAGGCGGCCGCCGCTGACTGGAATGCCGAGGGTGACGGCGGTCAGCGCCGACTTGATATGGGCCGGCATGTCGTCGGGACCTTCGGCGGTATGGACGACCCAGGCCATGTCGGGATGGATCGTCGGCGGCACGAGCCGGCTGAAAAAGGTCTTCAGGTCGCGCTGCACGTCGGGATCGGCATTTTCCTGGATCAGCAGCGAGCAGGATGTGTGGCGCACGAAGACGGTGAGCAGGCCCTGGCCGACATGGTGATTGCGGACGAAGGCTTCCGCCTCGCTGGTGAATTCATAGAGGCCCTGACCACGGGTGGAGATGGAAAGCACCGTCTGCGGCATCGAAACGTCCTCCTGATTGCGTTCTGGCCCTCAAGCGTCGCGCCGGGGTGAAATCGCGCAACGGCTCGATCAACCGGGTGTCGGGGATCAGTGGGCCGGGCCTCCGCCTGCCTTCAGATCGATCTTTTTCAAGATCAGCGCAAGCGGTATGGCGCAGGCGGAAATGATCGCCAGCACATGGAAGACATCGATATAGGCGAGGTAGCTTGCCTGTTGCTGGACCATCTGTCCGATATAGCCGACCGCCTGGCTTTGTGCATCGGCCGTGCTCGAACCATGTCCGACGAAGAAGCTCTGCAGGTTGTGGAGGGTCGACACATAGGCCGGATCGGAGGGAACGACATGTTCGACCAGCCGGCTCTGGTGCCATTGCTCGCGATGGGCCAGCACGTTGGAGGCGATCGAAACGCCGATAGAACCGCCGGTATTGCGGGCGGCGTTGATCAGCGCCGACGCCTGGTCCGTCTGGCTCGGCTTCAGTCCGTAATAGGATGCCGCGGTGATCGGGATGAAGATCAGCGGCAGGCCGAGGCCGAGATAGAGGCGCGAGGTGACGAAGAAGCCGAAATTCAGGTCCGGGCTCAGCCGCGTCATGTCATACATGGCAAAGGCGATGATACCGGCACCGATGGCGATCAGGTATTTCGGCTGGAAGATCGAGGTGAGCTGCCCGACGATGAACATCATCGTCATCGTCACGAGCCCGCCCGGCGAGAGCGCCATGCCTGCCCAGGTGGCCGTATAGCCGTAGTTTTCCTGCAGCACCTGCGGCACGAACTGGGTGGTGGCGATCAGGATCGCGCCGGTCGCCAGCATGACGATCATGCAGGAGACGAACTGGCGACGGGCAAGCAGGGTGACGTCGATGACGGGGTTCTTCTTGATCAGCAGCCAGGGAATGGAGATCAGCAGCGCGGCAACGCAGATCGCCGTCGTGACGATGATGAAGGTGGAGCCGAACCAGTCCTCCGTCTGGCCGCGGTCGAGCACGAGTTCCAGCGCGCCTAGGAAGGTGGCGATCAGCGCGAAGCCGACAATGTCGAAACGGATCCCCTGCTTGCGCAGATCCTCTCGCTTCTTTCGCGCCTCGTCGGATTCCTGCACGAGGAAATAGACGAGCGCGAAGGCGAAGACGCCGACGGGGCCGTTGATCAGAAAACACCAGTGCCAGGACAGGTTGTCGGAAAGCCAGCCGCCGAGCGTCGGGCCGATGACCGGGGCGACGACGACGGCGACGCCGAAGATGGCGAAGGCCTGGCCGCGCTTTTGCGGTGGAAAGGCATCGGTGAGGATCGATTGCGAGACAGGCACCATGCCACCGCCGGCAAAGCCCTGGATCATGCGGAAGATCAACAGCGAGGGCAGGTCCCAGGCAAGGCCGCACATGACCGACGCTATGGTGAAGGTGGCAAGGCAGATGAGGTAGAAGCGCTTGCGACCATAGCGCTGGGCGATGAAGCTTGAGGCAATCAGCGCAATCGCATTGGAGACGAGATAGGTGGTTACCACCCATGAGGCCTCGTCGGAGCTGATGGCAAGGCCGCCGGATATGTAGCGCAGCGCGACATTGGCAATCGTCGTGTCGAGCACTTCCATGAACACGGCAACGGCGACGACGACCGCCACGAGCCACGGGTTCGTCGCTCTTGCGGCGCCGGTCCTCCCCGCGCCGCCGCTTGCATCGGCAATGGCCATGACTAATCCCTCGGCCTTACGGTGACGGTCGGGACGACGGACATGCCGGGGCCGATCGAGACATCCTTCGGCCATTGATCGACGGCGATCTTGACCGGCACGCGCTGGGTCACCTTGACATAGTTGCCGGTGGCGTTTTCGGCCGGCAGAAGCGAGAAGGCGGTGCCGGAGCCCGGCTGGACGGAGACGACCTTGCCGTGGAGCTCGTAGCCGGGATAGGCGTCGATGACGAGATCGACCGGCTGGCCGGGGCGCATGTCGGCGAGCTGGGTTTCCTTGAAATTGGCGGTGACCCAGATATCGTCGGGCACAAACATGGCGATCGCCTGGCCGGCATCGACGAACTGGCCCTTGGAGCCGGAAAGCTTGACGACGCGGCCGGGCTGGGCGGCGGTGATCGTCGTGTAGCTGATGTTCTGGGCGGCTGTCTCGCGCTGCGCCTGTGCCTGTTTCAGGCTCGCTTGAGCGCTTGCCTTCTGGGCCTCGGCAGCATTCTGGTTCTTCATGGCCGAGGTGACGCTGGCGCCGGACTGATTGTAGGTCGCCTGCGCCTGGCGCAGGTTGGACTCTGCCTGCTGCGAGGCCTGCAGGCTGCCGGCCCCACCCTTGACGAGCTGCTGCTGGCGGGTCGCCTCGTCCTTGGCATATTGCAGTGCTGCGGCCGAGGAGGCCTGCTGGGCGCGGGCTTCATCGACGGATGCGGCGGAGACTTCGATCTGTGCCTCGGCATTGCGGATCGAAGCCTGCGCCGACTGGACCTGGGCATCGGCCTGGTCGAGGGCGATCTGGTAATCGCGCGGATCGATCTTCGCAATGACGGCGCCGGCATCGACATGTTGGTTGTCGGTCGCGGGAATATCGGCGAGATAACCGGAGACCTTTGCGGCAACCGAGAAGCTGCGTGCATCGACGAAGGCGTCGTCGGTGGATTCATAAGGGTGGAAGAAGATCAGCCAGACGAAATAGGTTGCCACGGCGAGCGCGATAACGACGATCAGGATAATGGCGATCCACCATGGGTGGCGCTTGAAAATCGACGGTTTTTTCTCATCCTTGGTGCCGGCTGCAGGCTGATCATCGGTCCTGTCGGGCTCTGCCGTCCTTGCCTCATCGACCTTGGGCGTCGTATCGGCCGTCTCGGCGTTCGGGGCTTCTGTCTGAATGGATTGATTTTTTTGCGCGCGCTGAGCTTGAGCCACGATAGGCCTCTCGATTTGGCAGGAAAGATCTGGCGAGCAACGCGGGACGGGTGTCCAAGGTTCCAAGCGTTATGCTGCACCTGCGAATTGGCCGCAGTCGCCCATCGGTCTCATCTTCAATTCTTGCGTGATCGCGCCTCGATCCTATCTAGACGGGATCATTCAACGAGCAACGAGAGAGCATGCCCCTTCATCAGCGCATCCGCCAAAGCCTCATCGACCGGTTCATGACCTTCGAGCCGATCGGGCTGATCACGTTTGCGGCCGTAGCCGGCGGCGTGCTGGCCTTTCTGGCGCTGACGGGGGAGGTGATCGAGGGCGACACGCACGCTTTCGACGAAGAGATCCTGCTGTCGCTGCGCCAGACGGCCGACCTCGCGCTGCCGATCGCGCCGTCCTGGGTGACGCATGCGATGGGCGACATCACGGCACTCGGTGGCGTCACCGTGCTGTCGCTGATGACGGTTCTCTCCGTCGTCTATCTGTTTCTGGCGCGACAGAGAGCGATCGCCATCTTCATGGCCCTGTCGATCATTGGCGGCTGGCTGGTTTCGAGTGCTTTGAAACTCGGCGTGGCGCGCCCGCGGCCGGATATCGTGCCGCATCTGGTCGAAGTGCATGACCTGAGCTTCCCGAGCGGCCATGCGATGCTGTCGGCGGTCACCTATCTGACGCTTGCAGCACTCCTGTCGCGGGCAGAGCAATATCGCGCCACCCGGATTTTCCTGATGGCGGCCGGCATATTCCTGACCCTGATCATCGGCCTGTCGCGGCTTTATCTCGGCGTCCACTATCCGACCGACGTGCTGGGTGGCTGGTGCGCCGGCGCGGTCTGGGCCGCCGGCTGCTGGCTGGTGGCGCGACGGTTCATCGCCCGCGAACCGAAGGGTGCCGTCCCCGTCGGGTGACATGGCTGCCTTCGAGAAAGATCCGTTCGCCGCTTGCCTGCGTAGAAAGGATTGATCGACGGAGGTCTGCATGATGGTCAGAAGCAGGACTGGAAAGATTGCCTGGGTCACGGGCGCGAGTTCAGGGATCGGCCGGGCGGTGGCTCTGCGGCTTGCGGATGAGGGCTTCATCGTAGCGGTCAGTGCCCGTTCGGCCGACAAGCTCGACGCGCTGGTGGCGGAGCGACCGGGCGCCATCCATGCCTATCCGCTCGATGTCACCGATCGTCAGGCACTCAAGGATGCCGTACGCGGCATAGAGCAGATGCTCGGGCCGATCGACCTCGCGCTGTTTTGCGCCGGCAATTATATCCGCGAGAGCGCAGGCGAGTTCGATGCCGGGGCGCTGGCCGATCTCGTCGGCCTCAATGTGGTCGGAACCGGCAATGCGCTGGAGGCGGTGATGGGGCCGATGATTGCCAGGCGGTCGGGCCATATCGCCGTTGTCGCATCGGTTGCCGGTTATCTCGGCCTTCCCGGCGGCGGTATCTATGGGGCGACGAAGGCGGCGCTGATCAATCTCTGCGAGGCACTTCAGCCACAGCTCGGCTCACAGGGCGTGAAGCTGCAGGTGATCAATCCGGGGTTTGTCGACACGCCGCTGACGAAGAAGAACGACTTTCCGATGCCGTTCCTGATCAGCGAAGACGAGGCTGCGCATGCCATCGTCAAGGGGCTTTCCGGTTCGCGCTTCGAGATCGTCTTTCCGTGGAGGATGGCGGTGGCGGCCAAGCTGCTTGCGGCTTTGCCCTATCGGGCAAGCCTTGCGATTACCCGTCGCATGGTACGCAAGGGTTAGCGAGACAGGGTGAACTGCACCACGTCGAGGCGGCCGGAGCGGAAGCCTGCTGCGCAATATTGCAGGTAATAGTGCCACATGCGGTGGAAATGGTCGTCGAAGCCGAGCGGGGCGATGCGCTGCCAGGCGTCGCGGAAGGCCTTGTCCCAGAGGATCAGCGTGCGCTCGTAATCGCGGCCGAAACGGAAACGGTCGTCGACGGTGAGGGCTGCCTTGCCGGCCTGCGCCTCGAAGGCGTCGACACTCGGCAGCATGCCGCCGGGAAAGATATAGGCCTGGATGAAATCCGCATGGCTGCGATAGTGGTCGAAACGATCCTCGGCAATGGTGATCGACTGGACGAGCGCCTTTCCGCCTTCTGCGAGAAGGGAGCGGACGCGATCGAAATAGAGGGGCCAGTTTTCCTCGCCGACGGCCTCGAACATTTCGATCGAGACGATTTTCGTAAAGGTGCCTTGGCAATCGCGATAGTCTTCGAGGCGGATATCGGCGCGATCCGCAAGACCGGCATCGCGCAGGCGGTTTTTTGCAAAGGCGGCCTGTTCCTTCGACAGGGTGAGGCCGGTGACGCGGCAGCCGGTGGCGCGGATCGCCTGTTCGGCAAAGCCGCCCCAGCCGCAGCCGATTTCGAGTACATGGTCATCCCCGGTGATCTGCAGGGTGTCGATGATGCGCTGGTATTTTGCCGTCTGGGCCTCGGCGAGGCTCTGGCGCGGATCGGAAAAGAGTGCCGACGAATAGGTCATCGTCTCGTCCAGCCAGAGCCGATAAAAGGCGTTGCCGAGATCGTAGTGGAAGGCGATGTTGCGGCGGCTGCCGGCCCTGGAATTGCGGTTGAGGCGGTGACGCAGGCGAGCGATCGCCGAGGCGAGCGGACTTGCGGCCATGACGCTCGACCAGCGGGCTTCGTTGGCCAGTGCCAGGTCGAGAACGTCGGCGAGATCGGGCGTTTCCCACTCGCCGCGCAGATAGGATGTCGCAAAGCCGAGGCTGCCACCGGAAAGCAGTCGGCGCACGGTCTTCATGTCGTTGAGGGCGATCGTTGCCGAAGGTCCGGCCTGATCGCCGGCAAAGCGCGCCTCGCGTCCGCTCGGGAAGCGCAAGGTCAACTGGCCCGCGGCAAGCCTTGCCGCCCAGCGGCACAGCATGCGTTCCGACAGCGAGAAGGACGGGATCGGCAGTTCGATTTTCTGGTCGATATCTGTCATCAGCGTGTCTCCGTCGTTTCTGTTCGGGTGACGATCGTGGCCGAGCGCGGCTCTGCGGCACGCGTGTGCCTGTAGACGGGAACCCGCTTCAGCCACAGTCTCAGCGCCTCCCAATGGATGGCTGCGGTGACCTTCACGGTCATCAGCGGATAGCGGAAGAAGGCGAGTGCCAGAGTGCGGTCGGTGAGCGGTTTTCGCTCCCCCTGGAACATGGCGTAGAGCAGCATGCCGTTATCATCGGATTCGCGGATGGCGATGCGCACCCGGTCGGATGGCGGGCGGATCGAGAAATCGTAGCGGCAGTCCATCGGCACGAAGGGCGAGACGTAGAGATCCTTGCCGCAGGAATGGCTGACCGGCTCATCCTTGGCAGTGCCGCTTCCGGTGACCGGAATGATGTAGGAATGGCGCTCGTGGAAGGTGTTGCAGACCTCGTAGATGATGGCCCGCAGCACGTCGTCGCGGCCATAGCAGAAATAGACCGTCAGCGGATTGAAGACATAGCCGAAGATGCGCGGATAGCAGAGCATTCTGACCCGCAGCCCATCCGTTTCGATGGCGGCATCGGCGAGCTGCCCAGCGACCCAGGCCTTGAGGCCGGTGCCGCTGCCTGAGCCGTGATCCTTCTGCCAGAAGCTGAACAGACCGCGCCGGTCGACCGAAAAGAGTTTCAGCGAGCGGTCCAGATCGGCGAGTTCGTCTAGATCGATCAGCAGTGAGAAGACGCTGTAGCGCAGGCTGTGCGCCTTCGGTCGCTGGCGCGTGTGGACGACGTCTCCGGTATAGAGGCTGGAGGGAACGCTCATTCGGCGGCTTCCCGAAGCGCCGGGGCAGGCCGGGCGATGCTGATCCTGCCGGACTCGTTTTCGACCGTCCAGGGGCGGCGGTTGCCCGCCAGGGCCTCGGCCACGGCAAGCCCCGACTGCAACCCGTCCTCATGGAAGCCGCTGCCGAAATAGGCGCCGCAGAACCAGGTGCGGTTGCGGCCCTGGAGCTGCCAGAGCCTGCCCTGCGCCGCAAGCGCACGGCCATCGAAAAGCGGGTGGGTGTAGTCATAGATGCCGTGGACGAGCTCGGCCTGTGGCGCGCGATGCGGATTGAGGGTGACGAACAGATCTCGGCTCGTCTTGAGCCTCTGCAGGCGGTTCATCCAGTAGGTGACGCACAGGGCCTCGTTACCGTTGGCGTGATTGCCTTTGGGTTCATTGCCGTTGCGGGCACTGAGATAATTCCAGCTCGACCAGACAGCGCGGGTCTTCGGCATCAGGTTCGGATCGCTGTGCAGCACGGCCCGGTTCGGCGTGTAGGAAAAGGCGCCGAGGGTGTCGCGTTCCTCGCCATCCGCATCGGAGAGCATGGAGAGCGCCTCGTCGGCATGGGCGGCGATCACCACCTCGTCGAATGTGTCGGAATGGCCGCCTGTATCGGTGACAGTCACCGAAGCGGGGTTGCGGCGGATGGAAGCGATCCTGGCATTGAGCCTCACCGTACCGCTGAAATCAGCGGCGACGCGCCGGACGTATTCGCGGCTGCCGCCTTCGACCGTTCGCCATTGCGGGCGTCCCGACAGAAGCAGGAGACCGTGATTGACGAAGAAGCGCAGGAAGGCGTGCAGCGGATAGTTTGCCATGTCGCGCGCCGTCATCGACCAGATGGCCGCGCCCATCGGCATCAGGTGGTCATGGATGAATGCGGAGGAATATGCTTCCCGCTGGAGATAGTCGCCGAGGGTAAGGTCTTCGGTGTCGGGCCGGGCGAGCAGGGCAGGGGCGTGCCTGTAGAATTTCATCACGTCGCGCAGCATGTGCCAGAAGCGGGGGCGCAGCGCGTTTTTCTTCTGGCCGAGCAGGCCCTTCAGGCCGGTGCCGCTATATTCGAAGCGGCCACCATCCATCGAGGCGGCAAAGGACATGTCGGAGGCTGTGGTCGGCACGTCGAGATGATCGAAGAGGGCGACGAGATTGGGGTAGTTGACCTCGTTATAGACGATGAAGCCTGTATCGATCGGGACATCGCTGCCGTCGATCCTGACATTCACCGTTTGGGCATGGCCGCCAAGCCGGCCGGCGCTTTCGTAGAGCGTGACATCGCACGTCTTCGACAGAAGCCATGCTGCGGACAGGCCGCTGATGCCGGAGCCGATGACGGCAATCCTTGCCGTCTGACGCTGCGTCCTGCCGGTCGACACTGTCATTCCACCATCCTCGCGTGCATCGTCACGTTCCTCAAAACATGACTACGTAATGAAGTTCTAAATGGATCTGTGGAAAATTTCCGAATCTGGCGTGATCCGGTCCGTTTGGCCCGCCGTAGTGCTTGCCATGAACCTGAGCATTCCTATCTCGGCTTATAGATGGCACAAGAGGCGGTCCGCGGCATCAAGGCCCGGCGGGCGGGCAGTGCATGGGCTCGGGATGAACACACAAAACTCCGATGGCTTGTCGGCCGACGATCTCGCGCAGCGCGAGATGGTGCGGTTGCTTTCCATCGTCGGGCGCGAGCGCAGCGTCGATGCCTTCGAGACCATCTTCCGCTTCTACGCGCCGCGTATCCGCACCTTCATGGCGGCGAAGACAAAGGATCGGCAGGCGGCCGAGGAACTGATGCAGGAGACCATGGCTTCGGTCTGGACAAAGGCTGCGCAGTTCGACCCTGCGCGCGGCAATGTCTCGGCCTGGATCTACACGATTGCCCGCAACATCAGGATCGATGCCTATCGGCGCAAGCGCCCGGAATTCGACATGGACGATCCTGCCTTCGTCGCGGACGATGTGGCGCCGGCCGATCTCGAATTCCAGCAGCTTCAGGAAGCCAATCTGCTGCGTGGCGCGATGGCGACGCTGCCGGCGGAACAGCTCGATGTGCTGCGCCGCGCATTTTTCGACGAGGCGTCGCATGCGACGATCGCCCATGATCTCGGCGTTCCGCTCGGCACCGTCAAATCGCGCATCCGCCTTGCCTTCGAAAAGCTGCGTTCAGCATTGGACGGTCGGCTATGAGCGTCAAACACCATATCGGCGACGATTTCCTGATCGACTACGCGTCAGGCAGACTCAGCGAAGGATGGAGCCTTGCGGTTGCGAGCCATTTGGCGCTCTGCCCTGAATGCCGAGGCCGGCTTGCCGCGATGGAGGGCGCTGCCGGCGTACTTCTGGACAAGCTTTCTCCCCAACTCGATGCCGAGGCCGGCAGCGAGGATGATGCTTGGGCGCGGTTCAGGGCGAAAGCGCTCGATATCAAGGTCGAGGAAATTGCGCCGCGCGTTCAGCGGGCATCGGCGCCGACAGTCATTCCCGAACCGCTGCGATCCTATGTCGGCGGCGATCTTGCCGATCTCAAATGGCGCGCGCTCGGACGTGGGGCCTACCAGATCCTGATCGATACCGGGGATCGCGAAACGCAGGTTCGGCTGTTGCGCATCCCGGCCGGAAAGCCGGTGCCGGAGCATACGCATGAAGGCCGCGAGTTGACGCTGGTGCTTTCGGGCAGTTTTCGCGATCGCGACGATCTGTTTGCACGTGGCGATATCGAGGAGGCCGATGGCGATCTCCTGCACACGCCGCATGCGACGGAAGGCGAGGACTGCATCTGCCTGGCGGTGACCGAAGCACCGCTGAAGTTCTCGAGCTGGATCGTCAGACTGATGCAGCCGATCCTGAAGATCTGAACGAAAGGACGAGCGATGACCTATATCCTGGCCTATATCGGCACGGCCATCGCTTTTCTCTGTCTCGATTTTCTCTGGCTCGGCACAGTGGCGACGGGGTTCTACAAGAGCCGGATCGGCGAGCTTCTGCTTGCCCAGCCGAATTTCATTGCCGCCGGACTGTTCTACCTCGTCTATGTGGCGGGCATTGTCTATTTCGCGGTGCAGCCGGCGCTCGTCTCGGGCAGCTGGACGACAGCGGCCGTCGCGGGTGGCATTCTCGGCCTTATCGCCTATGGCACCTATGACATGACCAATCTCGCGACGCTGAAAAACTGGTCGCCCGCCGTCAGCGCCGTCGACATGGCCTGGGGGACTGTCCTGACGGGTTTTGCCGCAAGCGTCGGCTACTGGGTCGCGCGAAAATTTTCCGTCGGCTTCTGAGTGTGTCCCTGACTGGTGACCTGCTGCGGGCGGGTTTACTTTAGTCTTCACTTGCCTATGTTCGGGTGATCCGCCGCCGATCACAGTTCATCTCGGCAATCCGCATCACTAGCTGCCTATGTCGAGGACCAGCCTTGAGCCTTACCGTCTCAGATCTGGAAGCCTGTGCGCGGGAGCCGATCCATATTCCCGGTGCGATCCAGCCGTATGGCGCGCTTTTGAGCCTCCACCCCGAGGATCTGAGCGTGGCGCAGGCGAGCGCCAATCTGGCCGGTTTCATCGGCGAGGTCGTCCGCCCCGGCGAGAGGCTGCCGGCTCTTCTCCAGCCCTTGTCGGATCGGCTCGCGGCGTGGCAGGCAACATCCGAACCGACACTGCAGATGCGTGTCGCGGCGAGTGATCTGCAGGTGACGGCGCATCGCTCCGGCGGTCTGATCGTCGTCGAGGTCGAGCGCAACGCGGCCGACGATACGGATGGCCTGCTGTCCCGCCTGCGCGACTTCGCCCAGATCCTGTCCGGACAGTCAGACGTCGAAGGGTCGCTGACGGCGGCTGCGACCTTCATCGAGAACCTGACGGGCTTCGACCGGGTGCTTGTCTATCGTTTCGACAGGAACTGGAACGGTCATGTCGTGGCGGAAGCGGCAAACGGGGCGCTGCCATCCTATCTCGACCTGCGTTTTCCGGCATCCGATATCCCGGCGCAGGCGAGGGCGCTCTATGCCTCGAGCCGGGTGCGGCTCATTCCCGATGCGAATTATCGGCCGGTGCCGATCGAGCCGGCGCTCAATCCGGTCACGGGAGAGCCGCTCGATCTCAGTCTTTCGCAATTGCGCAGCGTCTCGCCGGTGCATCTGGAATATATGCGCAATATGGGAACGGCATCGTCGATGTCGGTTTCCATCATCATCGACGGGCGGCTCTGGGGGCTTGTGTCCTGCCATAGCGCGGCGGCGAAGGTGGTGTCGAACACGCTGCGCGATATCTGCGATTTCGTCGTGCAATCGCTTGCCATGCGGGTTTCGGCGCTTCTCCATGCGGTCGATGCGGAAAGCAGGGTCGCTCTCGGGCGTATTTCGAGCCGGCTTTTGGCGTCGATGAGTGCCGGCGCCAGCTGGCCGCGCGGGCTCATTCAGGTAGAGGACGATCTCCTGGCGCAGGTGCGTGCCAGAGGTGCGGTGATCGTGACGGAGGACGATTATCTTGCTGTCGGCATGGTGCCGGACGAGGCGCATGTGCGTTCGCTGGTGGATTGGCTGAAGGAGAATGTCAGCGAGGATATCTACCAGACGTCATCGCTTGCCCGTGATTTTCGTGCTGGCGAGGCATTCGCCGCCGAGGCCAGCGGCATGGTGGCCATCCGCATTTCCGAACTCTATCCGAGCTGGCTGATCTGGTTCCGGCCGGAAGTGATCACCACCGTCAACTGGGGTGGCGATCCGCACAAGGTGGTGCGGGAGGAGGGACGCATCCATCCGCGCCGCTCATTCGATGCCTGGCGCGAGCAGGTTCATCTGACGGCACCCGAATGGAGCGAGGCCGAACTTTCGGCGGCGCGCGACCTTCGCGGCGCAATCGTCGGCATCGTACTCAGAAAGGCGGAGGAACTGGCGGAACTCTCCGGCGAGTTGCAGCGTTCCAACAAGGAACTCGAAGCCTTTTCCTATTCCGTTTCCCATGATCTCAGAGCACCGTTCCGCCACATCGTCGGTTTTGCCCAGCTGCTGCGCGAGCGCGAGCAGGCGCTCGACGAAAAATCCAGGCATTACCTGCACAACATTTCCGATTCCGCGCTGGCGGCGGGGCGTCTGGTGGACGACCTTCTCAACTTCTCGCAGCTTGGCCGCACGTCGATCGCCATCAAGGAGGTCGACATGAACAAGCTCGTTGCTGAAGTGGTGAAGTCGGTGATGATCAATGCCGAGGGGCGCGATATCGAATGGTCGATCGCAAGGCTGCCATCGGCTCAAGGTGACGCGACGCTGCTTCGCCAGGTGTGGTTCAATCTCATCGACAATGCGGTGAAATATACAAGGCCACGTGCGCCGGCGAAGATTATGATCGACGGGTCGCTGGATGGTGACATCGTCAAGTTCAGCGTCTCGGATAATGGTGTCGGTTTCGACATGACCTATGCCGGCAAGCTGTTCGGCGTCTTCCAGCGGCTGCAGAGGGCGGAGGATTTCGAGGGAACCGGGATAGGCCTCGCGCTGGTGCGCCGAATCGTCGAGCGCCATAACGGAAGCATTACTGCCAGTGGGGAAGTCGACAAGGGGGCCACCTTCGTCTTCGCCCTGCCCACGCCTGAAAGGAAAGGGCGCGCCATTGCCTGAACTACGTCCCATATTGCTCGTGGAAGACAGTCCGCGGGATCTCGAACTGACACTTGCAGCGCTCGAAAAATGCCAGCTTGCCAACGACATCGTCATTGCCCGCGACGGTGCGGAAGCGATCGACTACCTGTTCGGCACCGGCATGCATGAAGGGCGGCCGGACGGCGATCCAACCGTGGTGCTGCTCGATCTGAAGCTTCCCAAGGTCGATGGGCTGGAGGTGCTGGAAAAGGTCAAGAAGCACGACAAGCTGCGCCATATCCCGATCGTCATGCTGACCTCGTCGCGCGAGGAGCAGGATCTGGTGAGAAGCTACGAGCTCGGGGTCAATGCCTTCGTGGTGAAGCCGGTGGAATTCAACGAGTTCTTCAAGGCCATTCAGGATCTCGGGGTGTTCTGGGCGATCCTCAACGAGCCGCCGCCGGGATACAAGAAATCATGACAGGTGCCGAGGTAACCGTGGACCGTCCGACAATCCTCATGCTGGAAGACAGCCCGCTCGATGCGGAGCTGATCCGCGAACATCTTGAGCGGATGGATCCGCAGCCGGAAATCCTGCGGGCGGAAAACCGCAGCGGTTTCGTCTCGGCACTCGAAGCCGGTCGTTTCGACCTGATCCTGGCCGATTTCTCGCTGCCGGATTTCGACGGCATGTCGGCGCTCGAGATGGCGCATCGGGATGCGCCGGATATTCCGTTTATCTTCGTATCCGGTGTTCTCGGCGAAGAGGTGGCGATCGAATCCTTCCGTCGCGGCGCTACCGATTATGTGCTGAAGCAGCGCCTCATCCGTCTGCCGGCGGCGGTGGAGCGGGCGCTCAAGGAGGCGCGCGAAAAGGCGGAATATCGCCGGGTTCAGCAGCAGAAGGAACTCTTGGTCCGCGAACTCAGCCATCGGGTGAAGAACACGATGGCGATGGTGATGTCGCTGGTCAGGCGGACGGCGAAGAACAGCACGACGGTAGAGAATTACTCCCAGAACCTGCTCGGCCGGCTGAGGGCGATGGCGGATGCCCATGCGCTGCTGTTCGAGACGAACTGGAGCCAGGCGGAACTGGTGGAGGTCGTTCGGCGCACGCTTGCGCCTTATGTTCAAGGCAA
The DNA here is from genome assembly GCF_003597675.1 of Neorhizobium sp. NCHU2750. NCBI lineage: Bacteria > Pseudomonadati > Pseudomonadota > Alphaproteobacteria > Hyphomicrobiales > Rhizobiaceae > Neorhizobium > Neorhizobium sp. NCHU2750. The sequence goes on along the minus strand of NZ_CP030827.1, from coordinate 2,284,607 downwards.
GGGAGAGCGTTTCAGGACAACGCCGGGGCCGCTTGTGATGCTCAACCCCAAGGCTGCCCTCGCTTTCAGCATGGTGATCAACGAGCTGACGACGAATGCGGTCAAATATGGCGCGCTGGCGCATGATGCCGGCTATGTGAAAGTCGGCTGGACGGTCGTCGACGGCGTGGTGACGCTCGAATGGACGGAGGTCGACGGTCCGGCGGTGGTGCCGCCCGAGGAGGAAGGTTTCGGCACGACGCTGATCCAGCGCAGCATCAATTACGAACTGCAGGGCGAAGTCGAGATGGATTATGCCGAGACCGGCCTTACCTGCACGATCCGCTTTCCGATATCAGCCGTGGGCTGATATCGCCCATCAGGTGTCAGGCGTTGGTGCCGACGCCGAAGGTTTCCTGCATCAGGCGGTCGAGCTTCTGGACGTTCCAAGGCTTGGGCAGGAGCGGCAGGCCGGCGAGGCGGCTCTTCAGTTCCGGCAGTTCGGCATAGCCGCTGCAGATGATCACCGGCACGGAGAGTTTCTGCAGCGCCTCGATGACCGGGAATGACAGTTCGCCATGGAGATTGAGGTCGACGATCGCACCGGCAAGATCGTTGCGCGGTATTGCATCGAGCGCATCGGCTATGCGGCCGAAGGGGCCGACGATCTTGTGGCCTGTCTGCAAGAGATGGTCTTCCATATCCATCGCAAGCAGAAGGTCATCTTCGAGAAGAAGGATATTGGGACAGTCGTTGAGATATTCGAGTTCAGTCATCTTACCCTAACAGAAGCATTCATGGGCCGGGGCAAGATGGCGCCCTGACCGGATATTTCAACCGTTGCTTTCGTATTACAAGACGCATCAAGGACTACAAAGTTCCGTCTTTCCTAAAGGTTAAGATGGGAAAGATGTGTCTGTGTTGCTTAGCCGGGTCTTATCCGGGCGGCGTCCTCGACGGGATTTTCAGCACCTGCGCAGGACTGCATCGCGGTCCTGCGGGGAGGTGTCAGAGGGTGAGCGTGCGGCGGGGATTGCCTGCCGCGTCTTCCGGCCAGCTTTCCATCATCCGGGTCAGTTCGGCATCCGGCTTTTCGGGCAGGACGATCTTCAGCGTTACCAGAACGTCGCCGTGACCGCCGGCTTTCGGGGCACCCTTGCCCTTCAGGCGCAGCACGGTTCCGCTATTGGTATTCGGCTTGAGGTTCATGTTCACATAGCCGCCGGGGGTCGGCACCTTGACCTTGCCGCCCAGCACAGCCTCGCGGATGGTGATCGGCACTTCGACACGGATATCGTCGCCGTCACGCCTGAAGAAGGCATGCGGCTTGACCCTGATCTCGATCATGGCGTCGCCGTCTTGGCCCTTGGCAGGACCCTTGCCGCCCTTGCCGCGCAGGCGAAGCGTCTGGCCGTCGCGGGTGCCGGCGGGGATCTTGACGTCGAGCGACGAGCCGGGGCCGAGCGAGACCGAGGCCGTCGTGCCGTTGATCGCATCGAGGAAGGCGACCTCCATCGTGTAATGGGCGTCGGCGCCAGCAGCGCGGAAGTGCGCGCCACCGAACGGGCCGCCACCGAATTGCGAGGCGTTGCCGCCGCCGCGGCGCGACATGAAGCTTGCGAATATGTCTTCGAAACCGCCGAACTGGGAGAAGCCGCCCTCATCGAAGAAGGCATCCTCTGCACCCGGTGCGCCGTGTTGTCCGGCGCCGGCATATTCGCGGTAATTCTGGGAGGGGGCGCGTTCGACGCCGTTGATGTCGATCTCGCCGCGGTCGAAGCGGGCGCGCTTGTCCCCGTCGCCAAGGATCTCGTTGGCGGCGGAAATCTCCTTGAAGATCTCCTCGGCCTTGCGATCTCCCGGATTAAGGTCGGGGTGGTACTTCTTGGCAAGCTTGCGGAAGGCGCTCTGGATGTCCTTTTGCGACGCATCCTGCTTCACGCCCAAGATTTCATAAGGATCCTGTCTCATCGCTCTCTCCAGACGCAACACTCGAACTTGTTTCGCCCCGCATGCGGCCGCATCAGGAAGGCTGTTGGCGCAGGCGAATTCAGCCGACTTTGCAGCGGCCCGGTTCGGTGTTGGACAAGCATGATGGACGGCGCGCCGCCTTATCCGGCGGGCACTACAAGGGATGAGCCTTCGTCGCACCATATCCTCATCGAGCAACATGGTCGGTAGACGCTGCTGAAGTCGTCTTGCCGGTCCCTATCAGGCAACCGACGAATATGAGGTGGTGTCTACAATTGGGAACTTCAAGTGGCCGTCGCCGTTACCAATGCGCCCGCCGGCTCGGGAGAGCGCAGCAAAACATGCAGCTCACGGAGTTATAGCGGAGCGGGCCGTCGCACATCGGGATGGGCGACGAAGACTGGCGCATCGGCCGGGAGCCGGATCCGATTTTCGGCATCGGCGATGCGTGAATTCAAAGGCCTGGAGCCTCCGTTGTGCATCAAACGGGATGCAGGGGCTCCAGAGGATGAACCAAAGAGGATAGGAAAAGGAAAGGACTGACATGCGAGACCAGAACAAACTCTTGGCACTTCTTTCTCATGAGGATTACACGGCGCTGGAACCTGTCCTGCAGCCGATCAATCTTCCCCAAGGCTTCGTGCTCTCGGCGCCGGGCGAACCGCTCGAATACTGCTATTTCCCGCTTTCGGGGGTGATCTCGACTGTCGTGACGTCGCCGTCCGGCAAGCGCACCGAGATCGGCCTTCTCGGCCGCGAGGGCGTGAGCCCGGCCTCGATCGCGCTCGGCGCTGCCGATACGCCCTATCTCGTCGTCATGCAGGTGCCGGGACGCGGCGTGCGCGTGCCGATCGCGATCATGCGCAACATCATCGAGGCGCGTCCGGAGGTCAAAAGCCTGTTGAGCCGATGGGCGCATGTGGCGCTGAGCCAGGCGGCCTTTACCGCGCTGTCGAATGCCATTCATCCCGTCGACGAGCGTCTGGCGCGGTGGATATTGATGTGCCACGACCGGGTGGACGGCGATGCGATCGACCTGACGCACGAGTTCCTGGCGATCATGCTGTCCGTGCGTCGCCCGAGCGTGACGGTGGCATTGCATGTACTGGAGGGAAAGCAGCTGATCTATTCGCATCGCGGCACAATCATCGTGCGCGACCGCAAGGCGCTGGAGCGCTTCGCCGCCGATTCATACGGTGGTGCGGAGCGCGAGTACGAGCGGCTGTTCGGCAGCGTCGAGGATATTACCCGACGCTCGGCCTAGATGATGGTGCAAGCCTGGTCTTGATCCGGTCTGCGAGCGCATCCGGATCTCCGGGCTTGCTCATCCATTCGCTGCCCTCAAACAGGCTGGCATCCCATTCGGATGGTCTTTCGCTTCCGGTATAGATCATGAAGGGAATGCCGGCCTGCTGCAAACGCTCGAGGACCGGCTGGCTATCGCCATCATCCAGATAGAGATCGAGAAGCACGAAATCCGGCGAGGATTGCGAAAGCCAGTCGAGCGCTTCCTTGCGGCTGCGCAGCGTGACGAGATTGCGCATGCCCTTTTCCACGAGCGCTTCCTCGATATCGAGGGAGATCAGCGGCTGGTCTTCGAGGAGCAGTATGAGCTTATCTGGCAAAACGAATCTCTGGCGGCATCAAGATACTGATTAGATAAACGGTTTTTGCGCCCGCGTACCCCTTTGTCTGATACCGTACCGAGCGGTCCTGCCGGGTTGTGTCGCCCATTCTATGGTCATAGATGGAAATCGTTCAAATCAAGCGGAGACTCTCGTTCCAGAGGAAGCCGAACAGGCCATGTTCTCCTATCAAGGATGAGCGATGGGTGACATTCGGCAATCGGCGGTCCGCAACAATCTGCTCCGGCTCATGTCGCCTGACAGCTTCGCCGCCTTCTCCAGCAATCTCGAATTCGTCGAGCTTCCTCGCGGTTTCGAACTTTCCGAGCCGCATGAGGAGGCTGATTACGCCTATTTCCCCGAGACCGGCATCGCCTCGATCGTGGCGCGCTCGCCGCAGGGGCAGCATGCGGAGATCGGCATTTTCGGTCGCGACGGAATGACGCCGGCCGCCGTGGTTCTGGATGCTGGCAGCGATCCATTCTCGATCTTCATGCAGGTGCAGGGGGATGGCTACCGGATCGCGGCAAGCGTGTTGAAACGCTTTCTCGACGAGGATCCGGGGCTGAAGGCGCTGCTTGGAAAATATGTGCAGGCGCTTTCGGTGCAGGGCGCCTATACGTCGCTGTCCAATGCCGTCCACCATATCGATGAGCGGCTGGCACGGTGGATCCTGATGTGCCACGACCGTACCGATGGCGACGAGATCAGCCTGACACACGAGTTCCTGTCGATCATGCTGGCGGTCCGCCGCCCGAGTGTGACGACCGCATTGCATATGCTCGAAGGGCGCAAGCTGATCTATTCCGAACGCGGCATGATCATCGTGCGCGACCGGCCGGCGCTGGAGGAATTCGCCCGCGATGCCTATGGCGAGGCGGAACGGGAATATTTTCGGCTGCTTGGGCCGTTCAGCTGAGGCTACGCCATCGTGCGGGGAAACGGGATCGTGCCGATCACGGTGCCGTCCGCATCCTCGACCTCGAAGGCGGCCTCGTCTGTCGTAATGCCTCGTCTCAGCCGGTCGGCGCTCAGTTCGCGGGCCGATATCCTTGCCTCGGCGAGTGCCGTCTCGTCATCCCTCATTTCGCTTCCCTCCAGATCGTCGTAGCGCTTTCCGGCGAGGCGAACGTGAAAATAATATCTGGGCATGGCTTTCGTCGTTTCATTCATCGCTACCCTACCGACAAGTCGCCCAAGTGTTCCCGACCTGGCTGTCCTGACGGCCGTTCCGTACGGTTCCGTACGGCAACGCATGGGGGTGTCCTTCGTTTTCCGACAAATGGAGGAGTGAGGATGGGTATGCAGCGACGTGATGCAGCACCGCTCGGCGATGGCACACGAGCCGAGGTCGAGCGGAATATTGCTGCACAGATACCGGCATTGACGCGCTTTGCCCGACGTCTTGTCGGGCCGCGCGGCGATGTCGAGGATCTGGTTCAGGACACGCTGTTGAAGGCGCTTTCGGCCTCCGGGCAGTTCCGTCCAGGCACGGCACTCAAGTCATGGCTTTTCACCATCATGCGCAACACGTTCTGCACCGCCTACAGGGTGCGGCAGCGCGAACAGGTGGGCCTGCCGGATGCGCTTGTCGCGGTACTCGGAGTGCCTCCGTCGCAGGACTGGGCGATCCGCAGGATCGAGATGGAGGAGGCGCTCGATAGGATGCCCGGCGGGGTGCGTCAGGCGCTGCTCCTGATTTCATTCGGTAGCAGCTATGACGAGACGGCGCGGATCTGCCGCTGCGAGGTCGGCACGGTGAAAAGCCGCGTCAACCGGGCGCGCAAAAGCCTGGTCGACGAGCTGGGAAGCCTCACCGTGCATTGACGCAAGGAGTGAAAGGGCAGGCGAGTGCCCGTCAGGCGCGCTCTTCCCAGAGCTTTGCCAGTTCGACGATGGTCTGGACGGCGCGGTCCATGTCCTGGCTGCTCACCCATTCGAGCGGCGAGTGGAAGGCATGGCCGCCGGCGAAGATATTGGGGCAGGGCAGACCCATGAAGGACAATCGTGATCCATCGGTGCCGCCGCGGATGCTGCCGCGCACCGGCTTCATGCCGGCCCGACTGATCGCCTCGATGGCGTTGTCGACGATCTCGGGATGGCGGTCGAGAACTTCCTTCATGTTGCGATACTGTTCGGTGATCTTCACGCTGCTCGACGAGCCGGGATAGGTAGCCATGACCGCATCCACGACGGATTGCAGCAGGGCGGCCTTGGCCTGCAGGCCTTCCGTGGTGAAGTCGCGCAGGATGAGACTGATCCTTGCGCCTTCCATCGTGCCGGTGACGGAAGTCGGATGGATGAAGCCGTCGCGGCCCTTTGTCGTTTCAGGCGCCATGTCGCGCGGCAGTTTTGCGATGATGTCGCCGGCGATGCGGATGGCGTTTTCCATCTTGCCATAGGCAAAGCCCGGATGGATGGCGACGCCCTTGATGGCGATCTCGGCAGCATCGGCGGAAAAGGTCTCGTCCTCGATCGTCCCGGCCGTCTCACCGTCCAGCGTATAGCCGAAATCGGCGCCGAGCTTCTTCAGGTCGACCTTTTCGACGCCGCGGGCGATTTCCTCGTCAGGGGTGAAGAGGATGCGGATCGCGCCATGCTTGATATCGGGGTTGTTGAGAAGGAATTCGGCGGCGGTCATGATCTCCGCGAGACCGGCCTTGTCGTCGGCGCCGAGCAGGGTCGTGCCGTCGGACGTAATGATGTCGTTGCCGATCTGCTTCTTCAGTTCGGGATGCTCGGCCTCGCGGATGATGCGGCTCGTGTCGCCGGGAAGCGAGATGTCACCGCCCTTGTAGCCGTGGATCACCTGCGGCCTGACATTGGTGCCGGAGAAGTCCGGAGCGGTGTCCATATGGGCGCAGAAGCAGATGACGGGCACGTTGTTCTTGCCGGTATTGGCCGGGATCGTCGCGTAGACATAGCCGTGCTCATCCAGTTCGGCATCCTTGACGCCGAGGTCACGCAGTTCCTGCAGCAGAAGCCGGCCGAGATCGAGCTGCTTGGCGGTCGATGGCTGGGAGGGGGAGGAGGCGTCGGACTGGGTATCGAGCACGACATAGCGGAGAAAACGGCTGGTCACGGTATCGGTCATTGTATCGGTCCTGGCAAACATTGCATTCAATCTGAACGCTGGCGGTCTGAAAGCTGGACTGTAACCGTCCGCAGGGGATGGCGAAACCCGCAAAAAGCAAAGGTCCCGCACAAGGCGGGACCCAGGTTGCACATCATGTCATGCCCGTTAGAGGACGCTCTGCACGAACATCGATACTTCGGGGATGAGCGTGACGATCATCAGCGTGGTCCACAGCGCGACCATGAACGGCCAGATCGACCGCACGACCTTGCCGACCGGCACTTCACCGATGGCGCAGCCGAGGTAGAAGGCGGCGCCGACGGGCGGCGTGTTGAGGCCGATGGTCGAGTTCAGCAGCACGATGATGCCGAACTGTACCGGGTCCATGCCGTAATGGGTCACGATCGGCAGGAAGATCGGCGTGCAGACCAGGATGTGGGCTGCCATGTCGAGGAAGATGCCGAAGATGAACAGGGCGATGTTGACCAGGATGAAGATCACCCAGGGCTTGTCGCTGATGTCGCTCAGCATGTCACCCACCATGTCGGCAACGCCATAAATGCTCATCAGGTAGCCGAACATCGTGGAAATGCCGATCAGCAGCAACACCACGCCGGTCGTCTTGGTTGCCTTGGCGACCGCACGCATGAAGTTGTCGAAAGACAGGCTGCGATAGACGAAGACGGTCAAGAGCAGCGCGTAGAAAACGGCGACGGCGCCGGCTTCAGCCGCGGTGAAGACGCCTGACAGAATGCCGCCGACGATGATGAAGACGATGAACAGGCCGGGCAGTGCCGATGCAAGGCTGCGGGCGACTTCGCCCCAGCCCGGAAACTCTCCGCGCGCATAACCGCGGCGGCGGGCGACGACATAGGCGGTGGTGACGTTGGCAATCGTCAGGATCAGTGCGGGGATCGCGCCGGCCATGATCAGCGCGTTCATCGAGACCACGCCACCTGCGGCGAGCGAATAGATGATCATGTTATGGCTGGTCGGCATCAGCGCGCCGACGAGCGACGAATAGGTCGTTACGTTGACGGCGTAGTCGGCGTCGATGCCCTCGCGCTTCATCAGCGGGATGAGGGCCGAGCCCATGGCCGAGACGTCGGCAACCGGAGAGCCGGAGACGCCGCCGAACATGGTGCAGGCCAACACGTTGGTCATGCCGAGACCGCCGCGAACATGGCCGACCATTGCCTTGGAGCAGCGGATGAGCCGGTCGGCAATGCCGCCGTACATCATCAGTTCGCCGGTGAAGATGAAGAAGGGAATGGTGAGGAATGAAAACGTGGCCATGCCCGACGCCATGCGCTGGAAGACGACTGCGAGCGGCAGCCCTTCATAGAACACGGTGGCGATCGAGGAGAGACCGATGGCGAAAATGACAGGCATGCCGAGCAGCAGGCCCACCACGAATATGACGCAAAGTATGATTAGTGCCATGACGGAATAACCTTAATATGCAGCACGGCGGCGACAATCCGCTCGACGGCAAAGAGAGCGATCAACAGACCGCCAACGGCCAGAGGTACGTAGCTCCAGGCTTGCGAGATCGGCAGGCCGGGATTGATATACGGGGCCATCTCGACGGCAAGTTCGCTACCGCTCCAGGCCATGGCGAGCCCGAAGATGATCATGCCGAGATAGACGATGATATCGGCCAGAAGGTGGAAAACCGGCGGTGCGAGATTGAGCAGCGAATCCATGCCGATATGGCGTCCGTCGCGAACGCCGACGGCGGCTGCAAAACACGTCGTGTAGAGCATCACGACGAGCGCGAAAATCTCCGTCCAGGCCGGCGAGTCGTTCAGGATGTAGCGGCCGAAGATCTGGTACAGGACGGCGGCCACGATAAGCAGGGTTCCGATAACCGCCACCTGCAGGCAAATACGCGACAGGAAGGCGTTGACGGAAAAATAGAGGCCGAGAGCGCCCGGCGTGTTGACTGTGGTGCGGAGATTGTCGGGTTCTGGGCCCGATGTCTCATGGCTGACTGGCGCGTGCGACATGACAGCGTTACTCCCAATAGCTTATAGGGAAAGCGACGGCCGGAGCGGGGCTGCCGCCCCGGCCTGGTGGTTACTTCGAGGCCTTGATCTGAGCGATCAGGTCCTTCAGCTTGGGATCGGTGACGAACTGGTCATAGATCGGCTTCATGGCTTCCTCGAAGGGAGCCTTGTCGAGCGTGATGACCTGGACGCCGGCTTCGAGGACCTTCTGCTTGGACTTGGCTTCCATCGCATCCCACTGCTCGCGCATGAAGGGCACCGACTTCTTGGCCAGCTGGCGGACCAGCTTCTGCTCGTCCGGGCTCATGCCGTCATAGGTCCTCTTCGACATCAGCAGCACGTCGGGTGCCATCGAATGCTCGCTGAGCTCGTAATACTTGGCGATTTCGTAGTGATGGAAGTTGTAGAAGCTGGACCAGTTGTTTTCAGCGCCGTCGATCAGGCCGGTCTTGAGGCCGGTGAAGACTTCGCCGGTTGCCATCGGGGTGGCGTTGGCGCCGAGTGCCTTCATCATGGCAACCCAGACGTCGGACTGCTGGACGCGGATCTTCATGCCCTTCAAGTCGGCCATGCTATGGACCGGCTTGGTGGTGTAGAAGGAGCGCGAACCCGAATCGTAGAAGGCGAGGCCGATCAGGCCGTGTGCATCGCAATCGCTGAGGATCTGGTCACCGATCGGTCCGTCGAGGACGGAGCGCATCTGCGCCTGATCGTGGAACATGAACGGCAGGACCGGCACGTTCATGGCCGGGCAAATCGTGTTCAGTGTTCCGGCGTTGACGCGGATGAAGTCGAGCGCGCCGAGCTTGACCTGCTCGATCGTGTCTTTCTCGCTGCCGAGTTCCGAGTTCGGATAGACCTTGATGGTATATTTGTTGTCGGTTGCCTTGGCGAGTTCTTCGCTCATGTACTTGACGGCGGTGACCGTCGGGTAATCCGGCGGCTGAACGTCTGCGGAACGCAGGACGCGGGCTTCCGCCGTGGAAAATGCACCGATGGCCAGAAGGCCGGCGAGCGTGGTACCCAAAAGACTTTTGTGGAACATTTTTTCTCCTTCCCAAAAGAAACACAATGTTTCGGCCGGCTATTTCCGGCAGATGGCATGAAATGCGAATGTGGATTGCTTAATCGGTAAGCGACCTCGTTACCGGCGGCCTGCCGTCAGCGAGCCAGCCGGGAGCTTGGCACACTGGGGCTGCGCTCGGTAAAATCGGTCGTCAAATAAATCCTCCTCCCCTTGAAGACCGGGCCTTCCTCAACCCGGTCGAATATCTGTCACAGCTCCCCAGGCCTCAGGCCGAAGAGTTGTCGTGGATTATCCACAAGAGCCAGCCTTCGGGACGCATCGTCCTCGAGCCAGCCGAGTACTGTGTCGGTTAGCGCCGCGTCATCCGGATAATCCGTCTGTTCGCGAGCCAGATTGTGTGGCCAATTCGTCCCCCAGATGATGCGTTCCGGCGCATAGGCGCCAAGCGCCCGTGCCACGGCTGCAACGTCGGCGTAATCAGGGCCGCCGGACTTTGAGGACTCGTAGACACCCGCGAACTTAAACCATAAGTTGCCGGCGTCCATGAGGCGCATTACCGCAGCGACCTCATCGCTATCGGGCGTTACGCCGCAGAAGAATTTGCCGTGATGGTCAAGGCACCAGCGGGATTTGAGCGCGGCAAGGCGTGGTTCGTGGTCGAGAATGTTGCTGCCATCGAACTGGATGGCGAGCATCCAGCCGTGCTCTGCGGCCTTGGCATCGATGATCTCGAGTTCGGAAAGGCCGACGGCGCCGCCCGGCAGATCCATGATCCTGGCGCCGACCACGCCAGCCGCCGAAAGCCGTTCCATCTCGGCATCGGACGTCGTAGCGTCGATGACGCAGACGCCGCGGGCGACATCGCCCATCTCCGAGAGGCAGGCGACCAGATTGCCATTGTCCTTCTGCTGCGCATTGCCCTGGGTGATGATTACCCGGTTGATACCGAGCCAGCCCATCAGCTGGCGGTACTGATCGGGATCGGGCAGGGCGCCAGCCGGCAGGCCCGGCCCGCCGGGCAGGGCCGGATAGCCGGGCAGATACATGTGCATCTGGGTGTCGACCGCACCTTCAGGCAGCTTCGTTTTCGGAGCGGGACCGGAGAGGGTGCGGACGAGCATCAGGCGATCCCCTTTTCATCGGGCATCCGGAATTCCTTCAGCGCATCGCGATTGATCTCGATACCAAGGCCGGGGCCGTTCGGGATCTGCAGGACACCGCGCTGATGTTCGAGCGGTGTCTTGACGATCGCCTGACGGAAGGGGTTGTGGGTACGGTCGAATTCGAGGATCGGTTCGACCGGATTGGTGCGGACCGGGCTCGGGACCATGGCCGCCATGAATTGCAGGGCGGCGGCGATATGGACTGCCGTACCCCAGACATGCGGCACGACACGGACGCCGTGCAGAGCCGCAAGATCGGCGACGCGCTTGGCTTCGGTGAAGCCACCGACGCCTGCGAGATCCGGCTGGACGATGTCGACCGCGCGGGTTTCGATCGGCTCGCGCATGCCCCAGCGGCTGTGCCAGGTTTCCCCGCCGGCAACCGGTATGGGCTGCTTTGCACGAACTTCGCGATAGGCGGCGAGCTGCTCGGGCACGACGGGTTCCTCGAACCAGTCGATCCCGTAGTCGGCTGCGGCATTGCCGAGCCTAATCGCCTCGATCGCGTCGTAGCCGTGATTGGCGTCGATCATCAGCCGCATGTCGGGACCTGCGGCATCGCGTACGGCGCGGATGACGCGAAGGTCTTCCTCGACACCGAAGCCGATCTTGATCTTGGTGGCGTGAAAGCCCTCAGTGCGATAACGGGCAACGTCCGCCGCATTGTCCTCGACACGATCGACGCCGTCGCGCTTGAAGCTGCCGGTGGCGTAGGCGCGAATTTCTTCGCGGAAACGGCCGCCGAGCAGGATCGAGACCGGGACGCCGAAATGCTTGCCCTTGATGTCCCAGAGCGCGATGTCGATGCCCGAAAGGGCAGTGACAGTCAGGCCGCGCTGGCCCTGATCGCGCAAGGCGTTATACAGCCTTGCCCAAATCTTTTCGGTTTCCAGCGGGTTTTCGCCGATGAGCCAGTTGGCATAGGTGGCGACGACGGCGGCATTGGGCCTGGCGGGGCCGAGGCATTCGCCCCAGCCGATCGTCCCGTCGTCGCACTCGATCTCGACGAGCACATGCGCGCGCCGGTCGAAGCGCATGGAAGCGCTTTCGAACGCGACGTCGAGCCTGTGCTCCAGCAAGTGGGTGCGAACCGCAACGATCTTCATCAGAAATGTCTTACGTGAGTACCTATCAGCTTATGGAGGATTTCTTCCTCCTCTCGCGTCAGGTCGTCAAGTGGGGGGCGAACCTTGCCGGCATCGAAGCCCTGCAGGCGAACACCGGCCTTGATGGCGGAAACGGCATAGCCCTTGCGACGGGCGCGCAGCGTCATGAAGGGGTAGAAAAAGTCCTTCAGGATTTCCTCGCAACGGGTGCGATTGCCTGCGCGCAAGGCCTTGTAGAACTCTACGGCAAGGCCCGGCACGAAGTTGAAGACGGCCGACGAATAGGTGGTGAAACCGGCTCCGAGATAGGCTTCGGCGAACAGTTCTGCCGTAGGCATGCCACCCAGATACATCAACCTGTCACCGATCGTGGCGGTGATTTGTCGCACAAGTCCTATCTCACCAGTGCCGTCCTTGAAGCCAATCAGGTTAGGGCACTCGTCACACAGGCGCTGCAGCGTATCGACATGCAGAATCGAGTTGTCACGGTTGTAGACCATGACGCCGATGCCGACCGACTGGCAGATCTTCTTGACGTGCTGGTAGAGACCTTCCTGCGGCGCATCGATCAGGTAATGCGGCAGGAGAAGAACGCCATCGGCGCCGGCCTTTTCCACGGCCTTTGCCATTTCCACGCCGACTTTCGTGCCGAAGCCGCAGCCCGAAACAATGGCGGTATTGCCGGATGCTTCCTTGGCTGCACGCACGATGGTGGGCACTTCATCAGGGGAGAGTGAAAAGAACTCGCCGGTACCGCCGGCGGCAAAAAGAACGGGCGCTTCGAAGCCGGACAGCCATTCGATATGCTGCTGATAGCTGTCTTGCTTGAACTCGCCTTCGGCGTCGAAATGGGTAACAGGAAAGGACAGAAGGCCAGCGCCGAGCGCTGCCTTGATTTCTTCAGGCGTCATGATTGAAAATTCCTCTAGATGTCTCCTCCAGACGGAATTGTCGTACAAGTTGGCCCGACATATGTCAATAAGTTATCTGTTATCTTCTCGTATCGCGCGCAGCAGATTTCTGTATCGCAACTGGCTTCCCCTGAGGTGCTTGCGCATGGCCTCGCGGGCGCCTTCCTCGTCGCCATCCGAAATGGCATCGACGATGGCCTGATGCTCTTCGACCAGCAGATTGATATAGGCGGACTGGTCGGCGTCATCGTGGTCGCCGCGCAAGGCCGCACGGGGAATGACATTGCGGCCGATCATCGTCAGGAATTCGCGAAAGCGCGGATTGTTGGTGGCATCGGCGATAGCGAGGTGAAGGGCGAAATCCGCCTCGCTGGTCGGCTGGTTGGCATCGAGGCTGGCTCTCACCGCATAATGGCGGTCGATAATGACCTCTTCCTGTGCCGGAGAGCGCCGAAGCGCCGCAAGTCCGGCTGATTCGACCTCCACGGCGGTCCGCAATTCGAGCAGTTCGATCATCGAGGATACGCGGGCGAGATCGATATGGCCGAGCGACAGGTTGAAAGGTGGAGGGGATGGCGTTGCCTGCAGCACGAAGACGCCGGCACCCTGGCGGGCTTCCACCAGCCTGTCGGAGCGCAATGCGGCGATCGCTTCGCGCACCACGGTCCGGCTGACGCCATGCGTCTGGGTCAGCTGCGCTTCGCTGGGAAGACGGGATCCGGGCGGAAACTGGCCATCGGCGATTGCCTGGCGCAGCGTATCGCTCAATTGCGTGGCGCGGGTCTTTGGGAAGCCGATCGTATCCAGCTTGAGCTCCTCGTTCATGGGTCTGTTTCCTTCCTCCAACTTATCGCCCAAATCTTCGGAGCTGGCGAGGTGGTTCGCACATTTCCGTAAGATGTATGACAAGTTCTCCTCCTTGTCACCCGCCGATCGATGAAACGTCGGTGGCGGTGTTATGGCACAGCGCGATTGCCTGCGACATAAGCCGTGGTGACGCGGTTGCCGCATCTTTGCGTTGAAAGGGATGGGCCGAGGCTTTACGACGAACTGAAAAATGCGCGGGGAACTGGTGTGCGAGAGACATTGAAGACGATTGTGTCGGTGGGGCTGTTTCTTCTGGTGTTCGTGTCTTCTGCGGCGGCGGACGACTGGGCGCCGGTCGAGCAGGTGAAGACCTATACAGTGAACGGTTCCTCGGGCATCGAGCTTTATTCGCAGATCGGCGAAAAAGGACCGTCGATCGGCGGCGGGGTGAGAACCATTGCCTATACCGATTTCAAGCTGCTGTGGTCCCGCAAATACGAGCCTCAGCCGGATGGTGCCTGTGTGCTCACGTCGGCAAGGCCCAGCCTGACGCTCATCTATATCCTGCCGAAGGCGGGCAGGATTGCCGACAGTATGAAGGCGAAGTGGCAGGTGTTCGCCGATGGCGTGCGCCGGCACGAGCGGCATCATGGCGAGATGATCGTCGAGATGGTCAGGGAGATCGAGGCGGTCAGTGTCGGCCTGTCGGTGCCGGACGATCCGAAATGCCAGAAGATAAGGCAGGAATTGACGGCGAAGCTCGGCGAGATCTCCAGGCGCAACCGCGAGCGGCACCGGGACTATGACAAGGTGGAGATGAACGATGGCGGCAATGTCCACCAGCTCATTCTCAATCTGGTGAACGAAGGCAAGTGACGGGCAAGAGGCCGTTGCCCGCCGGGCGTTCGGCGTTATAGTCCGGTCAGCAAGTGCGTGACATTTCAGAGGTAATTTCGATGACCATTTCCGTTTCCGCAGAAGATATCGATGACAAGGCCATTCTGGAAGAACTCGTCCGCTGGGTCGAGATCGAGACACCATCCCATGACGCCGCTGCCGTCAACCGGCTGGCGGATCATGTCGAACAGCTTGCCAAGGCGGCCTCGCTCGATGTCGAGCGGTTGCCGGGCACGCTCGGGCTTGGCGATATTCTCGCCGTCCGCTCGCCGCGGGCGGAAGGCAGCAACGAGAAGACGGTGCTGGTTCTGGCGCATCTCGATACCGTGCATGCGAATGGGGTGATCGCCAAGCAATTGCCTCTGAAGCGTGATGGCGACAGGCTGTACGGGCCGGGTATCTATGACATGAAGTCCGGCGCGCTTCTGGCGCTGGAGGCTCTGAAGATCGCGGTCGCCAAGGGCAGCCGGATGCCGATCGATCTGGTCTTCGTGCCGGATGAGGAGATCGGCAGCATTTCGTCGCGCGCCTTCATGGAAAAGCTTGCGGCAAGCGCCGGCTATTCGCTGGTCGTCGAGCCTGCCCGCGACGGCGGCAAGATTGTCATCGCCCGCAAGGGTGTAGCCATGTACGACATCGTCATTCGCGGCCGCGCCTCGCATGCCGGCACGCGGCCGCAGGATGGACGCAGCGCCATTCGCGCGGCAGCCCGGCTGGTGCTCGATCTCGAGGCGCTCAATGATGCGGAGCGCGGCGTGAGTGTCACGGTCGGCACGATCCATGGCGGCACGGGCCGCAATACCGTCCCGGCGGAATGCCGGATGCTGGTGGATGTGCGCGTGCCGGATGGCGCAGCCGCGACGGAAATCACGGGCAAGATCGCAGCGATGAAGCCGGTCGATCCGGATATCACCTTCGAGATCAACGGCCAGATGAACCGGCCGCCCTTCGCCCAGTCGGAAGAGGGTGTGAAGCTGTTCGACGCGGCTTCGGAGATTGCCGCCGAACTCGGGATCACGCTTGTCGGCGTATCGACCGGTGGCGGCTCGGACGGCAATTTTACCGCAGCACTCGGCGTGCCGACGCTGGACGGGCTCGGTGCGGATGGCGCAGGCGCCCATACGTTCGACGAATACATTTTCGTCAGCAGCCTTGCGCCGCGCACGGCGCTTCTGGCGAACCTGATGATGTCGCTCGAGCCCAAATAAAAGACTGGCCGAAATAACAGCAGGCAGAGGTATCATGACCAGCGGCATTCACCACATCACGGCCATCACGCGAAAGATCCAGGCGAATGTCGATTTCTATGTCGGCTTTCTGGGACTTCGGCTGGTCAAGCGGACGGCCGGTTTCGAGGATGCGCAGCAGCTGCACCTGTTTTATGGCGACGGGGCTGCGACACCCGGTTCGCTGGTCACGTTTCTGGCCTGGGAAGACGGGTCGCTTGGGCGTGTCGGGCATGGGGCGCCGAGCGAGATCAGCTTTGCCGTCGACCGCGAAGCGATCGGCTTCTGGCTGACAAGGGCGCTCGCCTGCAATGTGAAGATGACCGGGCCGAGCCAGGAATTCGGCGAGCCGGTGCTGAGGCTGACCGATCCCGACGGGATCATCGTCAAGCTGGTGGGTGTCGATGCCTATGACGACTGGGTGTGGTGGAGCGAGGGCGGCATTGGGCAGGCCGATGCGATCCGCGGCATTCGCGGCGCGACCATCCTTTCGGAAAAGGCGGATGAGACGGCGGCCTTCCTGGAACGGCATACGGGTTTCGTGCCCGGCTCGGTCGAAGGCGCGGTGCAGCGGCTCACGTCGGAGAGCGGCCAGATCATCGATGTGAGGAATGCCGGCGGGTTCTGGACGGCGGCACCGGGGACCGGGACGATCGACCATGTGGCGGTGCGTGCGGTAAGCCGCGAGGCGGTCGATGATCTCCACAAGGCGCTTCAAGCCGAGAATGCCGGCGACATCAATGTCCATGACCGGCATTATTTCTATTCGCTCTATGTGCGCGAGCCGGGCGGGACGCTGATCGAGGTGGCGACCGATGCGCCGGGCTTTACCGCCGACGAGCCTCTCGAAACGCTCGGGTCTGAACTTTTCATTCCAAAGCATTTCAAGGCCGATCACGAGGCGCTGAAGGTGATGCTGCCGCAATTCGGCCTGCCGGGCGAAGAGCGGGTCATCTATCGCGACCTACCATTCGTGCATCGCGTCCATATGCCGGAAAACTGGGACGGGACGACGCTGGTTCTGCTGCATGGCAGCGGTGCCAACGAGACGGCGATGCTGCCCTTCGGGCGCAAGGCGGCACCGAATGCGATGCTGATCGGCCTGCGGGGGCGTTCCACCGACGAGGGCTCTCCGCGCTTCTTCCGCCGCTTTAGCCAGACGACATTCGACCAGAAGGAGATTGCCTCGGAGGTCGAGGCCTTCGTCGCCTTCATCGAGGATATCGGACCGGCCTATGGGGCCGATCTCGCCCGTATCGCATTCGTCGGCTATTCGAATGGCGGCAATATGCTGGGTGCCGTGATGCAGCTTCGGCCGGAGGTGATCGCCAGGGCGGTGCTGTTGCGCTCGATGAACGTGCTGGAGGCACGGCCGACAGTCGATTTTTCCGGCGTGCAGGTTCTGTCGCTGAGCGCGACCGACGATTTCTATGGTCCGTTGGCGGGCGAGCTGGAAGACCGGCTGCGCTCGGCGGGGGCAGAGCTGACGACCAGGGTGCTCGATACCAATCACGGCATCGGGCCAGAGGACGAGGCGATTGCCCGAGACTGGCTGAAGGAGCGGATGGCGTGACGGCTGGTACTTCGGTCCTCTGTGCCGATATCGGCGGATCCTTCATCAAGTTCGGCCTGTCGCGGGCAGCGGGCGAGGTGGAGGAGATCGACCGGGTGCCGACGCCGAGGTCGGATTGGCGGGCTCTCGCTGACGCACTCCGCATGCTGGCCGACGAGGCGGATCCCGCCGGGAAGATGCCGATCGGGCTTTCGGTGACGGGGCTCGTCGATCCAGTGACGGGTGCCGGCCTCTCTGCCAATGTTCCCTGCCTGACCGGGCTGCCGGTCGCGACATCGATGGCGTCGGTCACAGGGCGTCCGGTGTTTGCCGCAAACGATGCCGACTGCCTGACGCTTGCGGAAGCCAATGACGGCGTTGGGCGCGGCCATGCGGTGGTGTTCTGCATCATCATCGGTACCGGGATCGGCGGCGGGATTGCGGTTGACGGACATATCCTGCGGGGTGCCGGTGGGGTGACCGGCGAGTGGGGCCATGGCCCGGCGACGAATACGAGCGTCGAGATCGGCGGAAAGCTTCGCCATGTACCGCGCTTTTCCTGCGGCTGCGGACAATCGGGCTGCGTCGACGCGATCGGCGGGGCGCGCGGGATCGAGCGGCTGCACACGCTGTTTCATGGCGAGGAGCGCAGCAGCCATCAGGTCGTCGACGGCTGGCAGGCGGGGGACGTCAAGGCTGGCGAGACGATCGAGGCCTATCTGCAGCTGGTGGCCGATCCTCTGGCCGTGGCGATCAACACGGTCGGTCCGTCGATCGTGCCGGTCGGCGGAGGGCTCGCGTCTGCCGGGGCGCTGATCGCGGCGCTCGACGAGGCGGTGAGGGCGCGCATATTGAACCGTTTCGAGCGCTCATTGCTCGTGCCTGCAGTTCGGCGCGAGGATGGCGGACTGATGGGTGCCGCCGTACTGGCGCGACAGGGAGTGGCCGATGCCGGTTCTGCTTGAGGTCTGTGTCGACAGCGCCGAAGGGCTTGCCGCCGCAATCGAGGGCGGGGCTGAGAGGATCGAGCTTTGTTCGGCGCTCGATCTCGGCGGGCTGACGCCATCCAGAGGGTTGATGGCACTGGCCGCCAGGATGCCGGTGCCGGCCTATGCGATGATCCGGCCGCGGGCAGGCGATTTCGTCTTCGATGCCGCCTCGCGGGATGTGATGCTGGCCGATATCGATGCGGCGCGGCAAAGCGGGCTTGCCGGCGTGGTTCTCGGTGCAAGTCTCGGTAATGGTCGGCTGAATGTCGATCTGCTTGCCTCGCTTGCTGAACGCGCCGAGGGGATGGGCCGGACCCTGCATCGGGCCTTCGATCTGGTTCCAGATGCGGACGAGGCTCTGGAGCAGGCCATCGCTCTCGGTTTCGAGCGCATCCTGACATCGGGGCTGGCTGTAAAGGCGCCGGATGGCATGGCGATGCTTCATCACCTTGTCGAGCGGGCAGACGGGCGGCTTTCGACCATGGCGGGCAGCGGGATCACGCCGGGCAACGTCGCCCATATCGCTGCTGCAACCGGCGTCAGCGAGGTTCATGCCTCCTGTCGCCTGCCGGTGACTTTTGTCGACGAGGCGCTTGTCGGCTTCGGCTTTGCGGCCCGGCAGCAGCACCGGACCAGTTCCGTCGTGGTGGCCGAGATGCGTGCCGCGCTTGCGGAATTGGTGGCCGGGCATCGGTAGCGTCGCTATTTACCTTTTTCGGAACAGGGCTTCTGAAACCGAAGTCTTTCCAGCCCAAGGACTTGGGCTGGCTGGATTCCTGTGACAAGCACAGGAATGAGGGAGAGAGCAAGGCGTGCTTCGTTCTCCAGTCAGATATTGCCTTCCGCCTCGCCAATCATCTTGGTCAGGCTGCCGTCTGCCGGATAGAGCGGGATGAGGCAGGCCTGGAAGGCGTGGTAGATATCGCCCTTGCCGGGGAAGAGCGTGTGGGCGGGGGCGAGGTCCTCCGTCAGTTCCTCGTGCCAGCCGCCATGTCTGTGGTCGATGAAGCGGTTGGCGATGGTGCTCCAGATCAGCCGGTAGCTGTCCTCGAAGAACGGATCGCGGGGCAGGTGCTGGTTGATATAGTGGGCAGCGCCCGCCGCCTCGCACATCGGCCACCAGAGCTTGTTGGTCTTGGCGGGCTTGTCATCCCAGTCGAGCGTGTAGAAGAAGCCGCCCTTCTCCTTGTCCCAACCCAGTGACATGGCCTGGATGAACAGGTTCTTCGCCGCATCCGGCATCCAGGCATGCTTTTTGCCGCCAAGTACCCAGAGCTGCAGCGTCAGGCGGGCCCATTCCAGCGCATGGCCGGGCGTGGTGCCGGCGGGGCGGAACATCTCGTCGGGGTGGTAATAATCCTTGTTGAGGATCCAGTTGACGTCGAAATGCTCGCCGACGCGGAAGCCTGTCGAACCGGCAAGGCGGCGGATGAGGAGGTCGGCGATCGATTCCGCCTTGTCGAGATAATGCTGTTCGCCGGTCGCCTCGAAGGCTGCCATCAGCGCTTCGGTGAGGTGCATGTTGGAATTCTGGCCGCGATAGCTGCCGCCGTCGATCGGGCCCCAGTCCGCGGTGAATTCCTCGGCGATGGCGCCGTGTTGTTTCTCCCAGAAGCGGGTTTCGAGGACCTCGGTGATATCGGCGAGCATCCTGTCGGCGAGCGGATGGCCGATCACCTTGGCGGAAGAGGCGGCGAGCAGCACGAAGGCGTGGCCATAACCCTGCTTGTTGGTATCGGCCGGGCCGTCGTCGTTCATCGACCAGACGTAACCGCCGTGCTTTTCGTCACGATGGCCATTCCAGAGGAAATTCATGCCGTGGTCGATGAGATCGCCTGCGCCCGGACGACCCAGCATGTAGGCGATCGAGAAGCAGTGGACCATGCGGGCGGAGGCATGGATGCCGCGCACCGGGTTGTTGCCGGGCAGCGGGCGGCCCTCGTCATCCAGATCGTAGAAGCCGCCCTTGGGATTGATGGCGCGATACTGGAAGAAATCCATCAGGCCTTCCGCCTGGCCAAGAAGCCAGCGCCGATGATAGGGAAGCTCGCTCCAGAATTTCGATGGCTGACCGGCTTCGCTCATTCTCTTCTCCCTTGTGAGTCAGTGCTTTACTTAGAGGCTATAGTGATGGCGGCCATAGCTGTCATGAATAATTCAACAGGCGAATCGCTGCGACAAATCCGAGAGTAATTGCGCCGTCTGCGCTGGACTTCACATAAAGGCATCTTTATATGATTATGAAATGTTGCCTTGATCTCTATCAGGAGTGTTTGCCTTGTTCGATGAACTGTTCGGTCCCGAAGGTGCTCGCCGCGACGGCGCGGAAATTCTTGACGCCCTCAAGAAAGCTGCCAGCGAGCGCATTCTCGTCATCGACGGCGCGATGGGAACCCAGATCCAGGGCCTCGGTTTCAACGAGGACCATTTTCGCGGCGAGCGCTTCATCGGCTGCGCCTGTCACCAGCAGGGCAATAACGACCTTCTGATCCTCACCCAGCCCCAGGCGATCGAGGATATCCACTATCGCTATGCGATGGCCGGTGCCGATATTCTCGAAACCAACACGTTTTCATCGACGCGCATCGCGCAGGCCGACTACGAGATGGAAGGCGCGGTCTACGACCTGAACCGCGACGGTGCGCGGCTTGCCCGCCGTGCGGCGATCCGTGCCGAGAAGGAAGACGGTCGCCGCCGCTTCGTTGCCGGTGCCATCGGCCCGACCAACCGGACGGCCTCGATTTCGCCGGACGTCAACAACCCCGGTTACCGCGCCGTCTCCTTCGACGACCTGAAGATCGCCTATAGCGAACAGATCGACGGGTTGATCGATGGCGGCGCCGACATCATCCTGATCGAGACGATTTTCGATACGCTGAACGCCAAGGCCGCGATCTTTGCCTGCGAGGAACGTTTTGCGGCAAAGGGCGTCACCCTGCCGGTGATGATCTCCGGCACGATCACCGACCTTTCCGGCCGCACGCTGTCGGGCCAGACGCCGTCCGCCTTCTGGAACTCGGTGTCGCACGCCCATCCGTTCACCATCGGCCTCAACTGTGCGCTCGGCGCCGACGCGATGCGGCCGCATCTGCAGGAACTGTCGGCGGTGTCCGACACGTTCATCTGCGCCTATCCGAATGCCGGCCTGCCCAATGAATTCGGCCAGTATGACGAAACGCCGGAGATCATGGCGCGGCAGGTCGAGGGCTTTGCCCGCGAAGGCCTCGTCAACGTGGTCGGCGGCTGCTGCGGCTCGACGCCGGATCATATCCGCGCGATCGCCGAGGCCGTATCGAAATACAAGCCGCGCGCGCTTCCCGAGCATGTGCCGTTCATGTCGCTGTCCGGCCTCGAACCCTTCGTGCTGACCAAGGATATTCCCTTCGTCAACGTGGGCGAGCGCACCAACGTCACCGGTTCGGCGAGGTTCCGCAAGCTGATCACCAATGCCGATTATACGGCTGCACTCGCCGTTGCCCGCGACCAGGTGGAAAACGGTGCGCAGGTGATCGACATCAATATGGACGAGGGCCTGATCGATTCGGAAAAGGCGATGGTCGAGTTTTTGAACCTGATCGCCGCCGAGCCGGATATCGCCCGCGTGCCGGTCATGATCGATAGCTCGAAGTTCGAGATCATCGAGGCGGGCCTGAAATGCGTGCAGGGCAAGGCGATCGTCAACTCGATCTCGCTGAAGGAAGGCGAGGAGAAGTTTCTCGATCATGCGAGGACGGTGCGCAATTACGGCGCGGCTGTCGTCGTCATGGCCTTCGACGAGAAGGGCCAGGCGGACAGCTATGAGCGCAAGGTCGAGATCTGCGCGCGCGCCTACAAGATCCTGACCGAGCAGGTTGGTTTCCCGCCGGAAGACATTATCTTCGACCCGAACGTGTTTGCTGTGGCGACCGGCATCGAGGAGCACAACAATTACGGTGTCGACTTCATCGAGGCGACGCGGACGATCCGCAAGACGATGCCGCTCGTGCATATTTCCGGCGGCGTCTCCAACCTGTCCTTCTCCTTCCGCGGCAACGAGCCGGTGCGTGAGGCAATGCATGCCGTGTTCCTCTACCACGCCATCCAGGCGGGGATGGACATGGGCATCGTCAATGCCGGGCAGCTTGCGGTCTACGACCAGATCGATCCGGAACTGCGCGAGGCCTGCGAGGACGTGGTGCTGAACCGCCGTGCGGACGGCACCGAGCGGCTGCTTGAAGTGGCGGAGAAATTCCGCGGTGGACCGGGTAGGGAAGCCAAGGTGCAGGATCTCGCCTGGCGTGAAAGGCCGGTCGAGGAGCGGCTGTCGCATGCGCTGGTGAACGGCATTACCGACTATATCGAGGCCGATACGGAAGAGGCCCGGCAGAAAGCGGAGCGTCCGCTGCATGTCATCGAAGGCCCGCTGATGGCCGGCATGAACGTGGTCGGCGACCTCTTCGGGTCCGGCAAGATGTTCCTGCCGCAGGTGGTGAAATCCGCCCGCGTGATGAAGCAGGCGGTCGCCGTGCTTCTGCCTTATATGGAGGAAGAAAAGCGCCTCAATGGCGGCGACGAGCGCAAGTCGGCCGGCAAGGTGCTGATGGCGACGGTGAAGGGCGATGTCCACGATATCGGCAAGAACATCGTCGGCGTCGTGCTCGCCTGCAACAATTACGAGATCATCGATCTCGGCGTGATGGTGCCGGCAACGAAGATCCTCGAGACGGCTGTGGCGGAAAATGTCGATATCATCGGGCTTTCCGGCCTGATCACCCCGTCGCTGGACGAGATGGTGCATGTGGCATCCGAAATGGAGCGGCAGGGTTTTGATATCCCGCTTCTGATCGGTGGTGCGACGACGAGCCGTGTCCATACGGCGGTGAAAATCCATCCGCGCTACGAAAAGGGACAGGCGGTCTATGTGACGGATGCGTCGCGCGCCGTCGGTGTCGTGTCGCAGCTTCTGTCGAAAGAGCAGAAGGGCGGTTATGTCGATGGTGTTCGGGGCGAATATGCCAAGGTGGCGGCAGCCCACGCCAAGGCCGAGGCCGAGAAGCAGCGCCTGCCGATCGCGCGTGCCCGCGCCAATGCGGAAAAGGTGGACTGGGCCGCTTACGCGCCGGTCAAGCCGCAGTTTATCGGCACCAAGGTGTTCGAAACCTATGATCTCGAAGAGCTGGCACAGTATATCGACTGGACGCCGTTCTTCCAGACCTGGGAATTGAAGGGTCGCTATCCGGCCATCCTCGAAGACGAGAAGCAGGGCGAGGCGGCACGCCAGCTCTGGGCCGATGCGCAGGCGATGCTTGCAAAGATCATTGCGGAGAAATGGTTCCGGCCGCGGGCGGTGATCGGCTTCTGGCCGGCCAATGCCATCGGTGACGATATCAAGCTCTATACCGACGAAAGCCGGTCGAAGGAGCTCGAAACCTTCTATACGCTGCGTCAGCAGCTGTCGAAGCGTGACGGGCGGCCCAACGTGGCGCTGTCGGATTTTGTGGCACCGGTCGACAGCGGCAAGGGCGATTATGTCGGGGGCTTCGTCGTCACGGCCGGGATCGAGGAAGTGGCGATTGCCGAGCGTTTTGAGCGTGCGAATGACGATTATTCGTCGATCCTCGTCAAGGCGCTGGCCGACCGCTTTGCCGAAGCCTTTGCCGAGCGCATGCACCAGCGGGTCCGCAAGGAGTTCTGGGGCTATGCGGCCGACGAGACCTATACGAATGACGAGCTGATCCACGAGGAATATGCCGGCATCCGTCCGGCACCCGGTTATCCGGCGCAGCCCGATCATACCGAGAAGGCGACACTGTTTTCGCTGCTCGATGCGACCAAGGCGACCGGGGTGGAACTGACGGAAAGCTATGCGATGTGGCCGGGCTCGTCGGTCTCGGGCCTCTATATCGGCCATCCCGCCAGCTATTATTTCGGCGTTGCCAAGGTCGAGCGCGACCAGGTCGAGGATTATTCGCGCCGCAAGGGCATGGCGATCGAGGAGGTCGAGCGCTGGCTCGGTCCGGTTCTGAACTATGTGCCGGGCGGGGCGGCTACGAAGGTGGACGACGCGGCGTAAGGTTTGCCCTCTGTCAGAGAAAATAGAAAGAGCCGGAGAGATGTTCTCTCCGGCCTTTATTTTTGACTGTTATGCGAGTTTTTCTCCGTCATCCTCGGGCTTGTCCCGAGGATCTGCAGCGCGGTCGGTTGTGCTGCGCCGGTCGCAGATGCTCGGGACAAGCCCGAGCATGACGGAACCAGTCACCCCTTGGCCATTCTCGCCGTCAGTTCCTCGATGCCGGCTTCGGATTCGACCGTTTCACCGCGGAAGGTGAGGTAGACGCCGAGGCCGGTCGTGAGCGCTGCGATGAACAGCAGGTACCAGGCATGCGCCATCGGGTTGAGCGGCAGCATGGTGGTGACCGCGATCGGGGTCAGGCCGCCGAAGATGGCGTAGGAGATGTTGTAGGAGAAGGAGAGGCCCGAGAAGCGGACGCGGGCCGGGAAGGCGCGTACCATGACATAGGGCACGGCGCCGACCATGCCGACGGCGAGGCCCATCACCGCATAGAGGACGAAGACGACCTCGATCGATACCGAGGCGTAGCTATAGAAGGCCCAGGTGGCGGCGCCGAAGACGATGCCGGCGGCAGTGAAGAAACGGCCCGAGCCGATGCGGTCGACGATGGCGCCCGCCGTTGCCGTGCCGACGATCAGGAACAGCGTTCCGAAGCTTGTTGCGGCCAGCGATTGCTGGGCGGTGTAGTGATAGAGCTTCTGCAGGAAGGTCGCGGTCATCAGCGTGGTGACGACGATGCCGGCCGAGAGGATCCAGGTCAGGAGGATCGAGATGATCACGCCGCGGGTGTGGTCGCGCAGCACGGTCTTCAGCGGCAGTTCCGGAGCAAGCTTTCGGCTGGCCTGCATCTCGGTGAAGATCGGGGTTTCCTTCAGCCAGCGTCGCAGCCAGACGGCCAGAAGGCCGAATATGCCGCCGAGCAGGAAGGGAATGCGCCAGGCCCAGTCATGGATGGTTTCCGGCGTGAACACGGTGTTGACGATCGTGGCGATGAAGGAGCCGAGCAGGATGCCGAGCGTCAGGCCGGAGCAGAGGAAGCCGCAGGCAAAACCGACGCGGCGGAACGGCACGTGTTCGGCGACGAAAGTCCAGGCGCCGGGCACTTCACCGCCGATCGCCGCACCCTGGAGGATGCGCATGACGATCAGCAGGATCGGGGCGGCGACGCCGATCGTCGCATAGGTCGGCATCAAGGCCATGCCGAGCGTCGAAAGGGCCATCAGGAGGATCGAGAAGGCAAAGACCTTCTTGCGGCCGAACATGTCGCCGAAATGGGCGAGCACGATGCCGCCGAGCGGGCGCACCAGATAGCCGGCGGCGAAGATGCCGAAGGTCTGGATCAGCACCAGCCAGTCGGGCATGTCCGGCGGGAAGAACAGCTTGCCGATGACGGCGGCAAAGAACACGAAGATGATGAAGTCGTAAAACTCCAGCGCGCCGCCAAGGGCGGCAAGGCCGAGAGTGCGGAAATCCTGCGCGGTGAGGCGGCGGGGCGGCGCTGAAGAGGCGATCGTGGACATGGAACTCAACTGACTGTGCAATAGGAGGTCTTGCCGTCAAAAACGGCTCTTCCGCAATGCGGCATTACGGCCGGCATTTCAAGGTGAAAGGCCATGCAATCCTGGCGTTTGTCGCGGAATCCGTGCGGATGGGCAACAGCGGTGCGGGCAAGGTTGCGGTCGGTCCGGCCTTACTCCTTGACGAGCAGAAGATCCCCGGCGTTGAAACGCAGCGTCACCGTCTCGTCCGGCTGCGGCAGGATCCTGTCGGGGGCATTGAACATGTCGAAAGAGATATGGTTGCCGCCGACATCGATCTTGGTGCGGATGACGGAGCCGAGGAAGTGGGTGGCGACGACCTTGCCGGTGAGCGCGGTGTCGCCGGTCGCACTTTCGGATAGCGAGCCCGCCTCGGGACGCAGGGCGACCGAGACCTTGTCGCCGCCCTTCAGGGCGCCGATCGGCTCGCGCAGGGCGATTACGTTATCGCCGATCTTCACCGTGTTGGCTGCGGGATCGGCGACGATGGCGTCGATGATGTTGAGCGTGCCGACGAAGGAGGCGACGAAACGGGTGGCGGGTCGGTTGTAGATTTCCGACGGCGTGCCGATCTGGTCGGCGCGGCCTGCGTTCATGACGACGATGCGGTCGGAGATTGACAGGGCCTCTTCCTGGTCATGGGTGACGAAGACGGTGGTGATGCCGAGCTGCTTCTGGATGAGGCGGATTTCCTCACGCAGCGACACGCGGATCTTGGCGTCGAGGGCAGACAGCGGCTCGTCGAGCAGAAGCACCTGCGGCTTCGGCGCCAGCGCGCGGGCGAGCGCGACGCGCTGCTGCTGGCCGCCGGACATCTGGTAGGGGTAACGATCGGCGAGATGGTCGAGATGGATGAGTTTCAGCATCTCCTTCACCCGTGCCTCGATCTCGTTCTTCGGCTTGCCGGCGACCTTGAGGCCGAAGGCGACATTGTCGAAGACTGTCATGTTGGGGAACAGCGCATAGGCCTGGAAGACCATGCCGATATTGCGCTGGCTGGTTTTCAGACCCGACTGGTTGCGGCCGTTGATGGTGATCGTGCCGTCGCTCGGGGTCTCGAAGCCGGCGATCATCCTCAAGATCGTCGTCTTGCCGCAGCCGGACGGGCCGAGAAAGGAGACGAATTCTCCCTTTTCGATCGACATGTGGAAATCCTTCACGACCTGGGTCGCGCCGAAGTTCTTCTTGATGCTGTCGAGGACGAGGAAGGACATGGACGGAATTTCCTTTGAGGGCGGCTTCAGGCGCGCGACGGCGTCATCTTGGTGAGGCGGGTGACGATCTGGATGAGGCCCATGGATAGCCAGGTCATGGCAAAGGCGATGACGGCGAGTGCGGAGGGTTCATAGGCCCGGTTAGCGCCGACAAGCTGCAGATAGGGGCCGAAGGCCGGGCGGTTCAAAAGTGCCGCCATGGTGAACTCGCCCATGACGATGGCAAAGGTGATGAAGGCGCCCGACAGAACGCCCGACATGACATTGGGGAAAATGCAGCGGAACAGGATGGTCGGCCATTTGGCGCCGAGGATTTCGGCGGCCTCCGTCAGGGTGCGCACGTCGATGGTGCGCATGGCGGTATCGACCGAACGGTACATATAGGGCAGCGACAGGGTGATGTAGGACATGACGAGCAGCACGTTGGTGCCGAAGGTCGAGCCGGTGAATGGGATATAGGACGAGGAATTGTAGAGGCGAAGATAGCCGAAGACGACGACGATGGCCGGGATGACCAGCGGCATCAGGGTGACGAATTCGACGACGGGCCGCATCTGCGGCAGGCGAAGGCGGACCCAGTAGGCGGTCGGCACGACCAGCAGCATGCCGAAGATGATGGTGAACAGCGCCATCATGATCGAGAAGCCGAAGGTCTCCCGGAACTGCGCATCGGAAAAGACCGAGCCATAGGCATCGAAGGAATATTGGCCGCGGCGCATGCGCAGAGAGAATTCGAACGTGCCGAGCAGCGGCACGAAGAAATAGATGACGCCGATGGCGATGGCGAGCCAGGCGAAGACTTTGGTGAGCTTCATGTCGCGCGCCCTCACTTCTGCCAGCGTTCGGCGCGCATGCGCAGCCAGATATAGAGAATGTTGGAAATGCCGGTGATGACGATCATGCCGAGCGCCAGCGCATAGCCGAGATTGGCGTTGTGCAGCACGTCGCCGCGGATCTGGGCATAGAGCAGGATCGGCACGATGTTGAGCGAGGAGCCGGTGAGCGCATAGGCCGTGGCGATGGCGCCGAAGGCGTTGGCGAACAGGAGGAGCGAGGTGCCGAGCAGGCTCGGCCAGAGGATCGGCATCGCCACCATGCGCCAATATTGCCAGACCGAAGCGCCGAGGCTTTCGGACGCCTCGCGCCATTCCCGCTTCAGCCCGTCGAGTGCGGGTGTCAGGATCAGCACCATCAGCGGGATCTGGAAGAACATATAGGTGATGGTCAGGCCGAAGAAGGACAGGAGGTTGAAGCCGGTCGAGTAGAGATTGAAGCCGAACCAGTCGCGCAGGAAGACGGTGACGAGGCCGGTGCGGCCAAGCGTGGCGATGAAGGCGAAGGCGAGCGGTACGCCGGCAAAATTCGAGGCGACGCCGGAAAAGGTCAGGAGGCCGGAGCGGATCCAGGCGGGCAGGCCGCCGAGCACGATGGCCCAGGCAAGGAAGAAGCCGATCAGCGCGCCGCCGACCGAAGACGCGAACGAGACCCTTATCGAGATCCAGTAGGCCGACAGGATGGTGGGGGTGAACAGGTCGCCGATATTCTTGAAGGTGAACTGGCCATCCGGCGTGAAGAAGGCTCCGACGACGAGATAAAGCGTCGGTGCGATCAGGAACATCAGCGCGAAGATCATGAACGGCGCGATGCCGAGCCAGTCCACGACTTTGCGGCGATCGATCAAAGGCATGGTGGCTGTGGTCATGAAAGCATCCGCCGGAAGGAGGGATGCCCTCCCGCCGATGGCGGAAGGGCTGGATCAGAGATTACTTGACGTTGGCGCCGACGACCTGGTCCCACTTGGTGGTGATGACCTTCGAACCCTTGTCCTGCTCTTCGAGCGTCGGGAAGACGGCCTTGGTATAGCCTTCAGCCGGCGGCAGCTTGTCGAGCAGGTCCTTCGGGATCTTGCCCTTGGCGGAGAGGTCGTTGAAGCGGATCGGGTGGCAATAGCCCTTCAGCCAGCCGAGCTGACCTTCGTCGGAATAGAGATATTCCATCCAGAGCTTGGCAGCGTTCGGGTGCGGTGCGAAGGCGGAGATCGCCTGGACGTAGACGCCGGCAACGACGCCCTTCTGCGGCACGACGACTTCGACCGGCGGGTTGCCCTTCAGCGTGTCGCGCCATGCGAGACCATTATAGTCCCAGGCGACGATGATCGGGGTCGAGCCCTGGGCGAGCGAAGCGGACTTGCCGATGACCGGCACGAAATTGCCTGCCTTGTTGACGTCGGCGAAGAAGGAGAGGCCAGCCTCACCGATCTTCTCGGCGTCCTTTTCACCCGAGGCGACGCCTGAAGCGTAGACGGCCTGGACGGCCTGGTTGGACACGCGCGGGTCACCGGCGAAGGCGACCGAGTTGGCGTATTCGGACTTCTTCAGATCGTCCCAGTCCTTCGGGACGTTCTTGACGATGTCGGTGTTCACGACGAAGGACAGAACGCCGTAATAGTCGCCGTAGAAGGCGCCGTCGGCATCCTTGGCCGTATCCGGGATCGAGTCCCAGGTGGAGACCTTGTAGGGCATCAGCAGGCCTTCGGCCTTGGCCTTGGGGCCGAAGGAGAGGCCGACGTCGATCACGTCGGGAGCCTGCGGGCCGGAATTACCCTTGTTGGCCTTGATGGCTTCGACTTCGTCGCCGGAGCCCGCATCCGGGTTCAGTTCGTTGACGTCGAGACCATACTTGGCCTTGAAGCCGGCGATCAGGTCGCCGTAGCCGCACCAGTCGTGGGGCAGGGCGATCGTGGTCAGCGAGCCTTCCTTCTTGGCGGCGGCGATCAGTTCGGCGCTCGGCTCGGCAAAGGCGAACGAGGTGGAGGCGACGACGGCGGCGGTCGTCAGCGAGAGCAGGCGATGAGCGTTCTTGAGCACGGATGTCCTCCTGAGGTTTATCGTGTCGGCGGCAACTGGTAGTGCCGTTTGATGAACAGTATGTGACAGGCCCGGCGCAGACTTTCGGTCAATAAGTTGCAGATGTGAAAGCGTTTTTTGATTGCGATCACGCCAGTGTGTGCGGTTCGCTGTGGATAAACCGGAGGAGCTGTCGCTGGTGGAACAGTCGCGGCGCAAATGCGTCACGAGAAGTTGAAACTTTCGTTTGACGACGCGTCGAAAGTGAAGAATTCTCTACCTGCGCTATTTATTCAAATTTTAGAACACGTTCTGATCAGGCCTCCTTTCTGATTTATCAGGCAATCAAGAGCGGCTGGAATGCAACGGACAGATCGAGGGATCGCGGCTGTCCGGCATGGTGCACCGATCACGGTGCGACAAAAGATCCCCGGGGAACAGTCAAAGCTGTGCGGTACCGGCACCGAAATATCGGGCCCGGCTATCCGATGGGCACATCCGGCCGCTGGGGCCGGAGCCCTTTGCTTTGAGCAGGAGAAGGGGAATGGAAAGTTCATCTGCCGGTGTCAGCTACAAGAAGGCTGACGCATCCTATTTCGACAAGCGCGGCCTCTCCCGATATGCCGGGGTGTGGTCGCTATGGGCGCTGGGCGTTGGCGCTGTCATCTCCGGCCATTTTTCGGGCTGGAATTTCGGTTTTGCGACGGGCGGCTGGGGCGGCATGCTGGTAGCCGGCACCATCATCGCCATCATGTATCTCGGCCTGACCTTCTCGATCGCCGAGATGAGCCCGGCATTGCCGCACACGGGAGCGGCCTATTCGTTTGCCCGCACGGCGATGGGACCGTGGGGCGGGTTCCTGACCGGGCTTTGCGAGAACGTCGAATATGTGCTGACGCCCGCCGTCGTCGTCACCTTCATCACGGCCTATGTCAATTCCATCCTGGGACTGGATGCCGTCTATTCGCCGATCATCTGGATCGTGTTCTATGCGATCTTCCTGGCTCTCAACGTGTTCGGGCTTGAACTGTCGTTCAAGGTGACACTGGTGATCACGGTCATCTCGCTTGCGGTGCTGGTCTTCTTCTGGATCAGCGCCATCCCCAACATGGACTTTTCGCGCTGGGCGCTCAATATCGGCGTCGGGCCGGATGGCGCGGCCGTCGAACTGCCGGAGGGCCACGGTGAATTCTTCCCGTTCGGCATGTCCGGCGTCCTGGCCACGCTGCCCTTTGCAGTCTGGCTTTTCCTCGCCATCGAGCAGCTGCCGCTGGCTGCGGAAGAATCGGTCGATCCGAAGCGTGACATGCCGAAGGGCATCATTCTCGGGATGGCGACTCTGATGCTGTCGGCCTTCATGATCATCCTGCTCAACCCGTCGCTGCCGGGCGTCGGCGCCTTCCATCTCGGTTCGGCGCTCGAGCCGCTGCTCGATGGCTTCAAGGCGGTCTATGGCGATGGCGGCGTGGTTCTTCTCGGTCTTGTCGCGCTGACGGGGCTGATCGCCAGCTTCCACACGATCCTCTATGCGCAGGGACGGCAGATTTATTCGCTGTCGCGGGCCGGCTATTTTCCGACGGTGCTGTCGATAACCCACTCGACCTACAAGACGCCTTACGTGGCGATGGTGGCCGGTGCCGTCGTCGGGCTTGCCGTCATGCTGGTGATCTGGTTTGCGCTTGGAGCGGAAGAGGGCGGCAGCATCATCGGTAGCGTGCTGCTCAACATGGCGGTCTTCGGGGCGATGTTCTCCTATATCATGCAGGCGATCTCGTTCATCATCCTGCGCAAGAAACTGCCGAATATCGAACGGCCGTTCCGTTCGCCGCTCGGTGTTCCCGGCGCGGTGCTGACGATCATTATCGCCGTTGTGACGCTGCTCTATCAGGTACAGGACCCGAACTTCTTCAAGGGTGTCGTCTGGGTGGTCGTGTGGTTCGCGGTGGCGATCGCCTATTTCGCGCTGGTCGGACGCCATCGGCTGATCCTGTCGCCAGAGGAAGAATTCGCCATGCAGCACAAGGAGGCGGCCTCGCTCGCCTGAGCCTTGTCTGTAAATCCTGTCTGTGGTGAGAGGCGGCTGTCCATGGATGGCCGCCTTTTTCTTCTAACGTCTGTACCGCACACGACCCAGTTGCTATCGCGATGGGTGCCGCTTTAAATCTCGGTTAACCATGTTTGGGGAGGATGCGGCTTCAGGCACCATGCTCCCGGTGCCGCAAGAGCGATGCGGCTCAAGATTGCCCTCCAAGGACGGACAATGCCCGTAATTTCATTCGCCAATGCCAAGGGCGGGGCCGGCAAGACCACCGCCGCGCTGCTGCTTGCCACCGAGCTTGCCCATCAGGGCTTTCGCATCACCATTATCGACGCCGACCCGCAGCGCTGGATCAGCCAGTGGCAGGAGATTTCGGGCAGGGTCCGCAATATCGAGGTCATATCCGAAGTCTCGATCGCCTCGCTGCAATGTCATCTGCGCGAAATGGCGTCTTCGACGGATTATTTCATCATCGATCTCGCCGGTGCGCGAGACGCGCTGGTGACGACGGCGCTCGGCGTATCCGATCATGTCTTCATACCGGTCCAGGGGTCGGCGATGGACGCGAAGGGGGCGGCGCAGATCCTCGATCTGCTCGCGGCGATGAAGGACAAGGCGAAGCTCGATATCGACCATTCCGTAGTCCTTACCCGCGTGACCTCAATGGTCACGACGAAGGCCCTTTTGGCGATCAAGGGCCTGCTGGCCGCCAAGGGCGTCAACGTGATGACGACACCGATCGGCGAACGCAACGCATTCAAGGAACTGTTCGAGACCGGCGGGTCGCTGCATATGATGGATCCGGCCAAGGTCAGCAATCTCGACAAGGCCAAGGAGAACGCCCGCGCCTACGCGACGGAAGTGCTGCGCCTGATGCCGGTGAAGGTGACGCGATCAGCGGTTTCCCGGCTGATCGGGCTCGGCCGGGGCATTTGAGCCGCAGCAGCATTCATGAAGCAAATGGCCGGCGAAAGCCGGCCATTGTCGTTCCGGGGTATCGCGTCGGCGATTGGTCCTATTCGACGAATTCGACCGTGGTGCCAGGCTTCACCATCTTGGCGAGCTCGGTCGCATCCCAGTTGGTCAGGCGCACGCAGCCGTGGCTGCTGGTCTTGCCGATCTTGGAGGGCTCCGGCGTGCCGTGAATGCCGTAAGTGGGTTTGGACAGGGCGATCCAGACGGTGCCGACCGGGCCGTTCGGACCCGGCGGGATCTGCAGGATCTGGGTGTTGTTGCCCTGGGTGAAGTTGATCTTCGGATTGTAGGTATAGCCCGGATTGAGCGCAACGCGTTCGACCGTGTGGGTGCCGGAGGGGGAGGGCGTGTCCGAGGAGCCAATGGTGGCCGGATAGGCGGCAATCAGGTTGCCATCGGCGCCATAGGCGAAGACCTGCTTGCGGCCCTTGTCGGCGACGATGCGGGTCACCTGACCGGTCTTCGGTGCGCCGGGATTGACGACCTTGATGATGGTGCCGGGAATGGTGAAGTCGACATTCGGGTTCAGCGACTTCAGATAGCCCTCGTCCATGTGGAACTGTTCGGCGAGCTTTTCGGTAACCGAGGTGAAGGCCATGGCCGGCAGCGCCGCCTTGTGGGCGTAGTCTTCCGGGATCGAGGCGACGTAGGGGCCGGCGGCATCGGCTGCGGTGATCGTATAGTCGACGAATGGCAGCCCGCCGGAATAGGAAAGCCGCTGCATGATGTCTTCGGAATTGTTCGGGTCGAGCGTCTCGCCGGTCATTTCCTGCCAGGCCGCGACCGCCTTGTTGACGTTGTCGCCGAGATGGCCGTCGATGACGCCTGGGGAAATGCCCTCGCGATCGAGGAAGACCTGCAGTGCCACGATTTCAGCCTGGGGCTTCTTGGTGACGGCAATCACTGGCTTTGCCGAGTGAATGGCTTCGGTGGCGGGCGCGCTCGGTTCAAGCGACGCTTCCTGAGGATAGGTCTGGTCGCTGTCCTGTTGCTGCTGGTCGTCAAGCGGCGCGCGGGTGACCTGGCCGCCGATCGAACCGGTCACGGCGCCGGGTTCTTCCGGCCGGTACTGGCGATAGTCGCGATAGCCGCCCCGATTGCTGTAGGTCGAGGGATAGGCATCCGCCTGGCTGCCGTTGCCATAGCCCCGCGGTGCCGGCGGATACTGGTCGTTACGCTGCTGGTAGCCATCCTGCCGCACTTCGGTCGCAAGGATGTTGCCATAACGATCGATATAGACGCGGCGGCCGGCGCTGTCGCGGCTGACGATCACGTCGCGGCTGTTCGGGGTGTAATCGAGGATGGCTCCGTCCGGGGCGACGAGGACCGCGCCGCCGCCATAGCCATAACGCGACTGTGCGGCCGCAGGCTCTGCCAGCGCGGCTGAAAAAACCATAAGACTGATGCCGACGAAGAGGGAGCGCTTCACGATCTCACCGATTATAATGTTGCCACATACAAGTAATCGGGAATGTGGGTGCTTGGTTCCCGTTTGCTAAGTGCGATGATTGACAAGGTAAATTTGACGCTTCTGTGGAAGAATCCCAGTTTGCGATGAATGAATCATTAAATTCTGCTCACCCTCGGTAACCACGAGGCGAGCTTGAGGAGGAAATGCCCATGAAATCCTTCGCGTCAGCGCTTGGTCCGCGGATTTTGCTGGACGAGAGCTCGGTGCTCGACATCGGCGGCTGCTTCGTCAACGATGTCGATATCGCGCCGGGAAGGGCGATCCCCGACGACGGGGACCCGCGAATCGATCACTCGCTCGAGGGGTTCCTGTTCACCTGCGGTCCCGATCACATCCGCCATCCCGACCAGATCGCCGGCGAGACCGATGGCAGGGCATATCCGCTGCACGGTTCGTTTTCGTCCCATCCCGCCGAGATCACCTTCTGGGAAATGCAGGGAGAGGATGCGGAATGCCATGCGCATGTGCCTGTCGTCACCGCAGATGGCGGCAGGGTGCTGCTCGAACGCCATTGGCGGATCGACAGCGCCACGGGCGAAGTCTGCCTGCAGGACAGGGTGACGAATACCGGGGACAAGCCGATTGCGCGGGTGCATATGTATCACATGAATATCGGCGCATGGCTGTTCGACGATGCGGTGCATCTGTCCGGCGCGATGTTCGAGGATGGGCAGATGCCGTGGAATTTCGGGCCGGAGCCCGGCAGCGTCTTCTGCGTGCCGGCGGCGCGGGAGGGCGAGGCATGGGCGGAGGTGGCACTCGGGCCGATTGCGGCGATCGGCGGCTCAACGCTGAAGGTGAGGTTCAGGACCGATACACTGCCCTATCTGCAGATCTGGCGAAACCAGAAGGCGCCTGCCCATGTGCTCGGCATCGAGCCGGTTTCGCATCGTCTGGCCAGCCGCAGCGAGCTTGCCGGGACGGGCGAATTGCAGTGGCTGCAGCCGGGCGAAAGCGCCGACTATGCGCTGCGTTTCGCTTTCACCTGATAAGCGTCCTTCTTCCGTTGACGCTCGTCGAGCCACCGCGTAATGCTGGCGCCCGACAGAAAAATGGAGGCTGCGCCATGGATATCCGCCAGATCAACGACGAGTATTCGGTTTCCGGACAGATCACCGTCGACGAGCTCGACGAGATCAAGGCACTCGGCTTCAAGTCGCTCGTCTGCAACCGTCCCGACGAAGAAGAGCCCGGCCAGCCGCATTACGCCGATATCGAGGCGCGCGCCAAGGAACTTGGCCTGGAAATCCGCCATATCCCGGTCGGCCGCATGGGCCTGACGCCGGAGGGTGTGACCGAGATGGTCGATGCGGTCGAGGATCTTCCGACGCCGATGCTCGGCTTCTGCCGTTCGGGCGCCCGCTCGACCGCGATCTACGAACAGGCGCAGCGCTTCAAGGGCTGACCCGACCAGGCTCTCCGCTTCAGGCCCGGCACATCTTTTCGCGCATGGTGCGATCGCTTCGCGCCATGTTATCCCAAAGCTCAGCATTCAGGAGCATTCCCATGAGCATCAAGCGCATCGACCCCGGCGCACGCATGAGCGGCGCAGTCGTCCACGGCAACACCGTCTATCTCGCCGGCCAGGTTGGCGACGGCGAAACCGTGACCGAACAGTGCAAGGACGCCCTGGCTGAAGTCGACCGCCTGCTGGCTGCCGTCGGTTCCGACAAGTCGAAGATCCTGCAGACGATCATCTATCTCTCCGACATGTCCTATTTCGGCGAAATGAACGCTGCCTGGGAAGCCTGGGTCGATCCGGCCAACACGCCGGCCCGCGCCACCAGCGAAGCCAAGCTCGCTGCGCCGAAGTACAAGGTCGAATTCGTCGTCACTGCGGCGATCTGATCAAGAGGGACCGCGGATGTTCAGGACTGGTCTGATGGCGATTGCAATTGCCGCCGGTTTCATGGCATCCGCGGCCCGTTCCGAAAACCTGCCTGCGATCCCGTCGGGATCGGAACTGCAGGTGGCGGCGCAGGCTATGGTCTATGCGCGCGCCTGCGATATCCGCTACAAGCGGCCCGCCATGGTGTGGGATTCAAAGAACCTCTTCTTCAAATACGCCAGCAAGACCTATGCAGATCCCATGGCGGTCACGAATCAAGCCTTCAATCAGGCCCAAACCGCCACGACGCGTGCCTATGCCAAGGCCACGGCGGATTTTACCGTCGCATTCTGCAATCGGCTGGCGCAGATGTTCAAAACCGAACTCAAGCGCTGACTGAAGTCTTCTCTGCCCGAAGTGGAAAGAGACCCTAAGCTTTGGATGTGAAAAAGGGGCCGGAATATCCAGCCCCTTTTTCCGCGTCTGACTGAGCATCAGGGTTCGCCGGGCGTCATGCCGAACATATAGAAGGCTGCCAGGGCGACCGCGATGAGGAAGATGACGACGACGAAGGTCGACATCCCTCCAAGTGCTTTTCGTTTTGTTTCACTAGCCATGCAGACCAAACGGCATGACGGTCAGATGGTTCCGAGCTTTCATGACGAATGCCTGGCACCGGGCGTCAGCTTTTTTCGCGGATCTGGGTCAGCGTCTTTGCCGGCGTGATCGCTTCCGGATCGAGCCTGACCTCGATGATAGCCGGCTTGCCGCTTGCTCTTGCGCGCAGATAGGCGGGGCCGAAATCCTCGGTCTGCTCGACCAGTTCGCCATGTCCGCCGAAGGCCTTGGCATAGGCGACGAAATCCGGATTGATGAGATCGGTGCCGCTGACGCGGCCGGGATATTCCCGCTCCTGATGCATGCGGATCGTGCCGTAGATGCCGTTGTTGACGAGGACGGTGATGATCGGCAGGTCATAGCGGACGGCGGTGATGAATTCCTGGCCGTGCATCATGAAGCAGCCATCGCCGGCAAAGCAGACGACTTCGCGCTCGGGAAACAGCTTCTTGGCCGCGACCGCAGCCGGCAGGCCGTACCCCATCGAGCCGGAGGTCGGGGCGGACTGGGTGTTGAATTTGCGGAAGCGATGGAAGCGATGCAGCCATGTGGCGTAGTTGCCGGCGCCATTGGTGAAGATCGTGTCCTCGGCGACGTTTTCCTCGATCCAGTCCATGATCGGGCCCATATGGACCTTGCCGGGGCCGATGCCGGGCGGCGTCGACCATTTGAGATAGGCGTCATGCATGGCCGACTTGCGTTCGGCCCAGATCGGCCGGGCCGGCGGTTCGAGCGACTGAACGGCGGCGGCAAACTCTGCCGGGCCGGCGCAGATGGCGAGATCGGGTCTGTAGAGACGACCGAGTTCTTCCGGATCCGGGAAGACATGCACGAGCTTCTGGGCCGGATAGGGGATGTCGATCAGCGTGTAGCTGGACGAGGGCATTTCCGACATGCGGGCGCCGACGAGAATCAAAAGGTCGCTCTCCCTGACCTCCTTTGCCAGCGCCGGATTGATGCCTATGCCGATATCGCCAGCATAGGAGGGATGGAGATGGTCGAACAGCATCTGGCGGCGGAAGGAGCAGCCGACCGGCAGCTTGAAGCGGTCGGCGAACTCCGCGATGTCGGCCACCGCCTGCTCATTCCAGCGGGTGCCGCCGAGGATGATCATCGGTCGCTGGGCTTCCTTCAGCAGCTTGTCGAATTGTGCGATCTGCGAGGGACCGGGATGGCTTTCGACGCGTGTATAAGCTCGTGCCTGTGGCGCTTCGACTACATCGACCAGCATGTCTTCGGGCAGGGTCAGGACGACGGGGCCGGGGCGGCCGGATGTGGCCACGGCAAAGGCGCGGGTAACGAATTCGGGGATGCGACGGGCATCGTCGATCTCGCCGACCCATTTGGCGAATTCGGTGAAGGCGCGGCGATATTCGACTTCCTGGAAGGCTTCCCGCTCCTTCATGTCGCGGCCGATCTGGCCGACGAAGAGGATCATCGGGATCGAATCCTGCCGGGCGATATGCAGACCGGCAGAGGCATTGGTGGCGCCGGGGCCGCGCGTGACCATGCAGATGCCTGGTTCGCCGGATAGCCGGCCCCAGGTGTCGGCCATCATCGCGGCGCCGCCTTCCTGGCGGCAGACCATGACGTCGATGCCGCTTTCATAGAGTGCGTCGAGTACCGC
Source organism: Neorhizobium sp. NCHU2750 (assembly GCF_003597675.1). Lineage (NCBI taxonomy): Bacteria > Pseudomonadati > Pseudomonadota > Alphaproteobacteria > Hyphomicrobiales > Rhizobiaceae > Neorhizobium > Neorhizobium sp. NCHU2750. The sequence goes on along the minus strand of NZ_CP030827.1, from coordinate 2,246,062 downwards.
GAGATAGCTTTCGCCGGGTACGCAGGACACTTGCCTGACGCCGTTTGCCTTCAGGGCTTCGACGATCAGTTGGCCACCGGTCTTCGTCACTTGGAATCCTCCTCCATTTTCTTCAGTTCGGCCAGTATCTCGTCCGTATGCTGTCCGAGTGCCGGGCTCGGACGATGATAGCTGAGCGGTGTCTCAGACAGCATGATCGGGCTCCGCACACCCGCAATGACCGTGCCGTCGTCGGCCTCTAGATCGATGCGAAGGCCGCGGGCCTTGACCTGCGGGTCCTCGAACATCTCGCCGATCGAGTTGATCGGCCCGACCGGTACGGCATTGTCGCCGCAGGCGGCGAGAAGATCGGCCTTCGACCATTTCGTCGTTTCGGCGACCAGCAGGCTGCGCACCTCGATGCGGTGGGCGACGCGTGCCTTGTTGGTGGCGTAGCGTTCATCATCTGCCACTTGCTCGATGCCCAGAATGCGGCAAAACCGCCGGAACTGGCCGTCATTGCCGACTGCAAGGATGATGTGGCCGTCATGGACCGGGATCACCTCATAGGGCGAAATGTTGGGATGGGCGTTGCCGAGCTTGACCGGCGAAATGCCGGAAATCAGGTAGTTCATGTTCTGGTTGGCGAGAACCGACGACATGACGTCAAGAAGCGCCATGTCGACCTGCTGGCCTTCGCCGGTCTTCATCGCATGGATCAACGCGCCCTGGATGGCGGTGACGGCATAGATGCCGGTAAAGATATCGGCGATCGCCACGCCGGCCTTCATCGGCTGGCCCTCAGGTTCGCCGGTGATCGACATGAAGCCGGACATGCCCTGGACGATATAGTCGTAGCCGGCAAGCGCGGCATAGGGGCCATCCTGGCCGAATCCGGTGATCGAGCAATAGACGAGCTTCGGGTTGACCGCCTTCAGGCTCTCGTAGTCGAGCCCGTATTTCTTCAGGCCGCCGATCTTGAAGTTTTCGATCAGCACGTCGGACCGGGCGGCGAGGCGCCGTACGATCGCCTGGCCTTCCTCGGTCTTGAGATCGACGGCGATCGAACGCTTGCCGCGGTTGGTCGAGTGGTAATAGGCGGCGGAGAGGTTTTCACCGTCGCGGCTCTCGACGAAGGGCGGCCCCCAAGCGCGGGTATCGTCGCCGCCCTCGGGGTTTTCGACCTTGATGACGTCGGCCCCCATATCGGCGAGCATCTGGCCAGCCCAGGGACCGGCCAGCACGCGAGCGAGTTCGAGGACGCGGATGCCGGCGAGCGGTGGCTTCTTCTGCGCGATGTCCATGGTCAGGGGGATACCGATGTGGTTTCGCTTGTGGTGACGGGCTTGGTCGAGGCGACACGGCGCTCGCGCCAGATGATGTAGAGGCCAGAGCCGATGATGATCGAGATGCCGAGCCATTTGATCGGATCCGGGAAATCATCGAAGACCAGCCATCCGAACAGGGTGGCGGAGACGATCTCGAAATACTGTATCGGCGCCAGCACGGAGGCGGGGGCTGCGCGGTAGGCATAGACGCTGAACAGGCCGGAGAGGGTGGCGAAGATGCCGACGCCCAGCAGCCAGGTGAGGGTGGTGACGTCGGGCAGGGACGGGGCGAGAAAATCGATTTCGGCCTCGTGGCCTGCGATGAGAAGGACGGCGCAGATCGGTACGCCCCAGAGCGCCATCTGAAACTGCATCGTCCAGGGATCCTCCCGCTGCGACAAGGCACGGGTCATCATGGCGAAGATCGCGATGCAGAAGGCGGTGACGACCGGCAGCAGTGCGATTGCACCGATTTCCTGGAAGCTCGGGCGGATGACGATCATCGCGCCGATGAAGCCGACGGCGCAGGCGGTGTAGCGCCGCCAGCCGATCGTCTCCTTGAGGAAGATGCTGGAGAGAACCGTAAGAATAATCGGCTCAATGAAGAAAATCGCAACGGCATCGGCAACGGGCATGACGGCGAGCGTGGCGACGAAGCAGATCATCGACAGTGCGACGACCGCGGCGCGAATGGCATGATAAAAGCTCATGCGCCAGGAGAAACGGCGCCATGCGCCCGAACCGAGAACGAAGGGGGTCATGCACAGGCCCTGCAGCACAAAGCGGGCGGTGGTGATCATCATCGGCGACGCGGTGTCGGTCGCGAGCTTGGAAAACACGTCCATCAGCGGCGCGAGCAGCATGGCGAGTATCATCAGGCCGAGGCCTGCAGATATGCTGGTCGTCTGTGCTTGCGGATGTGACATGGTCTGGGCTGCGCTCATGGCATGGATATAGCCGCGTGCGACATTATGCGCACGTGAAGAAAAGTCATGACCTCATTCCGCGGGCGCTGCCGCTGCGGGCGATATAGGCGACTCGGTGGCCGACGGGGAGGCCGATTGGGCGACCGGGTGGAATGCATTCGTGGCCCATGCCGCAAATTCGGCGGTGGCTTCCACACGCATCGTGTCGTTCAGCGTCTCGTGGCGGGCATTGGGCCAGAATCGGGTCATGACGTTGGTAAGACCATTCCGGCGCAGATGCCCCGACAGCCAGAGGATTTCCTCGGCCTTGTTGGTGGCCGGGTCCTCGCCGCCGCCGAGCAGGTAGACGGGCAGGTTCCTGCGAAGCCTGCCGACCATCGGGGGGGCGCGAAACGTCAGTTCGAAGAGATCGAGCCAAAGGGAAACGCTCGCGTCGAAACCGCAGAGCGGATCGGCGATATAGGCATCGACCTCATGCGGATCATGGCTCAGCCAGTCGAAGGTGGTGCGATGGTCGGGAATGCTGTTGCCCCAGGCGCCGAAGGTGAGGCGAGGCAGCAGGCCGCTCGGCGTGTCCGAACCTTTCAGCGCACGCTCGATCTTGAGCAGGACCTGTGCGGCGCGGCCGGCAAGGCCGGGATTGAAATTGGAGTTCCAGACGGCGACGGCATCGAAGGCGTCCGGGTGATCGACGGCGGCGTTGAGTGCGATCAGGCCGCCCATGGAGTGACCGAAGAGAATGACGGGAAGGCCCGGATGGGCCAGGACCGCCTGCGCCCGCACCGCCATTACATCCTCGATGACGATCCGCGCTCCGTCCTTCAAGGCAAAACGGCCGATCGGCGCGTCCCGTGCCGTCGTCTCGCCGTGGCCGCGGTGATCCCAGGCATAGACGTGAAAACCTGCGGCTGCCATGGCAGAGGCGAAGGCGCGATAGCGTTTTGAATGTTCGGCAAGGCCGTGACAGATCAAAAGTATTCCGCGCGCGGGATGCATCTCCGTTACGACGGCGGGTAGATGGTGGCAGGCCATCGAAGCACCTGTCGGGCTCTGCAATTTTGAGGTTTCCCACGCAAAATCCAAGCTCATTTTAGCACCTCCGCCCGCTCTCGCATTGCCCCTTTGCCTTTCTTCGCCTACATAGCGGGCAAACAAAAGCCCCCCAAGCCCTCCGGAGCGTTTTTACGTATGGCACGTCAGTTCATCTATCACATGTCGGGATTGAACAAGTCCTATGGCGCCAAGAAGATCCTTGAGAACGTCAACCTGTCGTTCTATCCCGATGCCAAGATCGGTATCCTCGGCCCGAACGGCGCCGGTAAGTCGACCGTCCTTCGCATCATTGCCGGACAGGACAAGGAATATACCGGCGAAGCCTGGCTCGCCGAGGGCGCGACTGTCGGCTACCTGGAGCAGGAGCCGAAGCTCGATCCCAACAAAACCGCCTTCGAAAACGTCATGGAAGGCGTTGCCGACAAGCAGGCCGTCATCGATCGCTACAACGAACTGATGATGAACTATTCCGACGAGACTGCGGATGAAGGCGCCAAGCTGCAGGACATCATCGACAGCCAGAATCTCTGGGACCTCGAACAGCAGGTCGAGATGGCGATGGAAGCCTTGCGCTGCCCGCCCAAGGATGCGGCCGTCGACAATCTGTCGGGTGGTGAACGCCGCCGTCTCGCGCTTTGCCGCCTGCTGCTGTCGCAGCCAGACCTGCTGCTGCTCGACGAACCGACCAACCATCTCGACGCCGAAACCATCGCCTGGCTTGAAAAGCACCTGCGCGATTATCCGGGCGCCGTGATGATGATCACCCACGACCGCTACTTCCTTGACAACGTCACCGGCTGGATCCTCGAACTCGATCGCGGCCGTGGCATTCCTTACGAAGGCAACTATTCCGCCTACCTGCAGGCGAAGGCCAAGCGCATGCAGCAGGAAGCGCGCGAAGAAGCCGGCCGCCAGAAGGCGCTGTCTCGCGAACAGGAATGGATCGCCTCCAGCCCGAAGGCACGTCAGGCCAAGTCGAAGGCCCGTATCAAGGCCTATGAACAGTTGGTCGACGCGGCCGAGGGCATCCGCCCCGGCGACGCGCAGATCATCATTCCGGTTTCCGAACGCCTCGGCAACGTGGTCATCGAACTGGAAGGCATCAAGAAGGGCTTTGACGGCCGCACTTTGATCAACGACCTGTCGCTGAAGCTGCCCCCTGGCGGCATCGTCGGCATTATCGGTCCGAACGGCGCCGGCAAGTCGACGCTGTTCAAGATGATCACGGGCCAGGAAACTCCAGATGCCGGCTCGATCCGCGTCGGCGACACGGTTCATCTCGGTTATGTCGACCAGAGCCGCGATGCGCTGGATGGCAACAAGACCGTCTGGGAAGAAATCTCGGGAGGTGCCGAAGTCATCAAGCTCGGGAAGTTCGACATGAACTCCCGTGCCTATTGTGGCGCCTTCAACTTCAAGGGTGGCGACCAGCAGCAGAAGGTCGGCAATCTCTCGGGCGGCCAACGCAATCGCGTTCACCTTGCCAAGATGCTGAAGGCCGGCGGCAACGTGCTGCTGCTCGACGAACCGACCAACGACCTCGATACGGAAACGCTCGGTGCGCTTGAAAGCGCGCTGGAAGCTTTCGCCGGCTGCGCGATCATCATCAGCCACGATCGCATGTTCCTCGACCGTCTGGCGACGCACATCCTCGCCTTCGAAGGCGACGGCCATGTGGAGTGGTTCGAAGGCAACTTCGAAGACTACGAGCAGGACAAGGTTCGTCGTCTTGGCCCGGATGCTCTCAACCCCGGCAGCCAAGCCTATAAGCGCCTGACGCGATAAGGCCTCCAATTCGGAACTTTGCTTTACAAAAGGCCCGGCTCGTCCGGGCCTTTTTGCGTTTGAGCTTACTATTGACGGCCTGCGGCAATTTGTCTGCGCAAATGGGCTTGAAAATTTAAAATTAACGGCTTGTTAGACGCGCCTCGCTACAGTCGCGAAGGGAAAATTATCTTTCATTATATATGAAGAAAATTAGAGGCAAGTCTATGTTTTCATTAAGAAATGTACTGATAACCGCCTTTTCTGTCGTCAGCCTGTTGCTGGCCTTTATGTCCATCACGTCGCTGCAACATTCCTACAACAACAGAGTCGTGTTCGACAAGGTTGCGCGCCTGACGGTTCTCGATAAGGGGTTGTTCGATGTGCTGGTGAATTATCGCCAGGAACGCGGCCAGACTGCGACGGCGCTGTCGATGAGCATCGAGCGCGGCAAGAACACAATTCAGGCCCTGAACAGCTACCGTTCCAAGGTCGATGCGGGCTGGGCCGAAGTGGTCGCCGCCATGGCAGACCTCAACGACAGCGAATTGGCGCCGATGTTGAGCCAGCTTAAGACCGCCACCGACGGCAATCTTGCTCTGCGTGCCGAGGTTGATCGTCAGCTCGCCATGCCATTCGAATCGCGCGATCCGGCGGTCAGCCCGCGGGGGATGAACTTTGGCAACGATTATCTGACGCAGCTTGAGAAGGCCTCCAATTCCGCCGAGGCGAAAATCCGCTCGCTCGACAACAGACTGGTTGATCTTATTCAGATCCGTGCGACTGCGTGGGCCGCCCGCGCGGCTTCCGGTGGCATCGGAACGGCTGTCAACAAGGCAACGGCAACGGCCAAGCCATTGTCGCCGGCCGAAGTCACCGATGTGCTTGCTTCCGAAACGAAGACGAACTTTGCCTGGGCTCAGGTCCGTGTGCTCATCAATCATCCGTCCGTGTCGAGTGAGCTGAAAGCAGCGGCAGCCAAGGCGGATGACGGCTTCTTCAGCGGCAGTTTCGCTGCCATGCAGACTGCGGCCATCAAGAGCCTGGTCGCCGGCAATGCGCCGAACCTCACCTATGACGACTGGATTGCTGCCAGCACGATCAGCCAGGGCACCATCTCGGATGTCGCGCTGCTTGCCATGAATACGTTGAACCAGACGGCCATCGATGCGGCTTCGGCGGCGTTCGGCAACATGATCTTCTATTGCCTACTGCTTGCCGGCGTCGTGATCTTGGCCGCCGTTGTCTTCGCCGTCGTCCTGCGCCGCGTCATCGCCCCCATCAGCGCGCTGACCAAGTCTATGAGCATGCTTGCGGAAGGCGATACGAATGCCGCGATCCCGTTCGCTCTGCGCAAGGACGAGATCGGCAACATGGCCCGCTCCGTCGAGGTTTTCCGCCAATCGGCAATTCGCAATCGCGAACTTGAGGCGTCGGCCGAGGCGGATCGCCTGACCGCCGAGCAGCAACGCATCGAAGCGCAGCGCCGTGCCGAGGCCGATGCAGAAGAACGCCTCAATCAGGCGACAGGCTCTTTGGCCGAAGGGCTGAAGCGTCTCGCATCCGGCGACATGGTCTGCGAAATCAACGCGGAATTCGCGCCGCAGTTCGAAGCGCTTCGCCGGGACTTCAACGCTTCGGTCAGTCAGTTGCGCTCGACGCTGCTCAGCGTGGGGCAGTCGGTCTCGACCGTCACAAGCGGTAGCGACGAGATTTCCGCGGCCTCCGATACGCTTTCCAAGCGCACCGAACAGCAGGCAGCATCGCTGGAAGAAACGGCTGCCGCCCTCGAGCAGATTACCTCCAACGTCACCAATACGTCGAAGCGGACCGGCGAAGCGCGCGACGTCGTGCGCGATGCCACGGCGAAGGCCGATCGCTCCGGCAAGGTTGTCCGCGATGCGGTTGCTGCCATGGAGCGGATCGAACAGTCCTCTCAACAGATCAGCCAGATCATCAGCGTCATCGACGAGATTGCCTTCCAGACCAATCTTCTGGCGCTAAACGCCGGCGTCGAGGCCGCACGTGCGGGCGAAGCGGGCAAGGGCTTTGCAGTGGTTGCACAGGAAGTGCGCGAGCTTGCGCAGCGCTCGGCCACGGCTGCGAAGGAGATCAAGGGGTTGATCTCGAATTCCGCGGTTGCTGTCGGGGAGGGCGTCAAGCTGGTCAGCGATACCGGCGACGGTTTGACCCAGATCGCGGAGCTGGTGCTGGTGGTCAATCGCCATATGGATGCGATCGCCACGGCGGCGCAGGAGCAGTCGGTAGGTCTGGCGGAAATCAACACCGCGATCAACCAGATGGACCAGGCTACCCAGCAGAATGCCGCTATGGTGGAAGAAATGAGTGCGGCCGGTGCGGGGCTTGCGCAGGAGAGCAGCAATCTCGAGGGGCTGATTTCCAGCTTCACCCTCGGCTCCCGCCCCACCGACGGCTTGCGCAAGGTTGCCGGCCAGATGCGTGCGGGCACACCTCAAGGTCGGGTCGCTACACAGCAGGGGCAGGCAATGCGCTCGTCCGCTCCTGCGGCTCGTGTCGCAAGGGGTGGTGCGGCTGCGGCTGTTGCGACCGACGACTGGCAGGAGTTCTGAATTCCAGGATGCCGTGATCCGGCGTCTCAAGATCATCAGGCAGGCGAAGGGTGGCGGCGACGCCGCCCTTTGTCGTTTTTCAGAGGGATAAGCCACGAGTTACAGCTTGCAAATGCACCTTAAATCACATAAAGATATCTTTATATGTTGATTATAGGGATGGCTGAATGTCGCTACCGCTCGATACGCTCGTAGACGTGCTCAAGACCGTTGGAGAACCGACGCGTTTTCGCCTGCTTGCGCTTCTTTCGCGGGGCGACCTGACGGTGACCGATCTTACCGAAATTCTCGGCCAGTCACAGCCCCGTATTTCCCGCCACCTGAAGCTTCTAGCCGAGGATGCGCTGATCGATCGCTACCAGGAGGGCGCCTGGGCTTATTTCCGCCTCCAGCAGGATGGGGCAGGGGCGACGCTGGTGCGCACGCTGCTTTCGACGGCTGCGGCCGACGATCCGGTTCTGCTGCGCGACGGAGAGCGGCTTTCCGCCGTCAAGCGCCAGCGGGCCGAGCGAGCGCAGGCCTATTTCAGCCGCAATGCTTCCGAATGGGATGAGCTGCGCCGGCTGCATGCAAGCGACGCTGCCGTCGAGCAGGCGCTGTTGAAGCTGGTGGGGACTGCGCCGATCGACAGCCTGCTCGATCTGGGCACCGGTACCGGCTGGATCCTGCAACTGCTGGCGCCGCGCTATCGGCGGGCAATCGGGGTGGATGCAAGCCGCGACATGCTGTCGGTGGCGCGGGCCAATCTCGACAAGGCGGGCATCCTGAAGGCGTCGGTCCGGCATGCCGATATTCTCAACCTGCCGCTCGAGGGGCAGGATTTCGATCTCGTGACGATCCACCAGGTGCTGCATTTCCTCGATCAGCCGGAGCTTGCCATTGCCGAAGCCGCGCGGATATTGCGGCCGGGCGGGCGGTTGATGATCGTGGACCTCGCGCCCCACAAGATGGAGCATCTGCGTGAGGACCATGCGCATGTCCGTCTCGGATTCTCGCATGAGATGATCAGCGACTGGCTGGAGAAGATCGGGCTTGAGCTCGACAAGACCATCGATATCGCGCCCGACAAGGATGACGGGCTGACAGTGACAATATGGCTGGCGAGGGATCGCCGCATGCTGATGGCCGATACGCCACCGGCAGCAGCTATTTCCGTTCTCCAGGAAGGGTGATCATGAACGACAAGACAAAAGACCAGCGGTTCGAGATCTCCTTCGAGTTCTTTCCCCCGAAGTCGGAGGAGATGGAGGCGCAGCTCTGGGAAACCGTCGAGCAACTGTCGCTCTTTCAGCCGGAATTCGTGACGGTGACCTATGGCGCCGGCGGATCGACCAAGGAGCCGACGCTGGCTGCGGTGACAAAGATCATCGACGGCACGAAAATGCCGACTGCCGCGCATCTGACCTGCGTCGATGCCTCGAAGGACGAGGTCCGTGCCGTGATCGAGGAATATCGAGCGGCAGGCGTTCGCCGCATCGTGGCATTGCGCGGCGATCCGTCGGCCGGAATCGGTACCGCCTACACGCCGCATCCTGAAGGGTTCAACCAGACCGCCGATCTGGTCCGCGCTCTGGCGGATTACGGCGATTTCGATATCTCGGTTTCCGCCTATCCGGAAAAGCATCCGGAAAGCCCTGACATGTCGGCGGATATCGATGTGTTGAAGAGCAAGGCGGATGCCGGCGCCACGCGGGCGCTGACGCAATTCTTCTTCGATAACGAAATATTTGCCCGCTACATGGATGCGGTCGCCGCCGCCGGCATCACGCTGCCCGTCATTCCGGGCATCATGCCGATCCAGAACTTGACGCAGCTCAAGCGGTTTTCCAAGCGTTGCGGCGCCACCGTTCCGGGTTTTCTCGATGCGCGATTCGAGGGCCTGGACGAGAAGCCGGAAGAGCGTGCAAAGGTGGCGGCCGAGGTTGCCGCCGAGCAGATCGAGGATCTCGGCCGACGCGGCTTCTCACATATCCATCTCTACACGATGAACCGCTCGCCGCTGGTTTCCGCCGTGCTCGACAATATCGGCTACAAGCCGCAGGCCACCAAGGCCGTGGCTGCCGCCTGACGCTTCCATTTTGAGAAGAACGCATGCTCCAAGGGGAACGTGCGTTCTTCGAAATGTTGGATCATATCGAACGTTGATGGATGCAAGATACGACCGGTAGCCCAGGTCTTAGATGAACAGCATCGAGACCACGAATACAAAGGCTGCACCGACTACCAGGAGATTGAGGGGGTAAGTACGTCCCATGTCTGCCTCCTTGCGTTGACTGTCAGAGTTTATGTCGCTTCTGTGGCAAATGGGAAGCATAAACTTGTGCTGCGACGCAGCGCCGCGGCGGTCTCCGAATTTGCTTTTTTGCGATAAGAAATTGTTTTTATTGTATTATTCCTGTTTTCATCATGGTTTATCGGCGGTTAAAAATCGCTATTCTGCTGTTAACAACTGATATCTTTCGTGACAGGTTCGCGTCGAATCGTGACCTCCGCCAGCGACGCTTGTGCGCTTGCGAAGAGGTTTTCGTGTCACGCCGGGATAGGCTTTGGCGACATCTGGACGGCCTGGCTCATGGCCGGCGGCGGCCGCAGGACGGGTTTTTTCCTGTGCGGGCCTGCGCTGTCTTGAAACCACCGCCGCTCGCCAGTAAGACGGGTGGTGAGCAGTCGTGAGACCGTATTCGAGGCACAGGACATGATAGATTTCGAGGCCGCCCGGGTTAAGATGGTGGAAAGCCAGATCCGGACAACTGACGTGACGTCGCACTCCGTTCTGCGGGCCTTCCTGTCCGTGCCGCGCGAGGCGTTCGTGCCGGAAAAGGTCAAGGCACTGGCTTATGCCGATGCGGATATCGCGCTGGCTCCGGGCCGTTACATGATGGATGCATCGCCGCTGGCAAAGCTGTTGCAGGCAGCAGAGATTTCCAAGGACGACCGTGTTCTTCTTCTGGGTGCCGGAAGCGGCTATGTGGCGGCGCTGCTGTCGCAGCTTGCCGGTTCTGTGACTGCTCTTGAAGTCGATGCCAGCCTTGCCGAGCAGGCACGCGCCAATCTGGCGTCGTTCAACTGTCCTAATGTGACGGTCGTCACTGGCGACATGGCGCAGGGGCATGCGGCGTCTTCTCCCTACGAGCTGATCTTCGTCGACGGTGCGATCGAGGAAGTGCCTTCGGTGCTTCTCGAGCAGCTTTCCGAAGGCGGGCGGCTTGTCGCCGTCGTCGGTTACGGCAATGCGGCGCAGGCCAAGGTGCTGCTTCGCGAGCATGGCGCGATTTCGGAAAGCTCCCGTTTCAATCTCTCCATCAAGCCTTTGCCGGGCTTCGTGAAGGCGAAGGAATTCGTGTTCTGAGGCCTGACAGGTTGACGCGACGTAACAGGGAGGCGCCGGTCGCCTCCTTTTTTATTGCCCGCTATTTCAGCCGCTCGCCTGTGGCGGGAGAGACTCAGATGCGCGCAAAATCTGTGTATCGCCGCATCTCGCGCTTTGCGTCTCATTGTGTCTGACGGCCAAGCGCCTACAGTAAAGCGAGTTCGGCCCTGATCATCGGGCCAGAGGCACTCGCCAATTACGAGGACGAAATGGCTCAGCCAAATGTAGCGCGTGAACCCTCCATGGAGGAGATCCTGGCATCGATCCGCAGGATCATCGAAAGCAACGATCCGACATCGGATGCGGCTGCGCTTCACGACGCGTCATCCTCCTATGCCGACGACGAGATCGAGGATTTCGACGAGGGCTCCTTCGTACCGGATATGGTGGCCAATGATCCCGGCCTGCCGCGCGCGCCGGAGCCTGTCGCTGCCACTGCCGTGGTTTCCGCACCCGCGGAGAAGTCGATGTCGCTTGCCGATGTTGCGGCCCGCGTTCGCGCCGCTTCTGCACGACACCAGGACATGGCGACCTCACGATCGACGACACGCGACGAGGACGCCGGGCTACCCCCGTTGCAGCCAAGCGCTGCCGAGGTGGATTTCGCAAAGCCGACGCCTTTCCGCGAAACCTCCGCTTCCATCGTTTCGCTGCCCATGCCGGAGCTGCGCCCCGCGCTGGTTGAACCGCTGCAGAGCGTGCCTGCGGTCTTGCCAGAGCCGGTGTCTGTCGCAACGGAACCGGCAGCTGCCGTCGAGATGACGGCAGAGGAGCCGGTCTCCGCGCCTGTGCCTGCCGTCGTATCTCCCGAGCCTGTCGCTGAGCCGACCGTTTCCGCAGATCTCTCTTCTGCTCCGGTTTCCGCGCCGGCGATCACCTCGATGTCCGCCATGGCCGGGCTTCTGTCCGAGGCGGCTGGTGCCCAGGTGGCCAAGTCCTTCGGCGAACTCGCCGAGGTTTTCGACGGGCTTGAACGCCGCTCGGTCGAGGACATGGCGCAGGAAATGCTGCGGCCGATGCTGCAGGAATGGCTGGACGACAACCTGCCGACGCTGGTCGAGCGCCTCGTGCGCGAAGAGATCGAGCGCGTGGCCCGCGGTCCCCGCAGGTAATTGGGCCGCTAATTCTGCCGCATGTGTCAATGAATATGGCCGCTCCGGCAACGGGGCGGCTTTTTTATTGACTTGCCACCCCCCACGTCTTTAACAACCCTGCATCTCATTCAGAAATAAAAACGGGTCAGGAAATGCTCGAGAAGACCTACGATTCCGCCGCCGTCGAACCGAAGATCGCAAAAGCCTGGGACGATGCGGATGCATTCCGCGCCGGCGCCAATGCCAAGCCGGGTGCGGAAACCTTCACCATCGTGATCCCGCCGCCGAACGTTACCGGCTCGCTGCATATGGGCCACGCGCTCAACAATACGCTGCAGGACATCATGGTCCGCTTCGAGCGCATGCGCGGCAAGGACGTGCTGTGGCAGCCGGGCATGGACCATGCCGGTATCGCGACACAGATGGTCGTCGAGCGTCAGCTTGCCGAGCGCCAGCAGCCCGGCCGCCGCGACATGGGGCGCGACGCCTTTGTCGACAAGGTATGGGAATGGAAGGCTGAATCCGGCGGGCTGATCTTCAACCAGCTGAAACGCCTCGGCGCTTCCTGCGACTGGTCGCGCGAGCGGTTTACGATGGACGAGGGCCTGTCAAAGGCCGTGCTCGAAGTCTTCGTTTCGCTCTACAAGGAAGGCTTGATCTATCGCGGCAAGCGTCTGGTCAACTGGGACCCGAAATTCGAGACGGCGATTTCCGACCTCGAGGTCGAAAGCCGCGAAGTCGACGGCCATATGTGGCACTTCAAGTACCCGCTGGCCGGCGGCGAGACCTATACCTATGTCGAGAAGGACGCCGACGGAAACGTCGTCCTGTCGGAAGAGCGCAACTATATCTCGATCGCCACGACGCGTCCGGAAACCATGCTGGGCGATGGTGCGGTCGCCGTTCATCCGTCGGATGAACGCTATGCTCCAATCGTCGGCAAGCTCTGCGAAATCCCGGTCGGGCCGAAGGAACATCGGCGTCTGATCCCGATCATTGCCGACGAATATCCGGATCCGACCTTCGGTTCGGGTGCGGTGAAGATCACCGGCGCGCATGACTTCAATGACTATCAGGTCGCCAAGCGCAACAGGATCCCGCTCTACCGCCTGATGGATACGGTTGCTGCGATGCGTGCCGATGGCGACAGCTATGCCGAATGCGCCGCACGGGCCGCCGCCATTACCAGGTCGGGCGAATTGCCAAGCGAGAGCGACGTCGACGAGATCAACCTCGTTCCGGAAGAATATCGCGGTCTCGACCGCATGGTTGCCCGCGCCAAGATCATCGAGGCGATCAATGCCGAGGGGCTTGCCGTCACGGTCAGGGATGCCGAAGGCAACGACATTCCTTACGTCGAGAAGAAAAAGATCATGCAGCCGTTCGGCGACCGCTCCGGCGTCGTCATCGAGCCGATGCTGACCGACCAGTGGTTTGCCGATGCCAAGACCCTGGCAGAGCCGGCAATCGCCTCTGTACGCGAAGGCCGCACCAACTTCGTGCCGAAGAACTGGGACAAGACCTATTTCGAATGGATGGAAAATATCGAGCCTTGGTGCATTTCGCGCCAGCTCTGGTGGGGACACCAGATTCCGGCCTGGTATGGTCCGGACGGCCAGTGCTTCGTCGAAAAGACGGAAGAAGAGGCGCTTGAAGCCGCTGTCCAGCACTATCTGGCGCATGAAGGCCCGTGGAAGGCCTGGGTGCAGGAGAAGCTTGAAAACTTCGAGCCGGGCGAAATCCTGACCCGCGACGAAGACGTGCTCGACACTTGGTTTTCGTCGGCGCTCTGGCCCTTCTCGACGCTCGGCTGGCCAGACAAGACGCCGGAAGTGGCACGCTACTATCCGACCAACGTGCTGGTCACCGGTTTCGACATCATCTTCTTCTGGGTTGCCCGGATGATGATGATGGGCCTTCACTTCATGAAGGACGAGGAAGGCAATCCGGTCGAGCCGTTCAACACGGTCTATGTACACGCGCTGGTTCGCGACAAGAACGGCCAGAAGATGTCGAAGTCGAAGGGCAACGTCATCGACCCGCTCGAACTGATCGACGAATATGGCGCGGACGCATTGCGCTTCACGCTGGCCGTCATGGCAGCGCAGGGCCGCGACGTGAAGCTCGATCCGGCCCGCATTGCCGGTTATCGCAATTTCGGCACCAAGCTGTGGAACGCCACCCGCTTCGGCGAAATGAACGGTGTTGCGCGCAACGCTTCCTTCTCGCCGGACGACGCCAAGCTGACGGTCAACCGCTGGATACTGACCGAGCTGTCGAAAACTGTCGATGAGGTGACGACGGCGATCGAGACCTACCGCTTCAACGAGGCGGCCGGCGGTCTCTACCGTTTCGTCTGGAACCAGGTCTGCGACTGGTATGTCGAACTCCTGAAGCCGGTATTCATGGGCGAGGACGAGCAGGCGAAGGCGGAAGCCCAGGCCTGCATGGCCTATGTCATGGAAAAGACCTATGCGTTGCTGCATCCGTTCATGCCGTTCATGACGGAAGAACTGTGGGCGCATACGGCCGAGCGCGACGGTCTTCTGGCGCATGGCGACTGGCCGGCTGCCGATTTCGGCGACGAGGAAGCGGCCGACGAGATCAACTGGCTGGTCGATCTGGTTTCAGGCCTGCGTTCGGCCCGTTCGGAGATGAACGTGCCGCCGTCCGCGATAGCGCCTCTGATCGTCGTCGGTGCCAATGAGCAGACCGCATTCCGCATGCGCCGCCACGAGGCTGCGATCAAGCGACTGGCGCGTGTCGAAAGCATCGAGCCTGCGGATGTTGCGCCTAAGGGGGCCGCCCAGATCGTCGTCGGCGAGGCGACCGTCTGCCTGCCGCTCGGCAACCTGATCGATCTCGTCGCCGAAAAGGCCCGCATCGAAAAGGCGATCGTCAAGACGGAACAGGAGATGGAGCGCCTCAACAAGAAGCTTTCCAACGAGAAGTTCATCGCCAATGCCGATCCGGACGTGGTCGCAGCCGACCGCGAACGCTATGCCGAACTCGAAGTTCAGCTCGCCAATCTCAAGATCGCGCTGTTGCGGATTTCCGAAGCAGGCTGAATTTCCTCAACGATTCCGACAATCAGATGCCGCATCCGGGAACGGGTGCGGCATTTCTTTTGATGCCTGTGCCGTTCGGCGTGAATTCGAAAATTGTGCGGTTGCTCAGGGGGAGAAAGCCGATCTGTTGCGCTATCGCCACAGGTGCAGGTTCCCACAACATAAAATTCTAGCGGTAGCTGCGATCCGTCAATTCTGCAGGTAATTTTATCCTGCTCCGGTCGATTCTCACTCTGTTGTTGATGGGTTTACGTAAATTTTGAGCGGTTGTGCGCCGCAATCGTCCCGGCAGCCGAAAGTTGTTGTTTAGAGTGATCCATCTACAGTGGGCTTGGTAGAACTTACCAGGAGTGGGAGACGACATGGTAGGAAAATACATCACACGGTCTGCGGCGCTCTTGTTGGCAGCGGGGGGGCTGCATTCACAGGCATTCGCAGGCGGCGTGGAGCGGGGCGGCTATAATATCGACCTTCTGTTCGATCCTTCGCAGGCGGCGTTCGAATCGACGGCGACGTTCGTCATGCCGGATCGCAAGCTGAAAAACGTTCAGGATACCAGCGGAACGACGCCTTTCTCGTTGAACGCACTGGGCTATTCATCCTCCGGGAAAGAGGACGAGGGCTATTGGTCGCCGCGTATCGGCGGCAAGATCGGCTACGAGAATGCCGATTGCATGTTCGATTATTCGCAGCCCTATGGTGCGCATACCAAGCCGGGTGCCAACTGGGCCGGCGCCTATCAGAATATCGAGACCAAGATCAACAGCGACAACTATGCGTTGACCTGTTCGTATCGGTTCGACATGGGACCCGGCCAGTTGCGCGTCATCGGCGGCGGCAATTATCTGGAAATGGACGGGTTCAAGGAAAGCCTGGTCATCGCGCCGGAAGTGCTCGGTGGCCTTCCCTATAACGGTACAGGCCGTCTTGATCTCTCCGGCCATGGTTGGGGATGGCGCGCCGGCGCCGCCTACGAAATCCCCGAATATGCATTTCGCGCCAGCCTCGTCTATTACAGCGAGGTCAAGCTCAATGACGTCTCCGGTACCGTCGACCTGACGCAGGTGCCGAGCGCAGTCAGCCCGCTGGGCGGGTCGGTCATCCCGGTTAGCGGTTCGACCGCGATGCCGGATGCGCTGGAACTCAAGCTGCAAAGCGGCATTGCGCCAGACTGGTTGGCTTTCGGTTCGGTCAAATGGACCGACTGGAGCCAGTTGCAGACCATTCCCTTCTATAGCGCGAGCGGCGCGAAGATCACTGATCTCGAACTCGGCTATCGCGACGGCTGGACGATCACCGGCGGTATTGGCCATAAATTCAACGATCAATGGAGTGCTGCGGCCAGCATCACCTGGGATCGTGGCACGTCTCAGGCCTATGGCAGCCAGTCCGATACCTGGTTGCTCAGCACCGGTGTTGCTTATTCTCCGACCAAGAATGTCGAGATCCGGTTGGGTGGCGTGATCGGACTTATGACCAGCGGTACTTCCAAGTCCATGACCGTCGATGGTGGCACGATCGGTGAAGACGCCACCTACAAGTACGACAGCGATCTCGCCGTAGCCCTGTCGACCTCGCTCAAGGTTCGCTTCTGAGCATTTCTTTTACCACGCCACAAAAGCCCGGTTTCGACCGGGCTTTTTCTTGCGAAACGTTTCCGTGACATCGGAAAAATGTGACGATTTAGCAACATTTGTTTGTGACGATCGCGCCGCGCTTAAGGGGTAGGACTTTTGTCCATTTCCCGCCACAAACGGAGCGCAGCGATAGCTAAGTAAAGAGCGCGGCTTGCGGGGGCTGGCTGTGCATGTTGGAGTATGATGGGCGGGTTTTCCAAAGATAAACGGGGCGTTGTCTGTCCGGGCGAGCGAATTTCTGTTTCGCTTTCCGGTCATGATGCAGCTTTTCGGCAGGGTCCTAGTCTTGCCGAAAATGGTACCTACAGTTTCTCTCGCCTGTCAGGGAGCGGAAGTTTCGGAACACGTCGTCCGGAATTTCTATCCGCAAGGCCAATAATGCACGCCGCGGCAACGTCCTGTGCGCGGGTCGAAAGAAACTGAACCATGCCAAGGTCTAACACCGGATCCATGAGAGTATTGCTTCTTGGACTATCACTGGCGGTCATGTGCGCCGGGTCTGCCTTTGCCTTCGATATCAAGGCAGGGGTGACGAAGGAGTCCGGCCCGTTCGACCTGTTCAAGTTCGGCTTCAAGGCCTACAAGAATGGCCAGAAGGAAGACGCGGTCGAGGCCTATCGTTACGCGGCGGAAAAAGGACATACGGGCTCGCGCTGGGCGCTGGCCAACATGTATGCCGATGGCGACGGCGTGACCAAGGACGATTACGCCGCCTTCAAGATCTATAACGAAATTGCAGCGCAGGGCGTCGAGCCCGGATCGGAAGATACCGGCTTCTTCGTCAACGCGCTTCTGTCGCTTGCCAATTACTACAGCCACGGCATTCCGGGCAGCCCGGTCAAGGTGGACCTCTATCAGGCCCGCCAGCTCTATTTCCAGGTGGCGTCGACTTTCGGTGTCGCCGAGGCGCAGTATCAGCTCGCCAAGATGATGCTGTCGGGCGAGGGCGGCAATGCCAATATCCAGCAGGCCAAGAAGTGGCTGAACCAGGCACGCAAGAGCGGTCATCCGGGCGCCATGGCCGTGTTCGGCAATATCCTGTTCCAGGAAGGCCAGAGCGTGCGGGGGCTGGCTTTCATGACGGCGGCGCTTGACCGTTGTGCACCGAAGGATTGCGGCTGGATGGAACAGCTGCAGGAACAGGCCTTCTCCGTTGCCGACGAGAAGGATCGCCGCGGCGCTGTCACCCTATCGCATCAGATGGTCGCCTCGGAAGACTGATCGGCCGTCTCAACCGGACCTATTGCCCCTAGCACCAGACTAGCGGCGCCTGCCGCTGGAGCCCTTATTGTCGGCCCTTACTGCGTAGCGAAGTCGAATATGCCGACCACCGGAACGTGGTCGGACGGCTTTTCCCAGGCGCGAACATGCTTTTCGATCGAGGTTGCCTTGAGGCGGTCCGCCGCTTCCGGGGAGAGGAGCAGGTGGTCGATGCGGATGCCGTTGTTCTTCGGCCAGGCGCCGGCCTGGTAATCCCAGAAAGAATAAAGCTTGGCCGCGTCCGTCGTGGCACGCACGGCGTCGGTCAGGCCGAGGTTTTCCAGACGGCGGAAGGCTTCCCGCGTCTTGGGCAGAAACAGCGCGTCGGTCGCCCAGACGGCGGGATCGAAGCAGTCATGCGGTTCGGGGATAACATTGTAGTCGCCGGCCAGGATCAGCGGCTCTTCGAGCGCGAGGCAGGTTTCGGCGTGGCGGCGAAGGCGTTCCATCCAGGCGAGCTTGTAGGGATATTTGTCCGGGTCGCCGGCCGGGTTGCCGTTCGGCAGGTAGATCGATGCGACGCGGATCGCGCCGCCTTCGACCGAAAAGACGCATTCGATATAGCGTGACTGCTCGTCCACCGTGCCATCGGCCGCTTCGCCACCCGGCAGGCCGCGCATGACTTCATCGGGCTTCTGCTTCGACAGGATCGCGACGCCGTTGAAGCCCTTCTGGCCGTGGGTCTCGACGTGATAGCCGAGCGATTCGATCTCAAGCCGCGGAAATCCCTCGTCGACGGACTTGATTTCCTGCAGGCAGACGATGTCGGGAGAGCTGTCGGCCAGCCACTGGCGCAGGTTATCGATGCGTGCCTTGACGCCATTGATGTTCCAGGTCGCGATCTTCATGCCTTCACCCTCGTACACGATCCGCTTCTTTTAGCCGATCATGCGCGAGAGAAAAGCCGGATTGCCTGAAAAGCCTCAACAAAGCGATGTCAGATGGCAAAACTCGTGCCGCAGCCGCAGCTTGCAACCGCATTGGGGTTCTTGATCTGGAACGACTGGCCGAGCAGGTTGTCGACGAAATCGATCTCGGAACCGGCCATGTAGACCAGCGACATGCTGTCGATCAGAACCTTGGCACTGCCGTTCTCGACCACGATGTCGTCGGCCTCGGGGGCATCCGCGAGGTCGAACTTGTAGGAGAAGCCGGAACAGCCGCCACCTTCGACGGAGACGCGCAGCGCCTGCTTGACGCCGTCGGCTGCGACAATTTCGGCAATCCGCTTGGCGGCCGAATCGGAGAGGGTTACATTTTCACTCATATTTCGTCTCCTGCCGGGGTGAAGGCCCGGTGAGTTTCAGGCATCGGCCCAAATAACTCGAAGATAGATGTCACCGCCGTTGCGCACGGCCGCACTATAGGTATGAAGACGTGAAGGGCACGTCAATGGTTCTGACGCAATGCTCTGTGCCATTGATGCCGCAGGACGGCGCGAATGCAGGTGAAGGCATGACAATCGATACCCGGACACTTGGCTTCGGCGGCGGCGAGCGTGCCGTCTATGCATCCGACCCCTGGGCCTCCCGCGGACGCATGTTTCCCGAAGACGGCAGCCTGACACGTTCCGAGTTTCAGCGCGACCGCGACCGGATCGTCCATACGACGGCATTCAGGCGGCTGAAGCACAAGACGCAGGTGTTCATCAGCCCCGACGGCGATCATTACCGCACCCGGCTGACGCATACGATCGAGGTGGCGCAGATCGCCCGAGCGCTCGCCCGTGCGCTGAAACTCGACGAGGATCTCGCCGAAGGCGTCGCTCTCGTTCACGATTTCGGCCACACGCCGTTCGGTCATACGGGCGAGGACGCGCTGGACGAGGTGATGAAGCCCTATGGCGGGTTCGACCACAATGCCCAGTCGCTGCGCATCGTCACCAAGCTGGAACGGCGCTATGCGGAATTCGACGGCATCAACCTGACCTGGGAGAGCCTTGAGGGGTTGGTCAAGCATAACGGCCCGCTGATGACGGCGGATGGCGAGGGGCTGAAAGGCCCCGTGCCGCAGCCGATCCGCGATTACTGCCTGCTGCACGACCTGGAGCTTGCAAGCTTTGCCAGCCTGGAGGCGCAGGTCGCGGCGATTTCCGACGATATCGCCTACAATACCCATGATATCGATGACGGGTTGCGCTCGGGGCTTTTGACCTTCGAGATGCTGGAAGAGGTTCCGTTCCTTGCCGGGCTGATGCGACAGGTGCGGGAGAAATATCCGCATTTGGAGGCCAGCCGTTTCGCCTACGAGGTCACGCGCCGGCAGATCACCCATATGGTCGAGGACGTGATCGGCGTGGCGCAGGCCAATCTTGCTGCCGTGAAGCCGCAAAGCGCTGCCGATGTGCGGGCAGCGGGCAGGGTGATCGCCACCTTCTCCCCGGCGATGGCCGAGACCGACAGGCAGATCAAGAAGCTTCTGTTTTCGCGCATTTATCGCCATCCGGACATCATGCGCATCCGCGCCGGTGCTTCGCAAATCGTCACGGACCTGTTCGAGGCCTATATGAACGATCCGACGCTAATGCGCAGCCATTACTGGGTCGATCACATTTCCGGGCTGAAGCTTGCCGCCAAGGCCCGCCACGTCTCCGACTATCTTGCCGGCATGACCGACACTTACGCGATCCGGGTGCATGGGGAGTTGTTTGACCAGACTCCCGATTTGCGCTAGGCCCTCGCGTCAAAGACCAACCGTTTTCCAAGGGTCCGCACGCATGTCGCGCGGATAAGAGATATGAACCTTTTTGCTGACTTCGATCTGAGAATTAAGAATGCGCTGGAAACGATTGATATCGTCAAGGAAAAGCGCGGAGAGGTCGATTTCGGACGCCTGACCGTCGAGCCGCCGCGCGACCAGAGCCATGGCGATGTGGCCACCAATGCGGCGATGGTGCTGGCCAAGCCGCTCGGCACCAATCCGCGGGCGCTGGCGGACCTGATCTCGGTGGCGTTGCGCAACGACCCCGATGTCAGTGAGGTTTCCGTTGCCGGGCCGGGCTTCATCAATATCCGTTTGTCGACCGGCTACTGGCAGCGCCTGCTCGCTTCGGTGATAGAGCAGGGTACGGATTACGGCCGCTCGAAGGTCGGGTCGGGCAAGAAGACCAATGTCGAATATGTTTCCGCCAACCCTACTGGCCCGATGCATGTCGGCCATTGCCGTGGCGCGGTTGTCGGCGATGCCTTGGCCAACCTGTTGGGCTTTGCCGGCTTCGACGTGACGAAGGAATATTACATCAACGACGCCGGCGGGCAGATCGAGGTGCTGGCGCGCTCGGTGTTCCTGCGTTACCGCGAAGCGCTCGGTGAAAATATCGGTGAGATCCCGGCCGGGCTTTATCCGGGCGATTATCTCGTGCCGGTCGGCAAGGAGCTGGCTGCAGAATACGGCCCGCGCCTGCACAACATGCCGGAAGAGGAATGGCTGCCGATCGTCAAGGATCGCGCGGTTGCCGCGATGATGGTGATGATCCGCGAGGATCTCGAAGCGCTCAACGTCCATCACGACGTGTTCTTCTCCGAGCGCACCCTGCATGCGGACGGCGCCAAGGCGATCCGGGCTGCGATCAACGATCTGACCTTCAAGGGGCATGTCTACAAGGGCAAGCTGCCGCCGCCGAAGGGGCAGTTGCCGGAAGACTGGGAAGATCGCGACCAGACGCTGTTCCGCTCCACCGAAGTGGGGGACGATATCGACCGGCCGCTGATCAAGTCGGACGGCAGCTATACCTATTTCGCCGCCGACGTGGCCTACTTCAAGGAGAAGTATGATCGCGGCTTCGACGAGATGATCTATGTGCTTGGTGCCGACCATGGCGGTTATGTGAAGCGGCTTGAAGCTGTCGCACGCGCCGTTTCGGACGGCAAAGCGAAGCTGACGGTGCTGCTGTGCCAGCTGGTCAAGCTCTATCGCGATGGCGAGCCGGTGAAGATGTCGAAGCGTTCCGGCGATTTCGTCACGCTGCGCGAGGTCGTCGACGAGGTCGGACGCGATTCGGTTCGCTTCATGATGCTTTACCGGAAGAATTCCGAGCCGCTCGACTTCGACTTTGCCAAGGTGACGGAGCAGTCCAAAGATAACCCGGTCTTCTACGTACAGTATGCGCATGCCCGTTGCATGTCGGTGTTCCGGCAGGCGAAGGACGCGTTCCCGGATCTCGATGTCGATTCGCTCGACCTTGCCTCGACTGTCGGCGAAATCACCGATCCGAACGAACTTCAGCTTGTCGCGAAGCTTGCCGAATATCCGCGGATCGTCGAGAGCGCCGCGCTTTCGCAGGAGCCGCATCGCATCGCATTTTACCTCTATGACCTGGCCAGCTTCTTCCATGCGCACTGGAATAAAGGTAAAGAACAACCTGAATTACGTTTTGTTAACGATAAAAACCGAGAATTGAGCGTCGCCAGACTTGGGCTGGTGCGTGCTGTCGCTTCCGTATTGAGGTCTGGCCTCACCATTACGGGCACTGCTGCACCAGAGGAAATGCGGTAAAACGCCCTCATTTGCCCACATTGCTCTGGCAGAGCGTAGCAATGTAGGTGAGTGGACGAGGTAATGGCTGATAACAACCTTGCGCGTAGCCGGAATGACGTACCGGATTTCTTTGCCGATGGTGACCCGTTGGCTGAACTCGCTCGGATTGTCGGTTATGAGGAACGGGTTGCTGCAAAACCCGAGCCGGCCATCACCGCACCCGTAGCGCCCGTTCGCAACGACCCGGTCTTCAATCTGGAAGACGAGCTGCTGAGAGAGTTCGAGCGCTATGATGCGCCGAGGCTCGATCCCGTCGATGATCTGGCTCCCGTTGTCGCGGAGCCGGTCGCGGCCCAGCCGGTTTCGCGTGCCGAGCCCGTTTCTCTTCCTGGCTTTTCCCTCGAGGCTCCGGCAGAGCCTGCCTCTCCGGCCCTGTCGCCGTTGCCACCGGAATTCTTCGAGCCCGCTTCTTCGGTTCAAGAGCCTGCGCCAATGGTCGCCGACGAGTGGGCGATGATCGAGCCGGTCTCCGATCGCCCTGTTGCCGAACGCGTTGAGCCGGCTCAGGACCGTTTCCACGATGTCGACGTAGCGCCGCGTGAGCCTGTCGTCTCGAATGACGACGGTGGCTTCGATGTCTTCTCCTCGCAGCAGGTCGTCGAGGACGAGGTTCGTTTCGAACTTCCGTCTGTCGCCAGCGCGCCGGCTCCGGTCGTCGTCGCGGACATGGCGCCTGCCGCGCCGGTCGTCGCTGCTCCCGTTCCTGTCGAGCCCGAGCCGTCCTTCGACGATTTCGATCTCGCCGCCGAGCTCGAGACCTCGATCGTGGCCGCGCCGGTGTCTGCCGCGCAGCCTGTCGCCGAGATGAAACGGAAGCCTGCGGCATTCACCCCGAGCTTCCGCATGCCGCTGGCGAATTTCCAGTCGGGGGCCGGCGTGGCCTCGCACCAGCCGCCTGCGCCCAAGGTCGAGGCCAGGGTCGAGCCTGTCGCCGAGCTGAAGGTTGAAATGCCCGTGGCCGCTCCGGCTCCGGTGATGGCGCCAGTCGTTGACGCGCTCGCGCCCTCGGTGCCGGCGATGGACATCCCGCTTGCCGGTCCGGCAGAGCCTGTGCGCACTGTCGAAGCCGCGCGCAGCGAAGCACCTGCCAAAAACAATAGTGACCGCTTTGCCGAACTCGACGCGTTGTTCCGCGACGTCGATCGTTATGCGCCGCCGGTACCTCCTGCGGCGCCTGTGCTTCCGGTTGCCCCAGCCGTTTCTGTCGCACCGGCCAAGCCGCAGCCTGCGGTCGCGCCCGTCGCTGCACCGGTTACCGTTGCTGCCCCCGCGGCAGTGGCAGACGAGCTTGACCCGTTCGCCGACATGGAATTCGAACTGGCGCTGGACGATCTGGAACTCGATCTCGCCGACATGGTGGTTTCGGAAAACAGCAAAGTGGTTGTGCCTGATGCAGCAGCCGTAGCGCCGCAGATTTCGGTTCAGCCGGCCAAGGCGCCTGCACCTGCATCTGCCCCAGTCTTGGCCGCTGCCCCAGTCATGGCTCCCGCTCTGGCTGCGGCTCCTGCTCTGGCCGCTGCTTCGACTTTTTCGGCGCCGATGGCGAAGGATCGGGCGAGTGAACAGCCTGTCGATCTCGATGACGATGTTCCCTTCGATCCGGCCCTGATCGCCGATTCGGAAGAGCAGCCCGAAGCGATCGCCGAACTCGATGTTCCCGCCCTGCCGGTCGAGGAAAAGCCGGAACCGGTCTATCGCAACGATTTCGATCTCGACATCGACGCCGAGCTTGCCTCGCTTCTGGAAGCTCCGGAAGACGTTACACCGGCACCGCGTGCCAGCGCTGCGACGAAGGCCGAGCCGGCCGCAACGCAGGCCGCAGCCCAGCCCCAGTCGGTCTATGCTGATCTCGACGATTTCGAGCGGGCGCTGGAAGAAGATTTCCGCCGCAGCCTGGCAACGCCGCTTGCTGCCGACGATCGCTATGCGGCGGCCGACGAGGCAGATCAGGATATCGACGACGAGCAGGGCACGTCGTCCTCTCGTCGCTGGATCGCGCCTTTGGCTGCCGTCGGCATGCTGGTTCTCGGTGGTGCAGGCGCCTATGCCTGGTTCGGCCATTCTTCCGGCATTGGCGGAAGTGGCGAACCGGTGGTGATTGCCGCCGATACCGACCCGGTCAAGGTTGCTCCTGAAAATCCGGGCGGCAAGACGGTGCCGAACCAGGACAAGGCCGTTTACGACCGCGTCGGTGGAACGGCATCCGAGACGCCGAAGCAGCAGCAGCTGATTTCGAGCAGCGAAGAGCCGGTCGATGTCGTGCAGAAGACGCTGATGCCTGATACCGCGCCTGTCGACAGCGAAGGCGGCAATGACGACGCAGCCGATAGCGGCGATACGCAGGATCCGCGTCTGTTGCCGCAGGATCAGCAGCAGGCCGTGACGGTCATGCCGCGCAAGGTCAAGACGATGATCGTGCGCGCCGACGGTACGCTGGTCGAGCAGGATGTCGATGCGGCATCAGCAGAAAAGGTTGCTGGCGCAGCCGGCAAGACCGACATGCCGGCCTCGAATGCATCTGGCCAGAGTGCTGCGGCATTCCCGACGGCTGGTTCGCAGCCGGCAGGCGTCGTGCCTGCGTCTGCTCCGGCCGATGTTGCCTCGGCCATGTCGCAGTCTGCCCAGGCCCCGGCTACCATCGATCAGCTTGCCGATACCGCGCCTGCTGCCGCCGTCAAGGCGCCCGTGCCGATGGCACGTCCTTCGCAGCAGCCGGCCAATGTCGTGGCTAGCGTAAGCGGGCAGGGCACCGTGCGTACTCCTGCAGCGGCACCCGCTGCAGCTCCTGCGGCCGCGGCGCAGAACACTCAGGTCGCTTCTGCCGCTGATGGTGGCTATGTGATCCAGGTCGCATCGCTTCCGACCCAGGCCGATGCGCAGAAGTCCTACCAGAACCTGTCGAACAAGTTCGGCAGCGTCATCGGTGGACGTGGCGTCGACATCAAGGCCGCCGAGATTGCCGGCAAGGGCACCTTCTACCGCGTCCGCATTCCGGCCGGCAGCAAGGATCAGGCCGTGGCGCTGTGCGAAAAGTTCCGCGCAGCCGGCGGCAGCTGCATCGTGGCCCGCTGACAGGCTTCATCTCTGAGACTGACGGGGCGCGCTGCGCCCCGTTTTTCGTTCATCCCCCGATTTGCGGATTATCCAACATGACTGTATCCAAGGCCATGATCCTCGGCGCAAGCGGCGCCACGCTGACCGAAGACGAGATTTCGCTCTATCGCGACGAGCGGCCCTGGGGCTTCATCCTGTTTGCCCGCAATTGCCTCGAGCTCAACCAGATCAGCGATCTGACCGCCGCCATGCGCGATGCAGTAGGACGCCCCGACGCGCCGGTCTTCATCGACCAGGAAGGCGGACGCGTGCAGCGTATCCGCCCGCCGATGATCGAGCGCTATCCATCGGCGGCGGTGCTTGGAGAAATCTATCGGCAGGATCGCGACAAGGGACTTCGCGCCGCCTGGCTGATGTCGCGCCTGCATGCATTCGATCTCCTGAAGCTCGGGATCACCGCGGACTGCCTGCCGGTGCTCGACGTGCCTGTCGAGGGGGCCAGCAACGTCATCGGCGATCGCGCCTATGGCTTTGACCCGAAGACCGTCGGGCAGATGGGCAAGGCGGCGGCCGAAGGGCTGAAGGCGGGCGGCATGCTGCCGGTGATGAAGCATATGCCCGGCCACGGCCGGGGCATGGCCGATTCCCATCACGAACTGCCGGTCGTCACTGCCTCGCGCGCCGAACTCGAAGCGCATGATTTCCTGCCCTTCATATCGATGAAGGACGAGTTGATGGCGATGAGCGCGCATATCGTCTTCACCGCCTATGACGACCGCGATCCGGCGACCATCTCGCCGATCGTGATCAACGAGGTGATCCGCGGCCATATCGGTTTCGACGGGCTTTTGATCTCCGACGACACATCGATGAATGCGCTGAAGGGTACGATCGGCGAGCGTGCGGCACGAATCATGGGGGGAGGTTGCGATATTGTCTTGCATTGCAACGGCCTGATGGACGAAATGAAGGCCGTGGTGAGGGAAGTGGTGCCGCTGGCGGGCAAGCCGCTTGCCCGTGTCGAAGCGGTCGAACGTGGATTTGCGCGACCGGACGGTTCCAGTGAAACGGCGCTGCGGGACGAGTTTCATCAGTTAACGGCGGTCGCCTGACGGACGGCACCGCCAGGCGAGAGAGGTTTTCGATTGGCGGTGAATTCGGGGCAGGGCGCCATTCCGATGGACAAGCTCTGGCAGGACGTGAGCGAGCGTGCTGCCGACGATCCCGCTTTTGTCATCGACGTGGCCGGTTTCGAAGGTCCGCTGGACCTTCTGCTGCATCTTGCCCGCAGCCAGAAGGTCGATCTGTCGCGCATCTCGGTGCTGGCGCTTGCCGAGCAATACCTCCAGTTCGTCGACAGTGCGCGCCGTGTCCGCATCGAGCTTGCGGCCGACTATCTCGTCATGGCTGCCTGGCTCGCCTATCTGAAATCCAGACTGCTCATTCCCCAGCAGATCAAGGGTGACGATGGTCCGAGCGGTGAGGAAATGGCGGCGACGCTGGCCTTCCGCCTGCGTCGTCTCGAAGCCATGCGCGAGGCAGCGAACCAGCTCGTCAATCGCAATCGTCTCGGCCGCGACGTGTTTGCCCGCGGCGCACCGGAGCATATCCCGCATCGGGTGCAGTCGGCCTATGATGCCAGCCTCTATGACCTGTTGTCGGCCTATGCCAATCTGCGGCAGCGCACGGCGATCACCCAGGTGACGATCGAAAAGCGCAAGGTCTGGTCGCTGGTCGATGCACGCGAGCTGCTGACGCGGATGCTTGGGGAGATTGCCGACTGGACGGCGCTGCAGACCTATCTCCTGCCTTATCTTCCGCCGGAAGATCGAGTGACGGCGACCGCAAGTGCCTTTGCAGCCTCGCTGGAACTGGTGCGTGAGGGCAAGCTCGATATCCGCCAGGATGGTGCGTTCCAGCCGATCTATCTGAGGGCGGGCACACGGCCGCGTTCCGCACCTGCTGCGACGGCGAGCGGAGAGGCGGAATGACCGCGATGATGGATGACGTTGAAACGATGAACGAGATCGCCGAAGACTTGCAGGATGGCCATGTCGTGCCGTTTTCCGATCTCGAAGCAGAGCGGATCGCCGAAGCTCTGGTCTTTGCATCGGCAGAACCCGTGCCGGAAAGCTTTCTCGCCGACAGGTTGCCGAAGGGAACGGATATCGGCGCACTGATGGCGCGGCTGGCCGAAATCTATGCCGGGCGCGGGGTCAACCTCGTGCGCACGGCCGACCGTTGGGCTTTCAGAACCGCTGCCGATCTTTCCTTCGTCATCCGCAAGGATGACAACGAGGTGAAGAAGCTGTCGCGCGCGGCGCTCGAAGTGCTGGCGATCATTGCCTATCACCAGCCGGTCACCCGCGCCGAGATCGAGGATATCCGCGGCGTGCAGACGTCCAAGGGAACGCTCGATGTTCTGATGGAGGCGGGCTGGGTGCGTTTTCGCGGACGCCGGCGTTCGCCGGGCCGCCCGGTGACGCTCGGCACCACGACTGATTTCCTCGACCATTTCGGCATCGAGGAACTGCGTGACCTGCCGGGTCTCGAAGAGCTTAAAGGTGCGGGCCTGCTTTCCGGCCGCATTCCGCCGGGCTTCCATATTCCAATGCCCGGCATTTCCGATGATGCGGCGGATGACGAGGATCCGATCACCCAGATGGATCTGGAGGAACTCGGCCTGCTCAGCCCCGGTGGCGTGGAAGACGAATAGTCGCAGGCGCGGCGCTTAGGGCCCATTTCGTCAAACGGAAAGACTTCCGCTGCTAACGACGGCGTGATTACTATTGTATCATGCAATATTGGTGTTTGAAAAAGCGCCACAAAGAGCTTACATCGAATACGAAATTCGAATTGGAGTTGGACTTATGGGTTCTTTCAGTGTGTGGCATTGGCTGATCGTTCTGGCGATCGTCCTCGTTCTCTTCGGACGCGGCAAGATTCCGGAATTGATGGGCGACGTCGCAAAGGGCATCAAGAGCTTCAAGAAGGGCATGTCCGACGAAGACGCTCCTGAGACGACCACTGCGAAGACCGTCGACCACAAGGCTGATGAGGTCAAGGAAACCACCCGCTCTTAATTGACCGGGCCGCAGGTTTCAGGAGCCTCGTTGCATGTTTGATATCGGTTGGACCGAACTGCTCGTCATTGCGGTCGTGCTTATTGTCGTGGTCGGTCCCAAGGACCTGCCGCCGATGATACGCGCCTTCGGCAAGATGACTGCGAATTTTCGCAAAATGGCCGGAGAATTCCGGGCGCAATTCGACGAGGCACTGCGCGAAGCCGATATGGACGATGTGCGCAAGACCATATCGGATGCGCAGAAGCTCAATCCGACCAGTGCTCTTCGCGACGCGATCAATCCGCTGAGGCAGATGGGGCAGGATATCAAGTCTGACCTGCAGAAGGCGACCCAGGTTCCGACCTCCGTCGAGACCAATTCCACGCTGCTGAGCCCGACGGACGCGGACGCGCAGCATACGGTTGAAGGTACGGCGCCTGCCTCGGTGACCCCGGAAGTGCCGCCAAGCATCGAGCCTGCTGCGCCGGCGAGTCCTGTGACTGCCGAGAGCAAGCCTGCTGCTGCTGCGGTAACGCCTGCTGTCGTTGCGGCAACCGAAACACCGAAAGCAAAGACGCGTGCGCCGCGTAAGCCGGCTGCGAAAACGTCCGAACCGGTTGTGGCCGTTGTGGCTGAGACCACTGTTGCCCCGACTGAGGTGAAGGCAGCGAAGCCTGCCGCCGCCAAGAAGGCTGCGGCACCGAAGGCAACGGCCGCGAAGGTTTCCAAGGTCAAGGCCGCCGAGCCTGTCGTCGAAGCCGCAGCCAAGCCGAAGCGCAGCCGTGCTGCTCCCAAGGTTGCCGAGGCGACAACAGTCGCGACTGCTGCTCCTGTTCGCAAGCGCGCGACCAAGAAGACCGATACTCCGAAGGATGAAGCATGAGCGGAGACTACGAGGACAAGCCGCAGCCGCTCATCGAACATTTGATGGAACTGCGCACACGCCTGATCTGGTCGATCGGTGCGTTTTTCATCGCCTTCATCATCTGCTTCTTCTTTGCAAAACACCTCTTCAACCTGCTGGTTATCCCGTACAAGTGGGCTGTCATTTGGGCAGGCCTCGATGTGACCAAGTCGGAGCTGATCTATACGGCGCCGCAGGAATTCTTCTTCACCCAGGTGAAGGTGGCGATGTTCGGCGCGCTGGTGATCGCATTCCCGGTCATCGCATCGCAGATCTACAAGTTCGTCGCTCCCGGCCTCTACAAGAACGAGCGCTCGGCCTTCCTGCCGTTCCTGATCGCCTCTCCAATCCTGTTCCTGATGGGCGGTGCGCTGGTCTATTTCTTCTTCTGCCCGATGGTGATGTGGTTCTTTCTTGCCATGCAGCAGTCCGGTGGCGATGGTGACGTGGCCATTTCGCTCCTGCCGCGGGTATCGGAATATCTCAGCCTGATCATGACGCTGGTCCTGTCCTTCGGCCTGGTGTTCCAGTTGCCGGTGGTCACCACGCTTCTGGCGCGCGTCGGGTTACTGACCAGCCAGTGGCTGAAGGAAAAGCGCAAATATGCGATCGTGCTGGCGTTCATTGCGGCTGCGGTGCTGACGCCTCCGGACCCGATGTCCCAGATCGGCCTTGCGCTGCCAACCATCCTTCTCTACGAGATTTCCATCTATGCCGCACGACTCGTCGAGCGCAAACGTGCCGAAGACGCCGAGCATGAGCAGGCCTCGTCGGAGGTTGCCGAGACGGAGACAGAGAAGACCTGAGGTCTTTCGTCCAGCAAGCGTGCGGCTGTTCGCATTGAAGGCTTAGGGACGATGCTCGATATCAAGTGGATCCGTGAAAACGAACAGGCTTTCGACGAGGCGCTTGCCAAGCGCAGCGTCGAGCCGATGGCTGCAACGCTGGTGGCGATGGATGATCGCCGCCGCGCCGTGATCCAGAAGCTTCAGGACATGCAGTCCCGCCGCAATGCCGCGTCGAAGGAAATCGGCGCTGCGATGGGTCAGAAGAACCTTGAACTTGCCGAAAAGCTGAAGGCCGAAGTCGCCGAAATCAAGGAAACCATGCCTGCCGCCGAGCAGGAGGAGCGCGAGGCGATTGCCGCTCTCGACGACGCCCTGTCGCGCATTCCCAACATTCCGCTCGACGACGTGCCGGTCGGCAAGGACGAGCATGACAACGTGGTCACTCGTGTCGTCGGCCAGAAGCCGGGCTGGAACCATCCGGCCAAGGAGCATTTCGATATCGGCGAAGCGCTCGGCTACATGGATTTCGATCGCGCCTCGAAGATTTCCGGTTCGCGCTTCACGGTGCTGACCAGCCAGCTCGCCCGGCTGGAACGCGCGCTCGGCCAGTTCATGCTCGACATGCACACGACCGAGCACGGCTACACGGAAGTGTCTTCGCCGCTGATGGTGAAGGCCGAGACCATGTATGGCACCGGCCAGCTGCCGAAATTCGAGGAAGACCTGTTCAAGACTACGGATGGCCGCTACCTCATCCCGACTGCGGAAGTGACGCTGACCAATCTCGTGTCCGGCGAGATGCTGGAGCAGGAAAAGCTGCCGCTGCGCTTCACGGCACTGACACCATCGTTCCGCTCGGAAGCCGGATCGGCCGGTCGCGATACGCGCGGCATGCTGCGCCAGCACCAGTTCTGGAAATGCGAACTCGTGTCGATCACCGATGCGGACAGTTCGATTGCCGAGCATGAGCGGATGACCGAATGCGCCGAGAACGTGCTGAAACGTCTCGGCCTGCATTTCCGCACCGTGACGCTGTGCACCGGCGACATGGGCTTTGGCGCCCGCAAGACCTATGACATCGAGGTCTGGCTGCCGGGGCAGGATACCTATCGCGAAATCTCGTCATGCTCGGTCTGCGGCGATTTCCAGGGTCGGCGGATGAATGCCCGCTACCGGGTGAAGGATGAGAAGGCCTTGCGCTTCGTCCATACGCTGAACGGTTCGGGCACGGCGGTCGGCCGCTGCCTGATCGCGGTTCTGGAAAATTACCTCAACGAAGACGGTTCTGTCACAATTCCGGATGCCCTTCTGCCCTACATGGGCGGCCTGATGAAGATCGAAAAGGCTTGAGGGATTAACGGCATGCGCATCCTGCTTACCAATGACGACGGCATCCATGCGGAGGGCCTTGCGGTTCTTGAGCGGATTGCACGGACCTTGTCCGACGACGTGTGGATCGTGGCTCCGGAAACGGACCAGAGCGGGCTGGCGCATTCGCTGACGCTGTCGGAACCGCTCAGGCTGCGCAAGATCGACGACAAGCGCTATGCGCTGCGCGGCACGCCGACGGATTGCGTGATCATGGCGATTGCCGAGATCATGGGCGGCAAGCCCGATCTCGTCCTGTCTGGCGTCAATGACGGTGGCAATATGGCAGACGACGTGACCTATTCGGGTACGGTTGCCGGTGCCATCGAGGGGACGCTGCAGGGCATTCGCTCGATCGCGCTCAGCCAGGCTGCCCGCAAGGAAGACGGCCGCTTCACGCCATGGGACGTGGCCGAGACGCTTGCACCGGATCTTTTACGCAAGCTGATTGAGGTCGATCTTCCGGAGGGCACGTTGCTCAACGTCAACTTCCCGCATTGCGCCAAGGAGGATGTGCAGGGCGTCGAAGTGACATCGCAGGGCAAGCTCGATTTCGGCCTGACGATCGATGCGCGCGAAGATGGCCGCGGCCGTCCCTATTACTGGCTCAAGTTCTCCGACCGTAAGGGTAATTTCCGCGACGGAACGGACATTCAGGCGCTCAAGCAGAACAGAATCTCGGTGACGCCGCTGAAGCTGGACCTGACGGATTATTCGGTTCAGGATCGGCTTGCGTCGGCATTGGGAGCAGGAGTGGCCGGTTGAAACCTGGAATGGTCGAGAAGGAAGGGTTTGCCGCGCTCGTACTTCGATTGCGGGCGGAGGGGATTTCCAGTCTCGACCTCCTGACAGCCGTCGAACAGACGCCGCGCTCGCAATTCGTGCCGGCGCCGCTTGCCGAAGAAGCCTATTCCAGCAGGACGATCCCGATTGATTGCGGTGCCTTCATGGAAGGTGCCGATATGGCCGTGCGGCTTCTGCACCGGCTGCAGGTCAAGCCCGGCCACCGGGTGCTCGAGATCGGCACCGGCAGCGGCTTCACGGCCGCCGTGATGGGCCGGATTGCCGAGCGGGTGATGACCGTCGAGCGCTACAAGACGCTGGCAACGGCGGCCAGCGCCCGGATGGATGCGCTCAACCTGCGCAATGTCATCATTCGTCATGCCGACGGTAGCAACGGCCTGCCGGGCGAGGGCACGTTCGACCGCATATTGTCTACCGCTGCCTTTACCGCTCTGCCGCGGTTCTACGCGGAACAATTGACCCATGGCGGGTCGATGATCGCGCCTCTGGTGATCGATGACGAGACATGCCTGATGGTGCGCCTGACCAAGACGGGAAGCCGTTTCGAGCGCGAGGATCTGTTCACAGCCCCCTTCCTTCCGCTGGTTCCGCACATCGCTGCCGCTCTCTGAAGCGAGGGCTCACATGGTTAGCGAATTGACAAAAAACTGATATTTGAGGTGGCGCCTTAACCGACCGGTAAGACTAACAGGCTTTAATACATCGCATGATGGTTGCGTCTGAGTAGGTCGAGTCAATGCGTCTTAAGAGTACACCCAAGTTCGGTATATCCGTTGTAAAGTTCACAGCGGCTGCCCTTTTGGCCGGTGCCGCAACAGGCTGCAGCTCCGATGCCACCCGTTTTTCCGGCATGTTCAACGAAACCGACACGATGACGACTGCGTCGATACCGCAGCGCCAGGGTGCCGGTGCGTACGGCCAGGCGCCGGTGCCGCAGGGTGATCTCGGTTCGGGCCAGGCTTTGCCGCCGCAACAGGGATATGGTTCGGGCTCTTACGGTTCGAACGGCTATGGTTCGGGCAATGTTGCGTCCTCGCAGCCTTATCGTTCTTCCGGCGGCTACGCGTCTCCGGCGCGCGTCGAATCCGCGCCTGTAAGCGTGCAGCGGTCTGATCTTGCTGCGCCGAGCGATCTTCCTCCGGTCGCCTCTTCGCGCAGCATCGAATCGCCGGCTCGACAGCAGGCAATGGCGCAGCCTTTCCCGTCGCAGCAGTCGAGCATGCGCGCCGCTGCACCGGCCGCAATGCACACGGCAGACAATCTGACGACGGGCACGGTCAAGCCGATGTCCGGCTGGTCGACCGTCAATGCGCCGCACGTCATGCTGAAGCCGGGCGAGACGGCCAAGACGCTCGCCAACCGCTACGGCGTTCCGGAAAAGGAAATTCTCAGGGCAAACGGCGGTTCGCTCGCAGCCGGCCAGTCGGTCATCATTCCGACCTTCGGTCCCGCCCGCAATTCCGCCAAGACGGCTGCTGCCGATATCGATCTGCAGAACCGCGCGCCGGAGCCTTCGAACCAGCCGGAGCAGAAGGTTGCCGTGCTGCCGTCGGCCACGCGCGACAAGTCCTTTGCCGAGCCGGCAAAGATCACGCCTCCCGGCGGCAAGCCGCTTGACGGCAGCTACACGGTCAAGCCCGGCGATACGCTGACCAAGATCGCCCGCGAAACCGGCACGTCCGTCGATGCGCTGAAGGCTGCCAACGGGCTCAACGAGGGCACGGTTCGCGTCGGCCAGCGACTGAAGGTCGCAAACGGCATGACGGATCCGGTTCGCACCGCCTCCATCCCGCAGAAGCCGGCCGAGTTGGCGCCTGTGGCGCCGAAGGCTGCCGCTCCTCAGCCGGCTGTCGCCAAGGCAGAGCCTGCTGTTGCTCCGGCAAAGCCTGCGCCAACCGAGACGGCGTCGCTCAGCGATGTCCAGAAAAAGTCCGACACCGGTTCGACGGCTCCGCAATCGACCGGCATCGAAAAGTATCGCTGGCCGGTCAACGGTGCGGTCATCGCCGGCTACGGTGCCAATGTGAACGGCAGCCGTAATGACGGTATCGACATTTCGGTTCCGGAAGGCACGCCGATCAAGGCGGCCGAAAACGGCGTGGTCATCTATGCAGGCAACGGCCTCAAGCAGCTCGGCAACACGGTTCTGGTGCGTCACGACGACGGCAAGGTCACCGTCTACGGCCATGCCGGTGCGATTG
This sequence comes from Neorhizobium sp. NCHU2750, assembly GCF_003597675.1. Classification (NCBI taxonomy): domain Bacteria; kingdom Pseudomonadati; phylum Pseudomonadota; class Alphaproteobacteria; order Hyphomicrobiales; family Rhizobiaceae; genus Neorhizobium; species Neorhizobium sp. NCHU2750. The sequence continues at coordinate 2,211,272 of NZ_CP030827.1, read as the reverse complement.
ACGTCAGCCGTGGCCAGAAGGTTACCCGCGGCCAGACGCTCGCATCCTCCGGCATGAGCGGCGACGCCCAGCGCCCGCAGGTTCATTTCGAAGTGCGCAAGGATGCCACTCCGGTCAACCCGATCACCTACCTTGAATAATGTAGTGCGTTTCAAGGGGACGACGAAAAAGCCCGGCAGTGCCGGGCTTTTTTGTATTCTGATCCTGCTTTTTCGTCAGGCCCGATCCAGCGGCTTGCGCAGGCGGCCGGCAAGGTCCTGGATATATTGCCAGGCGACGCGGCCCGAACGGCCGCCGCGGGTGGTGGCCCATTCCAGAGCCTGCGCGTGCAAGGTTTCCTGATCGAGGCCGAGATCGAAGTGGCTGGCATAGCCGTCGATCATCGCCAGATAGTCGTCCTGGCTGCATTTGTGGAAGCCGAGCCAGAGGCCGAAGCGATCCGACAGAGAGACCTTTTCCTCCACCGCTTCCGACGGATTGATGGCGGTCGACTGTTCGTTTTCCATCATGTTGCGGGGCAGGAGGTGGCGGCGGTTCGAGGTGGCGTAGAAGAGGACATTGTCGGGACGGCCTTCGATGCCGCCGTCGAGCGCGGCCTTCAGCGACTTGTAGGCCGTATCGTCGTGATCGAAGGACAGGTCGTCGCAGAACAGGATGGCGCGGTGGCCTGAGCCTTTCAGGATATCGAGAAGGGCCGGCAGCGAAGCAATGTCCTCGCGATGGACCTCGACCAGCTTCAGCGAGATGCCGGAGGATTTGCGCACATCTTCATGGACGGCCTTCACCAGCGAGGACTTGCCCATGCCGCGCGCGCCCCAGAGGAGAACATTGTTTGCCGGATAGCCCTCGGCAAAGCGCAGGGTGTTCTCGTGCAGGATGTCGCGGACGTGGTCGACGCCGCGGATCAGTGTGAGTGCGATGCGGTTCGGTCTTGGAACGGGCTGCAGCCGCTGATTGGCGGGAACCCAGGCGAAACAGTCGGCTGTATCCCAGTCGTTGACGGCCGGAGCGGGGCCGGCCAGCCGTTCGACGGCATCGGCGAGGCGGCGGATTTCGGCCAGGACCTGTGCGTTGAAATTGTCGCTCATCTCGCTGCTCATCGGGCCTTTCCTCCATTATCGGCGTTACTTATCGCCGCGGTAACATGCAAGTCATCGCCCAGAAAGGCTTTCAGCCGTGGATTCGGTACGGCAAAGTGCCGCTTTCTGTTGCAATCCGACCCATCGCAACTATATTCCGGCGACTTGAACGGGGGCGGGGAGTCTCCGGTAGTCTTAGGAGTTCTCGATGTTCATTACCGATGCATTCGCCCAGGCGAGTGGCGCAGCAAGTACTTCCAGCACGGATTCGATCCTGCAGATGGTGATGCTGTTCGCACCCCTGATGGTGGTGTGGTATTTCTTCCTCATCCGTCCGCAGCGCGCCAATGCCAAGAAGCGTCAGGAGACGCTGAATGCAGTTCGTCGCGGCGACCAGGTGGTGCTGGGTGGCGGCCTGATGGGCAAGGTGAGCAAGGTCATCGACGACAACGAACTCGAAGTCGAGATCGCCGAAGGTGTCAAGGTTCGCGCCATGCGCTCCTATATTGCCGAGGTGAAGGTCAAGGGCGAGCCGGTCAAGACCGAGGCCCCTTCCAAGTAAGCAATATCGTCCGGCTCATGCGTGAGCCGGTAACACTCATTGCCCGGATCGCACCTGCCGGCTTGGCAGGCACCGTATCCGGGCAAAGCTTTATTTGAAGAAGGTATAGCGTCATGGCGAGAGGCATCGAGATCAGGGAGGCTCATTTTCCCGGCCGTGCGCCGATCGACGCCTATGGCAATGGCGGCTTCCGATTTGCCGACATGTCGCATCGCGGTTCGCTTCTCTGCCTTCCGTCCGGTATTCACGGCTGGAAGACGGAAGAGAGCGACGCCCTGACGGTGGCGGCTTTCGAGCAGGTGCTGAACGAGGCATCCGGAATCGAAGTGCTGCTGGTCGGGACGGGTATCGGCTTCAAGCCCCTGCCTGCGGACCTCAAGGCTGCGCTGAAGGCGAGCGGAATTTCGGCGGACCCGATGAGCACGGGCGCCGCAGTCAGAACCTTCAATGTCATGCTGTTGGAAGACCGCGCGGTCGCCGCGGCACTGATCGCGGTCTGAAATGGCGGCAGCATCTTCCGGCCAGACCGATAACGGCACGCATTGCCTTTCCATGCTGCGCGAGACGGATCGCGATCGTTATCTTGCCTGCCTGCTGTCCCCTGAGGAAAAACGTGGCGCGCTGGCGTCGCTTTATGCCTTCAATGCCGAAATTGCCCGTGTGCGGGATGTGGTGCGCGAAGCATTGCCGGGTGAGATCCGCCTGCAATGGTGGCGTGACCTGATCGACGGCAATGCGTCCGGCGAAAGCAGCGGCAATCCGGTGGCGGCCGCCCTGATGGAGACGGTCGAACGGTACCGCCTGCCGAAGCAGACGCTCATTGCCATGACCGAGGCGCGGATCTTCGACCTTTATGATGATCCCCTGCCGGATCGCAACGCGCTGGAAGGATATGCCGGCGAGACCGCTTCGGCGCTGATACAGCTCGCGAGCCTCGTTCTTTCAGCGGAAGATGCAGCGCAATCGGCGGAGGCGGCAGGCCATGCCGGGGTTGCCCAGTCGATCGCCGGGTTCCTGATGCTTCTGCCGATCCATGTGCGAAGGCGCCAGCTTTACGTGCCGCTCGATATCCTGTCGGCCACCGGCCTCGATCGCGACAGTTTTCTGGCGGGTGAGGACAAGGTGCGTATCTCGGCGGCGATCGAGGCATTTGCGGGGCTCGGGCTCGAACACCTGCAGAAGGCGCGTCGTGCCGGACGGCTTGCGGCCTCCGTCTCTCCGGCCTTCTTTCCGGCAAGCCTCAGCGAGGCCGTGCTCGTGCGTGCGCATAGAATAGGCGCTGGCGCATTCGAAGGCGGGCTGCAGCAGCCACAATGGCGCCGCCAGGTGACGATGATGAAAGTTGCGTTCCTGCGCCGGCTCTGAGATCAGATAACATTCGCGCAAGCCTCGCAGACTAGGCATAATGCAATACATGGCCCGTTATGCCGAAGGAGAATCGGTTTGAGCCCCTTTATTGCATGGATCGTCATTGTCGGCCTGATCCTGATGCTGGTTTTCTACATCCGGCGGATCGGCCGCAAGAATGCGGAGCAGGATCGCCATGACGTGGGAACGGCCATTCTCGAATTCGGCCGTGCCTTTCCGGGTGAGGCGATCCGCAGTCTGCATATAACGGCAAACGGCAATGCGGTTTTCGTGCGTCTGCATGAAAACAAGACCGGGTTCATGCGCAACCGCAACAACCATTATGCGTGTAATCTGGTGCAGCCGGGCCGCGTGCGGCTGGTGCCGCATGCTGATGCCAAGGGATTCTCCGCCGAATTTCTCGATGCACCGATCCAGAACGGTGATTTCGTCTTCGCCAGCGAGCGGGAGGCTGCGGAGGTCTCGCTCTGGCTGCTCGACAACTATGCGAGCGTCATCGACCACGAAGAGGAACAGCGGCACGGCGAGCCGAGCCATGACGGGAAACCGGCAACCGACACCGAGATGGCGGTTGCCGAAGGCAGCCCGGTCAATCCCGACCGAGCCAATTAGCACAATCCTTCAGCGCGCGGGCTGACATCAGCTGCCGCTTCATGATCGTCTTGTCCTTGCCGCGGAAGCGCTTGACGCCTTCCGGCTTGACGATCGAGCCGGGCTCCAGGTCCGGAAACAGGCCGAAATTGATGTTCATCGGCTGGAAGGAGCGTTTGCCGGGCTCTTCGTCATGGATGAGGTGGCCTCCGGTAATATGGCCGAGCAGCGAGCCGAAGGCCGTGGTCGGCGGTGGTGGAACGACAGCTTCGCCCTTGCGTTCAGCCGCCGCAAAGCGCCCGGCGAGAAGCCCGATCGCAGCACTTTCCACATAGCCCTCGCAACCGGTGATCTGGCCAGCAAACCGCAGGCCGGGGCGGCTCTTCAAGGTCAGTGAGCTGTCGAGCAGGATCGGCGACTGGATATAGGTATTGCGGTGCAGGCCGCCGAGGCGGGCGAATTCGGCATTCTGCAGGCCCGGAATCATGCGGAAGATTTCCGCCTGGGCGCCGTATTTCAGCTTGGTCTGGAAGCCTACCATATTATAGAGAGTGCCGAGCGCATTATCCTGGCGAAGCTGGACGACGGCATAGGCCTTGACGGTCGGATTGTGTGAATTGGTCAGGCCCATCGGCTTCATCGGACCGTGGCGCAGCGTCTCGCGACCACGCTCAGCCATGACCTCGATCGGCAGGCAGCCGTCGAAATAGGGCGTGCCTTCCCATTCCTTGAAACCGACCGTATCGCCGGCGATCAGCGCGTCGACAAAGGCGTTGTACTGCGCCTCATCCATCGGGCAGTTGATATAGTCCTTGCCGGTGCCGCCGGGGCCGACTTTGTCGTAGCGCGACTGGTACCAGCAGATATCCATGTCGATCGAATCGCGATGCACGATCGGCGCAATCGCATCGAAGAAGGCCAACTGGTTCTCGCCGGTCTGCTGCTGGATCGAGGATGCGAGGGCAGGCGAGGTGAGCGGGCCGGTCGCGACCACGGCAAGATCCCAGTCTTCCGGCGGGAGGCCTTCGATCTCTTCGCGGACGACGCTGATCAGCGGGTGGCCGGAGATCGCCGCGGTGACGGCGTCGGAGAAACCATCGCGATCGACGGCAAGCGCGCCGCCGGCCGGCACCTGGTTCTTGTCGGCGCAGGCCATGATCAGCGATCCGGCAAGCCGCATTTCCGCATGGATGACGCCGACCGCATTGGCGGTTGCGTCGTCGGAGCGGAAGGAATTGGAGCAGACGAGCTCGGCAAGCCCGTCGGTCTTGTGCGCGTCGGTACCGCGCACGCCGCGCATCTCGTGCAGGATGACCGGAATGCCGGCCTCGGCGATCTGCCAGGCGGCTTCGGAACCGGCAAGGCCGCCGCCGACAACGTGAATGGGGGAATGGGATGTATCTGTCATGGGGCGCGTCATTATCACGAGCTGCGGAAGACAGGAATCAAAAAGGCACCTCGAAAGGTGCCTTTGATCATCCTTGGATGTTCGGTCCCGGCATCGAGGCGAAGATCCGGGCGATCTTCAGCGGTCTCGATGCCATGTCCCAAGACTTTCCGCGTGTTCATGCGTCCATTTGAACGCGTGAGCGTCGGGCCTCTGTTCCACGAGGCAGGTCTCGCCTGCCATCCGTCGGGGATTAACGGAAGGAACGGGCTGCGATGTTGCGGATGTCGTAACGGGTCAGGCCGATGTCGGACAGGGCCTGGTTGGACAGGTTGCCGAGTTCGTTCATCGTGCGGCGGTAGCTGACCCAGTTCTTTGCGATGCGGATCGGGTTCATGGTGGTTTCCTCAAGTCGTCTTTTTCCCGGCGGCTCGTTATCGGCTCCGGCGATGGCGTTGTTATACGGCCGGATAATAATAATGTGGAGTGCAAAAAATATGCGACTGCCATGCATTTGTGCAATGAGTTGCCGATTTTGAGTGCTGAGCCCAGAAAATGAGCATTTGAGGCTAGTGCGCCCAAGCCCTTGAGCGCAAACGAAAAACGCCTCCCGGAGGAGGCGTTTTCGGTCGACTGGAGATGTCGAGACTGGATTAGAAGCCGACTGCCGTGCGTGCGACGCGACGGATGTCTGCGCGGCCGATGCCAAGGTCGCCAAGTTCGCGGTCGGTCATGCGGCCGAGCTCGGTGACGGTTTCGCGGTACTTGCGCCAGTCGCTGAATTTCTTTGCGATGCTCATGGTGGGGGTCCTTTGCCCTGTGGGCGTCATCTCCGCCCTCTTCATCTGCTAATCGTTTTAAATTGGATTTTGCACAAAAAACAGCGCGTGTTCTGTATGCCACCTATGCGCTACGTGCATTGCCGAATAAGCATCGGGCCGACGTGGAAATCGGTCATTGTTACGGGGTGGGGGGGGCAAACGAACGACGCCCACCGGGGGAGGAGGTCCGGTGGGCGTCATAGGGATGACCAGCGATCGGGAGGAGGAGTCTCGCCGGTCTGTACGGGTTCACGCTTGGGAGGAGGAACGCGTGACCCGAATCTTTGATGGAAAGCCTGCTGGGCCTTCCCGAAGCATGGCCATGAGCTGAATTGCTGCTCAGCCGGCGCTTCGCTGTTGAGGGGAACCTACATAAAGACATGCTGATTGTGCACTGCAAACGTCGAATGGATGTCATGCCCTCCGCGCATGGCTTTGAAAAGGAGCCGAATGCCTGTCCGGGCGCGCAGTTTCGTCGTCTTCGATGATGACATTTGCCAAGTTCGCAGGCAGGCCCGAAGCCTCTTTGAAGCCCTGCCATTCTTGTGTTGCACGATCGTCATTTTTCCTTTGCGCCTAGGAAAACGGGTGATATAGAGACGCGCGCTCCGGAAGGCCTTGGCCACGAGGATTTCGATGCTGTTGGGGCGCGGGTATGGTGAAATTGGTAGACACGCCAGATTTAGGTTCTGGTGCCGCAAGGCGTGGGAGTTCAAGTCTCTCTACCCGCACCAGCACCGCCAAGGCGCGGTCTGAAGCCATTGCGGCAACCGACCGGCGCCAGTAATGCCGAGGCTGGTCTCTTGAAGTTCCGGCGATGTGTTCACGACCAACGGCTATGGATGCCGGTCATGTGAGCGCCGCCGCCACGATATGAAGGTTTGAAAATGCAGGTTACCGAAACGCTCGCTGAAGGGCTGAAGCGCGAAATCAAGGTCGTTATCCCGAAGAAGGATATGGAGGCCGAGCTCAACACCCGCCTCGCCGACGCGAAGGACAAGGTCCGCATCAACGGCTTCCGTCCGGGCAAGGTGCCGGTTGCACATCTGAAGAAGATGTACGGCAAGTCGATGATGGCCGATCTCGTCAACGAGATCGTCCGCGACCGTCCGGGCAAGATCCTTTCCGAGCGCGGCGAGAAGTCGGCTACCCAGCCGTCAATCTCGATGACAGAGGACGAGGCAGAAGCCGAAAAGATCCTGAGCGCCCAGGCCGACCTGGAATTCACGCTCTCCTACGAAGTCATTCCGCCGATCGAGCTGAAGCCGACCGACAAGATCGCGGTTACCCGCGAAGTCGTCGAGATCGCCGACGAGGAAGTCAACGAGCAGATCGTCAAGATCGCCGAAAGCGCTCGTACTTACGAAACCAAGAAGGGCAAGGCTGCCGAAGGCGACCGCGTCACCATGAACTATCTCGGCAAGGTCGATGGCGTAGCCTTTGACGGCGGCGCTGCCGAAGATGCCGAACTGGTTCTCGGTTCCGGCCAGTTCATTCCGGGCTTCGAAGACCAGCTCATCGGCGTCAAGGCCGGTGACGAGAAGGTCATCACCGTTACGTTCCCGGCTGAATACCCGGCTGCAAACCTTGCCGGCAAGGAAGCCACCTTCGACATCACCGTCAAGGACGTTGCTGCTCCGGGCGAAGTCGAGATCAACGACGAACTCGCTTCCAAGCTCGGCATCGAATCGGTCGATCGCCTGAAGGAAATCGTTCGCGGCCAGATCGAAAGCCAGTACGGCAACCTGACGCGCCAGAAGGTCAAGCGTCAGATCCTCGACCAGCTGGACGAAATGTACCAGTTCGAAACCCCGCAGGGTCTGGTTGACGCCGAGTTCGACAATATCTGGCGCCAGATCAACACCGATCTCGCTCAGTCCGGCAAGACCTTCGAAGACGAGGAAACGACCGAGGAAGAAGCCCGTGCGGAATACCGCAAGCTTGCCGAACGTCGCGTCCGCCTCGGCCTGGTTCTCTCCGAAATCGGCGAAAAGGCCGGCGTCGAAGTGACCGAGGAAGAAATGCAGCGTGCACTCTATGCCCAGCTGCAGCAGTTCCCGGGCCAGCAGAAGGAAATCCTGGACTTCTTCCGCAACACGCCCGGCGCTTCCAACTCGCTGCGCGCGCCGATCTTCGAAGAGAAGGTCATCGACAAGCTGCTTTCCGAGGTCAATGTCACCGACAAGACCGTCTCCAAGGAAGAGCTGATGGCTGACGACGAAGCCGAAGGCGACGACAAGCCGGCCAAGAAGAAGGCTGCGCCGAAGAAGGCCAAGGCTGAAGCTGCCGAAGGCGAAGACGCCGCTCCGAAGAAGAAGGCTGCTCCGAAGAAGAAGGCTGCTGAAGACAGCGCCGAGTAATCTTCGCCGAGACGAAGGATGAAGGGCAGGCGGTAAACGCAAGCCCATCTTGAATAAGAGGGCCGGAGCGTCGTGGACGCTCCGGCCCTTTTCGCTTCCGGGGCTTGGTATGGCGATGGAATGCCGGCAGCTGGCGTGCAGGGTGTTGGCAAGCACTTGGAGAGGTTTGCTTTCCGCGCTTGCCTGTCGTGGATGCGATTGCGTTCTTCTGCTGCCCGCGGCTGTTGGGAGGATATGGCGGGCTGGCCCACTGGCGTAGGCGAGGGCATTGGCATGCGGGTGCGCAGGCTCCTTCATGGCTGCCTCTGTCACGAAGGTGGTGGAGATGTTGCAGGACTGTCAGCCATCTCGCGCCGGTCGTCCTTGGACAGTCCTCGCCTGCCGGTCGGCGCTCTTATAACAATCCCCGCTACTCGTCCTTGCCGATGCGGATGGGCGCGGAAGCTCATGGCGAGTGTGTGGCAGGCTTTGCTGCGGGGCAGCTATGCTGCCTACAACGGGGCATAGCGATGACCGGTGGCCGCCTTCGCTCGGGTGCCGGTCGATTGCGTACAAGCCAGTCCGGGCCGCTGCTTCGATGAGAAGGGCCGCAAATGAAAAGGCCCCGGTGTTCGATCGGAACACCGGGGCCTTTCCAGTTCTGGTTTCAATGCGGGACGATCAGACCTCGTCCTTGCCCGAAAGCAGGATGCAGGCCAGCGTGATCACGGCGGAGAGGCCGAGATAGAGGCCGACTGCGCCCATGCCGTAATTCGCCTGGAGATAGGTGGCGATATAGGGGGCGAGCGAGGCACCGAAGATGCCCGCAAGGTTGAAGGTGATCGACGAGCCGGTATAGCGGACCGCGGTCGGGAAGGGGGCTGCGAGCGCCGTTCCGATCAGGCCGTAGGTCATGCCCATCAGTACCATGGCGATGATGACGAAGAGGAAGATCGAGGCTTCACCATTGGTCATCAGGGGCGGCAGGATGAACGAGAACAGGGCGATCAGCACGGTCGTCAAGATCAGCATCTGGCGGCGGCCGTAGCGGTCGCCAAGCTTGCCGATGACCGGGATGGCGATGCCGAACACGATGGAGCCGAGCAACTGCACTTCGAGCGCATCGAGGAACGGCATCTTCAGGACCTTGATATTGTAGGATAGAAGATAGGCCGAGCCGATGTAGAAGAGCACGAAGGTGGCGAGCGCCACGAAAGTACCGAGGAAGATGCTGCGCTTGTGATTGGCAAACAGGGCTGCAACCGGAACGGCGACACGCTCATGCTTGTCGATCGCCTTCTGGAAGTCAGGCGTCTCGGTGATCGAGAGGCGAACCCAGAGGCCGATGGCGATCAGCACGATCGAGGAAATGAACGGAACGCGCCAGCCCCAGCTCAGGAGAGCCTCCTGGGACATGAAGTGAAGCAGGATCCAGAAGACGCCCGATGACAGGAAGAGGCCGACCGGAGCGCCGAGCTGCGGGAACATGCCGTACCAGGTACGCTTGCCGGGAGGTGCGTTCTCGGTTGCGAGAAGGACGGCACCGCCCCATTCACCGCCAAGACCAAAGCCCTGACCGAAACGGCAAAGGGCGAGCAGAAGCGGAGCCAGCACGCCGATCGAGGCGTAGGAGGGAAGAAGGCCGATCACCACGGTCGAGATGCCCATGGTCAGCAGGGCTGCCACGAGGGTGGTCTTGCGACCGACGCGGTCGCCGAAATGACCAAAGACCACAGCGCCGAGCGGGCGCGCGAAGAAGGCGATCGAGAATGTGGCGAAGGACGCCAGGAGGGCCGTCGTCGGATCATTGTTCGGGAAGAACAAGGCTGGGAAAACGAGGACCGCAGCGGTGGCGTACACATAGAAATCGAAAAACTCGATCGTCGTGCCGACCAGGCTGGCCGTCAGGACGCGTGCAGGAGAATTCGTTGCAACAGGCGCTAACGGCTCAGCAGACGGCGAGGCGGATGGCATCGCGTTAGTCATACTGATTCCAGTTCATTTAAGATTGTTATTAATCGCTCCTCGGAGAGCTCGCATGGCCAGTATCGTAATTTTATGGCGACGGAAAGCCTTGCTACGGCAACAAATGCAAAAAAAATCGCCGCAGAAAGGAATCATAGATTGCGCATCATCGCGCCTGAATCGCTTGCCGGTGCGGGTTAGGGCTGTCGCCTAAAGTTTTGCGTTAACCATTTGCTTGCTAATTTTCTATAGCAGTTTCAATGTGTTGGGTTTTCTCGTTAAGCAAAGTAAACGATTTGTTAACCATTTTGCTGCACCAATACGTGCCAGTTCGGCGAGAGTCGGTGGCCGCAAGGTTCATCTCTCCTCGAAATCTGGAAATTGGCATTTCTCAAGGAGTGGTGGATGAGTGGCAAGCACGTGGCTGTTTTGATGGGAGGATTTTCCTCCGAGCGGCCTGTCAGCCTGTCCTCCGGCAATGCGTGCGCAGATGCTCTGGAAGGTGAAGGCTATCGTGTTGCCCGCGTCGACGTCGGGCGCGACGTCGCGGCCGTCCTGTCCGAGTTGCGTCCCGATGTTGCATTCAATGCTCTGCATGGTCCCTTCGGTGAAGACGGCACGATCCAGGGTGTTCTGGAATATCTGCAGATACCCTACACGCATTCGGGTGTGCTTGCTTCGGCTCTTGCTATGGACAAGGGGCAGGCCAAGCATGTCGCCAAGGCAGCCGGCATTCCGGTTGCCGATGCGCTCGTCATGGACCGCAAGGATTTCACCACCTCTCATCCGATGCCTGCTCCCTATGTGGTGAAGCCGGTTCGCGAAGGGTCGTCCTTCGGTGTCGTCATCGTTCGCGAGGATCAATCTCATCCGCCGCAGATCGTCACGTCGTCCGAGTGGCGTTATGGCGATGCCGTCATGGTCGAGCGTTACGTCTATGGTCGCGAACTGACCTGCGGCGTGATGGACGGCAAGGCGCTCGGGGTGACGGAAGTCGTCACGGAAGGGCCGGGATTTTACGATTACGATGCGAAATATGCCGCCGGCGGCTCTCGTCATGTCATTCCGGCACAAATTTCACCGAATATTTACCAAAAAATACAAGCATTGTCGGTCATGGCGCATGAGGCGATTGGTTGCCGCGGTGTGAGTCGCTCGGACTTCCGCTTCGATGATCGTTTTTCCGATGAAGGCGAAGTCATCTGGCTTGAGGTCAACACCCAGCCCGGCATGACGCCGACGTCTCTGGTGCCGGAAATGGCTGCTCATGAGGGATATTCCTTCGGAGAGCTTGTTCGCTGGATGGTGGAGGACGCTTCGTGTCTACGGTGATCGGCAAAAAGGCAGGTGGATCGCGCCGTCAGGTCGCTGGCAATGTTGCCGGCGCTGACGATCGTCGCGTGCTGCCGCGGCCGCTGCGCCGCATCGTGCGATTTGCCGTCAGCCTGGCGACCGGTCGCATCGATATTCCCCGCCACACGGGTACGCTCGCGACATTCGGCTTCTTCGCGGTCGTCGGTCTCTACGGCATGTCGCTCGGCGGTCACGGTCATGACGTTGCCCAATCGACGACGGCTGCTGTGGGCTTTGCCATCGAGGACGTGAAGGTCTCCGGAAACGAGCAGACGTCGGAAATCGACATTCTCCAGCTTCTTGGTCTCGACGGGACGACTTCGCTCGTGGCGCTCGATATCGATGCCGCCCGCCGCAAGCTCTCGGAACTGCCATGGGTCGAATATGCTGAGGTCCGCAAGGTCTATCCGCGGACGATCGAGGTCAACCTGAAGGAGCGGAAGGCGTTCGCCATCTGGCAGCATGGTTCGGACCTGTCGCTGATCGAAAAGAACGGCGCGGTCATCGCTCCCTTGAAGGACAACAAATTCGCCTCGCTGCCGCTCTTCGTCGGTCAGGACGCGGAGAAGGCAGCGGCCTCGTTCGCCGAGCAGATGGACAAGTGGCCTGATCTCAAAAACCGTGTCAGGGCTTATGTTCGCGTGTCGAGCCGCCGTTGGGATCTGCATCTCGACAATGGCATCGTTCTCAAGCTTCCCGAGGATAACATTCCGGATGCGCTGACGCTTCTGGCACGCCTCGAAAAGGATCAGAACGTGCTGGAGCGCGATATCGCCGCTGTCGATCTGCGCCTGCATGATCGTACCACCATTCAACTGACTGCGGCCGCTGTGGAGCGGCGCCAACAGGCGCTCGACGCACGCACAAAGGCCCTCAAGAAAGCCGGAGAGCAAACGTGAGCGTCTTCGGTTCCTCTCAATATGGTTTGCCACGCATGAAGCCATTGTCGTCCAAACGTAGCCACGTCGTATCCGTGCTGGACATCGGGTCCACCAAGGTCGTCTGCATGATCGCACGGCTGACGCCGCGCCAGGAAAGCCAGATCCTGCCGGGCCGCACGCATCACGTCGAAATCATCGGTATCGGCCACCAGCGTTCGCGCGGGGTGAAGTCGGGCGTGATTGCCGATCTGGATGCGGCCGAAAGCGTCGTGCGCCTGGCTGTCGATGCGGCGGAACGGATGGCCGGCCTTACGGTCGACAGCCTGATCGTCAACGTCTCTGCCGGTCGTCTGGCGAGCGATGTCTATACCGCGACGATCGATCTCGGCGGACAGGAAGTCGAGGCTTCCGATCTGCGCAAGGTGCTTGCAGCCGCAAGCCAGCAGTCGCAGCGTCATGACCGGGCGATCCTGCATTCGCTGCCGACTGGATTCTCGCTCGACGGCGAGCGCGGCATTCGCGATCCGCTGGCCATGTATGGCGATGATCTCGGTGTCGACATGCATTTCGTCACCGCCGAACGCGTCACGCTCAAGAACCTCGAGCTTTGCGTCAACCGCGCGCATCTGTCGGTCGAAGGCATGGTGGCGACACCCTATGCAAGCGGTCTTGCGGCGCTGGTCGACGACGAAGTCGAACTCGGTTGTGCGGCGATCGACATGGGTGGCGGGACGACGACCATTTCCGTCTTCTGCGAAGGCAAGCTCGTTCATACCGATGCGATCGGGCTCGGCGGCCATCACGTGACGACGGATCTGGCGCGTGGCCTGTCTACCCGTATCGAGGATGCAGAGCGGATGAAGGTCGTTCATGGCTCGGCCATGGCCAACGGCGCCGACGAACGCGATGTTATTTCTGTTCCGCCGATCGGAGAGGATGACCGCGACCAGCCGACTCAGGTACCAAGGTCTCTTGTGACCCGGATCGTCAGGGCACGAATCGAGGAAACGCTGGAACTGATCCGTGACCGGATACAGAAATCCGGCTTTAGCCCCATCGTCGGCAAGCGGGTTGTGCTGACGGGTGGCGCCAGCCAGCTGACGGGCTTGCCCGAGGCTGCACGGCGGATTCTCGCCCGTAATGTTCGCATCGGCCGTCCGATGGGCGTCTCCGGTCTTCCGGCGGCCGCCAAGGGACCGGCGTTCTCCACCGCAGTCGGACTGATCATCTATCCGCAGGTGGCAGATATGGAAACACATGTCTCGCAGGGCGGCCTGATCGGCTCGTTCGGCAACGGTAACGGTCGTCTGGCCCGCATGGGGCAATGGCTGAAAGAGAGTTTTTGACCGGGAAGACAGCCCTTTCTCGTCAAAGTGAATTGGAAAAGAATTGGTCAGCTCGGCAACGCGACCAAAAGCAGAAGGAAAAGGTACAATGACGATCAAGCTGCAAAAGCCTGACATCACCGAGCTGAAGCCTCGGATCACCGTGTTCGGCGTCGGTGGTGGTGGCGGCAACGCCGTCAACAACATGATCACAGCCGGGCTCGAAGGCGTCGATTTCGTCGTTGCCAATACCGATGCCCAGGCGCTGACCATGACCAAGGCCGAGCGCATCATCCAGATGGGCGTGCAGGTTACCGAAGGTCTCGGCGCCGGCTCGCAGCCGGAAGTCGGCCGCGCCGCCGCTGAAGAGTGCCTCGACGAGATCGTCGATCACTTGAACGGCACGCATATGTGCTTCGTCACCGCCGGCATGGGCGGCGGCACGGGTACCGGTGCTGCTCCGGTCGTTGCACAGGCTGCCCGCAACAAGGGTATCCTGACCGTCGGCGTCGTCACCAAGCCGTTCCACTTCGAAGGCGGCCGCCGCATGCGTCTTGCCGAACAGGGTATCCAGGAACTGCAGAAGTCGGTCGACACGCTGATCGTCATTCCGAACCAGAACCTGTTCCGCATCGCCAATGACAAGACCACGTTTGCCGACGCATTCGCCATGGCTGACCAGGTTCTCTATTCGGGCGTTGCCTGCATCACCGACCTGATGGTCAAGGAAGGCCTGATCAACCTCGACTTCGCCGACGTCCGCTCGGTCATGCGCGAGATGGGCCGTGCGATGATGGGTACCGGCGAGGCTTCCGGTTCGGGCCGCGCTCTGCAGGCTGCCGAAGCTGCGATCGCCAACCCGCTGCTCGACGAAACCTCGATGAAGGGCGCGCAGGGCCTCTTGATCTCCATCACCGGTGGTCGCGACCTTACCCTTTTCGAAGTCGATGAAGCTGCTACCCGCATTCGCGAAGAAGTCGACCCGGATGCCAACATCATCCTCGGCGCGACCTTCGACGAAGCGCTCGAAGGCCTCATCCGCGTCTCCGTCGTCGCGACCGGTATCGACCGCGCTCATGGCGAAGTCGACCTGCGTGCTGCTGAAATGCGCGCTGCGCAGAAGCCGATTATCCGTCCTTCCGCGGCCGTTGCTCCGGCTCCGGCCGCACCCCAGCCTGTCATGATGCAGGCCCCCCAGGCACCGAAGGCTGTCGACCCCATCGCCGACACGATCCGCCAGGCTGAAGCCGAAATGGAACAGGTCCTCGCCATCCAGACCCCGGTCGCTCCTGTACCGCAGCCGGTTGCACCGCAGCCGCAGGAAGAGTTCCGTCCGCAGAGCCGCATCTTCGCTGCTGCCCCGGCAGAAGCACCGGCTCCGCAGATGGCCCGCCCCGTACAGCCCGCTCCGCAGCCGGCCCCGGCCTACCAGCCTGCTCCTGCTCCGGTGATGAGCCAGCCGGCGCCGCGCATGGCGCAGCCCGCCTATCGCGAACCGGTCATGGAACCTGTCCGCATGCCGAAGGTCGAAGACTTTCCGCCGGTGGTAAAGGCTGAACTGGATCATCGCACGCAGCCTGCCCAGCACATGCAGGAAGAGCGTGGCCCGATGGGTCTCCTGAAGCGAATCACCAACTCTCTCGGCCGTCGCGAAGAAGACGATCATGCCCAGTCGGACATGACCTCTTCGGCTCCTGCACCGCAGCAGCGCCGCCCGCTTTCGCCGGAAGCAAGCCTTTATGCTCCGCGTCGCGGCAATCTCGACGACCACGGCCGCGCTGCTCCGCAGTCGCACCAGGAAGACGACCAGCTGGAAATTCCGGCCTTCCTGCGCCGCCAGTCGAACTGAGTTAACGGTGGATAACAAAGTTGAATGGGCCCGGGTGTATCATCCGGGCCCTTCGACGTTTAGGAAATTCGAGGGCTCGAAAAATTACCGTTCCGGTTCAATGGCTTGCGTGAGGCGCAAGTGGAATGTCTTCGGCTTGGATCGCGGTCGTCATAACTGTCAGATAACCGTAACAATCCGAAACGAACAGTGATTTGGAAAGAGCCGGGAGCATCAGTATTTAGGACACTGACAGAGGTTGGAACATTGAACCTAAATCGTTTCGACTTCACAGAAATACGGACCCGCTGATGCGGGTGCGACGGAATTAAGAAGGCGTAAGTAATGACTATTGGATTGCTCGGATTTCAGGCAACGATCGCTGCTCCGGTTACGTTGAGCGGTATCGGTGTTCATTCTGGGGCGCCTGTGATGATTACCTTCCAGCCGGCAGAAGCCGGGACGGGCATCATATTCAGCCGCAATCTCGACGACGGTACGAGCGTCGAATATCGCGCCGTTTCCTCGCAGGTCGGTCCGACGGATCTTTGCACGGTTCTCGGCATGTCGCCCTCCAAGTGGGTTGCGACCATCGAACATGTCATGGCTGCTCTTTATGCTCTCGGCATCGACAATGTCGTCGTCGAAGTGGATGGCGCGGAAATGCCGATCATGGACGGCAGCTCTTATCCGTTCATCGAGGCGATCGAGCAGGTCGGTATCGTCAACCTCGGCATCAAGCGTCGCTACATTCGCGTCGTGAAGCCGGTGCGAATTGATTCGGGTGCATCCTGGTCCGAGTTCCGTCCCTATGACGGCACGCGATTCGAAGTCGAGATCGACTTTTCCTCGCCGCTGATCGGCCGCCAGAGCTGGAAGGGTGACCTCACGGCTGCTTCGTTCAAGGCCGAACTGTCGCGTGCCCGTACCTTCGGCTTCATGCGTGACGTCGAGCGCCTGTGGGCAGCCGGTTACGCGCTCGGTTCCTCGCTGGAAAATTCGGTCGTCATTTCCGATGACGATACGGTCGTCAATGTCGAAGGCCTGCGCTACGCCAAGGACGAGTTCGTTCGCCACAAGACGCTCGATGCCGTCGGCGATCTGGCTATTGCCGGCGCCCAGTTCATCGGCTGCTACCGTTCCTATCGCGGCGGCCACAAGATGAATGCCAATGCGCTGAAAGCACTCCTGAGTGATCCGACTGCCTATGAAGTTGTCGAGGCTCCGTCTTCCGTCGGTACCCGTGTGCGGGCCGGCGAGTTTGTTCCGGTCAGCGTCAGCGAATATGCACCGTGGTTTGCCTGAGGCCATTTACCAAGTCGAGAATCGGCTTCGGCCGAAACTCGGATCCGATTGAAAGTTGAGACCTCCATCAAACTGGCCGCCTCTCAAAAAGGCGGCCTTTTTCTTTTGATAAAAGGCACTTGCGGCGAGGCTCGCCACAAAAATGCGTTAATGCCGACCCATTGCGTTGCCCTCACCATGCTTTTATGGCTAGTACGCCGCTGGGGCACGAGTGGTTTCACGCGGGGACGATCAGGGACTGTCGGATGGCTGATGAAAAGTCTGTAAAATTGCGTAGCTTGGCGAGGGGTGGCCTCCTGGCGATTGCACTTATCGGGACCGGGATTGGTTTGGCTGCCTGCCAATCCAAGAAGGACATCGACATTACGAAGCTCGGCTTCGAATCCGATCCGCCGGAAGAGCTTTACAACCAGGGCCTTGCCAACATGAAGGCAGGCAACATGGTTGAAGCGAGCCGCAAGTTCGACGCTATCGACAAGCAGAACCCGTTCACCGAATGGGACCGCAAGGCGCTTGTGATGAGCACGTTCGTCAAGCAGCGCATGGGCCGCAACGACGATGCGATCTCGACCGGCAACCGTTACCTCGGCCAGTATCCGAAGTCGGAAGATTCGGCCTATGTCCAGTATCTGGTCGGCCTGTCCTATTCCAAGCAGATCGGCGACGTGACGCAGGACCAGAAGCCGGCACTGCAGACGATCGATGCCATGACCAAGGTGGTCAAGAATTATCCGAATTCGGAATATGTCGAGGACGCGCAGGCAAAGATCCGATTCGCGCGCGACCAGCTGGCCGGCAAGGAAATGCAGATCGGCCGCTATTATCTGGAGCGCAAGGAATATCTTGCCGCCATCCAGCGCTTCCGCACCGTCGTCGAGCAATATTCCAACACCAACCAGGTGGAAGAAGCTTTGGCGCGTCTGACGGAAACCTATTACGCCATGGGTATCGTCGAGGAAGCCCAGACCGCTGCTGCGGTTCTCGGCCGCAACTATCCTGACAGCCAGTGGTACCACGATTCCTATAATCTGCTGCAGAAGGGCGGCGTCGAGCCGCGTGAGAACAAGGGTTCCTGGATCTCGCGCGCCGGGGCAAAGCTCATCGGCGCCTGAGGCGATCCCAAGGTCATAAACGAGGCCACATGCTGATCCAGTTGTCGATCCGCGATATCGTTCTGATCGAGCGGCTCGATCTCGGATTCGCAGCCGGTCTTTCCGTGCTGACGGGTGAAACGGGTGCCGGCAAGTCGATCCTGCTCGACAGTCTTTCGCTGGCACTCGGAGGGCGTGGCGACGGCGGCCTCGTGCGGCATGGCGAGGACAAGGGCCAGGTCACGGCCGTGTTCGATGTGCCGGGCCATCATGCGGCCCGCAAGCTGCTGAAGGAAAACGGCATCGACGACGATGGCGACCTGATCTTCCGCCGCATCCAGTCGGCGGACGGTCGTACACGTGCGTCGATCAACGACCAGCCGGTCAGCGTGCAGTTGATGCGCCAGGTCGGACAGGTTCTCGTCGAAATCCACGGCCAGCACGACGACCGTGCCCTGATCGATACCGACGCCCATCGCACGCTGCTCGATGCGTTTGCCGGACTGTCCGAAGAGGTCATCGAGGTTGGCGGGCTTTACCGCTCCTGGCGGGATGCCGAACGGGCCTTCAAGGCGCATCGCGCCAAGGTGGAGGCCGCTGCCCGCGAGGCCGACTATATCCGTGCTTCCGTCGAGGAGCTGGAAGCCCTTGCCCCGCGCGACGGGGAAGAGGACGAGCTCGCCGAACAGCGCTCGAAGATGCAGAAGTCCGAGCGGATTGCCGGCGATATTTCCGAAGCTTCTGAGTTCCTGAACGGCAATGCCTCGCCGGTTCCGATGATCGCCTCGCTGGTGCGCCGTCTGGAGCGCAAGAGCCACGAGGCGCCGGGCCTTCTGGAAGAGACCGTCGAACTTCTGGACCACGCGCTCAACAACCTTTCGAATGCTCAGATGGAGGTCGAGGCAGCGCTTCGGCGTACCGAATTCGACCCGCGCGAGCTCGAGCGGGTCGAGGAGCGGCTTTTTGCGCTGCGTGCTGCGGGACGGAAATATTCGGTCGCGGTGGTCGATCTGCCGGCGCTCGCTGAAAAGATGGTGGCGGACCTTGCCGATCTCGATGCCGGCGAGGAGAAGCTCGGCCAGCTCGAAAAGATCGCTGCAGCAGCCCGGGAGGCCTTCGATCAGGCTTCTGTCGTTCTTTCCGGCAAACGCCGGACCGGTGCCGAATCACTGTCGGCTGCCGTCATGGCGGAACTGCCGGCGCTGAAACTCGAACGGGCGCGGTTCATGGTCGAGGTGACCGCCGATCCCGACAATGCGGCTGCCGAAGGCATAGACACGGTCGAATTCCATGTGCAGACCAATCCGGGCACTCGTCCGGGCCCGATCATGAAGGTGGCTTCGGGTGGCGAGCTTTCGCGCTTCCTCCTGGCGCTGAAAGTGGCGCTTGCCGATCGCGGGTCGGCACCGACGCTGGTGTTCGACGAGATCGATACGGGTGTCGGCGGTGCGGTGGCGGATGCGATCGGCCAGCGGCTGAAGCGCCTTTCGGCGACCGTTCAGGTTCTCTCCGTCACCCATGCTCCGCAGGTCGCAGCGCGTGCGGCGACACATCTTCTCATCTCCAAGGGGCCGGCGGCCGACGGCTCGGAAAAGATCGCCACGCGGGTCGCGACGATGGAGCCGCAGCACCGCGCCGAAGAGATCGCCCGCATGCTGTCGGGCGCTTCGGTGACGGACGAGGCGCGGGCGGCGGCCGCCGCACTTCTGGCCGGTAACGGCTGAGGGCGCCGTTGCCACATCATTCTGCCGGTTGAAACTTCCGCGGCTTTCCGGCCATGCGGTTCAGCACATCATCCTTCCAGACGACGCGGTGGATCAGGGCCATGACGATATGGCCGCCGATCAGGGTGAGCAGTGTCCAGGCGAACACGCTATGCAGCAGGTTTGCCGGTGCAACCATCCATTCGACCCGTTCGCCGCCGAGCGGCACGATCTGGATGCCGAACAGGGCGAGACCCCATTCGGAACCGACAGCCCGCAACAGGGCTATGGCCGGGATGGTGAGCATCAGCAGGTAGAGAATGGCATGGGCAATCCATGCAATGCCGCCGAGACGGCCATGCTGATGGGCCTGCCGATTCTTCAGGTTATAGAAGCCCCAGAGTGCGCGCAGCGGCGCAAGAACGAGGATCACGGCGCCAAGCTCGCCATGGGTTGCGTTCAGCATGTCGGTCAGTGCCGAGCGGCCGAACAGGCGGTTGATGAGGATGCCGGAAAACTGCCAGCAGAGGATGACGGCCATGCTCCAGTGGAAGATGCGGCTGATCAAACCATATCTCAGTCCATCATCTTTCCAGTGCTGCGCCATGGGCCTGTACTCTTCTCGGATTGCCGTTCTGAACATGAATTTCACGCGCAGGTATTAATGTGTGTGCGATCTGTCGTCCATGGCGGTTTTTCTGCAAGTGGTGCGTGCGGCAAAACATGTTCGTGAATTTCTCCGCAACGACAGCCCGCTTCCAATCACGGGCAGATGCACTAGAAAGACGGTGACGATGGAGATTCCTGCATGGCCGCCGAACAGACCCCAGTCGAAACCCTGACCGAAGATGCGGCTGCCGCCGAACTTGCACGGCTGGCGCGCGAGCTCGCCCATCATGACGAGCTCTATCATGCCAAGGATGCGCCGGAGATATCGGATGCCGATTACGACGCGCTGAAGCGCCGCAATGCTGCCATCGAGGAGCGTTTTCCCTCGCTCATCCGTTCCGACAGCCCATCGGTCAAGGTGGGGGCAGCGCCGCTTGCCACGTTCGCACCGATCACTCATGCGCGGCCGATGCTGTCGCTCGACAACACGTTTTCCGACGAGGACGTGGCTGATTTCGTCGCTTCCGTCTATCGCTTCCTCGGGCAGCTGCCAGACAATTCGATTGCCTTTACCGCCGAACCAAAGATCGACGGCCTCTCCATGTCGATCCGCTACGAGGACGGCGTGCTGGTCAATGCCGCCACCCGTGGCGATGGGACGACCGGCGAGAACGTCACCGCCAATGTGAAGACCATCAAAGAGATCCCGAACCGGCTGCCGAAGGGTGTGCCTGCGGTCGTCGAAGTGCGCGGCGAGGTCTATATGGCCAAGAGCGACTTTCTGGCGCTGAATGCGGAGATGGAGGCGCAGGGCAAGCAGCTCTATGTCAATCCGCGCAACACGGCGGCGGGGTCGCTGCGCCAGCTCGACGCCAAGGTGACGGAGAGCCGCAAGCTGAAATTCTTCGCCTATGCCTGGGGCGAGATTTCCGAGCCGAACGATCTGCCGAAGACGCAATACGAGATGGTGCAGACCTTCAAGGATTGGGGTTTCCCGGTGAACCCTTTGATGAAGCGGTTGAACTCGGTCGAGGAGATCATCGCTCATTACCGCGAGATCGGCCTCCAACGCCCGGATCTCGACTATGACATCGATGGCGTCGTCTACAAGGTCGACCGGCTCGACCTGCAGGCGCGCCTCGGTTTTCGCTCGCGCTCTCCCCGATGGGCGACGGCGCACAAGTTCCCGGCCGAGCAGGCCTTCACCACGGTGGAAAATATCGACATCCAGGTGGGCCGTACCGGGGCACTGACGCCGGTCGCGAGGCTTACGCCGATCACGGTCGGCGGTGTCGTCGTCACCAATGCGACGCTGCATAATGCCGACTATATCGAGGGCATCGGCAATTCCGGAGAACGCATCCGCGAGGAAGACCATGATATCCGCATCGGCGACACGGTGATCGTGCAGCGGGCAGGGGATGTTATCCCGCAGGTGCTGGATGTCGTCATGGAAAAGCGTCCGACTGACGCGAGGAAATACGAGTTTCCGACGAAATGCCCGGTCTGCGGCAGCCATGCGGTGCGTGAAAAGAACGAGAAGACCGGCAAGCTCGATTCGGTAACCCGCTGCACCGGCGGTTTCGTTTGCCGGGCACAGGCGACCGAACACCTGAAGCATTTCGTCTCGCGCAACGCCTTCGATATCGAGGGGCTCGGCACCAAACAGGTGGATTTCTTCTTCGAGAGCGAGGATCCGGCATTGCAGGTGCGCACCGCGCCGGACATCTTCACGCTGAAGAAGCGGCAGGAAGCCTCGCCGCTGATGAAGCTCGAGAATATCGAGGGGTTCGGCAGGGTCAGCGTCCGAAAACTGTTCGACGCGATCGACGAGCGGCGCTCGATCGCGCTCAACCGGTTCATCTATGCGCTCGGCATTCGCCATGTCGGGGAAACGACCGCGAAGCTGTTGGCGCGGCATTACGGCACTTATGGTGCCTTCGATCATGCGATGAAGGAGGCTTCGTCACTTGCTGGTGACGCCTGGCAGGATCTGAACAATATCGAGGGGATCGGCGAAATCGTCGCGCGTGCGATCGTCGAGTTCTTCAAGGAAAACCGCAATCTCGATGTCATCGGCCGGCTGCTCGAAGAGGTGACGCCGCAGGAGGCCGAACAGGTGGCGGCCTCCGACAGCCCGGTTGCCAGCAAAACGGTGGTGTTTACCGGATCTCTGGAGCGTTTCACCCGCGACGAAGCGAAGGCGCGGGCCGAAAGCCTCGGCGCCAAGGTGGCGGGGTCGGTATCAAAGAAGACCGATTATGTGGTTGCCGGTCCCGGTGCCGGTTCCAAGCTCGACAAGGCGCGTGAACTCGGCGTCGAGGTGATGACCGAGGACGAGTGGCTGAGCTTCATCGGCGGATGATGATGGTTTCGTCGTGACGGTATGCCGCCGGTAAAGCGAAGTTTATTTTCCAAGCCGGCCGGAATTTGCCCTTTGGCAGGGGCGGTGCAGTCGCCGATAAACAACAGGAAAATCCGATGAGGAATCCGTTCTCATTCGCCACCGTAGCGCTTGCTGCTCCCGTACTCATGGCGTTTGCCGCACCAGTTTCTGCCCAGCAGCCGGCAGGCGAGACGGTGCAGCAGCACAACAAGGAAATCGTTCTCGATTTCTACGAAAAGGCGCTGAACCAGAAGGATTTCGCTGCGGCTTCCATATATCTCGGCAAGTATACGCAGCATAATCCGAATGCCGCGGATGGCCCCGAGGGTCTAAAGGGCTTTCTGAATTTCCTGAAGGAAAAATACCCGCAGTCGCATAGCGAGATCAAACAGGTGTTCACCGATGGCGATTACGTCATCCTGCATGTTCACACGATCCGCGAGCCGGGCACCCGCGGGAACGCGATCGTCGATATCTTTCGCCTGAAGGACGGCAAGATCGAGGAACACTGAGATGCCGTCCAGCCAATCCCGGAAAAATCCGCCAACGAGAACACGATGTTCTGACCGGGTCGCCGGTGACGCCCCAAATTCGTTGTTGGCATTGGGGGCACCGGCCGATCTTCAGTTCTGCCTGGCGGATGTAACTCTGGCCATCGTGTAGGCGTCGACATAGCGTCCATCGCGAAAAGCGAATTCCCGCAAATGGCCTTCATTGACGAAGCCGTATCGCTCGTAGAGCCGGATCGCCGAAGCGTTGTCGGTAAAGACGGTCAGTTCTACGCGATGCAGTGCAAGCCAGTTGTCGGCGACGTCCAATGCCGCCTTCATCAGGGCGGAGCCTATTCCCTGGCCAACGAAATCATCATGCACACCCATGCCGATCGAAGCGGCGTGGCGGCGGCGCGGATTGGCAGCAGGGGTGAGCCCGATGTCGCCGACAACGCGGCCATCGAGATCGGCGACGAGACGTTTGACATCACCCGCCGGGCTTTCCAGGTAGTGACGAATTTCCGCGACCGCGTGATACGGAGTTCGCAGCGTGCCGTACCGGTAGCCGGTCAGATTATGCAGCGCGGTGATGGCGTCTGCGTCCTCCACGCATGCGGCGCGGATCACCAACCCTTGAGGTTTTGTCGATCGGGGCGGCTTGTCGTCGATATCATTGTCGGATTTCATCTTCGCTCTCTCCGGTTTTTGCCGAGGCAGAGAGCGGATTGTCCGAACCCTGCCAGTTGGCAGGGTGGTGGACGGGTGACCTTCTAACGCGCCAAACCCGCCACGCGCCCTGCGGGGCGAATGGTCATGGTCACATGGGTAAGGGCGCGTGCGCTGGTCATGGCGACATTGGGCCATGAGGCAGGAGCGGGGTCAAGCGCTGCGCTGGCGGAATTTTGCCGAATCGCCAGCGTCGGCGTAAAAGCCTCGTCGAACAGCAGCCGGAACCTCGCCTTGAAGACTATTGCCATCGATTTCGAAACCGCCAACGAGCAACGCGGCAGTGCCTGTTCGGTCGGGCTCGCCTGGATCGAGGACGGGCAGGTGGTGCGGGTGGAGGAGCGGCTGATCCGGCCGAGGGACATGCGGTTTTCCCCCTTCAATATCGGCATTCACGGCATCAGGCCGGAACATGTCGAGGATGCAGGCGAATTTCCCGAAGTGATGGACGAGTTTGCCGATGACTTTGCCGGTGCGACGATGATCGCGCATAACGCCGCCTTCGACTTTTCCGTCTGGCGTGCCTGTCTCGATCAATACCGGCAATGCTATCCGGAGCTCACCTATATGTGCAGCGTGAAGATGGCGCAGAAAGTCTGGCCGCATCTCGTCTCGCACAAGCTGAACGTTCTGGCGCAGCATCTCGGCCTCAGCTTTCTCCATCACAATGCCGCCGAGGATGCGGCCGTGTGTGCTGAAGCCTCGATCGCCATCGCCAGAGAGCTTCGCGTCGATCATGTCAGCGAAGTGCCGCAGGCGATCGGCATGCGCATCGGGCGCCTGTTTGCCGGCGGTTACGATGCCTGCACGCTGCGCAGGCAGTAGGCAGGCAAAGTTTTGCGGTCCGGCCTGATTGCCGGCTTGCAAGCCGCCCTGCGGGTCTTATTTCTGGTCACGGATCGTTGAACGGAGATTTTTTTCCCATGAACAGCTTGCGCCGCTGCCTTATCCCGCTTGTCTCTGCCGTTGTGCTTGCCGGCACTGCATCAATCCCGTCGAAGGCCGAGGTCGTCGGTGAGGTCGGGGTCGACTGGATCGGCAACGACATCATCGTTGAGGCGGTGCCGGACCCGCAGGTGAAGGGCGTAACCTGCCATGTCACCTATTTCGATCGCAGCATGATCGACCGGTTGAAGAACGGAAAATGGTTCGAAGACCCCTCGAACAATTCCATCGCCTGCCGCCAGACCGGGCCGATCGAGATCGGCGATATCGATCTCGGCAAGGGCGGCGAAGAGGTGTTTCGTCAGGGGCGTTCGCTGATCTGGAAGGACCTTCTGGTCAAGCGCATCTACGACAAGACCAACGACACGCTGATCTATCTCGCCCATTCCCGCCAGGTGGTGGACGGATCGGCGAAGATGGCGATTTCGACGGTGCCGCTTTATAACCAGCAGGTGACCTGGACCAAGGGCAAGCCGGCGCCGTGATGCGGGCCGCTTGAAACCGGAAAGGGCCGGGCGGAATGCCGCTCGGCCTGATGATGCGGGCTGTCGTTCAGCGGACGTAGACGATCTCGCTGCCATCTCCGGCCTTATCGATCCCGACAACGTTGCCGAGCTCGACGTCGTCAGCGCGCAGTTCCTTCTGCAGGACCGGCTGCTGATGAAGTTCGGCCTGCGCCTTCTGGACCATTTCAGGCGTCGGATCGGCATATTCGACCGGGACAGTCAGCTTGTTTTCGCTGTAGTCGGTCGGATCGGTGTAGACGATGCTGAAATCCGTCTTCGCGCTTGTCTTGGGCAAGTCGCGGGCATAAGCGCCGCCGGCAAGAACGGTGGTGGCGATGAATGCGAATGCAAAAGCCTTTTTCATCTCAGTTCTCCTATCTTCGAAAGCCAGCCGACGAGTTCAGGTTCGGTTGGGCGTTTGCGACGGGAAAACTCGGATGCCGGCTACCGGTTCCGGCTTGGTTGTGTTAAATAATTTTAACAATTACAGGTATTTAATCTTCCGCCACCTAGAAGTTGCGGCGGAAGATTTTGGCCGTTTTTTATTAGGCGGCTTCGCGCGAAAGTTCGTCGGCGATGACGGTGTCGAGGTTGAGGAAGCAGACCATTGTCTTTTCCAGCGCGACGATGCCTCGGCAGAAATCGCGCTGCGCTTCCGGAATGATTTCCGGTGCCGGCTGCAGGTCTTCGCTCTTGATGGTCATCATGTCAGAAACCTGCTCCACCAGAAGGCCGACCAGCTTGCCACGAATGTCTGTGACGATGATGGCGGAACGCTCGGAGGGCTCCGTCATCTTCATGCCGAGGCGGCAGGCCATGTCGATGACCGGGATCACCGCGCCGCGCAGGTTGATGAGGCCGAGAACATAGGGCGGGGTGTGGGGCATCGGCGTCACCGGAGCCCAGCCGCGGATTTCGCGGATCGCCATGATGTCGATGCAGAATTCCTGGTCGCCCAGGTGGAACGAGACGATCTCGAGATAGGCGCCCGACTGCTTTATCGCATTGCTCATATCAGAACTCTTCCGTTTGGCTGAGAGGCCCAGAAACAGGGGCTTCAAGAATCTTTGTCACAATGATGTTTGCCGCGCAGAAGTGAAAAACAGGTGAATCACAAATCAACAAAGCGGGTGAGGGCATTGTTTTGTGGGACTTTTCGATAGCTGCGGTGTCGTGCCAGGCTTGAGAGGGAAGGCTTCCCGTGTCGGGGCGGTGAGCGCCGCACTTTATATTCGGGCCGCTGCCCTCTCGACGGCCTTCTCCGCGGATGGTGAATTGCGCCGACACGGTATCGGCGCTATCCATGCCGTTCCTATCGACCGATGCGAGACCTCAATGAAAAGCCTCCGGATTGTGCTGTGGATTGCTGCCTTCGCGCTTGTCGGCGTGCTGGTCTGGCTCACGCTTGAAGTGACCCGCCAGAGGCAGGATCTTGCAGACGGACCTTTCGGCGTGCCGTTCAAGCTTGTTGCCCAGGATGGCAAGCCGATCACCGAGCAGGCATTTCGCGACAAGCCCACGGCGCTCTTCTTCGGTTTCACCAATTGCCCCGAAGTGTGCCCGACGACGCTTTTCGAGCTTAATGGCTGGCTGCACAAGGTCGATCCGGACGGCACCAAGCTGAACGGCTATGTCGTCACCGTCGATCCCGAGCGCGATACGCCGGAAATACTCGGTCAGTATGTTTCCAATGTCAGCGATCGCATCAAGGGTATATCCGGTCCGCCGGCCGATGTGATGGCGATGGTCAAGGGCTTCAAGGTCTATGCCAAGAAGGTGCCGGTGGATGCGGCCGATCCGAATGGCGATTATACGATGGATCACACGGCCTCGGTCTTCCTTCTTGATCACGGTGGCCGCTTTGCCGGCACGATCTCTTATGGCGAAGATGCCGAGACCGCGGAAAAGAAGCTCGCCAACCTGATCAAGGGCTGATCCCTGCAAGCTTAGCGGTTGAACGCAGGCAGGCTTCTGTGGCAATGCTCCGCGCAATCATCAGCAAAGAGAGAAGACCGTGAGCGAGATCCGCCTTTACGTGACAGTCAATGAGCAGACGGCGACGGAGGTGCTCGATCTCCTGTCGGAGGTGTTCGGCGAGGAGGACTTCGCCATCGCGACCACCGAGGTGGACGAAAAGCGCGACATCTGGGAGGCCTCCGTCTACATGATGGCCGATGAAGAGGAGATGGTGCGCGAGCGCGTTTCCGCAGTTCTGGCTATCGCCTTCCCGTCGCTTGCGATCGAGCGCGAGGTCATCCCCGAGCTCGACTGGATTGCCAAGTCGCTTGAGGGCCTGAAACCGGTGCGGGCAGGGCGTTTCATCGTGCATGGCTCGCATGACCGGGACAAGATCCGCGAAAACGATGTGGCGATCGAGATCGATGCCGGACAGGCTTTCGGGACCGGCCATCACGGCACGACGGCGGGATGCCTTGAGGTGATCGACAAGGTGCTGCGCGCACGCACGGTGCGCAACGCGCTCGATCTCGGTACCGGCAGCGGCGTTCTGGCGATTGCGGTGCGCAAGGTGCGCAAGATCCCGGTTCTGGCGACCGATATAGATCCCGTCGCCGTGCGGGTGGCGCGTGACAATGTACGGCGCAATGGCATTGCAAGCGGCATCCGTGTCGAGACCGCGACCGGCTTTCACTCGCCGGCTTTTCGCGAAGACGGGCCATTCGACCTCATCATCGCCAACATCCTTGCCAAGCCGCTGATGAAGATGGCGCCGGAGCTCGGCCAGCATCTTTCACCCGGCGGTTCCGTCATCCTTTCCGGCATTCTGGCCGAACAGCGCTGGAAGGTGATTGCCGCCTACAAGGGGGCAGGCATGCGCCATCTCTCGACGATCTGGCGCAATGGCTGGGTGACGATGCATTTCACCAATCGGTGAACCTCGTCGCAGGCTTGCGTTCGACGCATGGCGGAAGCGCTTCCGGTCTGTCAGAACAAGAAAAAGGCGGCGCTTTTGGCGCCGCCTCAACCAGGTTTCAGACCCGGCCAGCCCGCGAGCACGTGGGAGGAGTGTGCTCAAGCGGGAAATGATGGAGGGCGGTCGCGATTTCGCACGCGGCCGTTCACTGCATCAGAAAACGTAGGTTGCTGCGCCCTTGCGGCGAAGCTCTTCGCGGCTGGTGCCAAGGCCCTCAAGCGTCTTTTCATCGAGGCTCAGCAGTGCGCCGTTGACATAGCGCTGGACCTGCTTTTCGCGTGCCGCGATCAAGCGGTTCATTGCATTGCGGAATACGGAATTTGCCATCGTCTTTGCCCTAGTGGTGAGCGCTCCGGCGCTCTCTATGTTTGAAATATAGATGTTCCTGAAATGCCCAGTGAGTAGGCTTCCCTCATTGGTGATATGCGCTATGTGCATGGGTATTTGTGTCCGTGCCTGATTTTTCTGCATGGCGAGCATGTCAAAGGATAATTTGCGGCGCGCCCATCTGATCGCCTAACATCGCCGTCCAGCGGAATCAGATCAGCGGATTGCCTTCCATGTTTCAGTCCTTCGACAATAAATCCTCCCCGCAATTCGGGCGCGAGCGGGTGGCCGCGCTGCGCAGTCGATTTGCCGAACTCGGCATTGACGGCTTCCTGGTGCCTCGTGCCGATGAATATCAGGGAGAATACGTTCCTGAATCGGCCGAGCGCCTGGCATGGCTGACCGGCTTTACCGGTTCGGCGGGGATCGTGCTGGTGACGCAGAAGGAAGCCGTCGTCTTTGTCGATGGCCGTTACGTGACGCAGCTTGCCGAACAGGTGGATCGCAGCGTGTTTTCCGGCGGTGACCTGGTCGGCGAGCCGCCGCATGTGTGGCTCGGCAAGCACGCCGTATCGGGGTTTCGGCTCGGCATCGATCCGTGGCTGCATGGCGGTGCCGAGGTGCGGCGGCTTGAGAAGGCGCTTGCAGAGATCGGCGGCAGCCTCGTCCTGCTTGAAGAAAACCCGCTCGACAGCGCATGGAAGGATCGCCCGGCGGAGCCGCTTGGGGCTGTAGCGGTTCAGCAGGATGCGCATGCCGGAAAGCCGGCCGGAGAGAAGATCGCTGCCATTGCCGCCGAATTGCAGGCGAAGAAGATCGCAGCCGTGCTGGTCGCCGATCCGTCTTCGGTCGCGTGGATCTTCAATATCCGCGGTGCGGACGTGCCGCATACGCCGCATCCGCTGTCGCGGGCGCTGATCAGCGCGGATGGCAAGGCAGAGCTGTTCATCGACGGGCGCAAGCTCGGTGCGGAGGCTCGTGCCCACCTGCAGTCGCTTGCGTCGCTGTATGAGCCGGGGGAACTGGTCGAACGCATCGGCGTCCATGCGGCAGGCGGCGCACGCATTCTTGCCGATCCCGAACTGACTGCGCTCGCCCTGACGCAGGCGATCCGCGATGCCGGTGGTGAGGTGGTGGAGGGATCGGATCCCGCACGCCTGCCACGCGCCATCAAGAATGCCGTCGAGTTACGCGGTTCGGCCGATGCACATCTGCAGGACGGGGCGGCGATGGTCGAATTCCTCTATTGGCTCGATCAGGCCGAACCCGGCTCGCTGACGGAGATCCGCACGGTCGAGGCGCTGGAGGCCGCGCGTGCCCGTGTCGGCCAGAACATGCAGAACCCGCTCAGGGATGTATCCTTCGACACGATTTCCGGAACCGGCCCGCATGGTGCGGTTATTCACTACCGGGTGACAAGTCAGAGCGACCGGGTGCTTGAGGCGGGCGACCTGTTCCTGATCGATTCAGGGGCTCAATACATCAACGGCACGACCGACATTACCCGGACGGTTGCGATCGGCGAGGTTGCGGAGGATCGCAAGCGGTTCTTCACGCTGGTGCTGAAGGGGATGATCGGCATCAGCACGGCACGGTTTCCCAAGGGGACGCGTGGCTGCGATCTCGATCCGCTGGCGCGCATTGCGCTGTGGAAGGCCGGTGCCGATTTTGCCCATGGCACCGGGCATGGCGTCGGCTCCTACCTCTCCGTGCATGAAGGGCCGCAGCGGATCTCGCGTCTTGCGACGCAGGAACTGCTTCCCGGCATGATCCTGTCCAATGAGCCGGGTTACTATCGGCCGGATGCATTCGGCATCCGCATCGAGAACCTCATTTTCGTGCGCGAGGCGGAAGAGATCGAGGGCGGCGATATTCCGATGCGGTCGTTCGAGACGCTGACCTTCTGCCCGATCGACCGCCGGCTCGTCGTGGCTTCGCTGCTGACGGCCGAGGAACTGGACTGGCTGAACGCCTATCATACGGCGGTGCGTGAAAAGATCATGCCGCTTCTGACCGACGCTGCCATCCAGGCATGGCTCGAAGCCGCGACGGCTCCGATCGCTGTCTGATCAGGCTCCGATGCCGAAACCGTAGCGGGCCGCCATCACGGCGGCCCAGCCTGCCACCAGGATTGTCAGTCCGGGCCAGCGCAGAGCGACGACAAAGGCCACGGCCATGGCGATCTTGATATCCCAGTCGCCATTGAAGAAGGGTGGTGCGACCAGCGTGGTCAGTACAGCCGCCGGCACGGCGTTTAGCGCCGATTCCACCCGCGGCGGTATGCGTTTCATGCTGGCTATCAATACGTAGCCACCGATCCGCGTGGCGTAGGTGGCAACGGCGGCTGCAATGATCAGAAGCAGGGTGTGGCTGTCGATTGCCAAAGGGCTCGGATCGGGTTGCATCCTACATCACCTCCTTCTCGAGCGTCGGGACGTCGGGCTCTGCCTCGGGCCGTGCCGGTGGCGGCAGGATTGCGGCAACGAGGATGCCGAGTAGCGCGCCGGCGCTGATATGCCATGGCGAGCCGACCAGATGGTAGGCGACGACCGAACCGATGGCGCCGGCCAGCATGACCGGCAGGAAATTGTGCCGCGAGCGGAAGCCCATCACGAGACCGAGGAAATAGATAGGCAGCAGGACGTCTATGCCGAGTGCCTTCGGATCGCCGATCAGCCTGCCGAAAAAGGCGCCGATGACGGTGTTGACGACCCAGCCGAGCCACACGACGGCGCCCATGGCAAGATACCATCGAGGCGTCACGGCAGTGCCTGTCTCTTCACGTTTGACCGCTTCGGCAAATTGCGGATCGACGAGAAGAAAGAAGGCAAGCCAGCGACGAAGCGCGGGAAAGCTGCCCAGAACACCTACCAGTGCCGCGGAATAGAGAACGTGGCGAAAGTTGACGGCCAAGACCGACAGAACGATGATCCAGGCGGCGACATGGTGGCCGAAGAGTTCTATGCCGACCAACTGACTTGCGCCGCCATAGACAAGCGCGCTCATTAGCGCAGCTTCGGCGAGGCTGAAACCGTTGTCGACGGCGATCGCGCCGAACAGGATGCCGAAAGGTGCAGAGGAAAGGACTACGACGAGACCCTTCTTCAAACCGTCGGCAATCTCTTCCCTCTTGCCCATTGCCGGCTCCCGCCGCTGGTGATGTCCTGCCCGGTTGTCGCCTCTTCCAAGGTCTACCCGAGATTGCCAGCGTTTAGGGATGGCGGTCGCCCGTGACAAACGAATTGCGCTTATTCAACCATCGATTTTGATGAACCGTCGCAATTCGGTCCGCCGGCTGCCTCAATCGGCGAGGATCTCCGTGCTGGTGACGATACCGATGCCGCGCGCCTGCATCTCGGCGATTGCATCTGCCACCCCTTTCGGATCGATGCCGCGGCTGGCATCAGAGATGAAACGGACCTTCACGTCCGGAAGCATGTCGCGGGCATCGAGTGCCGAAAACTTGACGCAATAGTCGGTGGCCAGGCCACAGACATCGAGTTCTGTGATCTGCTGCGCCCTGAGATAGCCGGCCAGTCCGGTGAGGGCTGCCTGATCATTGTCGCGAAAGGCCGAATAGCTGTCCACAGCCGGGTTCTCGCCCTTCTGCTGCACATAGTCGATGCCGTCGGTCTCAAGGTCGGGGTGGAACTCTGCGTCGGAGGTTCCCTGGACGCAATGATCCGGCCACATGACCTGCGGCTGGCCCGACAGTTCGCCCATGTCGAAGGGTTTCTTGCCAGGGTGCTGGGAGGCAAAGCTGCCGTGATTGGCCGGGTGCCAGTCCTGCGAGGCGACGACGACATCGTATCCGCTATCACGAATCAGGCTGTTGGCGACAGGAACGACCGAATCGCCATCCGCAACGGCGAGGTTTCCGCCGGGGCAAAAACCGACCTGAATGTCGACCAAAAGCAGCGCCTTCATAACGTCCTCCCGCGATTTTGACAGCAGAATGCCAAGCGGGGGCTCTGTGATCAAGGAAATTATCAAGCCTAATCAGTGTGATCGTTGAAACAGTAAAGCTTATCTAAATTAGAAAGAGCTTATTAAGTATGTTGCGAAATTATTGGCCATCCGATTTGGAGGGGTCACCATGAAGCGCATCGTCATTCCAGCAGTCGCAATACCGGCTACGCTCCTTGCGAGCCTCTACAGTACCACCGCGCAGGCGCAGACAGCTCCGCTGGTCAACGTCTGCTCCGGCCTCAGTGTCGATCTTCCCGTGCTTCAACCTGTGGCCGGCGGCCTCAGCTCGATCCTGGGTGCACTGGGCGGCATCATCGATGTCAACCTCACCGATGCCCTGAGCGGCAAGAATATCGGCGTCAACGTTCTGGATACCGATGGCAATGCGGTCAGCAGTGCCGATTGCGGTCTGGCGGCCGACTCGGTCGACATCGATGATGCGAAGGGCATATCGATGGGCGGCGGCAGCCTGAGCGGTCTCGGCGGCGCCAATAATGCAGCGTCGGTTGCTGGCGAAGTCAACTCGATCGCCATAGGCAACGGAGCGACCACCAGCGCGACGGCCACAAATGCGGTTGCGCTCGGTCTGCGCGGCTCGGTTACAGCCGCTAATGGCGTGGCGCTCGGCGCGGATACGGACGTCAGTGCCACCGGCGGTGTCGCGCTCGGCTCGGGCTCCGTAGCAGCAAGATCAGGCATGGCCGGTGCATCCGAACTATTTTCTGGCACGGCGGTTTCATCGACGGCCGGCGCCGTGTCCGTCGGGGATACGGGGAGCGAGCGGCAGATCACCAATGTCGCTGGCGGCACAGCCGATACCGATGCGGTCAATGTCCGCCAGCTTCGGGCGGTGCAGGATAATGTGCAGACCGGACTTGGCGACGTCGCCATATCACTCGGCGGCGGTGCCAACTATAACAGCAGCACAAACGTCTTTACCGGGCCGAGTTACACGCTGCGAGGCAATACCTATACGGACGTGGACTCTGCACTGCAGGCGATCAACTCCTTCATTGGCGGTGCCGGTACCAATGGTGCTTTGGCTGCCAACAACACGAGCGGCCTTGCAAACGCAGTGGCCACAGGCGCCGACGCAACCGCGATCGGCTACGGTTCGAAGGCAAGTT
Organism: Neorhizobium sp. NCHU2750; assembly: GCF_003597675.1. Classification (NCBI taxonomy): domain Bacteria; kingdom Pseudomonadati; phylum Pseudomonadota; class Alphaproteobacteria; order Hyphomicrobiales; family Rhizobiaceae; genus Neorhizobium; species Neorhizobium sp. NCHU2750. Next base: position 2,177,656 of record NZ_CP030827.1, on the reverse strand, counting down.
ATGCCAACAGCACGGCGATCGGCGGCGGCGCTGCCACCACGCGGGCAGGCCAGGTGATGATCGGCACGTCGAGCAATACCTACACGATGCCGGGCGTTACCTCGGCTGCAAGCAAGGCGGCGCAGAGTGGCCCGACCCAGGTTCTCACGACGGATGCGGCGGGCAATATCGCGACGGCCAATCTCGATGTGAACCGGATCAATTCGAATATCTCCGACTTGCGCAGCGATATGTCGAGCCTGCGCCGGGAGACCCGCAAGGGCATCGCGGCAGCCATGTCGATGACGGCCGCACCTAAACCTTCGGCGCCCGGCAAGACATCGTGGTCCACCAACCTCGCCGGCTATCAGGGTGAAGTGGCCACCAGCTTCGCCGTGGCGCACATGTTCGACACCAATTATCCGGTCATCTTCGATGCATCGGTGGGCTATTCGCCGGGCGGCTCGGCCGGTGTGCGCGTCGGGCTCGCCGGCGAATTCTGATCGCGAGCCGCAGGCCCGACTTTCGAACCCCTGGCCGATCAGGTTCCCCCGCCGGTCGGCTCGTTCCACCCCGTGCAACCCCGCGGGGTGGAATGCTTTTTTGCGGTGCCGCATTCCATGATCGGCTCGCTATACGAAAATGTATTCCTCGTTTCTTCCTTGCGATTGAAAAGCGTTGCCTCGTCACGGCATTGCAAGGCTCCTATCAAGGGCGAAAACAAGGAGCATATCCAATGTCGATTTCCTCTTCGCTCGGGTCCAGCGCGCCGACAGTGCCGCCGCTTGGGGCGCCGGGCCTGCTTTCGCTGGCCGTGCTGGTCGTCGGGACGGTTGCGCTCGGCGCGATCTATGGGCCGGTGCAGGGCGCGCTGTTTCTGATCGGCGGCGCGCTCGGCATGTCGCTTTATCATGCCGCATTCGGTTTCACCTCGGCATGGCGGGTCTTCATATCGGAAGGCAGGGGGCGCGGGCTCAGGGTGCAGATGATCCTGCTGGCGCTGGCCGTCATCCTGTTCTTCCCTGCGCTTTCGAACGGCACGCTGTTCGGCCACCCGGTGCAGGGCAATATTTCGCCGGCCGGTGTCGGGGTGCTGGTCGGTGCGTTCATGTTCGGTATCGGCATGCAGCTTGGCGGCGGATGTGCCTCGGGTACGCTGTTTACCGCCGGTGGCGGCAATGCGCGCATGTTTGTGACGCTCTTCTTCTTCATTGTCGGCTCGGTTCTCGGCACGGTGAATTTTGACTGGTGGGCCAGCCTTCCGTCGCTGCCGCCGACCGCCCTGTTCAAGACGTTCGGCGCCGGTGGCGGCATCGTTCTTTCGCTGGTCATTTTCGGCGCGATCGCGGCGCTCACCGTGCTGGTGGAGAAAAGGCGCAATGGCGCACTTGAGCAGGCTCCGCCTTCTCCGCGCCATGGACTGGCACGCTATCTGCGTGGGCCATGGCCGCTCGTATTCGGTGCTATCGCGCTGGTCGTGTTCAATTTCGCGACACTGGCGATTGCCGGCCGCCCATGGGGCATCACCTCCGCCTTCGCGCTCTGGGGTGCAAAATGGGCGCAGATGATCGGCATCGATCCGACCGCATGGGTCTATTGGCAGCAGCCGGGTAATGCCAAGGCATTGTCGCAGAGCGTGTTTGCCGATGTCACGTCGGTGATGGATTTCGGCATTATCGCCGGTGCCATGCTGGCTGCGGCACTTGCCGGAAAGTTTGCTCCGAGCCTCGATATTCCGTGGCGCTCGGTTCTGGCTGCGGCGGTTGGCGGGTTGCTGCTCGGCTATGGTGCAAGAATCGCCTACGGCTGCAATATAGGCGCGTATTTCTCCGGGATCGCCTCCGGCAGCCTGCACGGATATCTCTGGGCTGCAGCGGCCTTTGCCGGAAATGTGATCGGGGTGAAGTTCAGGCCCTGGTTTTTTAATGAACGTCGCGCCATTCGCCGGAGCGATGGTTAATTCCGCAAAAATCAAACTTTGGGGCGGCCGTCATTGCGGCCGCCTTATCTTTTTTCCTGCCTTGCTTCTGCGTTTCAAAGTGCCGCATCCCCGTTAAAATCTCGCGGTCGCCTTGAATTGTCGGGCTTTTGTCGCTAAACAGCAACAGTCGTCGGCTTGACCTGCCTTAATCCGCGGGGCCAGAAACACAGCCTCGCCGTATTTCGGCTAAACTTCCGACGGCATGCGCTTTTATGAGCGTCATCGAAACTGATCGGGGCGGCGTAAAGACATTGGTTACCATAATCGTTCATTCTCTGAACCATTCGCAGAGCGGTTCGGAGCGGAGAAACTTCGCTTCAGACAATCGCTTGGGTCTGGCAGGCAAGGCGCATGACGGCGCGCTTGCCATGATGAGTAACGGTTCGGGTAACGAGTGATGGTGCGTAAGATCGAAACCTCCAAGGCACGGAACAAGGTCTCGAAGCGGCCGGCGAAGCGCAAGCACGGACGCTCCATTCTTGCCAATATGGCGATCGGGATCGGGCTGACCGCTTCCGCTCTGATCGGGGCCTCCGTGGTCACCGTGGCGACTGCGGTTAAGCCGGTCAAGGAAGCAAAGTTCCAGACAGCCCTGCTTTCTCCGGTCAACGCCAGTGAACGGCTTGTCCAGAGCCGCAACGATCGCGCCCTGGATGTCTCCAAATTTTCCAGATTGCCGGGTCAGTCGGTGGCGGAGCCCAAGGGCGGTCGTCTAGCCGGCGCCGATGTGGCTGCACTTTCGGCGATGCGTCCGGACGATTCGGCGGTCAACCAGGCTCTTCATCATGCGATGGCGAAAGCTTCCCGCAGCGCAGATGCCGAGCGCCAGTTCGCCGCGCTTGCCAATCACCGCCCGACGGATGCATCGATCCGCGCCGTGCTTGAGCAGGCTATGGGCAATATGGTGGTCGTCGCTCCGCCGAGCGGCGAGGGTGCCATGCCCGACGTGATCCAGGACGCCCAGAGCGTTGCCAGCGTTGCCGATCTCAAGGACATGAGGCCGGTCGAAATGGCATCGGTCGATGCCGATGACACCGATGATGCATCCGACGACAGCGGTGCACCGGAAATCACCGGCAAGATCGTCGCCATGGCGCCGCCAGCCGATACCTATGCATTGCCGAAGGCCGGTCCGGTGCCGATCTTCCGTCCGTCCGCCGGCATGCGCGGCGACGACGACAACAATCCTCCGGTTCGTGGCAGCGCGCTTGCGGCCATCGCAGCCGTGGCGCCGCAGAAGCCTTCGAAGGACGACGACAAGCCGACGGCGCTTGCCTTCGCCAAGCCCGACAACCCGATGCGCGCCGAGCCTGATGCACCGTCACAGCCGACACCGAAATTCCCGGGCATCGGTACCAAGGTTGCCATCTACGATATTACCAATGGCGTGGTTCACATGCCTGATGGTTCGACGCTCGAAGCGCATTCCGGCATTGGCGAGATGCGCGACAATCCGAAGTTCACCAATGTGAAGATGCGTGGACCGACGCCGCCCGGCACCTACAAACTGTCGATGCGCGAAGCGATGTTCCATGGCGTTGCAGCAATGCGCCTGACACCGGTTGACGGCAAGCCGCCGCAGGGTCGCACGGGTCTTTTGGCACACAGCTTCCTGCTGCGCGTTCGCGGCGATTCGCATGGCTGCGTCGCCTTTGCCGACTATCCGCGCTTCCTCAAGGCCTTCCAGCGTGGCGAGATCACCCACATGATTATCGTCAACAAGTGGGACGGCAAGCGGCCCGGCGCCGGTTCGAACGGCGGCTTCCTGGCAAAGCTGTTCGGTAATAACGACGCATAACGAAAAAGAGGAGCCTTCGTGGCTCCTCTTGCATTTTGAGGGTTGCTCCTCAGCCCAGCGTGTTCCTGATCGCACGCAGGAAGATCCCGGCACCGATCGGGATGAGGTCGTCCGGAAAATCATAGTTCGGATTGTGCGGAGCAGGGTGATTTTCGCCGGCGCCGAGGAACAGCATCGCGGACTTGGAGACTGAACCGAAACGGCCGAAATCCTCGGATGCGCGAAATCCTTCGCCCGGTTCGTGGCTTACACCTTCGGCATCCATGGCAGCACGCAGAATATCGGCGGCTTCGGCGTCGTTGATGCAATGGCCGAAGACTTCCTGGTACTCGATCTTCAAGGACAGGCCGTTCGCCTCTGCGGCCCTGCGCGCCATCGTCTCGGCCCTGTCGACAAGCGCTGCCATCTGGTCGTCTGTCGAGGTGCGCAGCGTTGCCCAGATCTCGGCATAGCCGGGAGCGACGCCGACGGTCGGTTCGCCCATTGTCGCGTGGGTCACGGTGGTGCGGACAAGGTCGCCGGTCGTGACGGTGCCTGACGCCAATGCGTTGAGCGCCGGCATCAACTCGGCCACGGCGCTGGCAGGCGAGGTTCCCGTTTCGGGGTAGGCGGCATGGGCCGTCTTGCCAGTCAAGATGATCTTGATGCCGCGTGATGCGCAATTGGCTGGACCATCCTTCAGCCAGACGTGACCGAAGGGGACGCCCGGCATATTGTGCAGCGACAGGCTGTAATCGGGTGACAGTTCAGCGAATGTCCGATCTGCAAGCACTGCTGCGGCACCTGCACCATTTTCTTCCGCCGGCTGGAACAGCAGGATGGCGCGGCCGGTCTTCGGCCGCTTACGACCGAGCGCGCGGCCGACGCCTGCAAGTGTCGCCATGTGGCCGTCATGGCCGCACATATGGCTTTTTCCCGGTATCTTCGACTTGTGGTCCGGCTCACCCAGTTCCTCGATCGGCAGTGCGTCGAGCTCGGCGCGGATCATCACGGTCGGGCCGGCGATACCGCTGTCATAGAAGACGGCGACGCCTGTGCCGCCAAGCCCTTCGATGATCCTGTCGGGGCCTGTCTCGTTCATGAAGCGCACCACCTCTTTGGCCGTCTCCACCTCCTCGCCGGAGATTTCAGGCATGGTGTGGAGGTGGCGGCGCCATTCGGTCAGTTCGATGATGTCGTGATTGGTAAGAGACATGAGCCTTGATGCACTCCGTGATACTTGCGCTCCATGCGAGAGCGCCTTGCCGCCCGATCGGTTATTTGTCCGATCAAGGCAATGCGATGGCCTACCTTTTCAGCTTTGAAATATCACCGCAACAATTCCGGCCGAAAGTTCAATGCGATATTTTGTTCATGTGATTGGAGCATGCCCGTGACCATTGCCAGAGGTTTTTCATTGCCGCGTTTTCGCAGGACATTGGTGGCGCTCGCCGCGCTGGCCGCCTGTTCGGGGCCACCGGCGCTGGCGCAGCAGTTCGGCCTCATGCAGGCCTGCCGCGGCGATTTTCAGGCCCATTGCTCAGGAGTTGCACCGGGAGGCGGACGCATCATCGAATGCATGCGCCAGCACGCGAGTGAGCTCTCTGCCGGCTGCCGGGCGGCCATTGCCAGCCAGGAAACCAAGATGATGACGAAGATGGCGGCGAAGGCGGAGGGCGGCGATGCCCATGTGCCGGCGGGCGTGACGGTGAGGCGGAACATCGCCTATGGCACAGCGCCGGCGCAGTTGATGGACATCTACGCGCCGCAGAAGCCCGCCCATGCGCCGATCATCGTGATGGTGCATGGCGGCGCCTGGGCCTTTGGGTCCAAGACCTCGGCCGGCGTGGTGGAGAACAAGGTGGCCCACTGGCTGCCGCAGGGCTTCATTTTCGTCTCGGTCGAGACGCGCCTGTTGCCGAAGGCCGATCCGGTGCAGCAGGCTGGCGATGTGGCCGCAGCGCTCGCAAGTGTCGAACGCAATGCCGCGTCATGGGGCGGTGATCCGTCGAAGATCGTGCTGATGGGACATTCTGCGGGTGCCCATCTCGTCGCATTGGTGACGACAGATCACGCCCTTGGTCAAAAGGTCGGTCTGCGCCCCTGGGCCGGAACTGTGGCACTCGACAGTGCTGCCTATGATATTATCAAAATCATGCAGCAGCCGGGGCATCCACCGTTCTACGACAAGGTTTTCGGCAAGGATCCGCGCTTCTGGGCCGAGGCATCACCGGCTCTGCAGCTCAAGGGGCCGGTATTGCCGATGCTTCTGGTCTGCTCCAGCCTTCGCAGCGATTCCTGCCCGCAGGCCAAGGCCTTTGCCGCAAAGACGGGCGGCAAGGCGCAGGTGCTGCCGGTTGCGCTCAAGCACATGCAGATCGACAGCGAGCTTGGGGCCGGCAACGACTACACGCAACAGGTCGATGCCTTCCTGCGCTCGATCGGCCTGCCGTGACAGTTGAGGCGATCTATCTCCAAGAGAGCTCGGCCGGAAGACTATTCCGGCCGACGCTGTACCGCGCGTACCAGCGCGTCGATGAAGATATCCATGTCGGCTTCGGTGGTGCGGTGGTTGACGAGCGCGCAGCGGATGGCGAGCTCGCCGTCGATCGTCGTCCATGAGGGAGCGGCGACACCTTCCTCATGCAGGTCGAGAACGATCTCGCGGGTATAGGCCGAATTCCTGCCGGTGATGGCGAAGCAGACGATGTTGAGCGCCACCGGCGCCTTCAGTTCGAAGAGCGGGTGGGCTGCGATGCGCGCTTCCAGATAGCGCGCGACAGCGCAACTATTGGCAATCGCCGCGCCGATCTTCTGCGTGCCATGGGTCGAGAGCGTCATCCAGGTTTTGAGCGCGCGAAAGCCGCGCGAGAGATCCGGCCCGAGATCGCAGGGCCAGGTGTCGCCGGCGGCAAGCCCGCGGGTGGAGCGCTGCAGATAGGCGGCGGGCTGGGCGAAGGTCTGCTTCTGGTCTGCCTGATCGCGCACCAGCAGGAAACCCGCGTCATAGGGAACCTGTCCCCATTTGTGAAAATCAAGCGCGATCGACTGCGAGCGTTCTATTCCGGCAAAGCGCGGACGCAGCTCTTGCGAGAGAACGGCCAGCGCACCGATGGCGCCGTCGACATGGAACCAGAGGTTTTCGGCCGCGGCAATGTCGGCGATCTCGTTCAGCGGATCGATGGCGCCGGTATTGACCGTGCCGGCGGTGCCGACGACGAGGAAGGGCAGGAAGCCTTCGGCGCGGTCCCGTTCGATCATCATCTTCAGATGCGACATCATCATCCGGCCATCGGCATCGACGGCGACGAGACGCAGATTGGACGAGCCGATGCCGGAAAGCTGCATGGCCTGGGCGATGCAGCCATGTGCTTCGGCCGAGGTATAGGCGACGAGCTGATGATCTGCGGCGCGCAGGCCGGAGGCGCGGCTCTCGACGCCGATGGCCTTGGTCTTGGCGATGGTGACGGCGAGGAAATTGGCCATGGACGAGCCGGTGACGAACAGGCCGCCGGCGGCATCGGCATCATAGCCCAAGGCTTCGCTCATCCAGCGGGCGACCTGCTTTTCGACATCGATGCCGACATGATCGCGGCCGCCGCAATTCATGTTGAGGCCGGCCGCCACCATTTCCGCCACCATGCCGACCGGCGTGCCGCCGCCATGGACCCAGCCCATGAAGCGCGGATGCAGGTTGCCCGTCGCATAGGGCATGATGTGATCACGGACATCGGAGAGAACGTCACCAAGCTCACGCGGCGCTTCGGGCAGGGGCTGGCGGAAATGCGCCCGGTTCTCCTCCGGCTGCGGCCGCCAGAGCGGGTTTTCGCGCACCGATGCGATATGGGATATGACGTCGTCCAGCATCGCATGGGCATCCTGGCGGAAGGCGGCCCAGTCGGTGGGGTCGAGATGGGTGGGCGACTTGCCGACCGCCTCAGAATCTATCGAAGTCTGAAGATGCTGAGATTTGGCCATAGGGAGCTCCAGAAACTGACGCGGATTGTCGAGGCTGGCTTTCGCAGAGCCACGGCAATGATCTCCTCGTTTCTGTGCCGATCCGCTTGCGCGGGGCTGGTGCGCGTCCTGTAGCGGGTATCCGATCAATCCCAACGGTCATAAAAGCGTCGATTAAGTCGTGTCGTTGAGTGTATACGAAGGAAAATTCTAGAAGGAAACCGATTCAAAATGGCCATCAAAACTATTGGATACGAGGGCGCGGAAATTTCCGATTTCATTGCAGTCCTCGAGGATCAAAGGGTGGACCTTTTAATCGATGTTCGTGATGTCCCGTCTTCCAGAAAAAAAGGCTTTTCAAAAAATCTTCTGCGCGAAGCGTTGCATAACTCCGGAATTGATTATTTGCATCTGAAAGTACTCGGTGATCCTAAAGAGGGGCGACTTGCCGCTAGGAGTGGAGAATATGATAAATTCCGAAATATATTTAATAATCATATAGAAAATGAAATTGCAAAGCAGGCGATTTCTGAGGTGTCTGAACTTTCAAAAACAAAAAATGTGTGCCTTATGTGCTTTGAAAGAGATCATCGACTTTGCCATAGAAGTATTTTGATTGAAAAGATGAAAGAATTATGCTGCCTTGAGGTGCGGCACTTGGGTGTTCCGAAAGGGTTTAGTTGTAAGGCGGCGTGAATGGGCCACGAGTTACCTGGGCAAAGTTTGGCAACTATTATTGTTAAAGCGGCGCCGCGTGTGGGTCAGACACATGGAGAACTCGTGTGTTGCGCCGGCATCGACCCTGGTGGAGTTTGGGTTCGGCTATATCCCGTTGCGTTTCGTACCTTAGATGACGCTCAAAAATTTGGACGATGGGATATTGTTCAATATAAATGGTCGCTGCCCAAGGGTGATCATCGTTGCGAGAGCAGGCGTGTAGAGCATCGGAGCGTCTCTATTACGGGGCATTTAAAGAATGAGGGCGCGCGCGAAAATCTCGTCGCACCTCTCATCGTTGATAGCTTAGAAGATGAATACAAGGCGGGCCGCAGCTTGGCATTCATTCGGCCACGTAATCCCTACTTTATCATAGAGAAGAAGGACAAAGGCCAGTACGAGGAGGAAAAGGCACATTTCCTGGAATGGCATAGACACGAGACGGAAGGTCTCTTCGGCCACATGGGCTACATGAATAAGGGGACTGTTCCTTACGAGCCTGCTCCGTATAACTTTAAGTATTCATACGAAATAAGTGATGGGAAGCGCGAGGGGACGTGTCAGGACTGGGAAGTAGAGGCGACTTTCCTGAAGTGGCGCCGCGAATATGGAGAGGCTAAAGCTCTCCAGTATATGGCTGAGACTTTTGGAGAAAAATATCCCCAGAAAGGCTTTGTTTTGGCGATGGGAACGCACAAAGCTTACGGAAATTGGCTTATAAATGGCATAGTTCGCCTCAATCATGGTGCCGAAAAAGCAGTGCGAGGCAGCTTATTCTAGTCGCCCGACAATTCACCCCGCCTTCTCCACAAACCCATCCAGCACGCGCTTCTGCCCGGCGCGGTCGAATTCGATCGTCAGCTTGTTGCCTTCGATGGCGGATATGTTGCCGTTGCCGAACTTGATGTGGAAGACGCGGTCGCCGACTAAAAATTTCGACGGGGTCTCAGCCACGGATTTTGCCACCAGTTCGCCGTCGATCGTGCGGCCGCGCGGGCCTGATTCACCATAGCCGATCCGTTCCACCGCGTGGCCGGAGCGGGAGCCCCAGTTGTCGCGGGTGGCTTCGGTCTTGTTGGCCTGGGCGCGCTTCCAGCCGGGGGTCGAATAGGAGTTGGCGAAGGGATCTGCCTTGTCGAAGCGCGACTGGCCGTAGCCTCCGCGTCCGCCATAGCCGCCATAGCTGTTGGAACTGTCCGAGGCTGCGACATCGACATGGCTCGGCGGCAGTTCGTCGAGGAAGCGTGAGGGCATGGTCGATTGCCACAGGCCGTGGATGCGGCGGTTGGAGACGAACCAGATGTGGCAGCGGCGCTTGGCGCGGGTGATGCCGACATAGGCGAGGCGGCGTTCCTCCTCGAGGCCGGAGCGGCCCCCCTCGTCCAGCGCGCGCTGGTGCGGGAACAGGCCTTCCTCCCAGCCGGGCAAGAAGACGGTATCGAATTCCAGTCCCTTGGCCGAATGCAGCGTCATGATCGAGACGGCATCCATGTTCTCGTTCTGCTCGGCATCCATGACCAGCGAGACATGTTCGAGGAAGCCGCGCATCGATTCGAAGGCTTCCATCGAGCGGATCAGTTCCTTCAGGTTATCGAGGCGGCCCGGTGCCTCTGCCGACTTGTCGTTCTTCCACATGTCGGTATAGCCCGACTCTTCGAGGATCTGTTCGGCAAGTTCGGTATGTTCGGTGTTTTCAAGCCGTTCCTGCCAGTTCCTGAAACTTTGAATCACGTCGAACAGCGCCTTGCGGGCTTTCGGCTTCAGCTCGTCCGTCTCGATGATATCGGCGGCCGCCTGCAACATCGGGATATCGCGGGCGCGGGCGTAATCATGCAGGTAGCGCACGGTCGTATCGCCAAGGCCGCGCTTCGGCGTGTTGATGATCCGCTCGAAGGCCAGATCGTCGGCCGGCTGGCAGACGAGGCGGAAATAGGCCATGGCATCGCGGATCTCGAGCCGTTCGTAGAATCGCGGGCCGCCGATGACGCGGTAATTCAGGCCGAGCGTGACGAAGCGGTCTTCGAATTCGCGCATCTGGAAGGAGGCGCGGACGAGGATCGCCATATCGTTCAGCGCGTGCTTCTTGCCATCCCCATTGGTATTATCGCCGCGCTGCAGGCGCTCGATCTCCTCGCCGACGGCGCGGGCTTCCTCTTCCGAGTCCCAGGCGGCGTGGACGATGACTTTCTCGTCGTCGGGGTCGACCCGGTCGGTGAACAGCGTCTTGCCGAGCCGGCCTTCGTTATGGGCGATCAGGTGGCCGGCGGCGCCGAGGATGTGTTCGGTGGAGCGGTAGTTGCGCTCCAGCTTGATCACCTTGGCGCCGGGGAAATCCTTCTCGAAGCGGAGGATGTTATCGACTTCCGCACCACGCCAGCCATAGATCGACTGGTCGTCGTCGCCGACGCAGCAGACATTCTGCGGCACGCCCTTTGGGCGCTGGGCGAGGAGGCGCAGCCACATATACTGAGCGGTGTTGGTATCCTGATACTCGTCGACCAGGATGTAGCGGAATTTCTGGTGATATTCCTTCAACAGATCCGGCGTCTTGCGGAAGATCGCGATCGGATGCAGCAGAAGATCGCCGAAATCGCAGGCGTTGAGCGTGCGCAGGCGCGCCTGATAGGCGGCGTAGAGTTCACGGCCCTTGCCGTTGGCGAAGGCGCGGGCATCGCCTTCCGGGATGTCGTGCGGCAGCAGGCCCTTGTTCTTCCAGCCGTCGATCATGCCGGCGAACTGCTTTGCCGGCCAGCGCTTGTCGTCGAGGCCCTCGGCCTGGATCAGCTGCTTGATGAGGCGGACGACGTCATCGGTGTCGAGAATGGTGAAATCGGAGCGCAGGCCGACCAGTTCGGCATGGCGGCGCAGGATTTTTACGCCGATCGAGTGGAAGGTGCCGAGCCAGGGCATGCCTTCGACGGCGCCGCCGACGAGAACGCCGATACGTTCCTTCATCTCGCGGGCCGCCTTGTTGGTGAAGGTGACGGCGAGGATCTGGCTCGGGAAGGCGCGGTTGGTTTCCAGAATATGGGCGATGCGGGTGGTCAGCACGCGGGTCTTGCCGGTGCCGGCGCCGGCCAGGACGAGGACGGGGCCATCCAGCGTTTCGACAGCCTCGCGCTGTTCCGGGTTGAGGCCGGTCAGATAGTCCGGGGCCGGGCGTGCGCCATCGCGCGCCGCCATGGCACGGGCGGCAATGCCCAATCCACCTGTCATAGGCCCACCCGCCATAGGCCCACAGGCTGCCGGGCCGCTCGTGGCCGGCTGCTGGCGGTCCGTGGCCTGCTGCGGCTTGCGGGGCGCGGGTTCCGGCTCTTCGTCGAAGAACGGGATGTCGTCGAAACTGTTACTCATGCGGCCAATGTAGTGATTCGAGGCCGAAAGACCAGATAATGTTCTGGTTTCATTCCGGATCCGGGGCGGAAATCTGTGGCCGGGCGGAGATTTCGGCAGCCTCGGCATGCTCATCCTGACGCGGTTGACCAACCTCCGGGCCCGGTGCGCGGATATGCGCATACCAAAATTCTTGCCTGGAGTTGTACCTTATGGTACATTGAATTCCATTCGGTACATTAAAGGGAGATTTCAATGACGCCGCTTGTGCCCCCGTTCACGGATGAAACCGCAACTCTCAAGGTCCGTCTTGCGGAAGACGGCTGGAACAGCTGCGATCCCGCCAGAGTTTCGCTCGTCTACACACCGGATAGCCAGTGGCGAAACCGCTCGGAATTCGTCACCGGGCGCGAAGAGATCGTCGCGTTCCTGACTCGCAAGTGGAACAGGGAACTGGACTACCGGCTGATCAAGGAATTATGGGCCCACAAGGACAATCGGATCGCCGTTCGGTTTGCTTACGAGTGGCACGACGACAGCCAGAACTGGTTTCGCTCCTATGGCAATGAGAACTGGGAATTCGATGCTGCGGGCCTGATGCAGCGGCGGTTTGCCTGTATCAATGACATGCCGATCAAGGCCACCGAGCGTAAATTTCACTGGCCACGCGGCCGTCGGCCGGATGATCATCCCGGCCTTTCCGATCTTGGCCTGTGAAGCCGATTTTGGCTTGTGAAGCTGGCCCTGGCTTGTGAGGATTGGATTGAAGACACAATATGAACGTGCGGATGTCGTGCCGCTTCTGGCGGAAGTCTTTCGCGAACTCGGCTATGAAGGGACGAGCCTCAACCGCATCACCGAGCGAACGGGGATCGGCAAGGGCAGCCTTTATCATTTCTTTCCCGGCGGAAAGGAGGAGATGGCTGCCGCGGTGCTGGCCGATGTCGACCAATGGTTCGAGCGGGAGATATTCCTGCCATTGGAGAGCGGCGGTTCGGATGAACCGATCGCCCGGATGTGGCTGAATGTGACCCGCTATTTTCGCTCGGGCGGCCGTGTCTGCCTGGTCGGTGCCTTCGCGCTCGACGCCACCCGCGATCGTTTCGCGGCGGCGATCAGGGACTATTTCGCAAGATGGATTGCGGCGCTGGCTGCCGCATTGGAAAGGGAAGGCGCCTCATCTGCGGACGCAAAACGGAGCGCGGAGGATGCCGTCCTCACCATTCAGGGGGCGATCGTCCTGTCCCGGTCGCTCGACGATCCGGAGGTCTTCATCCGGGCAATGGACGCGTGCCGTCATCGCATCGAGGTGACGCGCTCATAGCGTGTCGGATTTCGTGGATCGGGCGCTATGCCTTTCGGCGCCCGCTCACGTTTCATCCACAAGGTTGCATTCATTCTGACATAAGCGTGAAATTTCGTGAGGTTAGGATCGACATCCTGAGGTGGTGCGACCATTGCTTGTTGCGCCGGAAACGCGGATACTCTCCGCGATAGATCCTGTTTTCCGAGAGGGCATGCATGCGGATATGGAACCAGCTTCTTCTGTCGGTTGCGGCACTCATCGCAGGGCTTTGTCTCTGGGTGTATATGTCTGCCGATGCCGGGCGTACGCTGATTTCCATGGGCATGCCTCAGGCCGTCGTTTCGGCGATCAATCCGAAAGCGGCAGAACCGCCGTCCGCAACGGTTGCCGGGAGCGGGGGACATAGTGCAGGGGCGGAGCATGGCGGCGCGGGCAATCATGCCGATGGGCAGGCCGTTCTGGTCGCAACCCGGCCGGTCGGGACAGGCGTCGTCAATGACAGGCTTTCGGCGATCGGCGACGGGGAGGCGATCCAGTCGGTCGTCGTGATGCCGCAGGCGACCGGCACGATCAACGAGATCCTGGTGAAATCCGGTGATCTGGTGAAAAAGGGCCAGGTTCTGGCGCAACTCGACGACGACGAGCAGATCATCCTGCGCGACCAGGCCCAGGTGCTGCTGCGCAGCGCGCGGGAAAAGTCCGACAGCTACAAGAATTTGAAGAGCTTCTCGCGCCTCGAAGTACTCGATGCACAGATCGCGTCGGAAACGGCGCAACTGGCGCTGACCAATGCCGAGCTGGCGCTCAAGCGCCGCTCCGTCCTTGCGCCGATCGACGGGATCGTCGGCATCGTTGCCATCAATATCGGCGATAATGTCACGACGGCGAGCAATGTGGTGACGATCGACAACCGTTCCGAACTGCTGGTGGATTTCTGGGCGCCGGAGCGTTTTGCCGTGCAGGTCAAGACGGAGATGCCGGTCGAGGCGGTCTCGGTGTCGCGTCCCGGCCGTACCTTTGCCGGGTCCGTCTATGCCGTCGACAACCGCGTCGATCCGGCCAGCCGCACGATCCGCATCCGGGCGAAAATTCCCAATGGTGAAGACGAGTTGCGCGCCGGCATGTCGTTCGGCGTGACGATGCGCTTTCCCGGTGAAACCTATCCGGCCGTCGATCCGCTTGCCGTGCAATGGGATGCCCAGGGCTCTTTCGTCTGGCGTATCGTCGATCACAGGTCGGTCAAGGCGCGGGTGCAGATCATCCAGCGCAATCCGGATGCTATCCTCGTTGCCGCAGAGCTGAAGGAGGGCGACGTCGTTGCCACCGAGGGCCTGCAGCGGGTGCGTGAGAACGGCACCGTCAGGATTGCCGGCGAGAAGCCGCCGGAGGTTGCCAGCCGATGAGCGCCGATCAGTCCGGTCACAATCTGGAGCATGCGGCCCCGGAACAAGCGTCTTCCGGCTCGGGCAAGCAGGGGTTCACGGCGCTTTTCGTGCGTCGGCCGGTTCTTGCCGCCGTTCTCAATACCTTGCTGGTCGTGGCCGGTCTTGCCGCACTTGTCGGCGTCGAGGTGCGAGAACTGCCGGATGTCGACCAGCCGGTGATCACGATCCGCACCACCTATGACGGTGCGTCGGCCCAGACGATGGACCAGGAGGTGACCGATGTCATCGAGGGGGCTGTCGCGCGCGTCAGCGGGCTGAAGGCGATCTCGTCGGAATCGCAATTCGGCCAGAGCCGGGTGACGCTGGAATTCAACGATACCGCCGATCTTGCCGTCGCCGCCAACGATGTGCGCGATGCGCTCGGCCGCGTGACGAACCAGTTGCCGGAGGATGTCGACGAACCACGCATCATCAAGGCCGATTCCGACAGCCAGCCGATCATGCGGCTTGCCGTCACCTCCTCGACCCTGTCGATGGAGGACCTGACGCTGCTCGTCGACAACGAGGTTTCTGACCGGCTTGCGGCGGTCGACGGCGTGGCGGATGTGGAACTCTATGGCGACCAGGAAAAGGTGTTCCGCGTCGACGTCAACCAGGTGGCGCTCGCAAGTCGTGGCCTGACGATTGCCGATCTTGCCACCGCGCTCGATACGGCGGCGATGGACGTTCCCGCCGGCTCGCTGGAATCGTCGACGCAGGATATCGTCGTGCGCGCGACCGCGAGCCTGACCAAGCCGGAAGACTTCGAGAATGTGATGCTCGGCGACAATGTGCGGCTGCGTGATGTCGCGACCGTCATGCTCGGGCCGGACGACGGCACGACGGCGCTTCGATCCAATGGCGTGCAGGGCGTCGGGCTCGGCGTGCTGCGGCAGGCGCAATCGAACACGCTCAGCATTTCGGAAGGGGTTCGGGCGGCCGTCGCAGAGTTGCAGAAGGGCCTGCCGGAGGGCACCAGGATCGCCATTACCAGCGACGATGCGGTGTTCATCGAAGGCGCCCTGCATGAGGTGGAAATCGCGCTGGCACTGTCGGGTACCATCGTCGTCATCGTCATCTTCCTCTTCCTGCGCGACTGGAAGGCGACGCTGATCCCGGCGCTCACCATGCCGGTGGCGCTGATCGGCACGCTGGTGGCGATCTATCTCGTCGGCTTCTCGATCAACATCCTGACGCTGCTTGCCATCGTGCTGGCAACAGGTCTGGTGGTGGATGACGCGATCGTCGTGTTGGAAAACATCGTCCGGCGACGGGCCGAGGGCATGGGGCCACGGGCTGCGGCCGTGCTTGGGACGCAGGAAGTGTTTTTCGCCGTGCTGGCGACGACGGCGACGCTTGCCGCTGTCTTCATTCCGCTCTCCTTCCTGCCCGGCCAGATGGGCGGGCTGTTCCGCGAATTCGGCTTCGTGCTGGCCTTTGCCGTGGCGCTTTCGTCGATCACCGCGCTGACGCTTTGCCCGATGCTCGCATCGCGCATGCTGACGAAGCCGATCCGCGAAAGGCAGGATGGTCTGCTCGGGCGTTTCGGCACCCTGTTTGCCCGATTTTACCGGGTGACGCTGCATGCATGTCTCGGGGCGCCGTTCATCGTCGTCGTGGTGGCGCTCGTTTTCGGCGCCGCCGGGTTCATGGCGTTCAAGACGGTGAAGAGCGAGCTGACGCCGACGGAAGATCGCGCCATGGTGTTCCTGCGTGCCACGGCGCCGGAGGGGATCAGCCTGCAATATATGCGCGACAAGCTGCAGCAGATCGAAGAGAAGCTGAAGCCGCTGGTCGATGCCGGCGAGATCCGCAATATCTATTCGATCTCGGGGCAGGGGGGCGCCACCAATAACGGTTTCATTGTGCTGACGCTTGCGCCATGGTCGGAGCGCGACCGGAGCCAGGCGGAGATCGTCAAGGACATCAATGCCGCCACCGCCACCGTGCCGGCGCTGCGAGCCTTTGCCCAGCAGCAGAACAGTCTGCGCATCCGCGGTGCCGGCAACGGGCTGCAGATGGCGCTGGTCGGCACCAACCACGAGCAGCTGACCGATGCCGCGCTCAAGCTCGTCGACCAGTTGCGGCTGAGCGGCCTGTTCGACACGCCGCGGCTCAATAACGAGCCGAGCCAGGCGCAGATCTTCGTGTCGGTCGACCGCGAGAAAGCGTCCGATCTCGGCATCGACATCACCAATCTCGGCACGTCGCTCCAGTCCCTGCTGGAAGGGCGTTCCGTGGTGGACGTGTTCGTCGATGGCGAGGCGACACCGGTCAAGCTTACCTCCACGACACGGCCGATCGACGATCCGACGGATCTCGAAAACATCTTCCTCAAGGCCAAGGATGGCCGGATGGTGCCGCTTGCGACGGTCGCCACGCTGGAGGAGAAGGCCGTCGCACCGCGGCTGAACCGCGAGCAGCGGCTGGCTGCCGTGTCGTTTTCCGCCGGGCTCAAGGAGGGCGTGTCGCTCGGGCAGGCGGTCGAGACCGCCACGGCGCTGGCGCAGCCGCTATTGCCGCCGGGATCGCGCCTCATTCCTCTGGCGGAAGCGGCGACGCTGAAGGAAAATTCGAGCGGCATGGCGCTGACCTTCGGCTTTGCCATCGCCATCATCTTTCTCGTGCTCGCCGCGCAGTTCGAAAGCGTGCTGTCGTCGGTCATCATCATGTCGACTGTGCCGCTGGGGCTCGCCTGTGCCGCCTTCGCGCTGGTTCTCACCGGGTCGAGCCTCAACGTCTACAGCCAGATCGGGCTTGTGCTGCTTGTCGGGGTGATGGCGAAGAACGGTATCCTGATCGTCGAATTCGCCAATCACCTGCGCAACGAAGGCGCCAATTGCCGCGAAGCGATCGAGCGGGCCTGCTCTCTGCGCCTGCGGCCGGTGATGATGACGATGATCGCCACCGTTATTGGCGGGGTGCCGCTGGTTCTTGCCAAGGGGGCCGGGGCGGAAGCGCGCATCGCGCTCGGATGGGTGATCGTCGGCGGGCTCGGCTTTGCGACATTGGTGACGCTCTATATCACGCCGGTCGCCTATCTCCTGCTTGCCCGCTTCGCCAAGCCTCAGGCGCATGAGGAAGCGCGGCTGCATCACGAACTGGAAAATGCCAAGAAGGGTCGTGCCAACGACCGCGGGCATCCGCCGCTGATGGCGGCGGAATAAGGGTGCCGGGGGCGGCATGTGCCGTACCGGCTCCATCTTCGTGAGGACCGAGGGGGTATGCTCAGGCGAGCAGGCGGTTGAGTTCGGCTGCGAGTTCGCCGCCATTCTGACGATCATCGGCCATTTGCTGGAATAGCCCGGCCATGCCGCGAAAAATCAGCGAGGCGGGATCCTTGTCACCGAGGAAATCGGCGATCTCCTCCATTTCGGCAACCCAGCGATAGGCCTTGGGATACATGTCAGGAATGCTGCCTGTCAGCTTCTTGTCGACAGCCGGCGCGCTCTCGGCCAGTTCCGACTTCAAGCTCTCGTCGGCGCCACTGCGGATGGCGGCGAGCATCATGGCCGTGCCAAGGCCCGTCAGGCCCTTGTTGATGCCCGCATAGCACATCTTCAGGGCCGAGGCGGCGCCGATGCCGCCGGAAACCGTGCGGACCGGCAGTCCGTGCTGACCAAGCGTTGACGTGCGATTGTCGGCGTCGGAACTGACATAAAGTTTGGGGGGCTTGCCTCCGCTCGGTGGCAGACCGATCACGCAGCCATCCAGCACCTCGACCTTCGTGCCGATGAACGTCTCGGCGACCTCTTTCATGGTTGCGGGCGAGATGGCGTTGCAGTCGACATAGACCGCAGAGCGATCCTGCCGCCGTGCCTCGTCGGCAAAGCGCCGGGCCACGGCCACGGCTTCCGCCGGCGGCACGATGGACAGGACGATCTCGGCATCGAGCAATTGGGCGAGTGTCGCAGCGGTCATGCCTGCAGCTTCCGCCCGACTCACCGTCGCGGGGGAGCGATGTTCGAGGTCGGTCAGGACCGTCGCACCGTTGCTCGCGAGTAATCCGCCGATCCCGCTGCCCATGGCACCCGCGCCAATAATTCCGATCGTTGCCATGTCCGGCTCCTTCAATGCTTAAATCCTTGCGCCATTGGTAACGCAGGCGGTAAAGCGATCAAGATGCTCTCGCGTTTTTGAACGGTCGCGGTGGCGGCTGCCCGCAGGGGCCGAGCGAACCGCTGGAGGGCTGTTGTCACTGGACAAACAAGTCCTTGTCCCATAACCAGTTTCCTGCTCAGCATGCAGGAGACTATCGAGATGGCAATTCGGGACGTGAAGGCAGGCCTTCGCAACGAGGAGGGCATCGCCGCCGTCCTCGGTATTTTGAAGCAGGCATTCGGGGAGCGCTTCCAGACCGGCCAGTCGTTTCGTGAACAACATGCTCACACGACGACCTACCTGCCTGCGCAATTGCCCGATGGCGTTGTTTTCGTCGAGACCAACGACGAGGTGAAGGCCGTCGTCAGGGCCTGCGCGGACCATCGCGTGCCAATCATTCCCTTCGGGGTCGGATCGTCGCTCGAGGGACAGGTCAACGCTCCGTCGGGCGGAATTTCCGTCGATTTCTCGCGGATGAACAAGGTGCTGCGCATCAGCCCTGAGGATCTCGACGTGACCGTCGAGCCGGGGATTACCCGCGAGGAACTGAACCGCGAACTGCGCGACACCGGCCTGTTCTTTCCGATCGATCCGGGCGCCAATGCAACGATCGGCGGCATGGCTTCGACCCGCGCTTCGGGCACCAATGCCGTCCGGTATGGCACGATGAAGGACAACGTGCTGGCGCTGACCGTGGTGACCGCCGATGGCGAAGAGATCCGCACCGCACGGCGGGCGAAGAAATCCTCCGCCGGTTATGACCTGACACGGCTTTTCGTCGGGGCCGAAGGCACGCTCGGTGTGATCACCTCGGTGACGCTGAGGCTGCAGGGCATTCCGGAAAAGATCGGCGGCGGCGTCTGCGCCTTCCCGAGCGTCGAGGCGGCCTGCAATGCTGTCATCATGACGATCCAGATGGGGATTCCGGTAGCGCGTATCGAGCTTCTCGACGACGTGCAGATCCGCGCCTGCAACGCCTATTCCAACCTGTCCTATCCGGAAAAGCCGACGCTGTTTCTCGAATTCCACGGGACGGAGGATACGGTGCGTATCCAGTCCGAGCAGTTCGCCGAGATTGCCGCGGAATGCGGCGGCGACGAATTCCAGTGGACCGCCAATGCGGAAGAACGCACCAAGCTGTGGAACGCCCGGCACAATGCCTATTGGGCTGGGCGGGCGCTCGATCCTTCGCTCAACGGTCTCTCGACCGATGTCTGCGTGCCGATCTCGCGGCTTGCCGAATGCGTGGCCGAGACCCAGGCCGACATTCAGGAATGCGGCCTTCTTGCGCCGATCGTCGGTCATGCCGGGGATGGAAATTTCCATGTTCTCGTGCTGTTCGACGACAAGAGCCCGGAATCGGTCGCCACTGTCGAGGCCTTTACGGCGCGCCTCAGCCGCAGGGCACTCGCCATGGATGGCACCTGCACCGGCGAGCATGGGGTCGGCCAGGGCAAGATGTCCTATCTCGACGAGGAACTGGGTGGCGCCGTCGACGTGATGCGCTCGGTCAAGAAGGGGCTCGATCCCGACAATATATTCAACCCAGGCAAGATCTTCCGGATGGCGCAGCCGTGACTTGAACGACACGGATGATCGTCTAGTCTGTTGAGAGAAAAGGAGAACGGGAACGGTGATCGGACGGGTGATGCTGGCAATCGGCGGCGTGATCGTCGTGGTGCTTTTCGCCGCGCTGCTTGCGCCGTTCTTTCTCGACTGGTCGAGTTTTCGGGTGGAATTCGAAGAGCAGGCGAGCCGCATGCTCGGCAAGAAAGTGTCGGTGCATGGCAAGGTCGATGCCCGTATCCTGCCATTCCCGTCGATCACGCTGCATGACGTGCGCATCGGCCCCGATGCGGAAGGCAAGCCGCTGGCGCAGATTGCCAGCTTCTCCATGGACATGGAGCTTGCGCCGTTTCTCTCCGGCGAGGCGCGGATCTTCGATATGCGCATCGACGATCCGAAGGTCAGGGTGCATATCCTGAAGGACGGTACGCTCGACTGGATGCGTGGCAGCAAACCCGCCATTCCAACGCGGGTCGTCGTCATCGAGGACGTGCATGTCACCAATGCTTCCGTCGATCTTGTCGACGAGCAGTCGGGGCGATCGCGCAGCCTGACCGGGCTGACGGCTGAAATGTCGGCTCAGTCGCTTGCCGGGCCGTGGCGCGGCGAAGGCAATGCCACGCTCGACGGCGAGGAGGCGCATTTCAGCCTCGTGACCGGTGCTGCCAATGTCGAGGAGAAAAAGCTGCCGCTGCGGCTGAGGGTCTGGCCGGATGCAGCGCCGCTGGAAGTCAATCTCGATGGCGACCTGGCGCTTGCAGACAACGTGCCGACCTATGGCGGCAATTTTACCGCCAATGTGCTGCAGGAAGAGGACGATACCGAGCCGGTCAACGCGCCGCCTCCGGCCCCGCGCGTAAAGGGCACGTTCGAGCTCACCAATGACCGTATCCGCGTTTCCGACTACCGTCTGGAAGCGGGTGCGCTCAACGATCCCTATGTGGTGACGGGAGAGGCGACGCTCGATACGGGCGTGAAGCCGGAATTCCTGCTGACGGCCGAGGGGCAGCAGATCGACGCCAACCATATCGGCCAGCAGCAGGGAGAGCGCGGCAAGACCAGCCGCGATGCGGCAAGTTCCGCCCAGAGACGGCTGCATGCCTTCGTCGAGATGGCGGCCTCGATCCCGATCCCGCAGGTTCCCGGTCATGCCAGCCTCAAGCTTCCTGCGGTCATCTGGAACGACACGACCATTCGCGACATCCAGCTCGATGTCAGGCCGGCCGGTGCCGGCTGGACGGTGGACAAGGCCGTGGCGACCTTCCCCGGCCGGACGAAAATGGAAGCAAGCGGGGCGCTGGTTCTGGAGGGCAAGCCGTCCTTCAAGGGCAATATGCTGTTTGCCTCGACGCAGCCGTCCGGACTTGCCGACTGGTTGTCCGGACATGTGGATCCGGCGATCCGGCAGCTTCGCACGGCCGGCTTTTCCGCCGATGTGGATCTGACGACGGAACGCCAGCGTTTCGCCGATCTCGAACTCTCGATCGGCCCGGCAACGCTGAAGGGCGATATCGAACGGCATTCCCAGGCCGGCCAGCCGCAGAGCCTTTCACTCGATCTGTCCGGCGACGAGATTGATCTCGATGCGATGCGTGCGCTCGGCTCGCTGGTGACCGGCGAGGATGCGGGCCGCAGCGTGCTGGACCACAGGCTCGAGGCCAAGCTCAAGGCGCAGAAATTCACCGCCTTCGGGGTGACCGCGGAGAATGTCGATACGGCCTTCACAATGGCCGGCGGTGTTCTGTCGCTCGGCCATCTTTCGGCGGGTGACATTGCCGGTGCCAAGGTCTCGGCGGTGGGGCAGGTCGAGGGATCTCTGCTCGACTATAAGGGCACGGCCAAGGTGCATTTCCAGTCGGCCGATCCAACGGCGTTCATGGCGATGCTGAAACAGCAATTGCCGGAACATCCGGTTCTCGACCGGCTGGCTGCAAATGCCGGATATTATTCCAAGGCGGATCTCTCGGCTGACCTGACGGTCGGGCAGGGGGGCGGTGGGCTGGCGGCCAAGGTGACCGGCACCGTCAACGGCAGCAGCGTCAACGCTTCCGTCGATCTTCCGACGCTCTTCGACCTGACCGGCGGGAACGCGATGACGCTTGCCGCTTCGCTTGCCAATCCGCATTCGGAAGTGCTGCTCGGCCAGGCCGGTATCGACATATTGCCGTTCGGCGCAGACGGGGCGGGCACGCTGTCGCTCGATGTCAACAAGCCTGCCGAAGGGGCAGCGAAAACGAAGCTCGCCTTCGCCACTGCGCGGACCACGCTTGCGGCAGGCGGTGACATATCGCTGGATGCCTCAGATTTCGCCGCCGGGCGCGGGCATGTGGAATTGAAGAGCCAGGATATCGAACCCTATCTGCTGCTCACCGGCATCAGCATTCCGCAGTTCGGCGGCGGCTTGCCGGTCGATATCCAGTCCGATCTCGCCATCAATGACAAGGCGATCAACATTTCGGCGCTGCACGGTCAGGCAGACGGCAACAATTTCACGGGCAGGCTGTCGATCGACCGGACGGCTGCCAATCTCAAGGCCGCCGGCGGGCTCGATGTCGACACGGTCGATCTCGGCTGGCTGGGTGAGGCCGTGTTCGGACCGCTGACCGATGCGGCTACAGGAAAACCGTCAGCCGATGCATTCTCGCTGCCGATGTTCGGCGATGCGCAGCTGGCCCTCGACCTGAAGGCACATGCATTTCATGCCGATGAAATGGGGACGATTGCCAATTTCCAAACGAAACTCGCTCACCAGCAGGGCGGAATTTCGCTCGATGAGATGAGCGGCGACTGGCATGGCGGCAAGATCGGCGGAAAGATGCTGATCTCCAACGCCAACCATACGGGCATCCTGCAGACCAAGCTCAAGGTGGACAATGCCGATCTTGGCTCTATCGCCTGGCAGCGTGGCGGCAAGCCCGTGGCGAGCGGCAGGGTGAGCCTCGGTGCGTCGGCGGAGGCGAGCGGCGCCAATATGCGGGACCTGCTTGCGGCGCTGAGCGGTTCGGGCACGATCCGGTTGGCGAGCCTTTCGGTGGACGGGATTAATCCCGATCTCCTGTCGCAGGTGATGGCATCCACCGATGCCGCCAAGGGCGAGGTGAACGAGGGCAAGGTTGCCGCGCGTGTTGCCGATATCGTCCATCGTGGCAGTCTCGATCTGGGACAGGTCAGCATTCCGGTGACTATCACCGGCGGCGATATCAGGGCGCAGGAGGTGAAGGTTCCCGCTCGTGGCCTCGTGCTGACGGGTGAGGGGCATGCCGATCTCGCCGATGGCGGGATGGATGCCTCGATCGCGGCCACCTATGACGCCAAGGACGAGGCGATTGCCGGCGGCGATCCGACGATCCGTCTCAACTATTCCGGCGATTATTCGGCGCCGAAGGAGCGCCTCGACGTTTCCGCGCTCTCCAATTTCCTGTCGATGCGCGCCTATGAACAGGAGCGTCGCCGGGTGGAGATGCTGCAGTCGAGCGTGCTGGAAAAGCAGAGGCTGCGCCGCGAGGTGGCGCTTTATAATTTCAATGCGTCCGAGCGGGCAGCGGAAAAGGCAAGACAGGCCGCCACGGAAGAGCAGCAGAAGCAGGCTGCGGCAGAAGCCGCCAAGGCTGCAGAACAACAGCGGCAACGCCAGAGCGACGGCCCGCAGCTATCCGTGCCGCCGACCGATGAGAACTTGACACCCGGAGCCCAACCGGCTCCGTCCTTCGGCGGACAAAGCCTGCCGGGCGTTGGCCAATAGGCGTTTGTGGCGAATGGTGGGATGGCGCAGGCGACGGCGCCGAGGGCTCCGGTATCACACCTGATATGGCTGTCCTGTCGATTGCCCGATCCTGATGGAGGGGGCGCTTTCGGCAGGCATGCGATAGGCTGGGAAATTGCGCGTGGGAGGCTGTTTTGAAGCCTCCGACGCGCTTCAGGCCGCCGGCAGCGCCGCCTGCGGATTGGCGTGCTGTTCGTTCTCGGTCGCGAGCGTGTTCTTCAGGTAGCGAAGAACATAGAGACGCAGGGACGACGAGAGATTGCCAAGCCCCCCGCGTTCATCATCGATTTCGGTGATCAGGCCGGCGAGGCTCATGCCCCGTGCCTTGGCGATCGTCTTCAGTTCGGACCAGAACTCATCTTCGAGAGAGAAGCTCGTTCGATGCCCGTGAAGTGTCGCAGAATGCTTGTGAATCAAAAGGGGCTCCATGATCATCATGACCAAGGGCCTCTATAAATTTGGCGCAACGGTGGACGTCAAGCGACCCAAATAGGCACAGATAACAAGATCTTAATGTCCACCTAATCTGTGTCGTTATGGGACTTGTCGAGCTTGCCCTGATCAAGGACACGCTCAGCCTTCTCGTTCAGCGCATCGGTGAGGTTCTTCTCGACCTTGCTGCGGCCGTGGCTCAGGCGATTCTGTTCGGCCTGCCGTTCCTTCTCGGAACGGGCCTTGCTCTTGCGGAACTGCCTGAGATTGACGACGTCACCCATGGCACATTTCCTCTCGCCTTGAAGGCTTTCGCCCTCGGGTCTGCGCTACTGCTTCTTGCGGAACGAATCGAGCGAAACGACGGAGCCTTCCTTCTTTTCCTCGCCGTTTTCCTTGGCGGGCTCGGAAGGCTTGGCGGCGGCATCGACCGGAATGGCGGTGATTTCGGCGGAGGCTTCCTCTTCTTCCGTCAGCGGCACCTCGAATTCCAGTTCGAAATTCACCGACGGGTCATAGAAACCGCGGATGGCATTGAAGGGGATGACCAGGCGTTCGGGCGTATCAGAGAAGGAGAGGCCGATCTCGAACTGGGTATCCGTCACCTTCAGGTCCCAGAACTGGTGCTGAACGACGATGGTCATCTGCTCGTTGTACTTGGCCTTGAGGTGCTGGGAGATCCGCACACCCGGCGCATTGGTCAGGAAGGTGATGAAGAAATGATGATCGCCGGGCAGACGGCCGGTGGCCGCGACTTCGGAGAGAACCTTTCGAATGACGCCTCTGAGCGCATCCTGTGCCAGAATATCGTAACGGATATGATCCTGAGCCATGCGGTCCTGTCTTTCCCTGTTAACGTCTTTTAGTAAGACGCGTTATGCCATGCCGTTCCCGCGGGCGGAAGTCCCGTTCCGTCGAGTCAGTCCTGATTGTATTCCAGTGAAGGGGGAAGGTGAAGGCTTCTGTTGCCAGGTGCCTTCGGACCCCGCCTTACGGGGCTAACCGTAAGGACTTAGAGCGGAATTCCCGCACCGCCATTAGGCAGCGAGAGCGTATTCCTTAGCGTTGTTGTCGTTTGCAACTACACTTGTGACCCGATAACGGCGGTATCATGCCGAGCAAAAGTTCGATCTTTACACCCTTGTCGATCCTATTTCGCCCCCATCATAAACCGGCCTGATCATGCCAGCTTGTGGTGGAGGCGCCGGGTACCGAACTTTATAAGGACATGTTACCGGTTAGTCGACGGTAAAAGCATTACAGAAACAATACTTTAAAGCGACATGCATTTCAACTAACTGCAATCTGGGAAAGGTGGAGGTTTCTGTTGCCAGGTACCTCCGGACCCCGCCTTAAAGTGCTAACAATAAGGACTTAGGTCGGATTTCCCGCACCGCCATTAGGCAGCGAGAGCATAACCCTTAGCGTTGTTGTCGTTTGCAACTACACTTTTTGACCCGATAACGGTGGTATCATGCCGAGCACAGCTTTTGTCTTTCAACACCAGTCGATCCCATGTCGCCCCCATTTGCCGATGAAACGATCATCAGGTGATTTGGTGGAGGCGGGGGCATCGAAGCCCCGTCCTGTATGTCTATTGCACAAAAGGTTTAGCACCGTAGCCTCCTTGAGAAGGCAGGATTGAGATAGTGTATTTTTTACCGAGTTTCAATGGGCTGTCGCCGGTGAAGAGGAACAACAGTCAATTCCTGTGAGCCTCGTAGCTCTCTAATAACGCGAAGCGCCTGACGAAGATCGAGTTGCCACTTGTGACCGTGGGTCAGCACTCGACTGAGATAGTCTTGCAAATCATCGCGTTCTTGCCTTAGGCGGTCGTAGCGCGCTTGTAACTGGATGAACGCCAAGGAGGGGGTGTGGCCAAGATCTAGGTCTGGTCGTTCGGCGAGGTGCTGAAGAAGCCTCTGGTTCACGTCGGTAAGAAACGAAATGACCTTCGGTTTCGTCGTCCTACGGTGTTTTTCACCATTCAGGAAATTCCACCCGAGTCCACAAAGTCTCATGAAATCCCCTTGCTCCAGCTCTATTTTGTCGTTCTGCTCAAGTCGGGCGTAGAGGGACCCGTCTTGAAGCTCTTTTTCAACGAGGGCCATTCCGGCTTGGATTTTTCCGATTGCCTCGTGTGTCCGCGAGTATGCGGCAACTTTGAGTCCATCTACCGCCGCCCGCTTGCGCGGCGGGCTATCCTTTTGCGACGTCATAGCATTCCCTTCAAGGTTGGAACGTCGGAAAGCAGTTGTTCAAACTCGTGTCGTAGATCTGGCCACGCGTGCAGTTGATCCTCCATTTGGTGCAACCAATATGTCTTCTGAAGCCCTGACGACGAGGCGAGCCCCCCAGAGCGTGCCATCTCGATTTCCCACAACAAAAGCTCGCGCCGATACATCTCCTGGACTTGCCAAGTGCACTCGGCGGTGCATAGGCCTGCGTGTGGGATGATGTCTCCGCACTTCCCGCGCACCGTGCCTTGCTTCATGCAGAGTATTCCAGGGGCCACCGGGATTGGTATGGTCTGTTGGCGAATGAGTTCTTCAACGAAGATGTCAATCGTTTTCGGAACGACCACGCCGGTATCCTCAGCTAAGGCTGCAACGCGTTCTTCCAAGCGGCGCCCTGCGTTTCCCCCTAGACCTCGACCACCTGCCGCGATCGTAGTCTCCAGCAGCGTTCGTGTCCCGTTCCGGAAGCCCTCGAGACACTCTGCATAGATTTCCTCACGGACGAAAGGATTTGAAAGACCATAGCCAGCCGTCGTTCCCCGGTCGACGTGGTCCATAACTGCCTGGGCTGCAGCTAGACCATTGGTCACTGTCCTGACAACGTTGGCGATAAGGGTTTTGCGACCGGTGTATTGCGTGATTCGAAATGGAAGACCTGTTATTTCACAGAAGCGTTTCAGGATTCCATTCCACCTGTTTGTACTGTATTCCAGATCTTCGCCCCTACCTGAGAAGAGCCTCTCAGTCCGCTGTCCCAGCAACGAATGCAGTTCTTGCAATCCGCAACCGGCCTGATAGACCAGTTCCGAAACACGAAGGCGTTTTTCGTTTCCCCCAATATTCCGAAGGCCCTTTGTCGTTACCGAGTCTAGGGTGAAATGATTTAGGGATACGAAGGCATCGCTCTGGTGCTGAAGAACAAAACCGCTTTCTATGGACAGCAGTTCACTGGGGCGGCACCCTATGGCGTCTCCTATCAGTGCCCCTGTGGCTGCTTGATATAGTTGGAACAAAATATCCGGGTATCGAAAGTTCTTCTTTGCGGTTTCTGGAAATATCCTTTGCAACCACTCGACTGCGTCACTCGAGCGTCCTGTCAATAAGCATTCTTTCGTCCACGCAATGAAAGAGCCACGATTGTCAATAATCAAGAGGACTTTTGTCAGCAGTTCCTGGCGTTGCTCGTCGGTAAGGGGCTGCTTGCCTTTCGGGAGCGATGTATCCGCGTTTCGGATCCCAACCTCTACATCAAAGTCGTAATCTTTAACGCCGTCAGTGAGGTAACCTCGGCGTGTTAACTCTACAAGGTTATCGAGCCACAAACAGAGCTGGTCTATTTGTGAACTGCTACGCGACGCGAGACCGATGATTGTCTGGATGTTGTGGGGAGTGACTTGCGAGAGACTCGTGCACCCAGCCTCCTCCGCAGCGATTGCCAGCTTGCGCAAGAGCATAAATGTGTTGGACAGGGAGGTGGTCGTCCGCGCGTCTGAAAAGATATGGATTAGATGAGTGAGGGCAAACGTGATCTCCTGAAGCTGTTGAAACAGCAGAGATCCTGGGCTTAGGCGTCGCTTTGAGCCGTTGGTGAGCCAGGCTCTTCCCAAGAAATTCAATTTGCTCTTGTAGTGCGCTCCTGGCGGATACCAGGATTTGGGAAAATGCCAAACTAGATCGCCGTAAACGGAAAGCGGCGATACCTTCTTGGCTTTGGAGTAGGGTGGGCGGCCGTCATCGAGCGCCCGTGCGAAAACAAACCACAAACTTGCATCGATGTCGTCGTCACCAAGGTAGTCCTCCAGTACAGCGATATTCATCGGCTAGCCTGTGACTGATGCGCCAGCAGGCGCTTCTCCTTCGTCACGGCTGCCGCTGGATATCGAGCGAGTATGCGTTCGATGTTCCGGAGCCGTTGCGAAAGGATGTTCTCGAACTGAGCGGCAAGGCCGACACTTGAAAGGTTGGTCCTTAGCTCGTCCCATCGCCTAACTAGAAATGGAAGTGCATCGGGCAAAAAACGTGCAAGAGGGCAACCGTCGATACAATCTTGTTTCCGGCATAAATCGCCCGGTGGGGTTCCGCCGCTGTACTGCGGAGGCGCAGATCTAGGACTGGCGCACCGGTTCCCGTATCGGCTTTGATTTGTCGGGTCGAGAACATTCTCGATCTGCCAGTCTTCAAGTCCAGAATCCCTGAGCACCTTCTTCAAGTTGGCAAGTGAGTATTTCGCGGCTCTTACGAGGGCGATCGAAGCATCAAAAATCTTGACGAACAGTTCCTCGCTCTTTCTTAAAAACTCCTGACGGTGAGCGTACGCTGCAGCGGTGGCTCTGGACGAATGGCGAGCAAGCATATGAAGAACTAGAAGGTTGTGCCCAGACGCCTTGAAACCGAACTGAAGCCCGACGTCGCGTAAAGCTCTTATTCCGCCTTTAATGCCGTACCTAGAGAGAATGCTCGGCAAATTCTGGAACCTGGAACCCTCGCGAGTGACGTATTTAATCGACGTAATGCCGTCATTGGTTCGGTAGATAAACATATCGTCTTGGATAAATTGCAGCCTTTCGAGCTCTTTGTTCTCTTTGGCGGTGCGATATTCCTTGCGCGACAGTTCCTTAATCCGACGGTTTACCTCCAGCCGCAGCGGGGCGGTTATAGACTGCACAGACTTCAATATCTGATATGGATGGGACCAAGGCGTTACCAAGCTCGGAAACGAGACGGCGCGTGGAATGTTCGCGACTTCAGAAGCTTGAGCACCGCGCAACTTGGGCAGGACGACTGTGACCCACGCCTTCCCGGCTTCGCTGTCGTTGATCGAGTAGGGATATGGCTTCGACCACTGGCTCGAAGCCTGAAGATCCGCGACGCACTGGAAGTTAACCATTGATCGGATCATCAAGAGCACGACGAATGGAACAAGGTCTTCGAATGTGGGATGATAGAACCGCATATGTGACAGGAGGTGGTATCCGAGCTTCGCTCCCTCGGCTGGATCA
Organism: Neorhizobium sp. NCHU2750; assembly: GCF_003597675.1. NCBI lineage: Bacteria > Pseudomonadati > Pseudomonadota > Alphaproteobacteria > Hyphomicrobiales > Rhizobiaceae > Neorhizobium > Neorhizobium sp. NCHU2750. The sequence continues at coordinate 2,148,084 of NZ_CP030827.1, read as the reverse complement.
ATTGTTATCGCCCCAGGCTTACCCTCCATTAATCTAATGACCCCGCGATTCCCCGCTGCCACCAGGTCGGCCTCAGTTTGAACCCGAAGCCCTAACACCTCTCGACAAACCCAAAGGCGATTTTCAAGCTTGTCCCAGTCGCCCGGCGCTCCGCCATGGGCTCGGCGAGGGTCTCTGCCCACAGAACGCATTGCTTCAGCGATCCGGTGCCTATGAAGTATTGCTCGGGCATCTTCCTTCGCAAGCTTGACAGCGTGGCGAGCGTCACGCTCATCTATCGCGTCCCTTGCTGGTGGGCGCCCATCGATATAGGGATTCGGTGGGATTATGTCGCTTGGGACTCCAATGGCCCTGAGCAGTCGCCAGAAAAACCGAACGCGTGCCGCCCGGGAAGCGTAGTCTTTGCAATAGAAAATAAAATGCGCGCAAAGGAATGAGGTAATATCATTGGCGCTTTTTATCGAACTATCCTCAAGTTTTTCATGGTGGTCCAAGAATTGCTTGATGAATCGAAGTTGTGTTCGCTGTGCGTCGGTGTTTTGCTTTTCCTTTAGGAATTCTTTTCTGATTATAAGGGCATGATTGTGCAAAAAGGCACAGTTAGAAATCTCCAGGAAATCTTGGTCTCTCTCGATAGAGGAATGCGTCTTTAGAGGTCGTTGCGCGATAGGGGGCGAAAAGTCCCGCTTCACAACGGGAGGCGTAGATTTACCTATTTTTGGGCCTCTACGCATTTTGCCCGTCCAAGTAATTGTTCCACATCGTGAAGTATTTGGGCGTCAACCACCATTCGATCACGAGCTTGATGTAGCCGGCGGTATCTTCGAAATAGGTATGGCCGAGATGGAGCTGAAGCGTCCTGGCTGGTGCCTCTGCGATCTTTTCGATTTGTTCGTAAGAGAGCTGATCCATGGTGAGGCCTTCGCGGGCCGCTTGACCTTCAATTGCGTTCTTCAAATAGAAGCATGCGAAGAGGTGCCTCAAAACATGGGCAGTTATTTTGACGGCGTCTGTACTGTTTTCATTTGCTCGGCTGATCCCGCGGATCATAGCGGCGGCGGTCAAGGGGTGACCGTCGCGATTGAGAAAAAGTTGAGCTGGCGCATCCAGCGGACTAATGTTGTTCCGGTTCAGGATATGTATGCGCGTGCTATCGGCATAATGCCAAGCTGCCTGCGCTGTCTTTCTAGCCATGTGAACGAGCCGGACCTTGGCGCCCTTGCCAATAACCCTCATGCTGATCACATCAGCATCGGAAAAGGATACCCGTCTGTCGGGAAGGACGCCGATCATTGCGTCGTCTGAAAGGTTATATTTCAGAAGACGGGTTTGGCTGGTCCATTTGCGGTGGCTAACACTTCGGCGTATGTGGCTGAGTTTGCGCGCATGCATCACTCCGGGAAGAAGCGTGTTCTCCTCGGTCTCGCTTATCCTGAGACCTATCTCCAGGGTATGGAGAAGTGCAGGTCGATGAGATTCCGCGGACACCCTTTCCAGCCAGTCAATGAGGCCATCCATTGGCGGTAGGACGCCGTTCCCTGGAATGGTTCGTGTTCTTCGAAAATTCTGTTTCTTTGGTCGATCTGTATCGGGCTCCTCCGCACGTGAGGAATACGACAGATTTGCGTCGTGAGTGGCGAGTATAATGTCTCGCGATGTTGGGTGCTGTTCGAAACGATCTACTAGACCTTCCAGTGCCATCCATCGGTAGCACAATAGCACCTCGTTGATCCGAAAGTAGATGGTCTCTTGTGGGTGCAATGGCGCTTCATGACCATCCTGCCAGAATTGCTGGGTCCAATAACCCCGGGTTAGTGCATCCTGGTAGATTTCTGTGACATGCCACTCTTTGATTTGATGCCATAGAAGCACGCCGAGGTTGGGATGCGCTTCTTCCGTCTCACCCCAGGTAAGCGCGTTGCATATCGAGTAGCCGACCTTTTTTACGGTATTATGCGAAAGCTCTTTCAATTTCGTCCGTGGCTTTGCGAGGTTCTCTGGGTCAATCTTCCCTCTGCATCGATCGTAGATGTACCAGTTGACGGGGCTGGTAAGGTTCCCCGTGACATCCGAGATGAACGGATACCCTTCTCTCATGTTGTTCATCAGAGGGATGTGCGCCGACGTCGGCCAATGCAAAAATGCCACCAGAACCTCCTCAACGGAAACTGCACTTAATGGCGTCGGATAGTGCCATTTGAAGTGCGTGGATTTCTATCAAGTGGTGAGGATGTTGTAAATCGAAAATATGTCGATAAAACAAATGGTTAGTGTCAACAATTAAGGAAGGATTCGCTCGCGAATCCATGTTCAGATCGTGCCGTTGAGGATTTCTAGGATTCAATCCTTGAGTTTGCTTCGCGAGTCCTTGCCGTCGCACAAAGTTCGGCGATAGCGGCGGCGGCGATAGGGTATCGTTTCATGAAATCCATATCCCCGTTGTCCCGAACGAACGCGGGTGATGGGAGATGGTTCTGAGTGATCACAGTACTTCGTCTGCGTTCCGGAGGGCGCAAATGACTGTGCTGATGCAGGGACGCAGCCTTGGCAATCTTTGCGGACCGAGGGCGAGCACGCTTCCGAGGGACGATAAAACTACCAATCGATCGCGCTGCCGTCATATGCAACGAACACACCAGTCTCCCGCAGGCCGTCTGCGGAGCGGAGAATACTCCTTGCCGCCTCATCCGGCGACACCGTCGGATGTCCGCTGGAATACGGTTCCGACAAGGCTGTCCGGACGGTGCCAGGATGGATCGCGGCTATGACCGCTTCGGCATGCGTGCGTGACGTCTCGATCGAGGCAGTTCTGACGATCTGATTGAGTGCCGCCTTCGATGAGCGGTACGACACCCATCCACCGAGCATGTTGTCTCCAATAGACCCTACGCGTGCGGACAGGAACAGCGCAATCGAACGGGAGCCGCGATCGAGTAGAGGCACGAAGTGCTTCGCGATCAGAGCAGGACCTACCGCGTTCGTTTTGAACTGGGCAAGCATGACTTCGGGGTCGAGATGCCTGAAGGATTTCTCCGGCTTCGTGCCGTCAACGGTGAGAACTCCGGTAGCACACACCAGCAGATGGATCGGTCCGGCAATCGCGGTTGCTGCGGCGGCGATACCTGGCTCATCGAGCAGATCCAGCCCATCGCGGCTTCGGGAGAGCTCGATGACATCTCCGACGTTTCTCTGCTGCCTGACGAGAGCAGTGATCGCGGAGCCGATGCCGCCGCTAGTCCCGATGATGACTGCTCTGAAATCTGCGGAAAGAGAAGGCAGCAGTTCTCCATCGTGGTTCGTCATCTGTCCGAGTAAGTTCCATGCGCGTCAGTGCCGCGACGCTTCAGGCGTTCTCGGTTACGCCGCTCCCCGACAGGCCTCGGTTCGGTGCGATGCGACTCGAACCCAGACCGCTTGAGCTCTTTGGCCAGCGTCGGTCTTAGTGCTGAGCGCACGAAAGCGATGACATCTTTCAAGCCTACCACTGCTTAGCCTCCTAGTATCCCTAAAGCGATAACGCAGGTGATCGTCCAGGTCGAACAACATCAAGAAGATAGCCTGAGCGTGAAATGACTCAAGTCCCCCCGCCACCGGATCGCCCATCAATAGTCGCGCATGCCAGGGCGCGAGGCGGCTTGGGATTCGAGACAAGGAAATGCCTGATACCTGTCGCCTTCCGCGCTGACGAGTTGGTCGCAACCCAACGCGACCATTCTGCGAAGCTGGAAGAGAACTAAGGATCGTTGTGTTGCTAGATTCCATTCCCATGAACGCTTCGGATCGACGTCGGTTCATCGAGCCGAAATCAGTCGCATCGCTTCGGTTTCAACAACAGCTTCTAGTCGATCCCCTGCAGCGACGAGCGCGATGAGTCGTTTTCCGGCCGCCCCACGGACAAATGAGGGTCGAAAAAAAACGCCGTTTGATCATGCGAACGGGTGTTCGATAATGGCCGAACGGATGGTAGGACATCAAAATTCCGTGTCACCGCTATCTGCAGCATAGGATCATCCGGATGCCCGGATCAGATCCTCGCCTGAGAGCACGAGTTGCCGACCATAGGTATCGGCGGCCTCGAGGACCGAGCCTCGCGTCACACCGAAAATGAAATAGAGCGCGTGGAGAGCTGCCACGATCAATACGATGCCGTACTGGGCAAGGTTCTCTCCGCTGGCGCTGTATATAAGAAACACGCTGCCGGCGACCGTAAGCAGATTGAGCACGAGGCCGGGAAAACGTAGTCCATAGAGGTTCCTTCGAAACCCGTATGAAACGTTCTCCGCAAAGAGCAGGCTAAACCTCGACTGATTCCGCATTCGTTCCCGAAGAAAGTCCCCGGACGCGACATAAAACTCATCGGCCTTCACGGGGTCTGCTTGTTCCTCCTGTGGGGTTGGAGCCTGCCCTCCGATTTCCCCGGCGACAAAGGCAAGAATTCGCGCCTTCGATAAAGAATTCAAAGTATCGTCGCGATACCTGAGAACGGTCGGGAAGGGCCTGCCGTTGGAAGAACAGAACAACTTTCTTTCTGCTCGCCGGCCTAACCTGCGCGCAATGTCAGCGAACGCGAAGAACAGTACGCCGGTGGTAGCTGTCATGAGCACGTCAGGCAGTCCGATATCCTTGTAGTCAGCACCGACTGTGACCAATAGGAAAACGAGAGCCGGCGCGATTCCAAGCATTGCGGGAAACAGACGAGCGCGGATGATGTAGCCGTCGAGAAAGTCCATCTATTCCTCGTAGGAACTGGTGAAGGGCACGTGTTCGGCCGCAGATCCCGCTCTCGTCGGCATATTCTCATGGTGCCGGAGCCACGCGACCCCGCGCGTGCTATAGACAGGATAGCCACGCCTCAGAAATGCGTTGGACACGCGCTTCCTCGGATATTCCGGCTTGTTGTCCCCGACCGAGCAAAACGCCAGTCCGCGCGTTTGCGCCCCTTCGGGCAGGGGAGCGCCGAGCCACTTGTCGAGCACTGATGGCGTGACGTTGCGCCGACTCCCGTGATGAGGGACCTGGATAACGGCGGGAGCGGATAGAAATCCGTAACGTGCAGCGGTGTCCGCAGCTTCAGAAAGCGCCATAGGGCCGGCGTCGGCAGTCAGCAAGACCGTTTTTCCATCGAAAACACCGAGCTGAACGACGCAGGATTCGTTGGATGCCGAGGTTGGAGACGGGTTCTCCTGAAGCGCTTCGTTTGCCCATGTCTCAAAGAATGCCGCCACCTTTTTAGCGACCTCTAACAGCTTGCCGAAGATGCCCTTGACAGGCTTCGCGTAGCTTTCAGGTGTCCTGTCGAACTCTGGAATTAACGACAGATATCTTACTCGGCTGGGCGCGAGCACGAGGAAGTTTCCGATCCAGGATCCTGCGAACGTCTCGTAGATCGGTATTCCCTTCTCTATGGCCAACGCCTCAAGCTCTACGAGCTGCGGGTATGCATCGCGGATCGCCTGGCGAAGCCCCTCCGCCGTATAGTTCCCATGGAACGCGCCTAGAAGCTCTGCTGCGTAAAGCCACGGCCTGTTCATCCAGAGTGCCCCGACGTCAAAATAACGAACGACAGGGATCAATCCGGCGATGTGATCTCCGTCCTGATGGGACAACACCACGTTCGCTATGAACGGATTGAATCCATAATGCTGATTGACATGATTGATGATGCGCTGGCCCGTTTCGACATAGCCACCATCGGTTATGTGAATCGTATATCCGAGTTCGGACGTGCCGTATCTGACACAAATCGCGTCGCCGTTACTGTTTCCGACAGAAAGAAAATCTACTTCGAAACCCATGTTCCGCCCGCCCAGCCCAGGTGCAATCTGATCCCGCCGGTCAACTTGTGCAACACGCTGACGTGGTCCTCCACAGGTACTTCAATCTTATTGGGTAAAGACGCTTCAGTACATAAATTGGCCGTCTCGCAGCCGATGCGTTACCTTCCCGTCATGACCCCTTTCTCGTTCCGACGGTATTAAACCGTGTGTTACGTGAAGACTGGTGAATACACTTTCTTGACGGCGGCAGGATTCGATGTGAATCCTGCACGACGCAGCGCAATGTGCCTAACGATCGGAAAGCGCTGGTAAAACGTTGGAACAGCCAAGTCTGGGAGCCACCTCGAAATGACCAAAAAGACTCCATCGGCCAGCGGAGGCGCAAAGCCTGCACCCGCCCCTGGTAAGGGTTCTGTCACCGGCTCATTCAACGGAGGCAAAGCTGAGGTGACCCGCAGTCACGGAAACCAGCCGCCGCCGCCGCCGCCACGGAAGAAGTGATAGATGAGTGCCACTGGCGAGATTGAGGACGACGATTGTTACGTTGAAGTCTTCCATCTCAGGCATATGGCGCTGCGGAACGCCCTATATCACTCGGCGCGACGCGGATGGCTGGATGGCTGGAACCGTTTCTACAACTTTGTTGTCATACTCGGTGGTTCCGCGAGCGCGACAAAGATTGTCGCAAGCGGATCCTCTGCAGACATCTCGCTGGGACTTGTAATCGCTGCAGTAGGTGCGTCCCAGCTTGTTTGGGATTTCGGGGGGCGGGCCAGGACGCATGAGTTTCTGCAACGCCGTTTCTACGATCTCATGGCGGAAATCGACTTGACCACGCAGCCGACGAGATCGCTGTGTGCTGAATGGCGTTCTAAGATCACGCTCGCCGCTGCCGATGCGCCTCCAGCGCTGCGGGCACTAGATGCTATAATGGATAATCAGGCAACTGCGGCCTTGCGGGGGGCAAAGAGGCCTCGACTGCAGGTGAGATGGTACCAGCGTCGGCTCCGGCATATCTGGCCTTTCATCTCTGCGACATTCCCGGTTGTTGAGGGGTGGGAAGTCGATGACTGACGTTGGCGACGTGAGACTGGCAGGACGATGCAATCTACGTGGCATGGACGCGCATCCACTTGAGTTCGCAAAATGACGGTCATCCTTAAGATCAACGCCGTCTGGACCGAACGCGAGCCGAGTGGGTGTGGCATTGATCGCGCGGACGATGGTAGCGGCTGGCGGCTCGCCAAGGTCGCTGCTTCCTATGCGGCCTGCCGCGACCTTGGCGATGAGGGCGGGCGGAAGGAAGCATAGATGATTTCTATAGAATCCGAGCAGCGACGGAATCAGAAGCGTGACGCCCGTCTCGACCACATCGGCGACGCTGGAGCGATCGTGCGTTGATTACCGTGCACGCCAGCAATTGACATTAGTGCCCAAACGCGCATTTCTAAACTTAGATCGCTGGTCATTGTGCGTGAGATAGCCAGCGCCACCGGGCTGTAGGCTCGGTCCCTGCGGAGGCGGGGAAGGGTGGGTCCTAAGAGCTTCGCACCGAGACCAAATTGGTCAAGCGGCCCCGAGAGGGGCCGTTTTTGTTTGTTCGCCGGGTTCCGTGATTTTGTGAGTGAGCCAGGCTACTCGCCAGTCCGAGCCTTCATTCTGCGCAGCCAGACTTCCATCTGCCGATGCGCCTGTATGTCTCCGTTATCGAGAGACGTTCTGCTTCCCGTAAGCCAAGCGGCGACGGCCCCCTCGGTGTCTCCCAGCAGTTCCTTGCACTTACCGAGTTGTCCCCATGCGGCTGAGTAGGTTGGCGACATTTCGACGGCAGCATCCAGATGGACGAGCGCCTTTTCAGCGGCACCGGACGCCATCAACGATCGTGCGAGCGTAAATCTCAGCAGAGAACTGTCCCGCCCTCGCTCAAGCTCTGCTTCCAGTCGTGAACTAAGCTCTGTCATGATGCCTGGCATTCCGGCGCGGCAGCATCCCGGCTGACCAATCGGTTAATCCGTGCTGCCATGGACAACGCCTCATCAACCGTGTCGAGAACCCGAGGGAAAACGCCTTGCTCTGTCCAGAGAACCACGCCGTGGATGAGACCGCGGCGGGTCGATCTGGCAAACATCGTGACATCGGCAGGCATGTCGGCGGCGTGGATTTCGGCGTAGACTTCCGTCGGCACAGACGACCATTCCCTTGCCGGAATGCTCCAGGACATCAGAGCCTGCGCCTCCGTCCAGAATGGTGCCGAGACATGACCATCGGAACCCTTGGTGACGACGACATATCGGCCGGCTTTCTTGAGCCTCAGAATGCTAATAGGTGATGGCGTGGACATCAGGTAGCCTTGCTCGCGATCGTGGAGGGCGTCACCCAGAAATCGACCGCGACCGCGGCGAGGAGAGCCAACGGCGGAAGGGATGCTACATAGTCGCAGTCGATCACGGCGGTAGCGACCGCGGCGGAAGAAAGCGTCCCCGCTGTAGCCAGTCCGGCCAACCGGGCCGAGGGTATAGCTAGGAGAACGGCAGCTTGGACCGACAAGAATCCGATCAGGCCTGCGAATTCTCTGGGTGACCCTGCGCGATCAAAGAGATTGACTGTCGCAGGATGCCCGATGATCAGAAGCACTCCGCCGAGCGCGAACATCGCGGCGAGGGTGCCGTTAAGCAAAGATGCGAGTACTGAGGCTTTCTTCATTCCGGCGAGCCTTCTCCGCACGTGTCGGCATCGCACCTCAGTGTCGCATAGGACCGCTCGTTCCAAAGAAGATGGCCGACAGCACCTTCCGCTTCGGCGTGGACGATCGTGCCGACGAACAGCATGTGATCAGTCGCATCGATTGACGACGTGAGCTCGCAATCGAAAGAAAGGACAGCACCGACGAGCCTCCTGTTGCCTGATGGCCAGAAATTCCAGTCGGCCGACTTGAAGCGATCGGACTGCAGCCATCTGCCCGCGAACGCATCTCCGACATCCTGATGCTTGTCCGAAAGAAATGACACGGAGAACGACTTCGAGGCACCGATGAGATCGATCAGACGGCTGCGCACGTCGATCGAGATCATGATACGTGGCGGTACGGCACTCAGTGGCATGAACGACGTGATCGTTCTGCCAATCTCCTCGTTACCGCCGCGCGCCGTCACGACGGCAATGGAGAATGCCAACGCCGACATCGAATTCTTGAATTCGCTCTCACTAACAACGGGGGAATTCGTTGCACCCAAAGGCAGGTGCAAGTGTGCGATAGGACGCTTCAACGGAATAACTGTAGGCAACATAACATGCCGGACTTAGGAGTCCGCTCCTGGTTCCTTGGAGAAGATTGCTAGTTTCGCGGCCGCGCCGTTCATGATGTCCGCGTTCGCGGGCGGAGCTTTCTTTTCATGGATTCGGGGCCATATCTCGGAATAGTGGCGGTTGAGGTCGAGCCAGGACTGTATGCCCGGCTTGTTGTCGGGAAGGATTGCCGCTGCCGGACACTCCGGCTCGCAGATGCCGCAGTCGATGCATTCTTCCGGATGAATGACGAGCATGTTCTCGCCTTCATAGAAACACTCGACCGGACAGACTTCGACGCAGTCCATGTACTTGCATGCTATGCAGTTTTCGGTGACGACGTATGCCATCTTGCCTCTCCATTAACGCGTGCAGCCGCGCAGGGAAGGGCGCTGCTGCACGCGGTCGACCGCTCTTGCTGGGGACACTGACAAGATGCGGTTGGAACTCGTGAAGGATTAGAGACGCGCCGCTACGGCGTTCCAGTCGACGAGCTTGTCGATGAAGTTCTCGATGTAGGCAGGACGCTTGTTGCGAAAGTCGACGTAGTAGCTGTGCTCCCAGACATCGCATCCTAGGAGCGTCTTGTGTCCGTGGCACAACGGGTTCACGCCATTTTCGGTCTTCACGACGCGCAAAATCCCTGCTGCATCATCACGGATGAGCCAGACCCATCCCGAACCGAACTGCGAAACGCCGGTGGTAACGAACTCGTTTCGAAAATTCTCGATCGAACCGAACGACTGCACGATGGCGCTGCCGAGATTGTCAGGCATCGACACCTGTTCCGGGCTCATGATCTCCCAGAAGAGGTTGTGGTTCCAATGCTGAGAAAGATTGTTGAAAAGCGGCGACTGGTTGACAACCCCGGCATGATAGGTCGCGACCACGGCCTGCTCCAAGCTCATGTTCTCCCACTGGGTGCCAGCAACAGCCTTGTTGCCGTTGTCGACATAGGCCTTGTGGTGGAGATCGTGATGGAGCTTGAGCGTCTCCTCTGACATGCCGAGGGGAGCAAGCGCATCGTAGGCGTAGGGTAGTTCGGGTAGCTCGAATGCCATCGAGTATTCCTTTGTCACTGTTCATCGGAAGTCGAAAAAGGCCTTGCGGGAACAAGGTGACATCACTTATAAAACCTCAAGTATAGTTAAGGTCAATAGGTTTTTTATGGTGGAACGACTGGAAAATGAGCTGTCGGTGGGCGAGCTTGCCAGACGCGCAGGTGTCGCCGTTTCGACACTGCATTTCTATGAAACGAAGGGCTTGATCGCGTCGCGTCGGACAGAGGGCAATCAGCGGAGATATCCCCGCAGCCTGCTACGCCGGGTGGCGATCATCAGGATCGCGCAGCGTGCAGGTATCGCACTGTCCGAGATCAATGATACCTTGTCGACACTCCCCGCCGGGCGGACGCCCAATGCCGAGGATTGGAGAAAACTGTCTTCCAAGTGGAAAGACAGTTTGGAGGAGCGGATCGTAGCGCTCACCCAGCTACGCGACGAGATGGCGGGATGCATTGGCTGCGGCTGTCTTTCGCTCAAGGAATGTCCGTTGCGGAACCCGCGGGACGAGCTGGGCAAGGGCGCGACTGGTGCCGTTCTACTGCAGCACGGTGAGTGATACCATCACATACACGGGGGATGCCCGTAATGCCGGGCATCTCGATGCTGGAAAGCGCGAAACTCGTTCCGTCCTGCGCCTTGGTTTTGATCGCGACGAATACGGCCCGAGCTAGGCGACCTTCTTCCCGAAGGGCATCACCAGATATTCGCCCGATTTAGGCTGCACGTCGAAATCAACTGTAAGCAATCTTTCGGGCACGACGAGATCTTTCGCTAGTTCCTCCTCGAACGCCATTCTAGTTAGCCGGCGGCCGAGCGTCGTGCTGTCGTCGTCCGTCTCGTAGTCCGGATCGGCGAGGGTGAGAACATTGACCGTGCCGATGAAAACCCCTGTTATCAGACGCCCACGCTTGTGCGCTACGGTCGTGATGGAGGCCGAAACGGAATGCCCCTTGCCCGGGATTGCGTGGTACCTGCCGTTGGTCGCTACAAGCACATCCGCAATGAAGTCGAAGCTCGCTTTGAACTGGCCATAGGCCTGGATGTCGAACACCGCATCGAACATGTTGCCCTTGATAGTCTCCCGGAGCTCGCCCTGGCTGTCGAAGAATATCTCGAATAGAATCCCGTCGAGTAGTGCACGGACCTTGTCCGAGCGAGCTCCGCTCGTCCGGTCCGCGAAATTCTTCACAAAGGATTCCGCGCTGCGCGCGCCACCGTTGGCAGCTTGATAGATGTTCCTCCCGAGGACGAACAAGCTGTTGGTTCCGGCCTTGTCCAGAAATCCAGGCAAGATGCTGTCAACCGCCGGATTCTGCACATACCAGTCCAGCGACTTCAACGCCCGGATCACCTTGTGCGAGTTCTTCGCGGGATCGAGAACGAAGAGATGATCTGCGACGGCGGATGGCCTGTATAATGAGACGACGCTGGTGGCACTGACGTTGAAGTAGAAGTCACCAGCTAGTGATGTATGCTCCCATGTGACTTGGTTGCCTCCGGTTGCCGCCGAGACCGCGTTCCTGACGCGCTTGAAGACGGTCTCGACCGGGCAATCACGGGCATCGATGTGCTGGAGGAGGGCACCGGTATATACGCCGTTCCCCGAGCGTCCGTCGCTGGCCTTCTGACCAGGCGAAGTCGCAAACGCGATTATCGTACCTCGAGGCGCGAAGACGGGAGCCAGCCCGGTCGTTGCTACAGATCGGTGCCATGATTTCTCGAACGGGTTCTCGCGGCATGCATCGAGGATCACGATCTTCGTGTCTGCCTGAGATCTTTCCAGCAGGTCTATGATCTGGTTGAGGGAGATCGAGGAATACTTCGCTTCGTTCTCACCAGTGGCGTCAGTGTCGCAAGCGAAAAGGAAGTTCTCCCCGTCGATCTGCACCCCGTGCCCCGCGAAGAATACGAGCGCGCAGCATCCCGGCTCCAGCGTCCCATTGAATGAGGTCAGGGCGGACCGCATGACAGCATGGTCGCCATCTGCAACAAGTGTGGTCTGAAAGCCGTATTTTTGTAGTTTGGCGGACATCGCCGTCGCATCGTTGACGGGATTTGTAAGCTTGGTGGTGTTCGGACCGAAATAGTTGCTGTTGCCGATTATGAGTGCCGATCGCTTGTTCAATGCATTTCTCCAAATGAGGCGTAGTCAACGATTGGGATTGAATCGCCATTATCGCGGTGTTCCGTCTCGGGCAATGGCCCCTCGAACGATTTCACGAGGTCGCGCAAAGCTGTCGGTGAGAGCGCAGAAATGCAGAAGGACCGCGGCGGCCGCGGCCCTTCTGCTGGCAAGGAGAGCGAGCCGCTGGGGTTACGCGGCCTGGGTGCTCTCCTTGGTGGACTGGTGAGGGGTCTCGGACCGATCTGCAAGGGCGTTGCGGCTGAAGAGCTTTGAAACGACCACGAAGAAGGTCGGAACAAGCAAAACAGCGAGAACCGTCGCCGAAATCATTCCGCCAAGAACGCCCGTGCCGATCGCACGCTGGCTTGCCGAGCTGGCACCAGACGCGAAAGCGAGAGGAACGACACCCAGGATGAATGCGAACGAGGTCATCACGATTGGGCGGAAGCGGAGCTTGGCTGCTTCCACTGTCGCCTCGAGAAGAGGACGGCCTTCAGATCGCAGCTCTCTGGCAAACTCGATGATCAGGATGGCGTTCTTCGCCGACAGGCCAATTATGGTGATGAGGCCGACAGTGAAGTAGATGTCGTTCGGGATACCGCGGAGCATCACCGCGACGACTGCCCCAACCGCACCAAGAGGCACCACGAGCATCACCGCGATCGGGATCGACCAGCTTTCGTACAGGGCGGCAAGGCACAGGAATACAAAGACGAGAGAGAGCCCGAGGAGCAAGGGCGCGGCATTGCCCGACGCCTTCTCCTGGTAGGACTGCCCAGTCCACTCGAAGCCGAACCCCGCAGGAAGCTCCGAAGCCAGACGTTCCATCTCCGCCATGGCATCACCGCTGGTGAAGCCGGGTGCTGCGCCACCACTGATCTTGACAGCTTGGAGACCATTGTAACCGACGACCTGGGTCGGACCGAGTGCCCAGCGGGCCGTCGTGAACGCGGACAATGGTACCATCTCACCCTTACCGTTTCGCGCATTGAGCTCAAGCAGACTGGAGACGTCCATGCGCTCAGCGGCTTCCGCCTGCACGATGACGCGTTGCATCCGCCCGGAGTTCGGGAAGTCTGCCACGTAGTTCGACCCGATCGATGTCGAGAGGACGGCGTTGATCTCATCGAAGGTCACACCGTAGGCGTTGGCCTTCCTACGGTCGATGTCGAGCATGATCTGCGCTGCAGGCGGAAGACCCTCGATGTAGGGGTATTGCAGAACCGGGCTCTGCCAGGCCTTCATCAGAAGTCCATTGGCAGCCTCCACGAGGGCAGCGTTGCCGAGGTTGCCCCTGTCCTGGAGCCGGAAGCTGAAACCACTTGCATTTCCGAGAGCCGCGATCGGCGGAGGCGTCAGCGTGAACACGGATCCTTCAGGCAGGCCCGCAAGTGCTCCCAGCGCGGATCCGACGATAGCGTCAGAAGAGTCGGCAGGTCCACGCTCGGCCCAGTCCTTGTAGGTGGCAAAAGAGATCCCTGCGTTCTGGCCGTTTCCGTTGAAGCCGAAGCCCAGAATGGTCACGATCTTCTCAACGCCGGAGCGGTTGAGGAAGAAACTGTCGACCTGATCGAGAACCTCCTTCGTGCGCTCGCCTGTCGCGCCGGCTGGTAGCTGGGTTGTCGCGATCGCGTAGCCCTGGTCTTCGAGTGGAAGGAATCCCGTTGGGAGCCGCATGTAGGTGTATCCAAGCCCGGCGAAGATCGCGAGATAGATGATCATCATGCGGACGCTCCGCTTCACGCTTCCGCCGATCACCCATCCATAGCCGTCCGTCGTCTTGTTTATGACGCGGTCGAAACCTCTGAAGAACCAGTTCTTCTTGTGATCATGCGAGATCGGCTTGAGGATCGTCGCACAAAGCGCTGGCGTAAGCGTCAGAGCCATGAGGGCGGAGAACACCATCGACATCACGATGGTCAGCGAGAATTGCTTGTAGATGATGCCGATGGCCCCCGGGAAGAATGCCATGGGGACGAAGACGGCGATCAGAACCACCGTGATGCCGATGACAGCCCCGGTGATCTGTTTCATCGCCTTCACGGTCGCTTGCTTGGGTGGCAATCCCTCCTCGTGCATGATCCGTTCGACGTTCTCGACCACGACGATCGCGTCGTCGACAAGAATGCCGATCGCAAGGACCATCGCGAACATGGTCAGGACGTTGATGGAGAACCCGAAGAGATAGAGCGCTGCGCAGGTGCCAAGCAGCGCCACGGGCACGACGAGCGTCGGGATCAGCGTGTACCGGAAGTTCTGGAGGAAGAGGAACATGATCACGAAGACAAGGCCGACAGCCTCGAGAAGCGTGTGGATGACCTTCTCGATCGAGATCGAAACGAACGGAGTGGTGTCGTAAGGGATCTCGAACTTGATCCCTTCCGGGAAGGTTTGGGCGAGTTCGGCCATGCGCGTCTTGACGGCCTCTGCCGTGATAAGAGCGTTGCCTGTGGAATTGAGCTGGATGCCGATCATTGCAGCTTCCTGGCCATTGATGCTCGATGAGATCGAGTAGCTCTGACCGCCGAATTCAACCCGTGCGACGTCGGCGAGCCTGACCACGGAACCATCCGGGTTCGCTCGAAGCACGATTTCGGCAAACTCTTCAGCCGACGAAAGCTGGCCAGTCGCGGAAACCGTTGCCGAGATCTCCTGGCCGTTTGTGTTCGGCTGCGCACCTATGCTGCCGGAGGACACCTGGGCGTTCTGCGCGGCGATTGCGTCAGTGACATCCTTCGCAGTGAGGTTGAGACCGACCAGCTTCTTGGTGTCGATCCAGACCCGCATCGCCCGCTCGGTCGCGTAGAGCTGCGCCTTGCCCACGCCCGGAAGACGACGAAGTTCGTCGATTACGTTGCGGGTGGCGAATTCACCGAGATCGATGGCATTCAGCCTTCCGTCCGTCGAGATAAGTCCGACGAAGAGAAGAAAGGCACTGCTCGTCTCCTCGACGCGGATGCCCTGTTGGCGGACCGACGGAGGAAGTCTCGCCTCGACACGGCTGATGCGGTTCTGAACGTCGACCGTCGCAGTCTGTGGGTCGGTCCCTGACTGGAAGGTGATGTTGATCGTCACGCTTCCTTGGTTGTCACTGACCGAGTCGTAGTAGAGCATTCCGACCGCGCCGTTCATCTCCTGCTCGATCAGCTTGGTGACGCTGTCGTAGAGGTTTTGCGGGGTCGCGCCGGGATAGCTGGTCGTCACCGAGATGGTCGGCGGCGCCACATTCGGATACTGCGAGATCGGGAGAAAAGGGATTGCAATTGCCCCCGCAAGCGCGATGGCCAAAGCGATGACCCATGCGAAGACGGGCCGCTCGATGAAATATTGAGGCATGTCGTGGTCCTTAGAGATTCGCCTGCTGATCGCAGGTGGACGCGCAGTCAGTGGTGGAGGCGGCGGCGTCCTTCCCGGACGGATCAGCGATCGCCTGTGCGGTAACGGGACTGCCTGGCATCGCCTTCTCAGCGCCATCGATGATGACCTGGTCGCCCGCTTTCAGACCCGTCGTGACGAGCCAGCGGTTGCCTACCGACTGCGACGTGACGATCGGCTGAGGAACAGCCTTGCCGTCTTGCACGGTCATCACTTTAGCCTGACCAAGAGTATCCCATTGGACGGCGCGCTGTGGCACCAGGACGGCCTGCTCGGCAACGCCCTGTGTCATGCGGACACGCACGTAGGTTCCGGGAAGCAGAGTGCGGTTCGGATTGCGGAACTCCGCCCTGAGCGAGACCTGTCCGGTCGTCTCGTTGACGACGGCCGACGAGAACAGAAGCTTGCCGGGTTCCCCAAACGTGCTTCCGTCATTGGTCACCAACTCGATCGCACCATCTGCATCAGCGCTTCCCAGCGCGCCGGAAGCGATGTCATTCTGAACCTTGTTCAGATCGGACAGGGGCGCTGTGAAGTCCACGTAGACGGAGTTCAGGTCGCGCACGGTAGCCATCTGGGTTCCGTCTTCCTGTCGGACGAATGCACCTTCCGTAACGAGCGCCGCACCGATGCGACCGTCGATCGGAGAGCGGACGGACGCGTATCCGAGTTCGAGTTCGGCGGTCCGCAGGTTGGCCCTGGCCACCGATACTTCCGCCTCGGCCTGCTTGCGCGTGGCGACAGCGATGTCGAACTGATCCTTCGTGGCAACGTTTTTCTGGATCAGGGCATCGGCACGCGACTCCTGCTGGACGGCAAGCGAGAGCGCTGCGCTGGATCGCTCCAGTTGAGCCTCGGCCGCCGAGACCGCCGCCTCGAACTTGGCGGGATCGATCTGGAAGAGGATCGCTCCGGCGCTGACATCCGTACCCTCAGCAAACGTCCGTGCAAGGACGACACCAGTCACACGGGCGCGAACTTCCGCGAGCCTGATTGGCAGCAGGCGTCCAGGATACTCCTTGCGGAGAGGTACGTCCTCGGCCCTGAGAGATATTGTCTTGACTGCTGGGGGAGGGTAGGCCGCTTGCGACCCTCCGTCTGAAGCGTCACATGAGGCAAGCACTGCTGGCAAAAGCAGGTAGAGAGGCATTCTGGAGATTTTAAAGGTCATTGACGTGTCCGGGTTGTCGTTGGCTGCGGTGGCCAAACGGCACGCCCGCGGAGCCTGCAACGGCAGGCCCAGACATCTTGATAAGACCTCAACTATACTTTAGGTCAAGCGATTTTTGCCGTATTCGATGATTGCCTGTATCGGCTGCGCCCTCGGGCCTTTCTATTTCATTGACCGCCTTGCCGAGGTTCGTTCTCAAAGGAGCATCCTGCCGGAGACGCGTTTTGAGGAACTCGATGAACTTCTGCGCCTTGGCAGGCAGCCGACGAGTTTCCGTCACCGCGTAGATCGGGGTGACAGCACCACCCCGCCATCCAGGATCCGGCGAAGAGATCCTGAAGCGACGATCGAGATATTGCTTCCAGTGGGGCGACGAAAAGTAGATTGACTGCTCTTTGCACGCGGGATTGAGAGAATATGTCGCGCTGTCGTTCAGCCTCGTGCAATCTTGATTGAGTGATATCGAATTTCTATGGAGAGAGTCTTTTCCTGCGTACCAGATCCTTGATCGGCTGAATGGTTGGCTACTACCATAGGTTAAGCGAGTTTAATTTGACCTTCAGAGGTCAGTGTATACAGGTCCAGTAACGCTATGCAGACTGCAATAGATCTCTACTCAGGCTGCGGCGGTATGTCAGCGGGCGCGAGTGCGGCAATACCTGACCTAGAAGTCAAATGGGCACTTGATATCAATGCTGATGCGACGCGGACCTTTCGCAAAAGCCACCCTGAGGCCGTAGTAGACTGCTGCGACGTATCCCTGGTATCCGCGGCGGACGTGGTTGAGCGGGCGGGGATAGAGAAGATCGATTGGTTCTTTGCTGGTCCAACATGCCAAGCGGTCAGCACCATGGGGGTCTTCCACCTTGATGACCCTCGCAATGCCCTCTTCGTCCATTTCATCCGCCTTCTGGATGGCTTTACCGCCGTCGGCCGCAAGCCGCGCCGGGTAGTCATGGAGAATGTGCCGGGTGTAGTCTACGGAAAAAACCTTGTCATTGTACGAGAGCTATTCAAGCTTTTTGAGGACAGAGGGTACAATGTGTTTGCCGACGTGGTGAACATGGCAGACTACGGACTTCCGCAGCTTCGCAACCGATTCATACTCGTCGCCACAGTTGATCCCATCCCCGCGAATTTCCCCCACCACTCCAATGCTTCCGTCTCTTCCGGCGATCTCCCCGCATATGTGAGTGTCCATGAGGCCATCAGCGACCTTTTCGAATGCGATACGGATGCATCGGCGCTCGCGAAGCTCGGCCCAGCAGGCCCGCAGACTGACTTCCAGCGTTTCGTTCGCGACACTGCGGGACTGGTGCCGAACCACCATGCCAACACCCTGTCGGAAACGAACAGGAAGAGGGTTTCGAATGTCCCCCAAGGAGGAAGCTGGAAAGACATTCCCCCGGACCTCCTGCCTGACAGGTTCCGAAAGGTCAGGCTGACCGATTACGCCACGCTCTATGGACGGCTCCATGAGGAAACGCCTGCCTATACCATCTCCGCCGGCTTCAGCAATGTGACGTCGGGTTGCTTCACACATCCGAGGCACGACCGCGCGCTCACCGTCCGGGAAGGCGCGCGTCTCCAAGGCTTCAAGGACTCTTTCGAATTCTTCGGTTCACGCGAAGCCCAGTATCGTCAGGTCGGAAACGCCGTACCGCCATTCTTCATGGACAAGCTCGTGCGCCATCTTCTGGCAGGTGCAGTTGAAGGTATTCCTGCGAGGATGACATCGGAAGTCATCGCCAGCGGACGCAAGCTTCCCCCCATGGTGAAGCGCTACATGAACAAGAAGAACGACTCGGAGAGATCCGGCGAGGGATATGGCAGCGGCACATACTGGCCAGCAGGCTGGGGTGAGCCGATCCCGGCAGATACCGTTACGGCTAACGGCTATCGTCTCAGCAATGCGACTCCCCGTCGTCGCCGGGACGAATGGCGCGCCTCTCGCGACAAGTTCGCCCATCAGGATCTGGTTGCGGTCTACGAACAGCAGCAGGCCAAAGCTGTCGAGGCAGCTTCCACGATCGCGCTTCCTCTGACCAAGGAGGGAGATGTGGACGCGATCGACCGGGCTATCGTCCAACTGCTTGCCATCATCGGGTCTCATGGTGGGCGGTTGGAGGTGGATATCCCGGTCCGATACCTTCGTTCACGTCTCAAGCTGCTCCATGACCAGCTATTCGAGCGGCGCGTCTCCGAACTCCCGCCTCTCTCGATCCCCGAAGACGGCGCTGCCGTCCTTCTGGGTGAAGGCACAGCGCCGCAAGTGTTCGCAAGTCTAACGTTCGAGGATACGCATCTCTCGGACGCATCGCTCAAGGTGCCGCATGTGGTTCTGCATTATGGCGGTCAGGGCATGGAGGCTAGGGCGGCTGCTTTCCCCCGGAATCTCCATCTGCGCTAGCGGGAAATAACAGCATCTGGGACGCTTTGAGGGGGGCGGTGGATGAAGGATTTCGAGACAGAGTGTATTGAGAGGTATTTCCTTGGTCCCGGCAGTGCTGGGCCGATCGGCAGCGTCTATGTGGCTGACCAGGATCTTCTCGACATCTTTGGTGTGTCCGATCTCGATGAAGCTCGGAGGATGCTCATCAGGAGCCTTCCGCATATCGATATATTGAAGGCGCGCCTATCGGGAGACATCGCTCCGCGTAAGGGGAACGCCCCCGACTACGTGAGGATACTTGTCTTCCTCTGCTGGATGCAGACGACGGATACCAGGGTGCCTGGCGACCGCGATTTTCGGGATGACCTCCTCGGCAAGCAACTCAACGAGTACTTCACTGGGGCATCCATGAACGGCCTCGACCTCATGTGGAAACATCTGAGAGATTTCCTCAGGACTGACCACAGCATCGAACTTGTGCTTCCAGAAACCGTTCCTGCCCACATCAACAGGATCGGCCGCACGCTGCAGATGGCCTTTCCGACATGGCGGCACAAGGTGGAGCTCCGCAGGGCGCGGGATCTCATTCCGGCCGAGCAACTCTTGGAGCCGCTGACCGTCACGAACAAGATCCAGACGTCTAAGATGCGTAGCGATACGATGCAGTCCTTCGTGTACAACTTCGCGAAATTCGAAGTGGCGCGAAGACGCGGCGTGCGCGAGTACATGGAAACGCCGTTCTGGAAGGCTTGGTATTCGATCGTTGCAGAGCAGGCGGCGCTCGAGGAGATCGAGATTGCCGAAAGCGCGTTCGGTGAGCACGAGATGTTCCGGGTCTCACCACTGGGCGAGCGCGTTGCCATCTTCACTCCGGAGGACGCTCTCCGATACATCCCCAAGCCCATCGGAAAGCTCGTGCGGAACGGCATCGTGTTTCTGGACAGTCTGGGGTTCGGCAAGTACCGGGCCATGGCGTCGCCATCGAACATCCTGCTGATGAAGCGCTCCAAACTTACCGGGGACAGTCTCGAGGCTGTCCGATCCGTTGCCGGACTGAACGGGGAGTGGGTCGTCGCGAGGTTCCGCAACAGGATCGAGGGGCAAACTCAACCCGTGGGATCTTCCCGCGAGTTCGGTTGGCGTGACGGCATCAGGGTCGGCGGCGCATATCTTGGACGCACGCCACTGGCTCCCGTCATCTCCGGGCCGCTTCCGGCATCCATGCGCGTTGAGCGAAACGGCAAGCCGATCGCAATGGATCAACACGAGTCTGGCCTGGCATTCCCGGCGGGTGTTCACACGGGATTGTTCGTCGCGCGAAGCCTCAGGGAGACGCGCGAGATCCTCCTTGTGCCTCGTGCCAACGAGGTCGGCGAGATGCGCCGTCTCGCCTTCGACCACACGCGAGAGATATCCGAGGACGAATTCCACCATGGCACCGTTCCCGAAGTCGTCTCCACGATCGAGGACTGGCATGGCACGAGAACACCGCCATGCGACGAACTGCTGACGATCGCGGAAGCTCTCTATGAACGCACGGCCCGCGGGCTTTCCTTTTCCGAGGCCATAGAGATCATCCTCAGAGGGCTCCCTCAGGGTGACCGGCCTTCGGAATGGGATATCCTGCGCTCATTCGCCGATGCGGGATGGCTGGAGATGACGCTCCTTCGGCACTACCCCGTTCGCCGCATCCTGCAGAACCCTCTGGCATACGAACTCGCCGGCAAGGATCTGGTCCGGATAAACGGCCCGGTTCCATTCGCGGTGGCCGAACGTATCAAGGCAGCCGCGGGCGCTTCCGGGGCCGTCGTTGAGGTCTGGAACGGCATGTCGGAATGGGCGCTTCCCCGTTACGCCGTCAGATGCGCTGACGAACGCATCAGGGGTGAATTCATTCTCAGGATGTCGATCACTCCGCTGCCGACACCGCAGGGCGCGCGGTCAGACGTGCCGGACACCGATGGCGTCCATGGTTATACCGCGATCGGAAAGCTCGAAGAGGAACGTGGATTCTTCTCGGTTCGGTTCGATGGAGTGGAATCGGACGGTCTCTACAGGCTCGAAAGAAAAGAGTCTCGAAACCCGTTCCTCTATCGTTCGGTCATCGCAGGCAAGCCCGCCCAGAACTACGTTTCGCCTTCGGTGGCGATCCTCGCCCATCACCTGCGCGCCTGCGGCGCTCTGTTCCTGCACGAACGGGGGTTCCTGATTCCCAACCGCTCGCGCGTCCTGCTTCCGTCGGCATGGGCAAGATGGGCGTCGGACAGGATCCTGTGCAACCCGGCTCCCATCCTGTCGGAAGGTGTGTGGCGTTATCAGTATGCGGTGGGCGGCTCGTCCCTATCATCGATCGCCCGTCTCGTTCCGGTCGCCGAGCAGACCGGTGCCGCGACCACACGTTGGATAGACAGGTTCATATCATCGGCTTCCAACCGGGGCCGAGCAATCCATGACAGCAGATCACGGTCCACGCGGCTTACGCGTAGGATCGCCGGAAAGAGATAATTCATGGCAGCTTCAGGCAAGTCGGTTTACAGGGTCAGACAGATTGTCGCGCACGACGTCGCAGTCATCGCCGAGGTGAAGGACGGCGAGATCTTCGGCGGCAGGATGCGCGAGACCAGGGACCCCAGGATCATTCTCGGAGGCGTGGATTCATTCTGGCTCGTCAGCGGAGAGAAGAAGGAGTCAAAACTCGCAATCAATCGCGAAGAGGTTTCTCTCCCGGCTTTCGTGGCCAGCATATCGAGGACGGCGACCAGCATCCGTGCCAGTTCCATGTTCGACCTCCAGAAGACAGCCAACGGCAGTTCCGAGCCGGGCAAGCTCGATGCGGTCTCCTTCTCCGCGGCGACGAGGCTTTGTGTCGGCTACGCAGCCACCGCTGGAGACGGACGCGACGTGCTTTCCGAGCTATCGAAGGGAACGCTTGAGATACCTCTCGAGACCGCGGTTTCGGCCATCAAGGTCGGCGCGGATGATTGGCTGACCTCGGACTTCGAGAGTTCGTCATCAGGCAGGCACCGCCTCAGGCTTCCGTCCCTGCGGTCGGTTCCCGTATCCAGGCTTGAGAACCGTCCCGAAACGATCAGCCTGCCGCACGGCCTCGTCGTTTTCGTGGCCCAGCCGAAATGGTCCGAACCCCGAGCCGCCGACCTGCGGCCCGAGGAGGAGGTTCTCCACTCGGTCGAAGGCTGGATATCGAGATTGAAGTCCCTCGTCGCCCTGCCGGACGGCGCAGGTTCCATGGATGCCTCCACCCTTCTCAGGCTCATCGCCGACCGGACGGTCAGCGACGAGGAGAAGTCGGAACTGGCCGTCCTGTCCGGACACCTTGCTGGAAGAAGCGAACTCTCCGAGATCCTGCCCAGCATCCTGGGGAGTGCCCATGAATTCAGGGAGAAGCTGGCTGCTTTCGAGGCCTCCGAGAAAACGCGACTGCGCACCGAGATCGAAGGACAGCTCCGTCGCGAGATGGAGGCGGAAAGTACCCGTCTCGCCACGATGCGAAGCGAGTTGTCTGAATGCGAGATGAGGCTTGCGGCGGCGGCTCATCGGGAAGGGCTCCTCAAAGCCGAGACGGAGAAGCTTGATGAGACGCTCCGCCAGCGGATCGAAAGCGCCGCTGGCGGCATGATCGAGGCTTCCGTTCGGGAAACCTCGATCATTCGCGAGGAAGTGGCACGGTTGCGAGATGAAATGGCGCAGATGGCGGCTCCTGCCGTCGCTCCACCAATTATCGAGCCTGCCGTAGCCAGAGAGCAGACAAAGCCAGAGGTCACACCCGTCAGGCTCACTGCGTCTGAGACGCAGAGGCAGACCACCCTGAAGGAACTCGCCGTAGCCACAGGCCTCACTGCAGCACAGATTTCGACCGTTCTGGCCACGTCCACCCAGGCAGTCCCCGTGCTCGTCGGAAACGAGGCCTCATCGGCAGCGATCGATATCGCGACAGCCATAGCCGGAGAGGCGGCAGCGGTCGTCTTCTGCGACCCCACCAAGGTATCGCTTGCCGACCTGCTGATCGATGAGCAATCAGGCCTGCAGGCGGCGATCAACGATTGCCGGAACCATCCCGATACGCTTGGGGCGGTGGCGTTGTGCAACCTGACGAGCGGCCCTTGCGAGTACTGGCTTCCTCAGATCGTTGAGATGAGGCGGGTGGGCCGCCTGCCACGCAACCTTGCAGTCATCGCAAGCGCCGCAGCGGATGGCAGCCGCATCTCCGTTCCCAATGCCGCGCTCCGGCACCTGTTCCCGCTTCTGCCTTCGAACACATCGCGCCCCGGAACCGCGGCATTCGCCGGCACCTGGCCTGTCACAACCGAACCCGACCAGGAGCGCATGGGGGAGGCGGTAGGGATGCTCGTTGATCGGGGCCTAGAAGGATCGTCCATGCAGAACGCGGCGCGAGCAATGGCACGTACTCCGTCATGGGTGAATATCCCTGATCTCGTTGAGATCTTCATCACCCATTCGGAATGGCTCGCGGCGGTCACTGCGGGCAAAGATCACCAATACAACGAGTACTTCAGAAATATAGAGGGCTGAACATGTTTGATCCGATTGGCGGCTTCAACCGCATGATCGACCAATTCCTCGCATATCTCGACACCGCGTACCGGATCGATGATCCGCGCGTGGCGTCCATGAGAAGGCAGCTTCTGACCACGCCCGGCCAGCTTGCGCTTGACCCGATCTTCGAGGCTGTCGCGCGCTACAAGCCCGTAGGTTATGGACTGGAAGGCCTGATCGAGGACCCGGAAGGCAGACTTCCGCATTTCTCCCGCCCCGAACGGCAGGCCTTCGTGGAACTCGCGCTGTCTGGTCTCTTCGATCGTGACCGATCGGCTCCCGAGGTGAAGGGGGCGTATGCCCCATACCTTCACCAGGTGCAGATGCTGGAGAAGGGCGCACGCGACGGAACGCCGGGGATCGTCACATCGGGGACGGGTTCGGGGAAGACGGAGTCATTCATGCTTCCGATCCTGGCCCAGCTCGCCAAGGAGGCGACATCGTGGCCGCCCCCGCTGCAGCCACTCGATGACGACTGGCTCGCAGACAAGAAAAAGTTCGAGCACCACCGCAGGAACGAGCATCCCTCCAGGCCGAAAGCGGTGAGAGCGCTCGTGCTCTATCCTCTCAACGCCCTCGTTGAGGACCAGATGGTCCGTTTGCGCAAGGCCCTCGATTCCGACGATGCCCAGGACGTGATGGAGCGCCATTTCAACGGCAACAGGATCTTCTTCGGCCGATATACGGGCAAGTCTCCGGTCACAGGCTTCCTGAGCCACCCCCGGAAGAGCAAGGACAAGACGTGGAAGGCCCGCAACACGCGCGCGCGCCGCGAACTCAAGCAGGAAATGAAGCGCTACCAGTCCATCCAGCAAAGGCTGGCGGGAAATGGCGATCCCGAACTCAGATACATATTCCCGACCACTGATGGCGCCGAACTGATATCGCGGTGGGACATGCAGGCAACCCCTCCGGACATCCTCGTCACCAACCAGTCGATCCTCAACGCGATGCTTGTCCGCGAGGTCGATGACGACATTCTCGTCCAGACCCGCGAATGGATCACGAACAACGAGGACGCGCGCTTCTTCCTCGTTCTCGATGAACTCCACCTGATCCGCGGATCGGCCGGGGCTGAGATGGCTGGCCTTCTCAAGGTCCTTCTCGAGCGGCTGGGACTGACGGAACCAGAGCACGCCCACAAGCTCCGCATCCTCTCCTCGTCGGCCTCCCTGCCCATGGACGATAAGAATGCCGCAGCAAGCATAGACTACCTCAGGAACATGTTCGGCGACGCCGGAACGGCCGGAGCCTCGGATCTCAACGAGGCCTGGAGACAGAGCATCGTCACAGGCGAACCAATCGTCGTGGATCGTCCGGAGAACATCCCTTCGCGGGAACGTCTCGTTGATCTTGCAAGGGGACTCAACGATCTGGACCACCGACGCAACCCGCAGGATCTGCTCGATCTCTTCCTTGCTGCGGCGACAAGTATTCCGGGTGCCGGCGGCAAGACCCCGGCGGCGATGATGGAAGCGGCCACCGCGGCTGCGGCGGCGATGCTTGATTTTGCTCTACAGAATCCGGAACAGCAGGGATCGAAGCGCCCATGCACTGTCGAGGACATCTCGAAGGCACTCTTCGGATACGTGGAACGGGATGCCGTCCGAGGACTCCTCGCGCTCAGGGCCATCCCCGATCTGCCTCCGAGCGTCCTCCCGTCGGCCATGGCTCCCGGACGCGGTGCCGTGGCATCACTGCCCGGCTTCAGGATGCACTGCTTCGTCCGCAACATCGAAGGCCTGTTCGCATCCATCGACCGGAATGAGGATGGTTCCGTCGTATGGGGAACGCCGAGCATCGAGCGCGGCCAGAACTACGATGGTGACAGTGACCAGGTAGGCCGCAAACGGCTGTTCGAGATGCTCTACTGCGAAGCCTGCGGAGACCTGTACCTCGGCGGCAAGCGAGGAGAGGCGGATCCCGGGTCGTCCCGCAGAGTGTCTCTGCTCCCTGCACCTCAGGAACTTGAGAAGCTGCCGGAAAGCGCATCATCGATCCGCTTCGAGGACGCCAGCTTCCGCGAGTTTGCCCTCTTCTGGCCAAGCCGGGGGCAGGCGGAGACGGAGATCCGTGTCGAGAGAAGCCCCTACCGCTGGACCCCCGGCTATCTCAATCCGCGGACGGGTGTTGTCAGCGACACCGAGGAGCATGGCGACGTGCCTGGCCACCTGCTGAGATGGTCAGGCACCGACGGATTCCAGCAACGGACCATCGAAGACGACGGGACGGCGGTGCCCTTCTGCTGCGCCAAGTGCGGAACCGACTATTCCGGCCGCTACCGTCAAGCCAATTCCAAGAAACGCGAGGGCCGCCTGTCTCCGATCCGAAGCTTCAGGACGGGTTTCGGAAAGACCTCCCAGCTATTGGCGACTGAACTCGTTGCATCGCTCAAGTCGCAGGGCGGCGACGGCAAGCTCGTGGCCTTCTCGGACAGCCGCGAGGACGCGGCCAACCTCGCCCTCGAAGTCGAAGTGCAGCACCAGCGTGACCTGCGCCGAGAGATCCTTATTTCCGCAGCGACACGCATCGCGGTCGACCATGTCTTCGGGCCTGAGGAGGAGGCGGAATACAGGCGTCTCAAGGCCGAGGTTGCCGAGCTCACCATGGATGACAAGGACACCGACCATCTCATGCCGAGGCTCAAGGCGCTGCAGGCCAGGATGAAGTCCGTCGGACAGGCCCCAAGCGTCCCGCTCAAGGAGCTTTTCGAGTTCGAGCGCGACAAGGTTGGCCACCTCACACGTCCGATACTGAGCGAACTCATGAAGCTCGGCTCCACGCCGGTCGAGGGAGCTGACACCGTTCACACGCGTATCCAAGGCCGCGACTGGTACGAATTCTTCGAGATCAACGCGGACGGCCAGATATCCTGGAAGCACGACGTGCCCGAGGAAGAACTCAAGCGCATCCGAAAGGCACGCGAAAAGGTGCAGGACGAGCAGCCGCCGGATGCGACCGACCTGCTATTCAGCAAGACATACTTCGCGCTCGAAGAGACGGGTCTGGGTTGGCCAAGCTTCTACGAGCCGCGGGAATACTCGACGGCCGAGTCGCGGGACGACGCGATGCTTCGCATCTTCGCCGATGCATATCGGATCACGCCCAACCAGTTCCAGGAAGAGACACGCACCGCATGGAAGAACGCCTTCGACATGCTGGGGAGGGGAGACAACAGGCTCAAGCGTCTGATGACAAAGATCCTGCAGAACCCTGAAAAGGAGTGCGACGACTTCCTTGACAAGCTCAAGAACAAGTTGGGTCAAAAGCGCGGCGACGGCTCCATCGACATCAGCATGCTGTATTTCCGCGCCGCGGATCCTGCAGGTCCGGCATGGCGATGCGAACGTTGCGGACGGGTACATCTGCACGAGGGGTTCGGAAGATGCACCCGCTGCGGCGAGACACTGACGCGCCCCGATGATCTCATTGCCTCAAAGATCTCGTCCGAGAACTTTCTCGGACGGAGGGTCATGCGTTCCGTCACGAACGGCGAAGCACATTTCAGGCTCAAGTGCGAGGAACTGACGGGGCAGACGAGCGATCCTGCAACCAGGCTCCAGCAGTTCAAAGGTGTCTTCGTCAAGAATGACGGCGAGAGCGACGAGGACTTCGAATGGCGCAAGCTCTTCGATACATCCGATCTCCTATCGGTCACGACGACCATGGAGGTCGGGGTTGACATCGGCTCCCTGCAGGCGGTCTACCAAGGCAACATGCCGCCACAGCGCTTCAACTACCAGCAGCGTGTCGGCCGCGCCGGCCGACGGGGCCAGGCTTTCTCGACCGTTCTGACCGTATGCCGGAGCAAGAGCCACGATATACACTACTTCCATAATCCGATAGAGATCACCGGATCGGCCCCGCCGCCGCCGTTCATCACGACCGGGCTGACGGACATTCCCTCACGCCTTCTGCGTAAGTTCTGGCTGGTGGAGGCATTTCGTCTCATTCGCGAGGAAGCAGGCGAAACTTGGGCTGGCGATGACCTCGTTCCGGGCGACATCCACGGCGAGTTCCTGTACTGCAGGGAATACTTCCGGCAGGACATGAACTGGCGGGAACGGCTGGCCGACGCGCTATCGCGCAGTGAACATCGCCGCATCCGTTTAGCAACAATCCTCGCTGCGGTGTCCGACTGCGAAGTTGAGAAGATCCTCGCTTCCGTTTCGGCTGACACGATCTTGTCTGCCATCGATAACCTCGAGGAGGAGTTCGGCCTGCAGGGGGTCGGCATCGCGGCGGCTCTGGCCGAACGTGGTCTCGTTCCACTCTACGGCATGCCGACCCGCTCAAGGAACCTGTATGTGGAGCTGAAGAGGCCAAAAAGCGGTTTCGAAGCCGAATGGGACACGATCGACCGCGATCAGGACATGGCGATCTTCGACTTCGCACCGGGCAGCGTCCGCACACGTGAAAAGCTCAGGCATCGTTGCATCGGCTTCAGCGGCGTTCTTCCCGAACCTGACGAGTTTGCGACTGACTTCGGGGTTCCGATGCAGCCCTTCTCACCCTGGTTCAAGGACGATTTCCATCTGCGCTTCTGCGGCCAGTGCGGAGCCTGGAGCCGAGGCACTGAACACACGGTCGCCTGCAATGTCTGCGATGCGCCTCTTGCAGACACGGGCATCCGGTGCATCACGCCAGCGGCGTATCGAACTGAACTCAGGCCGTCTGGCGAGAACCTTGCATCGAAGGTCGGCCAGCGACTGACCCTCGCGAGCCTTGGAAAGCCGGACAAGCAGAAGACCGACGAGAACCTCAGTGTCAACTTCGCCGAGCAATCGGAGATCTTCCTCGTCAATCCCGGTTTCAGGGACGACACGGACTTCACGGGGTTCGAAGTCGCTGAAACTATCGACAACGACGTTCAGAAGATTTGGTGGTGGAAGGACAAGCCGACCCTTAAGCTCGCTGGGCAGGCTCTCTCGACGGAGGCGCTCGCAGACGACCCCAGGAGCCGCTATCGGGCCGTTGATGATCCCATCAGCGCGTGGCTGGCATCGACCAAGGTCACCAACTCGCTGCAGATCGGCCCCCGGCGCCTCAATCCCAACCTGCGCCTGCTAGACATGGATATCGGCCTGTCCATGGGACGGCGGGATCCGGCCCGAACGAGCGTGCGCGCGGCCGCGATCTCGGCAACGGAGATACTCGTCCAGCGGGCTGCACTCGACCTCGACATAGCACCGGAGGAGTTCGACGCCCTCTCCCCGAACATCATGGTTTCCCCGAGCGGTGATCGGCTACCATACCTGCAGATATCGGACGCTCTTCCTAACGGATCCGGTTTCTGCCGACATCTTCTGGGCGACAGCACCATCCCGGTATCCGCCCTGATCCGCAGTATCCTCGATGAGGACGGTGCATGGCCGCGAACCGACGTTTCGGATCCCGAGCACATGAAAAGGTGCGGAGCGTCCTGCTACAGGTGCCTGCAGAGGTACAACAACAGGAACTTCCATGGCCTTCTCGACTGGCGGCTTGGGTTGTCCTACCTGCGAGCGATAGTGGACCCGTGCTACGAATGCGGGATTGACGGCCACTACGGCCACTTCGAGCTCAACGACTGGTCGCAGTCGGCGAAGGATTTGGCTTTGCAGACCAAGACGTTCATACCTGGAAACACCGTCTCGAGTTTGAAGGGTCGCCCGGATATACCGATTTTCTCGCTAGACGACCGGAATAGCCGCTGGGGTGTGGTTGTTCATCCCCTTTGGAGCCGCGAGCGTCTGTTCCAGACGGTAGGGCTTGATCCTCGGAGCCACGTAGCCGTTGATAGTTTCGAACTATCCCGACGCCCGTTGCACGTGCTTCAGCGGGCACGCGGTATGGCCTAGCGGCAGCGGGTCACTTAAAAAGCAACGGGCGCTTCGAATGATGCGCCCGTCGCTATCGCTGTTTATCATTCATACAAGCGAATCCTGCCCTTGCTCACCCATTGCGAGCGAAAACCCGTCCTCCACCAGACGGAAGGATGAAGCGTCGGAAACTCTTTTCGTCGGTCAGTACATTGCAGCGGGGTTTTGCATTATCCAGGACCAGCAGCTCGATCATTTCCAGGTTTATTTGTCGTGGGGGGGGGGGGCGGAGCATTTTCTAGGAGCAATTTGGTTGAGTGCCTCAGGCAGTTACAGGCGGTTGAAAGAATGGACCATTTTTTGGACTAATTGATCCTATAAATGGTTCTTTTCGATGTCTTACGCTGCATCCAGGTTTCCATCTCGTTCGATCTTAACTCGGTGGTGGGTCACAGCGTCTCGCGCAAGGCCAATCACTCTTTCCCGCTCATCAGTGAGCATAGCAAGTACGCGTGCGTATTGGACACGTAAGATTTCGAACAATTCGTCCTCGAATGGCTGAGGCATGGGCTTGTCATCTACCTCTTCGACCGTTCCGAGAAATGCGGGCGTCGTGCCCAAGCCATATGTGGCCACTATCCGCTTCGCCAGGGTCGTTGCTCTTTCGATATCACTGCCAATCACACCTCCAGATCCAAGAGAGCGGTCCCCAAATACAACAGCTTCCGCAGCCATCCCAGCTAAGGCGACCGCAATACGATCGAGCAGCGCTGTTTCCGTCGGAAGATAGTTTTCGATAAGGTCGTAGGACGTCTGCCCGCCCCGAAAAGATGTCGCATTGGGGTCGAATGAATCCTTGATTTCGATCGTCGCGCTCGACGCGTATCCTAGCGCCAAGGATACGAGAGCATGACCGGCCTCGTGGACCCCGAGCCGGAACTGCTGTTCCAGGGAATAGTATCGCTTCTCCGGAAGTCGAGCTCGGAGATGTCGTATCTCCAGTTCGCAACCTTCGTCCCGCGCGTCTTTTCGAGCGTCACGCACCAATTCTTCTAGCGCCGCGGCTGACTTTCCCTCCAGCTCATCGGCAATTTCCACCAAGGATTCGAGCGAAAACTTTGTGCCTGCGTGGTATCGTATAATCTCGGCTCGCGTCCTGGTGTCGGGAAGATGCAGCGAAAAGTGGTTCTCAATTCTCCCTGCCCTTAAAATCGCCGGATCGATCCACTCTGGGTTATTTGTAGCGCCCAAAACGACGACCCCATCGCCCAGATTGTTCATCAGGCTGAGAAACTCGTTGATCACGATTTGCCAGTATTGATCATTATGGTTGCTGGAGGGCCTGGTTGGCCTTGTACCAATGCTGTCGAACTCGTCTATGAAAAGGACTGCGCCACGACCATCGTTTGCATCCTGGAAGCTAGACCTCATCGCGTTCAACGTGTCGTCAAGATGTCCTGCGGACTGCCAAGCCCCGACAGTCGTTGCGATGAGCCTCAATCCCAGTGACGAAGCGAAAGCACTAGCGAATAGTGTTTTTCCGGTTCCTGGCGGCCCGGAAAGAAGTGCTCCGCGGGAAAGCTCCTTCCACGATAGGTTTCCCCGGCGCCACTGCTCGACATCGCGGTAAAGACCACGGACCCAAGGTTTCACCTCGTCGTATCCGGGAAGATCGAAAAGACACGGCCCCGCGACCTCCGCGCGATCAAGTGCACTTAACTCGGCAATCTCGTCTCCCCCGACCGTCTTCTTAAATGTCGCTGCTGCAATGACATTATGTGGCCTTCCGATGAGCAGCTCCGCGTGCTCGTTGGCGATGGGTAGCCTTCCCACCAAGTGACGCGCGGCATTGATATGTCGTGCACATGGCGGCTCGATATGGAACGTTCTCTGTGCCACGAAACGGATATCCCTTGGCACCTCGCTAATGCGGTTTGCGATCAGTACGCGAAGCCCTTTCAGGTCAAAGACTGAAATCTGCTTATCGGTGGATCCCTTCTTTTTTGGGGGGCTGGCTAGACGTATCTCTCCGAATTGTTCACCCCACTCTTCACGCTCGATTTTGAGCAGAAGATGTAAAGCGGACTTGTACACATGTGCTTGGTGTCCGGGCGGTACGACGATTATTATGGGCCCGTCTGAAGGAGAGCTGAGGGTGTACGGCTGTGCCTTGAGCGCTCGTCGCAGACTGCAGTATGCAAGAAACCTGATCGGGTCCTCTGCAAGTTCACTGAACTTGCTGCGCGTCAATCCTCGCCTCATCTCAGTGTCTGCCAGTTTCTGCAGACACACCGAGCCGATACCATCTGCTCAACGTTCTGGCGATGCCGAGTTCAGTGTCGAGGTAGAAGACTTGGCTTGTCGTTATCGGGCGCCCCGTTCCCAACTTCGGATGACCTTCAACGATCCCTTCAAGTATTCCGACCGACATAGGTAGAATCCGATGGCTGTGAAGTATCGGTGAATCTGAAATGTCCGAAATCGACAGGGAAGCGGCCTCTGCAAGGCGGAGATCATCGACCAAACGCGAGAGGGCCTCGACTGGTGCGTATCGTAGTTTCATTTGCAACCTCTTGGAAAACGCCCTAGCGATTCGGGCTCGTCTCAATCCTTGCGGCGCTGAGAACGTCATTGTTGACGTCTAATCAGTCACGAATGACTAATACGACGTCATTAATGACGTCGCAATGGTCATTTTTGCATTTTGTTTGCATGGTGTGATTTTTGGTGACACTCAAACCTTATGAGAGCCCCGAAGCGCATCCTTATTTCAGCGCGAATCCTTGTCGGCCAGACACAGGGTGAGATTGCGCGGGCGTGTGGGCTTGGAACCAAGACGATTCATCGCGTGGAGATTGGGACTGCCGGACCTGGGGCTGTGGAGACGCTCATGGCCTACTATGAGCGATCCGGTATCCGTTTCATTGAGCCGGTTGCTGGTGAAGGCTGGGGGGTTACGGCAACATTCCTGACGCTGCCGTACGAGCAAGAACGGCATGGTTGAACCGGGTCGATGATGAATCTGCATCCACTGCCAGCAGATTTTCATGTAAGACGATAGGGCTCTGTCCGGTGGCCATCACAGTCTACAAGCCCTGCGGGGCCTTTGCTCGGCTGCGCCGAAAAGGACGGGCTTCGCCCGACTTTATCTCATAAGAAGTAGTCAAGCCTGAATCGACTTTAGTATTGGTTCAACGTCGATCAGGCTTGTCTACAAAAACGGAATCGGCCTTTCGGCCGATGCTTTTTTTTGAGTAGGAGAAATGTGCTGAATCTAAGCGAGTGATAAGACAGGACTGATGTCGAGGTTCACAACGTCGACTAAATCAAAGCCGATGTCTGTATAACGCCCCCGGGTCCAATAGGTTTATTACACCGACCGTTTATCGCCATAGCCGGACCGAAATCCGGCATGGCTCATATAGGTGTTTGCGAGGGCGTTGAAAAGGGGGGTATTCGGACTTGGCTTGCCCTTCGAGGCGGCGGCCCGTGGCTCAGGCCGCTTGCTGCGTCTCGGTCCCTGCGCCGACCGGGCCTTTGTCGAGGACATCACTCTGGTCGCCAGCGGCTTCGGCGATTTCCGTCATCAGCACGGCGGCGCGCACAAGCGCGGGTGCTTCGCCGCCGCCATCGGTGCGCGCCAATGCTGCGAGGGCGCCGGAGGCACGTCGTGCAGCGGTCGCGGCTTTGTCGATGTGGCCGCGACCAAGTCTCGTCCGCACTAGCTTGGTGCTGCGCGCCAGGCGCGATCCCGTGCGTGGCTTCATGTGGCGGCCGATCCCGTCGATGAGGATGAGGGCGCGGCCGATCGCGACGGAGGACAGCAATCCCTTGAGGTCGGCTTCCGCCTGCTCGGGCGTGACGATGCCGTCGGTTGCGGCAAGCCTGCCGAGCCTGTCTGCGCCGAGGCTGAGCCAGGTCTCCACCGTCCAGCGATCCGGACGGGTCGCCACGCGGCGGAGATCCCGGTGGGTGGCGGCAAGAAGCCTCGTCCTCACCGCCCTCGGATTGGCCGGGTAGATGAGCGAGAAGACGACGATGCCGAAGCCGACGCCCGTGATGAGTGCGATGGCGCCGTTGAAGAAATCGACGGCCTGCACCCTATCGGCAATGCCCGGCGGCGTCGCCATGTCGAGAAACAGGAAGGCAAAGACGGTGGCCGGCGCGGCATAGCGGGGCAGGCGCATGGCAAGGCCGGCGACGAACAGGAACGTGCCCAGCACGAGTGCCAGGGGCACGAAAGCGTTGATGAGCGGCAGGATGGCGAAATTGCACACCATGGCGGCGGGTACGGCTGCGATGCCGCCGTTGAGGAAACCTTTGCCGCCGGCGATCGGGTTGGGCCTTGTGGCGTAGAGCGCGGCGATGACGGCGGCGATGATGACGAAGGGCGGGCCGGACGACCACGCCGTCATGATCCAGATCAGTGCTCCGACCACGACGGTGACAAAGGCGCGAACGGCGTTCTGCCATGCATGGGTGTGGTCGACATGGAACGCGAACCGCGTGTTCGGGCCACGGCCGGCCCGCGCGGAGAATGCCGTTGCGTAGGCGGCGGTCTGGCGGACGCCTTCGAGCATGATTTCGAGCCTTGCCAGCGTCACCAGCCTCGCCGTGAAGCCGTTATCCTGAACGTTCCGGCTCATCGCATCGCGGACATCTTCCTCCAGCGTCGGCAATTTTCCCAAGGCAAGCGGCATGTCCTTGCCGGCGGTATCGAGAAGGGATGCTACGCTTTCCGCCAGAGGATCCGCGCCCTCGGGATGGAGTTCCAGATGTTCGCGAAGGCCCTGGGCGGTTGCGATGAGTTGCATGATCGAGCCGGAGGCGGCCCGCACGAGGCCGAGACGGCGGCGCATATCGGCTGAGGTGGCTGCAGCGTATTCGGCGCTGACATCGAGCGTCAGGGCCTCGGCGCCGAGTTTGCGCAGGGCGGGACCATTGACCTGCAGCCGGAGGGCAAGTGCCGACGCATCCATCGCCTTCCTGACATAGGCGGCAAGGTTTGCCCTCACCCCGGCAACGGGGTCGCCGCGTGAGAAGGCGGCGCTGACGGTGGCCTCGACGATGATGCCGAGGCAGATATAGAGCATGCGCGAGACGGCGATGGTGAAGACATCTTCCGGCGTCGAGATCGAATCTAGCGAGATGATGACGGCGGTATAGCCGGCCAGAATCGCGCCATAAGAGCGGAAATTCCGCAGGCTCGTGGCGAAATAGGTGCAGACGGCGAGCCACAGGCCGAGAAGAAGGATGAACGGCACGGGCGCCTGCGCCAACGTGCCGACCAGTGCCACGCCGACCGCTGCGCCGACCACGGTGCCGAACAGCCGGTATCTGCTTTTGGACAGGCTCATGCCACGGCTGCTCTGCGCCACGATCCAGACCGTCATCGCCGCCCATTTCGGGTCGTCCATGTTGATGAGAAAAGCGATGTAGAGCGCCAGAAGCGACGCGACGGTGGTGCGAAGGGAAAATTCGATGCCAGGCCAGGTGAGGCCGAAGGGCAGATCGGGAAGACGGTCCGGGAGCAGGACGCGGACCGGGGCGGGAAGGCGCTGCGACATGACGGGGAATTAGGCCTTTTGTCGTGTCGGGATAATATGCCATTATTGGAAGATATTATTGCTTTAAATGGAAATATGCCTTGGTCGATTTCGACGGTATCCGGATTTTTCTGCGGGTGGCGGAGCGGGGCAGTTTTACCGCCGCGGCGCAGCAGCTCGGCCTGCCGCTGACGACGGTCAGCCGCAAGGTGAAGGCGCTTGAGGACAATCTCGGCATCCAGCTGGTCTATCGCACCACGCGGCGGGTCTCCGTCACGGAGGCCGGGCGGGCCTATTACGAAAGCTGCGCGCGGGCGCAGGAAATCCTCGAAGAGGCCGACAGAAGCGTCCGGGCATTGCGCCTGGAGCCGTCCGGGACATTGAGAGTGCTGATGCCCTATACGCTCGGGTTGATCGCGGTCGAGCCGCGGCTGGCAGAGTTTCGCCGGCGCCATCCGCAGGTGCAGATCGTGCTCACCTATGACAACAATCCGCTGGACCTGATCGAACGCGGCCTCGACGTCGCGCTGCGCTACGGGCCGCTTGCCGATTCCGTCTATGCCGTCAGGCATCTGGGGTGGTCGCGGGCGAAGCTTGCTGCAAGCCCCGCCTATCTCGACCGCCATGGCGAGCCGGCGAGCCCGGCCGATCTGGTCAATCACGAACTGCTGCTGATGGGAAGCCTTGCGCCGCTTTCGACGCTGCGGCTGGTGGATGATCGCGGCGACGTGGCGGAGGTCACGGTCAAGCCTGCCCTGATGTCCAACGAATCCGGGACGCTGATCCGCCAGGCGATCGCCGGCGAGGGGATCGGGTTGTTTTCGGCGCAGTTCTCCGCCGCGCTGTTTCATTCCGGCCAATTGCGGCCGGTCCTGCCGCAGTGGCGGCGGGCGCGGGATATGGAGCTGACGGCGGTGTTTCCCCAGCATGCGACGCTCGATCTCAAGGTGCGCGCCTTCGTCGATTTTCTCGTCGAGGTGTTCGCCGATTGGCATGCTGCCGTCTGATAATTGGCAGTGGCGGTTCGACAGACGCTGCCGCGCCGGTGGAAAACGTGCAAAACCGCACGTGCGGGATTGGTCGATGCGACTCGTGCTATTATGTGAAGGCTCTCAAGCAAACCGGAAGGCTGGCCTGCCATGAAGCAGTATCTCGACCTGTTGAAGCATGTGATGGAGACCGGCACCGACCGTGGCGACCGGACCGGAACGGGCACGCGCTCGGTTTTCGGCTATCAGATGCGCTTTGATCTGGAAGACGGCTTTCCGGTTCTGACGACCAAGAAACTGCATTTAAGATCGATCATCATCGAACTCCTGTGGTTCCTGCGCGGCGATACGAATATCGCCTATCTGAAGGATAACGGCGTTTCCATCTGGGACGAGTGGGCCGACGAGAACGGCGATCTCGGCCCGGTCTACGGCTATCAGTGGCGCTCCTGGCCCAAGCCCGAAGGCGGGCATGTCGACCAGATCGTGCAGTTGATCGAGGGGTTGAAGACCAATCCCAATTCCCGCCGGCATATCGTCTCGGCCTGGAACCCGGCCCAGGTCGACGACATGGCGCTGCCGCCCTGCCACTGCCTGTTCCAGTTTTATGTCGCGGACGGACGGCTTTCCTGCCAGCTCTACCAGCGCTCGGCCGACATCTTTATCGGCGTGCCGTTCAACATCGCTTCCTATGCGCTGCTGACGATGATGGTGGCCCAGGTCGTCGGCCTGCGTCCCGGCGATTTCGTCCACACGTTCGGCGATGCGCATATCTATTCCAACCATGTGGAACAGGCGAAGCTGCAGATCACGCGCACGCCGAAGCCTTTGCCGGTGATGAAGATCAATCCAGAGGTGAAGGACATATTCGGCTTCAAGTTCGAGGATTTCGAGCTGCAGAACTATGTGGCCGACGCGCATATCAAGGCGCCGGTGGCTGTCTGATGGCCGATCCTCACAAGGGCGTTGTCCCGCTCGCTATATTCGTGGCGGTTGCGCGCAATGGCGTGATCGGCCGGGATGGCGACATGCCATGGAAGCTTTCCACCGACCTGAAGCGCTTCAAGTCGATGACTCTGGGCAAGCCGATGATCGTCGGGCGCAAGACGCTCGACAGTTTCGGCGGCAAGCCCTTGCCGGGTAGGCCGCATGTGGTGGTGACGCGTGATGCCTCGCGCCAGATCGACGGCGTGCAACTGGCAGGCTCGCTGCAGGAGGCTATCGACAAGGCACGGGCGATTGCAGCCGAGAGCGGGGCAGAGGAAATCGGCATTCTGGGCGGCGGCGAGATCTACCGGCAGGCGATCGATCTGGCCGACCGGCTTTACGTGACCCATGTCGAGGCCGAGATCGCCGATGGCGATACGGTGTTTCCGGCGATCGATCCCGGCCAGTTCGAGAGGCTTTCCGAAGAACCGGTTCCGGCCGGCGAAAAGGACAGTTACGCGACGCGTTTTACCGTCTATCGCCGAAAAATTGCGGCAAACTGAAACATTTCGTTACCGTTGAACGGGAAGTTATTGAACGCGCGTTGAAAGCGGTGCGTCCGATACCTATAACGGGCGGGACCCCTTGTTGTTCTTCGATGAGTTGCGTGACGGGGGAGGGAGACACGTAAAAAGAGGTTTTGATGCCCTGGAGCAATCAGAATGGCGGCGGCGGCCCTTGGGGCGGCGGCGGCAATGGCGGCGGCGATAATAAAGGACCCTGGGGACAGGGACCGAACCGCCCACGCGGCGGTGGAGGAGGCAATGGCGGCCCGCCCGATATCGAGGACATCATCCGTCGCAGCCAAGACCGGCTGAAGGGGTTCGTTCCGGGCGGCTTCAACGGTGGCGCCGTCGTCATCGTGCTGCTCGTCATCGCAGCATTCTTCGTCTTCCAGTCCATCTATACTGTGCAGCCGGACGAGCGTGGCGTCGAACTGAGGTTTGGCAAGCCCAAGGAAGAGATTTCCATGCCGGGCCTGCATTTCCACATGTGGCCGCTGGAATCCGTCGAGATCGTCAAGGTCACCGAGCAGCAGCAGAATATCGGTGCCGCTCGCGGTTCCAGCTCGAATGCGGGCTGGATGCTGACCGGCGACCAGAACATCGTCAATGTGCAATTCTCGGTCCTGTTCACGGTGACCGATCCGAAGGCCTATCTGTTCAATCTGGAAACGCCGACCGCAACGCTGCAGCAGGTGGCTGAAAGCGCCATGCGCGAGGTCGTCGGACGTCGCCCGGCGCAGGATATTTTCCGCGACAACCGCGAGGAAATCTCCACCGAGGTTCGCAACATCATCCAGGGTACGATGGATACCTATGGTTCCGGCATTTCCATCAATGCCGTGCCGATCGAGGATGCGGCTCCGCCGCGCGAAGTCGCCGACGCATTCGAAGAAGTGCAGCGCGCCGAGCAGGACGAGGACCGTTTCGTCGAGGAAGCCAACCAGTATGCCAACCAGAAGCTTGGTCAGGCACGCGGTCAGGCAGCGCAGATCCGTGAAGAGGCATCCGCCTACAAGGATCGCGTGGTCAACGAAGCACAGGGTGAAGCCCAGCGTTTCGTCTCGATCTACAACGAATATGTCAACGCGCCGGAAGTCACGCGCCGCCGCATCTACCTGGAGACAATGGAGTCCGTGCTGAAGTCGTCGAACAAGATCATTCTCGATGGCCAGCAGGGGGCGGTTCCCTATCTTCCGCTCACCGACATGCTCCGTAACCAGACCGTACAGCAGCAGGGAGGCAGCAAATGATCTCGAACCGTTTGCCGGCCATCCTTGTCGGCCTCGCCATCGTGCTGTTCCTCGGCTATTCGTCTGTCTTCATCGTCAATCAGCGGGAGCAGGCGATCGTCATCCGCTTCGGCGAGATCCAGGACGTGAAGCGCGAGCCGGGCATCTATTTCAAGCTGCCATTCGCCTTCATGGACGCCGATCGCGTCCAGTATGTCGAAGACCGGGCCCTGCGCTTCGACCTCGATAATATCCGCGTGCAGGTGAAGGGCGGTGCGTTTTACGAAGTAGATGCTTTCGTCGTCTATTCGATCACGGATCCGCGGAAATTCCGCGAGACGGTTTCGGGTGATCGCGAATCCGCCGAATCGCGGCTCAGCACCCGCCTCGATGCCGCACTTCGCCGGGTCTATGGTCTGCGCGACTTCAGTGCGGCACTGTCCAACGAGCGCGTCTCGATGATGCAGGATGTCCGTTCCGACCTCAACGGCGCGGCGGAATCGCTGGGCCTGACGATCCGCGACGTGCGCATCCGCCGGACCGACCTGACGCAGGAAGTCTCGCAGCAGACCTTCCAGCGCATGCGGGCGGAACGTCTCGCAGAAGCCGAGCTGATCCGTGCCCGTGGTAACGAGCAGGGCCAGCGGCGCCGGGCCATCGCCGACCGCCAGGTCGTCGAGCTCGTCTCGGAAGCGCAGAGGGATTCGGAAATCCTGCGCGGCGAAGGCGATGCAGAGCGCAACCGCATCTTTGCCGATGCGTTCAAGCGGGATCCGGGCTTCTTCGAGTTCTACCGGTCGATGCGGGCCTATACAGCTTCGCTTGCCGATCATCAGACGACGATGGTGCTTTCGCCCAAATCGGAGTTCTTCAAGTTCTTCGAATCCGCCGATGGCGCAAACCCGCCGGCTGGTGGGCCTGTGGTTCCGCCGCAGGCGCCGGCTCAACCGGCGCCGGGGAAGTAAACAACCGAAGCGAAAGGGCGGCCTGGCCGCCCTTTCTGCTTATCGGCCGGGAGTTTTATGTGCAGGGATTGGCCCTCTCACGAAAAAGGTAATTTCCTGCCGGATCATTCCACCCTATTCTCTGCCGAAACTCTGCCTGATTCAGCCGCTCCAATGAGCAGTTCGACGACGCCCGTCCATCGGGCTGCGCAGATAGTCCAAAATGCGAGGAGGCCAGATGGCTCAGCAGGTTCGATCGTCCTGGAAGCGCGTTGCCTTGGGAGGCGTTGCGCTTGCCGTTACAGTCGCTCCGATGTCCGGCTGGGCACAGTCTCAGGCACCCAAGCCGTCCCAGGCGCAGGTGCCCGCCGCGCCGATGCCGT
The DNA here is from genome assembly GCF_003597675.1 of Neorhizobium sp. NCHU2750. Taxonomy (NCBI): domain Bacteria; kingdom Pseudomonadati; phylum Pseudomonadota; class Alphaproteobacteria; order Hyphomicrobiales; family Rhizobiaceae; genus Neorhizobium; species Neorhizobium sp. NCHU2750. Next base: position 2,107,935 of record NZ_CP030827.1, on the reverse strand, counting down.
CTCAGGGCGGTTCATCCGCCGGCTCGATGCTGCCGGCGCCGCCGCCGGCAACACGCTCCTTCAATCCGCCGCCATCGCCTGCTGCGAACGCGACCCCGGCAGGGCCGGCATCGCTTGCCGATCTGTCGGCAGGGCTGCTCGATGCAGTGGTCAACATCTCGACATCGCAAAACGTCAAGGATGCCGGCAACGGACCTCAGGAGCCGAAGATCCAGCAGGGATCGCCCTTCCAGGAATTCTTCGACGACTTCTTCGACGGCAAGGACGGGAAGGACGATAACCAGAAGGTTTCCTCGCTCGGTTCCGGCTTCGTCATCGATCCATCGGGTTATGTGGTGACGAACAACCATGTGATCGAAGGCGCCGACGATATCGAGGTCGTATTTGCCAATGGCACGAAGCTGAAGGCGACGCTGATCGGCACGGATACCAAGACCGATCTTTCGGTGCTGAAGGTCGAGCCGAAGGCACCGTTGAAGGCGGTACCCTTCGGTGATTCCCGCCGCATGCGGATCGGCGACTGGGTAATGGCGATCGGCAATCCGTTCGGGCTTGGCGGATCGGTGACGCTCGGCATCATCTCGGCGCGCGGCCGCAACATCAATGCCGGGCCCTATGACAATTTCATCCAGACGGATGCGGCGATCAACAAGGGCAATTCCGGTGGTCCGCTGTTCAACATGCGCGGCGAAGTGATCGGCATCAACACGGCGATCATTTCTCCCTCGGGCGGCTCGATCGGCATCGGCTTTGCCGTGCCGACGGAAATCGCCGAGAATGTCGTCCACCAGTTGATCGAGTTCGGCGAGACGCGGCGCGGCTGGCTCGGTGTGCGTATCCAGCCGGTGACCGACGATGTGGCCGAAAGCCTTGGGCTCGACCGTGCCCGCGGGGCGCTGGTGTCGGGCATCGTCAATGACGGGCCGATCAAGAAGGGCGAGATCAAGCCCGGTGACGTGATCGTCAGCTTCGACGGTTCCCCGGTCAACGAGATGCGCGACCTGCCGCGGATCGTGGCCGAAAGCCCGGTCGGCAAGGAAGTCGATGTCGTGCTGATGCGCGACGGCAAGCAGCAGACCGTGAAGGTGACGCTCGGACGCCTGGAGGACAGTGCGCAATCGGCCGATGCCGACAGCGACGAGCCTGACGACGGCGATGCTCCCGACACCGACAATGGCGGCGACCAGAGCACGGAGCAGAGCAACGAGCCGGTCAAGGCCTATGGCATGACGATCGCGCCGCTCGATGACGCCCAGCGCAAGAGCTTCGGCATCGCCGAAAGCGTCGACGGCGTGGTGGTGACGGAGGTCGCGCCCGGCTCGGTTGCTGCCGAGAAGGGCGTGAAACCGGGCGAAGTCATCGTCGAGATCGCGCAGGATTTCATCGAGGCACCCGGCGACGTGACGGACCGGATGCAGGCATTGAAGTCGGAAGGACGGCGCAATGCGCATGTGATGATCGCCGACAAGAACGGCAACCTGCGCTTCGTCGCGATCCCGCTCGACTGATGGGCATAGCATCGGCCCGAAAATCGGAATCGATTTTCGGAAAGCCTGATGCGTAGATTCAAGGAAATAGAGCGTCGTGCGTCCATTCGGACGCACGACGCTCTAGATTGGTGCGGAAGCCTGTTCGGTGTTCCGCACCAGCCATTGACGGCGCGTGACGGCATAGACGATGTGCCGTTGCAGCTGCGGATGCGTGTCCGGTACCCGAGGGTGATCGAAGTCCAGCCTCGGGATGCGGTACATTCCAAGGCGCTTCATGACGGCGGTCGAGCGCCGGTTGGTTTCGACGGCGAAGGATACGATGGTCTCCAGCTTGCTGGAGGAGAAGGCCCAGTCGAGCAAGCCTTTCGCCGCTTCCGTGGCATAGCCCTTGCCCCAGAATTTTGGGGCGAGCCGCCAGCCGATTTCTGCTGTGCCGGCCGGAAAAAGCCGGCCAGGACATGCCGCAGAAGCCCAGCGCCTGGCCGGTTTCTTTGAGGACAATGGCATAGAAACCCATGCCGTCATCGGTGATCATGCCGTTGAGCTTGCCGAACAGTGCATCGGCCTCGGCGTCGCTGCGGCGGAAGGCGAAGAATTCCATCACCTTGGGATCGCTGTTGATTTCGCGAAAGAGATCACGATCGCGCGGCAGCCATGTCGCAAGCGACAGGCGCTCCGTGTGGGCGACCGCGACCCTCTCACTCATCTGCTTTTACCCGGCGGTTACGAAATCGCTCTTCCTGTAGCCCTGGATATAGAGGAGGGCGGTCAGATCGCCATGGTCGATACGGATTTTCGCTTCGGCGGCAACGCTCGGCTTGGCATGAAGAGCTACGCCGGAACCGGCAATGCCGAGCATGCCGAGATCGTTGGCGCCGTCACCCACCGCAATGACATCCTCGGGCGTTATGCCGAGCCTTGCCGAAATCTCTTCGAGCGCATCGACCTTCGCCTGCTTGCCGAGGATTGGCTCGGCCACTTCGCCGGTCAGGAAACCATCCTTCTCGATCAGGATGTTGGCGCGGTTCTCGTCGAAGCCGAGCATGGCGGCGATGCGGCTGGTGAAGACGGTGAAGCCACCTGATACGAGCGCCGAGTGATAGCCCTTGGCCCTCATCGTGGCGATCAGTTCGCTGCCGCCCGAGGTCAGCGTGATCCGTTTGGCGATGACTTCGTCGACGACGGAAATCGGCAGGCCTTTCAGGAGTGCGACGCGCTCGCGCAGGGCCGGTTCGAAGGCGATCTCGCCGTTCATGGCACGGGCGGTGATGCCGGCCACCTTGTCCTTCAGGCCAACGACGTCGGCGAGCTCGTCGATGCATTCCTGGCCGATCATGGTGGAATCCATGTCGGCGATGAGAAATTGCTTGCGACGGGTTTCGGCCTGCTGCACGACGGTGTCGATCGGCTGCCCCGTGGTCAGTTCACGCAAGGCTGCCTCCGCGGCTGCGACATCCTCGCCGTCGCGCAGGGCAATATCGCAGGCGATGCCGTCCGCAAGCCAGTAGAGACCCGAGGCTTTCACGGCCTCTGCCGCCTTCTCTGCGATGGCCGGCGTGAGGACCGGATTTGACGGATGGGCGATGAGCGTGGCAACGAAAGCCATATGGAGAACCTTGTGCAAGAAACTGACGCGATCCTGATAACCGGGCCGACCGCCAGCGGCAAGTCGGCTTTGGCCCTGCGGCTGGCCAGGGAGCGGAATGGCGTCGTCATCAATGCGGACAGCATGCAGGTCTATGACACGCTGAGGGTGCTGACCGCACGTCCTTCGACGGAGGAGATGGGCGGCGTTGATCATCATCTCTACGGTCATGTGTCCGCCGCCACCGCCTATTCGACGGGCGAATGGCTTCGGGATGTCGAGGCGTTGCTGCCAGTGGTTCGCGAACGCGGCCAGATGCCCATCCTGATCGGCGGAACAGGGCTCTATTTCAAGGCGCTGACGGGTGGGCTTTCCGACATGCCGGAGATCCCTCAGGAGATCCGCTGCGAGGTCAGGCTGAGGCTGAAGGAAGAGGGGCCGGAAGCGCTGCATGCGCAACTGGCGAAGACAGACATGCAGGTCGCCGGATCATTGGAGCCACGCGACGGGCAGAGGATTGTCAGGGCGCTGGAAGTGCTGGCGGCCACCGGGCGCTCGATATCGGAATTCCAGGGCAAGCAGGGGCCGGTGATCGTCGATCCGGCCAAGGCGCAGAAATTCGTGGTGCTGCCGGATCGGGCGGTACTGCAGGCGCGAATCAACCGGCGCTTCGAGGCGATGTTTGCGGGCGGGGCGGTCGAGGAGGTCGAGGCCTTGCTTCGCCTGCAGCCATCGCCGGACGTGCCGGCGATGAAGGCAATCGGTGTTCGGGAGATTGTCGAGATGCTGGAGGGGCGGATGACATCGGCCGAGGTGATCGAGAGAAGCTCGGCGCTGACCCGCCAATATGCCAAGCGGCAGATGACTTGGTTTCGTAACCAGATGGACGACAGCTGGCAGCGTGTCGACGGCAGCGGAGCGCCGCTTCAGTCCTTTTCGTAGAGGCTGCTCAGCGGCTTTTTCAACAGGCTTTCGCGGAAGGAGCCCTCTCTTCGCAGGAAGGGGTTCGGTCTGGCTGCGGCATCCGGTGCGGGTGGTGTTGCAGGTGCTGCCGGCGGGCGCTCGCGCAGCGGCAGCGACGGACGCCCGTCGAGCCGTGGCGGTTCTACCGTGCGCGTCGGGCGGGGCAGCATATCGGGATGGTAAGGCACGGAGGGTGCGCTTTCGACGGGCTGGCTGGTGCCCGATGGCCCGAGCTCCCGCTTCCAGCGCTGCAGTTCGATATCGTTTGCCGGCTGCAGATCTGCCGAATTGACCGGAGGGAAGGGGTCTATCGAACTGGCTGATTCCGCCGCCAGATAACTCTGCTGGAAGGCACTGATATCCGGTCCGCTGACGGATCGCATGCGCGAGATGATCGAGCGAAGATCGACCGTATCCGGCGTATCGTCCAGGCCCTTTTCCGCCACGCCATGGGCCTGGGGCAGGTGGTTGTTGTCCACATGGGAAAACTTCATGCGCATCGGCACCGCAATGGCCTCGCCGAAGGCGATCGCCTCGCCATTGCCGATCGACGACAGGAAGCTGGTGGTCGAGACCGACGAGTTCGGAATGGCCGACTTGATGATTTCCTGGTCGTGATCGTTCGACAGGCGCATGGCAAACAGTGTCGAGCACTGCGACAGGATGGTCTGGTCGAGTTCTCCCGGACGCTGGGTGATGACGCCCAGCGATACGCCGTATTTGCGGCCTTCCTTGGCGATCCGGGCGATGGCCTGGCGGGTCGGCAGGAAGCCGAGGTCCGGATTGGCCGGTACATAACGGTGGGCCTCCTCGCAGACGACCAGCATATGGATCGCGCCATTGCTCCAGAGCGCGATTTCAAAGGCCATGCGGCAGAGGATCGAGGCGACGGAATTGACCACTTCCGAGGGGATGCCGGCGAGCTGGAAGGTCGAGATCGGCCGGTCGTCGCCCGGAACGCGGAAGATGTGGGCGATGGTCTCCATGATCGTGTCGTTGATCGTGTTGTTGGAGAACATGAAGTGGTAGCGCGGATCGTTGATCGCCGAGATGATCCGCATCTTCAGCGACCGGAGCGCGGGCTTTTCGGCGCGGCCTTCAAGCCGGCCGATGCGGTCGTCGATCAGGGCCAGAAGATCGGCCATGCGATAGGGCACCGGCGTATCGGCGGTGACCGCGCTTTTTTCCGAGGTGCGGCGCGTGAGGCTCGAATCGCTGCCGCGAAAAGCGCGCTTGGCCTCAGGGATGAGGTCGCGGAGAATATCCAGTTCGTCCGCGATCGCCGGCCGGCCGCGGAAGACGACTTCGGCGAATTCTTCCAGTCGCATCAGCCAGAAGGGCAGGTCGAGCGTATCGGTGTCGATGACGACAGCCTTTTCGGGGAAAGCTGCGGCAAATTCATTATGCGGGTCGAGAATGAGGACGCGCAGCTTCGGGTCGGCCTTGATCGCCTTGTGCAGGAGAAGCGAGACGGCGGTCGATTTGCCGACGCCGGTCGAGCCGACGATGGCGAAGTGCTTGGACAGCATGGTCGGCACGTGGATCGACGCATCGATGCTCTCGTCCTGGGTCAGCTTGCCGATGACGCAGGTCTCGTCCTTGCCGGGATCGTAGATCTTGACGAGGTCGGCAGCGCGGATGCGGTGGGCGATCGCGCCGAGATAGGGATAGCGCGAGATGCCGCGCGAGAATTGTTCCTGGCCATCGTCGCTGACACGGACTTCGCCGAGCAGTTCGACCTCGATCTGGAATTTGGTGTCGTCGCCTTCGGCCCAGTCGCCCGCGCCGGTCTGCATCGAATAGGCCAAGGCCACGACGCGGTTCCTGCCGACGGTGATCGAGATCAGCCGGCCGACGGACCAGAGTTCGGTAAGTTCGGTATCGCCACGCTCGGCAACGGCTGCGATCGTCGCATGGGCGCCATTGCACGCGACAACACGGCCGAGGAAGCGGTTTCCCGGCTTCAGCGGATCGCGACGGTCGTGTTCTCCCTTCTCCGGGGAGTGATGGAGGTCGTCATTCAGCAAGAGGCGCCCCTGCCACTTAGGAATGAAAATTCGGGCCCGCGTGAGGCCGGCGCACTGATCCGGCACATTATGGCCCGCGCCTTAATAACTGGTGTAGGGTTTGGGGGCAGTGATGGTGGCAGTTGTGCCAGAACGGTCATCACGCATATTTTGCGCGCCTGCCGCGTTGACGAATGCGCTTTATGCGGTTAACACTCGCGACCATGAAAAATTCGATGGTAATTATTCTTGTGGGAACGCGCATGGGCAGGACGGTGTAACCGTCCGGCGACAGCCACCCATGCGCGGAAAGACAGGCTCCTCAAGGGGCCTTTTTTTATGCCCAAAATCCGGCTCGGAGGAGCCGCCGGTAACAATCCAGGAATGAACGGACGAGGACATGACGGACACCAACAACCAGATGCCAGACAACAGAATGACTGGCGCGGAGATCGTTCTGAAGGCGCTGAAGGATAACGGCGTCGAACACATATTCGGCTACCCGGGTGGGGCGGTGCTGCCGATCTATGACGAGATTTTCCAGCAGGACGATATCCAGCATATTCTCGTGCGCCATGAACAGGGCGCCGGCCATGCGGCCGAAGGTTATGCCCGTTCGACCGGCAAGGTCGGCGTCATGCTCGTCACCTCCGGTCCGGGTGCGACCAATGCCGTCACGCCGCTGCAGGATGCGCTGATGGACAGCATTCCGCTCGTCTGCCTGACCGGGCAGGTGCCGACAACGCTGATCGGTTCGGATGCCTTCCAGGAAGCCGATACGGTCGGCATCACCCGGCCGTGCACCAAGCACAACTGGCTGGTCAAGGACGTCAACGAGCTCGCCGGCGTCATCCACGAGGCTTTCCGCATCGCCCAGACCGGCCGTCCCGGCCCGGTCGTCGTCGATATCCCGAAGGATATCCAGTTTGCGACCGGCACCTACATGCCGCCGTCGGAAGCGACCGCGTTGAAGAGCTACAAGCCGAAGGTCAACGGCGATCTCAATGCCATCCAGGCGGCGATCGAGCTGATGGCGACGGCACGCCGTCCCGTCCTCTATACCGGCGGCGGTGTCATCAATGCCGGGCCTGAAGCCTCCAAGCTGCTGCGCGAACTGGTCGAACTGACCGGCTTTCCGATCACCTCGACGCTGATGGGACTCGGCGCCTATCCGGCATCGGGCAAGAACTGGCTCGGCATGCTGGGCATGCACGGTTCCTACGAGGCGAACCTCGCGATGCATGACTGCGACGTCATGGTCTGCGTCGGTGCGCGCTTCGACGACCGCATTACCGGCCGCGTCAACGCGTTTTCGCCGAATTCGAAGAAGATCCATATCGACATCGACCCGTCGTCGATCAACAAGAATGTCCGCGTCGACATTCCGATCATCGGCGATGTCGGCCATGTTCTGGAGGACATGGTTCGTCTGTGGCGGGCCCTGCCGAAGAGGCCTGAAAAGGCGCAGACGGCCGACTGGTGGGCGGATATCGAGCGCTGGCGTGCGAAGAAGTCATTCTCCTACAAGCATTCGAACGACGTGATCATGCCGCAATATGCGCTGGAGCGCCTCTATGCCGCGACCAAGGGGCATGACACCTACATCACCACGGAGGTCGGCCAGCACCAGATGTGGGCGGCACAGTTCTTCGGCTTCGAGGAGCCGAACCACTGGATGACATCGGGAGGTCTCGGCACTATGGGCTACGGCCTGCCGGCGGCACTCGGCGTGCAGGTGGCGCATCCCGATGCTCTCGTCATCGACATCGCCGGCGATGCCTCGATCCAGATGTGCATCCAGGAAATGTCCTGTGCCATCCAGCATAACCTGCCGGTCAAGATCTTCATCCTCAACAACCAGTATATGGGCATGGTGCGCCAGTGGCAGCAGTTGCTGCATGGCAACCGGCTGTCGAATTCCTATACCGAGGCTATGCCGGACTTCGTCAAGCTGGCGGAAGCCTATGGTGCCGTCGGCATGTATTGCGACGATCCGAAGGAACTGGACGACAAGATCGCCGAGATGATCGCGGTCAAGAAGCCGGTCATCTTCGATTGCCGCGTTGCCAATCTCGCCAACTGCTTCCCGATGATCCCGTCGGGCAAGGCACATAACGAGATGCTGCTGCCGGACGATGCGACGGACGAAGCGGTTGCCACCGCGATTGATGCAAAGGGCCGTCAGCTCGTCTGAGACGGGCTGCCGCATGTGAAAGCAACGCTTGAGGAAACGGACCCAAGATCATGAACGCACATCAACAGCCGACCGGCTCCGCCTATTTCATCAGCCCCGAGACCGCCAAGGTCGAGAACCACACGCTATCGGTTCTCGTCAACAACGAGCCGGGCGTGCTTGCGCGCGTCATCGGCCTGTTTTCGGGGCGAGGCTACAATATCGAGAGCCTTACGGTCTCGGAGACCGAACATGAGTCTCACCTATCGCGAATTACCATCGTCACCAACGGTACGCCGACCGTGCTGGAGCAGATCAAGGCCCAGCTCGAGCGGATCGTGCCCGTCCATCGGGTGCTCGACCTGACGGTCCGCGCCCGTGATTTCGGTCAGGAACGGCCGATCGAGCGCGAAGTGGCGCTGGTCAAGGTGGTCGGGCAGGGTGAGCGGCGGGCGGAGACGCTGAGGCTTGCCGATGCCTTCCAGGCCAAGGTGGTCGACGCGACGGTCGAGCATTTCATCTTCGAGATCACCGGCAAGTCGTCGAAGATCGACCAGTTCGTCGCCGTGATGAAGCCGCTCGGGCTGATCGAGATCTGCCGCACCGGCATCGCGGCGATGAACCGTGGCCCGCAAGGCATGTAACGGCGGTTTTATCCGCCATCGACAAAGGGCACCGTCCGCGCTAGGCGGATATCCACGATAACGTCAGCGAAGATGGTGTCCGCGTTGAAACATGATGATCCCGACAGGATCGGGGGAAAGCCCTGGCTTCTCCCGATCGGTACGCCGATCGGCTCCATGCACTGGCTGCGGGACGATCTGCCATGGGTGAAGGACTATCTGGGGCTCGACGAGATCCTCAGCTGCTTCACGCCAGGCATTGCCGGCACGATCGCCTGGGGCGGGCGGATCGGTTCCAAGATCACCAAGGCCATCGCAATCGCCCGTTTCCTCCCGCACTGGCGGCTGGAGGACGGTTTTTTGCGCTCGGTCGGTCTCGGCAAATCCGGCTCGCTGCCGCTGTCGATCGTCGTCGACGATCTCGGACTTTCGACCGATGCATCGGCTGCTTCAAGGCTGGAGCGATTGATCGCTGAGGCCGATGATGCTGATGCAGGGCTCGGAGCCGACGTGAAGGATGCGATCGTCCGGCACGGACTTTCCAAATACAATCATCTTCCCGACAACGAGCCACGCTTCGAACAGAGTGGCCGGCGGCGAATCCTCCTTGTCGACCAAGTGCGTGGCGATGTCTCCGTGCCGCGCTCGCTCGGGTCGGAAAAGTCGTTTGAACTGATGCTCGACGAAGCGCTGGCGACGGGTGCGCATTGCATCGTGCGCACGCATCCGGATGTGATTGCCGGCTATCGTCGCGGGTATCTCACGGAAATCGCTGCCGGCCGCTCGGGCGTCGAACTTTCCTCCGAGCCGGTATCCGCGGCCGCAATCCTGAAGGCCGTCGATGAGGTGTGGACGGTGGCAAGCCAGTTCGGTTTCGATGCGCTTTTGCGCGGCGTGCCGGTCCGCTGCTATGCGGCACCGTTCTATTCCGGCTGGGGACTGACTGAGGATCGGATGAGCAGCAAGGCGCGGCGCACCATTGCGCGTCGCCGAGTGGTGACACGCAGCGTCGATCATCTCGCTGCCGCTGCCTTCATTCACTACCCCGTCTATCGCAATCCCGAGACATGGGAGGCGACGGACGTGTTCCGGACGATCGAGGCGATCGTTGCGGGTCGCAAGGCGTTATAGCATTTCGAGCGGCAGCTTTCTGCGCGGCGGCGGGAAGGCAAGGTCAAGGGCCTGCCAATCCCTGTCGCTGATGTCGAGGGCCATGGCACAGGCATTTTCCTCGACCCGCTCGGGGCTCGATGATTTCGGAATGGCGATGACGCCCTGTTGTCTGATGAGGAAGGCAAGCGCGACCTGCGCCGGGGTTGCCTGATAGGCCTTGGCGATGCGCACAAGCTCGGCATTTCGCAGGATGCGGCCCTGTTCGATCGGCGAATAGGCCATGACCGGGATGCCGCGCTGCTGGCACCAAGGCAGGAGATCGTATTCGATGCCGCGCCGCGACAGATTGTAGAGAACCTGATTGGCGGCGCAGTTTTCGCCGGCCGGCACGTCGAGCAATCCCTCCATGTCGTCTGCGTCGAAATTGGAAACGCCCCAGGCGCCGATCTTGCCGGTTTCACGCAGGTCTTCGAAGCCTGCGACCGTGGCCTCCAGTTCGTGTTCGCCGCGCCAGTGGAGAAGATAGAGGTCGATACGGTCGGTCTTCATGCGCGACAGGCTGCGGTGACACGCGTCGATCACGCCGCGGCGGCTGGCATTCCAGGGATAGACCTTGGAGACCAGAAAAACCTCGTCGCGTCGGTCGGCAATCGCCCGTCCGGTAATGATCTCGGCGCCGCCTTCGCCATACATTTCTGCCGTGTCGATCAGTGTCATGCCGAGGTCGAGGCCGCGTTTGAGGCTCTCGACTTCCCGGTCAGCGCTGCGGGCATCCTCGCCCATCTTCCAGGTTCCGAGCCCAAGAGACGGTACGGATATTCCCGATGGAAGGCGGGTGACGGGCATGTCGGGCATGGCAATTTCCTCGGCCGATATTCGCTATGTCCAGTCTAAGCCGCGCTTTGTTAATGCCAAGCGACAATCAGGAGGGAAACTGCCGGTAACATTCCTCCGCGACCTTCTGTAACACGGTGCGTGAGACCTCGCCGGTGACGGCATAGCCCAGGCCTCCATCGATCCAGTAGAAGGTCTCAAGGCCACCGGAAGAGGCAAACCGGAAACTCGTCGTGTCATTTTCGGGGTCGCGCCCGACGATGACCGTCAGGCGCTTGCCGCCGGCATCCTCATACATGAACATCGCGCCCGGCTTGCCTGCCACGGGCAGCAATCTGCCGCCGACAAGCCGGTAGCCGAGAGATTGCAGGTTCGGCACCTTGAGGTCTGCGACCGCGAGACGCTTGCCGAGCCACGTGGCCAGATGCGCCTCCTCGTCGGCATAGACTTCGACCGGGTGGCGTACCTCGCTTGCATAGACGAGAAAGGCGCTCTTGGCCTCGCGTGGCAGGATATCGGTATAGGCCAGCGTGATATCCGGCTTCTTGAGCAGGGCAGGGCCGAGGCTGCCGGTGATGCCTCCCAGCACGAAGATGCCTACTGCTGCAGCGGCAAGCGCGAGGCGCCGGCGCGGTCGCCGCTGGTCGTGCAAGGGCGTCGAAACCAGTCTCACATCGGATGAGGTCGATCTCGCGTAGCCGGCAAAGGCGGCGCGCAAACCGTCATTCTGAGTGAGCCAGTCGAGGACCATCTCGTTTGCCGCCGGATTTTCGGCCAGAAATGCTTCGACGCGCCGCCGCCCGTCATCGTCGAGGAGGCCGTCGACATAGGCGTGCAGCTCTTCCTCGGACACGGGCGGTGGTGACATGGGGGGGCGCTGGTTCATTTCGGTCTCCGCAATGGAATGACGTTTTCCTCCCGCATGTTTTCTCTCAGTGCCGCGCGGGCGCGCGACAGCCTCGACATGACCGTGCCGATGGGAATGTCGAGCATATCCGCGACGTCCTGATAGCTGTGTCCCTCGACGACGACCAGCATCAGCACGACGCGGGCATCCGGCGCGAGGCTTGCCAGGGAGCGGGCGAGGCGGCCCTGCTCCAGCGGGTCGCCGGTCGAACCGGAAAGGTGGTCGATCTCCGTTTCATCGAGCGTCACCGAGGGGTGACGGGCGCGATTGCGGCGCGCGTTGAGATGGAGGTTGGTCATGATGCGGTAGGCCCAGGCCCTGAAATTGGTGCCGCGCCACTGGCTGCGGCTGGAAAGCGCCTTCTCGACGCAATCCTGCAGCAGGTCCTCACTCTCCGTGTCGGATCGCGTCAGGCTGCGCGCGTAGCGGCGCAATTGCGGCAGGAGGGCGAGAATGCGCGTTTCGAAGGCGACCGGCGCGGGATCGTCATCCTCCCGCGCCGCCGCCGAGTTCCTGCTGTCGGGAAGATCAGGGCTTGGCGACATGCCAGACGCCATTCATGCCGTCGCCGGTCATGTCGCCTTCCTTCATGTCCTTGGTCCAGTAATAGAGCGGCATGCCGTCCTTGGCCCATTGTTTCGACCCGTCCTTGCGGGTGATGATGGAGTATGCACCCTCTGCCTTCGCATCGGAAGCAGCCATGGCCGGCGGCCAGTTCTGGGCGCATTTGTCGTTGCAGTTGGAGGTGCCGGCCTTGTCGTTCTTGAAGGTGTAGAGCGTCATGCCCTTTTCGCCGGTCAGCACGTCGCCCTTGGCGGTCTTGGCCGTCTTGAATGGTTCTGCGGCAAGGGCCGAGGTCGTCAGCGCGGCGATGGCAACGGCTGTCAGAATGATCGTCTTCATGGATCGTCTCCTGATTTCGAAAGGCGGCTCTTTCCCGGCCGCTGATGTCATGACACCGGCGGGAGGCGGTTTATTCCCGTCGAGATACGAAATTTTCGCGCGATGGCGAATTTGATGTCCGGCGCTTATGCGATCCCCGGCTTTGATTCATCTTTCGTTCTTTTCTGTTGCGCTTTCTTGAAGAATCCTGCCAAGTCGCGCCATGCAATTTGCACCGCAACAGGACGAGGCCCTTAAGGCCGTTTCGCGCTGGCTGAAGGATGGCCGCAGCCAGGTTTTCCGGCTGTTCGGCTATGCCGGGACCGGCAAGACGACGCTCGCCAAGCATTTTGCCGAGCATGTCGATGGCGAGGTGCTGTTTGCTGCCTTTACCGGCAAGGCGGCGCAGGTGCTGCGTTCGCGCGGTGCGCGCAATGCCAAGACGATCCATTCGCTGATCTATCGCCCGCGCGGCGAGGAGGCGGTCGAAGATGAGGAAACCGGCAAGACCTCGATTGCACCGATGTTTGCGATCAACCGGCAGAGCCCGGTCGCCAAGGCGGCGCTGATCGTCATCGACGAATGCTCGATGGTCGATGAGGCACTCGGCCGCGATCTGATGAGCTTCGGCACGCCGATCCTGGTTCTCGGCGATCCCGGTCAGCTGCCGCCGGTTTCGGGCGGCGGGTTCTTCACCGAACAGGAGCCCGACTACCTCCTGACCGAGATCCATCGGCAGGCGCAGGACAATCCGATCATCCAGCTCGCCATGCAGGTGCGTGAGGGCAAGGAGATCATGTATGGCGACTATGGCAAGGCGCAGGTGATTTCGCGCGATGAGGTGACCCAGGATCTGGTACTCGATTGCGACCAGGTTCTGGTCGGCACCAACCGCACCCGCAAGCGCTACAATCAGCGCCTGCGCGAGCTGAAAGGCTTTACCGCCGACTACCCGCAATCGGGCGACAAGCTGGTCTGCCTGAGGAACGATCAGGTCAAGGGCCTGCTCAACGGTTCTCTCTGGCAGGTGATGAGTGCATCGCGCGAGACGGTGAAGCCCGGCATCAACCTGATGATCCGGCCGGAAGACGACGACATGGATCGCGGTGCGGCCAAGATCAAGCTGCTCAAGGCTGCGTTCGAGAGCGAGGAGGAAATCCCGTGGTCTACGCGCAAGCGCTATGACGAGTTCGATTACGGCTATGCACTGACCTGCCACAAGGCGCAGGGCTCGCAGTGGAACAATGTCGTGCTGTTCGACGAGAGTTTCGCGTTCCGCGACACGCGCGAACGCTGGCTCTATACGGCGATCACCCGCGCGGCCGAGACACTGACAATCGTTCGATGATTTGCCTACGCCGTCGTCGTTGACAATGGATCATCGACGCGGCAAAAGCGTTATGGCTGCGAATGTGCAGCATGCGCGAGTCAGCCGCCTTCACGCTTTTGAAAGGGCGAAGTGGCAAGACTGGCCGATCGATTTACGGGGTATTGAGGCTCATGGCTGCAAAGATCTATCGTCCGGCAAAGACTGCCATGCAGTCGGGCAAGGCAAAGACGCATCTTTGGGTTCTGGAATTCGATCCGGAAGTGCCGCGCAGCATCGATCCCGTGTTCGGCTATACCTCGTCTTCGGACATGAAACAGCAACTGCGGCTGACTTTCGAAACGCAGGAACTGGCCGAAGCCTATGCCAAGCGCGAAGGCATCGAATACAGGGTCATCCAGCCGAAGGAACCCACTCGCCAGGCGATTTCCTATACGGACAATTTCCGGTTCAACCGGCAGACGCCCTGGACACACTGAATTTCATGGCGCGCCGTTTTTCGTAACGCGTGCCAGTCAAGGCCCCTTAGCTCAACTGGATAGAGCAGCTGCCTTCTAAGCAGCAGGTCGCAGGTTCGAGTCCTGCAGGGGTCGCCACCACTTTCCTTGTCCATACCGAAGACATAGGTAGCATTCTGTACCTAAGACATGAGTGACAACCCCGTGCGATCGGGTTGCCGGCGGTCTTGCGAAGTCTTTCGCCGCCACTCCTTCGCGTATCAGCAAGCCGGGCAAGTGTTCAGCGCTGGCTGGCGAAGCCCGGTCGGCATGGACCAGGCTTCGCCGTGTGGTTAGCGGCAAACGCGAACCTTCTGATTGACCCAATGGCCGTGATGGCGAACGCGCTTGGTCACGTAGTGGCACCGCTGATGATGGCGGGGCTTATATACATGGTGATGCCCATGTGCCGGGCCCGACATGCGATCATGCGTGGAGGGGGAGTTCTGCGCGAATGCTGCGGAGGTGGAGAACAGGATAACCGAAACGGCGGTTGCGATAATGCCGGTCTTTTTCATGAGGTTCCTCAAATGGATTATGCTGAGTAAATTATTCGGCCGTGAAATGTAATTCACGGCCCGCGATGACAAATACCGCTCAACCCTTTGAGTTCAAGGTCATAACGACATGTACGCCCGTCCAGTTTCGTGGTTCGGGCATTTTATCCGAAGGTCGTGGAAATATAGCCAGCCATCCTGAGCGCGAGAATTTTCTGCGCGCGAACGAATAGAGAGCATGGCGGCAAGCCACATCGCTGAGGCGGTCGGTTCAGACCGTTTTCCGAGGCTGTAGCATTCTGTCCGGACCGCTGTCATGCGGGCGGCAGTCCGACTTGTGGATCACTTATGGCGATGATGGCGGGACGGGCTGCCGAAGAGCGGCACCGGGTAGGCGTATTCGCCTTCAGCCGAAAATCCCTGGCGATAGAGGCAGGCCCGCAGCGCCGTGCGATAATAGAAATCGCCGATGTGATAGGTGCCGCGCGGTGGCGTTTCAGCCTCACGGCTGCAGAAATCGCGGGCGGCCATATAGCGGGCATCGACATCAGACCCGCGGGTAATGCCCACGCTGCCATAGGTTATGGTGGCCGCGGATGCGGCGGATGTGAGGCTGCTGGCCAGCGCTGCAGCCAAAATGGCGGATGCTAGGATGGATTTCATCGCCGTCTCCCTGGAATTGAGACCTGCAACGGCCAGAGTTGACATTTGTTCCCGTGTCGGTCTCCGACTGGTGCCCGCGGGAGCCGGGCTAAGACATTTTACCTGTGCTTGTTCGCATATGCGAAAAACCTTTTGTGATTTCTGTGCACTGCAAATTGCAGTATAATCGCAGGCATCGGTTCCGTTGCGTCGCGCAGGGGAAGGTAGATCGGCGTCGGGAGCAGGGGCTCCCGCTTTGGCGCCTTCAATACATTGAAAACGGTTTGTTGGCGGGCCGCATGGTGCGGCCCGGGCCTTTGCATTGTCTTTGAGCCTTCGAGTGGGGATACGTATGAACAGGCATATTCTTGCCGCGGCCGGCATGGTGGTGCTGATCGCCGCCGGTTCGGGGGCTGCCCATGCCGACGACCTGCCGCTGATCTGGCAACCCATCAAGAATTCCGACACGAGCTATGCGGTGAAACTCGGCATGCGGCTGCCCATGCGGCTGGAGCCGGAGGCCGGTTTCGATCTCGGCGTCGATGCTTCCAAGACCGGCGAGGTCGTCGATACGCCGCTCAAATTCTGGAGCAAGATCAAGACGGCGGATACCAATCGGCCGGCCTATCAGATGTCACGCGACATCGGCCTCGATCTCGACAGCCTCGCCGACACGGCGTCGATCTCTATGAACTATTACGAGAAGCAGATCGCCACCCCGACTTACAATGTCGAGCGGCAGAGCAGCTATACGCTCCGCTATGATGGCGTGCAGGGCGACTGGGCCGGCATCGACGCGAGCCAGTCCATCAGGCTCGGCCGCGCGGATACGGGCACGGCCTTCATCGCGTCGGCCAACAGTGTCAACAGCTTCGACAGTTTCGGTGCGTCGGTCGGTATCGAGCAACAGCTCGGCAAGAACATCACGCTGACGGGCAATCTCAATCGCAGCTTTTCCGATGCCGATACGATTGCCAGCGTGAATGCCAATTATTCCTACAGGTGGTGAGACTGCCGGGTGGTGGATGGCAAGGTGACCGGGCCGTCCTTCAGATATCCAAATCAAAAAGGGCGTGCCGAAATCAGCGGGACGCCCTTTGTCTTTTAGTGCCGGAGAAAGTCCGAGAGGAACTTCCGGGCGCGATATCAGTGCAGGATCTGGCTGAGGAAGAGCCTGGTGCGCTCGTGCTGCGGATTGTCGAAGAATTCGGCCGGCGAATTCTGCTCGACGATCTGGCCCTGGTCCATGAAGATGACGCGGTTGGCGACCTGACGGGCAAAGCCCATTTCATGGGTGACGCACATCATCGTCATGCCTTCTTCGGCAAGCGAGACCATGGTGTCGAGGACTTCCTTGACCATTTCCGGGTCGAGAGCCGAGGTCGGCTCGTCGAACAGCATGATCTTCGGCTTCATGCAGAGCGAGCGGGCGATGGCCACACGCTGCTGCTGGCCGCCGGAAAGCTGGCCCGGATACTTGTTCGCCTGTTCGGGGATCTTGACGCGCTTCAGATAGTGCATCGCGATCTCTTCGGCTTCCTTCTTCGGCATCTTGCGCACCCAGATCGGGGCAAGCGTGCAGTTTTCCAGAATGGTCAGGTGCGGGAAGAGGTTGAAGTGCTGGAACACCATGCCGACTTCGCGGCGCACTTCGTCGATCTTCTTCAGGTCGTTGGTGAGCTCGATATTATCGACGATGATGTTGCCCGACTGGTGTTCTTCCAGCCGGTTGATGCAACGGATCATCGTCGACTTGCCGGAGCCAGACGGGCCGGCGATGACGATGCGCTCGCCCTTCATCACCTTCAGATTGATGTCGCGCAGAACGTGGAAATCCCCATACCACTTGTTCATCCCGACAATTTCGACCGCAACGTCGGTGCTTGATACGGTCATTTTTTTGGCTTGGGTCTCGGCCATGATTTGTCCCTTTATATTTATGTTGCGGCTGCTAGCGCTTGTGGCCGGTGTCGAGGTGCCGTTCCATGAAGGAGGAATAGCGCGACATGCCGAAGCAGAAAACCCAGAAAACGAAACCGGCGAACACATATCCTGTGACCGGCGTGACCGGTGTCGACCAGTTCGGGTCCGACTGGTTGAGGGTTACGACGCCGAGCAGGTCGAACATGCCGATGATCGAAACCAGCGACGTGTCCTTGAACAGCCCGATGAAGGTGTTGACGATGCTCGGGATGACCAGCTTGATCGCCTGCGGCAGGATGATCAGGCGCATCTTGTGCCAGTAGCTGAGGCCGAGCGAATCTGCGCCTTCGAACTGACCCTTGGGTATCGCCTGCAGGCCCGCACGGATCGTCTCCGCCATATAGGCCGACGAGAAGATCGATACACCGATCAGGGCGCGCAGCAGTTTGTCGAACGTCCAGCCGTCAGGCAGGAACAGTGGCAGCATGACGCTTGCCATGAACAGCACGGTCACCAGCGGGATGCCGCGGATCACCTCGATGAAGACGACACTGAGCGTGCGGATGACCGGCATGGTCGACCGTCGCCCGAGCGCCAGGATGATGCCGAGCGGCAAGGACACGGTGATCCCGAAGAAGGACAGGATCAGCGTCACCATCAGGCCGCCCCAGAGTTCGGTCTCCACATGCGGCAGGCCGAAGACGCCGCCGATCAGCAGGAAGAACGAGACGAAGGGCAGAATGATGAACAACGCCAGCGCATTCCACCCCTTGTAGGGGGCTTTTGGAATGAGCATGGGTATGAGCAGGATGATGAACAGGACCGCGACAAGGACCGGCCGCCA
Organism: Neorhizobium sp. NCHU2750; assembly: GCF_003597675.1. NCBI lineage: Bacteria > Pseudomonadati > Pseudomonadota > Alphaproteobacteria > Hyphomicrobiales > Rhizobiaceae > Neorhizobium > Neorhizobium sp. NCHU2750. The sequence goes on along the minus strand of NZ_CP030827.1, from coordinate 2,089,629 downwards.
TCTTTCATCGATCGGGTAGCGTCCGAACATGAATTGCTGGAATTTCGCTCCGATGAAGGCCCAGCAGGCGCCGGATTGTCCATCCGGAAGGACGCCACCCTGCACGATGGTGGCGCAGGCGGATCTGTCGCTTCCCACCCAGACGGCCTGGACGAAGAGCCAGTTGACGATGTTCGGTATGATATAAGCCAGCACAGCAAGGGCGATGATCGTCAGGACCACGTCCTTGGGCGTTGCCAGCAGTTTGGTCCGCACCCAGTGGGATGCGCCGGTCTGTCCCATGGGAGCGGGCTGCGGCGATACCATTTCCTGGCGGATATAGGCTGTCGTCTGTGCCATTCTTATCTCTCCACCAGCGCCATCTTGGCATTGAACCAGTTCATGAAGATCGCGGTGCTGACGGAGATCGACAGATAGATCACCAGGAACAGGGCAACGATCTCGACGGCCTGACCGGTCTGGTTGAGCATGGTTCCGCCTATCGCATAGACGTCGGCAAAACCGGCGGCGACTGCGAGCGACGAGTTCTTGGTGAGATTGAGATACTGGCTCGTCAGCGGCGGAATGATGATCCTGAGTGCCTGGGGCAGGACGATCAACCGCGTGATGGAATTCGAGCGCAGCCCGAGCGCATTGGCGGCTTCCGTCTGACCCTTGGGTACGGAGCGGATACCGGCGCGGACGATCTCGGCGATGAAGGAGGCCGTGTAGAAAGACAGCGCGAGATAAAGCGAGATGAATTCAGGACCGACCACCGATCCGCCCGTCAGGTTGAACTTGCCGGCGACAGGATAGTCGAAGGACAGCGGCGCGCCGAGAACGAGGAAGACCAGCAATGGCAGCCCGATGATCAGTGCAAGCCCGGCCCAGATCGTATGGAAAGGCTGACCAGTCCGCATCTGCCGCTGCTTTGCCCAACGGGCGACGAAGACGCTGGCGACAATGCCGACAAGCAGGGCAATCGGTATGAGCCATGCGCTATCGCCCCAGACGGGGCGGGGAAAGAACAGGCCGCGATTGTTGAGATAGGTCGAGAAGGGCAGTTGCAACGAGGCGCGGGCCTGCGGCAAAATTGCGAGAACGCCCTTGTACCAGAACAGGATGACAAGCAGCGGCGGGATGTTGCGGAAGATTTCCACATAGACCTGCGCCAGCTTGGCGACCAGCCAGTTGTTGGAAAGCCGCGCAATGCCGACGACGAGACCGATGATCGTGGCCGTAACGATGCCGATCACCGCCACCTGCAGCGTGTTGAGAATGCCGACGAGCAAGGCGCGACCATAGGTCGAATCGCTGCTGTAGGCGATCAGCGACTGGCCGATATCGAAGCCTGCGCGACCGTTGAGAAAGCCGAAGCCAGAGGCGATATTTGCCTTTTGAAGGTTGTGGATCGTGTTCTGGGTGACCATCCACACGAAGAGTACGAGCAGAACAACAGTGACCACCTGATAGAAAATGCCGCGCGCTTGCGGGTCATTGATCAGCGATGCTGTCCGTTTGGGTTTTGGCGTATCTGAATTGAGCGCCATGCCGGCCATAGGCGGATTTCCCCTTATCTGTCCTTTGCGGACATTTCCCTTGTTCGGGATCTAGCGTCCCTTGTGGAAAATTGAATGAAGCAGGTGGAGGCGGATGTGATCCGCCTCCACCTGTACCGGGTCAGGAGACCCGATTAACGGATCGGCGGAGCGTATTGCAGGCCGCCCTTGGTCCACAGGGCGTTCAGGCCGCGCTGGATCTTGAGCGGAGTGTCGGGGCCGACGTTGCGATCAAAGACTTCGCCGTAATTGCCGACGGTCTTGATGATGTTGTAGGCCCAGTCGTTGGTAAGGCCGAGGTCGGTACCGATCTTGGTGCCTTCTTCGGCGCCGAGCATGCGCTTGATGTCCGGGCTGCCGGTGTTCTTCATGTCATCGACGTTCTTGGACGTTACGCCCAGTTCTTCGGCGTTGACCATGGCGTAGTGAACCCACGAGACAATGTCGAACCACTTGTCGTCACCCTGGCGCACGGCCGGGCCGAGCGGTTCCTTGGAGATGACTTCCGGGAGAACCATGTTCTCGTCGGGGTTCTTCATCTTCAGGCGGATGGCGTAGAGGCCAGACTGGTCGGTGGTGTAGACGTCGCAACGGCCGGAATCATAGGCAGTCGTCGCATCGGCTTCCTTTTCGAAGACGACCGGGTTGTACTGCAGATTGTTGGCCTTGAAGTAGTCGGCGAGGTTGAGCTCGGTGGTGGTGCCGGTCTGTACGCAGACGGCTGCGCCGGAAAGTTCGAGAGCCGACTTCACGTTGAGGCTCTTCTTCACCAGGAAGCCCTGGCCGTCATAGTAGTTGACGGTACGGAAGTTGAAGCCGAGCGAGGTATCGCGGCTGATCGTCCAGGTCGTGTGTTGCGGGTCAGCACGTCGACTTCACCCGACTGCAGTGCCGGGAAGCGATCCTTGCTGGAAAGCGCGACGAACTTGGCCTTCTTCGGATCGCCGAAAACGGCGGCAGCGATGCCGCGGCAGTAATCGACGTCCAGACCCGTCCAGTCACCCTTGTCATCAGGGTTCGAGAACCCCGGAATACCCTGGCTTACGCCGCAGGTCACGACACCCTTCGCCTTAACATCGCTGAGCGTGTCTGCGGACGCTGCCGACGCCAGACCAAAGGCGGCTGAGCCGATAACGGCTGCCAAAAGTGTCTTTTTCATTTTCCCAACCTTTGTTTGTGTTTTGTGTTTGATAGCACCGTGCCGCTCCCCAAAAGTTCGCGCGGAATACGTTCTCGTTCGAATACGGCCGGTTGCCCGCCACCCTCCAGGGGCAAGCGCCTGTATCTCATTCGTAAAAGCTTTGGGGGTCAAGGGTCACCAGCAGGAATTGCGTCAGAAATGGGGTAAATTTAAATATCTTGCCTGATCTTAAATCAAATGATGAAATATGGTGCAATTAATGCTGAATTTTGCGCCTTTTTTCCGCGCATCCGATGTTTGTTCAACTGCTCGTCGTATTAGCAAAATCGCCGAGTTCCGCGACTTTTCAGCGCGACTTGACCTTGCGTTGCTGTGGCGCCAAAAAGAGACTTTCCCGCCTCAAGAAAGCTTCCCCACGACATGACCAAGAAATCCTCCTTGCTCGACGCTGCCGGTGCGAACACGCGGCTTTCCCATATCGGCAACGATCCGCGTTCCTTCCACGGATTCGTCAACCCGCCGGTGGTGCATGGATCCACGGTGCTTTTCCCGGATTCGGCGACGATGGAAAATCGTAATCAGCGCTATACCTACGGTACGCGCGCGACGCCGACGACGGAGGCATTGTGCAACGCTTTCGACGAGCTGGAAGGCTCTGCCGGCACGATCCTGGTTCCGTCGGGGCTGGCTGCGATCTCCATACCCTTCCTGGCCTACCTTTCGCCCGGCGACCACGCGCTGATCGTCGATTCCGTCTATACGCCGTGCCGTAATTTCTGCAATTCGATGTTGAAGCGGATGGGTGTCGAGATCGACTATTACGATCCTGAGATCGGAGCAGGGATCGAGGCCCTGATCAAGCCGAACACCAAGCTTGTGCATACCGAGGCTCCGGGCTCGAACACGTTCGAGATGCAGGACATCAGGGCGATCGCCGATGCCGCCCACAAGCATGGCTGCGTCGTTACGATCGACAACACCTGGGCCACGCCGCTCTATTTCCGCGCGCTCGATTTCGGTGCCGACGTTTCCATCCACGCGACAACCAAATATCCTTCGGGGCATTCGGACATCGTCATGGGCTCCGTGTCTGCCAACGCCAAGTGGTGGCCGCAGCTCGAAGAAACCCGCCTGCTGATGGGTATCTGCGGGGCGCCGGACGATGCCTACCAGATCCTGCGGGGCTTGCGGACGATGGGCGTCCGGCTCGATCATCATCAGAAAAGCGCGTTGTCGATCGCCCAGTGGCTGGAAGGCCGCGGCGATGTGGCGCGCGTTCTTCATCCTGCCTTGCCGAGCTTTCCCGGACACGCGATCTGGAAGCGGGATTTCAAGGGCTCGAGCGGCATCTTCTCCTTCGTGCTGAAGGCAGAGCCGGAAAAGGCGAAGGCCAAGGCGCACGCCTTCCTCGATGCCTTGACCTTCTTCGGTCTTGGTTATTCATGGGGCGGGTTCGAAAGCCTGGCCGTGCATGTCAACCTTTCCGACAGGACGATCCGCAAGCAGCCGACAGAGGGTCCGGTTATCCGGCTCCAGATCGGGCTCGAGGATGTTGCAGACCTGCAGAAGGATCTGGAAGAAGGGTTCAAGGCCGCCGCTGCGGTCTGATCATTTCACCCGGTAGCCGTAGAGCCAGTCAAGGTCTGCCGCAAGCGATTGCGGCGGACGCATGGACAGGACGATGTCGCGCCCGAGGCGGAACGGTCCCCTTGCATGATAGGCGAAGCGATTGAAGGCGCCGCGGGCCTTCACCTTCGCTGCGCGGGCCGTCCTGAGTTTGGCGAAGCTTGCGAGTGCTTCGGGCAGGGTATTCGCACGACCTACCTCTGTCGCGAGTACATAGGCATCCTCGATCGCCATGGCCGCGCCCTGTGCCGCAAAGGGCATCATGGCGTGGGCCGCGTCGCCGATCAGCACCACGTCGCGCCCGTTGTGCCAGTTGCCGGCCGTCACCTGATAGAGCGGCCAGAAGGTTGGCTGGGCAGGCTGGCCGAGCAGGGCAGTGATTTCGGGGTTCCAGCCTGCAAACTGCCTGACCAGCATGTCGCGCTGGCTCTCGCTGGCCTGAGCATTCCATGTCTGGCCGGGACTGATGCCCGAGGCGATCGCCACGATGTTGAAGACGCCCATTTCCGTCAACGGATAGGCGACGATATGGGTCGACGGGCCGAGGAGGGCTGTCACGCTGTCGGCCGAGAGGAAACGGGGCGCTTGGGCAAGCGGCACGGTGAAGCGCCAAGCGATGTTGCGCGAAAAATCCGGCTGCGGGGCATCCTCGATGCAGGCGCGGACATTGGACCAGACGCCGTCGGCGCCGATGACCAGGGGATAGGCCTGCCCGGTGACGTCGCGGACTGCCTGCGCGGCCATTCCGCGTATCGCAGTTGAAAGGCGGATCGTGCAAAGCGGATTGCGCTCGACGGCTGCCAGCAAGGCCTTCTGCAGGGTCGAGCGATGCAGCACGCCGTAAGGGGCACCCCAGCGCTGGCGTGCAAATTCGCCGGCCGGCACGTTGGCAAGCGGCTTGAGGCTGATGCCGGAGGCGAGGCGGATTTCATCCGGCTCCGTCCAGATTTTCTCCAGATCGCCGAGCACGCCGAGTTCGCGCAGAATGGCCGAGGCGTTGGGCGACATCTGCAGGCCCGCGCCAACCTCGACGAGGTCTGCGGCCTCCTCGAAGATATCGCAGGCGACCCCCAACCGCGAAAAGCTCAATGCGGCGGCGAGGCCGGCCATGCCGGCCCCGACGATTGCAACCCTGTCGATCTGCATCGGAAATTATTGCCTGACCTTGGGCTTTACGCTGCCTTGACGTGGAAAACGCAGCCCGGCGGATCGGTCTGTTCGGCCTTCAGGCCGGGATTGTAGCGATAGAGCGTGGAGCAGTAGGAGCAGACCTTCTCGCTATCGTCGCCGAGGTCGATGAAGATATGCGGATGGTCGAAGGGAACGGATGCGCCGGTGCACATGAATTCCTTCACACCGATCTGGATGACCGGATAGCCGCCGTCGTTCTGGAAATGGGGAATGCTGTGGCCAGCCATGATGGTCTCCCTGAATCTTGATTGGCCGGGACATTATCGCCCAATGCCGCAATTGGGTAGGGGGATTTTCAGCTGCATTTTTTTCCGCATCGGGTTCTGCTGCGGCGCGTCATCCACTATAGGTCGCCTGCAAAGCAGGAATGCCCCAAAGACTGCCGCAAGGATCGCCCCGATGAATTTGAATGCTCCCGCCTTCTCCTCCTTTATTCACGACGGATTGAACATCCGCTATTTCGACGAAGGGGATCCGGCGGGAGATCCGGTGCTGCTGATCCATGGATTCGCTTCGAGCGCGCTGGTCAACTGGGTGCATCCGGGCTGGTTGAAGACGCTCGGCGATGCCGGCTATCGGGTGATTGCGCTCGACAACCGAGGTCATGGCGGCAGCGACAAGCCGCTCGATGCGGAAGCCTATCGTCCCTGGGTAATGGCCGGTGATGCGGTGGCGCTGCTCGATCACCTGCGCATCCCCGAGGCGCATCTGTTCGGCTATTCGATGGGTGCGCGGATTTCGGTCTTCGCCGCACTTGCCAATCCCGAACGGGTCCGCTCGCTGGTGCTCGGCGGTCTCGGGATCGGTATGACGGACGGGGTAGGGGACTGGGACCCGATCGCCGACGCGCTTCTTGCGCCGGTGGCGGAAGAGGTTACCCATGAGCGTGGAAAGATGTTCCGCGCCTTTGCCGACCAGACGAAAAGCGACAAGCAAGCGCTCGCCGCCTGTATCCGCGGTTCGCGCGATCTCGTGGCGCGGTCCGACATGGGGCGGATTGAGGCACCGACGCTGATCGGGGTCGGTACCAAGGACGATATCGCCGGCTCGCCGCAGGAACTGGCCGATCTGATGCCGCATGCGCAGGCGCTCGACATTCCGGGCCGCGATCACATGCTGGCGGTTGGAGACCGGGTGTTCAAGAAAGCCGTGCTGGACTTCTATGCCGAGCTTGGATCGAACTGATAGATCGCCTGAATATTAGCATCAACGGAATGCGATTTTGCCCCCGTTGGTGTTCCGGCAATCTTGTTCTATATAATGCGCTCTTAACAGGTAATGCCGCCAAGTGTGGCGAGAGGCATCGGATGTGCCTTGCGCCGCTGGATAAGGTACGTTTTTAGGCCGCCGGCCATTCAGGCTTGCGGAGAGACGTGTCGGGCAAACAGGGAGTAGGCCATGCCCCCGAGAATGGACATTCGCGTCAAGGAAGGCGTGACCGCGGTCGATCCGATCTGGGATACGCTGCGTGAAGAGGCGCGTCTTGCCATCGAGCAGGACCCGCTTCTCGCAGCCTTTCTCTATTCGACCGTGCTCAACCATCGTTCGCTCGAGGAATGCGTCGTCCATCGGATCTGCGAGCGGCTGGACCATCCCGACCTGCAGGCGGTACTGCTTCGTCAGACCTTCATGGAAATGCTGGACGAGTGGCCGGAATGGGGGGCGATCTTGCGCGTCGACATCCAGGCGGTCTATGACCGCGACCCGGCATGCCTGCGGTTTCTCGAGCCGGTTCTCTATTTCAAGGGATTTCACGCGATCCAGACCCATCGTCTGGCCAACTGGCTCTACGAGCGGGGACGGCGCGATTTCGCGCTCTACCTTCAGAGCCGCTCCTCAAGCGTGTTCCAGACGGATATCAATCCGGCAGCGCGGATCGGCAAGGGGATCTTCCTCGATCACGCAACCGGCCTCGTCGTCGGCGAGACGGCGGTGATCGGCGACAACGTCTCCATCCTGCACGGCGTCACCCTCGGGGGAACGGGCAAGGAAGGGGCGGACCGCCATCCGAAGATCGGCAACGGCGTTCTGATCGGTGCGGGAGCGAAAATCCTCGGCAATATCGAGATCGGTTCCTGCTCGCGCGTTGCCGCGGGTTCGGTGGTGCTGAAGCCGGTGCCGGCGAAATCGACGGTTGCCGGCGTGCCGGCCAAGGTCGTCGGGGAAGCCGGCTGTTCCGAACCCGCGCGGGTGATGGACCAGTTGCTTATGTCCGAGGACTGATCGAGAGCAGCCCGCAAAAATGCCGGTGAAATACAGTGTGTGGCCGGCGGCCTTGAGGCTTGCCGGCTTTACTTTTGCCGCGGTCCCATGTCACAAGCGGCCCAACGCGAATAGAAAACGGAGATTGTCGTGAAACCCGACGAAATCAAAAAAATCGACGCCTATTTCAAGCGCCTCCTCAATCCGCAGATCATCGTCAAGGCACGTCCGCGCAAGAACGATTCGGCCGAGGTCTATCTTGGAGAAGAGTTTCTCGGTGTCGTCTATGTCGACGACGAGGACGGCGAGCGTTCCTACAATTTCTCGATGGCCATTCTGGACGTCGATCTCTGATCGAATCTGCCCTTGAAGGCGTGTGCGAGCGGGCCCCTGCGGCCCGCTTCTGATTCTTCGGCCCGTTTCTGTTTCCTGTGTGGCGCCACTTCAGCACTCAGGGAAACCGTAGGCCCCTCCACTTGTAACGTCGTTTGGCCGACCCCATTATTAGGAAGCGGCCTAGTCGGGCCGTTTCGAAAAAATGGCTTGCGCCACGTTTGCCTCTTACGTCAACGTCGACAGAGATAGCTGACAAATGTCAGCTAAATTGCGTTCGCGTTTGCATATGGGGGGCCGATGGGTGTTAATTTTCATGCGTTGGACGGCGCTCTAGCGGAATAGTGATTGCACCGCCGCAAAGGGGGCTTAAAATCCGTGTCCAATGGACTAAGTTAGTAAGACTGGAGTCCGGCGCGCCGTGGCGTTGAAATCATGGCGTTCGAAATGATAGCCGGCACCTGGGGATGATGAATGATGATCGCACTGCCGATCTCGATGCAAAAAGAAAAAGGTGATGACGGGGACAACGCCAATCGCGGGACCTCGGTTATCACGCGCACCAAGCCCAAGACGAAACGCCCGAACCTATATCGCGTACTCCTCTTGAACGACGACTACACTCCGATGGATTTCGTCATCCACATATTGGAGCGGTTCTTTCAAAAGGACAGGGAAGCTGCCACAATCATAATGCTTCACGTTCACAATCACGGCGTGGGCGAATGCGGCATTTTCACCTACGAGGTAGCGGAAACCAAGGTGAGCCAGGTGATGGATTTCGCCAGACAGCATCAGCATCCGCTACAGTGTGTCATGGAAAAGAAGTGAGGAACCCGACGTGCCCACATTTTCGCCTAGTCTTGAAAAGGCGCTGCACCAGGCACTGACCTTCGCCAACGAGCGGCATCACGAATATGCCACGCTCGAGCATCTGCTTCTCGCGTTGATCGACGACGCGGATGCAGCGGCGGTCATGGGCGCTTGTAACGTCAACCTTGAAAGCCTGCGCAAGACCGTTGCCGATTACGTCGACAACGAACTTGCCAACCTCGTGACCGGCTATGACGAAGACTCGAAGCCCACTTCCGGCTTCCAGCGTGTCATTCAGCGGGCCGTCATCCATGTCCAGTCCTCCGGCCGCGAAGAAGTGACCGGCGCCAATGTGCTTGTCGCCATCTTTGCCGAACGTGAAAGCCATGCCGCCTTCTTCCTGCAGGAGCAGGAAATGACCCGCTACGACGCGGTCAACTACATCTCTCACGGAATCGGCAAGCGTCCGGGCTCCTCCCAGGCCCGCACGCCGCGTGGTTCCGAGGAGTCCGAATCGGAAGCCAAGCCTTCGCGTGGCGGAGAGCAGGACGATGGTGCAGCCAAGAAGCCGCAGGACGCGCTGAAGGCCTATTGCGTCAACCTGAACGAAAAGGCCAAGGATGGGCGCATCGATCCGCTGATCGGCCGTCATTCGGAGGTCAACCGGACGATCCAGGTGCTTTGCCGCCGCTCCAAGAACAACCCGCTTTATGTGGGGGATCCGGGCGTGGGCAAGACGGCGATCGCCGAAGGTCTCGCCAAGCGCATCGTCGAAGGCAAGGTGCCGGAAGCACTTGCCGACGCGACCATCTTCTCGCTCGACATGGGCACGTTGCTCGCCGGTACCCGCTATCGCGGTGACTTCGAGGAACGCCTGAAGCAGGTCGTCAAGGAACTGGAAGATTATCCGGGTGCCGTGCTGTTCATCGACGAGATCCACACCGTCATCGGTGCGGGCGCGACTTCGGGCGGTGCAATGGATGCGTCGAACCTGTTGAAGCCGGCTCTGTCCTCGGGACAGATCCGCTGCATCGGTTCGACCACCTACAAGGAATATCGCCAGTTCTTCGAAAAGGACCGGGCTCTGGTCCGTCGCTTCCAGAAGATCGACGTCAACGAGCCGTCGATCGACGATGCGATCGAGATCATGAAGGGCCTGAAGCCCTATTTCGAGGACTATCACAAGCTTCGCTATACCAACGAGGCGATCAAGTCGGCCGTCGAACTGTCGGCCCGCTACATCTCCGACCGCAAGCTGCCGGACAAGGCGATCGACGTGATCGACGAGACCGGTGCGGCGCAGATGCTGCTGCCGGCCTCCAAGCGCCGCAAGCTGATCACCGAGAAGGAGATCGAGGCAACGATCGCGACAATGGCGCGGATCCCGCCCAAGACCGTTTCCAAGGATGACGAGATGGTTCTCGCCAACCTGGAAAAGGAATTGCGCTCGGTCGTCTACGGTCAGGATGCGGCCATCGAAGCACTGTCGACCTCGATCAAGCTGGCACGTGCCGGCCTGCGCGAGCCGAACAAGCCGATCGGTTCCTACGTCTTTTCCGGCCCGACCGGCGTCGGCAAGACGGAAGTCGCCAAGCAGCTTGCCGCTTCGCTCGGCGTGGAACTGTTACGTTTCGACATGTCGGAATATATGGAACGCCACACGGTCTCCAGGCTGCTTGGCGCACCTCCGGGCTATGTCGGCTTCGATCAGGGCGGTCTTCTGACCGATCAGGTCGATCAGCATCCGCATAGCGTGGTCCTGCTTGACGAAATCGAGAAGGCGCATCCGGATATCTACAATATCCTGCTGCAGGTCATGGACCATGGTTCGCTGACCGACCACAACGGCAAGAAGATCGACTTCCGCAACGTCATCTTGATCATGACGACCAATGCGGGTGCTTCGGAAATGGCCAAGGCCGCCATCGGCTTCGGCTCGTCCAAGCGCACCGGCGAAGACGAAGAGGCATTGAACCGCCTGTTCACGCCGGAATTCCGCAACCGTCTCGACGCGACGATCCCATTCGCGCCGCTGCCGACGGCCGTCATTCATCAGGTGGTGCAGAAGTTCGTCATGCAGCTGGAAACCCAGCTGTCCGAACGCAACGTCACCTTCGACCTGCACGACGATGCCGTCGCATGGCTGGCCGACAAGGGTTACGACGAGAAGATGGGCGCACGTCCATTGTCTCGCGTCATCCAGGAACACATCAAGAAGCCGCTCGCCAACGAGATTCTGTTCGGTGCGCTGCGCAAGGGTGGTGTCGTTCGCGTGAGGGTCGGCAAGGACGAGAACGGCAAGGACAAGCTGGTGCTGGATTCCATTCCGGAAGCCGTGCCGGTGAAGCCGAAGCCTGAGGCCGAAGTCGAGGAAGCTGCCGAAGAGGCGAAGGCCAAGGTTGCCAAGCCGAAGGCCGCCAAGAAGGCTGCGCCGAAGGGCAAGGCCGGCGGTTCGGCCAAGGCCAAGGCGGATGACGACGGCGACGTGATCGCCGAAGACGCGCCGAAGCCGCGCAAGGGCGGCACGGTGCCGCGGGTACCGAAAGCGAAGTAATCGCTGTCTTATCGATTGAATCCAGGATGCCGGGCTTGTCCCGGCATCTTTGTGTTTGTAGGCATGGATTTGATCAACAGCAAATGGAATGCCGATGTCTGCAGAGCAGCGCGTGGAGCGCGGCGGCTTTAACTGGTTCCTGACCGGCATGCGTGGCGTGCTGTCGCTTCCGGCCATCATCCTCATGACATCCTATGTCGGCTTCAGCGCCTTTGCGCTTCAGGCCGGGCTTACCCGCGCAGAGGCAGTGACCATGACGCTCGGCATCTGGGCCTTGCCGTCGCAAATGATTCTGGTCGGGTCGATGCTGGGCGGCGCCAATATCGCCGCCTCTTTCCTGGCCGTGACGCTATCTGCGATCCGCATGATGCCGATGGTTGCCTCGATCATGCCGGAGATGCGCACGCCGAAGACGCCGGTGTGGAAGCTCTTGTTCCTGTCGCATTTCATCGCGATCACCTCCTGGGTGTTCGCCTCGATGCATCTGAAGGAGGTGCCGAAGGAACATCGCGTGGCCTATTTCGCCGGCTTTGCGATGACGCTGACGCTTGCCAACACGGCGGTAGTCGGCATCAGCTATGGTATCGTGTCACAATTCCCGCCGGTCGTGGCCGGTGCGCTGTTCATGCTGACGCCTGTCTATTTCATCTCGTCGATCTGGGCGAGTGCGCGCCAGCCGGTCGTCAAGTTCGCCTTCATCATCGGTGTGGTGTCCGGTCCGCTTCTGGCGCTTGTCGCGCCACAGTTCGATGTGCTGATCGCCGGGATCGGCGGTGGCACGATCGCCTATCTCATCGATCGCTACCGACGCCGTAAACAGGGACTGGCAGGGGAGCGCGCGTGATGCTGGAAGACTATTGGGTCTATGTGCTGATTGCTGTCGCGGGCTTCATTGCCACCGATTTCTGGCGCTGGCTCGGCGTTTTGGCCGGCAACCGGTTGAACGAGGAGTCCGAGGCACTTCACTGGGTGAGGGCGGTGGCAACCGCTCTTGTCATGGCGGTGACGGCAAAGCTGATCGTATTTCCGACAGGCACGCTTGCCCACTCCCCGCTCTGGCTGAGGCTTGCTGCGGCCGGCATCGGTTTCGCAATCTTTCTTGCGACGGGGAAGAAAGTGGTGGTCGGTGTTGCCGCCCCGATCATCATTCTGGTCGTCGGGCTGACGCTGGTCTGACGGTCGGCCGCTGGGATCGGCCGAGATCTTATCCTGAGATCAGGAAAACCAGCCTTGCCAGCGGCTTCAGGGCGGGCGATGCTTTATCCGCTGAACCACCCAACCGGACAGATCCCATGAGCATTTCCAGACCCGTCGCGGCTCCGGCCGATGCCGCCGAGCGCCGCGCTGCGAAGCCCGTCGTCGTTTATCCCAACGGTACATTGCCCGCACCCGACATGGGTACGCTCGAGGCCGCGCGTGAACACCTGACCAAGATCGACGAGGTGATTGCCGCACCGCGCGAGGCGGCGACGTTTCGGGTCCCCAAGGGGCATTTCTTCCGTATCGTCAGCGTCGATGGCCCGCAGGTCGGCGATCTCAACCTGTGGAATGCCAACGACCTGTCGGAGCGCTTCTTCAGCGGCAAGACGCGGGCGCTGCATGCCACACATGTGTCGACCGGCGACCGGCTGTGGAGCACCATGCCGGCACTCAGGCCGATGGCGACGATCACCCATGACACGCTGTCATGGTATGGTTTCGATGCGGATGGCGGCGGCATTCACGATGTCATCGGCACGCGCTGCGATCCCTATACGAACAGGCTGCTTTCCGGCGGGGACTATCACCATTGCTGCCATTCGAACCTGACACGGGCGCTCGGCCGGGCCAAGGCACTGAATTTCAGCGAGGCTGAACGGCATGTGCATGATGTGCTGAACGTCTTCATGTGCACCGGTTTCACCCGCGACACGCAGCAATATTTCATGAAGGCAAGCCCGGTGAGGCCGGGAGACTATATCGAGTTCTTCGCCGAAATCGATCTTCTGGGTGCCCTGTCAGCCTGCCCGGGCGGCGATTGCAGCACCGGTCATTCCAGCGACGAGGCTGCCTGCTATCCGCTGAAGGTCGAGATCTTCAAGCCCGACATGGCGCTTCTGGCCGACTATGCGTTTCCGGAACCGAATGGTTACCGCAGTCCGGACTGAGAAGGACCAAGCCGTCGCGTCCAAGGGGCGCGACGGTATCTCTAGCATCCTTGCTTAGAGCGCGGCCTTTACCTGTTCCGCAAGTGCCGCGAGCACGCCATGGTCTTCCATCGCGCCGGTATGCGGCTTGAGGGCGGCACCCTCGTAACGCGGGATGATGTGGAAATGCAGGTGATAGACGGTCTGGCCGGCAGCCGGTTCGTTGAATTGGGTGACTGTGATGCCGTCGGCATCGAAAGCGTCCTTGGCGGCGACCGCAAGTTTCTGGACGATCGGCATCACCTTCGCCAGAACGGCCGGATCGGCATCCAGGATATTGCGCGACGGGGCCTTCGGTATCACCAGGAGGTGACCTTTCGACTGGGGCATGACATCCATGAAGGCGAGCGTATCGGCATCCTCGTAGACACGATGGCAGGGGATCTCACCGCGCAGGATTTTTGCGAAGATGTTGGTGTCGTCATAGCTCATGGATGTTCTCTCCGGATTTTGTCGACCAAAGCGCATCGCGATCCGACAGACTCGCGCGCTTCGCTTCAGGCCCTCTTCTTATTGCATATTGCGGAGCGCAAGCCCGTCTCAAACTTTGCGCGACCTCATCAGTCGTCCTGTTGCCGCTCGCCCTTTCGGAACGGGCTGTGTTCGGTCAGGTATTCGTTCATGTCCTCGATATCCTCGCGTTCATGCTCGAGGTAGTCGGCGATTGCCTTTCGAAGGCCGGGATGAGCGATGTAGTGCATCGAGTGGGTGGTGACGGGCAGGTAGCCGCGTGCCAGCTTGTGTTCGCCCTGTGCTCCGGCCTCGACCCGCTTCAGGCCGTTGGCGAGCGCGAAATCGATCGCCTGGTGATAGCAGACCTCGAAATGCAGGAAGGGGTGGTCCTCGATGCAGCCCCAATGGCGGCCATAAAGCGTATCCCCGCCGATGAAATTGATCGCGCCGGCGACGTAGCGACCGTCGCGCTTGGCCATGACGAGCAGGATGTCGTCGGCCATGCGCTCGCCGATCAGCGAATAGAAGCTGCGGGTGAGATAGGGCCGGCCCCATTTGCGCCCGCCGGTATCCATGTAGAAGGCGAAGAACTGATCCCAGATATCCTCGGTGAGGTCGCTGCCGGTCAGCCAGTCGATTGAGATGCCGTTTTCGATTGCGGCACGACGTTCCTTCTTCAAGGCCTTGCGCTTGCGCGATGCCAGCGTTTCGAGGAAGGCGTTGTGGTCGGCATAACCTTCGTTGATGAAATGGAACTGCTTGTCGGTGCGGTGCAGGTAGTCCGTTTCCTCGAAAATCTCCACCTCGTCTTCCGGCACGAAGGTCACGTGGGCGGAGGAGACGCCAAGCTGGCGCGTCACTTCCTGGAGACCTGCCGCAAGCGTCGTCTGTGTCGTGTCGCGATCATAGCCGGATGAGACGAGCAGGCGAGGGCCGGTGGCAGGCGTGAAGGGGATGGAGCATTGCAGTTTCGGATAATAGCGCCCGCCGGCCCGCTCGAAGGCATCGGCCCAGCCGTGGTCGAAGACATATTCGCCCTGGCTGTGGTTTTTCAGATAGGCGGGAATGGCGCCGATGAGGGTTCGCTCCTGGTTTTCCAGGAGGACGTGGTGGCCGAGCCATCCGCTCCTGGCGGCCGCAGAGCCGGATTCCTCCAACGAGGACAGGAAGGCATGCGAGAGAAAGGGATTGTAGGGGATCCCCGCGGAGGGATCCTTCGAGGCGCCGGCAAGCCGCGACCAGCTTTGCGGGCTGATCGCGGAGAAAGATTTTTCGATGCGGATCAAAAGGTTTGCGGACATATACCTATAATTATGCAGTGGGCGACGTGCGCGGGTCGAAACCCTCGAACGTCATCTGATCTGCATATTTATAGGTGGTCTCGCGCGCCTTTTCATCCCTTACCGTCCAGGTGATCATCACAAGTCCTTGCTGTCTCTGGGCGGCGACAAAGCTGTTTGGCAGATGGGCGCAGTTGTAGGAGACGAAATCGAGGCCAAGCTGGGTCATTTCGTCGTGCTTGAAGAACTCTTCCGGCGTGTTGCCTTCGGCGGTCAGTCCGATCGGGTAGGGGGCGCCCACCTTCTTCAGGTCGCGGACCAGATGATGGTCGAAGCTCATCAGCGCCACCTTGCCCTTGTAGGCTTCAAGCTCCTCGAGCACGATCTCGACAAAGCCGTCATCCTCTTCGGCCGTGCGGCCCTTCAACTCGATGACGAGCGGCACGCGGCCGGCAACGAGCGCCAGCATCTGCTTCAAGGACGGGATCTTGTCGGCGGTGCCGCCGACGGACAGCATGCCGAGTTCGGCGGCGGTGCGTTCGCGAACGTCGCCGTGAATGCCGCAGACGCGGTCGAGCTTGTCGTCATGGAAGACCATGGGAATGCTGTCGGCGGAAAGCTGCAGGTCGCATTCGATGGCGAAACCGGCCTCGACGGCGCGGGAGAATGCCGAGAGCGTATTCTCCCAGACCTTGTTGTTCATGTCGTGAAAGCCGCGGTGAGCGACCGGCACGTCCTTGATCCAGGAGGCGTCGGAATTTTGCCCAGAATTTTGAATTGTCATGCTTCGATCTCGATAATGGCTTCGACTTCGACGGCGGCGTTGAAGGGCAGGCCGGCCATGCCGACGGCCGAACGGGCATGCTTGCCGGCATCGCCGAAGACATTGGCGACGAGGTTGGATGCGCCGTTGGTGACGAGGTGCTGTTCGGTGAAGCCGGGCGCGGAGGCGACGAAGCTCGTCAGCTTGACGAACTGGCGGATCTTCGACAGGTCGCCGCCGAGGGCAGCCTTTGCCTGGGCGATGACGTTGATGGCGCAGAGTTCGGCAGCGCGCTGGCCGGCGGCGACATCGATTTCGGCGCCGAGAAGGCCGATCGCGGCAATCTTGCCGTTTTCGAGCGGCAGTTGGCCCGAGACATACAGCATGTTGCCGCTGATGCGCGTCGGCAGATAATTGGCGGCGGGAGCGGCGGCCTCGGGGAGGGTTATTCCAAGTTCCTTCAGGCGGCTTTCGATGGCAGCGGACATTTCGGTCTCCGGTTTGTTGTCAAGCGTACAAAAATCCTGCATCAAGGTCATAACCTCGGCGAATGGCGTTCTTATAACACCCGTCCCCGAGTCCAACAGGAGAATGTGAATGCTGCGCATGAGCCTCGCGCTGTTTCTCGTCACCGGTGCCGGTGTCGCATCCGCTGCGCCTCTGACCGCCGATAACGCCGCCCGGCTTCTGGTGCCGCATCGCGCGGTCTATGACCTGAAGCTCAAGAACGCATCGGACCGGTCGGGGATCGAGGGCATGTTCGGCCGCATGGTGTATGAATTCACCGGCTCGGCCTGCACCGGTTTCACCACCAATTTCCGTCTCGTGACGAAGATCAATACGGGCGAGGATACGCGGGTCAGCGACCAGCAGACCAAGACGTTCGAGGATCTGGCCGCCGGAAAGTTCCATTTCGAGACCAAGTCCTTCACCGATGAACAGCTGGACAAGACCGTGACCGGCGATGCCAGCGAAGGCAAGGACGGGGTGAAGGTCGAGCTTGGCAGTGCCGGTGGCCGCGAGGTGGAGCTTCCGACCAGCGCCTTCCCGACCACGCATATGCTCGACATCATCGAACAGGCCAAGCAGAACAAGCGGATCTTCGAGACGCGGGTGTTCGACGGTTCGGAAAACGGCGACCAGTCGTTGCTGACATCGACGATCATCGGCAAATCCGAAACGCCGGAAAAGGGCGATGCGGATGCCGCGGCGGCGGGCGATTTTGCCAAGGCCCCCTACTGGCCTGTGACGATCGCCTATTTCAACGATGGTGCCACCGGCGATCCCACGCCTGTCTACAACATGTCGTTCAAGCTCTACGAAAATGGCATCACCCGTGACCTGACGATGGATTACGGCGATTTCTCGCTGACCGGCAGTCTGGTCAAGCTCGAGTTGCTGAAAAAGCAGCAGGATCCCTGTCCGGTTGTGCCGCAATAAGGCTGATCCGTCTCGCGGCAAAAGGTGGCGGTGTTACATGCGTGTGTGCGCTGCACAATACTCGACACTCAGTTAGATTTATGTCTGTAGTTCTTCTGAAATAAGGAGTGATTCATGACATTGATCGGCTTTAAAAACACCCACAATCAGGAGATCTACGTCAACCCGGCGCAGATCCTCTATGTGATGCCTTTCGAGGAAGGGGTGACGATAATCACCTTTGCTGCCGGCGGCAATGGTGCGCAGCCGCATACCGTCTATGTTCGCGGCAATGTCGATCAGGTTCGCCAGAGGCTCGGAGCCAAGGCTGCCTGACGTCGATCCGTGAGGGACTGGTGCGGAAAGACGCATCACAACGCTTGCAATTTTCAACGATCGCCTGTATGGGCACCCGCATTCCACACGTAAGGCATGGGATCGTCCGGGAGAAATCCGGGCAATTCCGCCGGTGGCATTCCTCAACGGAGGTCTGCTGTTCGCCTTGCGGAGGTTCAACCGGAAAAGGATAACAAGGCATGGCATTGCCCGATTTCTCTATGCGTCAGCTCCTCGAAGCAGGCGTCCACTTCGGTCACCAGACTCACCGCTGGAACCCGAAGATGAAGCCGTATATTTTCGGCGACCGTAACAACATCCACATCATCGACCTGGCTCAGACCGTTCCGATGCTGTCGCGCGCCCTTCAGGTCGTGTCCGACACCGTTGCTCGTGGCGGCCGCGTTCTGTTCGTTGGCACCAAGCGTCAGGCTTCCGAGCTGATCGCCGATTCGGCCAAGCGTTCTGCCCAGTACTACGTCAACTCCCGCTGGCTCGGCGGCATGATGACCAACTGGAAGACCATTTCGAACTCGATCGCCCGTCTGCGCAAGCTCGACGAGATCCTGTCTTCGGAACAGTCCGGCTACTCCAAGAAGGAGCGCCTGAACCTCGAGCGCGAACGCGAGAAGCTGGACAAGGCTCTCGGCGGTATTCGCGACATGGGCGGCGTTCCGGACCTGATGTTCATCATCGACACCAACAAGGAAAAGATCGCGATCGACGAAGCCAAGCGCCTCGGCATCCCGGTCGTTGCCATCATCGACTCGAACTGCGATCCGGACCTGATCGACTTCCCGATCCCGGGTAACGACGACGCTTCGCGTGCGATTGCTCTCTACTGCGACCTGATTGCCCGCGCTGCCATCGACGGCATCGCTCGCCAGCAGGGCGCTGCAGGCCGCGACCTCGGCGCTTCCGCCGAAGTTCCGGTCGAGCCGGCTCTCGAAGGCGAAGCCGAAGCTTAAGGCCAAGGTTAGGAGCGGTTCATCCGCTCCCGCTTTTACCATTCGACCGAGGCCAGAGAGACGATCCCTGGCCTCGGTTTGTTTAAGAAGTCCTGTCGGCCTGCGATCGATCGGATCGCGGTTGCGGCGACAGGCCGGAGGTGGTCTTCATCACCCTGTCATACTTCCGGGTACATTCGTTCCCAAAACATTGAGTTCGCCGTGTTTTTCCGGCGGCATGCAACAAGAACCGACAAGAGGCTCACAATGGCTGAAATCACCGCTGCACTGGTGAAGGAACTGCGCGAAAAGTCCGGCGCAGGCATGATGGACTGCAAGAAGGCGCTGACCGAAAACAACGGCGACATCGAAGCAGCAATCGACTGGCTGCGCGCCAAGGGCATTGCCAAGGCCGACAAGAAGTCGGGCCGCACGGCTGCCGAAGGCCTGATCGGCGTTGCCTCGAGCGGCACCAAGGCTGTCGTCGTCGAAGTCAACTCCGAAACCGACTTCGTTGCCCGTAACGATGCCTTCCAGGGCATGGTTCGCGGCGTTGCCGACGTTGCTCTCACCACCGACGGTACTGTTGAAGCCGTTGGCGCTGCGATCTACCCGGAGACCGGCAAGACCGTTACCGACACGATCAAGGACGCTGTTGCCACGATCGGCGAAAACATGAATCTGCGCCGTTCGGCTGCACTCGAAGTGGAAGACGGCGTCGTTGCCACCTATATCCACAACGCTGCTGCAGACCGTCTCGGCAAGCTCGGCGTTCTCGTCGCGCTGAAGTCGACCGGTAACAAGGACGCTCTGACGGCAATCGGCCGCCAGGTTGCCATGCACATTGCTGCAACGGCGCCGCTCGCCATCCGCGCCGAAGAAGTCGATGCCGCTGTCGCCGAGCGCGAGCGTCACGTCTTCATCGAGCAGGCCCGCGAATCCGGCAAGCCGGAAGCGATCATCGAAAAGATGGTCGAAGGCCGCATGCGCAAGTTCTTCGAGGAAGTTGCGCTCCTGTCGCAGGCTTTCGTCATCAATCCCGACCTGACGGTCGGTGCTGCGATCAAGGAAGCTGAAAAGGAAGTCGGCGCTCCGATCGAAGTTACCGGCATGGCCCGCCTGCTGCTCGGCGAAGGCGTCGAAAAGGAAGAGACCGACTTCGCCGCAGAAGTGGCTGCCGCTGCAAAGGGCTGATTTCGTCAGCTAATACAGTGAAAACGATGGGGGCACCGGTGACAAGCCGGTGCCCTTCGTGTATCGCCAAGCCGTTTGATCTCTCCGCAGACTCGTTTCTCTTTCCAAGGAGCCGTCATGTCGTCCAAGCCCATCTACAAGCGTGTTCTCCTCAAGGCCTCCGGCGAGGCTCTCATGGGGAGCCAAGGTTTTGGCATCGATGTCGCGGTCGCCGACCGTATCGCTTCCGATATCGCCGAAGCGCGCCGCATGGGCGTCGAGGTCGGTGTCGTCGTTGGCGGCGGCAATATTTTTCGCGGTGTAGCCGTTGCATCCAAGGGTGGCGACCGGGTGACCGGCGACCACATGGGCATGCTGGCGACCGTCATCAACGCGCTGGCACTCGCCACCTCGCTGCGCAAGCTCGATATCGATACCGTGGTCCTCTCCGCGATCGCCATGCCGGAGATCTGCGAGAGCTTCTCGCAGCGCCAGGCGCTGCATCACATGGGGCAGGGCCGCGTGGTGATCTTCGCCGGCGGTACCGGCAACCCGTTCTTCACCACCGATTCCGCTGCGGCGCTGCGCGCGGCCGAAATCGGCGCCGAGGCGATCTTCAAGGGCACGCAGGTGGACGGGATCTATTCGGCCGATCCGAAGAAGGATCCGCATGCCACCCGCTTCGATGCATTGACCCATAGCGAAGTGCTCGAAAAGGGGCTTGCCGTGATGGACGTGGCCGCGGTGGCGCTTGCCCGCGAGAACCACATTCCGATCATCGTCTTCTCCATTCATGAAGCCGGCGGCTTTACCGAGATCTTGACCGGCGGCGGATGCAAGACGATCGTATCCGACAATTGAATTCAGACTGCGGCATGGCTGCCGATGTGCGGCGCCGCCAAGAACAAGATGGGAGTTCCAGCCAATGAGTGGATCAGTCGACCTTAACGACATCAAGCGACGCATGGACGGCGCGATCAACGCCTTCAAGAGCGATATCGCGTCGCTGAGAACCGGCCGTGCTTCGGCCAATGTTCTCGATCCGGTGACTGTCGAGGCCTATGGCTCGCGCGTACCGTTGAACCAGGTCGCCAACATCACTGTGCCTGAGCCGCGTATGCTCGGCGTGTCGATCTGGGACAAGTCGATGGTCGGTGCGGTCGATCGCGCTATCCGCGAATCGAATCTCGGGCTCAACCCTATCGTGGATGGCCAGAACCTGCGCATTCCGCTGCCGGAACTCAACGAAGAGCGCCGCAAGTCGCTGGTCAAGGTCGCGCATGATTATGCCGAGAAAGCCAAGGTCGCTGCACGTCACGTTCGCCGCGACGGCATGGAAGGCCTGAAAAAAGCCGAAAAGGATGGCGTGATTGGCCAGGACGAAAGCCGGTCGCAGTCCGATAAGGTGCAGAAGATGACTGACGACACGATTTCTGAGGTCGACCGCTTGCTTGCGGATAAGGAAAAGGAAATCATGCAGGTCTAGGGTGGCTATACTTGCCCTCCCTTGGTCGTTGAAGGAATTGCATAGGATATGCTGACGCCAGACATTGCGATCATCCCTGAACATGTTGCCATCATCATGGACGGCAACGGACGGTGGGCCAATAAACGCGGCCTTGCCAGGACGATGGGACACAGCAAGGGCGTGGAGGCCGTCAAGGAAGCCGTCCGCACAGCGGGCGATATCGGCATCAAGTATCTGACGCTGTTTGCCTTTTCGTCGGAAAACTGGAGCCGGCCGGAGGCCGAGGTCAGTGACCTTCTGGGGCTTCTGCGACGTTTCATCCGCCGCGACCTTGCCGAACTTCACCGCGAGAACGTCCGTATCCGGGTGATCGGCGAACGCGAGAAGCTGCGCGGCGATATATTGCCTCTTCTTCTCGAAGCCGAGGAGACGACGCGCAACAATACCGGACTGACGCTGGTCATCGCCTTCAATTACGGGTCGCGTGACGAGATCGCGCGGGCTGTCAGCCGGATCACGCAGAAGGTCAAGGCCGGGTTGATAGAGCCCGGTGCGATCTCGTCCGAGATGATCGATGCCCATCTCGATACAGCGGGCATACCCGATCCGGATCTCATCATTCGCACCAGCGGTGAAGAACGGCTGTCGAATTTCCTGCTCTGGCAGGCGGCCTATGCCGAATTCGTCTTCATGCCCGATTACTGGCCGGATTTCGATCGTGCCTTGTTCATCGAGGCACTGAAGATATATGCCTCGCGCGACAGGCGCTTTGGCGGGCTTTCTGCAAGGCCCGCGGCGGTCGTGGGCTGATGAGCAGAGAGCTCAAGCTTCGCATCATCTCGGCGATCGTGCTGGCTGCGGTGGTGCTTTCGGCCACCTGGTCGGGCGGCCTGCCGTTCGACATCGTTGCCGCCGTCATCGCCGTTCTCGTCTATTACGAGTGGTCGACGATTACCAAGCTCCCCGAAATGCATTTCAAGGCGAATGCATTCGGCTGGATGATCGTGCTGCTGATCGCCTGCAATATCGTCCTCTATGACGGTGACCTGCTGATGCCGCTGCTTTGCGGCGGCACGATCACGGCTATCCTGGTGGCACTTTTTGCGCGGGGATCATGGTGGCTGCCGGCAGGTATCGTCTATGCCGGCCTGAGCGGCATATCGCTTGCGGCAATCCGCGGCGACAATCAGGCCGGTTTCGTGGCGATGCTGTTCATTTTCGCGATCGTCTGGGGAACCGATATTCTCGCCTATTTCGTCGGACGGGCGATCGGTGGGCCGAAGCTTGCGCCACGCATTTCGCCCGGCAAGACGTGGTCCGGTGCGATAGGCGGCACGGTGGCAGGGGTTGTCGCCAGCGCGATCCTGACGCTTGTCGTGTTTTCACAACTGTCGCTCTGGACGATGGCCCTGGCATTTCTGCTGTCGGTCGCCAGCCAGATCGGCGACCTGTTCGAATCCTTCATCAAGCGCCGATTCGGCGTGAAGGATTCAAGCCATCTCATTCCCGGGCACGGTGGTGTCATGGACCGCGTCGACGGTCTGGTTTTCGCCTGCTTTCTGGCGTTTCTATTGACGCTTGTGGATGCGGCGATGAAAGACCATGCTAGCATTTCGGTCGCCGCCTTCCTCTTCGGCCTGTAAGTTGCCGGCCGGACAACGTAACATCGAGCGGAACTACTGATGGTCATCCTCAGCTTCATTGCCAGCTACATCATCCCCTTCGTGCTGGTCCTGTCCCTTCTCGTCTTCGTTCACGAGATGGGCCACTACCTCGTGGGACGCTGGAGCGGTATTCGCGTGACGGCGTTTTCCGTGGGGTTCGGGCCGGAACTGATCGGCTTTACCGACGGCCACGGGACGCGCTGGAAGATTTCCGCCATTCCGCTCGGGGGCTATGTGAAGTTCTTCGGCGACGAGGATGCATCGAGCCTGCCGGACGCGCAGAGCGTATCGACTATGAGCGAGGCCGACAGGGCGCAGACACTGGCCGGGGCCAAGCTGTGGAAGCGGGCGGCAACCGTGGCCGCCGGACCGATTGCAAACTTCATCCTGGCGATCTTCATTTTCGCGGTGCTGTTTTCCGTCTACGGCAAGATGATTGCCGATCCGGTCGTGGCCGAGGTGCGGCCCGACAGTGCGGCTGCCGCGGCCGGCGTTCAGCCGGGAGACCGTCTGGTAGCGCTCGATGGAGAGAAGGTCACTACATTCGACGACGTGCGTCGCTATGTCAGCATCCGGCCCGAGACGCAGATCGTCGTCACCGTGCAGCGCAACGGGCAGGATCTTCAGCTTCCCATGGTGCCGAAGCGGACCGAGATCACCGACCAGTTCGGCAACAAGGTCGAGCTCGGGCTGATCGGCGTCGTCACCAATGAGGAGCGCGGCAATTTCCGCCTTGAGACCTTCACGCCGGTTCAGGCGGTCGCCGAAGGGGTCAAGGAGACCGGCAATATCATCACCGGAACTTTCCGTTACATCGGAAACCTCGTCACCGGGCGAATGAAGGCGGATCAGCTGGGTGGTCCCGTGCGGGTGGCGCAGGCTTCCGGCCAGATGGCCAGCCTCGGCTTCGCGGCCGTCATCCAGCTTGCAGCCGTTCTGTCAGTTTCCATTGGACTTTTGAACCTGATGCCGGTTCCGGTGCTTGACGGCGGGCATTTGGTTTTCTACGCAATAGAAGCCGTGAGGGGGAGGCCCCTGGGTGCCGGTGCCCAGGAGATCGCATTCCGGATTGGTCTGGCGATGGTGCTCAGTCTGATGGTGTTCGCCACCTTCAACGACATCACCAACCTGATTGGCTGAAGCAGGCGCGGGTGAATAAACCGTTTGTTCACCATGTTTACAAAGTTGCGTGGCCTCAAGGTCACGCCTCAAAAGGAAGTAAATAGAAATTAACGCGATAGCTTGCTTGTAGGGCAAAAGAAGGTAAAACGACACACGTGGCCGGAGTCGGGCTCCACCCGCCGAGGGACAACGGGAAAAGGTAAGAATTGAAAATGAAGGCTGGTTCAAAGTTTTTGAACGCAGTGTCGGCGTTTGCGCTGTCTGCTAGTGTTGTCGCGTCGGGCGCGGGTGTCGTTGTGCTTGCAAGCGCTCCGAAGGCCGAGGCTGCGGTAATCCGCAACGTCCAGGTGCATGGCGCTCAGCGCGCCGGTGAGGAAGCTGTCCGTTCCAACATCACGATCCAGCCGGGCGTTGCCTTTTCCGCCTCGGATATCGATGAATCGGTCAAGCGGCTTTATTCGACCGGCTATTTCTCCAATGTGAAGATCAGCGTCTCCGGAAGCTCGCTGATCGTTACCGTCAGCGAGAACAATCTGGTCAACCAGGTTGTCTTCAACGGTAACCGCAAGATCAAGGACGACAAGCTTCTTGGCGTCGTCCAGACCCAGCCGCTTGGTCCGTATAACCAGGCGATGGTCAATGCCGACGTCGAGCGCATCCGTGAAGCCTACAAGGCGATCGGCCGCAGCGATGTCGAGATCACAACGCAGACCGCCAATGTCGGTTCCGGTCGCGTCAACATCGCCTTCAACATCACCGAAGGTGACCGTACCAAGATTGCGGATATCAGCTTCGTCGGTAACCACGCCTATGGCGACGGCCGCCTGAAGTCGGTCATCGCGACCAAGGAAACCGGTCCGCTCTCGTTCCTGACCCGTAAGGACGTCTATAGCGAAGACAAGCTGCGCGTCGACGAAGACTCGCTGCGTCAGTTCTACTACAATCACGGCTATCCGGATTTCCGCGTCGTTTCGTCGAATGCGGTTCTGGATCCGGCGACCAACAAGTACACCATCACCTTCACGGTCGAGGAAGGCGCGCATTACACGTTCGGCGACATCAATGTCGAATCGAGCGTGGAAGGCGTCAGCGGCGACGATCTGAAGGGGCTTGTGGAGACGAAGGCAGGTGCGCCCTATGACGCCCGCCAGATCCAGAAGACGATGGAAGCCATTTCCAAACGTGTTGCCTCGCAGGGTTATCCGTTTGCACGCGTGACGCCCCGCGGCGACCGCAACATGCAGACCAACACGGTCGGCGTGTCCTACATGGTTGATCAGGGTGAGCGCGCCTATGTCGAACGTATCGACATTCATGGCAACACCCGTACGCGTGACTATGTCATCCGTCGCGAATTCGACTTCAGCGAAGGCGATGCCTTCAACCAGGAAATGATCGCGCGCGCCAAGCGTCGCCTCGAAGCCCTGGGTTACTTCACTTCCGTCAACATCACGACGCAGCAGGGCAGCGCTCCGGACCGCGTCGTTGTGGTGGTGAATGTCGAAGACCAGTCGACGGGTTCGTTCGGTATCGGCGCAGGTTACTCAGCCGGCGGCGACGGATTCATTCTCGAAGCTTCGGTCGAAGAAAAGAACTTCCTGGGCCGTGGCCAGTATGTCCGCGTCGCTGTCGGTGGCGGTCTGGATGATGCGCGTACCTACACGCTGTCGTTCACCGAGCCCTACTTCCTCGGTTATCGCCTGGCTGCCGGTTTCGATATCTTCCGCAACGAGACCTCGGCCAACGATTACTACGACTATGAGGAACAGGGTATCACGCTGCGCGTGACCGCTCCGATCACCGAAGATCTGGCGACGACGTTCCGCTATACCTACAAGACGATCAAATATTCTGACGATGGTGCATTCGGCGACGACGATACGCCTTACACCTCCGACGACAACGTCTCGAATACCTATCTGGATATGATCGAGCACGGCAGCTACACGCAGTCGTCGATCTCGCAGACGCTGACCTACAACACGCTGGATAGCCAGACACTGCCGCGCGAAGGCGTCTATGCAAGCTTCACGCATGAGTTTGCCGGTCTCGGTGGCGATTCGGAGTTCTACAAGCTGTCCGGTCGTGCCCGTTACTTCCAGACGCTGTCGACCGAAGCCGATCTGATCGGATCGTTGGCCATCGGCGCCGGCCATGTCATGGCAACTGGCGACAACCTGAACGTCTTCGACCAGTTCACCATCGGCGGTCGTCAGATCCGTGGCTTCGAGAACGACGGTATCGGCCCACGTACGAAGAATCACGGCGATGCGCTGGGTGGTACGACCTACTTCAACGCCTCGGCTGAAATGTCGATGCCGATGCCGGCAGTGCCTCAGGATATCGGCCTGCGCCTTGCTGCGTTTGCCGACGCCGGCACGCTCTACGGCAATGACGTCGAGAAGCACGGCGACACGATTGAGGGCGCGGGCATGGCTTGGCGCGCATCGGTTGGTGCGGGCGTGATGTGGGCCTCGCCGTTTGGTAACCTTCGCTTTGACTATGCAATTCCGGTCGTCAAGGAAGACTACGACAAGACCCAGGAATTCCGCTTCAGCATGGCGAACCAGTTCTGATCGGATCCGGCCGCGCAAGCGGCCGGATGCCTGTCCGGAGCTTTGGCTTTATGGATCACAACAATTTCTTTCCGCCCCACGATGGCGTGAGCTTGAAAGAGCTGGCAGCCCATCTTGGGGCTGTTCTCTTGGATGAAAGCGCGGGCGACCGCATCATCCGTTCCGTGTCGCCGGTCGGTCGGGCACAGGACGGGCAGGTTTGCTACATCCTGTCACGCAAGAGCCGCCACGAGCTCGAAACCTGTCGGGCATCCGCGATCATTTGCGATCCTGGCCTCGTCAGCATGGTGCCCGGGCACATTGCCGTACTCTCCACCAAGACGCCGCATGGTGCCTTTGCGATGGCCGGTGCGCTGCTGCATCCGCAGGCAATGCGGCCGACGGCAATCACATCCGAGCCGGATGGGATTTCACCTGCCGCTTATGTCGACGTGACCGCGAAGCTCGAAGATGGCGTGATCGTCGAACCGATGGCCGTTGTCGGCGCGGGCGCGCATATCGGGTCGGGCAGCCGCATCGGAGCGGGGGCGGTGATCGGCGCGGATGTGCAGATCGGACGCAATACCACGATTGCGGCCGGCGCCAGCGTCATTGCGGCGCTGATCGGCAACAATGTCATCATCCATAACGGTGCGCGGATCGGGCAGGACGGTTTCGGCTTTGCGCCGGGACCGCGCGGCATGCTGAAGATCGTGCAGATCGGCCGCGTCATCATCCAGGACAATGTGGAGATCGGGGCGAATACCACGGTCGACCGCGGTGCGATGGACGATACCGTGATCGGTGAAGGAACGAAGATCGACAATCATGTCCAGATCGCGCATAACGTGCAGATCGGACGCCATTGCGGTATCGCGTCGGGCGCGGGCATTGCCGGGTCAACCAAGATCGGCAATGGCGTGCTCATCGGTGGCGCATCGGGCATAAACGGCCATATCACCATCGGCGACGGCGTGCAGATTGCGGCCATGAGCGGCGTGGTGGCAAATGTCCCGCCGGGAGTTACATATGGCGGCATACCGGCCCGACCGATGAAGGTGTTTCTCCGCGAGATGGCGGAGAAGATGGCTCAGGCCGACGAGAGAGCAAAACGCAAAGGAGAGACTACAAATGACTGATGAGACCAAGCCGGAGCTCGGCGCGGCCGACATTCAGGAAATCATGACGCTTTTGCCTCACCGTTATCCGTTTCTTCTGGTCGACAAAATCATCGATATCGACGGCGACAATTCGGCGATCGGCATCAAGAACGTGACTGCCAACGAGCCGCATTTCCAAGGACATTTTCCCGAGCGGCCAATCATGCCGGGCGTGCTTCTCGTCGAAGCCATGGCCCAGACGGCCGGCGCTATCTGCGCGCGCAAGCAGGGTGAGGGCGGCAATCTCGTCTACTTCATGACGATCGACAATGCCCGCTTCCGCAAGCCGGTCGTGCCGGGCGATCGCGTCGAGTTCCATGTCGTCAAACAGAAGCAGCGTGCCAATATCTGGAAATTTCATTGTGACGCGAAGGTCGACGGCGCGCTGGTGGCGGAAGCCGATATCGGCGCCATGATCGTCCATGAGGAAAAAGAATGAGCACCATTGCGTCTAGCGCGCGCGTTCATCCGCTCGCTGTCGTCGAAGATGGAGCCGTGATCGGAGAGAATGTCGTCGTCGGGCCGTTCAGCCATATCGGCCCGAACGTCGTTCTCGGCGATGATGTGGAAGTCGCTTCCCATGCTGTCGTCACGGGCAGGACCGTGATCGGCAAGGGATGCAAAATCTTCCAGATGGCCGTGATCGGCGGAACATCGCAGAGCCTGCACGAGGCGGGCGAAGGTTCGACGCTGACGATCGGTGCCAATTGCACCATGCGCGAAGGCGTGACGATGAATACCGGCACGGTCGGTGGCGGCGGCAAGACCGTCGTCGGCGACAATTGCCTGTTCCTCGCCAACAGTCACGTCGCCCATGACTGCCAGCTCGGCAGCGATATCATCATGTCCAACAACGTGATGCTGGCCGGGCATGTGCATGTGGGCGACCGGGCGATCCTCGGCGGCGGCTGCGCGGTGCATCAGTTCACCCGTATCGGTCGGCAGGCGTTCATCGGTGGGCTTTCGGCCGTCAACTACGACGTCATCCCCTATGGCATGCTGAACGGCAATCCGGGTGTTCTCGGCGGGCTCAACGTGGTCGGCATGACGCGTGCGGGCGTAGAGAAGCAGACGATCCATCGCGTTCGACGCGCCTTCAAGGATATTTTCGAAGGCGAAGGTAATATCCGGGCGAATGCGGCGGCAATCCATGACGATTACGTCGATTGCGCCGAAGCGATGGAAATCATCGACTTCATCACTGCAGACAGCGATCGGGCCATTTCCTCGCCTTTCCGTAGGAAGGCCTGAGCCTCATGGCCGGCGCGCCGGGCGTGGCTCATAAGGGGCGCCTGGCGATCATCGCCGGGCGAGGGCTCCTGCCGCTGCGCATCGCCGAGGCCGCTCGGGCTGGCGGCGAAGATCCGTTCATCATCGCGCTCAAGGACGAGGCGAGCCATCCCTTTGATGGCTTTGAAACGATCTCGCTTGGCGTCGGAAATCTCGCCGATATCGAAAAATCCTTCAAGCAGAAGGGCGTCGGCCGCGTGGTCATGTCCGGTGGCGTCGTTCGCCGGCCGGATTGGCGCGATATCCGTCCAACCTTCAAGACGATCCTGAAAATGCCATCGGTCGTCAGGACGCTGTTGTCACACGGTGATGACACCGTGCTGCAGATGGTCATCCAGCTCATCGAGGCGATGGGCTGCGAGGTGGTTGGTGCGCATGACATTGCGCCGGGGCTGCTTGCCCGGATCGGGCCGCTGGGCCGCATGTCTCCGGCCGGTGACGATCTTCGCGACATCGACAAGGCAACCGAGGCTGCGCGCATGCTCGGCCATCTCGATATCGGCCAGGGCGCGGTTTCCGTGGGCGGCCGCGTGATTGCGCTCGAAGGCGTCGAGGGCACCGATTCGATGCTGCAGCGGGTCGCCTCGCTTCGAGCCGAGGGACGGATATCGGCGCGGCGGCGCGGCGTGCTCGTCAAGCTCTGCAAGCCGCAGCAGGACATGCGTGCGGATCTGCCGACGATCGGCCCTTCCACGATCGAGAATGCGGCGAAGGCCGGACTTGCCGGTGTCGCGGTAGAGGCGGGCGGCGCGTTGGTGCTGGAAGAGGAGGCGGTCATTGCGGCTGCCGATGCTGCCGGCATCTTCGTCTGCGGCATAGATCCGGAACTGCCCAAAGGAGGTCTCAAATGAATGCGCCGCTGAAGGTTGCCGTCATTGCCGGTGAGGTTTCCGGGGATCTGCTGGGTGGCGATCTGATCGCGGCGCTCAAGCTTCGCTACGGCGGTCCGGTGGAACTCGTCGGCGTCGGCGGTGATGCATTGACGGCGCAGGGGCTTCACTCGCTGTTCGATTTCTCCGAGCTTTCGATCATGGGGTTGACCCAGGTCCTGTCGCGCCTGCCGAAGCTGATGAAGCGGATCGGCCAGACGGCGGCTGCGATTGCGGCGGCGCGTCCCGACCTGCTGATCATCATCGACAGCCCGGATTTCACCCATCGGGTGGCGAAGAAGGTGAGGGCGGCTTTGCCCGACCTGCCGATCGTCAATTATGTCTGTCCGAGCGTGTGGGCCTGGAAGGAATACCGCGCCAAGGCGATGGTGCCATACGTCGATCGCGTGCTTGCGGTGCTTCCCTTCGAGCCTGAGGCAATGGCGCAGCTTGGCGGGCCGGAAACGATATTTGTCGGACACCGGCTGAGCAATGATGCCGATCTTCTCAAGGTGCGTGCCTTGCGCGCGCTTCGGCCGGTAAAAGAAGCCGGTGAGCAGAAGACGATCATGCTCCTGCCGGGTTCTCGCTCGGCCGAGATCAAGAGCCTGCTGCCGGAATTCATCGGGGCTGCACGCGAGTTTCAGCGCCGCAATGGTCCGACGCGCTTCCTGCTGCCGACCGTGCCGAGGCGCGAGGCGCTGGTGCGGGAACTGATTGCAGGCTGCGATCTGCCAATCGAGGTGACGGTCGATACACAGGGTAAGTGGACTGCATTCGCCGAGGCCGATGCAGCCATGGCCGCGTCCGGTACGGTCCTCCTCGAGCTTGGGCTTTCGACCGTTCCCGTCGTATCCGCCTACAAGACGGACTGGCTGATCAAGCTTCTGGCGGGCCGCATCAAGATCTGGACGGGCGCCTTGCCCAACCTGATTGCCGATTATGCGGTGGTGCCGGAATATATCAATGAGGTGGTTCGTCCCGCGAGCCTCTGCCGCTGGGTCGAGCGGCTTTCCGGCGATACGTTGCAGCGCCGGGCCATGCTCGAAGGGTTCGACCTTGCCTGGCAACGGCTGCAGGTGCCCATCCCGCCCGGGGAGGCGGCTGCCGGCGCCGTCCTTGATCTGCTGAACACGAAAAAACCCAGCCATTTCTGACCGGGTTTTTTTGTTTGTCTTGTCCGTTGAAGCTTAGCGCTTCGAAACCGGTACGTAATCGCGCTTCGGCTCGCCGGTATAGAGTTGGCGCGGGCGACCGATACGCTGCTGCGGATCTTCGATCATCTCGGCCCACTGGGCGATCCAGCCGACGGTACGGGCGACGGCGAAGAGAACCGTGAACATGGTCGTGGGGAAGCCCATGGCCTTCAGGGTGATGCCCGAATAGAAGTCGATATTCGGATAGAGCTTCTTCTCGATGAAGTATTCGTCCGTGAGGGCGATCTTTTCGAGTTCCATGGCGACCTGCAGAAGCGGATCGTCCTTGTGACCGAGCTCGGCCAGAACCTCATGCGTGGTCTTCTGCATGATCTTGGCGCGCGGATCGTAGTTCTTGTAGACGCGGTGACCGAAGCCCATCAGGCGGAACGGATCGTTCTTGTCCTTGGCGCGGGCAATGTATTCCGGGATCTTGTCGACCGAGCCGATTTCCTGGAGCATGTTGAGTGCTGCTTCGTTGGCGCCGCCGTGAGCGGGGCCCCAGAGGCATGCAATGCCGGCGGCGATACAGGCAAACGGATTGGCACCCGAAGAACCGGCAAGGCGAACCGTCGAGGTCGATGCGTTCTGCTCGTGATCGGCATGCAGGATGAAGATGCGGTCCATGGCGCGGGCCAGAACCGGGTTCACCTTGTAGTCTTCGCAGGGAACGGCAAAGCACATGCGCAGGAAGTTCGACGCATAGTCGAGATTGTTCTGCGGATACACGAAGGGCTGGCCGATGTGGTATTTGTAGGCCATTGCCGCGATCGTCGGCATCTTGGCGATCATGCGCAGGGAAGCGACCATGCGCTGATGCGGATCGGTGATGTCGGTCGAGTCGTGATAGAAAGCGGAGAGCGCGCCGACGGTTGCCACCATGACGGCCATCGGATGGGCGTCGCGGCGGAAGCCGGTGAAGAAGCGGCTCATCTGCTCGTGAACCATCGTGTGATTGGTCACGCGATGATCGAAATCCTTCTTCTGCGCTGCCGTCGGCAGTTCGCCGTAGAGAAGCAGGTAGCAGGTTTCCAGGAAGTCGCCGTGTTCAGCCAGCTGTTCGATCGGGTAACCGCGGTGAAGCAGCACGCCTTCATCACCATCGATATAGGTGATGCCGGACTCGCATGAAGCGGTCGAGGTAAACCCGGGGTCGTAAGTGAATGCACCCGTCTGCTTGTAGAGCGCGCCGATGTCGATGACATCCGGACCGATCGTTCCGGAGCGAACCGGCAGGTCGACCTTCTTTTCACCGAGAGCGAGATTTGCGCTTATTTCCGTCATTCTGATCCTCCAACCGGTTGGCGGCATTCGCCCTAAAAGGGCCATAAACATTAAGCGTCCAACGTTTAGCTATATGATCCTTGGGCTGATGCCAAGCAATTCTGGCGGACAATTGTGCAGCGCGGAAATATATTGGGCAATGTCATCTCAAGCTTCGGCCAACCCAATGTTGCATTCCGATTTTGCTTTCTGACGCCGATCCTTGCTGCGTCAGGTTGACGCACGCAAAAAGAACGCACAGGTTGTAGCCTGCGCGTCTCAGCGGGCATGTTTTTGCATGGCAGATAAGCTCGAAGATGAAGGGAACGTGATCGACGGCGTGATGGCTCCATCCGCGCCCGCGGCCGATCTCGCCCTCTTGTCGGCAGAGAGAATCGGGCCGGCGGCCGTTCCCGTTCTCGCGCCCATCGCGCCGCGCCGAACTGCAGCCTCGCTGTCCGTGGTGGCCGTCGCGCAGGCGGCGCGCGACAGGATGTCGGCAGCGATCGCGGAGGAAGGGCGGTACGGCCATGGCTTCCTGTTCGTTCCGGTCGCAATCGGCGCCGGGGCCGTCATCTGGCTTCTGTCTGCATCCGACCCGCCATTCTGGCCGTTTGCCCTTGCGGCCATCGTCGTGACAGGTGCGGCGCTCTCCATTTCGCATAACCATGCCGCAAGAGCCGTCCTGCTGGCCGCCGCCCTCGTCAGCCTCGGCATGATGCTGGCGCAGATGGAGACATGGCGGCGCGCGACGGTCATTCTCGATACGGCCGTCACCAGCGATATTGTCGGCATGGTCGAGCGCAGTGAAATGTCCGGAGCCGGTCGGGTGCGCTATGTCGTCAGGATCATCTCGACAGCCGATCCCGAGATCAGACGCCCGCCGGGGCAGGTGCTGCTGATGGCGAGCGGCAGGGGCGGGCGGTTCGACAATGGCGCGGTGATCGCCGGCCGCGCGCGACTGTCGCCGCCTGCGGGGCCTGCGTTGCCCGGATTGCACGACTTTGCCTTCTCATCCTATTTCGACGGGATCGGCGCAGTTGGCTATTTCTACGCAGCGCCGCATCAGATCGAGGCGTCTGTCGATCCCGGCAACTGGTCCTATGCCGTGGAGCGGTGGCTGTTCGATCTGCGTGCGCAGATCGGCAACCGGATCAGGGGGCTCGTTCCCGGCGATGCGGGAGCCTTTGCCGCCGCCATCATCACCGACGAGCGGCGGGCGATCTCGGAAGAGACGGTGGAAGCGCTGCGGGTCGCGGGGCTTGCCCATATCGTTGCGATATCCGGGCTCAACATGGCGCTGGCAGCCGGCATCTTCTTCATCGGACTGCGCACGGCGCTGGCGCTGTTTCCCGGCTTTGCTCAGGCCTGGCCGGTCAAGAAGATCGCAGCGGCCGGGGCGCTTGCCATGGTGACGGCCTATTACCTGATTTCCGGCTTCGGGGTCTCGGCACAGCGCGCCTATATCATGATGGCCGTCATCCTGATCGCCGTGCTGCTCGACCGGCCGTCGATCAGCCTGCGCAATGTGGCGCTGTCGGCCATCATTATTCTCGTCTGGACGCCATCGGAAGTGCTCGGCCCGAGCTTCCAGATGTCGTTTGCCGCCACTGCCGCGCTGGTGGCGGGCTATGCTGCCTGGACAAGGCGAGCCGAGCGGCGGCCACGCGAACCGCTACCCCTTCATCACCCTTCAGTGACATGGCTTGTCGGAGGCTGGAAGTTTGTCGCCGGCATCATCATGACGTCGCTGATCGGCAGTCTCGCGACGACGATGTTCTCTGTGGAGCATTTTCATCGGATCGCGACCTATGGGCTTGCGGCCAATCTCGCCTCCATGCCGATCATCAGTTTTTTGGTCATGCCGGCAGGGCTCATCGCCATGCTACTGATGCCGTTCGGCCTTGATGCGCCCTTCATCTTTGTCATGGCCAAAAGCCTGGACTGGGTGATCGTCATCGCCAGGCATGTAGCGGGCTGGGGAGGCGACTTTACCGTCGGGCAGCAACATTCCTCGTTTCTGCTCTTCGGCGCTTCAGGCCTGCTGCTTCTGACGCTGTTGCGCACCCGGCTCAGATATCTCGGCCTGCCGCTGATTGCGGTCGCCCTCTGGCTCTTCCTGCAGCCATGGCCGGAACCGCCGTCCAGCCTGCTGATTGCCGAAGACGGCACGCTGGTGGGACTTCGCAGGGAGGGCGGTATTGCGGTCAACCGGGCGAAGGTGCCGGATTTCATCTATGGACAATGGCGCCGCGCACGACGGCTGCCCGACCCGGAAGCGCCGATCATTCGCGACGAGTGGCGCGATAAGGATATGCCGAAGGAGGTCCCCAAAGGCCTTTCGCAGAACAGGGCGAAAACTGGCGCTGCCCGCCTGCCGAAAGCCGTCATCGAGCGTGCGCGGGATCGCATGGAGGTCACGAGCGCGGACCGCTTCGAATGTCAGCCGAAAGCTTGGTGTGCGATCATGTCTCCGGATGGTGTCATCGTCGTCGTCATCGAGGATAGCCGCTTCACCGGTGTGGCCTGTGATGTCGCGGGGCTCGTCGTTGCGCCGCGCGCTCGGTTCGACGAGTGCCGCTCGGGGACGCCATTGCTCAGCGGCAGGACGTTACGCAATACGGGTGCGGTCGAGATCGACTTTGCCGGGTCGCCGATCGCCGACGAATGGATCATCGAAACGGCAATGAGCGCCTCTGCCCGGCCATGGACCGTTCATCGCCAATATGACTGGCATCGCGGCATCTATGATGCGTCGCTACCGCCATGGCTGGTCAGGCCTTCACAAAACAGTTCAATCGAAGACGACCTGTCCGTCGACGTTTCCGCCATGGGCGCGGGAGGCGATTTTCAGGACCAGCAAGGCTTTGCCGATCCTGCTGATTTCAATGATAGCGGCGAATGAGGCCGACCAGCTTGCCCTGCACCTTGACCCGGTCAGGCGGGAAGATGCGGGTTTCATAGGCGGGATTAGCAGCTTCAAGCGCGATCGATCCACCCTTGCGGCGGAAACGCTTCAGCGTTGCTTCCTCGTCATCGACAAGGGCAACGATGATATCGCCGGGATTGGCGGTGCTGCCGTTGCGGATGATGACGGTATCGCCATCGAGGATGCCGGCCTCGATCATCGAATCGCCCTTGACCTCGAGCGCATAATGCTCACCGGCGCCGAGCATTTCGACCGGAACGGAAATGTCGTGGGTGTTGTTCTGGATGGCCGAGATCGGCACGCCGGCGGCGATGCGGCCCATCACGGGGACGCTCGCCGAGGCGCTGTCATTGGCCGGGGCCGCGGGTGCGGCAGGTGCCGGCGGTTTCTTGCCGAGGCTGCCCTCGATGACGCTCGGCGAAAATCCGCGCTTCGGCTGCAGCGTCGGCACATAGGCCTCCGGCAGCTTGATGACTTCGAGCGCACGGG
The DNA here is from genome assembly GCF_003597675.1 of Neorhizobium sp. NCHU2750. Classification (NCBI taxonomy): domain Bacteria; kingdom Pseudomonadati; phylum Pseudomonadota; class Alphaproteobacteria; order Hyphomicrobiales; family Rhizobiaceae; genus Neorhizobium; species Neorhizobium sp. NCHU2750. The sequence goes on along the minus strand of NZ_CP030827.1, from coordinate 2,053,669 downwards.
CCCGGTTCGGCAGCCTTCGGATGAAGCCGCGCTCTTCCAAAGCGGTGATCAGGCGGTGGATGCCCGACTTCGATGCGAGATCGAGTGCATCCTTCATTTCATCGAAAGAAGGTGGAACGCCGGACTCCTTCATGCGTTCATGAATGAACAAAAGAAGTTCCTGTTGCTTCCGGGTCAGCATTTTGATGCACCTTCAGATTTGAAACAAATGCAGAACGAACACTATATGTTCCATATGTGTTCCGCAAGTCCCTAAATTTTCGTGAAAATATGATAACTTTCCGAGATGGCTGATAACGTTCTCGGCAGAAAGCTACTTGCGCTCCCCGACGGACTGACCAATTTATTTTCGGCGGATCAGAGTCTGGGGGACATGCGTGACTGCTAAGAAAATCGATCATCTCGTTTTGCCGGTCGGCAATCTGGTCCAGGCGCGCGAGCGGCTGTCGGGGCTGGGCTTTACTGTTGCGCCTGATGGTGTGCATCCGTTCGGGACGGCCAATGCCTGTATCTTCCTTGAGGACGGCACCTATCTGGAGCCGATCGCGCTTGCGGACCGGCGCAAGGCGGGCACCGCTGCCAAGCGCGGCAATGTGTTTGTCGAGCGAGACATTGCCTTTCGCGGCAAGCGTGGGCGTCAGGGGCTGTCGGCGATCGTGGTCGCTAGTGACGACGCTTCCGATGATCACCAGCGTTTTGTTGAAGGTGGGGTTTCGGCGGGCGAGCCGCTGGAATTTGCCCGCATCATTAAGTCACCGGAGGGAGACGAGCGGGAGGGGCGCTTTCGCCTCGCTTTTGCGGCGCTCGAAGGTGCGTCCGAATTTTTCGCCTTTGCCTGTCAGCGCGTCGTTTCCTTTCCGCAGGACATGGGGTCCCTGAGGGTGCATGCCAATGCGGTGACCGGGCTGAAGGAAGTCGTGCTTTCCTCAGGTGTGCCCGGCGATTCCGCCAGGCTGTTGCAATCCGTCCTGTCGGTTTCTGCGCAGGAAGGGGAGGCCGGGCTGGTGTTTGCCGGCGAAAATGCCAGGGTCCGGGTGGTGGACGCAGATCAGCTGCATCAGGAATTCGGGCCTGCCGCCAAGCTGCATGGGGCTGAGCTTTGCGGGCAGGCGGTGATCTTCCGCACCGCCGATCTGGCCGTGACAGAGATCACCCTTGCTGCTAATGACGTCGCATTCATCCGCCGGGATGGACGCGTGCTTGTGTCGCCGTCGCCCGGCCAAGGCGTGTTTTTCGGTTTCGAGGAATGAAAATGGCAGTGTCCCCCAATTCTGAGGTTTCGGTCGGAGAAGGCGCAAACAAGGTTGTGTTCTCCAATGCCGGCAAGCTTTCGCTGATTGCGGGCCCCTGCCAGATGGAGAGCCGCGATCACGCCTTCATGATCGCCGGCAACCTCACGGAGCTCTGCGCCAAGCTCGGCATCGGGCTTGTCTACAAGTCGTCCTATGACAAGGCGAACCGTACATCCTTGTCGGGCAAGCGCGGCATCGGGCTTGAGAACGCGATGGAGATCTTTGCCGACCTGAAGAAGGAATTCGGCTTCCCGGTTCTGAGCGACATCCACACGGAAGAACAGTGCGGCCTGGTGGCGCCGACGATCGACATCCTGCAGATTCCGGCCTTCCTGTCGCGCCAGACGGACCTGCTGGTCGCCGCCGCCAAGACGGGCCGGGCGATCAACGTCAAGAAGGGCCAGTTTCTCGCCCCCTGGGACATGAAGAACGTGCAGGCGAAGTTTACCGAAAGCGGTAATCCGAATGTGATGCTGTGCGAACGCGGTGCGTCCTTCGGTTACAACACGCTGGTATCCGACATGCGCTCGCTGCCGATCATGGCGTCGCTCGGTTCGCCCGTCATCTTTGATGCGACGCATTCGGTGCAGCAGCCGGGCGGGCAGGGCGGTTCGAGCGGCGGCCAGCGCGAATTCGTCGAAACGCTGGCGCGTGCGGCTGTCGCCGTCGGCGTTGCCGGCGTCTTCATCGAGACGCATGAGGATCCGGACAATGCTCCGTCCGACGGGCCGAACATGGTTCACCTGAAGGACATGCCGCGGCTTCTGGAAAAGCTTCTGGCTTTCGATGCGGTGGCGAAGGCCGCCTGAACTTGAGGCGCGCTTGAGCGTGGTCAAAGCGCGAAAAGCGTTTCAACTGTAATTGGCGTGTCATTGAATGTGAGACATTTTCAATGACCACGTGGATAATAACTCTGAGGAGAGACCCTTGACTGCTATTACCGATATCATCGCACGCGAGATCCTCGATAGCCGTGGCAATCCGACCGTCGAAGTTGACGTCTATCTGGAAGACGGCACGATGGGCCGTGCCGCCGTTCCGTCGGGCGCCTCGACGGGTGCCCACGAAGCGGTCGAACTGCGCGATGGCGGCAAGCGCTTCGGCGGCAAGGGCGTCGAGAAGGCCGTGGAAGCGGTCAATACGGAAATCTTCGACGCCATCGGCGGTTTCGATGCCGAAAGCCAGATCCATATCGACAAGACGATGATCGCGCTTGACGGCACGCCGAACAAGTCGCGGCTCGGCGCTAACGCCATTCTCGGCGTATCGCTTGCAGTCGCCAAGGCTGCTGCCGAATCCTCCGGTCTGCCCCTCTATCGCTATGTTGGCGGTGCCGGCGCCCATGTCCTGCCGGTTCCGATGATGAACATCATCAACGGCGGCGCGCATGCCGACAATCCGATCGACTTCCAGGAATTCATGATCATGCCGGTCGGCGCCGAGACGCTGAAGGATGCGGTGCGGATCGGTTCTGAAATCTTCCACGTGCTGAAAAAGGAACTGGGTGCCCAGGGCCACAACACCAATGTCGGCGACGAAGGCGGTTTTGCTCCGGGCCTGAAGAGCGCACCGGAAGCCCTCGACTTCATCATGAAGTCGGTCGAAAAGGCCGGCTACAAGCCGGGTGAAGACGTCTATCTCGGCCTCGACTGCGCCTCGACGGAATTCTTCAAGGACGGCAAGTACGTCATGGAAGGCGAAGGCCGCACGCTGGAATCGGGCGCCATGGCCGAATATCTGGCCGAGCTCGCTGCCAAGTATCCGATCATCTCGATCGAAGACGGCATGGCTGAAGACGACTGGGAAGGCTGGAAGATCCTGACCGACAAGATCGGCTCCAAGGTACAGCTGGTCGGCGACGATCTGTTCGTCACCAATTCCGCACGCCTGCGCGATGGCATCAAGATGGGCGTCGCCAACTCTATCCTCGTCAAGGTCAACCAGATCGGCTCGCTGACGGAAACGCTCGATGCCGTCGAGACCGCGCACAAGGCAGCCTATACCGCCGTCATGTCGCACCGCTCGGGCGAAACGGAAGATTCGACGATTGCCGATCTCGCCGTCGCCACCAATTGCGGACAGATCAAGACCGGCTCGCTGTCGCGGTCCGACCGTCTGGCCAAGTACAACCAGCTGATCCGCATCGAGGAAATGCTCGGGCCCCAGGCAATTTACGCCGGCCGCTCGATCCTCAAGGGCTAAGCCTCGGCTACGTTCCGATAGTGATCATCGAAAAGCCCGCGTCATCGGCGCGGGCTTTGTCGTTTCCGTATGGTTGTTACGGTCTCGCAGCCGTGTGCGGGAAACGAATGGTTAAGCAAGTTCTGCGAATCCTAGATACTCACCAGAGGGGCCGACTCGCGCCCCGTCGCGTAATTCAGGGCGTAGACAGGCATGTGGACAAAGCATCATCGGCAACGGAAGTTCGGTCGTCTGATCCTGCCTGCCATTACCGTCGCTTTCGTCTCCTATTTCGGCTATCATTCGATCCATGGCGATCTGGGCCTGATCGCGACTGAGCAGTTCGAAAAGCAGCGCTTGGCTAGAACTGCCGAACTGGCGGAGCTGACGACCAAGCGCGAGGCTCTGGAGCGCCAGGTGCACTTGATGAGCGACGGCTCGCTCGACAAGGACATGCTCGACGAAATTGCGCGTTATCAATTAAATGTCTCGCGCCCGGATGAAATAGTCATATTTAACAACTATTTCTGAGTTAACCGAATTTCGGTTAACATTGATTTTTCTGAAATATATCAGTTATTTATCTTACATGCGAGCCATGCAAATATAGCATTGCTGGCCGCGACATTCTTGCCTATGTTAGCTGCCGAAACCCGAGCGGGTCGGGACGGGCGTTGATCGCCCGCGTCGGTGCCGCTCTTTCTGTGCAGCACATAGGGAGGGATCGATGGCGCAAGCTAAATCCGCGTCTGCATCCGGCCGCAAGCCAGCGGCAAAGTCTGCTACCAAGGCAACCACCACCAAATCGGCGCCCAAGGAATTCACCGGCAAGAATACGCCGGACTTCGGCAAGGACGAAGATCTGCATGCCTATCGCGAGATGCTGCTGATCCGTCGCTTCGAAGAGAAGGCCGGCCAGCTTTACGGCATGGGCTTCATCGGCGGTTTCTGCCATCTCTATATCGGTCAGGAAGCTGTCGTCGTCGGCATGCAGATGGCGCAGCAGGAAGGTGATCAGGTCATCACCGCCTATCGCGACCATGGCCACATGCTGGCAACCGGCATGAGCCCGCGGGGCGTCATGGCCGAGCTGACCGGACGTCGCGGCGGCCTGTCGAAGGGCAAGGGCGGCTCGATGCACATGTTCTCCAAGGAGAAGCATTTCTATGGTGGCCACGGCATCGTCGGCGCTCAGGTGTCGCTCGGCACCGGTCTTGCCTTCGCCAATGCCTATCGCAACAATGACAGCGTCTCGGTTGCCTATTTCGGCGACGGTGCTGCCAACCAGGGTCAGGTCTACGAGAGCTTCAACATGGCTGCTCTCTGGAAACTGCCGATCATCTATATCGTCGAGAACAACCGTTATGCCATGGGCACCTCGACCGCCCGTGCAACGGCGCAGTCGAACTACTCGATGCGCGGCGTCGGCTTCGGTATCCCAGGCATCCAGGTCGACGGCATGGACGTGCGCGCCGTCAAGGCTGCTGCCGACGAGGCGCTCGCCCACTGCCGTTCCGGCAAGGGCCCGATCATTCTCGAAATGCTGACCTACCGTTACCGCGGCCACTCGATGTCCGACCCGGCGAAATATCGCTCCAAGGACGAAGTGCAGAAGATGCGCTCCGAGCATGACCCGATCGAACAGGTCCGCAACCGTCTGCTTGAAAAGGGCTGGGCGAGCGAAGACGAGCTGAAGGCGATCGACAAGGACATCCGCGACATCGTCACCGATAGCGCCGATTTCGCCCAGAACGATCCGGAGCCGGATGCATCCGAGCTCTACACCGACATCCTGCTCTAAGCGCGGGGAGGAAAGAACCTATGCCTATCGATATTCTGATGCCCGCGCTTTCTCCGACCATGGAAGAAGGCACGCTTTCCAAATGGGTCAAGAAGGAAGGCGACACCGTCAAGTCCGGCGACGTCATTGCCGAGATCGAGACCGACAAGGCAACCATGGAAGTGGAAGCCGTCGATGAAGGCGTGATCGGCAAGCTGCTGGTCGCCGCCGGCACCGAAAACGTCAAGGTCAATACCAAGATCGCTGTGCTGCTCGCCGAAGGCGAAAGCGCCGATGCGATCGGCTCGGCGGCTCCCGCTGCCGAAGCGCCGAAGGCTGCTGCCGAAGAGGCAAAGCCTGCTGCCGAAGCTTCTTCTGCCTCGGCTCCGGTTCCGGCCGCTCCGAAGGTCGAGATCGCCAACGATCCGGATATTCCGGCCGGTACCGAAATGGTTTCCATGACGGTCCGCGATGCGCTGCGCGATGCGATGGCGGAAGAAATGCGCCGCGACGAAAACGTCTTCGTCATGGGCGAGGAAGTTGCCGAATACCAGGGTGCCTACAAGATCACCCAGGGCCTGCTGCAGGAATTCGGCGCCCGCCGCGTCGTCGACACCCCGATCACCGAACACGGCTTTGCCGGCGTCGGCGTTGGTGCTGCGATGTCGGGCCTGAAGCCAATCGTCGAGTTCATGACCTTCAACTTCGCCATGCAGGCGATCGACCAGATCATCAACTCGGCCGCCAAGACGCTCTACATGTCGGGTGGCCAGATGGGGGCTCCGATCGTGTTCCGCGGCCCGAACGGCGCTGCCGCCCGCGTTGCGGCCCAGCACAGCCAAGATTACGGCGCATGGTACAGCCATATTCCGGGTCTCAAGGTTGTCCAGCCCTACACGGCTGCCGACGCCAAGGGCCTGCTGAAGGCTGCGATCCGCGATCCGAACCCGGTCATCTTCCTCGAAAACGAAATCCTCTACGGTCATCATTTCGATGTGCCGAAGCTCGATGATTTCGTGCTGCCGATCGGCAAGGCCCGTATCCACAAGAAGGGTACGGACGTGACGATCGTTTCCTGGGGTATCGGCATGACCTATGCGGTCAAGGCTGTCGAGGAACTGACCAAGGACGGCATCGACGTCGAACTGATCGATCTGCGCACGCTGCGCCCGATGGATCTGCCGACCGTCATCGAATCGGTCAAGAAGACTGGTCGCCTCGTCACCGTCGAAGAAGGTTTCCCGCAGTCGTCCGTCGGCACGGAAATCGCCACCCGCGTCATGCAGCAGGCCTTCGACTATCTCGATGCGCCGATCCTGACGATCGCGGGCAAGGACGTTCCGATGCCTTACGCGGCCAATCTCGAAAAGCTGGCTTTGCCGAATGTCGGCGAGGTCGTCCAGGCTGTCAAAACCGTCTGCTACAAGTAAGGGAAGGGTGATACGATGCCTATCAACATCACCATGCCTGCCCTTTCCCCGACCATGGAAGAGGGCAACCTCGCCAAGTGGCTGGTCAAGGAAGGCGACAAGGTCAAGTCCGGCGACGTGATCGCCGAGATCGAAACCGACAAGGCGACGATGGAAGTCGAAGCCGTCGACGAGGGCACGATCGCCAAGATCGTGGTTCCCGCCGGTAGCGAATCCGTCAAGGTCAACGCGCTGATCGCGGTTCTTGCCGAAGATGGCGAAGACGTTGCTGCTGCGGCTGCCGGCGTGGGCTCTGCACCTGCCGCCAAGGCTGAAGCCGCTCCGACTGACAAGGCTGCGGAAGCTCCGAAGGCCGCTGCTCCGGTTGCCGATGCTGCTCCTGCACCGTCGACGCCAGCACCGGTTGCCGATGGCAAGCGGGTCTTCTCTTCGCCGCTCGCCAGGCGTCTGGCCAAGGAAGCCGGTCTCGATCTTTCCGCCGTTGCCGGCACCGGTCCGCATGGCCGTGTCGTCAAGGCCGATGTCGAGAAGGCTGCCGCATCGGGTGGCGCAAAGGCTGCTGCTCCGGCCGCAGCCCAGGCTGCCGCCCCGGCACCAGCCGCTGCCAAGGGGCCGTCGGATGATGCGACGCTCAAGCTGTTTGCGGAGGGCTCCTACGAGCTTCTGCCGCATGACGGCATGCGCAAGACGATCGCCGCACGACTCACCGAGTCCACCCAGACGGTTCCGTCCTACACGGTGTCGATGGATTGCGAACTCGACGCGCTTATGAAGCTGCGCGCCGAGATCAATGCCTCGGCACCGGTGAAAAAGACCGAGAAGGGTGAGGTGCCTAGCTTCAAGCTCTCCGTCAACGACTTCATCATCAAGGCGATGGCGCTGGCGCTCCGGGATGTCCCGATGGCGAATGCCTCCTGGACCTCGACGGCCCGCGTGCTGCACAAGCATTCCGACGTCGGTGTCGCGGTTTCGATCCCGGACGGGCTGATCACGCCGATCGTCCGCAAGGCCGAAACCAAGGCTCTGTCGGTCATCTCCAACGAGGTGAAGGACATGGCCAAGCGCGCCCGCGACAAGAAGCTGAAGCCGGAAGAATACCAGGGCGGCACGACATCCGTGTCCAACCTCGGCATGTTCGGCGTCTCGTCCTTCACCTCGATTGTCAACCTGCCGCAGGCCTCGATCGTGTCGATCGGCGCCGGCGTCGAGAAGCCGGTCGTTCGTGGCGGCAAGATCGAAGTGGGTACGGTGATGTCGGCAACGTTTGCCTTCGACCACCGCGTCATCGATGGCGCGCTCGGTGCGGAACTCGCATCCGCCTTCAAGCGCTACATCGAAAACCCGATGTCGATGCTGGTCTAGTAGACGGGGCAGCAGAATGAAATCCGTTCTCTGCTTCGGCGATTCGCTCACATGGGGCTACAACCCCGAAGGACCGGAGCGTCACGCATTCGAGGATCGCTGGCCAAGCGTCCTTGCTGCGTGCCTTGGGCCCGGCGTGAACGTGATCGCCGAAGGATTGGGCGGGCGCACGACGGCTTATGATGACCATCTTGCGGATTGCGACCGCAATGGCGTGAAGGCGCTTCCGTCGATCCTTCACAGCCATATGCCTCTCGATCTGGTCATCATCATGCTGGGGACCAACGACATGAAGCCGGTGATTGCCGGCACCGCCCATGCGGCGCGTGCCGGCATGCAGAGGCTCGTGGGGCTCGTTCGCAATCATGATTATTCATTCGGCTACGATGTGCCCGAGATTGTCCTGATGTCGCCGCCACCGCTATGCGAAACGGCCAATCCGGTGTTCTCGGCAACGTTCCGTGGCAGTATCGAGGAATCGGCGATGCTGGCTTCGCTCTATCGCGATCTGGCGGACGATCTCGGATGTGCCTTCTTCGATGCGGGCTCGGTTGCTCATACCAGCCCCCTCGATGGAACGCATCTCACAGCTGAGGGTACTCGGGCAATTGGTCGCGGTTTGGAGCCGATCGTGCGAATGCTGCTTGGCCCTTGATCTGCGTCAACGGAGGTATTTTTAGGCGGCCTAGCGTGGACACTTCCTCACGAAAAAAGGATTTGGACCATGTCTGGCATGCTGCATGAACTGGCCGCGGAATTTCCGGATTTCAAGACGCTTGTGCGTCATCTCCAGCAGACGGATGGGCACTTTGCCCGACTTTGCCGGAGCTACGAAGAACTGACCCGGAGAGTTCATCAGGCCGAGAAACGCAACGAGCCGACCGGCGATGCCATGCTCATCGACATGTGCAAGCAGCGCAGGCAGCTCAAGGATGAAATCTACGGGATGCTGGTTCAGCCTGAGCCAGACGCAGAAGTGATCAAGCTGGCCGTCTAAAGGCCAGGCGCTTCCATCCCGTTGAAGACCTCAAGGCGGGTGCCTGGGTCTCGGCAAAACGAGGATTGGAAACGCCTATGTCCAACGCTTATGACCTTATCGTAATCGGCGCCGGCCCCGGCGGTTATATCGCCGCCATTCGTGCCGCACAGCTCGGCATGAAGGTTGCCGTCGTCGAACGCGAGCATCTCGCCGGTATTTGCTCCAACTGGGGCTGCATCCCGACCAAGGCTCTGCTGCGCACGGCCGACGTCATGCATACTGCAACCCATGCCAAGGATTACGGTCTGACGCTCGAAGGCTCGATCAAGCCGGACGTCAAGGCGATCGTCGCGCGTTCGCGCGGCATTGCCGCCCGCATGAACAACGGCGTCGGCTTCCTGTTCAAGAAAAACAAGGTCGATATCATCTGGGGTGAAGCCAAGCTCACCAAGCCGGGCGAAATCGTCGTCGGCAAGTCGACCAAGCCGGTTGTCCAGCCGCAGGGTCCGGTGCCGAAGAACACGCTGGGCGAGGGCACCTATACCGCCAAGCACATCATCGTCGCCACCGGCGCCCGTCCGCGCGCGCTGCCCGGCATCGAGCCGGACGGCAAGCTGATCTGGACCTATTTCGAAGCGATGAAGCCGGAAGAGCTGCCGAAGTCGCTGCTCGTCATGGGTTCGGGCGCGATCGGCATCGAGTTCGCCTCCTTCTACAATGCCATGGGCGTCGACGTCACCGTGGTCGAGATCATGACCCAGGTCATGCCGGTCGAGGATGCCGAAATTTCCGCCTTCGCCAAGAAGCAGTTCGAAAAGCAGGGCATCAAGATCCATCTGGAAGCCAAGGTCGCCAAGGTGGAGAAGGGTGCAAACTCGATCACCGCGACGGTCGAGAAGAAGGACGGCACGTCGGAGAAGATCACTGCCGACCGGATGATCTCGGCCGTCGGCGTTCAGGCCAATATCGAGAACATCGGCCTTGAGGCTGTAGGCGTAAAGACTGAGCGCGGCTTCATCGTCATCGACGGTTACGGCAAGACCAACGTTCCCGGCATCTATGCAATCGGTGACGTCGCCGGTGGCCCGCTGCTCGCCCACAAGGCCGAGCATGAGGCCGTCGTCTGCGTCGAGAAGATCGCCGGCCTGCCGAATGTTCACGCCACCGACAAGGGCAAGATCCCGGGCTGCACCTACTGCAACCCGCAGGTCGCCTCGGTCGGTCTTACCGAAGCGAAGGCTAAGGAACAGGGTCGCGACATCCGCGTCGGTCGCTTCTCCTTTGCCGCCAACGGCAAGGCCGTGGCACTCGGCGAGGACCAGGGCATGGTCAAGACGATCTTCGACAAGAAGACCGGCGAGCTGCTCGGCGCTCACATGGTCGGCGCGGAAGTCACCGAACTGATCCAGGGCTTTGTCGTGGCGATGAACCTCGAGACGACTGAAGAAGACCTGATGCACACGATCTTCCCGCATCCGACCATTTCGGAAACGATGAAGGAAAGCGTGCTGGACGCCTATGGCCGCGTACTGAACGCGTAAGCGTTGTCGCGGTGGCCTCTCTCTTGCGATTTCTAACACTTGGCTTCCAGCTAAGGTGTTGAAATCGCTTTCTCTCCCGCGAAGGGAGAGGAAGGTGGAGGCGCCACCGCGAGTTGCTTCTCCCCGTGCGGGAGAGGAAGAAAAATCAGCATCTTAGCTATGAGCTAAGTGCTAGATTTTTCAGGTGAGGGGCTTCTGTTTTTAGTCCAGGAGGAATGATGGAAAGCGTTGGCTGGATCGGGGCGATCATTATCGGTGGACTGGCGGGCTGGCTCGCCGGCAAGCTGATGGATATGCGTTTCGGCATCTTCATGAATATCATTCTCGGCATTGTCGGCTCGGTTGTCGCCATTGCCGTGCTGAAAGCCTTCCACGTGTTCGTGCAGGATAGCCGGCTCGGTTATTTCGTGACGGCTTTTCTCGGCGCCAGCCTTTTGCTATTCGTCGCCAAAATCGTAAGGCGCTAATGTAGCGCGCGAACTGGCATTGCCGCGCGGAAGATCGCTGCGGTCTCGAAATAACCATATCCGATACGGAAAACGTGCTCCCGGATGAAGCTGGGGCTGAAAGCAGGATTTCATGGTCACCATTCTCGACAGGACGACCCTCTCCGAAGAGAAGCGCGTCCGCCATCCGGAAAAGGCGCATCGGCCCGATACCGAGGTGATGCGCAAGCCGGACTGGATCCGCGTCAAGGCGCCGGTGTCGAAGGGCTACCAGGATACCCGTGCGATCGTGCGCGAGAACAAGCTGGTGACGGTCTGCGAAGAGGCAGGCTGTCCCAATATTGGCGAGTGCTGGGACAAGAAGCACGCCACCTTCATGATCATGGGCGAGATCTGCACGCGTGCCTGCGCCTTCTGCAACGTGGCGACCGGCAAGCCGAACGCGCTCGACATGTCAGAGCCGGAAAGCGTCGCCCGTGCGGTGAAGGAAATGGGACTGCAGCATGTTGTCATCACCTCAGTCGACCGCGACGATCTGGAGGACGGTGGTGCCGAGCATTTCGAGAAGGTGATCTGGGCGATCCGGGCTGCCTCTCCGCTGACGACGATAGAGATCCTGACGCCGGACTTCCTGAAGAAGCCGGGCGCGCTGGAGCGGGTCGTGGCAGCCAAGCCCGACGTGTTCAACCACAATATGGAGACGGTGCCGGGCAATTACCTGACGGTGCGTCCCGGCGCGCGCTATTTCCATTCCGTGCGGCTGTTGCAGCGGGTCAAGGAACTCGACCCGACGATGTTCACCAAGTCGGGCATCATGGTCGGTCTTGGGGAAGAGCGTAACGAGGTGCTGCAGTTGATGGACGACCTCAGGACGGCAGATGTCGACTTCCTGACGATCGGCCAGTATCTGCAGCCGACGCGCAAGCACCACAAGGTCGAAAAATTCGTTACGCCTGAAGAATTCAAATCCTATGAGACCGTTGCCTATACGAAGGGCTTCCTGATGGTCTCGTCCAGCCCGCTCACACGCTCGTCGCATCATGCCGGAGACGATTTTGCTCGTCTGAGGGCTGCGCGTGAGAAGAAGCTATTGGCTGCCGCCGAATAAGGGCGGCAGACCTTTTCTTGATTTATTCCGCCGCCTCGATCTTGCGGGGCTTGTCCTGGCCGTGCCTGCGCTCGCGGAGCGTTGACTTGTGTCCGCGCGTCTCGCCCTTCGCCATTTCAATGAAATAGGCCAGCATCGGCAGACCGTTCATGTCAGCGAGCTGCTTTGCAGATTCCAGCAGCTTTATCATCTGTGCGAAATCGTCCATGGGTATGCGTCTTTCAGATGGATAGATTTTCAGAATTTTGCAATGCACCAATATAGGCGCGATTGCGATCTGTGAATATTACAACCCCACCCAACATACATTAAATTTCGTTAACTTGAAGATTATCAAAGCGTAAGTGTGCATTGCAGCGCACACATAGCTGTTACCTGTGCGGAAATCCGCACAGAAAAAAATGGTCCCAACGGGTCCGCTCGACCCCAGGATGAGCGGCTGATGTGCGATGCAGCCCAAAAGCTTTGATGCATTTCAGGGTTGTGATGCGTGTCTGGCTACATCTGGTTCGGCGAGTCGGGCTGCAGGCGTGGCGCTTGCCCTTGTTGCGGCGGTTTCTCGGGCTGTTCAGGGCTTGATCTTCGCCGGAGCGCGGCTTAACTGCACGTCATGCCCAAGTTCGAAATTCGCCGCCCCGTCAAGCACAGCCCCGACAAGATGTATGCGTTGGTCGCAGACGTGGAGCGCTATCCGGAATTCCTGCCGCTCTGCGAGGCTCTTCTCATCCGCACCCGCAAGGAGCGGGACGGCAAGACGCTGCTGCTTGCCGACATGACGGTGGGCTACAAGGCGATCAAGGAAACCTTCACGACGCAGGTCCTGCTCAATCCGGCGGAACAGGCGATCGACGTGAAGTATATCGAGGGTCCGTTCAAGTATCTCGACAATCGCTGGCGCTTCGAGCCTGCCGCCGATGGCGGCGAGGGATGCGTGGTGCATTTCTACATCGACTACGAATTCAAGAGCATGATTTTAGGCGCGCTGATGGGGTCGATGTTCGATCGCGCCTTCCGGATGTTCACCGACGCATTCGAAGCGCGGGCAGACAAGGTCTATGCCTGAACCGGCTAGGCCTGATTCTGTCAAATGCCGGCGGCTTCGATCAGCATCTCGAAGGCCGTCCTCACTGTCGCCAGTCTGATCTCGGTGCGGCCGATCTCTCCATAGTGCATTTCGCGATGGAGAATGGCGCCGGAGCGGGCACGGGCGGCGAGATGAACCAGACCCACGGGTTTCTCCTTCGACCCGCCGCCCGGCCCGGCAACGCCGGTGACGGCGACGGCAAGGTTCGAGCGTGAGCGGAACAGGGCGCCGTTGACCATCTGCAAGGCGGTTTCCCGCGATACCGCGCCGAAGGCTTCAAGCGTCGCTGCATTGACGCCCAGCATGTCCATCTTGGCCTCGTTGGTATAGGTGACGAAGCCGCGGTCGACGACGGCGGAGGAGCCGGGAATATCGGTCAGCGCGCCGGCTATCAGTCCCCCGGTGCAGGATTCGGCCGTCGACAACATTAGGCCGCGGGCCGAGAAATCGGCAACAATCCGTCTCGCGGTCTCTTCAATATCCGCCGCAAACAGGCTCATGCATCGTCTCCGCGGTAGACCACCGTTGCGGTCGCGATCGCGGCGATACCTTCGCGACGGCCGACGAAGCCGATCTTCTCGTTGGTCGTCGCCTTGACCGAGCAGCGGTCGAGCGAGATGCCGAGCATGGCGGCGAGGTTTTCGCGCATCCGGTCGCGGTGAGGGCCGACCTTGGGGGCCTCGGCTATCAGCGAGATATCGGCATTCATGATCGTGCCGCCCTTTTCACGGACAATATTGGCCGCATGCTCGAGAAAGATTCTCGAGGGGGCGCCCTTCCACTGCATGTCGGAGGGCGGGAAATGGTCGCCGATATCACCGGCGCCGCAGGTGGCCAGTAGCGCGTCTGTGAGAGCATGCAGAGCGACGTCGGCATCGGAATGGCCGAGAAGCTTCTGGTTGTGCGGAATGAAGATGCCACAGAGCGTCACGCCATCGCCCTCCACCAGCTGGTGCACGTCATAGCCGTTGCCGGTGCGCACGTCCGGCAGCATTCTGGAGGAGAGTTTTTCATCGGCCATGGTCATGTCCCGCTTGACGGTCAGTTTGATGTTGTCGACGGAGCCCTCGACGATGGAGACCGGCAGGCCGGCCCATTCGGCGATCGCTGCGTCGTCGGTAAAGTCATCGCGGCGAAGCGCTGCGGCTTTCTCGTGGGCGGCGCGGATCTCGGCAAGCAGAAAGCTCTGCGGTGTCTGGGCGGCGTAGAGGCCGCTGCGCGGTACCGTCTCGTGCACCAGCCCGTCCGATCCACCGCGCTTCAGCGTGTCGGTGACGCTGACAGCCGGCAGGACGGCGTCGATACCCTTGTCGAAGGCGTCTGCAACGCGGTCGAGGATGGCATGGTCGACGAAGGGGCGGGCGGCATCGTGGATCATCACGTGAGTCGCCTCGGTTGTGGAAAGCGCCTTCAGGCCCTCGTAGACGGAGCGCTGGCGCGTCTCTCCACCGAACGTGGTGGTCAGCGCGCCGGCGCCTGACAGGCCTTTGGTGGCGGCCGTATAGAGTGCTTCGTCATCGGGATGGATGACGACGACGATCGGGCCGCTGCGTTGCCAGTTGAGGAAGGTCTCCAATGTGTGGGCAATGACGGATCGCCCGCCGATCAGCCTGTATTGCTTGGGGCCCTCGTCCGGAGAGCCAGCCCTTTCACCTCGTCCTGCAGCGACGATGACGATACCGATTGTCATGGAGATGCCGTCCCCGTCCTATAGTGGAATTGGTCTCTCGCCATTTGGGGCGAATTGGATTGACAGGCCGAGAACTATAGCCTCAAAAGCCGTATTTCCAGCACGTCGCTTAAAAATAACGCAGCTGGGAAATCGCTCTTGGCAAATGCTCAAGACCTGAATAAAAATAGTGCAGAATGCACGTTTGCCTGAAAGATCATCAATTGCGCTGCAGCGATCTCGCCAGACCATTTCAGATCGGATCGGTCACTGTCCGCAACCGGGCCGTGCTTGCACCGATGTCCGGCGTCACCGACCTTGCGTTCCGCAAGCTCGCCTGGCGCTATGGCGCAGGGCTCGTTGTCACCGAAATGGTTGCCAGCCGCGAACTGGCAATGAACAAGGGCGAGTCGTGGGCGAGGCTGAAGAATGCCGGCATGTCGCCGCATATGGTGCAGCTTGCCGGTCGCGAGGTCTACTGGATGGCCGAGGCGGCGAAGATCGCTGCCGATAATGGTGCCGACATCATCGACATCAACATGGGATGTCCGGCCAAGAAGGTCACCGGTGGTTATTCCGGCTCGGCCTTGATGCGCGATCCCGACCACGCGCTGTCGATGATCGAGGCGACGGTGAAGGCCGTCTCCGTTCCGGTCACCGTCAAGATGCGGCTCGGCTGGGATCACGACAATCTCAATGCACCGCTGATCGCGAGCCGTGCAGAACAGGTGGGTGCGCAGATGATCACCGTGCATGGACGCACCCGCATGCAATTTTATGAAGGCAAGGCGGACTGGGATGCTATCCGCGCAGTGCGGGAGGTGATCTCGCTGCCGCTGATCGCCAATGGTGACGTCCAGACGCGGGAAGATGCCGCCGAGATCATGCGTCGCTCGGGGGCTGACGCGGTGATGATCGGCCGCGGTGCCCAAGGGCGGCCCTGGCATGTCGGCTGGCTTGCCGGCCATGCCGCACCGGCAGCAGGCGACATCGCCGATATCGTCATCGAACATTACGAGGCGATGCTCGACTTCTACGGCTGCGAGGCGGGTCTTCGGCATGCGCGCAAACATCTCGGCTGGTACATGGAGCGCCATGGTTGCGACATTGCGCCGGAAGACAAGGCGGCGATCATGGTGTCTCGTGATCCCGCAGAGGTAATCCGCCGTCTTTCGTCTCTTCTTGGACACGAAAATCCCGAATCAGCCCGCAAGGAGGCTGCATGACTAAGTCTGCCGTACAGGACGCCGCTCACGGGCAGGCGCTGGCCATGGCCGTGCTCAATTCCGTTCAGAACCCGGTCATTCTCGTCGATCCGGCCGGAGTCATCGCCTTTGCCAACTGGGAGGCTGAAACGTTTTTCGGCGCCAGTGCCGCCTATCTCGCCAAGCACAAGATTTCGAGCTTCATTCCGTTCGGCAGCCCGCTTCTGGCGCTGATCGAGCAGGTGCGCGAGCGCAAGGCGCCGGTCAACGAATATCGCGTCGACCTGTCGTCGCCGAAGCTCGGCCAGGAGAAGCTTGTCGATCTCTATGTGGCACCGGTGGCGAGCGAGCCAGGCTCGATCGTCGTCGTGTTCCAGGAGCGGTCGATGGCGGACAAGATCGACCGGCAGCTGACGCACCGGGCGGCCGCGCGTTCGGTCACCGGCCTTGCCTCGATGCTTGCCCATGAGATCAAGAACCCGCTCTCGGGTATTCGTGGTGCCGCCCAGCTTCTCGAAACCGTGGTGCCGGACGACGATCGTCCGCTGACCCGGCTGATCTGCGACGAGACCGACCGGATCGTCTCGCTGGTCGACCGCATGGAAGTGTTTTCCGACGAGCGACCGGTCGACCGGGTGCCGCTCAATATCCATTCCGTGCTCGACCATGTGAAGGCGGTGGCCAAGGCCGGCTTTGCCCGCGAGATCAAGATCTCGGAAATGTACGACCCGTCGCTGCCGCCGGTCTATGCCAATCGTGACCAGCTGGTGCAGGTCTTCCTCAATCTCATCAAGAATGCGGCAGAGGCCGTCGACGGCCAGCCGGATGCCGAGATCATGCTGACGACGGCCTACCGGCCGGGCATCAAGCTCTCGGTTGCCGGCACGCGCGAAAAGATCTCGCTGCCGCTCGAATTCTGCGTCATCGACAATGGTCCGGGCGTGCCGGCCGACCTCGTGCCGCATCTCTTCGATCCCTTTATCACCACCAAGACCAATGGCTCGGGCCTTGGTCTTGCGCTGGTTGCCAAGATCATCGGCGGCCATGGCGGCATTGTCGAATGCGACAGCCAGGCCCACCGAACCGTATTCCGTGTTTTGATGCCCATGCACAAGGAAGAGGCCGGTGACGGCCGCGCCTTGAACTCCACAGGAAGCGAAAAATGACTGCCACGATCCTTGTCGCCGACGACGACGCGGCCATCCGCACAGTCCTGAACCAGGCCCTGACCAGGGCCGGTTACGATGTGCGCATCACGTCGAACGCCGCCACGCTCTGGCGGTGGATTTCTGCCGGCGAGGGCGATCTCGTCGTCACCGATGTCGTGATGCCGGATGAGAACGCCTTCGATCTTCTGCCGCGCATCAAGAAGGCGCGACCGGATCTGCCGGTTCTCGTGATGAGCGCGCAGAACACGTTCATGACGGCGATCCGCGCTTCCGAAAAGGGCGCCTACGACTATCTGCCGAAGCCGTTCGACTTGACCGAGCTCATCGCCATCATCGGCCGGGCATTGGCCGAGCCGAAGCGCAAGCCTGCGCGTCTCGACGACGACATGCAGGACGGCATGCCGCTTGTCGGTCGTTCGGCGGCGATGCAGGAAATCTACCGCGTTCTGGCGCGTCTGATGCAGACCGACCTGACGCTGATGATTACCGGCGAGAGCGGTACCGGCAAGGAACTCGTCGCCCGCGCGCTGCATGATTACGGCAAGCGTCGCAACGGTCCGTTCGTCGCCATCAACATGGCGGCTATCCCGCGCGACCTGATCGAATCGGAACTGTTCGGCCACGAGAAGGGCGCCTTTACCGGGGCGCAGAACCGCTCGACCGGCCGTTTCGAACAGGCCGAGGGCGGCACGCTGTTCCTCGACGAAATCGGCGACATGCCGATGGATGCGCAGACGCGTCTGCTGCGCGTGCTGCAGCAGGGCGAATATACGACGGTCGGCGGCCGCACGCCGATCCGCACGGACGTGCGCATCGTTGCCGCGACCAACAAGGACCTGAAGCAACTCATCAACCAGGGCCTGTTCCGCGAGGACCTCTATTATCGCCTCAACGTCGTGCCTCTCAGGCTTCCTCCGCTGAGAGATCGCGCGGAGGATATCCCGGATCTGGTGCGCCACTTCATGCAGATGGCGGAGAAGGAAGGGCTCGACGCCAAGCGTTTCGACAACGAAGCGCTCGACGTGATGAAGACCTATGCCTGGCCGGGCAACGTGCGCGAACTGGAAAACCTGGTGCGCCGACTGATGGCGCTCTACCCGCAGGACGTCATCACCCGCGAGATCATCGATACGGAATTGCGCTCCGACGTTCCCGACAGCCCGATCGACAAGGTGAGCCCGCGCAACGGTTCGCTGACGATCGCCCAGGCGGTCGAGGAGAACATGCGAACCTATTTCGCCAGCTTCGGCGACAACCTGCCGCCGCCCGGCCTCTATGACCGGGTGCTGACCGAGATGGAATATCCGCTGATTCTTGCGGCACTCACCGCCACGCGCGGGAACCAGATCAAGGCGGCCGACCTTCTGGGGCTCAACCGGAACACGCTGCGCAAGAAGATCCGGGAGCTCGGCGTCTCGGTCTATCGCAGCTCGCGAAGCGCCTAAACGGGGCCGATACCCCCATCATTTAAGTGTATAAATTCCAGTTATTTATCTGCCATCGGACCTATTCACGCAGAATTGCGTGAATAGGTCTCCTTCTTGGTGCGCAACAGCTGCGGCTTCTTGACAGTCGAAATCCATCGTTGCATTTTCGCCACAATGCGTTGCTTAGAGGTCACGCAGATGCTCCTTGCTCGGCCGGCAGCGTTTTGGCCGCCGATGCGTCGGACATTCCTTTTTCGATAGTTCATGGCGTGCTCGGACATGTGATTGTGGTCGGCATCCGATAATTGGTCCCAGGACGGGAGGGAGACGATGGTGGACGGCGGGACGGCACCCCTTGCCGACGATCACGCGACAGCCCTTGTTCAGGATCGTCGCGCATCGTTTGCACTTCCCGGCCTGCTGCTTGCGGGCGGCGCGCTTGTTTGCGCGATTTCCACGCTTCTCGTCCTGCTGGGGCTGACGCCGATTGCGCCGACCGGCAATGTCGTCATCGCCTCTGCCGTCATCAACTCGCTGTTCATCATCGGCCTGATGTATCTCATCGGCCGGGAAGTCACGCGGCTGCTTCGGGCCCGCAACCGGGGCAGGGCTGCGGCGCGGCTGCATGTGCGCATCGTCGTCCTGTTTTCGATCGTGGCGATCACGCCGGCCGTGCTCGTGGCGATTTTCGCAAGCCTGACGCTGAATGTCGGTCTCGACCGGTGGTTCTCGCTCAGAACCCAGTCGATCGTCCAGTCGTCGCAGGATGTGGCGCAGGCCTACATGATGGAGAATGCCAGCTATCTGCAGGGCCAGACTGTATCGATGTCGAACGATCTGGAACGCAATCGGGCGATGTTCTATCTCGACCGTACCGGCTTCCTCGATCTGATGACGCGCCAGGCACGCGGTCGCGGCATGCTCGGTGCCTTCCTGGTGCAGGAAAACGGGCAGGCGATTGCCCAGGCCGATATCAAGACCGAGAGGCCGCTGCCGGCCATTCCGGCGGATGCGCTGAAATCGGCAGCTGCCGGCCAACCGACCCTGATCCCGCCCGGCGTCACCAATCTCGTCGGCGCTGTGCTCAAGACCGATGCGATTTCCGGCACGTTCCTCTACACGATCCGCGCGGTCGACCCGAAGGTCATGAGCGCCATGCGGCTGATGGAGGAGAACACCGCCGAATACAAGGCGATGGAGGCGGGGCGCATGTCGCTGCAGCTCGCCTTCGCGGTTCTCTATCTCGGTTTTGCGCTGATCGTGCTGCTTGCGGCGATCTGGGCTGCCATCGCAGTGGCCGACCGGATCGTCCGGCCGATCCGGCTGTTGATCAGTGCCGCCGACAGCGTCGGCTCCGGCAACCTCAATGTCGTGGTTCCCGTGCGTGCGGCAGACGGCGATGTCGGCAGCCTGGCGCGCACGTTCAACAAGATGATTTCCGAAATCCGCACACAGCAGGATGAAATCCTGGTCGCCAAGGACGAAGTGGACGATCGCCGTCGTTTCATCGAGGCGGTGCTTTCGGGCGTCACCGCCGCGGTGATCGGCGTCGACGACAGGCATATCAGTATCGTCAACCCGTCGGCCGAACACATGCTCGGCGTCAGCGCCGAGGACCTGATCGGCAAGAGCCTTGAGGATGTGGCGCCGGAGATCGATCACGTTCTGACCGAGGCGACGAGCCGTTCGCGCGGCGACTTCCGCAAGGAGGTCAACCTGATGCGCGGCGGCAAGGAGCGCACGCTGTCGGTGCAGGTGACGCGCGAGGAGCATCGCACATCGAGCGACAGCTATGTCATCACGCTTGACGACATTACCGATCTCGTCATCGCCCAGCGTTCGACCGCATGGGCGGATGTCGCACGGCGCATCGCCCATGAGATCAAGAACCCGCTGACGCCGATCCAGCTTTCGGCAGAACGCCTGAAGCGGCGCTACGGCAAGCAGATCGACGAGAACGATCGGGCGGTGTTCGACCAGTGCACGGATACGATCGTGCGGCAGGTGGGCGATATCGGCCGCATGGTCGACGAGTTCTCCTCGTTTGCCCGCATGCCGAAACCGTCCAAGGAGATTGCCGACCTGAGATCCGTGCTGCGGGATTCGATCTTCCTGCGCGAGATGGGCACGACGCATGTGGATTTCATCCGTGAGCTTGGCGATGCGCCGCTCAATGGCCTGTTCGATGCCCGCATGCTCGGCCAGGCTTTTGGCAATCTGGTCAAGAACGCCGTCGAGGCGATCGAGATGGTGCCGGCGGGCGAAGAGCGTGACGGGCAGAAGGTCTGGGTGCGGTCGAGCTTCGACGCAGCCAAGGACGTGTTCGTCGTCGACGTGATCGACAACGGCGTCGGCCTGCCGAAGGAAAACCGTCACCGCATTCTCGAACCATACATGACGATGCGCGAGAAGGGCACGGGCCTTGGCCTCGCGATCGTGAAGAAGATTATCGAAGAACATGGGGGGCAGCTCGAGCTGCATGATGCCCCCGCCGACTTCGATCATGGCAAGGGCGCCATGATCAGGGTGCTTCTGCCGCATGTCGAGGCGGCGTCTGCACCCGGGACGGACAAAGACAAGGAAATGGCTTATGGCGTCTGACATTCTGGTTGTCGATGACGAGGCGGACATCCGCGAAATCGTTTCGGGCATTCTCTCCGACGAGGGCCACGAAACGCGGATGGCGCATGACAGCGACAGCGCATTGGCGGCAATCTCTGACCGGGTGCCGCGGCTGGTCTTTCTCGACATCTGGATGACGGGCTCAAAGCTCGACGGGCTGGCGCTGCTCGACGAGATCAAGAGCCGGCATCCCGACCTGCCGGTGGTGATGATTTCCGGCCACGGCAATGTCGAGACGGCTGTCTCCGCCATCAAGCGCGGTGCCTTCGATTTCATCGAAAAGCCGTTCAAGGCCGATCGGTTGATCCTGATCGCCGAGCGGGCGCTGGAAAACTCGAAGCTGAAGCGTGAGGTTTCCGAACTGAAGCGTCGCACCGGCGACGCCGCCGAACTGGTGGGCACTTCGGTCGCCGTTTCCCAGCTTCGCCAGACGATCGAGAAGGTGGCGCCGACCAATAGCCGCATCATGATCCTCGGCCCTTCGGGTTCCGGCAAGGAGCTGGTGGCGCGGATGATCCACCGCAAGTCGTCGCGGGCCGCAGGCCCGTTCGTGGCGCTGAATGCGGCGACGATCACGCCGGAGCGGATGGAAATCGCATTGTTCGGCACCGAGGGTACGCCCGGCCAGCCGCGCAAGATCGGTGCCTTGGAAGAAGCGCATCGCGGCATTCTCTATCTCGACGAGATCGGCGAAATGCCGCGCGAGACGCAGAACAAGATCCTCCGCGTTCTCGTCGACCAGCAGTTCGAGCGGGTCGGCGGGTCAAAGCGCGTCAAGGTCGATGTGCGCATCATCTCGTCGACCGCCTACAATCTGGAAAACCTGATTTCCGAAGGGGCCTTCCGCGAGGATCTCTACCATCGCCTCGCCGTCGTGCCGGTCAAGGTGCCGGCGCTTGCCGAGCGTCGCGAGGATATTCCGTTCCTCGTCGACATGTTCATGCGGCAGGTTTCCGAGCAGGCCGGCATTCGTGCGCGCCGGATCGGCGATGACGCCATGGCGGTGCTGCAGGCACATGACTGGCCGGGCAATATCCGCCAGTTGCGCAACAATATCGAGCGGCTGATGATCCTTGCTCGGACAGACGGCCCGGATACGGCGATTTCGGCCGACATGCTGCCGACCGATCTCGGCGACATGCTGCCCAAGGTGTCTTCCAAGGGCAATGTCCACATCATGACGCTGCCTCTGCGCGAAGCGCGTGAAATGTTCGAACGCGACTATCTGATCGCCCAGATCAACCGGTTCGGCGGCAATATTTCGCGCACCGCAGAGTTCGTCGGGATGGAACGTTCGGCGCTGCACCGGAAGCTGAAATCGCTGGGTGTTTGAAGCCGCGTCCACTGCAATAGCGGCGCGAACGCCCGGTTGCTTTATTGAGTGTGAGTATTGGTAATGTCCAGAATTGCCTATGTGAACGGCGCCTATGTTCGTCATTCGGATGCGGGCGTGCATATCGAGGATCGCGGCTTCCAGTTTGCCGATGCCGTCTATGAAGTTTGCGAGGTGCGCAAGGGCCTGATCGTCGACCTGACGCGGCATCTCGACCGCCTCGACCGGTCGCTCCGGGAGTTGCGCATGGCGCATCCGATGGGACGCGATGCGCTGACCGTCGTCATCCGCGAAGTGCTGCGCCGCAACCATGTCCGTCACGGCATGTTCTATCTGCAGGTCAGCCGCGGGGCTGCGAAGCGGGACCATTTCTTTCCCTCGGCCGATACCGTGCCGACGCTGGTGATCACCGCCAAGTCGACGGATCCGTCGGTGATGCTGCGCAAATACGAGACCGGCATCAAGGTGATCACGCTTGCGGAAAACCGTTGGGATCGCGTCGACATCAAGACTGTCGGCCTGTTGCCGAATGTGCTTGCCAAGCAGCAGGCGAAGGAGGCCGGTGCGCAGGACGCGATCTATATCGATCGCAACGGCATCGTCATGGAAGGTGCATCGTCCAACGTGTGGATCGTCGCAGCCGATGGCACGCTCGTCACGCGGCCTGCAGAATACGGTATCCTGCGCGGCATTACCCGCACGACACTTCTCGATGTCGCGGCCGCACTGAAGATTGCGGTCGAGGAGCGGGAATTTTCCCGCGACGAGATGCTGGCGGCCCGCGAGGTGTTCTTCACCTCGGCGACAGGGAGCTGCACGCCGATCGTATCCATCGACGGGAAGCCTGTTGCCAACGGCCATCCGGGCAGTGTCGCAGCGAATATTCGGGATGCCTTTTTCGAGATTGCGGAAAAGACGGCGATTTGATAACCAGACATTTGGGGGAAGGGAAACACGGGGCGTTTCCCCTTTATCTCTTAAAACGTGAGATCATTATCCCGGCACCTGGCCGGCAAGAAAGAAAGAAGCGGCGCTATGGCGGAACGTTCTCAGAACCTGCAGGATTTATTTCTCAACACAGTTCGCAAGCAGAAGATTTCCCTGACTATATTCCTCATCAACGGGGTGAAGCTCACGGGTGTCGTAACCTCCTTCGACAATTTCTGCGTCCTTCTTCGTCGTGACGGGCACTCCCAGCTCGTGTACAAGCATGCCATCTCCACCATCATGCCGGGCCAGCCGATGCAGATGTTCGAGACCGAAGAAAACGCAGCTTAAGGACAAAGACCGTTTCTACCAGAGATACGTCGAACGAATCACTCGTCCCGGAAGCCGAAAAGCACCGGGACGACATGCGCGCCGTGGTCGTCGTGCCGGTGCTCAAGCAGACGCGTGCCCGAGGTGGGCAGGGCGAATCGGCTGCATTGCCGGCGCCGCAGCGATCCAGCGAGGCGCGGCTTGAAGAGGCGATGGGGCTTGCCCGCGCCATCGATCTCGAAATCGCGCAAGGCCTGATCGTTCAGGTCAACCAGCCGCGTCCCGCGACGCTGATGGGGACGGGCAAGATCGAGGAAATCAAGGCGCTTCTCGATGAGCGCGATGCCGGCCTCGTCATCGTCGATCATCCACTGACGCCGGTGCAGCAGCGCAATCTGGAAAAGGAATGGGGTGCCAAGGTCATCGACCGCACCGGCCTCATCCTGGAAATCTTCGGCCGCCGCGCCTCCACCAAGGAAGGCACGCTGCAGGTCGATCTCGCGCATCTCAACTACCAGAAGGGCCGCCTGGTCCGCTCCTGGACCCACCTTGAACGCCAGCGCGGTGGTGCGGGCTTCATGGGTGGTCCGGGTGAAACCCAGATCGAGGCCGACCGTCGCCTGCTGCAGGACCGGATCGTCAAGCTGGAGCGCGAGCTGGAACAGGTCGTGCGCACCCGCCAGCTTCACCGGGCCAAGCGCCGCAAGGTGCCGCATCCGATCGTGGCGCTGGTCGGCTATACCAATGCCGGCAAGTCGACGCTGTTCAATCGCATCACCGGTGCGGGCGTGCTTGCCGAGGACATGCTGTTTGCGACGCTCGATCCGACGCTGCGCCGGATGAAGCTGCCGCATGGGCGTACCGTCATCCTGTCAGACACGGTCGGGTTCATCTCCGACCTGCCGACGCATCTCGTCGCTGCCTTCCGCGCGACGCTGGAAGAGGTGCTGGAGGCCGATCTCATCCTGCATGTGCGCGACATGTCCGACCCGGACAATGCCGCCCAGTCGCATGACGTGCTGCGCATCCTCGCCGATCTTGGCATCGACGAGAAGGAGCGCTCCGAGCGGATCATCGAGGTGTGGAACAAGATCGACCGGCTCGACCCGGAAAGCCACGATGCGCTTGCGGAACGGGCCAAGGGCCGCGAGAATATCATGGCGCTCTCGGCTACGACCGGCGAAGGCCTCGATCCGCTGATGGACGAGATCGCCAAGCGGCTTTCGGGCGTGCTGACCGAAACCTCGATCACCATTCCGGCCGACAAGCTGTCGCTCGTTTCATGGATCTACGGCAATTCCATCGTCGATGGCCGCGAGGACAACGAGGACGGCTCGGTGACGATGGATGTGCGCATGTCGGAAGCGCAGGCGACCGAGATCGAACGGCGCTTGGGCAATGGGCCGAAGCGCGAGAAGGAAGACTGGGAGCGGTAATATCGTGCGGTCAGCTCCCCTCACTTGCGATTTCTAACACTTAGCTATGCTAAGATATTGAAATCGCTTTCTCTCCCACAAGGGGAGAGATGCCGGAGATCGCGGCAGCCTCGGCGCCCTGCCTCTCCCCTTGTGGGAGAGGATACAAAATCACGATCTTAGCTTCAGCTAAGTCGTAGATTTTGTTGGTGAGGGGATCTCTCCGATCCTCCCCGCGTCCCAAACATGGATACTTCGACGTATTCGCCGGCCTTCGGCCATCGCTGTCCTGCCGCTCGCTATGGCTCGCGGCGTTCGTCACTGCAATCGATTCACTGGATCGATTGCTCGGGCTTCGCCCGACCGTTCTGCCCGGCCCGGCCCTTCGCTATGGCTCAGGGCGTTCGACGCTCAAAACGCTCCACTGGAGCGTTTTGCCGGCCTTCGGCCGTCGCATCTCACCCCACAAACGCCCGTTCGATAACAAACTCGCTCGGCTTGTTGTTGGCGCCTTCGGTGAGGCCTGCCTTTTCGAGCAGGTCCTTGGTGTCCTTCAGCATGGCGGCGGAGCCGCAGATCATGCCGCGGTCGACGGCGGGGTCGAGCGGGGGGACGCCGAGATCGGCAAACATCTTGCCGTTCTCGATCAGGTCGGTGATGCGGCCCTGATAGGGGTAATCCTCGCGGGTGACGGTCGAATAGAGTTTCAGCTTGGTCCCGACCAGTTCGGAGAGGAATTCGTGGTTCTTGATTTCCTCGATCAGGTCCTGGCCGTATTTCAGTTCCGAGACTTCGCGGCAGGTATGGGTGAGGATGACTTCCTCGAATTTCTCGTAGGTCTCCGGATCGCGGATCAGGCTCGCAAAGGGCGCGATGCCGGTGCCGGTCGAGAACATGTAGAGGCGCTTGCCGGGGGTGAGCGCA
The DNA here is from genome assembly GCF_003597675.1 of Neorhizobium sp. NCHU2750. Taxonomy (NCBI): domain Bacteria; kingdom Pseudomonadati; phylum Pseudomonadota; class Alphaproteobacteria; order Hyphomicrobiales; family Rhizobiaceae; genus Neorhizobium; species Neorhizobium sp. NCHU2750. The sequence goes on along the minus strand of NZ_CP030827.1, from coordinate 2,027,445 downwards.
TCGAGCACCAGCGTGCCGGTCGGCTTCTTGCGCATCAGCACGGTGTCGCCCGGCTTGATCTTCTGCAGATGCGAGGTGAGCGGACCATCCGGCACCTTGATCGAGAAAAATTCCAGTTCCTCGTCCCAGGAGGGGCTGGCGATCGAATAGGCGCGGTAGATCGGCTTTTCGCCGACCATCAGGCCGATCATGGCGAACTCGCCGGAGCGGAAGCGATAACCTGCCGGACGCGTCATGCGGAAGCGGAACAGCCGGTCTGTATAGTGCTGCACATCGAGCACCGTCTCGGCATAGACGCCATCCGGGATTTTTACGGCAAATTCTTCGTTCTTCGCAGGAGCGTTCATCGCGATCGGTCTTCCAGTCGTTATGTTGCGAGAGCGAGATATACTATCAAGCCGCGCATTTGAAGGCATCCCCGCCCATTGTCGCGGAAACGATAAAAATATGTGCAGGAAAGTCACCTTTAACTTTCCCGCATTTTTGCGGGGATGGCCGCATTTGTGCATGACCTGCATTTCTGTGACGAAATGTCAGGCGGTCGCGGAACGGCGGCGCCAGCTATAGCCCTCGCCCTGAGCGGCGTGCCGTGCGGTCGGCTGATAATGCACGGCGATGCCGGGCAGGCGGCCTTCCTCCAGCCGCTTCAGGGCGGTGGTATTGGTGACGGCGAAGCTGTCGATACCACAGCGCAGCATCAGCGGCACCTGGTCGATCAGGACATCGCCGACGGCCCGCAACTCGTTGCGATAGGCGAGCCGGTCGCGCAGCAGCGAGGCATGGCTGAAGGCGCGGCCATCGCTGAATGCCGGGAAATCGACTGCGACGATCTCGATGCGGTAGAGATAGGGCTCGAGCGCCATCACGTCGTCCGCCGGGCGGATCAGTACGCCGAGGCCGACATCGTTGCTGGCTTCGGCCTTCTCGATGAACTGGTCGAGTGGCAGGATGACCTTCTGGTCACCCTCGGCCTTCACCTCGTCGGTCTCGATCACCCATGCATCGTTTTCGACGAAGCCGGTTTCTCTCCAGATCCTTGTGTTCCCAACCATCACGCAGCCTCCGCCTTGGCGTCACCATAGAGCGCTTCCTTGAAGGGTTGCGGCCCGACACGGCGATAGGCGGCGAGGAAGGTCTCCTCGCGGCTTTCGCGCAGACCCAGATAGGTGTCGACGATCGTCTCGATCGCGTCCGTCACCTTGGCGGGTTCGAAGCCGCGGCCGATGATTTCGCCGATCGAGGTGTTTTCGTCACCCGAGCCTCCGAGCGTGATCTGGTAGAGTTCGGCACCCTTCTTTTCCACGCCCAGAAGGCCGATATGGCCGACATGGTGGTGGCCGCAGGCATTGATGCAGCCGGAGATCTTGATCTTCAGTTCGCCGATTTCGGCCTGACGCTCGGGTGCGCCGAAGCGGGCGGAGATTTCCTGGGCTACCGGGATCGAACGGGCGTTCGCCAAGGCGCAGTAGTCCAGGCCGGGACAGGCGATGATATCGGTGATCAGGTTGGAATTGGCGGTTTCCAGTCCATGTGCGGTCAAGGCGCGATAGAGCGGTTCCAGATCGGCCAGCGCCACATGCGGGAAGATGACGTTCTGTTCGTGGCTGATGCGGATTTCGTCGTGGCCGAATTCTTCCGCCAGATCGGCAATCGCATCCATCTGTGCGTCGGACGCATCGCCTGGAATGCCGCCGATGGGTTTGAGCGAAATCGTCACCATGCCGTAGTCGGGATGCTTGTGCGGCTGAACGTTCTGGCCGACCCAGCGGGCAAAACCTTCGTCCTGTTTCTTCCAGCCGGCAAGCTGAGCCCAGCCTTCCGGGCGATCGGGCAGGGCGGGCGGGGCGAAATAGGCGGTGATCGCCTCGATGTCGCGCTCGGGGAGCTTCAGTTCCGTCCCCTGCAGGTGGGCAAATTCCTCCTCCACCTGGCGGGTCAATTCCTCGGCGCCGGTCTCGTGGACGAGGATCTTGATGCGGGCCTTGTACTTGTTGTCGCGGCGGCCATGCAGGTTATACACGCGCATGACGGCGGTTATGTAGGAGAGAAGATCCTGCTCGGGGAGGAAGTCGTTGATCTTCTTGGCGATCAGCGGCGTGCGGCCCTGTCCGCCGCCGACATAGACGGCAAAGCCGATCTCGCCCTTGTCGTTCTTCTTCAGGTGCAGGCCGATATCGTGAACCTGGATCGCCGCACGATCACGCTCGGCGCCGGTGACGGCGATCTTGAACTTGCGCGGCAGGAAGGAGAATTCCGGGTGGACGGAGGACCACTGGCGCAGGATTTCCGCGTAGGGCCGGGGATCGGCAACTTCATCCGCCGCAGCGCCGGCAAAATGGTCGGCGGTGACATTGCGGATGCAATTGCCCGAAGTCTGCAGCGCGTGCATCTCGACGCTTGCAAGCTCCGCCAGAATGTCCGGCGTGTCCGACAGTTTCGGCCAGTTGTACTGGATGTTCTGGCGGGTGGTGAAATGGCCATAGCCGCGGTCATATTTGCGGGCGATATGAGCCAGCATGCGCATCTGATTGGCGTTGAGCGTACCGTAGGGAATGGCGACGCGCAGCATATAGGCGTGAAGCTGCAGATAGACGCCGTTCATCAGGCGCAGCGGCTTGAACGCATCCTCGGCGAGCGCGCCGGACAGGCGGCGCTCGACCTGATCGCGGAACTGCTCCACGCGGCTGGATACGAAGGCGTGGTCGAATTCGTCGTAACGATACATGGGATCTCAGAACTCTCGGTATCAGACTGCGATGAAGGCGGCGTCGGCCGGTTTATAGCCGGCGGCATATTCCATGGTGGGGCCTTGGGCGCGGATGCGCTCACGAAGACGTGTCGGCCAGAGGATGCCATTGGTGTCCTCGACATCGATGACATTGACGTCGACCACCTTGTTATCGGCAAAATCACGCTTGCCGATCGCTTCGAGCGAGGCGGCGGCCTCCGCGTGACGGGCGACCAGCGCATCCTGCAGGTTTTCCGTCCATTGGCCGGCGGCGTCGAGCCAGACGGCGATGCCGTCGGACAGGCGGTTGGCCGTTAAAACCTTATCTGTCAAAACCTTATCTGCCATCAGTTCATCCTCATGTCTTCGGCCATATCCTGCCGGTCGCGGGGCTGCGATCTGGCGGCAGAGAGGGGCTCGGATTTGTCGAAATTCGCTCCGGCGACAGCCTCGCCGATAATCACCATGACCGGACCATCAAGATCCTCGCGGGTTTCCAGCTGCGGCAGTTCACCGAGTACGCCATGGAACAGCCTGCGGCCGGCGCGGCTGGCATTCTCGATGACGGCGACCGTCGTGTCGGGGCTCAAGCCTGCCTGCATCATCCGCTCGGAGACGGAGGCTGCGACCGTGCGACCCATATAGACGGCAATCGTTGCTCCCGAGACGGCGAGGGCTGCCCAGTCGGGAAGGACCTTGCCGGTGAGATCGTGGCCGGTGGTGAAGATCAACGACGATGCGACACCGCGCAGCGTCAGCGGCAGGTCGAAATCGGCGGCGGCGGCAAAGGCCGAGGTGATGCCGGGGACGATTTCATAGGCGATACCCGCTTCACGCAGGGCCGCCATTTCCTCGCCGGCGCGGCCATAGACGAGCGGATCGCCGCTTTTCAGCCTGACGACGCGCTTGCCCTGGCGTCCGAGATCGACCAAGAGGCGGTTGATCTCGTCCTGGCTCTTGGAGTGACAGTTCTTGCGCTTGCCGACGGAAAGCCGCTCGGCATCGCGGCGGCCCATGTCGACGATCGCCTGCGGCACGAGTGCGTCATAGACGATTGCGTCTGCTTCCATCAGCACGCGCTGGGCGCGCAGCGTGAGAAGATCCTCGGCACCGGGGCCGGCGCCGACCAGCCAGATCTTGCCTTCTGCCTTGCCGGAGGTCGACAGAAGCGTGTTGGCGGCACGGCGGGCGGATGCCTGGTCGTTGGCGTCGATCGCGTCGGCGACGTCGCCGGAAAAGAAGCGGCGCCAGAAGATGCGGCGCGAGACGCCGCGCGGCACGAGCCGTTCTGCGGCATCGCGATACTCGGCGGCGAGCGATGCGAGCTTGCCGAGCGAAGGGGACAGCATCTGGTCGATGCGGGCGCGGATCATCTGCGCCAGAACCGGGCCTGCACCCTCCGTGCCGATGGCGATTGCCACCGGCGCACGGTTGACGAGGGCGGGGGTGAAGAAATCGCAGAAATCCGGCTGGTCCACCGCGTTTGCCGGAATTTTTTCGGCACGTGCGGCGATGACGATCGTCCGGTCTTCAATGGCATTGCCGGTGGCGGCGAAGACCAGGGTCTTGCCCTTTACCTGCTCTGGCGAAAACGGTGCGCGGAGAGGCTCGATACCCTGCGCCTGCAGCCATGCCGCATAATCAGCCTCGGGCTCCTCGGCATAGGCGACGATCTCGGCATCTGTGTTGCGCAGCAGCCGGGCCTTGGCATAGGCTTCGTCGCCGCTGCCGAACACGGCAACGCTTTTTCCGCTAACGCGGAAGAAGGCCGGGAAGGCCGACAGACGTTGATGGCTTGAAGACATGCGGTTATCCTGAAACATATGGTGGAAATATCCACAATCCGCCGCGGGATTTGAAGAAATGGATATGCGAAGTGGATTGCCGCCGGGTATTTCTGTTTCGCCTTCAAACGCTTCTTGAGCAAAAGCCACCGCAGAGGATATTTCTCCAGTAATTCTGTAGACTATAGCCATTTTTGCTGCGATCCGGGCGACTGCGCCATAAACTTGCTAGACACACGAGAAACAGAGAGCCCTTTCATGAGCATCGCCGAACGCCTCCTTTCCGTCATCGAACACGACATCCTGCCATTGACGGAGAAGGGTGTCGCCGCCGGCAACAAGGTGTTCGGGGCGGCGATCCTGAAGAAATCCGATCTGTCGCTGGTGATTGCAGAGACGAATAACGAGCTGGAAAATCCGCTCTGGCACGGCGAGGTCCATACGCTGAAGCGCTTTTATGAAAAGACTTCAGGACTTTCCACCAAGGATCTGATTTTCCTGTCTACGCACGAACCCTGCACGATGTGCATGTCGGCGATCACCTGGGCTGGCTTCGACAATTTCTATTCCTTCTTCAGCCATGAGGATTCGCGCGATGCCTTCGCCATCCCGCATGACCTGAAAATCCTGAAAGAGGTGTTCGGGCTGGAGCCCGGCGGTTATCGGCGCTCGAACGCGTTCTGGAACTCCTATTTCATTGCCGATTTGGTCGAAACGGAGGACGACCCGCTGCGTCAGCAGCTGCGTGACCAGACGGCGCGGATCAAGGCCAGCTATCAGCGTCTTTCGGACGGCTACCAGTCCGGCAAGGGCGACAACAATATTCCGCTGAACTGAGGCGGAGAGGAATTTTCATGGAAGCTTCGAAGGATATTTCGCGCCTGATCGAGATCATGGCGGCGCTGCGCACGCCCGTGACCGGCTGCCCCTGGGATCTCGAACAGGATTTTTCGTCGATCAAACCCTATACGATCGAGGAGGCCTATGAGGTGGCCGATGCGATCGAGCGCAACGACATGGATGATCTCTGCGAGGAATTGGGGGACCTGTTGCTGCAGGTGGTGTTCCATGCGCGCATGGCGGAAGAGGCGGGGGAATTTGCCTTCGGCGACGTGGTCGAGGCGGTGACCCGCAAGATGATCCGCCGGCATCCGCACGTGTTTTCCCGCTCCGATGCCGATACGCCGGATGCGGTGAAATTGCAGTGGGACGAGATCAAGCAGGAAGAAAAGCGCGAGCGGGCCGAGCGGCGCGCGGCGCGCGGGATTACCGAGGACTTCAAGGCCGGCTATCTGGGCGCCGTTCACCGCGCCCAGCCTGCCTTGACCGAGGCGCTGAAGCTGCAGGAACGGGCCGCCAAGGTCGGGTTCGACTGGTCGGCGGCCGAACCGATCCTCGACAAGATCGAGGAGGAGGTGGGCGAATTGCGCGAGGCGCTGGCGGCCGGGGAGCCGGAGAAAGTAGCCGACGAACTCGGGGATCTGATCTTTGCCATGGTCAATATCGGACGGCATGTGAAGGCCGATCCGGAAATGGCGCTGCGCGGCACGAACACGAAATTCCGCCGCCGCTTCCGCCATATCGAGACGGAACTTGCCGCATCCGGCGAGACGCTGGAGGCGGCGACGCTTCAGCGAATGGAAGATCTCTGGCAGGCTGCCAAGGGTATCGAGCGGCAACTGGATGGCAAGGCAAGCAGGACCGCTTGACCAATACACGTCGTGAGGCTCTCAGCCGTCCTTCTTGATCGACATCAGCATGTCCCACATGTCGGCGCCGGTCTCGAAGACGGCGGCGTTGGCGGCAAAGGACTGTCTTGTGGTGACAAGGTCGATCATCGCGTCTGCGGGGTCGGTCGCGGGCTGGGAGACATCAGAGGTCGATGTGCCACTGGCCACGGCCTGCGCGGTGTCATTCAGGCGGCGCATGTCGTTGCGCATGCCCGATACCGATATGCCCATGGCTGCCGAGATGTTCATGATCGCCGTTCCATCTGCTTGTCGGCTGTCGTCTTAACAGAAGCGGATCAAGGAGTGGTGAAGCGGCAGGGTTAAGCGGCTGGGAGCCGGTTGCGGTCAGGCGTGCCGAAAGGGGACAGGCGTCGCGATTTCCAGCTTTTTGTTTTTGCGCATGTCGCCCAAAACCGGTGACCACTTTTGGGACACGTGCTCTCGTCCGTCAGACCTCGGCAAGCTGGCGCATGAGCTTCCGGATCTTGTCGGATTCGGGCAGGGGTTCGGGCGGATCCATTTTCAGGTTGTCCGGATCGCGCAATTCGAATTCGTACCAGTTGAACAGGCCGGAGGCGATCGCCTGGGCCTTGTCGCTATCCGGTTCGACGCCGTTTTCCTCGCACCAGGCGTCAAGGAACCGCTGCAGCAGCTCAAGATCATCCGATCCTAGCACTCGTTTGGCTGACGCATAATCCTGAAGCATGTCTTTCCTCGTTCGAAAACCCCGATCTCCCGTCGGCTGTGCCTTGGATGCGGAAGAAGGCGGGTGTCTCGAATGACATGACACCCAAGGACTGCATCGGATATGCCCGTATGCAATCGGCCTCGCGTCGATAACGCAAAAGACGCCAAATGGTTCAAAACGTGGTAAAATACGCGGGGTGGCCACGCCTGTCAGGCTGTGACGCCTGCGGCTGAGCGCATATGTGCGTGCCGGGAATACTGCTTGGAATTCTACTTGGCGGCGACCGTCTGGCGGCTGCCTTTTCGCGCGGTCGCGGCCTTTGCGGCCTGTTCCTCTTGCTGGGCCAGACGAAGGGCGCGCAGCTTTTCGGTCTTCTGGTCGCGGGCCATGGTTTCAGCGTCGATGATGCTCTTCAGCACAGAGTTGGCCTGGCCGGCCTTGGCCTGCGCAGACGTCTTTTCCGGCTTGAAGAACTGGTCTCTGGTCGCAGTCATTTCATTTGTCCTCCTCCAATGCCTTGCCGACGGCAAGGCGCCATCGCTGCAGTATCGCCCTGCTCGCGGCCCATGCTCCTCACGGCCGCGGCGCAGAGATGTCGCGACCCTTAGCGGCCGCGAGCAATGACCTTCTTCTTCGGTGCCGGCAGCAGGCCTTCGCGCTGAGCCTGCTTGCGGGCCAGCTTGCGGGTGCGGCGGATTGCTTCGGCCTTTTCGCGAGCGCGCTTTTCAGACGGCTTTTCAAAAGCGCTGCGCGCCTTCATTTCGCGAAACACGCCTTCGCGCTGCAGCTTCTTCTTGAGCACGCGCAGTGCCTGTTCGACGTTGTTGTCTCTTACGAGTACCTGCAAAAAATCTCTCCTTGAGTGCAAACAATCGTGGCCAGACCGATAGAGGCTGGGCGGTCGTATTGCAAGAGTGCCATGGGGCCTTATGGAGGCCGGTTGTGCAGTGGCTTTTCATGACGATACCGGCATCCGAGTAGCCGTCTCAATCTCCTGAGATGGTACTCCAGCCGGTCTTGCGATGTGGTCATGCAAAGCGGATCAAAAGCGGAAGGCCGGAAAAAATCCCGACCTTCCCTCGTATGCTTACCTGTCAGGAGCAGCCTGTCGGCGGCTCCTGGCGGTCATGATGGATCAGGCAGCCTGCAGATTGTCGGCCGAGCTCTTGCCCGAACGCTTGTCCTGAACGATGTCGTAGCTGATCTTCTGACCATCGTTGAGACCGCGCATGCCTGCACGCTCGACAGCAGAGATGTGCACGAAAATGTCCGCGCCGCCGTTATCCGGCTGAATGAAGCCATAACCCTTGGTGCTGTTGAACCACTTAACGGTACCTGTGTTCATAACGATTTCCTTTCAATCGTTGGTGTTACCGGTGCCAAGACCGGCGGTAGATCGACGATGAGAGGAAATCAGAAAGTGCCATGAGGCAGCCGACGGAGTCGCAAGCAAAGTTCGATGCTCTCTATGATAAGTCATATCTGCGGCAAAGCAAGATATGCCGAAACAAGAAAAGGCCGCACATGGCGGCCTTCCCAAAAACTCTTTGCAGAGCCCTTACTCGGCTGCTTCCGCATAGTCCTCCAGCGGCGGGCAGGAGCAGACGAGGTTGCGGTCGCCATAGACATTGTCGACGCGGTTGACCGGCGACCAGTATTTGTCGACCCTGAAGGCGCCCGGCGGGTAGCAGGCCTGTTCGCGGGAATAGGGGCGATCCCATTCGCCGACGAGGTCTTCCACCGTGTGCGGGGCGTTCTTCAGCGGGTTGTTGGCCTTGTCCATCCGGCCTTCCTCGATGTCGCGGGCTTCCTCGCGGATCGCCAGCATCGCTTCGCAGAAGCGGTCGAGTTCGGCCTTGGTCTCCGATTCGGTCGGCTCGATCATCAGCGTGCCGGCAACCGGCCAGCTCATGGTCGGGGCGTGGAAACCGCAATCGATCAGGCGCTTGGCCACGTCGTCCACCGTGACGCCCGCAGAGGCGTTGAGCGGGCGGGTGTCGATGATGCATTCATGCGCCACGCGGCCGGCTTCCGACTTGTAGAGCACGTCATAGGCGCCCTTCAGTCGTGCCGCGATATAGTTGGCGTTGAGGATCGCCGCCTTGGTTGCCTGGGTCAGGCCTTCGCCGCCCATCATCAGGCAATAGGACCAGGAGATCGGCAGGATCGACGGCGAACCGAAGGGAGCAGCCGAGACTGCACCTTCGCGACCGTCATATTCCGGGTGACCCGGCAGGTAGGGTGCCAGATGCGCCTTGACGCCGATCGGGCCCATGCCGGGACCGCCGCCGCCATGCGGGATGCAGAAGGTCTTGTGCAGGTTCAGGTGCGACACGTCGGAGCCGATGTCGCCGGGGCGGGACAGGCCGACCATGGCGTTCATGTTGGCGCCGTCGAGATAGACCTGGCCACCATGCTTGTGGGTGATGTCGCAGATTTCCTTCGCCGTCTCCTCGAACACGCCGTGAGTCGAAGGATAGGTGATCATGCAGGCCGACAGGTTTGCTGCATACTGTTCCGCCTTGGCGCGGAAATCGTCGAGGTCGATATCGCCGTTGTCGCGAACCTTGACGACGACGACCTTCATGCCGACCATCTGCGCCGAAGCCGGGTTGGTGCCGTGCGCGGATGTCGGGATGAGGCAGACATCGCGATGCGCATCGCCATTGGCAATGTGGTAATTGCGAATGGTGAGCAGGCCCGCATATTCGCCCTGCGCGCCGGAATTCGGCTGCATGGAGAAGGCGTCGTAACCGGTGACCTGGCAAAGTTTCTGCGACAGGTCGTCGATCATTTCCTTGTAGCCCAGCGCCTGGTCCTGCGGAACGAAGGGATGGATATCCGAAAATTCCGGCCAGGTGATCGGCAGCATTTCCGCCGTGGCGTTCAGCTTCATCGTGCAGGAGCCGAGCGGGATCATTGCTCGGTCGAGCGCGAGGTCGCGGTCGGACAGGCGGCGGATGTAGCGGGTCATCTCGCTTTCGGCGCGGTTCATGTGGAAGATCGGATGGGTCATGTAATCCGATTTCCTGAGAAGAGCCTTGGGCAGGCGATACTCGACCTCGAAATCCGAGACCTTGAAGTCGCCGCCGAAAGCGCGCCAGACGGCTTCCAGCGTCGCCGGGCGGGTGCGTTCGTCTAGCGACATGCCGATCTTGGTCTCACCGACCTTGCGCAGGTTGACGCCCTCGGCGACCGCGGCACGCAGGATGAGGCCCTGCATGTGGCCGACCTCGACGGTGATCGTGTCGAAGAAGGTTTCCTGTTCAACCGTGTAGCCGAGCTTTTCAAGGCCCTTGGCCATCAGCACGGCCTTCTTGTGAACCGCCTGGGCAATCGCCTTCAGGCCCTGCGGACCGTGGAAGACGCCGTACATCGAGGCCATGACGGCGAGCAGGACCTGCGCGGTGCAGATGTTCGACGTCGCCTTTTCGCGGCGGATATGCTGTTCGCGAGTCTGCAGCGACAGGCGGTAGGCGCGGTTGCCGCGGGCATCGACCGAGACGCCGACGAGACGGCCGGGCATGGCGCGCTTATGGGCATCCTTGACGGCCATATAGGCGGCATGCGGGCCACCATAGCCGACCGGAACGCCGAAGCGCTGCGACGAGCCGATGGCGATGTCTGCACCCATTTCGCCCGGCGACTTCAGCAGCGTCAGCGCCAGAAGGTCGGCGGCTACGGCGGCGACGGCGCCGGTCTGGTGCAGGCGGGAGATCAGGCCGGTGAAATCACGGACTTCGCCATGGGTGCCCGGATACTGGAAGATCGCGCCGAAGACGTCGACCGGGTCGAGATCGGTCATCGGATCGCCGACGATGACGCTCCAGCCGAGCGGGGCGGCGCGGGTTTCGATGAGCGCGATGGTCTGCGGGTGGCAGGCCTTGTCGACGAAGAAGGCGGTCGCCTTGGTCTTCGCCTGACGCTGGCAGAGCGCCATGGCTTCGGCGGCGGCGGTTGCCTCGTCCAGGAGCGACGCGTTGGAGACGTCGAGGCCGGTCAGGTCCGAAATCATCGTCTGGAAGTTCAACAGCGCCTCAAGACGGCCCTGGGAGATTTCCGGCTGGTAGGGCGTGTAGGCCGTGTACCAGGCCGGATTTTCCAGGATGTTGCGCTGGATGACCGGTGGCGTGATCGTGCCGTAATAGCCCTGGCCGATCAGCGAGGTCAGGACCTTGTTCTTGTTGGCCGTCTCGCGCAGCTTGTCGAGCGCTTCGCGTTCGGAGAGTGCCGCACCCCAGGCGAGCGGAGCCTGCTGGCGGATCGAGGAGGGAACGGTGGCATCGATCAGCGCGTCGAGCGACTTGTAACCGATGACCTTCAGCATGGCGGTCATCTCGGCCGGCGAGGGGCCGATATGACGCCGGTTGGCGAAGTCATACGGATTGTAGTCGGTGAAATGGAAATCGGTGTTATCGGTCATCCGATCAGGTCCTTGTAGGCAGCTTCGTCCATCAGTCCGTCGACGTCGGACACGTTCTTCAGCTTGAGCTTGAAGAACCATGCGGCGGCCTGCGGGTCGGAATTGACGAGCGACGGATCGTCGACGATCGCCTGGTTGATTTCGACGACTTCGCCATCGAGCGGGGAATAGACGTCGGAGGCGGCCTTGACGCTTTCGACGGTGGCGGCATTGCCGTCCTTTACCAGTTCGGCGCCGACTTCCGGCAGTTCGACGAAAACGAGATCGCCGAGCTGGTCGGCGGCGTGCTGGGTGATGCCGACGGTGGCGACATCGCCCTCAAGCTTCAGCCATTCGTGTTCAGCGGTGAATTTCAACATGGATTTGTTCCTCTGGTCTTGTTTGTTGTGTTTCGTGTGTTCGGCTTGCTTTTCGGGGTGGCGCTTGCCCCTCACCCTAGCCCTCTCCCCGCTGGCGGGGAGAGGGGACTTGCCCCGCTCGACTTTCGAGAATGAGCGAAGGTGGTGCCACGTCGTCCTTCTCCCAGTCAGAACGGGGAGAAGGTGCCGGCAGGCGGATGAGGGGCGGGCTCCTTGTTCGAATGTCAGCGCTTGTATGTCGGTGTGATGAAAGGCAGGGCGGCAACGGTCATCGGCAGGTACTTGCCGCGGACCTCGGCATAGACCTGGGTGCCGGGCGTGGACTGGGCGGTCGGCAGATAGCCCATGGCAACCGGGCCCTCGACGCTCGGGCCGAATGTGCCTGAGGTGACTTCGCCGATTTCGGTCTTGCCTTCGGCGTCCGCATAAAGCTTGGCATGCGAACGCACCGGTGCCTTGCCTTCCGGCTTCAGGCCGACGCGGCGGCGGCTCGTGCCGTTGGCGAGTTCCGCAAGAATGCGTTCAGCGCCGGGGAAGCCGCCTTCGCGGTCGCCGCCGGTCTTGCGGGCCTTCTGCAGCGCCCATTCGAGCGAGGCTTCGATCGGCGAAGTGGTGGTATCGATATCGTTTCCGTAGAGACACAGGCCTGCCTCGAGGCGAAGGCTGTCGCGGGCGCCAAGACCGATCGCCTCGCAGTCGGGATGTTCGAGCAGCGCCTTGGCGATTTCCTCGGCCTTGTCGGCCGGGACGGAGATTTCAAAGCCATCTTCACCGGAATAGCCGGAGCGGGAGACGATGCAGGGCACGTCGTGCAGCGGCACTTCGCGCACATCCATGAACTTCATGGCCGAAACGCCGGCCCAGAGTTCGGCCAGAACGGCCTGCGCGCGCGGGCCCTGAAGGGCGATCAGGGCGCGGTCTTCGAGGAGCTCCACATCGCATCCCGCGAGGTTCGCCTTCATATGGGCGACGTCCTGGTCCTTGCAGGCGGCGTTGACGACGACGAGGAGATGGTCGCCGCGATTGGTGATCATCAGGTCGTCGAGGATGCCACCGTTTGCATCGGTGAAGAAGCCATAACGCTGGCGGCCTTCCTTGAGCGCCAGGATATCGACCGGCACGAGCTTTTCGAGAGCCAGGGCGGCATCGGCATATTCACCCGATTTTGCCTTCACGATGACCTGGCCCATATGGGACACGTCGAACAGGCCGGCAGCAGTGCGGGTATGCAGATGTTCCTTCATCACGCCGAGCGGATACTGGACTGGCATGTCGTAGCCGGCGAACGGAACCATCTTGGCGCCGAGCGACAGATGCAATGCATGCAGCGGGGTGATCTTGAGAACGGTCTGGTCGTTGGTCTGGTCACCCAATGGGGACGCCTCCAGGTTTGGCCCGCCCGATCGAGGGATCAGGTCGCATGCCGGCTCAGATTTGGACGCGCCAATACCGAATATCGGTGCGTCGGTTTCGAGCCCCCTCTGTCCTTTTCGCCTGAGATTGTTATCCCTTCGGCGAGCCCCTTGCGGTGCTTCTCTCCAGAGTTTCCTGTCGGTTGCCCGTGGTCCTTTTGCCTGAGAGTTTCCGGGGCGGTTGCTCCTTCGGCACCGCATCAAAGCGGCTTCTCCCAACGGGTCTGGCGCTCATTATCGTTGAGGCATGTCGTTTGGCAAGGCCCCAATGTCGAAACCAGCACGATTTCTGTCGCATCGCAGCGTCCGGTTGATCTGGCGCAACGACAGAGGGGGCAGGCGATGTTTGCGCAGGACTTTGTATCGGCTGTGGTTTCGGCTATGCATCATGATCACGTGGAGGCCGGTGGCCGTAGATCTGCGGCAAGGGCCAGTCGTTGCCATGCATATTGCGTGCGGGAGAGGCTCTTGCCTGAAATCCAGTTTTTCGAGGCGATCGGCAATGGGAAGCGGTATCCGGCAAGAGTGCCGTCACCGCATGGAGATGAGAATGAAAACCAGGACTTTGAGCGCCTTGGCGGCGCTCGGTGCGATCATCATCTGTCAGGGCGCGCCAGTGCTTGCGGCCGACGAAAAGGCGCCGGCCGGTCATGACCATGCCGCGATGCAGATGGGCATGCAGATGAACATGTCGGGCAGCACTGCCGAGGCGAGCGACGGCGGCATGGCGAAGGCCGGGGATATTGCCGTCGACGGCGCCTTCGTTCGCGCCATGCTGCCGGGCCAGCCGGTCGGCGGCGGCTATCTCGTCATCAGCAACAGCGGCTCTGCCGATGACCGGCTCCTGTCGGCCTCGTCGCCTTCGGCCGGCTCGGTGGAAATTCACGAGATGTCGATGCAGGGGCAGACGATGACGATGCGCAAGCTTTCGGGCAGTCTCGATGTTCCGGCCGGACAGAAGGTCGAGCTGCAGCCGGGCGGCATGCATCTGATGTTCATGAAGGTGAAGACGCCTTTCAAACTCGGTGACAGCGTGCCCTTGACGCTCAACTTCGAAAAGGCGGGCAAGCTCGAGGTATCGCTGCCGGTCAAGGCATTCGTGCCGGGCGGTCAGTGACGACCTGCAGGGCAGGCGGTCCTAAAGGGAAGACGCCTTCAGCCTAGAGCGCCGTGCGGACGCACGGCGCTCTATTTCCTTGAATCTGCGCATCAGGCTTTCCGAAAATCGATTCCGATTTTCGGGCCGATGCTGTAGCTTGCGTATCTGGTTGCTCGTGGCAGGCTCAATCTTCGAGATCGCGATAGGCGGCCTCGACCTCGCGCAGGGAATAATGCTGTTGCGGCTGCTGTCCCGTCGTGGTGACGTCGATGCCGACCTTGGTCGCCGGTATCATCTCGTTGACGGCATCGGGTTCGGCGACGTTTTCACGTGCCTTGGCGTTGCGCTCGGCATCCGCCTTGACATCGGCCACCTGATCCTTCACCGAAATCCGGCGCGGTGTACGCATGGACTCGATGTTCAACGCGGCCGTATTCGCAGAAATGGTCACGATCTGGGTCATTGGTCTCACCTTCGATCATCAACCCTTACGGGAAGGCGTATTCTCCGATGCTTAACTCCAATCACTGCATTTTAATGATGAGTGATTTTATCGCTTTCAGTCAAGGGTTGAAATCGTGCTGAACCTATTGATCGTCGCTTTTGGCGGGGCTTTGGGCTCCGTCTGTCGCTATCTCGTCGGCATCTGGACGCTTCGCCGTTTCGGTCCAGTCTTTCCCTGGGGTACGTTGACGGTGAATGTCGTCGGCGCCTTTGCCATCGGTCTCTTGACCGAAGTCATCGCCCGCCGTTTCAACGCCTCGATTGAGCTTCGTCTCCTGCTGGTAACCGGTGTCCTTGGCGGTTTCACCACATGGTCCTCGTTCACGCTCGATGCCATGGCGCTTTTCGAGCGGGGTGCGGTGATGGCGAGCGCCACTTACGTTCTCGGTTCGCTGGTCCTCTCTTTCGCAGCGGTCTTTGCCGGGCTGGCGCTCGGGCGGGCAATGCTCTAAAGACCGGCGATCAAAAAGATAGAAGAAAGAGCTTTGATGGCTGGCATCGAGCATATCCCGGTCCAAGCGGACGAAGCGGGCATGCGTCTCGACCGTTGGTTCAAGATCCATTATCCGGGTCTTGGCTTCGGTCCCCTGCAGAAACTGCTGCGTTCCGGTCAGGTGCGCGTCGATGGCGGCCGGGTCAAGACCGATACGCGCGTGCAGCCGGGCCAAGTGGTACGCGTGCCGCCGATCGACACGGATGCCAAGAAGGGGCCGATTGCCGGCCACGACCTGAAGCATGCGGGCGATTACGAGCTGCTGCAGCGCATGGTGCTGCATGAGGACGACAAGGTGATCGTCTTGAACAAGCCGGCCGGACTTGCGGTGCAGGGCGGTTCCGGCGTGACGCGCCATATCGACCAGATGCTTGAATCCTGGCTCAGCCCGAAGGGCGAGAAGCCGCGTCTGGTGCACCGGCTCGACCGCGATACGTCCGGCGTACTCGTCATTGCCCGCACCCGCGGCGCAGCGCAGAAGCTGACGGCGGCGTTTCGCGAGCGCGACACCAAGAAGACCTACTGGTCGCTGGTCAAGGGCGTACCGCGCAAGCGCGAGGACAAGCTGTCAACCTGGCTCGTCAAGGAACAGACACCGGACGGTGACAGGATGCGGATCGCCAAGCATGGTGAGGAGGGCGCCGACCATGCGATCTCCTATTACCGCGTGCTGGAAACCGCGGCGCAGTCGCTCGCCTGGCTGGAGATGGAGCCCTATACCGGCCGTACTCACCAGCTTCGCGTCCATGCGCTCCATATCGGCCATCCGATCATCGGCGATCCGAAATATTTCGACGACGATATCAACTGGCCGTTTCCGGGCGGCATCCAGAAGAAGCTGCATCTGCATGCGCGTCATATCGACATCCCGCATCCTTCCGGCGGACGCCTGAAGGTGACGGCACCGTTGCCGCCGCATATGGTGCAGAGCTGGAACCTGCTCGGCTTCGATCTCGAAAACGGCGTAAGGGATGACGACGAATGAAGCTCGTTCTGTTCGATTGCGATGGCACGCTGGTCGACAGTGCCGGCCTGATCCATGAAACCATGCGTCGCACCTTTGTCCAGTTCGGCAAGCGGGAACCCGCCTTCGCGGAGACCAAGGCGATCATCGGCCTGACGCTCGACATCGCGATTTCGCGCATGCTCGGCAAGCCGCATGTCGATGACGAGGACATCGAGATGATGGCCTATTACAAGTCGCTGTTTTCGGTGGTTCGTAACGATCTCGACTTCCGCGAGCCGCTGTTTGCCGGCATCCGCGAACTGATGGACACGCTGGAGAGCCGCGACGAGATCCTGATCGGTGCGGTGACCGGCAAGTCGCGTCGCGGGCTGGATCTGGTGACGGAGACGCATGGGTTCAAATTCGTCGCCTCGCGCACGGCCGACGATTGCCCGTCGAAGCCGCATCCAGCGATGGTGACGGAATGCTGCGACGAGACCGGCATGCGACCGGGATACACGCTTGTCATCGGCGATGCCATCTACGATATGCAGATGGCAAAGGCCGCCGGTGCAACAGCCATCGGTGTCGCCTGGGGCTATGCCTCGGTTGACGAATTGAGACAGGCTGGCGCCGATGCCGTCGTCAGCCATCCAAGCGAGATCCTCGCCCATATCGGCTGACCACTGACAGCCAAAGACCTAGGACCATTCGACATGCGTGAACTGTTTACCGACCCATTGGGCGCCCAGGACCCGGCATTGAGCCATCCGGACCCGACGCGGCGGGCGCAGATCCAGATGCAGAAGCCGCTGCCGAAGCGGTTTTACAAGGAAGTGTCGATCGTCGAGGGCGAGGGCGGCCATGCGGTCCATCTCGATGGCAGGCCGGTCAAGACACCGGCGAAGAATGCGCTTTCGGTGCCGACAGCGCGACTTGCCGAATTGCTGCGTGACGAATGGGCAAACCAGGTCGATGTTATCGATCCGCGCACCATGCCGGTGACGCGTCTCGTCAATACCGCGATCGATGGCGTGGCTGTCGAAGCGCAGGCGGTGTTCGAGGATATACTACGCTTTTCCGCCAGTGACATGCTCTGCTACCGTGCCAATGATCCGGAAAACCTCGTCATCCGCCAGCGCGAGCAATGGGATCCGCTGGTCGACTGGGTGGCCAATGACCACGGTGCCCGTTTCGAGCTGATCGAGGGCGTAATGCCGAAGGAGCAGCCGCGCGAGGCGGTGCTCGCCTTTTCCGCGGTGCTTCGCAAATACGACACCCCGATCGAGCTTGCGGTGCTGCATACCGTGACGACGCTGACCGGTTCGGCAATCCTCGCGCTTGCCTTTGCCGAGGGCCACCGTGACGCCGAAGATATCTGGGCGCTTGCTCATCTGGAAGAAGACTGGACAAGCGAGCATTGGGGCGCCGACGCCGAGGCCGAGCACCGCCGGGCAAAACGGCACGACGAATTTGTTGCTGCGGCGGCGGTTTTTACCGCGTTGAAGCCATCGGTTTAAGGCTTCACTAACCCTAAATGGCGAACATGCGGGCCTGTTGTTCCGGATTTCCGCATGTCTTTCCGTCCCGTTCGCCTTTCCCTCGTGCCCCTGGTCGTGCTGATGCTGGCCGGCTTTCGCATGCCTGTGCCTGGCGAGGTGTCGGAGCGGCTGCTCTATGACGTGCGCGGCGCCTTCGTGACGGCCCAGCCGGATGTCTCACGCGAGCTGATCGCCCGCACCGATCTGCTGGTCGATACAGCGATCCAGGCGACGACCCGCTCGATCATGCTGCCGCGGACCATTCTCACGGTGCGGATCGATAAGGTGAAGCCGTCGCAGTTTCTGTTCGGCTACCGCTATCAGGCCACCGTGACGGTGAAGGCGATTTCGGTGACTTCGGGCGACCCTGTGGCGGAAGGCTCGTTTCAGGAAAGCTCGCTCTCCTTCGGTGCGCAGGGCGCGGTCGATTCGCTCGCGAACAAGATTGCCGACCGCATCGCCTCCGAATTTCGCCTCGCCAGTCCGCAACGGACAACGGCGATCACCGCTTATGCCGAGGCCGGCGGGCTTTGATACGCCAAGGTTACCCGTTGCTTTTAAATTTCGTCGGTTAATGCCATAAAATTGATTTCTGGCAAGGCGCCGCCCAGCCTATCGCTGTGCCGCCTTATTCAACCGGAGAGAGATACCGATGGCATTATTTGATCGTCTGGCCGCTTATAGAGAGCAAGGCCTTGGCGCCCTGAGAGTTATGAGCGGACTGCTGTTCCTCGAGCATGGCATGATGAAGCTCTTTGCTTTCCCCGCGCCGCAGGGGGGCGACCATCTTCCGCCACTGCTTCTCGTTGCAGCCATTCTGGAATTCGTTGGTGGTATTCTGATCACCATCGGCTTCCTCACCCGTCCGGTGGCCTTCATCCTGTCCGGACAGATGGCGGTGGCCTATTTCATGGCGCATTTCCCCAAGGGCTTCTGGCCTGCGCTGAACGGTGGCGAGGCCGCCATCCTTTTCTCGTTCATCTTCCTCTACCTGTTCTTCGCCGGCGCCGGTGCGTTCTCGGTGGATAACCGCAGGAAGATCTGAGCGATCCCGAAAACGATGAAGCCGGCGATAACGCCGGCTTCGTCATTTTTCACTGTCCGTCTTGCCGATCAGCCAAGCCGCTCGGCATGCCAGCGCAGATGATCGTCCATGAAGGTGGAGATGAAGTAGTAGGAGTGGTCGTAACGCTCCTGCATTCTCAGCGTAAGGCCGATGCCGGTGCCCTTCACCGCTTCTTCAAACAGCCATGGACGCAGACCGTTTTCGAGAAAGCTGTCGGCCTTGCCCTGATCGATCAGGAATTCGGGGAAGCGTGCGCCATCGGCGACCAGCGCGCAGGCGTCATACTGGCGCCAGGTGGTCTTGTCGGCGCCGAGATATTTTTCAAGCGCGGGGGCCGACCAGTCGGCGGTCGAGGGCGCGACGATCGGGGCGAAGGCCGAGCAACTCCTGAACCGGTCGGGGTTCTTCAGAGCGATGGTCATGGCGCCGTGGCCGCCCATCGAATGGCCGAAAATGCCCTGCCTGTCCATGTCGGTGCGAAACTGCTGGCTGACGAGCGCGGGCAGTTCCTCGGTGATATAGGTGTACATCTGGTAGTTCTCGGCCCAGGGCTTCTCGGTTGCGTCGAGATAGAAGCCGGCGCCCTTGCCCATCTGCCAGTTGGTCAACTCGTCCGGCACGTCATTGCCGCGCGGACTGACATCCGGGCAAACGATGATCAGGCCGAGTTCGGCGGCGAGCCGACGGTATTCACCCTTTTCCATCACGTTCGCATGGGTGCAGGTGAGCCCCGAGAGATACCAGAGAACCGGCCGCGGCTCGCTGATCGCCTGCGGAGGAACGAAGACCGCGAAGGTCATCTCGCATTTGCAGGCATCCGAATCATGGGCGAATACACCCTGCATGCCGCCGAAGGCGGTGTTTTGGGAAATGATCTTCAAGGGGCGGGTCCTTTCGAGCTTCGTTCCTGCGGATGTCCTGTCCCGAAACCGGTGGCCATTTCCGAGGGGCATGCCGCAGGCGTTCATGTCGCCAGCGAGACGACGGCGTTGACCGCAGCGGCTACCAGTATCGTGTTGAAAAAGAAAGACACGACGGAATGCAGCAGGTTGATTTTACGCATGTCGGTCGCGGTGATGCCGACATCGGAGGTCTGCGCCGTCATGCCGATCACATAGCCGAAATAGAGAAAATCCCAGGCGCCGGGCCTTTCCGTCTCGGGGAAATCCAGGCCGCCGACGGATTTTCCGTCATCCTTGTCGCCGGGGCGCCAGTAGAGATGGGCATAATGGAGCGAAAACATCATGTGGATGGAGAACCAGCCGAGAATGACCGCGGCAAAAGCGACCGCCACCTCGAGTATTCCGGTCGGCTGTTTCTGGTTGAGCGCCTCGAAGAGGGTGACGAGGGCGACAATGGCGGCAAGCAGGGTGACCGCGAGGATGATCGGCGCGGGTTCGTCGGTATTCTGGCCGCTCGCTTCCAGCTGGTCGGCATCAAGGTGACGAACTCTGGCGCCGATCAACGCGAGATAGACGACGAAGAAAATGATGGCCGTCAGGGCGGCGCAGAGTTCCGGCAGAAGGGCGATCAGTACCGGCAGGGCGATGAGTGCAGCAATGACCGCGATGAAGAACGGCCCGTGTCGGTGGCGCCAATGCCCGTGCCGTCTTGCTTCTCTCGCGCCAGCCTTCGCCATGCTCTATCCCGTCAAATCCGTTCAGCCGGCAGATTTCGCCCTGCGGCACAGCCTGTCCAGGGTTTCGAGGAAGGCCGACCGGTCGCGCGGCGAGAAGGCGGCGTTATACCCCTTGCTCTCGCCGGTCTCGCGCAGATGTGCGCCGAGATCGCGCATCGCGGTGGCCATGCCGATATTGGTCCTGTCGAACAGCCTTCCGGTCGGGCCAGTGACGAAGGCGCCGGCCTCGACGCAGCGGCCGGCAAGCGGCACGTCGGCGGTGACGACGATGTCGCCCTGTGTCGCGCGCTCGGCGATCCAGTCGTCGGCCGCATCGAAGGCGCCGGAGACGATGACGTTCTTCACCATCGGATCACGGGAGGGCCTGAGGCCGGAATTGGCAACAAAGGTGACTTCGAAGCCGTGGCGTTCGGCGACCTTCAATATTTCCGGCTTGACCGGGCATGCATCGGCATCGACATAGATCAAATGTATTCGCCTTCCTGCGAACTCTGAATGGCTGGCAGGCGGATTAGCACATCAGACGGTGGCTGTCGTCTGGTCGTCGGTCGCTGCGCCGGGGGCGTTCTGCTTGATCGATTCGACCGCGGCAATGGCGGATGCCTTGGCCGAATAGCCCTCGGAGGAAAACATCGTCTGGCCGTTCGGCGCCTTGAAGCGGAACCGGAACTCGCCGGCCTTGTCCTTGTAGACTTCGAATTTGTACATGGTGGCTTCCTCTCCTGGTTCTCTTAGAGGGATGATAGATCCGCAGAGGGGAAAGGCAAGCGTGGCGGCTTGAGCGGTGAACGGAACTAATCGTCGAAATGTCGATGATAATCACGCGTCGCATGCAGCAGGCGGACAAGCTCTATTCCGGTACCATCCGGCAATGGCTCGTAAATAATCAGATAGCTGCGGTAGGAGAAAATCCGCATCGTCGGGTATCTGGGAAGCTGTTGAGCCCCGAGGCCTGGATTGTCGGCGAGCAGTCGGTAGCGTTTTCCAGTTCGAGCACGAAACCATCGGCGCGGGTTTCACTATCGCTTGCGATGAACTGCCAGATGCTGCGCAGGTCTCTTAAGAATTCCGGGCGCCGAAGGACCGTGCCCATCGGATCTATCGAGGCCTGCGAAACGCGGCGATCAGTTCGCTGCCGTTTTCCATGAGTGTGGCGGGGCCACTTGCCAGACCTGTATCGACGGCCTGCTCCAGTTCCGACGTGAAGGCTTCGGCTTGGCGCTCCCGCTCTTCTATCAGCTTCAGCCCCATGGCGATCACATCGTTTGCGCCGTGGTAACGGCCCGCGCGGACAAGCCGGTCGATGAGTTTTTGCTGCTCGTCATCCAGAGAAATATCCGACGAATGCGCCATGATGCTCAGTTCCGTTTGGCGCCGCCCGCCATGACGATTGTGGCATGGCGGCGGCTAGGTATCCAAACAGCCTATCACCGTGTCGCCGGCCTGACCATGTCCACGTGCGGGATATCGTCTTCGAGATATTCTTCCGATGTCGGCTCGAAGCCGAGCGAGCCGTAGAATTTCTGCAGATGCGCCTGGGCGGCGATCTCGATTGCTTCACCCGGATAGAGTTTTTCGCACTCGGCGATCGCCTCGCGCATCAGTGCCTCGCCAAGCCGCTTGCCGCGATGGGCGGGCGATACGGTGACGCGTCCGATGCGGGGCAGGACGTCCGGCGAGGGTCGCCACAGGCGGGCGCAGGCGAGCAGGTCGTCACCTTCCAGCAGCCGCAGATGCAGGCAGTCGGGATCGTTGCCGTCGAGCTCGGGATAGGGGCAGTTCTGCTCGACGACGAAGACGTCGACGCGCATCTTCAGCATCTCGTAGAGGTCGCGTGCGGAGAACTCGTCGAGCCCCCGCACGTCAACACTGTAGCTTGGAGCGGTGGTCAATAGACCACCACGCCGCGGATTGATTCACCCTTGTGCATCAGGTCGAAGCCCTTGTTGATGTCTTCGAGCGGCATGGTGTGGGTGATCATCGGGTCGATCTGGATCTTGCCTTCCATGTACCAGTCGACGATCTTCGGCACGTCGGTGCGGCCGCGGGCGCCACCGAAGGCGGTACCCATCCAGTTGCGGCCGGTGACCAGCTGGAACGGACGGGTGGAGATTTCCTGGCCGGCGCCGGCAACGCCGATGATGACCGACTTGCCCCAACCACGATGCGAGCTCTCCAGTGCCTGGCGCATGACCTTGGTATTGCCGGTGCAGTCGAACGTGTAGTCGGCGCCGCCGATCAGGTCGCCATGACGCTTGGTCATGTTGACGAGATAAGGAACGATGTCTTCCCCGACTTCCTTCGGGTTGACGAAGTGGGTCATGCCGAACTTTTCGCCCCAGGCCTTGCGGTCCGGGTTGATGTCGACGCCGATGATCATGTCGGCGCCGGCAAGGCGCAGGCCCTGCAGCACGTTGAGACCAATGCCGCCGAGACCGAAGACGATTGCGGTGGAGCCGATCTCCACCTTGGCGGTGTTGATGACGGCGCCGATGCCGGTGGTGACGCCGCAGCCGATGTAGCAGACCTTGTCGAAGGGAGCGTCGGGATTGATCTTGGCAAGCGCGATTTCCGGCAGGACCGTGAAGTTCGCGAAGGTCGAGCAGCCCATGTAGTGATGGATCTTGTCCTTGCCGATCGAGAAGCGGCTCGTGCCGTCAGGCATCACGCCCTGGCCCTGAGTGGAGCGGATCGAGGTGCAGAGGTTGGTCTTGCGCGAGGTGCAGGAATAGCATTCGCGGCATTCCGGCGTGTAGAGCGGGATGACGTGGTCGCCCTTTTTCAGCGAGGTGACGCCCGGTCCGACATCGACGACGATGCCGGCACCCTCGTGGCCGAGGATCGCCGGGAACAGGCCTTCCGGATCGGCGCCGGAGAGGGTGAAGTCGTCGGTGTGGCAGATGCCGGTCGCCTTGACCTCGATCAGCACCTCGCCGGCCTTCGGGCCGTCGAGCTGAACGGTCATGACTTCCAGAGGTTTTCCAGCCTGAACGGCAACGGCGGCACGGACATCCATCGTGTCTCTCCTGTTGGTACTGAATTAGGTATTTCGAATCTGGGCGGACTTTTGCATGACGGCAGCCAAAGGCTCAAGCCGGAACCGGTCATGCCGTGTCGTAATCGGAGTCAGGCTCCGATCAAAGTTCGATCAGGGGCACATGCGGGGCGGCACTTTTCGGCATGCGACCGTCGAGCCTCGGATCGTCGCAGACCTCGACCATGAACGCATAGGGCCTGAAGCCGGAGCGCTGGTAGAAGGCAAGTGCTGCCGGGTGATCGAAGCTGCAGGTATGGACCCAGAAGCGGGTGATCGGCTTTGCCCAGGCATGGTCGAGGGCGGCATTCATCAGGATGCGGCCGGAGCCGTTGCCGATCGCTTCAGGGACGACGCCGAAATAGCCGAGTTCGCATTCGCCCTGTTGGCGGAAATCCAGTTCCAGCAGGCCGAGGCGGCGTGCGCCGTCTGTCAGCACATAGATCTCGACCAGCGGATCGGTGATGATTGCCTTCAGCTTCTCGTCGGGCATGACGAGGCGGGAAACCCACATCCAGTCCTCGCCGACCCGCCGATAAAGGTCGCGGTAATCCTCGACGGTGGGCGACGGCCAGCGCTCGACGCTCAGGCCGTTCGATGGCGGCTGCGGACGTGCCGGCGGGCGCGCCGACATATCGAGGCAGGTCACCATATTGGCAAGCTTGCCGGCCGGGACGGGCGAATAGCCGAAGGGAAGAGCGGGGTTGTCTGTCTGCATGCGTCCTTGGACAGTGTTGCCGACCGGATGTCAACCGGTCCGGCAATCAGGCTTCATACAGGCCCGGTAGATCCTGGCTGGGTCCTGGCTCGGTGCTGAGCGGGTTCCGGGTCCGGCTCAGCGCCGGATCCCGAACCGCCGGTTCAGGCTACCCGTTCGTTCCAGCCGGTCGCGCCTTCGGTCGTCATCAGCCATGGACGGTTGCGAAGGCTGCCGGCGCGTTCTTCGCCGCTGACAAAGGCCATCACGTCGTCCCAGCCGGGATGATTGTCGCGGTCCTGCACGATGTCCTGAATCATGCGCAGGCTGCTGGCCTCAAGTGCCGAGACGAGCAGCCGGCCGGAACTCACCCGCTTGCGCAGGATGCGCCAGACATAGGCGAGATCGTCGGCGGTGATGCCGGCAAGGCGCAGGCTGGTGACCGAGCAGCCACCGGCCGGCCGGCCGCAAAGGGCGTGGCGCAACTGGTCGAGCGCGAAGGCGGACAGGATGTCCGGACAGCTCTCGGCACGCTCCATGGCGTGCAGCAGGCATTCGAGCTGGGCCGGCTCGACGATGCGGCCGTCGAGCGCAAGCGCGCGCATCAGCCATGCCGATTTCGTCGCGTCGATGCGGCCCCTGGGGGCGGCCTCGTCGACGATGAATGTGGTCAGCTGTTCGACGAAATAGGCCGGCCATTCATCGCAGTGAATGGGGCACATGTCGTTGAGCGCCAGAAGCAGGAGTGCGTCTTCGTAGGTACGGATTCCATCCGCAAAGGTATATTTCCGCAGGATCAACAGGTCATGCCTGTCGATGCGGCCCTTTCCGGCTATGACACATGCCGGAAAAGAAAAGCGTATGCCGCTCATCTCTTTCTCCGTTTCATCATGAAACTGATATCGCTCTTAGAGCCGATAAGTTGAGAGCTTGAGAAGAAGCGCGGTTAACGAAGATTAATTGTTCGCCGATGCGGTCGCCATCTGTGCCGTCCTGACCCGCTCACGCCAGATTATGAACAGGCCGGAGCCGACGATGATGGCGATACCCAGCCATTTGGATGCCGTCGGGAAATCCGAAAACAACAGGTAACCCAGGACCGTTGCGGAAATGATCTCGAAATACTGGAACGGTGCGAGCAGCGACAGCGGCGCCATGCGGAAGGCGCGCACGACGAGCAGGTGCATATAGCCCGATATGCCGCCGAGAATGACGAGAAGAACGAGGCCGAGCCCGGATGACGGGAGGGAGGCTTCGAATTCCACTGGATAGACCGACTGGCCGGCAAACAGGGCGACCGTCATGAACAGCGTGCCGCCGACGCCGGCGACGAACTGCATGGTCAGCGGTGAGTCGGCATTGCCGATAGCGCGGTTGAGGAACAGGTAGAGCGTATAGAGGAAGGCGCAGAGGACCGGCAGGAGTGCCGTCCAACCGAAGATCTCGTAGCTCGGCTGGATAACGATCATTGCCCCACCGAAGCCGATGATGATGGCAAGCCAGCGCCGCCAGCCGACCTTTTCGCCGAGGAAGAGCGCCGACATCATCGTCAGCATGAAGGGCTCGACGAAATAGATGGCGAAGACGTCGGCGAGCGGCATGTATTTGACCGCCATGAAGAACAGCAGGCTTGCTGCTGCATGCAGGGCGCCGCGCAGGAGGTTCATCCACGGGCGCTTGCCGCCACGCAGCGCCCCCGGCACGAAAAACGCGATCGGCAGCAGGGTCAGGAACTGGAAGAAGAACCGGTAGAAGGTGACCTGACCGGGTGACATGGTCTCAAAGGTCGCCATGTATTTGGCAATCGCATCCATTGTCGGCAGGATGATCATGCAGCCGGCCATGATGGCCATGCCCTTGATCGGGTTGTGCAATGGGGAATCGGACATGTGGCGCTCGCAATGGTCGCATGTGTTCAACCATAGCCGGTGATGTGGTTCAAGCGGGATGGGGCGGGCGGGCTCGATGATTTTTTTTGAAGCTCACTCGTTTGCCGAAGCGTCGGTTGGTTCATCGCGGCGGGCCGCATTTCGGGCGAAGTAGGGTGATCTTTTCGCCATGCTGGAAGCGGAGCGGGTCCGTGCCTATCTTGTTTGTCCAGTACAGGAGGCCCGATTGTCGTCACTGATCAGCTATTTTTTCATGATGCTCGTCGTCACCCCGCTTCACGCCGAGATGTCGCAGCGACTCAAGGGCGTGTCCTCGCAGGAATTGGTGGAGGCGGGCAAGGCCTGTATCGCGGTCGAGGGGCCGGGGCTTCTGCGTTACGCTCAGGACAACTGGGGCTGGGCCGCCGTCAACGCGATCGGCGTCGGGGTGGGGCTGATCGATCCGATGACACTTCTGCCCGAGGGCAACGAAAACTGCCGGCTGGTCATCCAGTCGCTTGCGGTGGAGAGATCCCGTACCGTCTGATCCGGGCCGCGGTAAGCATCAAAAAAAGCCTGAAAAGCGCGTTCGGGCGGGCAGCAGAAAATTTATGCGTTGGATGAAGAAATTTCTGCAAGTGCAGGGCATAAAAGAAAAAACCCGGCCGAAGCCGGGTTTATTTGGTGCGGTCGAGAAGACTCGAACTTCCACGGGTTGCCCCACAGCGACCTCAACGCTGCGCGTCTACCAATTCCGCCACGACCGCATCGTGGTAGAGCCGATTTGCGTCGGCGAGGGAGCATCTAGCAAAAGGATTCCGGCAGCACAAGTGTGCCGTGACAGTTTTTTGAAGGATAAAAATCGAAGTCCACAATCCCCATATCAAGGACCACCCTGTCAGGCCCGCCAGCCGGTGCCCGGACAGGATGCTTGCCAAGCCCTGATCTTCTTGCCAGAAGGCTCTCATGCTGACCCGAACCGATCTCAACCATTCGATGCTGCCTGCGACAAACTGTCCGCCGGTGCGCTGGCGCATTTCAGACTGTCCTGTGCCTTACGAGGAGGCGCTCGCGACGATGGAGCGCGAGGTGGCGGCGATTGCCGAGGGAAAGGCGGACGAACTCGTCTGGCTTCTCGAACATCCGCCGCTCTATACCGCCGGCACCAGCGCCAATTCGGCCGACCTGATCGAGCCGGACCGGTTTCCCGTCTATGAGACGGGGCGTGGTGGGGAATATACCTATCACGGGCCTGGCCAGCGGGTTGCCTATGTGATGCTCGACCTCAAGCGTCGCCGACAGGACGTGCGTGCCTATGTGGCGGCGCTGGAAGAACTGGTGATCCGCACGCTCGAACTGATGAATGTGCGCGGCGAGCGGCGCGAGGATCGTGTCGGGGTCTGGGTGAGGCGACCGGAAAAACCGCTTCTGCAGGATGGCAGCATGGCGGAAGACAAGATCGCCGCCTTCGGCATCCGGCTGCGGCGCTGGGTGAGTTTTCACGGCCTTGCCATCAATGTCGATCCAGACCTTACACATTTTTCCGGGATCGTCCCCTGCGGCGTCAGCGCCTATGGGGTGACGAGTCTCGAGGATCTCGGCATGCTGGTGATGATGGAGGATGTGGATATCCGCCTGCGCCAGGCTTTCGAGGATATTTTCGGGCCGACCGAAATCGAGACTGTGTGAGGCGAGGCGGGGCGCGCGATGGTGGATGTGAAGATCAAGACGCGCCCAATCGGTGCGACGGCACGGCTCACGCGTAACGGTCATCCGTCGGTGACAAGCCGGACGGGCGGGCAGGTGGGTGTCGTCACCGGCGCCTCGGAAGAGGGCTTCAACCCGCTCGACCTGATGTTCTCCTCGCTGTCCGCCTGTCTGGCCCTGAGTGCAAGGATAGCCGCCAGCCGGCTCGGCCTGCTCGACCGGTTCGTGAGTGTGACGGCGGATGTGACCGGCGAAAAATCCCATGAGGAGCCGTTTCGCATCGAACGTTTCATCGTGTCGATCACGGTGGAAGGTGAGATGAGTGACGACGAGAGTCACGCCATCGTCGAAATGGCCGAAGAGATCTGCACCGTCAGCAACACGCTGAAGACACCTCCGGCCATTTCCGTCACCATCGGGTGACGTCAATCCTCATCGGGGATTCGGCTATCGACGCCGGCTAGCCGCAGGTGATTGATCACCCTTGTCACGCCCGCGGTCTCGCCCGCCACGCGCAGTATCTTGCGGGCGGTCGCGGCATCATCGACTTCGCCCTCGACGATCACCGTCATCCGCTCGACGTGAATGTCGATGAGGTCCATGTCGATTATGCCGAGCGCATCGATCGCGTCGGTAATCCGCTCTTCCAGATCGTCGGAATTTTCGAGCCCCATCGTGCCGGGGCGCAGGCTGTCGCGCTGCGGTTCCTCAAGGCCGTCGAAACCTGCCTGATCGAGGAGAAAGCCCGGATTGCGATCGCTCTCAGTCTTGCCGCCGGAATTGCCATAGGCGGCGTTATCCACAGGGCCGGATGCGGCGCCTGGCTGATCGGCATAGGGCCAGCCGTCATCGATATTGCGGTCGTCAAAATCGCGAAAATCCTCCTCGCGGGAGGTGTCGTCGATATCCTTCTTCAGCGGCATGGCTCTCTTCCTTGCGTCGATTCGTCAATCCCTCTGGGGCTGTCAGGGACAAACGCTCAAGACGCGAAGGAGTTCTGCCGGCGAGCGATTTTTTCCTTCAGGTCATTTTTCCTTCTGCCATTTTTTCACCAGCCGCTCGCGCTTCAGGCGCGACAGGCGGCGGAGCCAGAAGATGCCGTCGAGCTGGTCGATCTCGTGCTGGATGCAGACGGCGTGAAAATCCCGTGCTTCCTCTTCATGGCTGGTGCCCTCAAGGTCCTGATAGCGGAGCCGGATCTGTCTTGGCCGTTCCACCTCGTCGGTCGCGCCGGGCATGGAAACGCTGCCTTCCATGTGGCGGATCAGATCATCGCTCGCCCAGAGGATCTCGGGGTTCACATAGGTCAGCACGCCCTTTCCCGGCGCCAGTTCCAGCACGAAGAGACGTTCAAAGACGCCGATATGGGCGGCGGTGATGCCGACGCCGGGCGCCGCACGCATCGTATCGACGAGGTCACCGGCCAGTGAGGCGAGGTTTTCGCCGAAGTTCGACACGGGTTCGCAGATACGGGAGAGGCCGGGATCCGGGTAGGTGAGGATAGGGCGGACGGGCATCTGGTGTGTCTCTCTTCTGGCTCTTGCGCGATGCATCAGCGCTGGCGGCAGAGCTTGTCGCAAGCGCCCTGCGGCTGTCGATAAAGTTACTTCAGTCTTTCATGCTATCTGATTGTTGACTAAATGTTTTCCGTTGCCGAATTATGGATGGCGACAGGCCGATGCGAGGGTAATGGATGAGCGATATAAAGGACGATACCCTCATCCGCCAGAAGGCCGGGGAAGACCATCACGACATCTATTCCGAGGACGGATCGATCCGTTCCGATTTCCTCGCCCAGGTCGGTGCGGCGATCGCGGACCGGGACACGCTGTTTTTAGGCCAGAATGTCGCCAAGCTGCACGAATCGGAACTCGGCGACCTACTCGAATCGATCCTGCCGGCGCAGCGCCTGGCCTTGGTCAAACTGCTCGGCAAGGATTTCGACCTTACGGCGCTGACCGAGGTCGACGACGCTATCCGCATGGAAATCGTCGAACAGATGCCGAATGCGCAGATCGCGGCGGCGATCGGCGATCTCGATTCGGACGATGCCGTCTACATTCTCGAGGATCTCGATCATCAGGACCGCGAAGAAATTCTCGCGCAGCTGCCGTTTACCGAGCGGGTCAGGCTTCGCCGTGCGCTGGATTATCCGGAAAGCTCGGCCGGCCGGCGCATGCAGACCGAATTCGTCGCCGTGCCGCCGTTCTGGACGGTGGGCCAGACGATCGACTACATGCGCGACGACGAAGGTCTGCCGGAAAGCTTTACCCAGATCTTCGTCATCGATCCTACCTTCAAGCTGCTCGGCATCATCGATCTCGACCGCATCCTGCGCACCAAGCGGCAGGTGAGGATCGAGACGATCATGCGGGAGACGAACCACCCGATCCCGGCCGACATGGACCAGGAAGAGGCGGCGCAGATCTTCGAGCAGTACGACCTTCTGTCGGCGGCGGTGGTTGATGACAACGGGCGGCTGGTCGGGGTGCTGACCATCGACGACGTAGTCGACGTGATCCAGGAAGAGGCGGAAGAGGATTTGCGCCGCCTGTCGGGTGTCGGCGACGAAGAACTGTCCGACTCGGTGGTCGACACGTCACGCTCGCGCGTGCCGTGGCTGATGGTCAACCTGTTCACCGCCTTCATGTCGGCCTCGGTCATCTCGCTGTTCGAAGGGACGATCCAGCAAATCGTGGCACTCGCCATCCTGATGCCGATTGTGGCCGGCATGGGCGGCAATGCCGGATCGCAGACGATGACGGTGACGGTCCGCGCGCTCGCCACCCGCGACCTCGACATTCACAATGCCTGGCGCGTCGTGCGCCGCGAGGCGGGCGTCGGGCTGATCAACGGCATGCTGTTCGGCTGCGTCGTCGGCTCGGTGGCGGGTTGGTGGTTTGCCGATTTCCACATCGGCATGGTGATCGCCTCGGCGATGATCATCAACATGATGGCGGCGGCGATGGCGGGCATGATGATCCCGCTGGTGCTCGACAAGGTCGGCGCCGACCCGGCGGTGTCGTCTGCCGTGTTCGTCACGGCGATCACCGACATGACCGGCTTCATGAGCTTTCTCGGCCTGGCGACGCTGTGGTTGCTGAAGTAACAGCGATTTGACTGTTACGTAAAAGTCAATTATTTTCCGGTTCGACAGCAAGGAACCGTCGTGGACAAATATTACAGTATTACCGAGCTGACGCGCGAATTCGGCGTGTCGACCCGCACACTCCGTTTTTACGAGGACGAAGGCCTGATCCATCCGGAGCGGCGCGGGCGCACGCGCCTGTTTCGGGCAGCCGACCGTCGCCTCATCCTGGAAATTCTCAGAGGCCGCCGGATCGGTTTCACGATCGCGGAAATCCGCGAGATCATTCAGGTCTACAAGGAACCGCCCGGCGAGACGGGCCAGCTCAAGCTCCTGATGAAGCGCATCGACGAGAAGCGCGACGATCTGCGCCAGAAGCGCAAGGATATCGACGAGACGCTTGCGGAACTCGACAACGTCGAGGAAGCCTGCCTGACGCGGCTCGCCGAACTCGGCGTCGGTACGTGATTTACTCTATCTCTATTGCTGAGGCTGTTCCGCCTGGATCGAGCATTCCTGTGCAAGGATCTGGATGCGGTTGTCCTGTGGGGTGATCGTGCCGTTCTGCAGCGACGTCATCAGGTTTTCGCTGGCCAGCCTGTCGGCAGTGCAGTTGCAGAAATTCCGGCAGAGCTCGGCATTATGGGTGTCGCGCATGCAGCTCGGCTGGCAGCTGTTGATATAGCTTAGCCGCAGGTCCGGCGGCGGTGCGGGGTGGACGAGCGAGAAGAGATAGAGCAGCGCCAGCAATGCCGGCTGGTGAAGCAGGTAGAAGGCGAGGCTGTGCTGGCCCGCCATGGTGAGGATGTTCTTGCGCGCCTGGACGTTGGCGAGCTTCAGGTGCCAGCCGCGCGCAACGACGCAGCCAGCGACGGCAATGCCGAAAAGCACTGCGGCGATCCAGGGGAAGATCGGCACGTAATCGTTGGAGCGCGGCGGCATTTCGGCAAAGCCGATCCATGACAGCCAGCGGGTGTCGAAGATCGGGCTGTCCATCAGGCCGGGCACCAGGCTGTAGTCGGTCACCATCAGCGCGACGATCACGGCTGCGACGATGCCCGGCACGAACCAGGGCAGGCGGGTAAACAGGACGCCGATCAGGCTGGTGACGGCGATATTGTGCAGGATGCCGAAATAGATCCATTCATCGGCGAAGATATAGAATGTGGCGATGCTGACGAGGATGGCGGCACCGGCCACCATGGCAAGCCTTTTGCCGAAGGCCTGCCAGCGAATCTCCCGGCCATGGGCCAGAACCAGCGAAATGCCGACGAGAAACAGGAAGGTGCTGGCGATGCAGCGGGCATAGATGCGGAAGAAGCCCTGCGTTGCCGTGCCCGGATCGACATAGCCGAAATATTCGAGATCCCAGGTGAAGTGGTAGCTTGCCATGGCAATCAGCGCGACGCCGCGAAGGGTGTCGATCAGCAGAATGCGCGGAGAGCGCCCGCCTGCCTGCGGCTGCGGTTTTGTATCGGCTAGCGTCAATATTTCAGTCCTTACTCGTCTTCCATGATGGCGAGCCGCGCCTCGGAAAAATACTGGCGGCGTAGCAGCGCGACGATGATGATCACTGTCGTTGCCATGAACACATAGGGCCCGGCAAACCAACCGAGATAGCCGATAGACAGAAAAAGTGTCCGAAGACCGGCATTGAAGTGACCGGCGGCGATCGTGTTCATCCGGACCACATGGTCGGCGGCGCGGCGCGCATGGACGGGATCGGCCTCCGCGTCCTTGGTCATCGGCAGGGCACCGAACAGGATGGTGCAATAGTTGAACAACCGGTAGGCCCAGCCGAATTTGAAGAAGGCATAGCCGAGCAGGAAGGCGAGACCGCCCACCTTCAGCTCGAAGGCGGCATGGCCGGTATAGGGGACGAAAGGCAGATTAGAAAACACCGCATCGGCCTTGTCGGCGGCACCGAGCAGGGCAAAACAGCTGCCAAGCGCGAAGATCGACGAGGTGGCGAAAAAGGCTGTGCCGTTCTGCAGGCCAGCAAAGATCTGCGTGTCGATCATCCTCAGCTCGCGCTTCAGCGCGTTGTAGATCCAGCGCTGCCGGCGCTCGGCCATCGCCTTGTTGAGGCTCTGGCGCGGCAGGAAACGGCCGCCGGAGCCTGCCGTAAACCAGGAGTAAAGCGCCCAGAGAAAGGCAAACAGGGCGAGTGCGACGTAATCAGCCAGAATCATGGGAAGCTGCCGGAACCCGAGAAACGTATCATCCCGCATCTCTTGCTTTGTTTCGACGGCGGCGGCAAGAGGCGCTATCAGCGCAAGTGCCGGGACAGATGTCTCAACCCTGCCGCTCTTGCTTCTCGCCCAGCGAAGCAGCATATGGGAAACGCATGTCGTTGATGCTCAAACGAGTGTCGGACGGCCAACATGACGGCACGGTGATATGGCGTAGCCTCACTGCGATAAGCCGGCATCTAACCGTGGCCCATATCGGCTGGCCTTTGGATTTTTGGGACACCCATGTTTCTTTCCGTCTTCGACGTCTTCAAGATCGGCATCGGGCCATCGAGTTCCCACACGATGGGACCGATGTCCGCCGCCAACCGGTTTCTCGATCTCATCCTGTCGGATGAATGGCCGCGTCCGGCCGGCACGCATGTCGCCGCGCTGCAGGCATCGCTGCACGGATCGCTCGCCTTTACCGGCATCGGCCACGGAACGGGCAGGGCGGTGATCCTCGGCCTGATGGGCGAGGCGCCGAACACAGTCGATCCGGACCGGATGGACGATATCATCGCCGAGGTCGAGCGCACGGGGCGTGTTACGCCGCCCGGCCATCCGGCTTACGCTTTCCAGCCGGCCACCGACCTCGTCTTCGACAAGAAGCAGCCGCTGCCGGGCCATGCCAACGGCATGAGTTTCTCGGCGCTGGACAAGGACGGCCGGCTGCTCCTGAAGCGGATCTATTATTCGATCGGCGGCGGCTTCGTCGTCACCGATACCGAGCTTGCGGCGATGCGGGCGACCAAGAACGCCGCCGGCAGCGACCGGGTGCCCTATCCGTTCTCGACGGCAAAGCAGATGCTCGACATGTCGCATGGCGCCGGGCTTTCGATCGCGCAGATGAAGCGGGCAAACGAGTTGACCCGGACGAGCGAGAAGGAACTCGACGAGGGGATCGATGCGATCTGGGCGGCGATGAACGGCTGTATCGATCGCGGCCTCAAGGTCGACGGGATCATGCCGGGCGGGCTGAAGGTCAAGCGGCGGGCGAGGGCGATCCATGACCGGCTGAACGAGGAGTGGCGCAGCAATCGTCCCAACCCTCTCCTCGCCAATGACTGGCTCTCCGTCTATGCGATGGCGGTCAACGAGGAAAATGCCGGCGGCGGTCGTGTCGTCACCGCGCCGACCAACGGGGCTGCCGGGGTCATTCCCGCAACGCTCAAATATTACCTGCATTTCCATGAGGATGCGACCGAGGCCGATATTCGCGACTTCCTGCTGACGGCGGCGGCGATCGGCGGCATCATCAAGCACAATGCCTCGATTTCCGGCGCCGAAGTCGGCTGTCAGGGGGAGGTCGGGTCGGCTGCGGCGATGGCCGCGGCCGGGCTCGCTGCCGTCATGGGCGGTTCGCCGGAGCAGATCGAGAATGCCGCCGAGATCGCGCTCGAGCATCATCTCGGCATGACCTGCGATCCGATTGCGGGCCTCGTGCAGGTGCCGTGCATCGAGCGCAACGCGCTCGGCGCGGTCAAGGCGGTCACCGCCGCATCGCTGGCGATCAAGGGCGACGGCACGCATTTCGTGCCGCTCGATGCCTGTATCGAGACGAT
This sequence comes from Neorhizobium sp. NCHU2750, assembly GCF_003597675.1. NCBI lineage: Bacteria > Pseudomonadati > Pseudomonadota > Alphaproteobacteria > Hyphomicrobiales > Rhizobiaceae > Neorhizobium > Neorhizobium sp. NCHU2750. The sequence goes on along the minus strand of NZ_CP030827.1, from coordinate 1,992,843 downwards.
GCGCCAGACCGGCAACGACATGAGCGAGAAGTACAAGGAAACCTCGACCGGCGGGCTTGCCGTCAACGTCGTCGAGTGTTGAGCCACGTCGTCACTGTGGAGTGACGACGCCCGTCTTCCGTTTAGCCCTTGACTGAAAGCGCCTGCGGGTCTTTGAAGCCAGACATGGCCTTACATCTCATCAAGCTTTGCGTCGGCGCCGACAGTATTCAGGATCTTCGCGACTGGGTATCGGAGAGGGCGCTGACCGCCATGGCGGCCGGGCTTGAGCCGCACAGCGTCCATACGACACGCATGGTGCCGAAGCGTGTCGAGGAACTGCTCGACGGCGGATCGCTCTACTGGGTGATCAAGGGACAGGTTTCGGCGCGGCAGAAGCTCATCGATCTCAGAACCTTTACCGGCGCAGACGGCATCCAGAGATGCGAACTGGTGCTCGGGCCGGAAGTGATCGAGACCGCCTCGCAACCGAAGCGGCCGTTTCAGGGCTGGCGTTACCTCAAGGATGAAGAGGCACCGCGCGATCTCGGCGCGCTGGGCGACGATGTCGCGGCGCTACCGGAGGATCTGCGCCGCGAACTTTCAGACCTCGGTCTGCTTTAGATCAGACGGTTTCTTTTACCGGCAGTTTCATATGCACAGGCCAACGGCCCGAATGTGCCGACACATGCAGGTGGATGCCCGTTTCAGGCTGCGACTGGCGCCAGGCGCGGGCGCCGTGGCTCAATAGCAGCGAGACGAGATCCCGCGTCTTTTCCTTCGATCGGCTCAGACCAAGGCCTGCCAGCCGCATTGCCGCTTCATGGAGCGGATTGAGTGCCACACCCTTGGCCCTGGACGATTGGGCCGTTCCGAGATTGGCACTGTTTTCATTCATTCCCATCGGAAACCCCGCTTACGCATTACAATTCGAGATTTCTCCGCGCCGCCGACTTGCGGCGCGGTTTGCGAGGGAAAAGGCTTGTCTCAAGCCTCTTTCCTCACTGGGCCGAGGCCCAGCAGCTTACGCCCTTACGCTTCAACACGGTGCAGGCATCGACCGCAGTCTTCTGGTCGTCGAAGCCACCGAATCGGGCGCGATAGATCTGGCCGCCATTGCTGTTGAAGGCGACCGTAAAGGGTTTGGCGGAACGCAATACCTTGCCGCCTTTATCCTGCGCATTCTGCAGGAGATCGAGGGCCATCTTCTCGCTCGGAGAGACGCCGATCTGAATGACCCAGCCGGACATGGCCTGGGCGCTGGAACTTGCTCTGGAGCTGGCGCGGGTGGAGGCCGTCGTCACGTCGTCGACATTCTCCTCGGCCAGATCCCGCTTCATCGCGGCGCCTTCGCGGCGAGTCTGCGGTTCGGGTGCAGCAGCGGCCAGAGCCTCGGATGCGGAGCGGCTCTGGGCGCTTTCGCCGGTATAGGCGGCGGCGACTTCCATCGGGGGCTTCGGCTGGCGGTCGTAACGGGTATCCGGCAGCGGGCCGCTGTTCGGCAGGTCGAAGGCAGATGCCTGGCGGCCCTCGGACGACACGGCGGCGACAGCGGGCGTGCGCGGTACGGGCATTGCCGGTGCGGCGGGCGCGGCCTGGGATATCAGGTTCGAGGTGCCGCCACGCGAAGCCTTGGGCAGATATTCGGCAACGAGCTTGCGCATCTGAGCGTCACGGGCAGCGCTGGAGCGGCCACCAAGAATGACAGCGACGATCGAGCGACCGTCGAGCTGGGCAGAGGTTGCAAGGTTGCTGCCGGCCGCGCGAGTATAGCCCGTCTTGATGCCATCGACGCCCGCAACCGTGCCGACGAGGCGGTTGTGGTTGCCGATCACCTGTCGGCCGAAGGTGAAGGACCGGATGCTGAAATAACCGTAATATTGCGGGAAGTGCTGGCGCAGGGCGATGCCGAGGCGCGCCTGGTCGCGGGCCGTGGTCATTGCCGCAGTGTTGGGCAGGCCGTTGGCGTTGCGATAATTGGTGCGGGTCATGCCGAGTGCACGGGCCTTGGCGGTCATGATCTGGGCGAAGCGATCTTCCGATCCGCCGGCCACCATCTCGCCGAGCGCGGTTGCCATGTCGTTGGCAGAGCGCGTGACGATGGCGCGGATCGCCTGGTCGACGGTGACCTTGCCGCCCGGACGAACGCCGAGCTTGGTCGGAGCCTGGCCGGCGGCATGGGCGGAAACGGGAACCAAAGTATCGAGCGTGAAGCGATGGGCTTCAAGCGCCTCGAACGTCAGGTACAAAGTCATCATTTTGGTCAGCGATGCCGGGTAACGCAGGCCGTCGGGATCTTCGCCATAAAGAACCTTGCCGGTCTTGGCATCGACGACGATGCCCGCGTATTTCGGATCAGCGTGCGCAGCCGGCGCCAGCGCGGTCAGAGACAACGCAATTGCAAGGAGACATCCCAGGCGTTTCCCCTGGGTCTTCGCTGCGGCCTTGGGGAAGGACGCGGAGAACATCGTTTTGAACACTGCCGCACTCATTGATTTGGTCATTTTTCTCAATTGATCCAGGCGTGCCCCCGCCCCGGATCGCTGGCATACAATCTAGGAGAACAGCGTTACCAAGAGGTTTATGATGAACGGCAGCCTTCCCGGAAATGGGGCATTTTAGTCGTCTTTCTGGGCGGATTGGCCGTCAGCGGCATTCAGACGCGCGTTCACAAAACCGCTAACTGCGGCATCAATGTGATTCCAGTCCTTCAGCAGGCTGGAGGAGAATCGGTAGAGAACGGTGAGGTCACGCCCGACATGGATGTCGCGCTGGCAGTCGCCGCTGGTCGGCTTTTCGCCGGTTGCGGGGAGAAGGCAGCGAACCACGTAATCGGGCTCGCCAGGGTGCGGTGCCGTCAGCAGCACTTCCTGGCCGTAGCCGCTGCTGTCGCGCAGGTGATGGAGCGTCAGTCCGTAATCGTAGGGTTCCGGCGCGCCATCGAACAGCTGCTGATAGATCGGCTGCAGGCGGCCGGACATGTCTTTCGACATAGTGCTCTGGGATATCTGCAGGAACAGCAGGAGGTCGGGGCGGTCGAGATTGTCGAAACTGTCGCGCAGCGCATGGCTGTAGCCCTCCATGCCCGGCCATGTCAGATAGAGGTCGACCCTTTCGGTCGTTCCGGCGTGGCGCTGTTCCTCGAAGCGAATCGTGTTGGCCGCAAGCCCGAGCGTGTCTTCACCAATGGTGACGGGGAAAACCTGCGCGCTTTCCGTATGGCCGCCGAGCGCCATGCGCTGACCGAGCCAGCGTCCGCCGATGGCAATTGCCAGCGTGGCTGCCACAAGCAGGATCGTCACGAGTGTGACGCGCAGCAGGAAGCGTTCGGAGATCAGCGGCAGCTCTTGCTGCGGCGGCGCAGATTCGCGGCGTGTCATGACGTGGCCCCGTGTCCGGATGGTGTTATGCGGGACCGGAACAGGGATACGGGATCCAATCGCCTCTGCCCGAAAGTGTCGCGCGGGCAGGGTTAATTTTGTGTAAAGCAGAACCCCGCCTTTTGGCGGGGTCGGGGTCGTTCGGGGAGATTTATTGGCTGACGCTGCCGACAGCGACGGCGCGGCCGTCCTGAAGTTTGACCCAGCGGCCGGGATCAGCCGCATCCTGGCGCTTCAGGTAGGTGTATTCGGTGTCGGTCCAGAGCAGGACCTTGTTGCGCATGTTGTCGAGGATATAGTCGCCGCGATCGGTGCGCACGGTCAGCACCGCGTGGCCTTCGCCGCTCGGCTGCAGGACGACGGTGATCAGCAGGTCGGAGGCGTCAAAGCCCTTCTGCATCAGCATCTTGCGCTTCAGGAGGACAAAATCCTCGCAGTCTCCGGCGGTGGTCGGGTAGGCCCAGCGCTCCTCGACGCCGTAAAGCTCCATGTCGGTCATCGGCGTGATCGTCGTGTTGACCGTGTAATTGACATCGAGCAGTGCGCGCCACTTGTCTTCCGTCAAGGAGAGTGGGCCTTTGTCGCCGCCCGGCAGCGGCTGACATTCGCTGACATAGGTCTGGCAGAACTCGTAATGGCCGATCGGCTGGCTTGCCTTGCCGATAATCCGCATCGCACCAGCCGGAGCGGCAAGAGATGGAGCCGCTGCGGCAATGGCGATGGCGGCGGTCATGAGTACCTGTGCAAGTCTTTTCGGAAGCATCATTTTCTGTCACCCCGTTCGTTGAGGGGACAGTGCCAGACAGCCTTTGATCGACTGCAAAATAGCGGCGTAAAATCAATCGCTTATTCTAATCGAGATTGACGAAAATGCGCATAAAACACGCTGCGTATTTGACGAAAATGCAGATAAAATTCGCGGATAATTCGATTAAAATTCGAGACAAATCCGATTATTCGCGGCGCAAGTGCCTGAAACGTCTGGCATTCGGACGACCGGCCCGGCGCTGCGGGCGCGTCTATCTGCTGCCCGGGTGGTCGGTGCGGTAGCCCCTTCGGTGCCAAGACTGGTTTTAAATGGGATCGAAAGAGGTCCCGACAGGCTCCAAAACGGGTGCGAAAAAAATCCCGAAAAGGCACATTTTTTTCTGACGTGGACGATTTTCGGACGAATCCCAGGTTGGGCCGCGGTGTTTCTGGCCTTCCGGCCGACGATCATCAGGGAGATGCGTGAGGGAGGGCTGGGTTCCGTTCAGGAAAATTTAACCCAGCAGAGCTGGCCAGTTCCGGGAGCCGGTTGTCGCCATCGGGCTATTGCCAAACGGTGCGGTCTGTTGGTGGAGGAGCGGCCTGGATCGATGTGGGGAGGTTGCCAGACATGCCGGTCGGCATCGACGGGGGCTGCCATGCCGGTGGCGATTGCCGCGGGCAGGATGCTGCGGCCTATCTTAGGCCGAGCCGATTCTAGAGGAATGCGGTGAGGGCTTCGCGCGACTGGACCGAGGTGAACTCGATCGCCACGCCTTCCATGAAGTGGCGCACGACGCGGCCGCGCATATTGCCGAGGCGGACCGGCGTGCCGATGGCCGGGCGGATGTCGATATCGACAGCGGCGCCGGAGAGCGAAAGGTCCATGACGCGGCAGGAGTAGATCGTGCCGTCCTCAAGCGTCAGCTCGGTCAACGTGTTGCGCGGCGTCAGGCGGTCATGGCGCCGGTCTTCCGGCAGGCCGAGTTCATGCTTGTTGGCGATCCAGGTCAGCTGGGCGGCGAGCTTTTCGCGCTTGCGCTCGGTGGCGTTGATCGACATCACGAATCCGTCCTTGGACAGATTGAGCACGGTGCCTTCGAGGCGGCCGAGGTGGTCGATATAGGCAATCACGCGTTCGCCGACGCGCGGCTGACCAGCGCAGGTGAAACTGACGTCGCCGGGCGACATGTCGATCACCGTGCAGGGATATTCCTCGTGGCTGGCCAGCATCAGTCGTCCTTCGACGTTGACCGTGACGCGCTGGAACGAACGCTGGGCCGCGATCGCTTGCGTCGATTGGGTCTGTGCCGGCTGGAAGGAAAACATCGATGTCGTGACTCTGGCCTGGATTGTCAGCCAAGAGATAACATTCGCCAGTTAACAGATGGTTGTCCGCAGCCGAAGGTTAGCGTCCGGGTTGGGCCTGGCGCGCGCCGACCAGCCGCCGAAAGAAGGTGACCGGTACAGAGGTGGAGACGTCCGCATCGCTGCTGACCGTCGGCCGCGTGCCGTCGGGCTGGACGAAGCCCCAGCTTTCCAGCGAAAGACCGGCAATCGGAAGGGCTAGCGGCGGAATGGCTGTCTGCTGCGGCAGGAGGGCGCCCAGAACCCGGTCGCTGCGCTGTCCATAGGAGCGGACGGGCATGAGCAGGAGGTCGTGAGGGTAGTCCTCGCCATCGGCTGCGGTATGGATGTCGAGGAGCGCCGGCCGCTCATAGAAGAGGACGTTGTTAAGCACTGCGACCGGCCGTTCGTCGTCTTCGCCCTGCCAGATGGTGTTGAAATTGCAGCCGCGCAGTTCGCGGTCGAAGATTTCACATATGCGGGTTCCTGCCAGCGCGAAAACCGGATCGTCCGGCTCGGCGGCGCTGACGATGAACAGGTTTGGCAGAAAACGGCGCAGCGCGACGGGATCGATCTCCGAGCGCAGCGGCGTCGGCCTGCTGCCCCGTAAGTCATTCCAATAGTTAAAGATCTCTTGAACTGCCGTGTTGCGCATGCACCTTGTCCTGTTCGATAATGAACCAGCTCACCCCATCGAATCCTGCCTTTGCCAATGACGGAGCGAAAACCATGCCAGTTGGCATTGCCGGCTGCCTGGCACGGCTCGCAACGGTGGTGGAATGGTGCGATGGGCGGTGAGCCTGCGATGGGCGAGAAGGCTGTTCAGGCGCAACTCCAAGGCTGCGTGGCTTCTTTTCAAGCCGGTATCGCTCCTGTATGGCTTGCTCCTTTAGAAAAGGAAGGAATGGCCATGGACGAGCGGCCCGACATGGTCCCAGACGACGGCGCGACGCCCGAAAACGAGACGCATTTGCCTCCGCGCCAGCGTGAACGCCAACCGGCCTTCAATATGCCGACGATCCTGCTGCTCACATTGGCATTTCTGATCGTCATCTATGTGGTGCAGGAATATGTGCTGGGTGACGATGCGCGCGATGCGTTCATTGTCACGCTTGCGTTTACGCCGGTGCGTTATGCCTTTCCGCTCTCCGATCAGGGGCTGGAATGGCTCTGGACGCCGGTTACCTATTCTTTCCTGCATGGCAGCGTCGAACATATCGCCTTCAACGGCCTGTGGCTTGCCGCCTTCGGCACGCCGGTGGTGCGGCGGATCGGTGCCTGGCGTTATATCGTCTTCTGGATCCTTTCGGCTGCCGCGGCAGCGTTTTTTCATGCCGCGCTTCACTGGGAGCAGGAAACATTGCTGATCGGCGCCTCCGGCGTCGTGTCGGCGCTGATGGGAGCCGCCTGCCGGTTCGCCTTTCCCGATGGTGGAGGCTACGACCGCACCCATGGCCATCTGTATCCTCGGCAGTCGATCATCGGCGCCTTTTCAAACCGCACCGTCGTCATGTTCACCGCCATGTGGTTCGTCGGAAACATCCTTGTCGCTGTCGGCCTGCCGCTGATCGGCAGCGATGCGGGTGAGATCGCCTGGGATGCCCATATCGGCGGCTTCCTGTTCGGCTTCCTGCTGTTCGGCTTTTTCGACCCCATTCGCTACCGCAGCGTGTAGCCGGCGACGCTTGAACTCGCGTCCGCGCCGATCTACAATTCCAGATGTATGAAGGAGTGAGGAGCCTTCGGAGGAGGAGGGTTTCCGCACGTTGATTGGCCATGTGGATAGGTAAGGAGATGGCATGTCGACTACCGTGAAGATGATGCTTGAAGCCAAGGGGCGCGGCGTTCAGACCGTCGAGCCCGACCGAAAGCTCCTGGAGGTTGCGTCGGTACTGCATGACAGGAAGATCGGTGCCGTGGTGGTGACCGGGCTGGAGGGGCGGATCGCCGGGATCTTTACCGAGCGCGATCTGGTCAAGACGATCGCCACCCATGGCGTGGCAGCGCTGGATAAGCCGGTGCAATCGATGATGACGACCGGCGTGACGCGCTGTCGCGAAGACCAGACGGTCGAAGAGGTCATGGAGATGATGACCGCCGGCCGTTTCCGCCACGTGCCGGTGGAGACCGACGGCAAGCTTGCCGGGATCATTTCGATCGGTGACGTGGTCAAGGCCCGCATGCGCGAGGTCGAGCACGAGGCCGAGCAGATGAAGGCCTATATCGCCAGCTGACCGTGCCAAGACGCGATTTCAGGCAGGATCGATGCTTCGCCCGGTTCAGCGGGCGAACACTTCCTGCATGCGCTTCAAGGCGGCGATCTGCGCCATGGTTTCCTCGTAGCCGCGCTCGATCGCCTCGCCAGCGCGATGGAATTCCGACAGGCCGATATCGCTGAGGCGCGGATGCAGCGCCAGATCCGGCGGGTCGCCGGCGAGCCTTGCGCGCGAGATCCGCTCCTGGATGATGTTGAAGGCCTGCACCATCGTGCCGGTGACGCTGACCTTGGTGTCGTCCGATTTTTCGCGGATGACCTCGTCGACGGTCTGGACGCTGGCATTGTGCTTGACGACCGCCGAGCGGCCGAAAATGTCGTAGTTGAGGTTGACGGCGACGACGAGCGGCTGCTCGTAGGCGCGGCAGACGGAGGTCGGTACCGGGTTGACCAGCGCACCATCGACCAGCGTGCGGTTGTTGCATTTGACCGGTTCAAAAATGCCGGGCAGCGCATAGGATGCGCGAAGGCCGGTGATCAGCGAGCCGCTCGATATCCAGATTTCATGACCGGTCAGAAGCTCGGTCGCCACCGCCACGAAAGGCCGGTCGAGATCCTCGATGGTCATGCCTTCGAGATGTTCCTGCATGCGCTTGGTCAGCCGCATGCCGCCGAGCAGGCCGCCGCCGCCGATGGTGAGGTCGAGAAGCGCTGCGATGCGGCGCATGGTCAGTGACCTTGCAAAGGCTTCCAGTTCGTCGAGCTTGCCGGAAAGATAGCAGCCGCCGACAAGGGCGCCGATCGAGGTGCCGGCGATCATGCCGACTTCGATGCCGGCTTCGTCCAAGGCCCGAAGAACGCCGATATGGGCCCAGCCGCGGGCGGCGCCGCCACCCAGCGCAAGCGCGAGTTTTGCCTTGCGGGGCGGGGCGATGGCGACGGGTGGCGTCGGCTCACCGACACGCGCAAGGCCGCTTTCCTGTGACGCGGCCTGACGGTCGTGACGGTTCCAACTCCAGTTCAGCATCGTTCGACAACTCCACGACCGACTACAGTGTGATCGGCAATTAGCGCATCGGATGGTTTCGAAAGCGTTTACTCTGGCGGGAGCTGTATCGGAACGAGGCGCTGGCCCCGCTATTTCTCTTTGCTGGAATAGACGGCTTCGGGATCAAAATGACGCGCATCATCCTTGATTTCAAGGACAATACCCTTGTCATTTTTTGTTACCGCCCGATAGAAACAGGAGCGCCGACCGGTGTGGCAGGCGGCGTCATGGCCTGCTACGGAGACCTTGAGCAGGATCGCGTCCTGATCACAATCGGTCATGATTTCATGCACGGTCTGCAGATTTCCCGAGGTCTCGCCCTTTTTCCAGAGCGTCGAGCGCGAGCGGCTGTAGTAATGCGCGATACCGGTTTCGACCGTCAGCTTTAGCGCCTCGGCATTCATATGGGCGAGCATCAGGATCTCGCCGTCGCGAATATCGGTGACGACGGCGGTGATCAGGCCATTGGCGTCGAAGCGCGGCGTGAAGGGGCCTGCCCCCTCGAGTACCGACTTGTCGGAGGAGGGAGCTGGAAACATCTCGGCACTCATGATGGAGGCTTACCGGTTGCGGGCGAGGGTGAAGAAGCGCGCCTGTTCGGTGGCGTTCGTCTTGAATTCGCCGGTGAAGGTTGTGGTCAGCGTGCGCGAGCCCTGCTTCTGCACGCCGCGCATTTCCATGCACATGTGCTCGGCCTCGATCAGCACGGCGACGCCGCGCGGCTTCAGCGTGTTCTGGATCGCATTGGCTATCTGCGCCGTCAGGTTTTCCTGCGTCTGCAGCCGGCGGCCGAAGATTTCGACGACACGGGCGATCTTCGACAGGCCGAGAACCGGGCCGTTCGGCAGATAGGCGACCGTCGCCATGCCCTTGATCGGCAGCATGTGGTGTTCGCAATGCGAGAAGAACGGGATTTCGCGCACCAGCACGATGTCGTCGAAGCCCGACATTTCCTCAAACGTGCGTCCCAGCACGTCTTCGGGGGACTGGTCGTAGCCTGCAAACAGTTCACCATAGGCCTTGGCAACGCGCGAGGGCGTATCGAGCAGGCCTTCGCGGGCCGGATCGTCGCCTGCCCAGCGGAGCAGAACGCGAACGGCCTCTTCGGCCTCCTGTTGGCTCGGGCGTGCCGACTTCTGGCCCTGTTCCTGGCTCGAGGCCGGAAAATTCTTCACAATCGCATCCATCTATTGTCTCCCGATGCGGTTCAAGGCCGCACCCGACATGCTTTGGTTCGTTCTGGCATTCGTTTCGGCCGCCATCCGGCATATCCCTGTCGGGAAAATGCCTGCAAGCCTGCCTTTGTGCCGTTATCTGAGGGTTGGCGCCGCTTTTGACAAGGCATTCTGTTTCCCTGACGATCGAATTTCGCAAAAAGCTGCTTTATTGATCGCCGGGTTACGACACCACATATAAGGGTTCCGAACCGCTTCCGATAGATCACGATACGCGACGATGCGTTCAATGGATCATCCCCGCGGGAACATCGCGGTGGATCGGGCCGGTGGATCGGGACTGAGGATCGGCAGGCAATGGGTCAATCGATATGGACGATATCTATAACAGCAGGATCCTGGAATTTGCCGGCAATATTGCGCTGGCCGGCAGGATAGAGGATGCCGATGCAAGCTCGGAGAAACATTCCAAGCTCTGTGGCTCGAAGGTGAAAGTCTATCTGAAGATGGACGGCGACACGGTGGCGGGTTTTTCCCACGAGGTGAGGGCGTGCGCACTCGGCCAGGCGTCGTCGTCGATCATGGCGCGGCATGTCGTGGGTGCGACGGCGGCGGAACTTCGCCAGGCGCGAGCCGACATGCTCGCAATGCTGAAGGAAGGCGGCGAGGGGCCTTCCGGCCGCTTCGAGGAGATGCGCTACCTGAAGCCAGTCAAGGACTACAAGGCGCGGCATGCCTCGACCATGCTGACCTTCGATGCGGTGGTCGATGCGATCGACCAGATCGAGGCGGGCGCGGCGAAGGCTGCTGCCGGGTGATGTGCCCGTTCTGCTCACCCTCCAGCGGCGATGATCGCGAGCCGCCGTCCCGTTTTTCCCGCAACTGGCGTGGCCCGTTCCGCAAGACACCCGGACGGCTTGTCGGCATGGGCTTCATTCGTCTCTACCAGCTGACGCTTTCCGGTTTCATCGGCAATTCCTGCCGGCATATCCCGACCTGTTCGGAATATGGTTATGAGGCGATCGCCCGGCACGGGATCTGGCCGGGAGGCTTCCTGACGCTGTTTCGCGTCGCCCGCTGCGGGCCAGGCGGTACCGGCGGGCTCGATCCGGTGCCGGAAACGTTGTCGGCGCGCCAGCATTGGTGGACGCCGTGGCGCTACTGGATGCGCCACCGGAGCGGCTGAAAACCTTTACTCCGTCGCATTTTTTGACTATCACCCCGGCGTTCGTTGCTGCCGGCAAAAGTCCTGCAGCCCTTTTTTGACCACCCGCATTCGTTGGCGGGACTGGACAGGAGAATTCAGATGTCCGTTTCCCTTACATTTCCCGATGGCTCCGTCCGCGCGTTCGACGTGGGAACGACCGGCCTTGCCGTTGCCGAATCCATTTCCAAGTCGCTGGCCAAGAAGGCCGTGGCAATCGCGCTCGATGGCGAGCTGCGCGATCTCTCCGATCCCGTTACCGATGGTCGGATCGAGATCGTCACCCGCACCGATCCGCGCGCGCTCGAACTGATCCGCCACGATGCCGCCCATGTCATGGCCGAGGCCGTGCAGGACCTGTGGCCCGGCACGCAGGTGACGATCGGCCCGGTCATCGAAAACGGCTTCTACTACGACTTCAAGCGCGTCCATCCGGACACGAGGGAAGACTGGCCCTTCACGCCTGACGATCTGCCGAAGATCGAAAAGAAGATGAAGGAGATCATTCAGAAGAACGCCGCCTTCACCAAGGAAATCTGGTCGCGCCAGAAAGCCAAGGACGTGTTTGCCGACAAGGGCGAGGCCTACAAGGTCGAGCTGGTCGACATGATCCCGGAAGGCCAGGACCTGAAGATCTACAATCAGGGCGGCTGGTTCGACCTCTGCCGCGGTCCGCATATGGCCTCGACGGGCCAGATCGGCACGGCCTTCAAGCTGATGAAGGTTGCCGGCGCATACTGGCGTGGCGATTCGACCAAGCCGATGCTGACGCGCATCTACGGCACGGCCTGGGCCACCCAGGAAGAGCTCGACCAGTATCTCCACATTCTCGCCGAAGCCGAAAAGCGCGACCACCGCAAGCTCGGCCGCGAGATGGATCTCTTCCATTTCCAGGAAGAAGGTCCGGGCGTGGTGTTCTGGCACGGCAAGGGCTGGCGGATGTTCCAGACGCTGACGGCCTATATGCGCCGCCGTCTGGCCGGCACCTATGAAGAGGTCAACGCACCGCAGGTGCTGGATGCCTCGCTCTGGGAGACCTCCGGTCACTGGGGCTGGTACCAGGAGAATATGTTCGCGGTAAAATCCGCCTACGCCTTCACTCACCCGAAGGACGAGGAAGCGGATAACCGTGTTTTCGCGCTGAAGCCGATGAACTGCCCGGGGCACGTGCAGATCTTCAAGCATGGGTTGAAGTCCTACCGCGAACTGCCGATCCGCCTTGCCGAATTCGGTCTCGTGCATCGCTACGAGGCATCCGGTGCGCTGCATGGGCTGATGCGCGTGCGCGGCTTCACGCAGGACGACGCGCATGTGTTCTGCACCGACGATCAGCTGGCGGCGGAATGCCTCAGGATCAACGAACTGATCCTGTCGGTCTACGAGGATTTCGGCTTCCATGAAGTCGTCGTCAAGCTGTCGACCCGTCCGGAAAAGCGCGTCGGTTCCGATGCGCTTTGGGATCGCGCCGAGAACGTGATGATGGGCGTATTGAAGATGATCGAGGAACAGTCGGGCGGCCGCATCAAGACGGGTATCCTGCCGGGCGAAGGCGCGTTCTACGGTCCGAAATTCGAATATACGCTGAAGGACGCCATCGGCCGCGAATGGCAGTGCGGCACAACGCAGGTCGACTTCAACCTGCCGGAACGGTTCGGCGCCTTCTATATCGACGCCAATTCGGAAAAGACCCAGCCGGTAATGATCCATCGCGCCATCTGCGGCTCGATGGAACGGTTCCTCGGCATCCTGATCGAAAACTTCGCCGGCCACATGCCGCTGTGGTTTGCGCCGACGCAGGTCGTCGTCGCAACGATCACCTCGGATGCCGACGATTACGGCCGCGAGGTTGCCGAGCAGCTGCGCGAGGCGGGCCTCAATGTCGAGACCGACTTCCGCAACGAGAAGATCAACTACAAGGTCCGCGAGCATTCGGTTGCCAAGGTGCCGGTGATCATCGTCTGCGGCCGTCAGGAAGCCGAACAGCGCTCGGTCAATATCCGCCGCCTCGGCTCGCAGGCGCAGACGGCAATGTCGCTCGACGAGGCGATCACATCGCTCACCGACGAGGCAACGCCTCCCGACGTCAAGCGTCGCAAGGCCGCCCGCATCAAGGCTGCCTGAGCGGCGGCCTGAGCCCATCTCCAATCGGTGACAGCGCCCGTCATGCACGGGCGCTGTCAGAAAACTGACATCGATCTGAAATATTCTCGGGATCTGAAATATTATCGGGCGATGATAAACGGCGGGATTTCCGCGGAGACGAGATGCGCTTCAAGGAACTTTCCTATGCCAACGAGCGGGACCCCAAGCTGAAACGCTGGTTCATCCGCTCGATCGAAGGCCTTTCCGGCCGCGACCGCTATGCCCGCCTCTATGACATTTGGCGCGCCGATATCGTCGGCAAGACCGATCGCGTGTTCGGCAAGATGCTCGACCTGATCGATGTCGAACTCGACATCAAGGGCGAGTGGCTGCCGCGCGTTGCGGAAGGGCGTCCGCTCGTCATCGTCGCCAATCATCCGTTCGGCATCGGCGACGGGATCGCGGTGCTTGCCATGGCCGAGCAGCTCGGCCGGCCGTTCCGGGTGCTGATCAATGACGAACTCCTGAAGGTGCCGGAGATCGCCCCCTATTCGCTGCCCGTCTCCTTCGAGGAGACGAAGGACGCGTTGGCGATCAACATGAAGACCCGCCACGAGGCGCTGAGGCTGCTCAACGAAGGCGTGACGATCATCATCTTCCCGGCCGGCGGCGTTGCCACCGCGACCAAGGGGTTCGGCCGTGCGGAAGACCTGCCGTGGAAGATCTTTCCGGCAAAGCTAGTGCAGTCGGCCCGGGCCGATGTCGTGCCGATCTATTTCGAGGGACAGAACGGTCCGCTCTTCCATATTGCCAGCAAGCTGTCGCTGACGCTGCGCCTGTCCTTGTTGATCCGCGAGTTCAAGCGGCTTTCCGGCTCAACGATCCGCGCCCATGTGGGGCAGATGATGACCTGGGAAGACATGTCGGAGCGCAGGGAGCGCAAGGACCTGTTGTCTGCCCTTCACCACGCCGTCTTTTCGCTGCGGCCGGTGCGCCGCTCGCGGCTCCAGAAATTCCAGGAACGCCGCCAGGCGGCATGAATATTTGCCTGCTTTTTGGAGGATGGCACCTTTGATGCCGCCGGCTCATGAGCATGGCCGGCGGTCGGAAATTCGGACGAAACTTCCTCAGGAATATACGGTCGTGGTGCGGTCGATATATCCGAGTTCGATGAACTTGCTTTGTATGACGCCGAAGGTTTTCTGGAAGCCGGCAAGCTGACGCCAGGAAACGGCCGCGATGAGCAAGCCGAGCACCGGCAGGATCAGCGCGATCAGCCACCAGCCGGCCACAAGGATGTAAAGGCAGAGAAAAGCCAGAACAACCGTGGCGATCTTGGAGAACAACAGAAGCGGCTTGGAAACTCCGCGTTCGATGCCGTAGCCATTCTCGCTGGCATAGCCAAGAACCAGATTTCGGAAAAAACGGCCGTTCGACTGGCCACCCATGATGAGCGGCTTGTCCAGCATCTGCCCTTTCTGGTTGACGAATGCGATCGTTGCGACAGGAGCGTCGGCGAGGTTCAACTCCACGGCTTTGGTCAAAAGCTTCGGCGTGACAATCAGTGACACCGCGACGTCGTCGAGACGGGCTTTTGAGCCATCTGCGCGCTGCAATTCGATATGCGTGTAGAATCGCGTGCCGCCGTAGGAGCGGCTTTCACCGACCTCAACGATCGTGCCGGTCTCGAAGATAACATCCTTCATTCGGTCTTTCCCCGTCTGTCATATACAAGTTTGGGAGATCAGTTATTCGGCAAGATCGAAGACCAGCTTCGCATTTGCGCTTTTGCTGCTGTAGTCGACGACATCGCAGCCCTTGCGGACTGGGGCCTTGCCCATCAGCGTCAGATTGCCACCCTGATAATAGCCGGTGACAAGGTAGGGAGCCGGCGCGCAGCCCTTCTTATAGGTATAGGCGACGCCGCTGAACCATTCGTTCGGCACTTCCCATCCCCGCACGAGAACGGTGTCTTCCACAACTGTTCCGGCAAGCGACGGTTTCGGGTCGGAATATACGATGATGTGCTGGCGCTGATGATTGAACATCAGCGATCCGTTGTGCCCGATGGATTCGCCGTACTTGTCGTCATTGGGGCCGAGCTTGAATGTCTGGCTGACCGGCACGGTCTTGTATGGCCATCCCATCGGGCACAGCTTGAGCCACAAGCTGCCGAATTCAGCGCCGCGTTCGGCGTCCGACATGCCAAGACGTTTTCCGGTTTCAGCATCCTTGACGCCGACATAGCCCTCGAAATTATGGTTCGTCGTCTCAGGGCCGTCGAAGAGCAGGTGCTTTCCCTCTGTCCAGAGATCACCCGTCTCGCAATTCGCAGTGGCTTCGTAAACGTGGCCGGCGGATGAGGTCAGTGCATCCTCGGTGCAGTGCTTCTGGCCGGGATACCAGTTCTCGCACCATGATTTCGCCGAGGCCGGCGTGACTTTCGCCTTCATCGTTGACTTGGTGCCGCCATAGTCCGATGCGTCGGTTATGATTGCCGTGGTCGCCTGCCGAAACAGAGGATACTCGTCGCCGATCGGCGCTGGTGGCATTGCGGAGATCGCCGCAGAGAAGAAAATGATGGATGTCAGCATATAAATGATTTCCAGCTTGAATTATGACCCTTGCCTAATCACGGTCATAATTCAGAAAAGCTGAGAAACATTTGTCGCACTGCTTATAAATGCGCGAGCGCGATTAACTTATTGTATTTGTTCTCGTGAGCCGTGTCGCGGCGAGTTTCCTCAGATATCCGACATCGATGCTTAAGCCATCGTTTTGCCACGGAAAAGCCGCAATAGGCGGCCGTCGATCGACAATAGGCCGAGCGAGATCAGGGCCATGCCCACGAGATGATTGATCGCCAGGCGCTCGCCGAGGAAGAGGCTGCCCAGGACAATGGCGCTGACCGGGACCAGCAGGGTGACGAGCGAGCTGTTGATCGCCCCGCCGACGGCGAGGATGTGGAAGAAGATGATATAGGCGAGTGCCGTCGAGAACAGGCCTAGCGCCAGCACCGCGGCAATCGTCGCGCCGCCCGGCATATGCAGCGTCCAGGGTGCATCGAAGACCAACACCAGCGGGATCGTCATCACTGTCGTTGCAGCGGTCTGGCCGAAGGCGCCGATGGCCGGCGCAATCCCCATGCGGCGGAAGCGGCGGCCGAAGACGCCGGCAAAGCCATAGGAGAGGGCGGCCGTCAGGCAGGCGAGCATGGCAAGCGCGGGTACGGATTGCGACGACAGCGCATTGCCCGCCATCAGCACCGCGACACCGGCGAAGCCCAATGCAACACCGGCGATCTTGTTGGCGGTCAGTCTTTCGTCGGCGGTCAGACAATGCGCGACCATGATGGAAAAGACCGGTGTCGTGGCGTTGAGAATCGAGGCAAGGCCGCTGGCAATCTGCGTCTGGCCCCAGAACAGAAGGCTGAAGGGAATGAGGTTGTTGAGTAGACCCATCCCGAAAAAGGCTGCCCAGGTGGTGCGGTCTGCCGGGATGGGCTGACGTGTCGCCCGCAGATAGGCGAACAGGGCAATGGCTGCGATCGCCACGCGGGCAAAGACGATGACGAAGGGCGGCAGTTCGGCCAGCGCGAATTTCGAGAAGAAGAACGAGCCGCCCCAGAGGACAGAGAGGACGAGGAGCAGTCCCCAGTCGAACAGGCCCATCACCTTGGAATCTGGCATCGCGTAACCCCGATTGAATGCATGAGAGACGGTCCTGAGGCATCGGCTATCACATGCCTGTCGCACTATACCGCTGCACGGTTTTTGTACGGGATGCTTTAGACCCGCCCGTTGCCCCAGACTCGCCGAAAACGGACTCCGTCCTTCTAGGCTGTCCGATCGCAGTGTAGAATAGCGGCATGAGCCTTGATGTCTTTATCTGCGAACAGGCGTGGCTGGCACGCGACCCGGAATTCGACGGCCGGTTTTTCGTTGCCGTGCGCACGACCGGCATCTATTGCCGCTGTGTCTGCCCGGTGCGGCTGCCCTATCGCCGCAATGTCGAATTCATGCCAAGCGCTGCGGCAGCCGAGCTTGCCGGCTATCGGCCGTGCCTTCGCTGCCGGCCGGAGACGGCGCCGTTCTGCCCGGCCTGGAAGGGCAGCCTGACGATCGTCGAACGGGCTGCAAGGCTGATCCGCGAGGAGGGCGCGCTGGATGGGCGGGAGGCGACGGTCGAGGCGCTGGCAGCCCGAGTCGGCGTCGGCGGGCGGCATTTGAGCCGTCTTTTCCGCCGGCATCTCGGGGCAAGCCCGCTGCAGGTAGCCAAGACGGCGCGGGTGCAGCGGGCCAAGCGCTTGCTGACGGAGACGGACCTGTCGATGACGGATATCGCGTTTCAATGCGGCTTTGGCAGCTTGAGACGCTTCCATGCGGTTTTCCAGGAGGTCTACAGGCGGCCGCCCTCGGCGATCCGGCGCACGTTTTCGGTGCGGAAGGCGGGATAGGTTTTGAGCGGATGGGAGGCCCGGCCTTGAGCTCTCTAGAGGCTCAATCCTGCGATTCGATGATCGCCTGGCGGCCGACACTACGCGGATTGCGCATCAGCACCTCGACATCGGTATTGCGGCCGGCGGCGACGGTGAATTCGCGCTGGTAGACCTTGTCCTTGTTGCGGGCGACGGCGAGGTAGGTGCCTTCGGACAGGACCATGGTGGAAAAGGCGCTGACGCTTTCATTGACCACGTCGCCGGCCTCGGTCAGCACCGACCATGCGGTGTCGGCGATCGCCTCGCCGCCCGGCTGCGAGACGAGTTTCAGGGTGATCTGGGCCGCCTTATGCTGCAGCACCGCCTGGGTGAGCTTGCCGGCCTCCACCTGGATATCGGCACGCACGACGGCATTGACGTCGCCATATTCGGATACGACGTGATAGGTACCGGCGCTCAGCCTGACGATCGTGTTCGGCTTGACATCGGCCATGACGAGCGCCCGGTCGCCGTTTTCGCGCACCTCGGAGGAATAGACCGAAAAGCTCAGCTGGTTGGCCGGAATGCGCTGGTCGGCGCCCGCCACGGCATTGAGCACGAAGCCGCCGGCATCGAGGATCAGCGTCTGTTCGGCAACGGTGCCGTCGCTCGGTACGGTCAGCTTCTTGGTGACGCCGGCACGGCCGAAGGCGACGTTGACGAAATACTCACCCGGTGCGAGCTGGAAATCGGCAGAGCCGCCATTCGAACTTGCCACCAGCGGCAGCTTGCCATCCTCGCCGGCGATCGGGCTGAACACGCGCCAGGCAAGGCCGTCCTGTACCGCATCGCCATCCTTGGTGAGCTTGGCGGCAAAGCGCACATCCTTGGCGATCGCGCCCTGCGGCAGGATCGAGGACGGGGAAAAGGCATTGAGCTTCGGCATCTTCGTCGTGCTGTCGAGCTGCTTGAAGCTCTTGAACGCGTCGCCGTCCTGCGCATGCGCGGCTGCCGTCATCACGACGAACAGCGCCTCTGCGACAAGCAGGAGACGAGCAAGGAAAATGCCTGACATTCGATGACCGGTTGACTCTTGTTTTGCGACTAGCCACTTGAAGCCTATGGTAACGGCATTTTCAAGGCCTCATTCTACCACATCCCCCGCCAGCGCCTCTGGCACGTCCCACTGAATGGAAGTTTCCGAGATGAACAATGACGTAAAGCTGATCGACTACCTGCGCGAACGCCACTCGACGCCTGTCGCCCAGATCAAGGGTCCAGGGCCGGAGGCGGCCGAACTGGAAGAGATCCTGGCGTCTGCCGTGCGCGTGCCCGATCACGGCAAGCTCGCGCCCTGGCGGCTGGTCGTCTATCGCGGCGATGTCTGCGTCTCGCTTGGGGAAACGTTCCTGGAGATCGCTGTGTCTCAAAACCCCGACATGGCGGATGCGGCGAAGGATGCCGAGCGGGCGCGCTTTACCCGCGCTCCGGTCGTCGTCGGCGTGATCAGCACGGCGGCACCGCATGTGAAGATCCCGGAATGGGAACAGGTGCTTTCCGCCGGTGCGGTCTGCCTCAACCTGCTTATGGCCTGCGATGCGCGCGGCTATGTCGCCAACTGGCGGACCGAATGGATCTCCTATGACGACAAGGCGCTCGCCGCACTCGGCGTCAAGGACGGCGAGAAGGTTGCGGGCTTCATCCATATCGGCTCCAGCGATTTCCCGGTGCCGGACCGTCCGCGTCCGCAGCTTTCCGATGTCGTGACCTACGCGTAAGGGCGGCCTCGAGATGTTCTACGCAACGGACAGCAATGCACATGGCATGGCGCATGATCCCTTCAAGGCGATCGTTGCGCCGCGGCCGATCGGCTGGATCGGCACCAAGGGGCGCGACGGGTCGTTGAACCTGTCACCCTATTCCTTCTTCAACATCGTCTGCGACAACCCGAAGATCGTGATGTTCTCGTCTTCGGGCCGCAAGCACAGTTTGAAGAATGCCGAGGAGACCGGGGTCTTTACCGCGAGCCTTGCCAGCCGGCATCTCGGCGACCAGATGAATGCATCCTCGGCGCCGGTGGAGTACGGCGTCGACGAATTCGCGCTTGCCGGGCTCACGCCGAAAATGGGCGAACTCGTCGATGCGCCCTATGTGGGCGAGGCCTATACGGCGCTCGAATGCCGGCTGACGGAGATCATCCAGCCGAAAGGGATTTCCGGCCGGGCTGGGACGCAGTTCATGGTATTCGGCGAGGTGGTCGGCATCCATATCAGCGAGGAGATCATCCGCGACGGGCGAATCGCCATGGAGATCGCCCGGCCGATGGCACGCATGGGTTACATGGATTACGCCGATGGCGGCGTCGATGTGTTCCAGTTGAAGCGGCCGACCGCTGCAAAATAAGGACAATCGGCACGCGGGAATGTCATGGTTAATAAACGTGGTGAACCAATGTTAACCTTTGATCCCTAATATTCCAGAGGTCCGGCACGAAAAGGTGTCGGCCTTATTCCGGGGCAGATCGTGATCATACAGGCATTCCTACGCTGGGCTGAGACGGCAAGAGCTGGTGAACGTGCAAGGGCGGCAACCGCGCTTGCCAAGGCGTTCGTCCAGTCGCAGCTCGGCGACCAGGAACATGGCGCCGCGTTGATGGCGATGACCTATCTGCTCGACGATCCGTCGCCGAAGGTCAGGCTGGCGCTTGCCGAGGCGCTCGCCTCGTCGGCTCAGGCGCCACGCGCCGTCATCATGGCGCTTTGCGAGGATCAGGCGGAAATCGCCTGCACCGTCATCACCTGTTCGCCCGTTCTTCGCGATGCCGATCTGGTCGAGCTTGTCGGGCGCGGCGACGCGTTTACCCGCGGGCTGGTGGCATCGCGCCCCAATCTCGGCTTCAGCGCTGCTGCGGCAATCGCGGAAGTCGGCGAGGGCTGCGATATCCTGCTTCTTCTCGAAAACGAGACGGCCTCGATCAGCCGTATTTCGCTGCGCCGCATGGCCGAGCGTTTCGGTCATCTTCCCGCCGTGCGGCGTCATCTCATCGAGCGTGACGGTCTTCCCTGCGAAGCCCGCCACATGCTGGTTTCGCATGTGGCCTCCGCGCTCGCGGGTTCCGATCTTGTGACCAAGACAATGGGCGCCAAGCGGATCGAGATCATGACGCGCGAGGCGGGAGACGAGGCCGTCGTTGCCATCGCCGCCTCGCTTGCGCAGGGCGAGATACCAGCGCTCGTCGAGCATCTGAGACTATCCGGGCGGCTGACGCCGGCTCTGCTCATCCATGCGCTTTGCAGCGGCAAGGTGGACTTCTTCGCCGCCGCCATCGTCTCGCTTGTCCATCTCGATGAAAGGCGGGTCAGAGCCATTCTCGCCACCGGGCGCACCCATGCGGTCAGGGCGTTGTTCGAGGCGGCGGGGATCGGCAAGGATATCGTGGCGGTGTTCGTCGAGGCGGTGTTCCTGTGGCGACGTGCCTCGGCGACCGGCGGTCTGGAAACCTGCTATTTCGGCTTGCTCGAACTGTTCGACGGTGCGCGGGGTGACGGCGGGCCGGTCTGCGAACTGATCGACATGGTCGATCTTCTTCATCGCGGCGAATTGCGCCGCAATGCCCGGGCCTATGCCCTGGACGTCTCGCTCGTGGCGTAAAGCCTCGTGGCACAAGGGGTACCACGGGGGATGGTCAGCGGTCGAATTTCCGCGCCACCCAGGAATATCCGCCTTCCATCAGCCTGACCGGCTTTGCCATCAGCGTCTTGATGCCTTCGGTGGTCGGCAGCACGGTCTTGACGCGCTGGATGGCGCGCCCTGCAAGGCTTTGCTTTTCTTCCTCCGTCACCGGGTCGGCCTGTTCCGAATCAAGGGCTTGTGCAGCAGAGGCCTGTTCCGTCGTTTGCGGTGCTGCCGGTGGCTGTATCGCTGCGGGTGCTTGGGCCGTCGCCTTGACGTCTGCGGCAACGGGTGGCTTCGGGCTGGCCGGGCGGTTGGTGGGCAGAGGCGCGGTTTCCGGAATGCCTGCCACAGCCGGATCCTGGCATACAGCGATCAGCACCGGATAGGGCTGGTTGGCATAGGCCGGCAGGTGGTCCTCGGAGACGGCGTTGCACATTTCGATGTTTGGCCAGCGCTCCTGGGCGGTGGCGATGTAATGGCAATCGGTGCCGGCATCGTTGCAGCCGAGAATGGTCATCACCACGATGGCAGGGTTCATGTCGATCTCCGGTCGGTTCGCCGCTTCGGCCTCACTCGCGTGAGTTTTATCGCGAAGATCATGGCCCGATGAAGGCGCCGGCGGCGTGGCCGGAAATCACCGGAAGCCGCCGGCTGGTGTCCGAGCGGCGGCCGACCGGTTTTTGTCAGGGATTGGCGGCCTTGCGGGCGGCAGGTCGCTCGTCTTCGGCCGGTGCCGGATCGGCCAGAGGGTCGCCGCTGGCAGACGGCTCGGGCTCGGCGATATCGGCGATCTTGATCTCGCGGATCCATTCGCGCCAGATAGATACCATCAGCGCCATCAGCACGGGCCCGATGAACAGGCCGAGGAAGCCCATGGTCTTGACGCCGCCGACCAGGCCGAAAAAGGTCGGCAGGAAGGGAAGCTTGATCGGGCCGCCGACGAGGCGCGGCCTCAGCGTCTTGTCGACGATGAAGAGTTCGATACTGCCCCAGGCAAGCAGGCCGATACCGGAAATGTAGGAACCGTTGGCAACGAGATAGGCCGAGACCAGCGTGAAGGAGAGCGGCGCTCCGCCGGGAATGAGGGCCATGACGCCGGTCAACACGCCGAAGGTGACGGGCGAGGGGACGCCGGCGATCCAGTAGGCGATGCCGAGCACGATGCCCTCGCCGATGGCGATCAGCGTCATGCCGGTGACCGTGGAGCTGATCGTGGCCGGCACGACGCGGGAAATTCTCTCCCAGCGGGTCGGAAAGATGCGCTCGCCGAGAAGGTCGATCTGGCCGGCGAAGGAGGCGCCGTCGCGATAGACGAAGAACAGGGCGATCAGCATGAAAAGCAGCGTCAGGACGATGTGGAAGGCGCTGTTGCTGGCGGCGAGAATGGCGTGATAGATCGCGCCGATATTGGCGCCGCTGATCAGCTGGACCACTTCACCGACCGAGCCGGGCGAACCGATATGGCGCGTCCACTGGATGCCGAGCCATTCGCCAACGAAGGGCAGGCCGGTGATCCAGAGCGGCGGCGGGGCGCCGTTGCGGTTGACGTCGATCGCCCAGCGGAACCATTCAGCCACTTCACGCGCCGCATAGGTGGCGCCGATCGAGACGGGCACGACGATGAACAGGACGATGAAGATGATGGCGAGCGTGGCGCCGACCGTGGTGTTGCCGCCGACGCGGGCGAGCAGACGGCGATAGAGCGGCCAGCTGGCAAAGCCGATGACGAGTGCGGCAAGGACGGGAACAAGGAAGCCGTAGAAGAAATACACGGCGGCGGCAGCAACGATGATCAGAAGCCAACGGGCGGCCGAAATCGGCGAGATCAGCGCGACCCTGTTCGGGGAGACCGGGCCGAGCCAGCGGGGTTCGCTGCTGCCTTTGCGATTGCTACTGCGGTTCACTGCACATTCCTGTTTCTCGCTCGCCCCAATATGGCCAGCGCATGTCGTGAAAACAAGCTTCGCATCGATTCCTTAAGACGGCACTTCATTACTTGCGGTAACGCCTGGATGCGATAGAAATATGAAATTGCCATTTGGCAATGCCGCACCATTTATCACGGGCATGTTTTAAACATCTTGCGGGCCTTTGCACGGCAGGCGGGAAAATAAGCTCTGTGTGCCATCGGCAAGGCAGTGGCTTCAAGGAAAGATTGATGCGTCAGACTGAAGCGGTCAACCTCACGAACTGTGACCGCGAGCCTATTCACATACCCGGATCGATCCAGCCCCACGGCTGCATGATCGTCTGCGACGGTGCTGGCGGCGTGATCCTGCAGCAGTCCGCCAATCTGGCCGAAATGCTCGGATTGCCGGGCGATATCCTCGGCCGGCGGCTCGAGGAAGTGCTGGGTGGCGAAGTTGCCCATACGCTGCGCAATGCGCTTGCCACCTCCGACGATCCGGCGCGGCCGGCTTTGCGGCACGGGCTGAAACTGCCCTCGGGCAGGTCCTTCGACGTCTCTCTGCATCGCAACGACACCAAGGTGATCCTGGAGTTCGAACCGGCGGCAGGCGATACGGACCAGCCGCTGGAAGTCGCCCGCATGCTGGTGAGCCGCATCCGCAATGTCACGAGCCTCGACCGACTGGTGCAGAGCGCCACGCGGCTGATGTTTGCCATGCTCGGCTATGACCGCGTGATGGTCTACCGGTTCGAGCAGGACGGTTCGGGCAAGGTGATCAGCGAATACAAGCGTCGTGATCTCGAAAGCTTTCGCGGCCAGTATTTCCCGGCGGGTGATATCCCGGCGCAGGCGCGCAGCCTCTATATCAAGAACACGATCCGGGTGATCTGCGATGCCGACTACCAGCGGGTGCCCGTGGTTCCCGAACTCGATGGCGACAACCAGCCGCTCGATCTTTCCTATGCGCATCTGAGAAGCGTTTCGCCGATCCATTGCGAATATCTGCGCAACATGGGTGTCGCCGCCTCGATGTCGATCTCGATCGTGCTCGATGGCGAACTCTGGGGGCTGATCGCCTGCCATCACTATTCGCCCAAGATCCTGTCCATGCCGCAGCGGGTGGCGGCGGAAACATTCGGCGAATTCTTCTCGCTGCATCTTTCGGCGCTGAGGCAGAAGGAGCTGCACGAGACGGCCAGGCAGGCTCGCCGTTCGCTCGACAGGTTCCTGCAGGAGGCTTCGCACCATCGGGATATCAGCGCGCTGCTGCGCAGTTCGCTCGAGGATTTCTCGGTGATGATGCCCTGCGACGGTGTCGGCCTGTGGCTCGACGGCGCCTGGACCAGCCAGGGAACGACGCCGGCTCCGACGCTGATCGGCGAACTTGCCGAGGCGGTCGGCCATGCATCGACCGGCAAGGTCTGGTCGACTTTCCAGCTGTCGCAATCCCTGCCGCAAACGGCGATTTCGCCGGATGATGCCTGCGGGGTGATGGCGATCCCGCTGTCGCAGCGGCCGCGCGATTACCTGTTCTTCTTCCGCAAGGAGGTGGTGCAGACGCTCGACTGGGCCGGCAATCCGGACAAGTCCTACACGACCGGGCCGATGGGCGACCGGCTGACGCCGCGCAAAAGCTTTGCCATCTGGAAGGAAGAGGTGCGGCTGCAGGCCCAGCCCTGGACCGATTCCGACCGCGAGACAGCTGAGGCCATTCGTGCCGTGCTGGTGGAGATCGTGCTTCACCATAACGAGATGCTGGCCGACGAGCGCGGCAAGGCGGATGTGCGCCAGCGGATGCTCAACGAGGAACTGAACCACCGGGTCAAGAACATCCTGTCGATCATCAAGGCGCTGGTCGGCCATCCAGTCGAAAGCGGACGCAGCCTCAGCGACTATGTCGGTTCGCTGAAGGGGCGCATCCAGGCGCTGGCGTTTGCCCATGACCAGGTGGTGCGCGGCGGCGACGGCGGATCTCTGCTCGATCTGCTGGAGGCCGAATTGCAGCCCTATATGGAAGGGACGCGGTCGGTGGTGCTCGACGGGCCGCGGGTGTGGCTCGACAGCCGCGCCTTTTCCGTCATGGCGCTGGTGCTGCACGAGATGTCGACCAATGCGGCGAAATACGGTTCGCTCTCGGTGCCCGGCGGCAGGCTCGATGTCCGCTGGCAGGTGACGGCTTCGGGCGGTTGCGAGATCGACTGGACCGAAACCGGCGGCCCGCGCGCCACGGCGCCGAGCCGCAGCGGCTTCGGCAGCGTGCTGATCGGGCGCAGCATCCCTTACGAACTCGATGGCGAGGCGGAAGTTGAGTATCCGCATACGGGCGTGCGCGCCCGCTTCGTCGTGCCGGCGAAGCATCTGCATGCCGACGAGGAGGCCAATGATGTGCGGTTTGGCGAGGCGGATGCCAAAGCCACGGAAAGCGTGTCTGCGCCGAGCCTGAGCGAGATGGAATTCCTGCTGGTCGAGGACCAGATGCTGATTGCGGCAGATGTCGAGGCGATGCTTGCCGAACACGGGATCACGAAGGTGACGACTGCGCCTTCGGTCGCCGAAGCGCTGCGGCGGCTTAAGGGATTTTCGCCCGATGTGGCTATCCTCGATGTTAACCTCGGATCCGGCACGTCGCTGCCGATCGCCGAGGAACTGGCGCGCCGCAACGTGCCCTTCGTCTTCGCCACCGGCTATAGCGACCGGTCGATCATCCCGCCGCATCTCTCTGCGCCGATCGTGCGCAAGCCCTATGAGGCGGCGGCGCTGATCGCCGCCGTCACCAGCCTGTTCGAGGGGCGCTAGAGTCGTGTGACGGAAAGCGGCGCAGGATGGGCGAAATCATCCTGTGCGGCGATCATGTGAAGCTCGCGGCGCCCGGCCTGGCGCGTCTTTTCGAACAGCGCGAAAATGCTGGAGGCGGTTTTCGACAGCGCCTCGTCGAGCGTCGCCCCCGACAGGATATGGCCGAGGAACAGCGCCGAGGTGCAGTCGCCGGCACCGTTCGGGGCGGGATCGAGCGGTAGGCGGGGCGTCGTCGCGAGAAACTGTTCGCCGGATTTCGACGAGGCCAGCATCTGGATCTCGTCGTCGCGGGTGCCGTCATGGATCAGCGAGGTCAGGAGCACGATCTCCGGTCCCGTCTCGTGGATCATCCGACAGGCCTTGACGGCATCATCCAGCGTCAGGATCTGGCGGCCGGCGAGATATTCGAGCTCGAACTGGTTCGGCGTGATGATCGAAGCGCGGGCCAGCGCCTTCTGGCGGAAATAATCGGGAATGCCGGGACGAACGAAGAAGCCGCGGCCGACATCGCCCATGACCGGATCGCAGAGCCAGCGGATATGCTTCGGCAGC
This sequence comes from Neorhizobium sp. NCHU2750, assembly GCF_003597675.1. Classification (NCBI taxonomy): domain Bacteria; kingdom Pseudomonadati; phylum Pseudomonadota; class Alphaproteobacteria; order Hyphomicrobiales; family Rhizobiaceae; genus Neorhizobium; species Neorhizobium sp. NCHU2750. The sequence goes on along the minus strand of NZ_CP030827.1, from coordinate 1,966,317 downwards.
CGGTCGAGAAGTTGCAAGATGATATCGCCGATCGCCGGGTCACCGAGATAACCGGTCAAAAGCGCATCCATCTTTTCCAGCGCCCCGAGGCTTTCGAGCCCGTCGAGAATGCTCTCGATATGGGCGGCGGAAAATACCTCGCCGGTCCATTTCAGATAACCGGTATGGTTGGAAAACTGCACCGTGTTGATGACGGTGACCTCATGGCCGAGGCGCTGCAGCGGCAGCGTTGCGGCGCGATTACCGACATAACCGTAGGCAACATGGGACTGGATGGAGAGGATCTGCTTCATGGCTGTTGCACGCTTCGTTCCGAATACCAACTGGTCTTCGCGTGAAGCATGCAACCTCATGCCATGCAACGTTTTTTGATCAGATATCGAGATTTTCCGCGAAGGCGGCGCGTTCCTGGATGAAACGGAAGCGCGCGTCGGCCTTGGTGCCCATCAGATTGTCGACCGCCTCGCGGGTGCCTTCGAAATCCACCTCGTCGATGCCGACCCGAAGAAGCGTGCGCTTTTCCGGATCCATGGTGGTTTCCTTGAGCTGCGCCGCCATCATTTCGCCGAGACCTTTGAAGCGGCCGATCTCGACCTTCTTGCCCTTGAACACCGTTTCCATCAGTTCGGCGCGGTGGGCGTCGTCGCGGGCATAGACGGTCTTGCCGCCCTGACGGATGACATAGAGCGGCGGCACGGCGAGATAGAGATGGTTGCCGCGGATCAGTTCCGGCATTTCCTGATAGAAGAAGGTGATCAGCAGCGAGGCGATATGGGCGCCGTCGACGTCGGCATCGGTCATGATGATGATGCGTTCGTAGCGGAGGTCTTCCTCGCGGTATTTCGACCGGGTGCCGCAGCCGAGTGCCTGGACGAGGTCGGCGATCTGCTGGTTGGCGGAAAGCTTTTCGCGGCTTGCCGATCCGACATTGAGGATTTTGCCGCGGAGCGGAAGGATGGCCTGGTTGGTGCGGTTGCGGCCCTGCTTGGCCGAGCCACCTGCCGAATCACCCTCGACGATGAAGAGTTCCGCGCCCTCCGCGGTATTCTGCGAGCAATCGGCAAGCTTGCCGGGCAGGCGCAGCTTGCGCACCGCCGTCTTGCGGTTGACTTCCTTTTCCTTGCGGCGGCGAAGGCGCTCCTCGGCGCGTTCGATCACCCAGTCGAGCAGCTTTGCCGCCTCGCTCGGATTGCCGGCAAGATACTGGTCAAATGGGTCGCGCAGCGCGTTTTCGACGATGCGCTGGGCCTCGACGGTGGCGAGCTTGTCCTTGGTCTGGCCGACGAATTCCGGCTCGCGGATGAAGACCGAGAGCATGCCGACGGCGGAGATCATCACGTCGTCGGTGGTGATTTCCTTGGCGCGCTTGTTCTGCGTCAGTTCGGCATAGTTCTTCAGGCCCTTGGTCAGCGCGATGCGCAGGCCGGCCTCGTGGGTGCCGCCTTCCTGGGTCGGAATGGTATTGCAATAGGAATGGACCTGCGGATCGCCGCCATACCAGGTGATCGCCCATTCGAGCGCCCCGTGGCCGCCGGTCTTTTCCGTCTTGCCGGCAAAGATCTCGCGGGTGACGGTGAATTCCTTGCCGAGCGTTGCCGCCAGATAGTCCTTCAAGCCGCCGGGGAAGTGGAAGACCGCCTTTTCCGGGATCTCGCTGCCTTCCGGCAAGACGCCCGGATCGCAGCTCCAGCGGATTTCGACGCCGCCGAAGAGATAGGCCTTGGAGCGGGCCATGCGGAAGATGCGGCCGGCATCGAACCTGGCATTGTCGCCGAAGATCTGCGCGTCGGGATGGAATCGGACGCGGGTGCCGCGGCGATTATGGACGTCGCCGAGCTCCTGCAGGCCACCCTGCGGAATGCCGCGGGAAAAGGTCTGGCGGTAGAGCTTGCGATTGCGCGCGACCTCGACTTCGAGAATGTCCGACAGCGCGTTGACGACCGAGATGCCGACGCCGTGCAGGCCGCCCGACGTCTCATAGGCCTTGCCGTCGAACTTGCCGCCGGCATGCAGCTTGGTCATGATCACTTCGAGCGTCGACTTGCCTGGCACCTGCGGATGGTTTTCCACAGGAATACCGCGGCCGTTATCGGTGACCGTCAGGCAGCCTTCGAGATCGAGATGGACCTCGATGAAATTGGCGTGGCCCGCAACCGCCTCGTCCATCGAGTTATCGATGACTTCGGCAAATAGGTGGTGCAGCGCCTTCTCGTCGGTGCCGCCGATATACATGCCGGGACGCATGCGGACCGGTTCGAGGCCTTCGAGAACGCGGATCGAGGAGGCGCCGTAATCATCGCCACCGGCGGTGACCGGTGCGGCCGGCGGGGCAGGGCGGGCCGGGGACGGCTGGGCGGGTGCCGCTGCAGGAGCCGCGGCGGGCTCTACTGCTGCCGGCTTTGCGTTGACCGGTTGGGCATTTGCCGCAAGATCGCCGAAAAGGTCGTTGCTGTTATCGTCCATCTGGTCTTTCGCTGCTGCCTGCCGAGGTGCCGAAGAGGAAGCCATGCCCATCTCAATGCTGTTTCGAATCACTTGCGATTTTGCCAAAAGATCGGCTTTTCCGCGATGCCGACAGCAAATCACCACGCTGAGACATGCTGATCCGACCTGTCATTGGCAAGCATAGAGAGTGCAGGAACGCCGTGAAATCCCCTATGTCCACAGTTCATTTCATTTTTGGCATGGTTCTTGCGACCTCGACCCTGGTGGATTGCGGAGCAGCGCTGGCCCAGCAGACCGCCGCGCAGGTGTCTCCGCAAGCATCCCAGCCGGGTCCGATCCCGCCCTTCAAGGATGATCTGTTCTCGCGCCAGACGGTGCTGCAATCGGCCGATGGCGGGGCCTACAAGGTCATCGACTATCAGGAAATGCGCGACATCAACCAGCGCGACCAGGAGCCCGAACACCGGGTGAAAAGCGCCTATGTGGACCTCTCCGTACGCCGCGTGCAGGAGGACGAGACGCTGGCGCTCGGGGAGCACCCAGGGGAGCATAAGGTGGACGTGACGCGGGTCGGACCGCAGGCGGGAGAACGGTTTGCGGTGATCTTCATCCATGGTCGCGGCGGCGACCGTCGACTCGGCGCCAACGACTACATGTTCGGCGGCAATTTCAACCGGCTGAAAAATCTCACGGCCCGCAATGGCGGCACCTATTATTCCGTCAGCGTGAAATCCTTCGACGAGGCAGGCGCTGCGGATGTCGAGGCGCTGGTGCGCTATGCCTTCGAGCAGGCGGCCGGGCAGCCGGTTATTCTCGCCTGTGCGTCGATGGGCGGCATCATCTGCCAGAACGTGGTGCGCGACAAGGAGACGGTGCGCTATCTCGGCGGCATGGTGCTGCTCGGCGGCCCGCCCGATCCCGGACTTTCGACGACGCCCTTTGCCAAGCTGAAGCTGCCGCTCTATTTTGCCCATGGCAGTTCCGACAGCGTCTACAAGGCCGAAGAGCAGATCAAGGTTTACCGGGGATTGCAGGCGGCAGGGTATCCGACGCGCTTCACTTTGTTTGAGACGGGAAGCCATGGAACGCCGATCCGCATGGTCGATTGGCGCGAGGTGCTCAATTTCGTGTTAATATCGCAAAAATAAGCGGTATGCGGACTTAAATCGATATGTATGACGGCTGAACCGATTGAATTTGGCAATTGTCTCCTAAATTTATAATCCTGGCTCTCCCGCGCGGGTGAGGCGCAGGCTTCTTGTCGAAGCAAGCTCTTGAATAAAAGTCATTTTTCGGCGTACGAAGGAATGCCTGTATAACCGGATACCGGGATCATACACGCAGGAATTGCGATTTTTCCGAAAAGTCGTGACACAGAGAGGATGCAACTGCCGATGAGCCCAGATGTCCGACCGCTGATCGCAGGAAACTGGAAGATGAATGGCACGCGCCAGTCGCTCGGCGAGATCAAGGCCATGGCGGAAGGGGTGATGGGGCCATTGTCGGATCGCGTCGATGCGCTGATCTGCCCGCCGGCGACGCTTCTCTATGTTGCGACCGCGCTCTGCACCGACAGCCCGCTGATGGTCGGTGCGCAGGATTGCCATCGCAACGTCTCCGGCCCGCATACGGGCGATATTTCGGCGGAGATGATTGCCGACTGCTTCGGCACCCATGTCATTCTCGGCCATTCGGAGCGGCGGACCGATCATGGCGAGACCGACCATATCGTTCGCGACAAGGCTGCCGCTGCCTATCAGGCGGAACTGACAGCGATCATCTGCGTCGGTGAAACGGAAGATGAGCGCGACAGCTATTCGACGCTCGACGTGTTGCGGCGCCAATTGCGCGGATCGGTCCCGGATGGTGCGACCGCCGATAACACGGTGATTGCCTACGAACCGGTCTGGGCGATCGGCTCGGGCGTGACACCGACCGCGGAAGACATCGATGTCGCCCATTCCTTCATGCGCTCCGAACTGGTGCGACGCTTTGGCGACGAGGGCCGGCACATGCGGCTTCTCTATGGCGGATCGGTAAAGCCCGCCAATGCGGAAAAGCTTATGAGCATTGCCAATGTCGACGGCGCGCTGGTCGGCGGTGCGAGCTTGAAAGCCGACGACTTCCTCGCCATCTATTCGGTCTATGAGGGGCTGATCGCGGAAACCTTGTAATCAAGGCTTGGAAAGCGTGATGGCCTCATGTAAAGAGCCGCCAAACTCTTTCTGATGCTCCGGTGATGGGGCAGGGACCCGATACATGCAGACCGTTTTGATTGTCATCCATCTCATGATCGTGCTCGCGCTTGTCGGCGTGGTGCTTATCCAGCGCTCCGAAGGCGGCGGGCTCGGCATCGGCGGCGGTTCCGGCTTCATGTCGGCACGCGGCACGGCCAACGCCCTGACGCGCACCACGGCCATTCTTGCCGCACTGTTCTTCATCACCTCGCTCGGTCTCGGCCTTCTCAGCCGCTACCAGAGCCAGCCGACGGACATCCTGAATCGCATTCCGCAGAGCCAGCAGGGTACCGGCAACGGCATTCTCGACCAGCTCGGCCCGGCTCCGGCTCAGGCCCCTGCCCAGACGTCGGGCCAGGCAGCTCCGGCACCTGCTGGTCAAGCACCTGCCGCTCAAGCACCTGCTGCTCCGGCCGCCCCCGCGGCGCCGTCGAACGGCGTTCCGAACAACTAAGGTTCGGATCTCGATTGCAATCTCCGGCAGGCCAAAAGCCTGCCGGTTTTCTTTTGTGAAGATTCCACAGCCGTTTTAGCGAATGGCGAAATTTCTGCTGGCGGAATCGTGTGTGAAAAGGTAACCGGTGACTCCCATGGCGCGATATGTATTCATCACAGGCGGCGTGGTTTCTTCCCTCGGGAAGGGAATTGCGGCCGCGGCCCTCGGAGCTTTGCTCCAGGCGAGGGGTTACCGGGTTCGGCTGCGGAAGCTCGATCCTTATCTCAACGTTGATCCGGGCACGATGAGCCCGACCCAGCACGGCGAAGTCTTCGTTACCGACGACGGCGCCGAGACGGATCTCGATCTCGGTCACTACGAGCGCTTTACCGGGCGTTCGGCGACCAAGACCGACAACATCACCACCGGCCGGATCTACAAGAACATCATCGACAAGGAACGCCGTGGTGATTACCTCGGCGCCACCGTGCAGGTCATTCCGCACGTGACGAACGAGATCAAGGATTTCGTCACCGAAGGCAACGAGGACTACGACTTCGTTCTGTGCGAAATCGGCGGTACCGTGGGCGATATCGAGGCGATGCCGTTCATGGAGGCGATCCGCCAGCTCGGCAACGATCTGCCGCGCGGCACTGCGGTCTACGTTCACCTGACGCTGATGCCCTACATTCCGGCTGCCGGCGAATTGAAGACCAAGCCGACGCAGCATTCGGTGAAGGAACTGCAGGCGCTCGGCATTCATCCCGACATCCTGCTGGTGCGCGCCGACCGGGAAATCCCGGAAGCGGAGCGCCGCAAGCTTTCGCTGTTCTGCAACGTGCGTCCGTCCGCCGTCATCCAGGCGCTCGACGTCGCCAATATCTATGACGTGCCGATCGCCTATCACAAGGAAGGCCTCGACAACGAGGTTCTGGCCGCCTTCGGCATCGAGCCGGCGCCGAAGCCGCGTCTCGACCAGTGGGAAGAGGTCTGCAACCGTATCCGCACGCCGGAAGGCGAAGTGACGATTGCGATCGTCGGCAAGTATACGGGCCTGAAAGACGCCTACAAGTCGCTGATCGAGGCGCTGCATCACGGCGGCATCGCCAATCGCGTCAAGGTCAAGCTCGAATGGATCGAATCGGAAGTCTTCGAAAAGGAAGACCCGACGCCTTACCTCGAAAAGGTCCATGGCATTCTGGTTCCGGGCGGTTTCGGCGAGCGCGGTTCGGAAGGCAAGATCCTGGCGGCGCAGTTTGCCCGCGAGCGCAAGGTGCCGTATTTCGGCATCTGCTTCGGCATGCAGATGGCGGTCGTGGAAGCTGCCCGGCATCTCGCCGGTGTAGAGCATGCCTCGTCGACGGAATTTGGCCCGACCAAGGAGCCGGTCGTCGGTCTGATGACCGAATGGGTGAAGGGCAATGCGCTCGAAAAACGTGCGGCCGCCGGAGACCTTGGTGGTACGATGCGCCTCGGCGCCTATCAGGCGGCGCTGAAGAAGGATACCAAGATCGCTGAGATCTATGGTTCCACCGATATTTCCGAGCGCCACCGCCACCGCTATGAAGTCAATATCGACTACAAGGACAAGCTGGAAAGCTGCGGCCTGGTATTCTCCGGCATGTCGCCGGACGGCGTTCTGCCGGAAACGGTCGAATATCCGGACCATCCGTGGTTCATCGGCGTTCAGTACCATCCGGAACTGAAGAGCCGCCCACTCGACCCGCATCCGCTCTTCGCAAGCTTCGTCGAAGCGGCACTGGAACAGAGCCGGCTGGTTTAAGACCTAAAATGAAAGACCCGGCTTCGGCCGGTTTTTTTCGTTGAGGCGGTTATATCTCTCCCTCATTCCTGTGCTTGTCACAGGAATCCAGCTACGGCGCGTCTGCGCCGTGAAAAGAGTCTTTCCGCCCAAGGACTTGGGCTACTGGATTCCTGTGACAGGCACAGGAATGAGGGAGAATGTTATTGCCGGTGGTGGCCAAAGCAAACTCCGACATTGCGGACAGTGCTTTATCTGAAATCTGGCCCGGCTTCGGCCGGGTTTTTTATTGGGATCTCAGTTGCCCGCATTGGCATCGCTGACGGCCTTGAGCAGGGTGAGCATCGTCAGATTCAGTGGCACCGCGATGCCGTGACGGCGGGCTGCTTCGACGACGGCGCCGTTGAGGGCTTCTATTTCCAGCGGGCGGCCGGCGAGGCAGTCGAAATACATGGATGTGCCGGCTTCCGGCGGATAGTTGAGAAACAGGGCCATGATCGTCTCGGCCTCGTTCTCGTTGAGATCGGCGCCCTCGGCACGGCCGACTGCGACCGCTTCCTTCAGGATGGCAAGCGACAGGTCCTGTATGTCTTTGCGGTGGAAGATGCCGAGGCGCTGGCGGGTCAGCGCGGTGATCGGATTGGCGATGACATTGATCAGCAGCTTGCGCCACTGATAGGTGACGAATTGCTCGCTTGAGCCGACATCGATCGGGGTGCCCTTGAAGAGTGCTGCGAATCGCTCGGCCAGCGGGCCTTGCGGCACCAGAAGGTCGTGGCCGCGGATATGGCGCAGGCGCACATGGTCATGCGCCAGCCGCTCGCCATTGTAATAGACGATCGCCGGCAGCACCGCCGCGCCATTGGCAAAGGGCGCCACGCGCTCTTGATGGCCGATACCGTTCTGCAGCACGGCGACCGTCGTTTCCGGCGTGCAGAGATTGGCAAGCCAGGGGGCTGCAGAGGCGCTGTCCTGCGCCTTGGTGCAGAGGATCACCCAATCGACCGGCTCGGCGTGATGCGGCTCTATCAGGGTCCTCAGCGGTATGTGGGTGCGGTCGTTCTCGTGGTCGAAGGTCAGCGTTTCGATCGGCCGGCGGGCGCAGGCGGTAACGTCGTTTTCCGGCGACAGGCTGAGGCAGGCCGCCGCGACGCCGCCGATACCACCCAGTCCGACGACTGCAATTTTTCTGCCGGCCATGATCTTCCTCCCGTTCAGGAGAGGAAGATTAGCGGCTGAGGTAGAGAATGAAAACGTCAGCGGCAGTCACGCCGGTACGATGTTGAGCCGTCGCTTCAGTCCTTCAGCGCCTTGTAGGCGGCTAACGCCCGGTCGCGGGCAAAGCCGTGATCGATGATCGGCTTCGGGTAGGTCCGCCCAAGTTCGATCCCGGCCTTTTCCAGTACATGGGCGGGGGCATCGAAGGGCTTGTGGATGTATTTCTTCTCCAGCCTTGCCAGTTCCGGCACATGTTCGCGGACGTAATCTCCGTCCGGATCGAATTTCTCGCCCTGCAGCACCGGATTGAAGATGCGGAAGAAGGGCGAGGCATCGGCGCCGGAGCCGGCCACCCATTGCCAGTTGGCCGGATTGTTGGCCGGGCAGGCATCGACCAGCGTATCGCGGAACCATTGTTCGCCCTTTCGCCAGTCGATCATCAGGTCCTTGATCAGGAAGGAGGCGGTGATCATGCGGACGCGATTGTGCATGAAGCCGTATCTCCACAATTGCCGCATGCCGGCATCAACGATCGGATATCCGGTCATCCCCTTCGTCCAGGCACGGAATTCCCTGGCATCGTATTGCCATTCGAAGGGGTCGAATTTCTCGTCCCAGTTCTCGCGGTCGAGTGCCGGGAATTCGATCAGCAGGCTGTGGCAGAAATCGCGCCAGGCGAGTTCGCGGCGGAAATGCGAGACGTCTTCGGACGCCTTTTTCGGCATTCCGCGCACCGCATGCCAGACGCGCGCCGGCGAAATCTCGCCCATGGCGAGATGGGGGGAAAGGTTCGATGTGGCATCCACCGAGGGCAGGTCGCGGCCGCGCTTGTAGTCGTGCAATTCTCGGTCGACGAGCTCCTCGAGTTTCTGCAATGCGCCGGCCTCGCCGGGTGTCCACATGTTCGAGAAGTCCTTTGCCCAGTCCGGCGACTTCGGCAGGAGATCCCAGCCGTCGAGGTTTTCCGAGCGGGGAAAGTGGTCGGGTGCCGGTATGGCGGAGGGCGCATCGACCGGCTCATGCGGCTCATGGAGCTTCTGCATGGCGTTCCAGAAGGGCGTGAACACCTTGAAGGCGTTGCCGGAGCCGGTGCGGATCGTCCTCGGGTCGTGCAGCAGCTGGACGTGAAAGGCGCGGATGGCGATGCCCTTCTCCTTCAACGCCAGGGCAATCTCGCGGTCGATGTCGTTGCGCTCATAGGCGCGGTTGACATAGACGGTGCGGGCGCCGGTCCTTTTCGCGACATCTGCCAGAATGTCTTCCGCCTTGCCGGACAGGAGAACAAGGTCACTGCCCAGAGACTTGAGGGCGTTTTTTAATGCGTGAAGCGAATGATGCAGCCACCATTCCTGAGCGCCGCCGAGCGGGCCGACATTCAGTTCGTCGGGCTCGTTTACATAGACGGGAATGACAGGGCCGCCTCCATCGAGCGCTGCATGCAGGGCCGCATTGTCGTCGAGGCGCAGGTCCTTGCGAAACCAGAGGATCGCGGGGGCAGGTGACGGGTCGGACACGGGGGCTCTCCGTTTGGGCATTGATGCCCAAGGCTACGGATCAGGCTGCCATCCGGATCAGTCAAAAGGGCGGATCAGCAGGATTTTGCAGGGCGAGCCGGCAGCAAGTTCCGGTGCATGCGGGGCGCGCACGATCAGGCCATCGGCATGGGCGAAAATCTTCATCATCGACGAATCCTGCTTGGCATTGGCATCGGCGACGAGATTGCCGTCAGTGTCGCGGGTGATCCTGGAGCGCAGGTAATCCTGCCGCTGGTCGTTGGGCGCCAGTGTGCGGGCGGTGATGCCGTCCACCTCGCGTCGGCGCTCCGGCAGGCCGGCGAGACGGCGCAGCAGCGGTTCGACGAAGAGCATGCCGGTGACCATGCTGGCCACCGGGTTTCCAGGCAGGCCCAGCACATGCATGTCACCCAGAGAGCCCACCATCAGCGGCTTGCCGGGGCGCATGGCGATACGCCAGAAATCGAGTTCCATGCCGACGGATTTCAGCGTCGACTGGACAAGATCGTGGTCGCCGACCGAAGCGCCGCCGAGGGTGACGAGAATATCGGCATGGGCGTCGCGGGCGCGCTTTATCGCAGCCTCGATCGCATCGACCCGATCGGGGGCGACGCCGAGATCGAGAACCTCGCCGCCATTGTCGCGGACAAGCGCTGCGACGCCGAACGTGTTGGAGGCGATGATCTGGTCGGGCGCCGGATTGCCGCCCGGCTGGACCAGTTCGTCGCCGGTGGCAAGGATGGCGACTTTGGGCCGGCGCAGCACGGGAAGCGTCGGATGGTTCATCGCGGCGGCGACGGTCAGGTGCGAGAAGTCGATCAGCGTGCCCGCCTTCAGCACGATCTCGCCTTTGGCGAAATCCTGGCCGCGGGGGCGGATGTGGCGGCCGCGAGTGACAGCGAACGTGGTGCGGATGCGATCGCCATCGAGCCTTTCGGCATCCTCCTGGATGAGGATCGTGTCGGCACCTTCCGGCACCGGGGCACCGGTGAAGATGCGCACCGCCTGTCCGCGTTCCAGCCTGCCGTCGAAGGCATGGCCGGCGGCGGCACTGCCGACGACATCGAGTTCGGAACCGACCTCAGGCGCATCGGCGGCGGCCAATGCGTAACCGTCCATGGCCGAGGCATCGAAGGGGGGCTGGGTGAGATTTGCGGCAATGTCCGACGCAAGAATGCGGCCGGCAGCCTCACCGAGCGGAACATGTTCGACATCGGTCAGAGGAACGGCGCGGGACAGCAGGCGGGCCTTGGCGTCGGAAAGAGGCAGAAGCGCCATGATGCAATCTCCTCAGGCATCCGCCTGGTAGTGACCGGACTTGCCGCCGGTCTTTTCGATCAGCCTGATGCCGCCGATTTCCATGGCCTTGTCGGCGGCCTTGGCCATGTCATAGATCGTCAGGCAACATACGGAGACGGCGGTCAGCGCCTCCATCTCGACACCGGTCTTGCCGGTTAGCTTCGCCGTGGCGCTGACGCGCAGGCCGGGAAGCGATGCGTCCTCGGTAATATCGACCGAAACCTTGGTCAGCATCAGCGGATGGCAGAGAGGAATAAGGTCTGAGGTCTTCTTGGCGGCCATGATGCCGGCAAGCCTTGCCGTGCCGATGACGTCGCCCTTCTTGGCATTGCCCTCAAGGATCAGCGCCAGCGTCTCCGGCTTCATGCGCACGAAACCCTCGGCGGTGGCCGAACGGCTGGTTTCCGCCTTGTCGCCGACATCGACCATATGGGCCTCGCCGGCCTGATCGATATGGGTGAGACCTTCGTGCGGCTTCGACATCACTCGGCCGCCAGCGTTTCTGCCTTACCGGTCAGGAGCAACCGCGTGGCGGCAGCGACGTCTTCCTCGCGCATCAGGCTTTCGCCGACGAGGAAGGTGCTGATGTCGACCTTCTTCAGGCGCTGGCAATCCTCATGGGTGAAGATGCCGCTCTCGCCGACCAGAAGATACTCTTTATCGTCGGCAGAGGCCGGGACCATGGAGGCCAGACGTTCGCTGTTGGCGAGATCGACGTCGAAGGTTCTCAGATTGCGATTGTTGACGCCGAGAAGCGGCGAGGGCAGTTTCAGCGCCCGTTCCATCTCTTCCTCGTCATGTACCTCGATCAGGCTGTCCATGCCGAGTTCGGCGGCCGTCTCGTAGAGCGACAGGGCCTCGTCATCGGACAGCGAGGCCATGATGATCAGGATGCAGTCGGCGCCCCAGGCGCGGGCTTCATAGACCTGATAGGGCTCGAACATGAAATCCTTGCGCAGGGCCGGCAGGGCGCAGGCGGCGCGGGCCTGGACGAGGAATTCCGGCGCGCCCTGGAAGCTCGGCTTGTCGGTGAGGACGGAGAGACAGGCGGCACCGCCGGCCTCGTAGGCGGCGGCCAGCGCCGGCGGATCGAAATCCGGGCGGATGAGGCCCTTGGACGGGCTTGCCTTCTTGATCTCGGCGATCAGGCCGAATTCGCCGGCCTGCTTCTTCCTGCGCAGGGCATTGAGGAAGCCGCGCGGCGCGGATTGGTCGGCCGCACGCGCCTTCAGCTCTTCGACCGAGACGGATGCCTTGGCGGCGGCGATTTCCTCGCGCTTGTAGGCTTCGATCTTCTTCAGGATATCGGCCATAGATCAGTCCCTTTCGTTGGAAACCGCAACGAGACGGTCGAGTGCTGCCGCTGCCTTGCCCTCGTCGAGCGAGGCGGTAGCAAGCGACATGCCGTCCTTCAGTGTTTCTGCCTTGCCGGCAACAACCAGGGCTGCGGCCGCATTGCAGAGTGAAATGTCGCGATAGGCATTCTTCGCACCGCCAAGCACCGCGCGCAATGCCGCGGCATTATAGGCGCCGTCGCCGCCCTTGAGGTCGGCAAGCGTTGCCGGTGCCACGCCGAAATCTGAAGGCTTCAGTTCGAAGGACCGGATCTTGCCGTCTTCCAGTGCGACGACCTTTGTCGTGCCGGTGGTGGTGATCTCGTCGAGGCCTTCGCCATGGACGACCCAGACCGTCTCGGAGCCCATTTCGCGCAGCGTTTCGGCGATCGGCATCAGCCATTGCGGCGAGTAGACGCCGAGCAACTGACGCTTGGCGCCGGCCGGGTTCGACAGCGGGCCGAGCAGGTTGAAGATGGTGCGGGTGCCAAGCTCGACGCGGCTCGGGCCGACATGGCGCATGGCCGCGTGGTGCATGGAGGCGAACATGAAGCCGATACCGGCCTCGCGGATGCAGCGGGCGATGAGGTCGGGAGCGATATCCAGATTGACGCCGAGCGACGACAGGGCATCGGCCGTGCCGGATTTGGAGCTCAGCGCGCGATTGCCGTGCTTGGCGACCGAGACACCGGCGCCGGCCGCAATCAGCGATGCGAGCGTCGAGATGTTGTAGGTGCCGGCGCCGTCGCCACCGGTACCGACGATATCGACGGCATCGGCGGGCGCCTCGACCCGCAGCATCTTTGCCCGCATGGTGGAAACGGCACCGGTCATTTCCGCCACCGTTTCGCCCCTGACCCGCAATGCCATCAGGAAGCCACCGATCTGCGAGGGGGTCGCTTCGCCCGACATCAGGATGCCGAAGGCGTCATGCGCCTCTTCGCGACTGAGGGACTGGCCGTTGGCGACCTTGGCGAGGAATGGCTTCAAGTCGGGCATTGCGCGGGATCCGTTTTCTGTGCTGGCCCGTCTTGGGCTGGATCGTCTTGTCTTACCGGATTGACGAGGTCGACTGCTCCACCGCCGCCTGGTTGACGGAGACGCCGTAGCGCTGCTTCAGGCTATTGACCATCTGGTCGAGCATGTCGTCGCCAGCTGCTCCTGCCAGTTGCTGCAATTGCTGGTCGTTGGCAAGCGCGTCGGTCGGAGACTGGTCGACGGAGGTAACCTTCATCAGCAGACGGCTTTCGCGGTCGGCAGCAATCGCGGTGCCTGTCGTGTCGACCGGGCCGGAAAAGGCAACGGCAATCGCTTCCTGGCCGAAGATCGGATCTTCGGCATTGCGGTGCAGGCCGGTCTTGGTTTCGACCGCAATCCCCAGTTCACCGGCGATGGTGGCAAGCGTGTCGCCCTTGTCGAGGCGGGCCTTCAACTCGTTCGCCTTGGCGGTCAGCGCTTCGCGCTGCTGTTCGGCGGTCCAGTCGGCGACGACCTTGTCATGCACCTCGTCCAGCTTGCGGTCACGCTCGGGGGTGACGTTGCGGACTTCGAACCAGACATAGCCGCTATTGCCGAGATCGACGGGAATGGTGTCCTGGCCAGGCTCGGCGCGGAAGACTTCCATCAGCAGGTTGCTCGCTGCCGGCAGGCCGGTGACCGGCTGGTCCTGTTCGTTCTGGCCGGAGGCGTCGGCGGTAACGGTGACGAGCTTCAGGTTGGTCTGCTTGGCGGCGTCGTCCAGCGTTGCGCCACCGTTGCGCAGGTCCTCGAACTTGTCATGGACGCTGGCAATCTCACGCGAGGCGGCGGCGACCGCCATCTTCTTGCGCAGCTCGTCCTTGACCTCATCGAAGGAACGGGTCGATTCGGGGCGGATATTGCTGACGCGCAGGATGACCGGGCCGAACGTGCCCTGGACGACGGGCGTGGTGCCGCCATTGGCCGAGACCTTGAAGGCTGCATCGGCAAGCTTCTGGTCCGGCACGGTTGCCTTGGTGAAATCGCCGAGCAGCACGTCGGTCGGGGTCTTGCCCTGGTCCTTGATGATCTGGTCGAAGGTGGTGTTGCCTTCGCGCAGCTGGCCTGCCGCGGCATCCGCCATTTCCTTGTTGGGGAAGGTCAGCTGCTCGATCGTGCGGGTTTCCTCGGTCTTGTAGCTGTCCTTTTGCTTGTCGTATTCGGCGCGCAGCTCGTCATCGGTGATCGACGACGCGTCGGCGATATCGGACGGCTCGAGCTTCACATAGGCGAAGCTGCGGTATTCCGGGGCGCGGTACTTGGTCTTGTTCTTGTCGAACCAGGCGGACAGCACGTCATCGGCAGGGGCCTTGACCGGATCGATATTGGCGTTGGACAGAAGCAGATAATCGACCGTGCGGCCTTCGTCGCGATACTGCTTGAGGGCGTCGACCAGAACCTGCGGCGGCTTGAAGCCATCGGAGACGGCCTCGACGATCTGGCTGCGGGTGGCGACCTTGCTGCGCTCGGCGATATAGTCGTTTTCGCGCAGGCCGGCATTGCGCAGGCGCGAGGTGAAGAGGTTGCGGTCGAACTGGCCGTTGACACCCTTGAAGGCAGGGTCCTCGGCGATGAGGTTGGCGAGCTTGTCTTCGGACAGCGCCAGATGCATGTCCTTGGCCAACTGGTCGAGGGCTGCGCCTGCGGCAAGCTGGGTCAGGACTTCGTTGTCGATGCCGAAGGAACGTGCCTGCTGCGGTGTCAGCTGGGTGCCGAACTGGCGGCTCAGATTGGCGATCTGGCGCTGATAGGCAAGCCGGAACTGATCGGCGGAGATCTCCTGGTCGCCGACGGTCATGACCGTGCTGGAGGTCGACGTCATCAGCGACTGGGATATGCCCCAGATTGCAAAGGACGCAACGAGGAGCAGAAGCAGAGACTTCGCGACCCAGGAGCGGGCTGCGTTTCTGAGAGAATCAAGCATCGATCAACATACCTAGAGACAGTTCGCCCACCGGTTCCGGCGGATGGAGCACTGTCTCTAGAACAATCTTGCGCGGAATAGAAGGCGTGCGAGATGAAAAGGAAGAGAGCGGACAAAACGCCTGCGTGACGATGGGTCGACAACTGATGATTGATGCCGGACGTGCTGCGTGCGAAGGGCAATCGGCTTTGCCCATGCGGGCGTGGCCGGCATGGTTTTGAGAAGGGAATGGGGCAGGCAGTGGTATAGGGGTATAAGGTAGAGTGTGGTCTCCCTGCCCCGGCCGCTTCATCCGATCCTGCGAGACGTGTCAGTTCCCGTTCGACCGCATTTCACCGACCATCACCGGAAACCGAATTCTTCGAACCCGAGGAGGAGGCCGGTTCGCGAACCCGGTTTCCATCCGATGACGATCAGATTGTGGTGCAGCCGGGCGGGGCGGGGACGAAAGGCGAGACGATTTTCGGGCAAGCCTTTGTCGGGAAAAGGATTTATTTTTTAAGCGGGGACGAATCGTCTCCGCATGAAGGGGCGGGTAGACCGCCTTTCGGCTTTATTTGGTGAAGATGAAGAAGGCGCCGATGGCGATGAAGCCGAAGCCGATCGCCTGTTTCCAGTGAAAGCTCTCGCCGAGATAGAAGACGGAGAAGATCACGAAGACGGTGAGCGTGATGATTTCCTGGATCGTCTTCAACTGGGCGGCATTGAAATAGCCGTAGCCGATGCGGTTGGCCGGCACCTGGGCGCAATATTCGAAGAAGGCGATGCCCCAGCTGGCCAGGATGACGATATAGAGCGGCTTGTTTTCGAATTTCAGGTGGCCGTACCAGGCGAAGGTCATGAAGACATTGGAGAGAATGAGCAGTCCGATGGTCAGGAACGGGGTGAGTGCAGGGGTCATTCAAAAGGTTCCAGCGTGATTCCGGGGTGGCGCTGCCAGTGGACCTTGCCCGAAGAGCGTCGCAACCTTGCCGATGTGCGTCTGATTCTTCGGGCAGTCACTTCATTCTACGGCATTGATCCCTGCCTGTTACCCCTCGTCCGGGGCGCGCAGCCGGCGCAGGGCCAATGTCAGTGCACCGTCTCGTAGACGGTCTCATCATCCATGATGCTGAGGGCCTGGAAGAGCGCCTCGACCAGAATGTCGGTCAGGCCGTCCATGTCGTTGTCCTGCAGGAAGAGTGCGATCGACTGGTCGGAAGGCTGGGCGGTGTGATCGAGTTTCTCAGACATTCATGTCCCTTTCGTTTGTCCTCATGACGTGTGGGACATGGATGCATGCTTCGGCTTGCGCCGGGCTGGCGGGGCGTTGTGCCTGACCCGGTCGGCTCGCTTCGATCCTAACATATTGTCCGAAAATGAGACGGCAAGATGTTGAATCGGAACCATAACGTTTTCGGCGGGTTCACCAATTGTGAAGGTCTAGCGTCGAAGGTGCATTCATATCGGGGTGATTCGACCCCAGTAATATGGAGATGGCATGACACTGTTGCAGTTCCCCGCCGACAGGCGGACCGCCGATGTAAGGCGATGCGCCGACGCTCTCCAGCGTCTTCATGGTGAGGAAGCAAACCGATTCTGGCGTTCGGAAATGGCACAGTTTGCGCAGGGGTTCCGGGCGCAGGGTGTAGACGAAGACGAAATCCGCCATCAGGCCGCGCTTTTCATGAATGCGGTGCAGATGGAACTGCAGTATGCATTTGCCGAGGAAGGCCGCGACGCCTCCGCGTATTGATATTTTCGTCGCGATGCGGCCCGTGACCGTAGTTATAGGCCGCATCATTCTCCGTCGCGAAGACACTTCGGGGCGAAGGGCGTCGACCGCCGTTCAGATGCCGTTTCTGCTGGTGCCCAGGGCACTTTAGCAAACTGCCATTCCTTAAAGAGTTCCATTTCGGACATGCCGGGCAGGTGGCGAGCCACCGATCATCGTCGGCCTAGCCAGGCCGATTGACGATCACCCGCCGCTTGCGACGCCAAATCGCTCGGGGAGGAAGGCTATCTGGGACTTTGCGCCGGCAAGACGATCAGACTTGGCGATCGATGCCGGTGCCGGCCTTGGAGTAGCAAAGGTGACGATCGAGGCGCCGATGATCAGAGCAATCAGGAAAATCACCAGTGGGCTGTTTCGCATCCGGTCTCTCCTTGGAAACAGGAGAACACTTCGGCCGTGCAAATGTTCCGGATGGTCAGCCGTTGCACGTCAGCTCTTGGCCGACCACTCATCCGGCGAGGCCATGAGTTGCTGATCGCCGAGCGTCTGGTTCATATATTTGAACACCAGAATGCTCAGCACCGAACAGATCAGAACGACAAAAATGAATCGCATCGAAAACTCCTTAGGCGGAGATAACACTGAAGCCCGGAAGATGTTCCTCTGGTGGTCATCAGCCTAAATGGGAAATGCCTGGTGAAATAAAAGAAATGCAACAGTGTGTTTCTGCGTCATCACCGGATGTTTACAAGCCGCCTCTTACGAAGTGATTTATCTGATTTCGCAAATTGAAGGCTTGTGGAAATAAGGTGCCGAACTCAAGCGGTGGAGTTCACAACCCGTTCGCCGCGAGCTTGTTAGCTATGTCTTAGGGGCAGATCGTTGCCGATAATGTCTAGGCTGACATCGCTTTCGTGGTGAGAGCACAGGGATTCGAACCCTGGACCTACTGATTAAAAGTCAGTTGCTCTACCGGCTGAGCTATGCTCTCTCACCATTGGCGCCGGGGCGCTCTTCGAAAGTGCGCGATACATATGCAGGTCACATCTTGCGGTCAACCCGCTAAAACAGCAAAAAAGGCGTCGTCAGACCCTTTTCGCATGAACCGGTAAAAGGTGATTGGCATCGTTGGGCATTCGGCGCTACAGCGCCGTGCCGCGTCGCTGGCCGCAGATGGCCGGCGTGCCTGACTGCCCCTAATGGCGGTTTCATCGAGGTCTGCCGGAAGGATGGCAGCCTCACGACCGGAGTGAATGCGTGTCGATTGCAGAAATTTCCATCTTTACCGCATTGATCGCGGGGACGCTGTCCTTCCTGTCGCCCTGCGTGCTGCCATTGGTGCCGCCCTATCTCTGTTACATGGCGGGCATTTCCGTCGATCAGTTCCGCGGCCAGTCGGCGGAGCAGGCCGCACCGGCGCGGGCGGCGGTCCTGCGTTCGGCGGTGTTCTTCACGCTCGGTTTTGCGACCGTGTTCGTCATGCTGGGCGCGGGCGCATCGACGATCGGCGTGCTGCTTCGCCAACATCTCGATCTGTTGTCGAAGATCGGCGGGCTGATCATCATCGTCATGGGTCTGAATTTTCTCGGGCTGCTGCGGATAGGTTTTCTGTCGCGGGAAGCGCGGTTCCAGTCGTCGGGCCGGCCGGCGACGCTGTCGGGTGCCTATCTGATGGGGCTTGCCTTCGCCTTCGGCTGGACGCCCTGTATCGGGCCGGTACTCGGCGCGATCCTCGGCGTGGCGGCCTCGCGCGATACGGTGGGCGAGGGGGCGGCGCTGCTTGCCATCTATTCGCTGGGCCTTGCCGTGCCGTTCTGGATCGCAGCCGGGTTTTCGGGCATGTTCATGCGGTTCTTGACGCGGTTCCGCCGCCATCTCGGTACGGTCGAGAAGGTGATGGGCGCGTTTCTGATCGTCACCGGGCTCGCCTTCATCTTCGGCTTCGTCAGCTCGGCGGCGATCTGGTTCCAGGAAACCTTTCCGATCCTGATGCAGATCGGCTGATTGTCCTCAGGCGATTCTAGCGTCGGATCTGCTGCTTCAGGCCGGCTTTCAGGCCCTTGCCCAGTCCCATGACGAGGTTCTTGACGCCACGGCCGGGCTCCACGCCTTCCTGCATCAGCACGTTGCGCAAGGGCGAGACGGCGTTCAGCACATGGATACCAGCGGTGCGGACCATCTGCACCGGCAGGAAATCGGACAGAAGCGAGCGGTTCAACAGATCGACGCTGACGGTGCGGCTCATCACGTCGACGCGCCGGCGCCTGTTGTAGCGGTCGCCGGCATCGGCGGGGATGGCCTTGTCGCGGGTGGCGGAGAGGAGATCGGCAAGCGTCATGCTGTCTCTGAGCGACAGGTTGAGGCCCTGCGCGCCGATCGGCGGGAAGGCGTGGGCGGCCTCGCCGATCAGGGCGACGCGGCCGGAACCGAAGCGCTCGGCCATCATGCTCGACAGCGGCCAGGCCTGTGCCTGTCTCTCGACGGTGACCTTGCCGAGCAGCGACTGCATGCGGGTCTCGACCGTCGCCGACAGTTCGTCCAGGGGTAGGGCGACGAGACGGGCTGCCTCTTCCGGGCGCACGACCCAGACGAGAGACGAACGGGAACCGGGCAGCGGCACCTGGGTGAAGGGACCGCTTTCGGTGTGGAATTCGGTGGAGACGTTGCCATGCGGCAGGGTGTGGCTGAAAATCAGCACCACGGCCGATTGGGGGTAGGACCATGTCTTGACGCCGATGCCGGCAGCTTCGCGGGTGATCGACTTGCGGCCATCGGCGCCGATGACGAAATCCGCCTCGATGATTTCGCCGTCGGCCGTCGAGATTGACACCTTGTCGGTCGAGACAGCCACGCTTGCGACGGTCTCTGCGATGCGCGTGACATTGGGTTCTGCGGCAAGTGCCGTATCCAGCACTTCGGCCAGCGCCTTGTTGGGAATGTTGTAGCCGAAGGCGGCGAGGCTGATGTCGCTAGCGCGGAATTGTGCCGGCGGGGCACGCAGCAGGCGGTTCGTGCCGTCGAGGATCTGCATGATCGACAGGGCTGCTGTCGAGGGGGCGATCCTGTCCCAGATGCCAAGCCGTTCGAGATAGCGCACCGACTGGTCCATCAGCGCCGTCGTGCGGCCGTCGTCTCCGGTCACGGGAGCTGCGACGAGGCAGACCTTTCGCCCGGCCCTGCCAAGAGCAAGGGCTGCCACCGAACCTGCCAGCCCACCACCGACGATCGCGATCTCGTAATGCTGCATGTGCCTCATCCAATTCCTGATTGACGTCTATGTAGTGCGGAAGACGGCTGCGATCCACGGAAAAGAAGCAGGCTAAAAAATGATCGGCGTTAGCGGTGCAAAACCCGTGAGGCAGCAGGCTACCGGTTGCAATATATGAGGATTCGCAGCATATCCGACAGGCAGAAAAAAGGCAGGGCGGGCGCGTGTTCAGACGAATCTTCAATTATCGGGCCGTGCCCTATGCGGAAATTCGCGCGTTCTCCGTCCATCTGCTGACGGCATCGGGATCTTTTCTGGCTTTTCTCGGCGTGGTTGCTGCGGCCGAACACCGGTTCGTCGACATGTTCTGGTGGCTCGGGCTGGCATTGCTTGTCGACGGCATCGACGGGCCGATCGCGCGCAAGGTGAAGGTCAAGGAAGTTCTGCCCAACTGGTCCGGTGATACGCTCGACAACATCATCGACTATGTGACCTATGTGCTTCTGCCGGCCTTTGCGCTCTACCAGAGCGGCATGATCGGCGAGCCATGGTCGTTTTTCGCGGCCGGTGCGATCGTCGTGTCGAGTGCGATCTACTATGCCGACATGGGCATGAAGACGGACGAATATTTCTTTTCCGGCTTTCCTGTCGTCTGGAACATGGTCGTGTTTACCCTGTTCGTCATCGATGCGAGTGCGACGACGGCGTTGATCGTCGTCTCGGTCTCGGTGGTCTTGACCTTCCTGCCGATCAATTTTCTCCATCCCGTGCGCGTCAAGCGCCTGCGGCCGCTCAATCTCGGCATCTGCCTGATCTGGTGCGCGCTCGGTGGCTATTCGCTGCTCCTGCATTTCCAGTCCCCCGACTGGGTGATCTGGGGCGTGGTGATCAGCGGTATTTATCTTTATTGCATCGGCGGCGTGCTGCAGCTTTTTCCCGATCTTGGAAAATAGGCGACCGGACGCATGCCACTCTTTCTTTGATGTTGTGGAAGTCTGCAAAAACGGTATCAATATCAAGCGGCTGCCCGCAAAAATCCGGGTGGCTGCCAATTCATTTCAATAAACGAAAGCAGATGCAGCGCTGCAACGGACGGTACTGCATATAAAAGGGGGTTCCGTGACGGTTTCCGAGGGCGCTGAGGCAAGCCCGCTATTGTCTGTGCGAGGAGTGACGAAACTCTTCGGCAGCTTTGCGGCCTGCAACGAGATCGATCTCGACATTGGACACGGCGAAATCCATGCGCTGCTGGGTGAAAACGGCGCGGGTAAATCGACACTGGTGAAAATGCTGTTCGGCGTATTGCAGCCGACATCCGGGACGATTTCCTGGGAGGGCAACCCGGTCCAGATTTCCTCTCCCGGTGCCGCGCGCAAGATCGGCGTCGGCATGGTTTTCCAGCACTTCTCGCTGTTCGAGGCGCTGACGGTCGCCGAAAACATCGCGCTGTCGCTCGATCCGGGCACGCCGCTTGCCAAGATCGCCGAGGAGACGGCGACCGTTTCAAGAGCTTACGGCCTGCCGCTCGACCCTTCGGCCCATGTGGCCGATCTTTCGGTCGGCGAACGCCAGCGCATCGAGATCATCCGGGCGCTTCTGCAAAACCCGAAGCTGATCATTCTCGACGAACCCACCTCGGTGTTGACGCCGCAAGAGGCCGAACGCCTGTTCGAGACGCTGATGCGGCTGAAAGCCGAGGGGCGCTCGGTTCTCTATATCAGCCATCGCCTGGAGGAAGTCCGGCGCATCTGCGACCGCGCTACCGTGCTGCGCCACGGCAAGGTGACGGGGGCCTGCGATCCGAAACAGGAGACGCCGGCATCGCTCGCCCGGATGATGGTCGGCAGCGAAGTGGCGGAAGTGAAGCGCGAGGGCCTTGCCGAGGCGGGCGAGGTGCTGATCGAGGTCGACACTGTGTCGGTCTCGTCGCGCACGCCGTTTGCCGTATCGCTGAAGGATATCTCGCTCAAGGTCCATGCCGGGGAGGTGCTGGCGATCGCCGGTATTGCCGGCAACGGCCAGTCGGAACTCTTCGATGCGCTGTCGGGTGAATACCCGATCTCCGACAATGACGGCATTCGGCTGCGCGGCAAGCCGGTCGGGCGGCTGAGGATCAACGCGCGGCGGCTTCTCGGCGCAGGTTTCGTACCCGAGGAGCGGCATGGCCATGCGGCCGTTCCGGCGCTGCCGCTTTCCGACAATCTGCTTCTGGCGCGCGCCGCCTCCGACAAGAAAGCGTTTCTGGCTGGCGGGTTTCTGTCGGTTCTCAGGCGCGATGCGATCCTTTCAGCTTCGCGACGCATCTGTTCGGCTATGGACGTCAGAAAGAGCGGCGACGATCCCTCGGCCGGATCGCTTTCCGGCGGCAACCTGCAGAAGTTCATCGTCGGCCGCGAACTCGATCGCCAGCCTTCCGTCATGGTCGTCAACCAGCCGACCTGGGGCGTCGATGCGGGGGCGGCAAGCCGTATCCGCCAGGCACTGGTCGATCTGGCAAGAGCCGGATCGGCGGTGATCGTGATCAGCCAGGATCTCGATGAGATCTTCGAAATCGCCACGACGATTGCCGTGATTTCCGACGGCAAACTGTCCGAGCCCTATCCGGCGGGCGAACTGACGCTCGAACAGATCGGCCTGTTGATGGGCGGCATTCACGAAAGCCATTCCGGGCTCGATACCGCCCCGTCCACTCCGGAGGGCGCACATGCGCATTGAACTACAGAAACGAGCCGGCACGTCGACGCTGTTTGCGGTGCTTTCGCCGCTCATCGCACTGGTGCTGACGCTTGTCGCCGGCGGCGTGATGTTCTGGCTGCTCGGACAGAGCCCGCTCGGCGCGCTCTATATCTATTTCGTCGAGCCGCTATTGGAAGTCTGGTCGTTGCATGAGCTTGCGGTGAAGGCCGCGCCGCTGATCCTGATCGCGGTCGGCCTTTCCGTCTGCTACCGGTCCAACAACTGGAATATCGGCGCCGAAGGGCAGTATACGATCGGCGCGATCACCGGCTCGATACTGCCGGTCCTCAATCCCGCATGGCATTCGCCGATCATCCTGCCCCTTATGCTGATCATGGGCATGATCGGCGGGGCGCTTTACGCGGGCATTCCGGCGCTGTTGAAGACCCGGTTCAACACCAACGAAATCCTGACGAGCCTGATGCTCGTCTATATCGCCCAGCTGTTTCTCGACTGGCTGGTGCGCGGGCCGTGGCGCGACCCGCAGGGCTACAATTTCCCGCAGACGAAGAGTTTTCAGGACGAGGCGGTGCTGCCGGCCATCCTCAGTTCCGGCCGGGCGCATTTTGAAATCGTCTTTGCCATCGTCGCCGCCGTGGCGCTGTGGTTCATGATGCGCTTCATGCTCAAGGGGTTCGAAGTGTCCGTGCTCGGACAGTCTGAGCGGGCAGGGCGGTTTGCCGGTTTTTCGGGCCGCCGCATGGTGTGGTTCTCGATGCTGCTCTCCGGCGCGCTGGCAGGCCTTGCCGGGATTTCGGAAGTCTCCGGTTCGATCGGTCATGTCCAGCCGATCATCTCGCCGGGCTACGGGTTTACAGCGATCATCGTCGCCTTTCTCGGGCGACTCAATCCGCTCGGCATCATCGCCTCGGGCTTCGTGCTGGCCCTGACCTATCTCGGCGGCGAGGCGGCGCAGCTGTCGCTCGGCATTTCCGACAAGGCGAGCCGCGTCTTCCAGGGTCTGATCCTGTTCTTCGTCCTGTCCTGCGACACGCTGATCCACTACCGGATCAGACTGATTGTCGGTTCTCTCAAAGGCTCGGAGGGCAAGGGCTGATGTTCGAAGCGATCCTTCTCACCATCATCACCGCATCCACGCCTCTCGTCATTGCCGCGCTCGGCGAACTGGTGACCGAGCGGGCAGGCGTGCTCAATCTCGGCGTCGAGGGGATGATGATCATGGGGGCGGTGGCGGCCTTTGCCGCGGCACAGCTGACCGGCTCGCCCTATCTCGGCATCATTGGCGGCATTGTCGGCGGTGCGCTGTTTTCGCTTCTCTTCGGCTTCCTGACGCTGACCCTGGTGGCAAACCAGGTGGCGACGGGTCTGGCGCTGACGATCCTGGGGCTCGGCCTGTCGGGCCAGCTCGGCGAGGCTTTCGTCGGCATGCCGGGCGTCAGGCTCGAGCCGATCGTCATTCCGCTTCTCTCCGACATTCCTTTCTTCGGCAAGGTGCTTTTCAGCCAAGACCTGATCTTTTACCTGTCGGTGGCACTCGTCATCGGCATCAACTGGTTCCTGTTCAGAAGCCGGACGGGTCTCAAAATCCGGGCGATCGGCGACAATCACGGGTCTGCCCATGCGCTCGGGATCAATGTGGTGCGCACCCGCTATTTCGCCGTTCTGTTCGGTGGCGCCTGCGCCGGGCTTGCCGGCGCGCAGCTTTCGCTCGTCTACACGCCGCAATGGGTGGAGAACATGTCGGCCGGTCGCGGCTGGATCGCGCTGGCGCTCGTCGTGTTCGCCTCCTGGCGGCCGTGGCGGGTTCTGGCCGGCGGCTATCTCTTCGGTGCGGTCGGCATCGGCCAGTTGCATGCGCAGCTGCTTGCCCAGAATATTGGGGTGGCCATTCCGTCGCAGCTTCTCTCTGCTCTTCCCTATGTTGCAACTATTGTCGTGCTGATCATCATTTCGCATAATCGCCGCACGACGCTCATCAACACGCCGGCTTCGCTCGGAAAACCATTTGTCCCCGATCGGTGACCGCGTTAACGTCCATGTCATACTCCATCAGAGGTTGGAAAATGAAGAAACTCATTATTGCTCTTGCCGCGACGGCCGCCCTTATCGGCGGCTTCGCGGGCAGTGCGTCGGCACAGGAAAAGAAGAAGATCTGCTTCATCTATGTCGGTTCGAAGACCGACGGCGGCTGGACGCAGGCTCAGGATCGCGGACGCCAGGACCTGCAGAAGGCTCTCGGCGACAAGATCGAGACGCCTTATCTCGAAAACGTGCCGGAAGGCCCGGATGCCGAGCGCGCCATCGAGCGCATGGCCCGTTCGGGTTGCGCGATGGTCTTCGCAACCTCGTTCGGCTTCATGGACGCCACCGCCAAGGTCGCCCCGAAGTTCCCGGATGTGAAGTTCGAACATGCGACCGGCTTCAAGGCTGGCCCCAATCTCGCCACCTACAACTCGCGCTTCTATGAGGGCCGCTATATCCAGGGCCAGATCGCGGCCAAGATGTCGAAGAAGGGCGTCGCCGGCTACATCGCCTCCTTCCCGATCCCGGAAGTGGTGATGGGCATCAACGCGTTCGAGCTCGGCGCGAAGTCGATCAACCCGAACTTCAAGCTGAAGGTCGTCTGGGCCAATACCTGGTTCGATCCGGGCAAGGAAGCCGATGCCGCCAAGGCCTTGATCGACCAGGGCGTCGACATCCTGACCCAGCACACCGACACGACCGCTCCGATGCAGGTTGCTGCCGAGCGCGGCATTCTCGCCTTCGGCCAGGCCTCCGACATGATCGCCGCCGGCCCGAAGACGCAGCTGACGTCGATCGTCGACACCTGGGGCGCCTATTACATCAAGCGCGTCAATGCGCTGCTCGACGGCACCTGGAAGTCGGAACAGACCTGGGACGGCCTGAAGGACGGGATCCTGACCATGGCGCCCTATACCAACATGCCTGACGACGTGAAGGCCATGGCGGAAGAGACCGAAGCCAAG
Source organism: Neorhizobium sp. NCHU2750 (assembly GCF_003597675.1). Classification (NCBI taxonomy): domain Bacteria; kingdom Pseudomonadati; phylum Pseudomonadota; class Alphaproteobacteria; order Hyphomicrobiales; family Rhizobiaceae; genus Neorhizobium; species Neorhizobium sp. NCHU2750. Next base: position 1,940,525 of record NZ_CP030827.1, on the reverse strand, counting down.
ATCAAGTCCGGCGAACTACATCCGTTCACCGGCCCGATCAACAAGCAGGACGGTACGCCGTGGCTGAAGGCCGGCGAGAAGGCCGAGGACGGCGTGCTTCTCGGCATGAACTTCTACGTCGAAGGCGTCGACGACAAGCTGCCGCAATAACGGCATGAGGTGAGGCGATTGCCGCATTCTCCCTCATCGTTGCGCTTGTGACAGCAATGAGGGGGGTGTGTCGCTAACTCATGGATCAATGCTAGAGGGGCGCCTTTACCGGCGCCCTTTTCGTTTTCAGCGATTTGTTTCCAGCCGATACAAGCCGTTTATCGCGCTGCAAGGATGTTGCTGTTAAACAGCGGGCAATTGCCGAAGGAGATTCCCGATATGAGCCGTTCCTGCCTTGCCGTCATTCTCGCCGCAGGCGACAGCACGCGGATGAAATCGTCGATGTCGAAGGTACTGCATCCGGTGGCAGGCCGTCCGATGATCGCGCATGTGATGGCGGCGGTGGCCTCTGCCGGGATGACGGATGCAGCGCTGGTCGTCGGGCGCGATGCGGAGAAGGTCGCCAAGGCCGGATCGCTTGACGGGATTTCGGTGAAGAGTTTCCTGCAGACCGAAAGGCTCGGCACCGGCCATGCGGTGCTGGCGGCCCGCGAGGCGATTGCGCAAGGTTTCGATGACGTGCTGGTCGCCTATGGCGACGTACCGCTGATCACCGCCGCGCCGTTTGCCGCTGCGCGTAAAAGGCTCGCCGAGGGCGCCGATGTCGTCGTCATCGGCTTTCACACCGACAGGCCTTCCGGTTATGGCCGGTTGCTGGTTCAAGATGGCGAGCTCGTCGCCATCCGCGAGGAGAAGGATGCGACAGACGAGGAGCGCAAGGTCACCTGGTGCAATAGCGGGCTGATGGCGATCAATGGCCGCAAGGCGCTTGCGCTGCTCGAGCGGATCGGCAATGCCAATGCCAAGGGCGAATATTATCTGACTGATCTTGTCGAGATCGCCAGGGCCGAAGGCGGCAAGGTGGTGGCGGTCGATGCGCCGGAAGCGGAACTGACCGGCTGCAACAATCGCGCCGAGCTCGCTTATATCGAAAAGCTCTGGCAGGAGCGCCGGCGCCACGAACTGATGGTCTCGGGCGTTTCGATGATCGCCCCGGAAACCGTGTTCCTCTCCTTCGATACCGAGATCGGCCAGGATGCGCTGATCGAGCCGAATGTGGTGTTCGGGCCGGGTGTCGTAATCGACGGCGGCGCGGTGATCCATGCGTTTTCCCATATCGAGGGCGCGCATGTGGCGGCGGGTGCGACGGTCGGGCCATTCGCGCGGCTTCGTCCGGGCGCCGATCTTTCGGAAGGCTCCAAGGTCGGCAATTTCTGCGAGGTCAAGAACGGCAGGATCGGCGAGGGCGCCAAGGTCAATCATCTCACCTATATCGGCGATGCGGTGATCGGTGCCCATGCCAATATCGGAGCGGGCACGATCACCTGCAATTATGACGGGGTGAACAAGCACCAGACTACGATCGGTGCGAATTCCTTCATCGGCTCCAATTCCTCGCTCGTGGCGCCGGTGGTGATCGGCGACGGCGCCTATATCGCATCGGGAAGCGTGATTACCGAAAACGTGCCGGACGACGCGCTGGCGCTCGGCCGTGCCCGCCAGGAGATCAAGCCGGAACGGGCCAGGGTGATTCGCGAGCGCACGCTGGCGCTGAAGAAGAGCCGCCAGAAGAGCTGACGTCACATCGACTTCACGAAATTGTGAATTTCGATTACCCCGCGGGTGCGCGCGTCGCGGGAAGGGTGTTTCTTGTCGCCAAAATCGGGCGGATATTTCAACTGGACGCTGATTTCTCTGTAGTTTAGCAAATTATGACGATTGGTCGCATCGCGATTGCGGTCACGCATGTGCTTGCTTGCGTGAATAAACATGACTATAAAACTCATAATATTTTTCAAACCCCCATAAAAATAGGGGCTACGTCGTTGACATTGTGGCTTTTGGACGGCAATTCCGCGGCAAGCTGGCGGCGCGCTTCTGTCAAGTGCGCAAATTGGCGCAGCTGTCGCCTCCCGACCGGGGTGGCGGCTTCCTGTTAATTTTTATGGAGAATGTCCGTGGCGGAGCTCACATCCCACAAGCCGTTTCGATGGCTTGTGATTGCACTCGCCGTCGTCCTTGCTCTCTTCGGAGCGGCCTTCGTGGCCGGGGGCGGTTATCTGATCACACTCGGCGGGTCCTGGTACTACCTGATCGCTGGTATCGCCCTGCTGGTTTCGGCCTGGCTTCTGGTGCGCGGCCGCGCATCCGGCCTGGTTCTGTTCCTGCTGGTCGGTGTGGCAACCGCCTTCTGGGGCGTCTATGAAGTCGGCTTCGCCTTTTGGGGTCTGGTGCCGCGTCTGGCGCCGTTCGTCGTCATCGGCGTCCTGGCCGGTCTGCTTCTGCCGGCCATGGCGGGCGGCAGGGCGAAACTGCCCGGTTTTGCCATCGCAATCGTGCTGGCTCTGGTCTTCGTCTATGGCGCCTGGGGTGCCTTCCAGCCGCAGGGCGTCATTCGTCCTGAGGCTCCGATTGCCGCCAAGGCCGGCGCAAAGCCGTCAGAGACCGGCAGCAACTGGCAGTATTACGGCTATAGCGGCGCCGGCACCCGGTTTGCGCCCTATAACCAGATCACCGCCGAAAACGCCTCCAAGCTCGACGTGGCCTGGACATTCCGCACCGGCGAGGAGCCGGTCAAGGGATCCGAATTCCAGAACACGCCCACCCAGATCGGCGACAATCTCTATGTCTGCACGCCGCTCAACAAGGTGATCTCGCTCGATGCGACGACCGGCAAGGAAAAGTGGCGCTTCGATCCGAAGTCGAAGAGCAACTCGTTCTGGAACCGTTGCCGCGGCGTCGGTTACTATGAGAGCGCCGTCGTGCCGGAAGGCCAGCAGTGCCATGCCCGTATCGTGCTGACGACGATCGATGCGCAGATGATCGAGCTTGACGCCAATAGCGGCGAGACCTGCGGCCAGTTCGGCGAAAACGGTGCGGCCAACCTGAAGGCCGGGCTCGGCGACGTGCCGGATACCTATTACTTCCCGACCTCGATGCCGACCGTGACCAACGGCCTCGTCATCATCGGCGGCTGGGTGCGCGACGGTCGCGAGACCAACGAGCCCTCCGGCGTCATCCGTGCCTATAGCGCCGAGACCGGTGAACTGGTCTGGGCCTGGGATCTCGGCAATCCGGCCATCACCAAGCTGCCGCCGGACGGCGAGAGCTATACGCGCGGCACGCCGAACATGTGGTCGACGCCGGCCTTCGACGAGAAGCTCGGCCTGATCTACCTGCCGATGGGCAATGGCACGCCGGACTTCTGGAGCGCGCATCGCAACGAGGCGACTAACAAATACGGTTCCTCGCTCGTCGCTCTCGACATCGCGACGGGTCGCGAAAAGTGGCACTTCCAGTTCGTCCATCACGATGTGTGGGACTATGATACCGCGCCGCAGCCGGCCCTCTACGACATGGCCGACGGTACGCCGGTCGTCGTGCAGACGACCAAGCAGGGCGATATCTATGTTCTCGACCGCCGCACCGGCGAGCCGGTGAAGAAGGTCGAGGAACACAACGTTACGCCGACGCATCAGGAAGGCGACGTCACCTCTCCGACGCAGCCTTTCTCGGTCGACATGCCGCATCTCGGCGGCGACGTGCTGACCGAGGCGGACATGTGGGGTGCAACTCCGTTCGACCAGCTGGCATGCCGCATCGCCTTCAAGAAGCTTCGCTATGAAGGCCGCTATACGCCGATGGTGCATGGTCAGCGCACGCTGATCTACCCCGGCTTCTATGGCGGGATGAACTGGGGTTCGATGGCGATCGACGAGAGCCGCGGCCTCGGTATCATCAACGATATCCGCATGCCGCAGATCGCCGAACTGATCCGGCGCGAGGATGCGACGCCGGAAATGTCGGCAAACATGAGCCATGATGCCGGCGTTCATCCGCAGGAAGGTACCCCGTGGGCTGCTCTGCGCGGCGGTTTCTACTCGCCGCTCGGCGTTCCGTGCCACATGCCGCCATGGGGCACGCTCTCCGCCGTCGACCTGGAAACCGGCAAGCTTGTCTGGCAGCGCCCACTGGGTTCGGTCGAAGACAGCGTTCTGCCGAACGGCCTCAAGGTGCCGCTCGCCATGCAGATCGGCATGCCGACGCTTGGTGGCCCGCTGACGACCGCCGGTGGCCTGACCTTCTATGCCGGCACGCAGGATTTCTATCTGCGGGCCATCGACACCGCGACCGGTGACGAAGTGTGGAAGGGCCGCATGCCGATCGGCGCACAGGCAACACCGATGACCTATATGGGCAAGGACGGCAGCCAGTATATTGTCGTTACGGCCGGCGGCGCCCGCCAGAGCCCGCAGCGCGGCGATTACGTCATCGCCTATCGCCTGCGCAAATAGGTTCGGGTCGTCACCCGAGAGTGACTTTTGAGGGAGGCGGAGCGATCCGCCTCCCTTTCTACGTCGATGCGTTCGGTGTCCTTCGGGCTTCGCCAAGGAATTAAGGATTTCGCGTTACGTTTCGATACTGAAAGTGACCGTGCGGACGATTGCACGGGCGGCGCGATCGGCTAGGACTTCGCGCGGAATGAATCATTGGAGATGCCTCTATGTGCGGAATTGTCGGGATCGTGGGTCAAGAGCCGGTGGCGGCGCGTCTGGTCGATGCGCTTCGGAGGCTCGAATATCGCGGTTATGATTCCGCCGGCGTGGCGACCATCCATGACGGCAGGCTCGATCGCCGGCGTGCCGAAGGAAAGCTGTTCAACCTCGAAAAGAAGCTCGATGGCGAACCGCTGCCGGGCACGATCGGCATTGCGCATACCCGCTGGGCGACCCATGGCGTGCCGAACGAGACGAATGCGCATCCGCATTTCGTTGACGGCGTCGCGGTCGTCCATAATGGCATAATCGAGAATTTTTCCGAACTGAAAGAAGAGCTGACGGCCGAGGGCGCGGTCTTCACCAGCCAGACGGATACGGAAGTCGTGGCGCATCTTCTGGCCAAATATACAAGCGAGGGTCTCGGCCATCGCGAGGCGATGCTGGCCATGCTGAACCGGGTATCGGGCGCCTATGCGCTCGTCGTCATGTTCGAGGACGATCCGGGCACGATCCTGTCTGCCCGTTTCGGACCGCCGCTCGCCATCGGCCATGGCAAGGGCGAGATGTTTTTGGGCTCGGATGCGATCGCGCTGTCGCCCTTTACCAACGAGATCACCTATCTGGTCGATGGCGACTGCGCCATCATCACCCATGATCGGCTCGAGGTGATGGATTATCAGGGTCGCCCGGTGAAGCGGAAGAGCCAGATTTCCCAGGCAACTGCCTTCATGGTCGACAAGGGCAACCATCGCCATTTCATGGAGAAGGAGATCTACGAACAGCCGGAGATCATTTCCCACGCGCTCAGCCACTATATCGATTTCGCCAGCAACCGGGTGAAGGCGACCGATACGGCAATCGACTTTTCCAAGCTTTCCGGACTTGCCATCTCCGCCTGCGGCACCGCCTATCTCTCCGGCCTCGTCGGCAAATACTGGTTCGAGCGTTATGCCCGGCTGCCGGTCGAGATCGATGTGGCATCCGAATTCCGCTACCGCGAACTGCCGCTGCAGCCCACCCAGGCGGCGCTGTTCATCTCGCAATCGGGCGAAACCGCCGATACGCTTGCCTCGCTGCGCTACTGCAGGGACGAGGGGCTGAAGATCGGCGCCATCGTCAATGTGCGCGAATCGACCATCGCGCGGGAATCCGATGCGATCTTCCCGATCCTTGCCGGGCCGGAAATCGGCGTCGCCTCGACCAAGGCCTTTACCTGCCAGCTTGCGGTTCTGGCCGCGCTTTCGATTGCCGCCGGCCGCGCCCGCGGCACGGTGTCGGAGGCCGAAGAGACGGCCATGGTCAAGCATCTTTCGGAGATGCCGCGGATCATGAGCCGGGTGCTGAACGAGATCCAGCCGGTTATCGAGACTTTGTCGCGCGACCTGTCGCGTTTCAAGGACGTGCTCTATCTCGGCCGCGGCACGAGCTTCCCGCTCGCCATGGAAGGGGCGCTGAAGCTCAAGGAAATCTCCTATATCCATGCGGAAGGCTATGCGGCCGGCGAGTTGAAGCACGGGCCGATCGCGCTGATCGACGAGCATATGCCGGTGATCGTCATTGCCCCGCATGACCGGTTCTACGAGAAGACCGTGTCGAACATGCAGGAAGTGGCGGCCCGCGGCGGGAAGATCATCTTCATCACCGACGAGAAGGGCGCTGCCGCCTCCAAGCTTCCGACCATGGCGACGATCACGCTGCCGAATGTCGACGAGATCATCGCGCCGATGATCTTCTCGCTTCCGATCCAGTTGCTCGCCTATCATACGGCGGTGTTCATGGGTACGGACGTCGACCAGCCGCGCAATCTGGCAAAGTCCGTCACCGTCGAGTGATCGGGGCGATGCAAGGCTTTTTCTTGCATCGCAGCAACGCATCCGTCATTGTCGCGTTTAATCAACGCGGCGATGCCGATGCTCGATTCTGACAAAAATTCCCTAGGAAGATCATATGACTGACAGCCCCGAGCGGATTTCGATGGCCGGTCGGGTCAGGAATAATTTCCTTACCGGCCTGATTATCTGTGCGCCGCTGGCGATTACCGTCTGGCTCACCTTCACCTTCATCGACTGGGCCGACAGCTGGGTGACGCCCTATCTGCCGCAGCGCTACAATCCGGCCTATTATTTCGACGTGACGATCCCCGGAACCGGGCTTTTGATCGCGGTCGTGTTCATCACCATCGTCGGGTTTCTCGGCAAGAACCTGATCGGCCGCTCGATCGTCAATTTCGGTGAATCGATCCTGCAGCGCATGCCGCTGATCCGCACCGTCTACAAGAGCGTCAAGCAGATCCTCGAAACGGTGCTGCGCGAACAGTCGACCTCGTTCAAGAAATGCGGGCTGATCGAGTTTCCGAGTGCCGGTTCCTGGGCGCTGGTGTTCATTGCCGGCGATGCGCAGGGCGAGATTGCAGCCAAGCTCAACAAGGACGGCGAGGAGATGGTGGCCGTGTTTATGCCACCGACGCCGGTGCCAACGGCCGGTTTCCTGATGTTCGTGCCGAAGAGCAAGATCGTCATGCTGGAGATGACACCGGAAGAAGGTGCCAAGCTGTTGATTTCCGGCGGTCTCATTGCACCGGACTATACGCCGGTCACACCGGCGCTGACCGGGCCGGACGCCGGGGAGAAGGTGACACAAGGGCGGACCTGACCTTCGGTCGGGGGTGTCACTGTCCTGTCATCTGCTGCTCCTAGGACAGCGGGCCGAGGGTATCTGCCAACCGTCCGCAGCGGACCCGGCGACCCCATGTCCGGAGGATTTTGAGCACCATGCAGATATTCATTCGATATTCGGCGCGCGCCCTTGTCGGCCTGCTTCTTTCGACCACCGCACCGGTCCTGGCGCTGGCCGACCAGTCCGTCACCGTGGACGGCAAGACGTTTGTCAACAAGGGCAGGGTAGCGATCGGCCGCATGCCGGCCAGCCTGCGCGACAGCATGGGCGAAACCTTCGGGTCCGGCTCCGGCATGGCTTTCGACGCAAAGAGCTGGAAGCGCGATGGCGACAGCTATTCCGGCACGCTCTACCTGCTTCCCGACCGCGGCTATAACGCTGTCGGAACGACCGATTACCAGTCGCGGCTGAACACGGTCTCGATCACCATGACGCCGGTGGCGCCGGGCGCCAAGCCTGCAGCGGGAGACGAGCAGTCGGGTGTGAAGGCGACACTCAAGGGCATCACCATGCTTTCCGACGACAAGGGCACGGTCATGACCGGGCTCGATCCGGACCGGGTGCGTGCCGCGGCCGGTGGGATGCCGCCTTTGCCGGAAGCGCCGAACGGCAAGATCTCGCTCGATTCGGAAGCCATTATCCGCATGGCCGACGGCACGATGTTCATCAGCGACGAATACGGTCCCTATATCTATCGCTTCTCGGCCGAGGGTAAGCTTCTTTCCGCCACGCAGCCGCCCAAGGCGCTGCTGCCGATGCGCAAGGGCGAGATCAACTTCTCCTCCAACAATCCGGGGCCTGGCGAAAGCAAGCCGGATCCGAAGGATCCCGATAGCGGCCGCCAGAACAACCAGGGGCTGGAAGGCATGGCGATGACGCCGGACGGCAAGTTCATCATTGCCGTGTTGCAGTCTGCCGCGCGTCAGGATGGCGGCGATTCCGGTTCGACGCGCAACAATACCCGCGCGCTGGTCTATGATGCGGCCGACCCGGCGAACCTGAAACTGGTGCATGAATATGCCGTCGAACTGCCGGTCTTCACCGAGGCCAAGGGCAAGACCAAGGTGGCGGCGCAGAGCGAGGTGCTGGCGCTGTCCGACACGCAGTTCCTGATGCTGTCGCGCGACAGCGACAATGGCTGGGGCATGAAGGGCGACACGTCGCTTTACCGCAAGATCGACCTCATCGACCTTGGCGGTGCAACCGACATTGCCGGCACCGCGTTTGACGGCGACAAGCCGCTGGCGCCGAAGGGCAAGCTCGACGAGAGCGTCAAGCCTGCTTCCTCACACGCCTTCATCGACATCAACGACAACGTCGATCTTGGCCGCTTCGGCCTTCACAACGGCGCGCCGCAGGACCGCAACAACCTGTCGGAAAAATGGGAATCCATGGCGGTCGTGCCGGCGCTCGATCCGGCAACACCGGACGACTATTTCCTCTTCGTCGGCAATGACAACGACTTCCTGACCCAGAGCGGTCACCAGGTGGGCGTCGACTACAAGGCCGAGGACGGAGCCGAGGTCGACACGATGTTCCAAGTCTATCGCGTCACGCTGCCGGGAATGAAGAAATAAGTCTCCATCCGGAGACAGTCTTCGATGAGGCCGGCGGATCGCTCTGCCGGCCTTTTCCATGGACGGTTTTATCCCGCCCTGAGGAAGCGGATTGCCTCGTCGCGGCGATGGAGATAGAGGAGGACGCGGACGGCTTCGCCACGGGTGCCGGTCAGGTCCGGGTCGCGGTCGAGCAGGTATGTCGCGTCCTTGCGAGCGATTTCCAGAAGGTCGGCATGGGCGGCGAGGCTGGCGATCCGGAAACCCGGCGTACCCGACTGGCGGGTGCCGAGCAGCTCGCCTTCGCCGCGCAGTTTCAGGTCTTCTTCTGCGATCAGGAACCCATCCTCGCTGTCGCGCAGGATGGAGAGCCGCGCATGGCCGGTCTCGCTTAAAGGTCCCTTGTAGAGCAGGATGCAGGTGGAGGCTTCGTCGCCGCGCCCGACACGGCCGCGCAACTGGTGAAGCTGGGCCAGGCCGAAGCGTTCGGCATGCTCGATCACCATGATCGTCGCGTCCGGCACATCGACGCCGACTTCGACGACGGTGGTTGCGACCAGCATGCGGATCTCGCCGCTCTTGAAGGCGGCCATTACCGCGTCCTTTTCCGGACCCGCCATGCGACCATGGACGAGGCCGACATTTTTTGCGCCGAGTTCGCGGGCAAGGACGGCATGGCGCTCTTCCGCCGACATCAGTTCCGAGACGTCGGATTCTTCCACCAGCGGGCAGATCCAGTAGGCCTTCTTGCCTTCGGTGATGGCGCTCTTCAGTCTTGCGACGATGTCACCGATCCTCTCGGTCGGCACGGTGACGGTCTGGATCGGCTTGCGGCCGGCGGGTTTTTCGGTGAGCTTCGACACATCCATGTCGCCGAAGGCCGCAAGCACCAGCGTGCGCGGGATGGGGGTGGCGGTCATTACCAGCATATGCGGGGAAATGCCTTTTGCCGTGAGGCGCAGGCGTTGGTGGACGCCGAAACGGTGCTGCTCGTCGACCACAGCCATCATCAGGTTGGCGTAGCTCACCGTATCCTGAAACAGCGCATGGGTGCCGACGATGATCTGTGCTTCGCCGGATGCGATGCGTTCGACAATCGCGTCGCGCTCGCGGCCCTTGGTGCGGCCGGTCAGAAGCTCGACGGTGACGCCGGCAGCGCCTGCGAGCTTCGAGATGGTGGAGAAATGCTGGCGGGCGAGGATTTCGGTCGGCGCCATCAGCACCGCCTGGCCGCCGGCCTCGACGGCGGCTGCCATGGAAAGCAGCGCCACCAGCGTCTTGCCGGCACCGACATCGCCCTGAAGAAGGCGCAGCATGCGGTCTTCGCCGGCCATGTCCCTGGTAATGTCCCCGACGGCTGCCTTCTGGCTCGGGGTGAGGGAGAAGGGCAGGGCGTGGATGATCCTTGCCGCCAGATCGCCCTTTACCCGGATCGGCTGGCCCGGCACCTTGCGGATCTTCTGGCGCACCAGCGCCAGCGATACCTGCCCGGCCAGAAATTCGTCATAGGCAAGCCGGCGCCGCGCAGGCGCATTGGGATCGATATCCTTTTCATCTTCCGGATGATGCAGGTCGCGGAAGGCATCGCTGACCGACGGGAAATTCTGCTTCTCAGTCAGCGCAGCATCGGCCCATTCGGGGAAATCCGGAAGTCGTTCGACGGCGCCCTCGATGACCTTCCTGAGCGTCTTCGGCGACAGGCCGGCGGTGAGCGGATAGACCGGCTCGACCAGGGCGAGGTTCTGCGCCTCCGAGACCTTCACCATGAAATCCGGATGCACCATGGAGGCGCGGCCGTTGAACCAGTCGACCTTGCCGCTGACCATGACCTGTTCGTCTATCGGCAGCGATTTTGCCAGCCAGTCGCCCTTGGCGCGGAAGAAGGTGAGCGCAAGTTCGCCGGTCTCGTCGTGAAGAAAGACGCGATAGGGCTGGTTGGTGCCGCGTGCCGGCGGCTGGTGGCGGTCGACACGTCCCTCGATGGTGACAATCGTGCCCTGCGGTGCCAGCGCAATGCCCGGCCGGTTGCGGCGGTCGATCAGCGAGAAGGGCGCATGGAAGAGAAGATCGACGACGCGGCAATCCTCGGCATCCTCGCGGCCCGTCACTTTGGCGATCAGGTCGGCGATCTTCGGCCCGACACCGGGCAGCGACGAGGCGGAAGCGAAGAGGGGATCGAGTATGGCTGGGCGCATGGCCGGTTAAATGGGGCAAGTTTTGGCCATTTGGCAAGGTGACGGGCGCGCATTTTGATCCTATATGAACCGCAAAACAGGGATTTGCACATGACCGGATTGGCACGCACCAGCGCGGATCTAGACCCGCGCCGCCGTCGTATTCTCTACCGCTGCTGGCATCGCGGCATTCGCGAGATGGACCTCGTGTTCGGCTCGTTTGCGGAGGCGGAGATTGCCAGGCTTTCGGATGAGGAACTCGACGAGTTCGAACAGATCATGGCCGAGGACGACCATGACCTGCATTCCTGGATCACCGGTGCGAGTCCCTTGCCGGAAGATCGCAATACGCCGCTGTTTGCGCGCGTGGCCGCCTACAAGCCGGATTTCGATCCTGTCACGAAAGAGTCGTTGAAAGAGAAACTCGGCCAATGATTTCCGGTTTTGACGCGAAGAAGATCGCTAGCGCCTCCACGCCGCTGACGATCGGCAATGTGCCGGCCGGCATGGAGCCGATGGTGCTGGCCGAACTGGCACGTTCCGGCCAGTCGGTGGCTTACGTGCTTTCCGATGGCCAGCGCATGCCGGATCTGGAGCAGATGCTCTCCTTCGTGGCGCCCGAAATCCCGGTACTCTCCCTGCCTGCCTGGGACTGCCTGCCCTATGACCGCGTGTCGCCGAGCGCGGATGTCTCCGCGCGGCGACTGTCGGCGCTGTCGGGCCTGATTGCGCATGCGAAGAAGCCGCATCCGGCGATCGTGCTCGTCACCGTCAACGCGATGCTGCAGAAGATCGCGCCGGCGGAGATCATCGATAGCCTCGCGTTTTCGGCAAAGCCCGGCAACCAGATCCGCATGGACGATATTGCCGCACGGCTGGAGCGCAACGGTTTCGACCGCGTCTCGACCGTGCGCGAAGTCGGCGAATTCGCGGTGCGCGGCGGCATTCTCGACGTCTTCGTTCCGGGTACGGAAGAGCCGGTGCGGCTCGATTTCTTCGGCGATACGCTGGAAAGCATCCGGAGTTTCGATCCGGCCAGTCAGCGGACGACAGGGCAGGCGCGTTCGCTCGATTTGAACCCGATGAGCGAAGTGACGCTGACGCCGGACACGATCAGCCGGTTCCGCAAGAATTACCTGTCGCTGTTCGGCGCTGCCACACGCGACGACGCGCTCTATCAGGCCGTCTCCGAAGGCCGGCGCTATGCCGGCATGGAACACTGGCTGCCGCTGTTCTACGACAGGCTCGAAACCGCCTTCGACTATCTTGCCGGCTTCCGCATCGTCACCGACCACACGGCGCGCGAGGCGGCAGCCGAACGCTCCAAGCTGGTCATCGACTATTTCGAGGCGCGCCGCGATCAGGGAAGCCAGGGCAAGGGCGCTGCGGCGCATTCGACGCCCTACAAGCCGGTATCTCCCGGCCAGCTTTATCTTGACGGCAAGGCGTTCGCTGCGGCGCTGGACGAGGCGGCGGCGCTTCGGCTGACGCCGTTCAACGAGATGGATGCGTCCGGTCGCCCGGTGGTGACACTCGATGCGCATACCGGTCCGCGCTGGGCGAAGAGCCAGGCGGAAGCGAGTTCCGAGACGCAGGACCGGGATGCCGGCGAGCAAGGACGCGTCAATGTTTTCGACCTCGTCGTCAAGCATATCGCCGATAGACGGGCCGAAGGCACCAAGGTTCTCGTTACCGGCTGGTCGGCCGGTTCACTCGACCGGCTTCTGCAGGTGCTGGACGAGCGCGGGCTGAAGCGGATCAAGCCGATCGAAAAGCTTGCCGATCTTGACAAGCTGGACAAGGGCGAAGCGGCTTCGGCCGTGATGAGCCTCGAATCCGGTTTCGAGACCGGCAATATCGCCGTCATCGGCGAGCAGGATATTCTGGGCGACCGCATGGTTCGTCGCGGCAAGCGGCGCAAGCGCGGAGCGGATTTCCTGACCGAAGTCGCGGGTCTCGACGAAGGTTCGCTCGTCGTCCATGCCGAACACGGCATCGGCAAATTCGTCGGCCTGATCACCATCGAGGCTGCCGGTGCGCCGCGCGCCTGTCTTGAACTGCATTATGCCGACCAGGCAAAGCTTTTCCTGCCGGTCGAAAACATCGATCTTCTGTCGCGTTACGGTTCGGATGCGGCGGAAGCCAATCTCGACCGTCTCGGCGGCGGCGCATGGCAGGCGCGCAAGGCGAAGCTGAAGAAGCGCCTGCTCGACATGGCGGGCGACCTGATCCGCATTGCTGCCACCCGCATGGTGCGCAAGGCACCGGTTCTGGCCACGCCCGAAGGCCTCTACGACGAATTCGCCGCCCGTTTCCCCTATGACGAGACGGAAGACCAGGAAAACGCAATCGAATCGGTGCGCGAAGATCTAGCAGCCGGCCGTCCGATGGATCGCCTCGTCTGCGGCGATGTCGGCTTCGGCAAGACGGAAGTGGCACTGCGCGCCGCCTTCTTTGCGGCGATGAACGGGGCGCAGGTGGCTGTCGTGGTGCCGACCACGCTTCTCGCCCGCCAGCATTTCAAGACGTTTTCCGAGCGTTTTCGCGGGTTGCCGATCAAGATTGCGCAGGCGTCGCGCCTCGTCTCCGCCAAGGAACTGGCGCAGACGAAGAAGGATCTGTCCGAAGGCAAGGTCGATATTGTCGTCGGCACGCATGCGCTGCTCGGTACAGGCATCCAGTTCGCCAATCTGTCGCTTCTCATCATCGACGAGGAGCAGCATTTCGGCGTCAAGCACAAGGAGCGGCTGAAGGACCTCAAGACCGACGTCCACGTGCTGACGCTGTCGGCCACGCCGATCCCGCGGACGCTGCAGCTTGCCATGACCGGTGTGCGCGAACTGTCGCTGATCACCACGCCGCCGGTCGACCGCATGGCGGTCCGCACCTTCATCTCGCCCTTCGATCCGCTGGTCATCCGCGAGACGCTGATGCGCGAACATTATCGTGGCGGCCAGAGCTTTTATGTCTGCCCGAGGCTGGCGGACCTGGCCGATATCCAGGCCTTCCTGCAGTCCGACGTGCCGGAACTGAAGGTGGCGGTCGCCCATGGGCAGATGGCGGCGGGCGAGCTGGAAGACATCATGAATGCCTTCTATGACGGCAAGTATGACGTGCTTCTGTCGACCACGATCGTGGAATCCGGCCTCGATGTGCCGACCGCCAATACCCTCATTGTCCATCGCGCAGACATGTTCGGTCTCGCCCAGCTCTACCAGCTGCGCGGCCGCGTCGGCCGCTCGAAGGTGAGGGCATTTGCGCTGTTCACGCTGCCGGTCAACAAGACGCTGACGCAGATGGCGGATCGTCGCCTCAAGGTTCTCCAGTCGCTCGATACGCTCGGCGCCGGCTTCCAGCTGGCGAGCCACGACCTCGATATCCGCGGTGCGGGCAATCTCTTGGGCGAGGAGCAGTCCGGCCATATCAAGGAAGTCGGTTTCGAGCTTTACCAGCAGATGCTCGAAGAGGCCGTCGCCGAGGTGAAGGGCGAGGACGAGGTGATCGATACCGGCTGGTCGCCGCAGATCTCCGTCGGCATCACCACGATGATCCCGGAAAACTACGTGCCGGATCTGCATCTGCGCATGGGGCTCTATCGCCGTCTCGGCGAGATCGAGGAATTGTCGGAAATCGATGGTTTCGGTGCGGAAATGGTCGACCGATTCGGGCCGATGCCGCCGGAAGTGCAGAACCTGCTCAAGGTCGTCTATATCAAGTCGCTTTGCCGCAAGGCGAATGTCGAGAAGGTCGATGCCGGTCCGAAGGGCGTCGTCATCGCCTTCCGCGACAAGCAGTTCCCCAATCCGGCCAATCTTGTCGGCTATATCGCCAAGCAGGGCTCGCTGGCCAAGATCAGGCCGGACCAGAGCATTTTCCTCAACCGCGACCTGCCGACACCGACCAAGCGGCTCACCGCTGCGGCGCAGATCATGACGCAGTTTGCGGAACTGGCGAAGGGCTGAAAACGCATGGCCGTTATCCTCGGGCCTGTCCCGAGGATGTGCTCAGGTGGCGGTTTGTCGGAATGCGCGGTGAGCGTTTCGGCTGACGCGAAAATGGTGCCGCTTATGCTGCATCAGTGGCGTTCCCGCTGACGTTGCAACTCTCTTCGTTGTGGTCATATCCTTGGGACAACGAGCCCGAGGATGACGGTCGTTCAGGGAGATTGCCCGAACTCTTCAGTCTTTCTTCTCGCCGCCGTCCGGGGCGATCATTGCGGCCGCCTGGGCGTTTGGCGCCACGGCGGGCGGCAGCGGGGTGCCGCGGGCCTTTTCGCGCATCAGGGTCAGCAGGCCGGAGCCGACGATCAGGATGATGCCGATCAGCATCGGCAGGTCGATATGGTCGCCGAAGACGAGATAGCCGAACAGAACCGCCCAGAGCATCTGGCTGTATTGCGTCGGGCCGATCAGCGTTGCCGGGGCATGGGTCGCCGCATACATGAGCAGGATGGCGGCGAGCGCAGCGAGTAGGCCGTAGCCTGCGAGATAGGTCCACTGGATGGCGCTCGGGATCTGGAAGCCGGGAATGGAGATCGCGCCGCAGACGAGGATCGTGCCGAGAACGCCTGCGCCATAGAGCGAGATGTTCTTTTCCGACGGGCCCATGGCGCGGAAGACGACGATCGAGATCGCGCCGCTCAAGCCGCCGAAGACGGCGCCGAGATGGCCGATCGACAATTCACGAAAACCGGGGCGCAGGACGACGAGAACGCCGGCAAAGCCGATGACGACGGCGGCCCAGCGCTTCACCCCGACCTTCTCCTTCAAGAAGACCACCGACATGATGGTGACGAAGGAGGGAAGAAGGAAGATCAGCGCAAAGGCCTCGGCCATCGACAGATGGGTGAAGGCCGTTACGCTGCCGATCGTGCCGCCCGCCTGGGCGATGAAGCGCAGGAGCCAGAGGGGCCGGTTGGTGGTGTTGAGAATATCGGCCCAGCGATCGCCCTTCTTCATGATGAAGGGCAGGCCGGCGAGGCAGAAGACCGCACCGAGGAAGGAGGACTGGTAGGGGCTCAGATGTCCTTCGATCATCTTGACGCTGGCGTCGCTCCACGCATAGGCGGCGAATGCCGCAAAGGCGAGGAGGACACCCTTGAGGGTGTGGTCTTTTTGCACTGGGGTGGCCTTTGGTCAGCGAGAGCAGTCCCGGCAAAAACGGGGTGCGGCTTCATGTCCGGAACTGCGGAAAGTCAGGTAGATAGACCAAATCCGGCGATTCGAGGAAACGCCGAATTTACGCTAGATCATGCTCTTGCGGGCTTCGGTCTTGAGTTTGGCGATATCGCGGAAGGCACCGGCGAGGACATCCGGCGTCTGGGCACCGCTGACTGCATATTGCCCGTCGATGATGAAGAATGGAACGCCGTTGACGCCCATCTTCTGGGCGGCATCGATTTCGCCGAGCACCATGTCCTTGTCGGCATCCGACTTCAGCAGGTTTTCTACCACCTTGCGGTCCATGCCGGCAGCTTCTGCGATATCGGCCAGAACGGCGTGATCGCCGACATTTCGGCCTTCCTCGAAATTGGCCCGGAAAAGACCGGTCACGACGAGATCCTGTATCTCGCGGCTCTCAAGCATGGCCCAGTGGATGAGCCGGTGCGCATCGAGCGTATTGGGGCCGATCTTGATGGCCTCGAAGTCAAAGCGGATTCCGACTTCGGCGCCGAGCTTCGTCAGCGTTTCGCGACTGCGGGCAACGGCTTCTGCGCCACCGAGCTTTTCCTCCAGATAGGCCTTCTGGTCGACGCCTTCCGGCGGAATGTCGGGGTTCAGCCGGTAGGGGCGCCAATTGACGTCAATGCCGACCTCATCCTGAACTTCGGCAATGGCGAGTTCGAGCCGTGCCTTGCCGACATAGCACCAGGGGCAGACAACGTCCGAAACGAGGTCGATGGTGACGCGCTCCATGGCGGTATCCTTCCTGTTTTGATGACAAAGGCCTGTTTGATCACACGGGCCTGTCTTGATGACACGGGGTGTCGAGAATATGTCCGCATTCTGTCGACATGCGAAACTGTTCCGGGGTTCTGTTCTAGGCAACTGCGGAGGCAAGACCGGTTCCCGGTTCTGCCGGAATTGCCTTACTGCGCTCGCTTGTCCCACCAGGCTTCGAGCTGGTAGCCATAGAGCGGCAAGGTTTCGGGATAGCCTATATAGCTGCGTCGCGCCACCCACTGATCGGGCACATGGTAGAGCGGGACCAGATAGTGGCCGGAAAGCAGCAGCCGGTCATAGGCGCGGATAGAGGCCTGAAAATCCTCTTCGGAACGGGCGGTCAGCATGGTCTCGATCATATGATCGATGTCGGGGCTGGCCGTGCCGGCAAAATTGAAGCTGCCTTCGCGGTCGCGCGAGGCCGAGCCCCATCTGCCAAGCTGCTCGGTGCCCGGGGAGAGCGACGAGGTATAGGCTTTTACGATCATGTCGTAGTCGAATGTCGCGGTCCGCGACTGGTATTGCGAATCATCGACGGTGCGGATCGCCATCTCCACGCCGATCAGGCGCAGGCTGCGCTGGTAGGTGATGGCGAGCTTTTCCTGGTCGGTCGTCTGGGTCATCACCTCGAAGGCGAGCTGGCGGCCGGTCTTGTCGACCATCTTGCCGCCGACGATGTGATAGCCGCCCTTGGCCAGGAGATCGACGGCCCTTTTCAGGATTGTGCGATCGGCGCCCGAGCCATCGGTCTTCGGCAGCCGGTAGGTGCCGTCGAGAATATCGGGATCGATATCTGCCACGGCGGGGCCGAGTAATTGCTTCTCCCGCTCGTCGGCGGGCCTGCCGAGCGAGGTGAGATCGGAATTCTGCCAGTAGCTTTCGGTGCGCGTATAGGCGTTTTCGAACAGGTTCCTGTTGGCCCATTCGAAATCGAAGGCGAGCGCGAGGCCGGCGCGGACGTTGACGTCGGAAAAGATCGGCCGGCGCGTGTTGAAGACGAAGCCGAGCATGCCGGTCGGCAGCTTCGGCTTGAAATCGTCCTGCACCACTTCGCCGTTGCGGGCGGCGGGGAAATCATAGGCGCGCGTCCAGTGGGTGGGGCTGCCATCGAGATAGATGTCGAGATCGCCCTTTTTAAAGGCCTCGAACATGGTGCTTTCCTGGAGGAAATATTCGATCGAGATCTGATCGTAATTGTCGAAGCCGATCTTGGACGGGATGTCCTTGCCCCAATAATCCGGGTTGCGCTCATATACGATGCGCTCGCCGGGAGAGACGGACTTGATGCGGTACGGGCCGGAGCCGATTGGCGGTTTCAGGGTCGACTGGTCGAATGTGGCGGGATCGATCGCGTGCTTGGGCAGGATCGGCGTCGAACTCGCCAGGATGAGCGGAAATTCCCGGTCGGCCTTGTTGTTGAAGGTGAAGCGGACGCTGCGATCGCCGATCTTTTCCATCTTGGCGATCGCATCGAGGCGGGACGAGAAGGGAATGCGGCCCTTGTCCTTTAAAAGCTGGAAGGTGAAGATCACGTCATCGGCGGTGATCGGCTCGCCATCCGACCAGCGGGCCTTCGGATTGAGGTTGAACTGGATGAAGCTTCGCTGATCGTCCATCTCGACGCTCTCGGCCAGAAGACCGTAAAGCGTGAAGGGCTCGTTGGCGGAGCGCGTCATCAGCGGTTCGTAGACGAGATTGCCGAGAACCGTGTCCCACAGGCCGCGGGCGGTGGTGCGCATGCTCTTCAGGATGAATGGATTGAGGCTGTCGAAGGTGCCGACGACGCCATAGCGAATGGAGCCGCCTTTTTTTACCTGAGGATTGACGTAGTCGAAATGACTGAAGCCCGCGGCAAGGTCCGGCGTGCCATGCATGGCGATGCCGTCAAGCTGTTGGGCCTGAGACGGCAGCGGTGCTGCGAATGCGATCAGTAATATAAGAAAACGCCACATAAGAGCCCCGACAGATACCAACGATTCTTCGCAAAATAGACCAGACCGCGCCGGCGACCAACCTTGGATGCAGTGCAGCAGGGTTTGCCGGAATCCGCGGCGATTTTACGGTCGATGCTTGCAGTTATCCGGTAAAACGGCCGTGTTGATGGTCCTGCGGCGTTCGAATGTTGAAAAACGGGGCTGGATATCGGAGCCACCGCGATGTAACAGAGGCTCCAGAGATGGGGTCATTCAAAAGCCTCATTTAAACCTCAGGTGACACATCAAACCGGACACCAGAGGCATCGCCATTATCGCCCGCGTCCGAGCGTTTTCAGGAGACGGATCTCGTTATGAATCTCAAGGCTACCAACGTCCTGCGGACTGCCATGTCCGCTCTGGCTCTTACCGTCGGCGCGGCTGCGATGCCGCTCGCGGCATCTGCACAGCAGGCGGCAGCTCCCGCTGCTCCGGGCGCTCCGCCGCTCGGCTGGTTCAAGACCTGCACGAAGCAGGAAGACAGCGATCTCTGCGTCGTGCAGAACGTCATCCTGGCTCAGAACGGCCAGTTGATCACCGCTGTCGGCCTGATCACGCTCGACGGCAAGATCAACCGCAAGATCCTGCAGGTTTCGGTTCCGACCGCTCGCCTCGTTCCTCCGGGCATCGTCATGCAGATCGACGGCGGCAAGGGCATGAAGCTCGACTACACCGTCTGCCTGCCCGACAAGTGCACGGCCGAAGTTCCGCTTACCGACCCGATGATCGCAAGCCTGAAGAAGGGCAACGAAGTGGTCTTCACGTCGATGAACTTCCGTCGCGCGCCGAACCCGATCAAGGTTGCGCTGACCGGATTCACCGGCGCCTTCGACGGCCCGGCAATCACCCAGTCGCAGCTTGCCGAAAGCCAGCGTACGCTGGAAGAAGGCATGCAGAAGAAGGCTGAGGAAGCCCGCAAGAAGCTGGAAGACGCCCAGGCGGCTGCCAAGCAGGGCCAGTAAAGATTTTAAGCCTGACAGGCTGTCTGTTGTTTCAAGAAAGGGCGCACCTCGTGGGTGCGCCCTTTCTGTTTGTGCGGATGCAGGCCGCATGGCCAAAAACATCGCTGAAAGAAAAGGCCGCGACGCTGGTTAACGTCGCGCCCTTTTCATTGAAGGCTGTTGGTCGGCAATCCGCCTGGAGGCGGCGAGGATCGACGACGTCAGATCTTCTTGTTGTGCGGCTGGAAGAGCTTGCCCTTTTCGCCGATCAGCACGAAGACGAGGCCGACGACCGAGACCGAGAAGAAGCCCGCGATCATCGGCAGCGCCGTGCCGTTGAAGGACTGGCCGATCATGGCGCCGATGGCTGCACCACCGACGGTTCCGAGAAAGCCGAGGACCGAAGACGCCGTGCCGGCGACATGGCCGAGCGGCTCCATGGCCAGCGAGTTGAAGTTCGAGGCGATCCAGCCGAACTGGAACATGGTGAGCGAGAAAAACGCCAGGAAGAGCACCAGCGGCATCGGGTGTGGCGACAGGAGCTGCACCAGAAGCCAGCAGAAGGTGACTGTCATGAAGCCGAGAAGTGCGCCGTGGGAGAGGCGACGCATACCGAAACGGCCGACGAGGCGTGAATTGACGAACGCCGAAAGCGACATGAAAAGTGCGACGCAGGCAAAGGCGAGGGGGAACGCCGCTCCGAGCTGGTAGACACCGACATAGACCTGCTGGGCAGAGTTGACGAAGCCGAACAGCGCACCAAGGATGAAGGTGCTGGCGAGCGTGTAACAGAGCGCCACACGGTTTGTCAGAACGATGACGAAGCCGGCGAGTACCGATGAGGCGGTGAAAGGCCGGATGTCTTCAGATGCCAGTGTTTCCGGCAGTCGGCGGGCGATCCACCACATGACGACCGCGCCGACGACGGCGATGAAGGCGAAGATCAGGTGCCAGTTGCCGAAGAAAAGCACCATCTGCCCGGTGCCCGGCGCAATCACCGGCACGATCATGAAGACCATCATGATCAGCGACATGACTTCGGCCATGGCGCGGCCGCCATAGACGTCGCGGACGATCGAAACGGAAATGACGCGCGTCGCGGCGGAGCCGAGGCCCTGGGTGAAGCGCAGAATAAGCAGCCCGGCAAAGCTCGGAACGAAGACGACGGCGATGGCCGAAATGATGTAGATGGCAAGGCCGATCATGAGTGGCTTGCGGCGGCCGAATCGGTCCGACAAGGGGCCGTAGACGAGCTGGGCGAAGCCGAAACCGAAGAGATAGGTGGAGACGACATATTGCCGGTGATTCGGATTGTCGACCCCGAGCGCTTCGCCGATCTGCTGAAGGGCAGGGAGCATGATGTCGATGGCGAGTGCATTACACGCCATCAGGGCCGCCATCATGCCGATGAATTCGGTCTTGCTGACGCCGTTAAGACGAGCCGGCGCCGGTTGAGGGGGATTGGTCACAGCGATTTCCTAAACAATGGGAAAGGCGCCGCAGGGGGGCGGCGCCTTCGAACGATGCAATGCAATATAAGCCGCTTCGGGCGGGATCAGGCGGCGCCGCGTACGCTCACGCCCTGACCTTCGAAATGGCTCTGCAACTCGCCCGACTGGAACATCTCGCGGACGATGTCGCAACCGCCGACGAATTCGCCCTTGACGTAGAGCTGCGGGATGGTCGGCCAGTTGGAGTAATCCTTGATGCCCTGGCGGATTTCCGCGTCGGCAAGGACGTTGATGCCCTTATAGTCGACACCGAGGTAATCCAGGATCTGAACGACCTGGCCGGAGAAGCCACACTGGGGAAACTGGGGCGTGCCCTTCATAAAAAGCACGACGTCGTTGGTCTTGATTTCGTTGCCGATGAAATCGTTAATACCGCTCATAATCTCTATCCTTTCACATGCGGTTTCAAGGACCGCTGCGCTGCGTTGTCTTTAAATAGCAAGGCAGGCTTATTAATTCCAGCGCTATCGCACCGTCACAAGCGGCTTCGGCAGGGAGAGGGCCGGGCCGATCCGCAGTGGCGAATGGGTGCTCAGTCGGCGGGTGCGGATGTCTGCAGGGCGAGCGCGTGCAGGACGCCGCCCATATTGCCCTTCAGCGCCTCGTAGACCATCTGGTGCTGCTGGACCCGACTCTTGCCGCGGAACTGCTCCGCCACGACTTCGGCGGCGTAATGATCTCCGTCGCCGGCGAGGTCGCGTATGGTGACCTTGGCACCGGGAAGTCCCGCCTTGATCATGTCTTCGATTTCGCCGGGTCGCATGGGCATGCAGTTTTCGTCCTTCTTTCTGGTCCGGAATCGCATCCGGGCACGTGTTCAACCGAACAGTGCCTCAAACCGGACGTGCGGTCAAAGCGACAATGCCGGCGAAGATTACTCTTCGCCGGCATTGTCCTCAATTCAATACTGTCAGCTTCGTGCTGTCTGCGGGCGATCACGCCATGAAGGCGGGGAACCAGCCTTCATGGGCGGTCTTGAGCTCGGCGACCGAAACCTTGACGATACCGTCGATGGCGAGGCTGTCGCCGCCGACCTTGCCGAGCGTGCGGAAGGGCACGCCGGCGCTTTCGGCGCTGGCGGTAACGAAGTCGGCGAGATCGGCCGGAACGGCGATGACGTAGCGGGCCTGGTCTTCACCGAAGAGCAGAGCGTGGGCCGGACCCTGCTGGTCGGCCAGGCTGACATCGAGGCCCTTGCCAGAGGACATCGCCATTTCGGCGAGGGCCACACCCAGGCCGCCGGACGAAATGTCGTGGCAGGCGGTGACCTGCGCATTGCGGATGACGGCGCGGACGAATTCGCCATTGCGGCGCTCGGCAACGAGATCGACCGTCGGCGCCGGGCCATCGGTGGAATCAAGCACGTCACGCAGGTAGACGGAGGAGCCGAGATGGCTGCCATCGATGCCGATCATGATCAGCACGTCACCATCCTTGGCCGAGCCGATGCGGGCCATCTTCTGCCAATCACCGAGCAGGCCGACGCCGGCAATGGTGGGGGTCGGCAGGATGGCGATGCCGTTGGTCTCGTTGTAGAGCGAGACGTTGCCGGAGACGATCGGGAAGTCGAGCGCGGTGCAGGCCTCGCCGATACCCTTGATGGCGCCGACGAGCTGGCCCATGATTTCCGGCTTTTCCGGATTGCCGAAATTGAGGTTGTCGGTGGCAGCCAGCGGTTCCGCGCCGGTCGCAACGATGTTGCGCCAGCACTCGGCAACCGCCTGCTTGCCGCCTTCATACGGGTCGGCCTCGACGTAACGCGGGGTGACGTCGGAGGAGAAGGCGAGCGCCTTCGACGCATGGCCTTCGACGCGCACGACGCCGGCATCGCCGCCAGGCAGCTGCAGGGAATTGCCCTGGATCAGCGTGTCATACTGTTCCCAGACCCAGCGGCGGCTGGACTGGTTCGGCGAAGCGACGAGCTTGAGCAGGGCTTCGTTGTAATCGGCGGGCTCGGCGACTTCGTTTGCCGGCAGCGGCGCGCGGCCGTTGTGCTGGATCCACGGACGGTCATATTCGGGAGCCTGGTCGCCGAGATCCTTGATCGGCAGATCGGCGACTTCCTCGCCCTGGTGCAGGACGCGGAAGCGCAGGTCGTCGGTGGTCTTGCCGACGATGGCGAAATCGAGACCCCACTTGACGAAGATTGCCTTGGCGACTTCTTCCTTGGAGGGTTCGAGAACCATGAGCATACGCTCCTGGCTTTCCGACAGCATCATTTCGTAGGCCGTCATCTGCTCTTCGCGGACAGGCACCTTGTCGAGATAAAGCTCGATGCCGAGGTCGCCCTTGGCGCCCATTTCGACGGCCGAGCAGGTGAGGCCGGCGGCGCCCATGTCCTGGATGGCGATGACGGCGCCGGTCTTCATCAGTTCGAGGCAGGCTTCGAGCAGGCATTTTTCGGTGAAGGGGTCGCCGACCTGAACGGTCGGGCGCTTTTCCTCGATCGACTCGTCGAATTCTGCCGATGCCATGGTTGCGCCGCCTACGCCATCACGTCCGGTCTTAGCGCCGAGATAGACGACCGGAAGGCCGACGCCCTTGGCCTCCGACAGGAAGATACCGTCCGACTTGGCAAGGCCGGCTGCAAAGGCGTTGACGAGGATATTGCCGTTGTAGCGGGCGTCGAACTCGACTTCGCCACCGACAGTCGGGACGCCGAAGGAGTTGCCGTAGCCGCCGACGCCGGCCACGACGCCGGAGACGAGATGCTTGGTCTTGGCGTGATCCGGCGCGCCGAAGCGCAGCGCGTTCATCGCCGCGATCGGGCGCGCGCCCATGGTGAAGACGTCGCGCAGAATGCCGCCAACGCCGGTCGCAGCTCCCTGATAGGGCTCGATATAGGACGGGTGGTTGTGGCTCTCCATCTTGAAGACGACGACGTCGCCATCATCGATATCGACGACACCGGCATTTTCGCCCGGTCCTTGGATGACGCGGCGGCCCTTGGTCGGCAGCGTACGCAGCCATTTCTTGGAGGACTTGTAGGAGCAGTGCTCGTTCCACATGGCGGAGAAGATGCCAAGCTCGGTAAAGCTCGGCTCGCGTCCGATCAGATCGAGGATACGCTGGTACTCGTCCGGCTTGAGGCCGTGCGAAGCGATAAGTTCCGGGGTGATCTGGCGGGAATTGGAGATCGTCATCTTTTATCCTGGGATGGCTGCCGGTCGGGGCTTTTGCGCCTCTTTAGCCTAACTATCCCGTCAGTGCGACAGGAAAATCAGCCCTTGACGGCAATGGTCGGGGATAGGTGGCCGGATGGTGCAGAGCCGAGGCGGGGCAGTCTTTACGCGACGCTGTCGTAACCGGCCGATCCGCTGTCGAGAAGGCCTCGGACGATCTTGAGACCCTGATCGACCTCCTGCCGCGAAACGGGAGAGGAGAAGCCAAGGCGAACCCGGTGAGTGATCTTCTCCGAGCGCCCCGCCTTGAACTCGTCCTCGTCATCGATAAGGACGCCATCTGTATAGACGGCATTCTTGAAAGTCGCCGACAGCCATGGATCGGGCAATTTCAGCCACAGAAAGGGAATGTCCGGGTTGGAATTGAAATCGTAGCCGGCGAGGGTCTGGCGGGCTAGGGCCTCGCGCGTGTTGATCTCTGCCCGGCATCGGTTCCAGATGTTCTCTGCCTCGCCGCTGAGGACCAGCCGTGCGGCGAGTTCCGCCAGCATGAAGGGAAGGCCGCCGGTCATCATCTTGTGTGCAACGCGCACGCGTTGGGCAAAATGGGCGGGGCAGGCGACCCAGCCGCCGCGGATGCCGGCCGAGACCGATTTCGACAATCCGTCGACGACGAAGGTTCGCTCCGGCGCGAAGGCGGCGATGAGCGGAATTTCCTTCTTGTTCATCGCTCCGTAGAGATTGTCTTCGATCAGCCAGACATTGTGCCTGCGGGCGATCTCGGCGATCGCCTTGCGATGGTCAAACGGCATGGTGGCTAGCGTCGGGTTCTGTGCCGAGGACATGAAGAAGGCGATCTTCGGATGTTCCTGGACGCAGACGCGCTCGAAATCGTCGGGCGAGACACCTTGGCGGTCGGAATCGACCAGCGATATGCGTCGGCCGATCAGGCCGACGGCACGGCTGACCTGCGAATAGGTCAGGTGTTCGAAGACGATCCGGTCGCCGGGATTGGTCAGCACGCTGATGATCGCCATGATGCCGGCATGGGCACCCAATGTCGGCACCACTGCCTCGGCCTGCGGCGCCCAGTCGCCATAGCTCAGCCAGCGTCGGCCGGCCTCCTGCCAGTGTTCCGGAAAGCCACGCGTGTAGCTCACCACGTCATGGGCGCGGTCCGTCAGGATATCGGAGACGATCGACGCAATTGTTTCGCTCTGACCGATTTCGGGCGCGGCCGTGCTGTCGAAGCGGATTTTTCCGGCAGGTGTGTTGAGCGGGCGCGTTCCCGCAAGGCTGCTGGTGACCGGATCGTGGCCCGGATGTGGCGCGCTTTCGCTGCGCGAGAGAACATACGTGCCGCGGCCGACTTCGCCACTCACCAGTCCGCGTTCGTGCAGCAGCGAATAGGCACGGCTGATCGTGCCGATTGTCACCCCGATGTCATAGGCGAGGTTGCGCTGCGGCGGCAATTTGCTGCCGGCGGCCAGATCGCCTGTGCCAATTGCCTTTTCCATCTCGTCGGCAAGGCGGATGTAGATGGGGCCGGAGCCCTCGCGAAGATCGGGAAGCCAATTTGTCATGGTGACAATGATTACATTGTGGCAATGCGTGAGTCAATGTATCCAAATTGCACCGAATGCACGCCAACGCCCCATAGGTGCAATATGCGCAAGTACGAAGAGTACCTCAGTACAATCGATACAATATATCCGGATCGCTACGAACGCGAATCCGCGTTCCATGTCGTGGGCGACATGCTGCCGCCGGCGCCGATGCCGGTGCGTACGGGATTTATTGCCGGATTGCTGGATATTGTGCGCAATTGGCAGACACGCCGTGCCGGGCGGCGAGTGCTGCGTGACATGGATCACGGTCAGTTGCAGGATATCGGCGTGACGCGGATTGCCGCCGAACGGGAGGTCGCAAAGTCGCGCTTCCTCGCCTGATCATCTGATCGTCTGCAATCGCAGATGAAAACAGCCCGTCCGGCAGTCCCAACCGCCGGACGGGCTGTTTTGTCTTGATCTATGCTGAGCGCAATATTGTCAGGCTTGCACTCAAATCATCGGCATCAGCAATTGCTGTTGCCGGCCGCCCAGCGCTTCACGTCGGAATTGATGCGGCCGGAGATCTGTTCGTTCATCATTGGACCGAAGGCGCTGAGCTTTGCAGGCTGGCCCTCTGCCTGGATGACGAGAAGCGGACGGATGTCCGACGATCCCTTGCGGCTGAGAAGAATGCGCGGCCGGCCCGAGAAGGAGGACAGTTCGGGCGAGAATGCGTAGGTCTTGAAAGCGACGTCGCCCGACTTGAACCAGCAGCGGTTTGCTGCGACGGCAACCCTTTCCATGACGTCGAGAGCCGACGGGGTGCCCATGGCGACCGGTTTGGACTGGCAGGCTGCCAGAAGGGCGGAGAGAATCGCGATGGAGAGGGCAGTCTTAATGCGGCAGGACATCTGCTGGTCGTTTCCGAATTGGCTTTGACGTCGCAGGGCGGCCTTGGGGGAGGCCGCCGTGCTTGATGATGTTCAGGCTGCGATGACGTCGAGTGCGGAGGCGAAGATGCCGCGACCGTCGCTGCCGCCATGGGCAGCCTCGATCAGGTTTTCCGGATGGGGCATCATGCCAAGCACGTTGCCGCGGGTGTTGACGACGCCCGCAATGTTCTCGATCGCGCCGTTCGGGTTGGTGCCTTCTGCATAGCGGAAGACGACCTGGCCGTTGCCGTTCATCGACTTCAGGGTTTCCTGGTCGACGAAATAGTTGCCCTCGTGGTGGGCAACGGGGCAGCGGATGACCTGGCCCTTTTCATAGGCGCGGGTGAAGTCTGTGTCAGCATTGACGACTTCGAGCTTGACTTCCTTGCAGACGAATTTCAGCGAGGCGTTCATCATCAAGGCGCCCGGCAGAAGGCCGGCCTCGACGAGGATCTGGAAGCCGTTGCAGACGCCGAGAACCTTGACGCCCTTTTCGGCCTTTTCCTTGATTGCCCGCATGACCGGCATGCGGGCGGCAATCGCGCCGCAGCGCAGGTAATCGCCATAGGAAAAGCCGCCCGGAATGACGATCAGATCGACGTCATCGGCAATGGCCGTTTCCGTCTGCCAGACGGTGATCGGCGCCTTGCCGGAGATCTTGGTGAGGGCGGCGATCATGTCGCGATCGCGGTTGAGGCCTGGGAGCTGGACGACGGCTGACTTCATGGCTGTGGTTCAAACCTTGCTTGGGCTTCCTGGAACTCCCGCAGTTCCAGGCGGTTTTCGATACGGTCGAGGCGGCTTTCGATATGCCCAATGGAAACGCGAACATTGTTCACGTCTCCCTGGAGCACATGAAGTTGCCCTCTCAGTGTCATGTGGTCGGCGCGCAACTCGCTGATCGCGATATCAACCTTGTCGAAGCGCTGATGAAGCTTCTTCAAGAGTTCGTACATCAACTCACCGTTGATCTCGGTCATCACGCGCTCTCCGCAACCTTTAGTCGATTGCGATAGTGTAGTTCTCAATCACCGTGTTTGCCAGAAGCTTCTCGCACATGGCCTTGAGATCGGTCTCGGCCTTGGCCTTGTCGGCGGTGTCGAGTTCGAGGTCGAAGACCTTGCCCTGGCGGGCCTGGTGGACGCCTTCGAAGCCGAGGCTGCCGAGGGCGCCTTCGATGGCCTTGCCCTGCGGGTCGAGAACGCCGTTCTTGAGCGTAACGGTGACGCGTGCCTTGATCACTGCAAAATACCCCTGATGATTACTTGACCAGAACCGGACCCGTTCCGCGGATCGGCTCGTTTTCGTTGATGATGCCGAGGCGGCGGGCGACTTCGGAATAGGCTTCGAGAAGACCGCCGAGGTCGCGACGGAAACGATCCTTGTCCATCTTTTCTCTGGTCTCGATATCCCACAGACGGCAGCTGTCGGGCGAGATCTCGTCGGCTAGGATGATGCGCATCATGTCGCCTTCGAACAGGCGCCCGCATTCGATCTTGAAGTCGATAAGCTGGATGCCGACGCCGAGGAAGAGGCCAGAGAGGAAGTCGTTGACGCGGATGGCAAGCGCCATGATGTCGTCGAGTTCAGCGGGATTCGCCCAGCCGAAGGCAGTGATATGCTCTTCGGAGACCATAGGGTCGGCGAGTTGGTCGGACTTGTAGTAGAATTCGATGATCGAGCGCGGCAGCACGGTGCCTTCCTCGATGCCGAGGCGTTCGGACAGCGAGCCGGCGGCGACGTTGCGCACGACGATCTCGAGCGGGATGATCTCGACTTCCTTGATCAGCTGCTCGCGCATGTTCAGTCGGCGGATGAAATGCGTCGGGATGCCGATCTTGTTCAGGTGGGTGAACAGGTATTCGGAGATGCGGTTGTTGAGCACGCCCTTGCCGTCAATGACATCATGCTTCTTCTTGTTGAAGGCTGTGGCATCGTCCTTGAAGAATTGGATCAGCGTGCCCGGCTCGGGTCCTTCGTAAAGGATCTTTGCCTTGCCTTCGTAGATACGGCGGCGACGATTCATGATGTTCTTATCTCGTTCTGGGCGCCCACCGGGCGCAATGGAAGATGCTCGAAGCGGTCCCTTAACCGAAATGAACGCATTTCACAATGCGCCCCGGCGATGGTCGCGGTCATCTGAGAAGGTTATAAATCATTCAGATTAAACCTACACGGATTCGCAAAGTTTTTCTCCTAATTCTCAAGTCGAGCCGATCAACAAGGCCAGTAACGACAAGATTAAAACAGGGGTTATTTATGACAAACGCAGTTCGTAAGGGCGCTTGCGCGCACGAAATCACTTTTGCCTACAGCCAGACTTTCGAGTTCCGTGCCAAGACCCTCCGCGTCAAGCTTGCCGGCCTCTGGGCCGCTGCGCGCCTCGGTATTCCCGATGCCGAAGCCTATGCGCATGATCTCGTCGATGCCAGCATTACCGATGGCCCGAACGCCGATCTAGCCACGAAATTACGTCATGAATTCGACGTGGCCGGCGTCGCCCTCAGCGATCAAGAACTGCAGACCCGCATGAGCGACATGCTCACCGAAGCCTTCCAGGCGCTGAAGGCCGCCTGAACGAACCGGTTCCGGCCGATGAAACCTTCAGGGCTTCAACCGGCTCAGGAACTGCGCAAACACCATCGTGCCTTCCGGCCAGGGACCATGGCCGGACTCGGCATTGATATGACCCGATTCCCCTGCATCGACCAGCAGTGAGCCCCAGGCATTGGTAATATCGTCCGCGTGGTCGTAAGTGCCGAAGGGGTCGTTGCGACTTGCCACCGTCAGCGACGGGAACGGCAGCGGATCACGCGGATAGGGACCGAAGGTCATCAGGTGTTTCGGCCTGATCTTCGGGTTCTGCACATCCGGCGGCGCCACGAAAAATGCGCCGGCCACCGGCTTCCTGAAATGCGGAATGGCATGGATGGCCGTCGGCACGCCGAGCGAATGGGCAACCAACACGACAGGTTTCGTCGAGGCATTGACCTCCTCGACGAGACGCTGGACCCAGTCTTCCTTGACCGGTTTCGACCATTCCGCCTGTTCTACCCGGCGCGCCGTTGCGAGCTTCTGCTCCCAACGGGTCTGCCAGTGGTCAGGACCGGAATTGGTGTAACCGGGAATGATGAGGATATCGGCTTCGGACGCTTTCATGCCGCTTATCTGTGTGTTTTCAAGGTCGATATCAAGCTTCGCCGAAGACGCGATTGAAAATCGTGTCGACATGCTTGGTGTGGTAACCGAGATCGAATTTTTCGCGGATCTCTTCTTCTGAAAGGGCGGCCCGCACTTCCTCGTCGGCGAGCAGTTCCTCAAGGAAGTCCTTGCCCTGTTCCCAGACCTTCATCGCATTGCGCTGCACGAGGCGATAGGCATCCTCGCGGGATACGCCGGCCTGTGTGAGTGCGAGCAGAACGCGCTGGCTCATCACCAGTCCCTTGAACTTGTTCATGTTCTTCAACATGTTCTCGGGGTAGATGACCAGCTTTTCGATGACGCCGGCGAGACGGTTCAGGGCGAAATCGAGGGTCACTGTCGTGTCGGGGCCGATGGCGCGCTCGACGCTCGAATGGCTGATGTCGCGTTCGTGCCAGAGGGCAACGTTTTCCATGGCCGGGACGACCGACATGCGCACGAGACGCGACAGGCCTGTCAGGTTTTCGGTCAGGACCGGGTTGCGCTTGTGCGGCATGGCCGACGAACCCTTCTGGCCCGGCGAGAAAAATTCTTCCGCCTCGAGCACTTCGGTGCGCTGCATGTGGCGGATCTCGATCGCGACGTTCTCGATCGACGAGGCGATGACGCCGAGGATGGCGAAATACATGGCATGGCGGTCACGCGGGATGACCTGGGTCGAGACCGGCTCGGGCTTCAGGCCCAGCGCTGCCGCGACATGCTCTTCGACGCGCGGGTCGATATTGGCGAAGGTGCCGACGGCGCCCGAGATGGCGCAGGTGGCGATCTCTTCGCGGGCTTCGAGAAGACGGGTCTTGTTGCGGTCCATCT
Organism: Neorhizobium sp. NCHU2750; assembly: GCF_003597675.1. NCBI lineage: Bacteria > Pseudomonadati > Pseudomonadota > Alphaproteobacteria > Hyphomicrobiales > Rhizobiaceae > Neorhizobium > Neorhizobium sp. NCHU2750. Next base: position 1,909,488 of record NZ_CP030827.1, on the reverse strand, counting down.
CGGCATAGAAGCGGGCGAAGGTGAGGCCCATCGTCGTCGGCTCGGCATGGATGCCGTGGCTACGGCCGATGCGGACCGTATCCTTGTGTTCGAAGGCGCGGGCCTTCAAGGCTGCCAGAACGCGGTCGATATCGGCAAGCAGGATGTCGGTTGCGCGCACGAGCTGGACATTGAGCGTCGTGTCGAGCACGTCGGACGAGGTCATGCCCTGGTGGATGAAACGGCTGTCCGGGCCGACGAATTCGGCGAGATGGGTCAGGAAGGCGATGACATCGTGCTTGGTGACGGCTTCGATCTCATCGATGCGGGCAACGTCGAATTCGGCCTTGCCGCCTTTTTCCCAGATCGTTTCGGCTGCCGACTTCGGAATGACGCCGATTGCGGCCAGCGCATCGCAGGCATGTGCCTCGATTTCGAACCAGATGCGGAACTTGGTTTCCGGCGACCAGATGGCGACCATTTCCGGTCGGGAATAACGGGGGATCATGGGCAGCTCGCTTGCTTGGATAGAATTGCCGCCGCTCTATCAAGAACGGCGGCAAAGCTCAATGTTTTAGGGAGAAAAGGGTGGGGAGCCGGGCGCAGCAATGGCCGAATGCCCGGTTTTTAACCGGTTCAGGCCTTGGCGGCGGCAACCAGGGCAGAAATGTTGGCGCGATAGGCGTCCTTGCTGCCGCCCTTGTAGACGGCGGAGCCGGCAACGAAGACGTTGGCACCGGCTCGGTGGGCGGCGGCGATCGTCTCGGTGGTGATGCCTCCATCCACTTCCAGCTCAATCGGCCTGTCACCGATCATGGACTTGATGCGGGAGATCTTTTCCAGCGTCGCCGGAATGAGCTTCTGGCCGCCGAAACCGGGATTGACGCTCATGACCAGGATGAGGTCGACGTCATCGAGCACGTTTTCCAGGACCGAGATCGGGGTCGCTGGATTGAGCGTGACGCCGACCTTCTTGCCGAGGCCTCGGATGGCCTGCAGCGACCGGTGCAGGTGCGGGCCTGCCTCTGCATGGACGGTGATGCCATCGCAGCCGGCCTTGGCGAAGGCCTCGATATAGGGGTCGACAGGCGCGATCATCAGGTGGCAGTCGAAGAAGGCGTCGGTATAGGGACGCAGCGACTTGATGACGTCGGGACCGAAGGAAATATTGGGAACGAAATGGCCGTCCATGACGTCGAGATGCACCCAGTCGGCGCCGGCATCGACAACATCCCTGACCTCCTGGCCAAGCCTGGAAAAATCCGAGGCGAGGATCGAGGGAGCAATGCGAAGCGGCAATGTCGTGGCGGCTTGGGGCATGGCGGATTGGGTCATGGTGGACTGGTCTCCTGTTTGGGCCGCCGAGTAACATTGTCGGGCAGCGGTCGCAATCGCTACTCGCCTTCGGGGTTAAGCGGCACGAAGGCGTTGCCCCGCCATTCGAGCAGGCGGTAGGGGTTGGCCTCAAGTTCGTGGCTGTCGGTGAAGCCGATACTGCCGATCACGGTGCGGAACTGATGGCCCGCCAATGCGGCGGAAAGCGTTCCGGGCTTGCCCGACTGGCTGCCTGTCGAGGCAAGGGCCTGGCTGGCGATCTGGATCGCGGCATAGGCCGGCAGAACATTGCCTTCGGCCTCCACGCCCTGGCGTTCGAGGCCGGCCACCACATCGTTGGTGCCGGGCTGCGCGTCATAGGGTGGCTCGGAGACGGCGAGCGCGCCATCGCGAAGCGGCACGGGCCGATTGGCGGCCTGCATCGTATCTCCGCCCAGAACCGTCAGGGGGATGTTTTCAGATGCCGCATCGCGGGCGACGATTGCCACATCATTGCGTTCTGCGCCGATCAGGACATGCGTGGCACCGGCCTTCTGCAGCCTGCGGACCAGTGCGATCTGCTGTTCCTGTCCCGGCCGCATCGTATCGGTAAAGACAGGCGTAATGCCGATCGGCTCGAGTTTCTGGCGTACCGCGTTGACCAGTTCCCGGCCATAGATCGTGCCGTCGTCGACGAAGGCGATCGGATCGGCCTTCCACAATTTGCCGATGACCTCGGCCACCTTGTCCGCCTCTGCCTTTTCGGACGGCGCCATGCGAAACAGTGGCCAGCCGTTGCGCAAAGCATCTTCCATGACGATCGGCGAACGCACGGAGATGGTGATGGCCGCAATATTGTGGCTCGCCAGAACGGGCATGGCGGCGGTCAGGGTTTCTACGCAGAGAAACCCGACCGCGATCGAGGCGCCGCCATCGGTCAATGCCTTGGCGGCCGCAGCTCCGCCGGCCTCATCGCAGCTTTCGTCGACTTCGACCAGCTTGTCGCCGGTTGCTGCCGCGGCGGCCCTTGCACCGGCCAGAACCTGGGCGCCGAGCAGCGCATAGGGACCGGACTTCGGTGCGACGACGCCAATGACGCCTGCAGAGGCCGCAGAGGCGGGAGCGGCATAGGCAAGGGCCGCAGTCATCAGGACGACAAGGCTGGAAGGCAGGGACGGCATGCTTTTCCTTGAGACACTGTTCGCTGCACCTTTAACCGCCGCGGCCGGGGCGTCAAAGCTTTTTCCCGATTCACGGCGATTGCGCTTCGATGTCGCTTCGGGCGATGATCCGCGACACCCCCTTCTTGTGCGAGTGCTTGGGTTTGCATCTGGCAAATGCTTGCTTCGCGCACCATGTCATCAGCATGCCTATCCTGTTCCTTCCAGCCCTGAGAGGACTTCACCATGCATCAAGCCCGACCGCTTGAGCCGATACTCGACCCGCTTGCGACCGCCCAGCGCTGGTCCGAGGAGGGGCGTGAGGTGGCGGTCGCCACGGTGATCGACACCTGGGGTTCTGCGCCGCGGCCCGCCGGCGCAAATCTGGTGATCGATGCCGCCGGCAATTTCGAGGGCTCCGTCTCGGGTGGTTGCGTCGAAGGCGCGGTCATTGCCGAAGCAATCGAGGTGATCGGATCCGGAGAGCCGAAGATGCTGGAATTCGGGGTTGCCGACGAGACCGCGTGGCAGGTGGGGCTTTCCTGCGGCGGCCGCATTCGCGTCTATGTCGAGAGGCTCGGCTGATGCGGATCGAGACGCTGGTACGGCTCAACAGAACGCGGGCAGAACGCAAAGGGGCGGTGCTGCTGACCCGGCTTTCCACCGGAGAGGTCGAACTCGTCCTCGAGGAGGAGATGAAGGATCGGCCGTTGTCCGCGGAAATCGGCACGGCGCTGCGATCCGGCAAGGCTGCGACGGTCGAGACGGCCGATGGTGCCGTGTTCATCAATCCATATGTTCCGCCACCGCGGATCGTGGTGATCGGCGCCGTCCATATCAGCCAGGCACTGGCTCCGATCGCCCGCATCGCCGGTTACGACCTGACGATCATCGATCCGCGGACCGCCTTTGCCACGCCCGAGCGATTCGACGGGGTGAGGCTTTTGACGGATTGGCCGGAGGAGGTTCTGGCCGGAGAACCGTTCGACAGCTATACGGCCGTTGCGGTGGTCACTCACGATCCAAAGATCGACGACTTTCCGCTGTCGGCCGCGCTTACGGCCAACTGTTTCTATGTCGGCGCGCTGGGCAGCCGCAAGACGCATGGCAAGCGGCTCGAAAGGCTGAAGGCGCTCGGACATGATGACGATGAGCTCTGTCGGATCGCAGCGCCGATCGGGCTCGATATCGGCGCTGCCAGCCCCGCCGAAATCGCGGTCGCCATCATGGCGCAGATCATAGAGGCATTTCGGCGACGTCACCGGCCGGAGACGTCTTCGAGATGAACCTGGTTGATAACGGTCTGGAAGCCGTGCCGACAAACACACGCCAAAATGTCTCGGGGTGGATATTTTGGTAGCCGGCTTATTTGTCTGTGCCATGTCAGGCGTTCGCGCGGGGCGCTTTTCGAGATTTTGCAATGAGTTGAAAAATGGACACATGCTGAGCCGGCTATCGTAACTATGGTCATCTTTGGCTCGCGGACAATGTTACATGGCTCGAAACGCGCCGCCGCACGGTCGGTGCTGGGGAATTTATCCAATTGCACTCCGGAGGATCGCTGATGGAGAACGAAAATACCGGCCACGACGACGGGAAGACGTCTGCTGCCGCAGATGCAATCACCGTCGCTGGCCTGCTGCTCGCCGCAGGGCGGGCGCGGCGGATGGGCGAGGACGGGCCGCACAAGCTATTGGCCGAGTTCGATGGTGTGCCGCTGGTACGGCGCTCGGCGCAGGTGTTGCTCGGCGCCGATCTCGCCTCGGTCGTCGCCGTGACCGGGCATCGCCGCGATGAAATCGAGGATACGTTGTCAGGGCTCGATCTGGTGATCACCTTCAATCCCGGTTTTGCATCGGGCATGGCAAGCTCGCTCGTCTGCGGTTTTTCACGTCTGGAAGCGGCCTCGGCGGATGGGGTTCTGGTGATGCTGGCCGACATGCCGGCGGTGACTACCGGCCAGATCAACATGATGATCCGGCGGTTTCAATCGGAAGGTGGCCAGTCGGTGGTGCGTTGTGTGTTCGACGGCAAGCGCGGCAATCCGGTCATCCTGCCGCGCAGCTGTTATGCTGCCGTGCTGCAGCTGACTGGTGACATCGGCGCAAGGCCTGTGATTGAGCGTTCGGGGCTTGCCGTCATCGATGTCGACATCGGCCCGGCTGCGCATATAGATGTCGACACGCCGGAAGCGGTCATTGCGGCAGGTGGAATTCTGACGAGATAGGGCATGACGGAATGGATAATGCAGCGATCGAAGAGATGTTCGAAGGGCTGGGGCCGGTCTCGATCCGGCGCATGTTCGGCGGCAAGGGCATCTACCATCAGGGGCTGATTATCGCCATCGATCTACGCGACGAGGTCATGCTCAAGGCCGATGCGGTCAGCGGCCCGGAATTTGCCGAAGCGGGTGCGTCACAATGGGCCTATGAGGGCAAGAAGGGCAAACCCGTGCTGATGCCCTATTGGACAATTCCCGACTCGGCGCTGGATGACCCGGATGAGCTTAGAAAATGGGTGGTGATGGCTTTCGAGGCGGCGCTCAGGATCAATCGCGATACATGATCACGCTTAGCAACTATTAGATTTCAGGTATTGCGAGGGCCATGGCAGTCTAGCTATTCTTGCATACGTAATGGGGGATGTGGCCTGGGACCTGCCGGGCCGACGACAGCATCCGCGAATATTGCGCGCTTTTTCATCAAGGCGAAGCCGTTCTGGGAAACCGGGACGGCTTTTTTACTATGGCTTCGTGTTGAAAGCATGCCGGACAAAACGGTGCAGCGCGTCTTGAGGAACGGCACCGCCGTTAGATACTCTTCAGATGGCTGAAAGCCAGCGACGAGAAAAGCGACAGAGGGCTTGGAGGATCGTTGATATCGATCCACATGAGGTCGGCATGCTTGTCCGGTTCCGTCAGGACCGGTTCGCCGTCGAAATCCTCGGTGACATAGATGAGGGAGAGCCAGTGCTGGCCCTCGTCGGGCAATATGCCTTCGATATGGCAGACAAACCGGACTTTTCCGATCCTGAGGCCGGTTTCCTCTTCGGCCTCGCGACGCGCGGCATCCTCCGCGCGCTCCATCATGTCGACCTTGCCGCCGACAATGTTCCAGTATCCGGCTTCCGGTGCCTTCAGCCTGCGGCAGACAAGCACTTTTCCGTCGGCCCGGCGAATGACCAGACCAACACCGAGGCCCGGAAAATCCAGGCCCGGGCGTGCCGTTGCGGACTGGTCAGCAACCGTCACTTTGCAGCGTTGGCAACGATCAGCATGAAGGCGGGGATATCGTCGCCGAAGCCGACCGGCGTCGGGCCATCGTCGTGGTCGCGATAGCGGCGGCGCTCGCGGTTATCGTCATTGGCCGGGTTGGGCCGACGGTCACGATCACGGCCGCGGTTGTTGGCAGGCTGATTCTTCCTGTCAGAACGACGCTCCGACTTCGAATTTTCCAGAACTGCTTCCACGCTTGCCTCTTCCGTGACGATTTGCTTTTCCTGCGGTGCATCTGCTGCCACCGCCTGTTCCTGACGGTTGCCGCGATTGCGGTCCCGATCCCTATCCCGGCCGCCGCGTTCGCGGCCGCCCTTGCGACCACGCTCGCCGCTGTCATGGCTTTCCATGGGAGCGGGCAGGGCGGAAAGGTCGCCGTTCTGCCATTCGATCTTTTCAGCAATCAGCTTTTCGATGGCATCGACATATTTAGTATCGGCACGTGTCACGATCGTGAACGCTTTGCCGGAGCGACCGGCGCGGCCGGTACGACCGATGCGGTGGACATAGTCTTCCGAATGGATCGGCACGTCGAAATTGAAGACGTGGCTGACGTCGGGGATGTCGAGGCCGCGTGCGGCAACGTCGGAGGCGACGAGAAGCTTGATGTTGCCGTCCTTGAAATTGGCAAGCATCGTCATGCGCGAACGCTGGTCCATGTCGCCATGCAGGGCGCCGACGGAAAAGCCGTGGCGTTCCAGCGAGCGGAACAAATCGGCGACATCCTTCTTGCGATTGCAGAATATAATGGCGTTCTTCAGGTCTTCCTGAACCTTGATCAGGTCGCGGAGCACGGCGCGCTTCTCGTAATCCTTGCCATGGGCTGCGACGAGGCGCTGCGTCACGGTCTTGGCGGTCGAGGACGGCTTGGCAACCTCGACCCGCTCCGGGTTCTGCAGGAAGCGGTCTGCCAGCTTCTGGATTTCCGGCGGCATGGTGGCCGAGAAGAACAGCGTCTGGCGGGTGAAGGGGATCATCTTGGCGATGCGCTCGATATCCGGGATGAAGCCCATGTCGAGCATGCGGTCGGCTTCGTCGATGACGAGGATCTCGACGCCGGTCATCAGAAGCTTGCCGCGCTCGCAGTGGTCGAGCAGGCGGCCGGGGGTGCAGATCAGAACGTCGGCGCCGCGCTCAAGCTTGCGATCCTGCTCCTCGAAGGAGACGCCGCCGATCAGGAGGGCGACGTTGAGCTTGTGATTCTTGCCGTATTTCTCGAAGTTTTCTGCGACCTGCGCAGCCAGTTCGCGGGTCGGCTCGAGGATCAGCGTGCGCGGCATGCGCGCTCGTGCGCGGCCCTTTTCCAGAAGCGTCAGCATGGGCAGAACGAAGGACGCGGTCTTGCCCGTGCCGGTCTGCGCTATGCCGCAAATATCGCGGCGCTGCAGCGCGTGAGGAATGGCTCCCGCCTGAATGGGAGTCGGCGTTGTGTAGCCGGCGTCGGTGACGGCAGAGAGAACTTTCTGGCTCAGGCCAAGATCAGCAAAAGTGGTCAAAGGAAATACAATTCCATTTCGTTCAAGAAGAACATCATCCGTCGCTACGCTCAATTGGGGCGACAACAGGGCGCGACATATGACCAAAATGCCGGAAAGTCAAGAAAACCGGGTTCGAGCACGGCTGATTTGGTGAATGAAAGTCACCTCGCGGCGATAGGCCGCGTCGCGGAGCGTATACGCTACTCCAGATAGGTGGTCAGTTTCATCCCGGCATTGAGGAAATGCATGGGATCTATGGGCTGTCCGTTGCGGCGCACCTCGTAGTGGATGTGCGGACCGGTGGACCGGCCGGTAGAGCCTGCGCGGCCGATAATATCGCCGGCCCGGACCTCGTCGCCGACGCTGACGAGTATTTTGGAAAGATGGCCGTAGCGGGTGGCAATTCCATATCCGTGATCGATCTCGACCATGTTGCCGTAGCCATTGATGACGCCGGCGATGGTGACCTTGCCGGTCCCTGTCGTTTTCACACCATCCCCCGTCTGGGCGGCGAAATCGATGCCGGAATGGAGCGCAAGGCGGCCAAGAAAGGGATCGATACGGTTGCCGAATCGGCTGGTGATCGGCTCGCCGGGCGCCGGGTTGGCAAAGGGCAGGGCGCGTGCCGTATCGCGCACGTTTTCCAGGCGGGTCAGGGCGGCGTCGAGGTCGTCCAGAGACTGGTCGAAACGGTCACCGGCCAGTCGTGGGGCCACGTAGGGGCCGCCGACGCCGCCTTTCTTGTCCTCCTCTGCCGTCTCGTCGATATCCACCCCGTTATGCGCCAGAATGGAGGTTATCGCATCGGCCGTATTGGAGGCATCGGTCGTGAGGCTGGCGACCTTGTTCAACTGCTGGTTTTCCAGCGTCTTGAGGGACAGGGTTACCTTGGAGAACATCCTGTCGGCGCGGTCGGCAGCACCCTCGCGGAGGGTCGCAGTCGCAAGATTGGACGAAGCATTGGCGGGCTGGGCATCGGCGGTATCGCTTTTGGCCAGCAAGCGCGAAATTGCGCTCGCACCGCCGGCATCCGCACGCTTGCCGTCGCTGCCTGGCGCGAAGGCCGGTGCGTCCGAGGCAGAAGGCTCTATGCCGGACTGCTGGGCGCGGTCGAGAAGTGAACCGAGCTTGCCGTGGCGGGAGAAGATGGCGTCCTGCTGTTCCAGCAATTTCTCGACCTTCTTCTCGACGACCTGCTGGTCGAGCAACTGTCGGGAGGTGATGCGGTCGAGTTGCGCTCTGAGCGCTGCGATGCGGTCCTCGTAGTCGTGCTGCATGCGGGCCTGGCGCGCCATGGTGGCGCCGATCAGGTCGTCGCGGACCACGAGATAGGAGGTGGCGCCGAGATAGCCGACAAGCGCCATGCAGGCGGCACTCAGGCCGATCGCGATCATCCAGGGGCGGATGGTCATGTGGCGGATCTGTTCGCCGCTTGCGAGAATCAGGACGTGATTGGCTTGCCGTTTTCCAAAGACCCTGTTTTCGGCTCGTTGGGCCACGGCCTGCTCCTCAATAAAGCTGAATCAAATCCAGTGCTTGCTTGCGGCAATTACACATCCTTAAGGTTAATGAACCCTTATTTGCCGAGGCGCTCATGTGACGGTTGGGGGAATGCGCTGCGACGGGGCAATCACTTTTGAAGTGATTATCGCGCGAAACGATGCTAGACGCGCGTCGCACAGTGCAAGACACATCCCCAGAGAGCAAAGATGTCCAGGTTCAAGTCCGATTTCCTTCGTACGCTCGACGAGCGCGGCTTCATTCACCAGATCTCCGACGAGGCAGGTCTCGACGAACTGTTCGCCAAGGAAATTGTGACCGCCTATATCGGCTATGACCCGACGGCGCCGTCACTGCATGCCGGCAGCCTGATCCAGATCATGATGCTGCACTGGATGCAGCAGACCGGACATCGGCCGATCTCGCTGATGGGCGGCGGGACCGGCATGGTCGGCGATCCGTCCTTCAAGGAAGAGTCGCGCCAGCTGATGACGCTCGAGACGATCGAGAGCAATATCGCCTCGATCAAGCGGGTGTTCTCAAGCTACCTGAATTACGGCGATGGCCCGAAGGACGCGTTGATGATCAACAACGCCGACTGGCTGCGCGGTCTCAACTATCTCGAATTCCTGCGCGATGTCGGCCGGCACTTCTCGGTCAACCGGATGCTGTCCTTCGACAGCGTCAAGACGCGTCTCGAGCGCGAGCAGTCTTTGTCCTTCCTCGAATTCAACTACATGATCCTGCAGGCCTATGACTTCGTCGAGCTTTCCAAGCGCTACGACGTGCGGCTGCAGATGGGTGGCTCCGACCAGTGGGGCAATATCGTCAACGGCATCGACCTCGGTCACCGGATGGGGACGCAGCAGCTCTATGCGCTGACCTCGCCGCTTCTGACCACGTCGTCGGGTGCCAAGATGGGCAAGTCTGCCAATGGTGCGGTCTGGCTCAACCCGGACATGCTGTCTGCCTATGATTTCTGGCAGTACTGGCGCAATACCGAGGATGCCGACGTATCGCGCTTCCTGAAGCTTTACACGACCTTGCCGATGGACGAGATCGCCCGGCTTTCGGCACTCGGTGGGGCTGAGATCAACGAGGTGAAGAAGATCCTGGCAACCGAAGTGACTGCCATGCTGCATGGTCGCGAGGCGGCAGAGCAGGCGGCGGAAACGGCGCGAAAGACTTTCGAGGAAGGTGCGCTTGCCGACAACCTGCCGTCGGTGGACGTTCCTGCCGCCGAACTCGAAGCCGGTATCGGCCTGCTGGCGCTGATCGTCAAAGCCGGTCTTGCCGCGTCTAACGGCGAAGCCCGCCGTCACGTGCAGGGTGGCGCAGTGCGCATCAACGATGCCGCCGTCTCCGACGAGCGCAAGGTGATCGGCACCGGCGAGGTGACGGGTGATGGCGTGATCAAGCTGTCGCTCGGCAAGAAGAAGCATATTCTGGTGCGTCCCGCCTGAGGGCATGACGAACAACTATTGACGAGACAAAAGCCGCTCGGAGCAATCCGGGCGGCTTTTTCACGCGGTGTTGGCCGTTGGCACTGTTACTGAAACTCGAAGATCTGGCGGAAGACGCCGGGAGCGATCAGCGACAGCGGGTTGACGGTCAGCCGCGGCTTTTCGAACGGCCCATCGAGCTTGAAGGTGATGCCCAAAAGCCCACGATCTCGGCCATTGCCGAGGATGGCGCCGATCAGCGGTAATTCGCCAAACAGGCGATTGAGGCCATAGGCCGGCATGAAGGTGCCGGTCATCGCCATTTTGCCGGCGGCATCGCGAACCGTGCCCTGGAAGGTCGCACCGATCTGCTCGCCGCGGACGATGCCGTTGTCGACCGCCAACGCACCGTCCTGATAGACGAGGGTCGCGAAAGCGCGCTGGAAACGGGCGGCGCTGACGTCGATATCGTTCTTGGTGGCGGTGTTCAGGCTTTCTCCGTCCCGGCCGACCGGGGCGGTGACGAGAGACTGCAGCCGCTTTTCGTTGACGAGCTGGAAGTTGCGGATGTCCATGGAGCCGGCCCAGTCGTTGCCGCGTGCCTTGAGCTTCAAGTTCAAAAGCCCGGCCTTCATGTTGTCATAGAGGTCGGTGAAGCGGGCAACAGCGCCGGCATCACCACTGGTGACCGAAATCGTGTCGCCGCGGGTCATCTGGCTGACCACCGCCTGGCCGCTGCCGGTCACCGCCGAAAGGTCGGCTCGGGTGACGGTGGAGCCGCGGACGGAGAAATTCAGAGACACATTCGAGAGGTGTTCATCGTTGAAGCCGACTGCCTGATCTACCTTGGCGCTCACCGTCGTTGTCGTGCCATCGCCGGAACTGCCACCCGCGCCATTGCTGCTACCGCTACCGGTCGTGCTGGCGCGCAAGTGGGTGATGACGGGGCGCACGTCGACGCTGGAGCCGCTTACGGCGATGTCATAGCTGCCCTTGCTCCGTTTGATGGTGACGCTGTAATCGTCGGCGGGCGAGAGCTGCACATGGGAGAAGGATGCCGTCGACAATTGGCCATTGGCCAACTGGAAATCTCCCTTGGCGCCGAACGTGTCGCCGCTCAACTGAAAGTTCTGGATGTTGAGATCCTTGATGTCGCCGGACGCGACATCAAACTGGGCCGTGGCGCCTATGCCGGAGCCTTTGGTCCAGCCGACACCCGGAATGGTCAGGGCCGCGCGGCTGAGATCGAGTTTGACCGACTGCCGCTTGTCGTCGAGGCGGGTCAGCTCCAGGCCGATCGAGCCATCGATCATGTCCGATAGTCCCGGCACCAGCTTGTCGCGCTGGGCATTGTTCAACGTCGCTTTAATCGTTCTTGCCCGTTTCACACCGGAATTCTGATCGACGGGCTCGACGATGGACAATTCGGCGGGGACGTCGTCGACCGTGCCGTTCGCGGTCAGGCGGGCTGCCTGATTGTCCACTGCCAGAAGGCCTGTCAGGGAGGCGATCTTGTGGCCTTCTACCGGCGGTGCGAGGCTGACACCCTGCAGTTGGATCTGAGCATTCCAGGTAGGCTTTGGCGGCTGCTGATCGTTGATCAGGCCAAATTTGGCCTGGATATCGGCCTGTGCATCGCCTGAAAAATCATCGGGCTTGAAATTGGTGCCCTTCAATGCGCGGATCGGTGCGAAATTGGCAAGTTCGGTAACGGCATCGGCGTGGCCGGCGATGTGGATCGACAGATCCGCCATCAATGGTTTGGCATAGGTGGACGGGATCGAGAAACGGCCGCCTTGAACCTGCACGACGCGTCCGGACGGGGCGTAGGAAGCGGCCTTGCTGACGTCGACCGTCATATTCTCGCCCTTGAGCGAAAACTGGCCGTCGAGATCACGCAGCGGCGGGATGTCACCGGGCAGGTTGAGGCGCGAATCGGTCAGGCCGAAACTGATCTGAAGCTCGTTGGCATCGAGCTCCATCGGAATTCCGGGACCCTTCATCCGTCCGGCAGGGATGAAGACTGCGAGCGTGCCATTCGACACGCTCCCGCCGAACATGTTCTGCAGCACCCAGTCGCGCGGCTTGCGCGCCATCCAGAACGGCCAGAACTGCTTGATGCCGGTGACCTGCATATGCGGTATCTGACCGCCGAAACTGATTTCGGGAGACTCGTTGCCGAAATGGACCTTGAGCGCCGCCGCCATCTGGCCGAGTGGGCTCATGAGGCCCATTTCGTCGAATTCGAGCTGGCGGTCCGCTGTCAGGTAACGTCCTGTTGCCTTGAGGTCGAAGATGCCCGGCTGTTCGCCGGGGGACGCGCTCACCGCCGTGCCGCCACTGATCAGCATGTCGAGGCCGAAGCCGAGCCGCTTGTCGTCAGGGTTCAATCTGTTCAGGTCGATCACAGCGCCGGTGAAGGGCAGGATGGTCGGGCCGAACTGGGCCTTCGACTTGAGGATTTCGATGGAATTCTTGTCGAAATCATAGGCGATATTGATCGTCGCGCCGCTGAAGGTCTGCTGGATGCCGTCGAAATAGAAATTGCCGGGCGAATTTGTCAGCGTGGCAGACATGGCCGGCTTTTGTGCATCGCCACGGGCGCGCGTGGCATTCATGTCGAAATCGACGGAGCTTTGCAATCCTTCGCGCGGCAGACCGTCCTCGGTTCGCTGCAGCAGGAAGGAAGTGACATCCAGACCCGAGAGATGGGCCGACAAGGCGGCGGTGACGCCATCCACGGTTTGAGAGGCGGCCGTGAGCTGCGCTTTGCGACCGTTGACGCTGACCGTTCCGTTAACGCCGATCTCGCCGGCGGCGTTGCGCGCCAGTTGGAGATCGTTGACGGTCAGGACATTGGGCTTGCGTCCCGGCGGGGCGGGCAGGACGATATCGATGCCGGAAAGGCGGATCGAGGCGGTGCCGGTACGCTCAATCAGGCCGCGGGCTTCATCGAGGCGCTGGAAAGCCTGTTCCAGCAGGTCAGGAACGGCATCCACGCGCACCTTGGAGAGGGCGATCGGGTCGCCTTCGGGCAGCTGAGCTGTTTCCAGGCGAATCGTCTGCGCCTCGATGCTGTTGATCGAGATGCGGCCGCTCAGGAGCGCCAGAGGATCGACGGCCATGCGAAGGGCACCCGCACGGCTCAAATGCTGGCCAGTCGCCCGCTCGACGACATCGACGTCACGCGCTTCGATGGCGATGCGCATGTCCGAATTGAAGCGGATTGCGGCCGAGCCGACGGTCGAGACGTAGCGCGGGCCAATGGCGTTGTTGAGCGCAGCCTGGGCGCGGCTGGTCAGGGTGCTGTCGATGACACCGCTTTCGATGGCAAAGAACCCGCTGCCGATCGCGATGACGAGAAGGATAGCCAAAAGCACGAGCGACTTGCAGATCCGCAGTGTTCTTGTCGTTTGAGGCGGACAATGGACGATGATCGGATCTTCGGCCTGTGCGGACGGGAGTTCGTGCAGAGGAACAATGTCCTGCTTACCGAAACTGACCTTCTCTCCCCGTATTTCCGCCATTCAGTGAAGAACTCGTCCTTTTCGCATCCAGCGCTGATCTGGACGCTTCGTCGGCCTGTATATACCCATTGTGACAACAGTCACTCAAGATACAGGCGAAAGAAAGGAAATCCATGGCAAACCTGACGACGGGCGAGGCCGCCCCCGATTTTACGCTGCCGGGAAATGGCGACAGGACGATTTCTCTTAGCGATTACAGCGGCAAGCCGCTGGTGCTCTATTTCTATCCGAAGGACGATACGAGCGCCTGCACGACCGAGGCGATTTCGTTTTCGCAGCTGCTTCCCGAATTCGAGAAGGCCGGTGCAGCCGTCGTCGGCATCTCCGCAGACAGCGTCAAGAAGCACGACAATTTCGTTCGCAAACGCGAGCTGACGGTGGCGCTTGGCGCGGATGAGGATACGGTCGTGTCGCAGGCCTATGGCGTGTGGAAGGAAAAGAGCATGTACGGCAAGACCTATATGGGGATCGAGCGGACGACGTTCCTGATCGACGCGGCCGGCAAGGTTGCGAAGGTCTGGCCGAAGGTCAAGGTTGCCGGGCATGCTGAGGATGTGCTGGCCGCGGTCAAGGCGCTTTAATCCGGACAGCGAAACGAAAAGCCCGGCGAACGAGGCGTTGCCGGGCTTTCTTGTTATCAGGCGGTGGTCATCGGGAGATGAGCGGCATGACCTCGACAAAGCCGTGATAAATCATGTTCAGCGCCACATAGACGATGATGATCAGGCCGAGATAGGCGATCCAGCGGAAGCGCGACAGAAGCTTGGCAACGAAATTGGCGGCAACGCCCATCAGCGCGATCGAGACGATCAGGCCGATGACGAGTACGGCCGAGTGATCCTGTGCGGCGCCGGCAACCGCCAGAACATTGTCGAGCGACATGGAGACGTCGGCGACGACGATCTGCATGGCGGCCTGGAAAAAGGTCTTCTCCTTGCCGCCTTTGAGGCCCGCGGCCGCTGCATCGTGCCCCGCGCTATCCGGATCCTCGCGAAGTTCGGTCCACATCTTCCAGCAGACCCAGCCGAGGAGAAGGCCACCGAGAAGCTGCAGGCCGACGATGCCGAGGAGATAGGTGGTGACGACGGCGAATATCAGCCGGAGTACGGTCGCGGCAGCAATGCCGAACAGGATGGCCTTCTGGCGCAGATGCGCAGGCAGGCCCGCAGCGGCCAGGCCGATGACGATCGCATTGTCTCCGGAAAGGACGAGATTGATTGCGATAACCTCAACGAGTGCGGCAAGGCCGGCAGTCGTGAACAATTCCATCATAAAGCGTAACCCTTGTACCCGTTTCCCCTTGCCGACGTGAGTGCGAGCAAGTCTCCCCCCGAATATTGCCGGGTCCTGTGAGGGATCCTGGCGGACGATATTCCGGAATTATTCCGCAAAAATCATCAAGGCAAGTCGTATACACGCAATATCAGGCATCGGCGGGCCAGTTGTCGTTATTGTATGCGTGCAGAGGTTGTCTTTTATGGAGCGGCGATCATGTCCTTGTGCGACGCATGCGTCAGCCGGGACCTCACGAACGCCTTTTCCCGCAGACTGCGAAATGCTACGTCGGACGGTGCATAGGGTAGCGGTCGCGCGTTCAGAGTAGGGTGGTTGAGTTGAAACTGGTGGGGTTTTCCGGAAGTTACGGTCGGCCGTCCAAGACGTCAGCGCTGGTCGCATATGTGGCGGAACTCGCCTGCGCCCGATATGGCCTAGAAAAGGCGGTTTATGATCTCGCCGATGTGGGCGATTCGCTCGGCGTGGCCAAAACGCAGTTCGACCTGGATCCGGCGGGCGCCGAGGTGATGTCGGCGGTGGTGGAGGCGGATCTGCTGGTCATCGGCTCGCCCACCTACAAGGGCAGCTATCCAGGCATGTTCAAGCATTTCATCGATTTGATCGACCCGCAGCAGTTGCGCGGCAAGCCTGTGCTGATCACCGCGACAGGCGGTGGAGAGCGCCATGCGCTGATGGTGGAACATCAGTTGCGACCGCTCTTCGGCTTCTTCATGGCCCATACGATTCCGACGGCCATCTATGCCTCGAATAACGATTTTTCGGGTCACGAGATTGCCTCGCCTGCCCTGCAAGAGCGGATCGGCTTTGCTGTCGACGAGTTGCAAGCCTTCGTCCACATGGGGCGGGGGCGCCGATAGTGAAAGGAGAGGGCATGTCATTCGACGAGGATATTGCGACGATTGCCGAACAGGAGCGTGTGCTCGTGTTCGATGAGTTCAACGCCGATACGGCCTGGGTCGTTGGCTCGCGGCTGAGGGCGGTTGCCGCCGAGCGCGGTCTTGCCGTTGCCATCGACATTACCTGTCATTCGATGCCGATGTTCTACTGCGCGCTTCCCGGCTCGACTGCGGACAATGCCCGCTGGGTACGCCGCAAGCGCAATGTTGTGATGAATTTCTTCCGCTCCAGCTACGGGATCGGTCGGCAGCTTGCGCGTGATGAAACGACGGTCCAGGCGAGATACGGATTGGCCGATGCCGATTATGCCACCCATGGGGGCAGCTTTCCGATCACCGTGAGCGGTACCGGATGTATCGGTGCGATAACCGTTTCGGGATTGCCGCAACGGGAGGATCACAATCTGGTTGTGTCGGTGCTTTGCGAGATCCTCGGGCGCGACGAACAGAAAATTGCCCTCGCGCCCTGAGGGGGGCGTCAGCGCCTGAACATGCGCGCCACGGCGATCAGGATGCAGGCGCCGATGAAGCCGGCGATGAGATAACCGATCCAGCCTCCGAGCACGACGCCGAAGACGCCGAGGATCGCATTGGCGACGATGGCGCCGACAATGCCGAGAATGATATTCATGAGGATGCCCATGTCGCTCTTCATGAATTTCTCGGCCAGCCATCCTGCAATGCCGCCGATGATGATCGCTGCTATCCAGCCGATCCCTGCCTGTTCCATGGCCTTACCCTTTCCATGAGTGAATTGATAAAATGCCGCGGGTAACGTTCCGAAATGTTCCAAGGTTCCCTGCCGGTTTATTAGAATTCGCAGTTTCCTTTTCTTCGCCGCGAACAGGCCCTACCTTTCGAGCCGATTCGATCAACAAGACGAGAGACCTGTGAAACTTTTCTCCCTCCTCGGCTCCTCCCTTGCCACATCCGTCGATGCCTGCAGGCCGCGTCTTGTGGTTGCGGCGTGCCTGATTATGCTCGGTGCCTCAGTGTCGGCGCAAGTGGCTTTTGCGCAGACCGCGATCCAGCCGGAAGCGGCATCGTCCTCATCTGCGCCACAGGCAGCACCCGCGCAGGATGCGAAGGCCGATGTCACCGCAGACTCGATCAATATAGAGATGAAGGACAAGCTGGACGGATTGCGCCAGCAGTTGAATACCTTCCAGCAGAATGTCGAATCGTCTTCCGATGACGATGCCAAGCTGGCGGATATCAGGGTCAAGGCCGAAGCCATTATCGGTGACATGCAGGCGGCGTCGGACGCGATGAAGGTTCGCGTCGAGCAGATCCAGAACCGGTTGACCAGTCTCGGAGAGCCCCCGGCGGCCGGACAGCCGGCCGAAGCTCCGGCCGTATCCGAGGAGCGCAGCCGGCTGCAGAACGAGCGATCGCAGCTCAACCTCATCGTCGGTGACGCGAGCAACCTGCAAAACAGCGCGACACAGTTGGCCAATTCGATTACCACGCTGCGCCGGGCCTTGTTTGCGCGTACACTTTTCCGGCATACCGAACTGAGCTCGGACCTGTTTTCAGAAGCGGGCGACGCCTTCGTCACGGAAGTCCACAATTTCAATGCGACGATCGGCAGCTGGCTGACTTTCGTCTGGCGCTTCAAGGCTCTGTCGCTGATGGGCGCGATCGCGCTGTCTATCGGCGCTGCGGTTCTCTTTTTCGCGGGCGGCTATCGCCTTTTCGGGCGTTTCGTCCGTCGCGTCGGCAGTGAGGATATCCCCTATATCAAGAGGCTGTCCTATACGTTCTGGTCGACCGTGCTGCAGACCGTCACATTCGCGGCCTTCCTGATCACGTCCTATCTCTTCCTCGAAGGCTTCAATGTCTTGCGGCCTGACGTGGCGCCGATCATCTCGACGTTGTTCGGCTTCCTCTGGCTGGTCCACTTCGTCTGGAAGCTCACCTATGCGGCGCTCGCTCCGCACGCGCCCGGCTGGCGGCTGGTCAAGATCACCGATGCAGGCGCACGCTTTCTCAGCATGACGATCATCGCCATGGCGGTGATCAACGGTCTCGATTACCTTCTCGGAGCGGTCAGCGAGGCGCTGAACTCGCCGGTGGTGTTGACAATCGCCAAGAGCCTGATTGCCTCGGTTCTGATCGGATTGATCCTGATCGCTATCTCGTTCATACGTCCGGTGATCGGAGACGGCGAGGATACGGCAGGACGAGGCCGACACTGGCCGCGTTCGTTTGCGCTGCTGTTCAGGGTCATGGGCGGCCTTCTGCTTCTGAGCGTCATGGCTGGTTATATCGGGTTGGCACGGTTCGCCTCGACGCAGATTGTCCTGACCGGTGCCATGATGGTGCTGATTTATATCGGGCTGCTGTCGGGCAAGGCCATTTCCAAGCGTGGCGCGTTCCATGACACGGGACTGGGGCTGCGGCTTGCCGAGCGCTATGGTTTCGGCGACGTGGGGCTTGACCAGACGGGCCTGTTCGTCGGGCTTGGGATCTATGTGATCGCACTCGCACTCGGCATCCCGCTGATCCTGATCACCTGGGGTTTCCAGATCACCGACATCCAGTCATGGATATTCAGCTTCTTTACCGAATTCCGCATCGGCAGCATCTCGATCTCGATCGTCGGGATTTTCGGCGGATTGCTGTTGTTTGCGGTCGGCTATGTCGTGACGCACTGGATCCAGAAGTGGATCGACGGGAACGTACTCGCCCGGAGCCATGTCGATATCGGCGTGCGAAACTCGGTCAAGACCGGTATCGGCTATCTTGGTATCGGTCTGGCGGCTATCATCGGCGTATCGGCGGCGGGGATCAATCTGTCGAACCTCGCACTGGTCGCGTCCGCCTTGTCGGTCGGTATCGGTTTCGGCCTGCAGAACATCGTGTCGAACTTTGTTTCCGGCCTCATTCTGCTTGTCGAGCGGCCCTTCAGGGTGGGCGACTATGTGGTGACGGGCACGACGGAGGGCACGGTCAAGCGCATTTCGGTGCGTGCAACCGAGATCGAAACCGCTCGTCAGCAGGCGATCATCGTTCCGAATTCTGACCTGATCAACGCTGCGGTCGGAAACTGGACGCTGAAGAACCGTATCCAGCGATCCGAGATCAAAGTGTCCGTCAGCTATGACAGCGATCCGGAACAGGTGATCTCGATTTTGCTTGATATCGTGGCAGAGGTGCCGGAGATCCTGCGAAATCCGGAGCCGCATGTAGAGTTCCTGGCGTTCGGCGGCTCGTCGCTCGATTTCGAACTACGTTTCCATCTGGCCGACATGTCCGACGGGTTGCGGGTGAGAAATGCCGTGAGGGTGGAGATCCTGAAGCGGTTCAAGGCACAGGGCGTCGAGATACCGTTCCCGCGCTCGGAAGTGGTTTTCCATCACGGTGCTCCAGTCCTTGCCGAAGAGCCCGACATGCGCGGCGGCGCCTGATTTGAAACGGGTGGAGGGGTGAGTGGCACCCCTCTGCTTCGTTCTCTCCAAATACTTCATGTTTAAAGTTTTACATTTGGGAATACTGTTTCATTAGCCATGGGACGCCACGATTTTTTGACCTAACCAGAAATGTGTGCCGCGGCGAGGGACGATTTGTCCTGAATTGACCTGTCCGATTAACGGTTCTGCAAATCGATTTAAGTAAAACGATTGCCGGGGCGTAATTTTTTGTTCGTAAGGGTCGATATGACATTCCTTGGCATTTCCGGGATGCAGTATTCCGGTGAAACACTTGGTCACTCGCGCATTCTGCTCGCCGAGGATTCCAACGTATTCACGTCGATGATCGGAATGAGGCTCAAGGAGCTGTTCGACATCGATGTGGAGATCTGCCGCAATTTCGAAGATCTGCAACTGGCCTATGACCGGTCGACCGATCCGATCACGCTGGCGATCTCCAACATCAATCTGCCGGGGGCGGAGAACGGCGAGGCGCTGGAATATCTGATCGATCTGTCTATCCCGACGATCGTCTTCACGGGCACCTTCCACCAGGAAACCCGCGACAAGCTTCTGACCAAGGACATCGTCGACTATATTCTCAAGGACAATGTGTTTGCCGTCGAAATGCTGGCGGAATCGGTCTGCAGGTTCCTGACCAATCACCGTCACCACGTGCTGATCGTCGATGACAGTCCGACGGCGCGGGCGCTGCTCTCGAGCCGCCTCAAGCGCTACAATTTCCGCGTCAGCACGGCGGAAAATGGTGCCAAGGCGCTGGAACTGCTGAAGGCGAACAAGGATATCAGCCTCGTCATCACCGACTACAACATGCCGGATATCGACGGTTTCGAGCTGACGCGGCGTATCCGCTCAGTGCGCGGCTCTCATGAGTTGCGCATCATCGGCGTCTCTTCGTCGTCGGACCGTCATCTGTCGGCACGCTTCCTGAAGGCCGGCGGCAACGACTTCATGCTGCGGCCGTTCATCGACGAGGAGTTCTACTGCCGGGTCAATCAAAACCTCGATACGCTGATCCAGATCCGTTCGATGCGATCGGTGCGCGGTATCGGCGATGTGAAAAACGTCGCGTAGTCGCAGTACAGGTGTAGCATGCCCTATATCGTTAGCCAGAAACGCCAGCGATCCGAGCCCAGCGATTTTGTCGTGCAGGCCGTGGTGGCGCCGCTTCCCGACAGGTTCGAGCCGAGGCTTCCATTTGAAGAGAAGCTTTTCTCGATCGAGGAATTTTATCGTGCCGGGGAGCCAACGGTCGCCGACTGTATCGAGAACGGCGAGCCTTGCAGTGTGGCCATCGTCGATATCGACCGGCTTTTCCGCATCTCCGAATCCTTTGGCGAGGAGTGTGCGGACGAGGTTCTTTCCGAGTTTGGCGCCAACCTCCTGCGCTTGGCATCGCAGCGAAACATGCATGTGGCGCATCTCGGGTTCGATCAGTTCGGGCTGCTGCTGGCTGGCCAGGATGGAGCACAGGCGACCGAGAATTTCGACCAGTTGCGGCAGGAGCTTGCCGCGCGCCCAATCGGGTGGAAGGGAGAGATGATCGGTTTGACCGTATCGATCGGCCTTGCTGACATCCATGGACCCGAGACATTCGACAATTATCTCAATGCTGCCGAGCAGTTCCTGTTCATGGCAAAGATGTCGGGGCGCAATCAGGTCGTTTCGGACCATACGTTCGGCGCAGTCAATTAAGCGCCGCGCGCGATATCAACGCCGGCGGAACGTGTTCGTTCGCCGGCGCTTCAGGTTTTCCACGGTCAGCAGACAGATATCAATGGCTGGCGAGCAGGGCGCTCTTCTGGCCTTCCAGATAGGCTGACAGCAGTTGCGGCTTGGCTCCGGTGAGGGTCTCGAAATCGCCCGTGACTAGGTCGAAATTGCCGGCGCGGATATTGGCATCGGCCGAGACCAGCATCTTTACGAGGAAATCGGGAAGGCCGGCAGAGGTCATGCCACCGGCCAGTTGTTCGTCGGTGAGTTGCACGACGGCGAGCGGCTTGCCGGCGGCCTTCGATACGAGAGCTGCAATCTCTTCCGCCCCAAGGGTTTCAGAGCCGGTGAGCGTCAGGGTGACGCTGCCGGCCAGTGGCTTGGCAAGGGCTGCGGCGGCGGCACGAGCGCAGTCATCGCGGCTGATATTTGAAACCTTGCCGGAGCCCATGGCCGTATACCACGTGCCAGTGGCCAGATTGTGCGGCATCGACATCAGATAATTGTCGTCATACCAGGCGTTGCGCAGGATGGTGTAGGGGATACCGGTCGCCTTGACCGCTTCCTCGGTGCCAAGATGATCCGAGGCGAACGAGACCAGCGATTTGTCCGGGTTGGGCATGGACGTGTAGAGAATGTGCTTTACGCCTGCCTTGGCTGCGGCTGCAACAGCCGCCTTGTGCTGCTTCAGACGGCCGCCGGGGGTGACGAGATCGTCGGTCGAGATGATCAGCAGCCGGTCAACGCCGGCAAAGGCTGCGGCAAGGCCGGCCTCATCGGCGAAATCCGCCTTGCGGGTTTCGATGCCCTTGGCGGCAAGGTCGGCAAGCTTCGACGGATCCCGGCTTGCGGCGATGACATCCGTGGTCGGGACCGCGGATGTCTCCAGAAGGTGATGGAGGACTGCGCGGCCAAGCTTGCCGGTAGCACCGGTGACGAGGAGTTTGGTCATGGTATTTCCCTTCGGGTATTGCCGTGTCTCGACGGCCTTGAATGCAAGTCTCAAAAAGAGACTATCTCTAGATTATGCATTGACCATCGACTGTAAAGGAGGCAGTTTTCAGGGACATGGTTACAGGAAGGGAACCGCCATGGTGGCCAAGGGTGCGGTACGGATGCTGAACGGCGAGGAATGCGACATGTCCGGCTGGGACATGAACAATTGCCCGGTGCGCGACGTGATCGACCGCATTGCGGGTAAATGGTCGACGCTTATTCTCGAGGCATTGGCGCAGCGGCCTTACCGGTTCAGCGAGCTTCGGCGGATGGTGCCGGATATTTCCCAAAGAATGCTGACCCAGACTTTGCGCGACTTGCAGCGCGACGGCTATATCGACCGGCAGGTGTTTCCGACCAAGCCGCCGAGCGTGGAATATCGGATGACGGAGCTTGGCCATTCGCTGTTTGCGCCCTTGTCGCGCGTGCTGGCCTGGGCGGCGGACAACCATCCGGCGGTCAAGGCTGCTCGGGCTCGCTACGACGAGAGTGAACTGGCGTAGAAGGCGGTGGGGCGTGTTGTCTCGGCCGGGCGAATCTCCCGGCCGAAAGCATGTTATCTGCGCAGGGCAGGAGATACCTGACCCTGCCGTCTTGCAGGGCGCGTCAGGCGAGTCGGAACACGATCGGTGCGAAGTCGCCAAGCTTGATCGAGACCTCACCCTTCGGCGGCGACATGAGCAGGGGGGAGAGCGATCCTGTCGTCACCAGAGATCCCTTGCGAAATCCTTCCGGAACCGTCCCTATGGCCGCCATGATCGGCGTCAGCGCATCGGTGAACGGATAGCGGGCGGTCTCGCTCTGGACGACTTTCCCATCGACAGAAAGGGTGACCGGCAGACCGGCGACATCCGGCTGGGCAGCCAGGGTCTCTTTGCCGATCACGTAGCCACCCGTCGTCATCAGGTCGGCGAGCCTTGCAAATGCGCTTGCTTTGTCCTTGTCCTTGAAGCGGGTGCCGAGAAGCTCCACGCCGACGACGAAGTGGTCAATTGCATCCAGAACCGCATCGACACCATCGGCAACAGTCTGTGCGGTAATGTCCTTGGAAAGACGGGCGGCAATCTCGATTTCCAGACCATCGACGGCGCGGCCGCCAAGCGTGATCGTTCCCTGTGTGTCGGCGACCATGGCGGACGGGATCGGCGAACTGGTGGCCACTCCGTCCGCGGGAAGGGCGACCTTGAAGACGGTCGGCGTGTCGCCCAGCGCGGCAAGGGTGTCATGTTGAACAGTGTAGGCCTGTTCCCGTGTCAGGTCGTGCAGACCGTCCGCGTCGACCAGAGCGGTCGGGTCGCGATGCGCCGCGGCGAGTTCGAGAGCAATTTTCTTGAGTTCAGCCAACCGAATCTTCCTTCCATGTTTCGCTCTTGCGCACATTCGTCTCGTGAACGGGCTGGACCGAGAGCGCTTGAGGCGCCACCGGCATTCATCACCTCTGCTGCAACGATCTGTGCCGCCTATGCCTATAGGGGGGATATGTCGGCGAGTCTTTGAAAAATTCGGTGACTGGCTCCGAGCCAGCGGATGCGGGAACCTTCAATCATGGCTGGAGTTCCATCGGCTGTATGGGCAGATTCTTCCACCCCGGAATCTTGAATTTCCGGAGGTCGAATCAGAAGGGGCGACCCTTTCGAGCCGCCCCTCATATCCGCCATAAAATCGTTCGATCAGGCGTCGAGCGAGGCCATGTCGATGACGAAGCGGTAGCGGACGTCGCTTTTCAGCACGCGTTCGTAGGCTTCGTTGACCTGCTGGATGTTGATCTTCTCGATTTCCGAGACGATGTTGTGCTTGCCGCAGAAATCCAGCATTTCCTGGGTTTCCTTGATCGAGCCGATCATCGAGCCGGCCAGCTGGCGGCGGGCGGGAATGAGCGAGAAGGCGTGGACCGGAATGGCATTTTCCGGCACGCCGACCACAACCATGGTGCCATTGACCTTCAGCAGGCCGAGATAGGCGTTCCAGTCGATCTCGGCGGAGACCGTGCAAATGATCAGGTCGAATGTGCCGGCAAGTTTCTCGAAGGTCGAGGCATCACTGGTGGCATAGTAATGCTTTGCGCCGAGTTTCAGGCCGTCTTCCTTCTTGGAAAGCGACTGCGACAGGACCGTGATGTCTGCGCCCATGGCCGCGCCGATCTTGACGCCCATGTGGCCGAGGCCGCCCATGCCGACGATCGCAACCTTCTTGCCGGGACCGGCGCCCCAATGATGGAGCGGGGAATAGAGCGTGATGCCGGCGCAAAGCAGCGGGGCGGAGGCATCGAGCGGCAGGTTGTCCGGGATCTTCAGGACATAGCCTTCCTTGACGACGATCTGGTCGGAATAGCCGCCCTGGGTCGCGGTCTTGCCGTCGGCCTCGACACTGTTGTAGGTCTGGACCAGACCGGGCATGTACTGCTCGTTGTCCAAGTCGCGGGTGGCGCAGCCAACGCAACTATCGACGAAGCAGCCGACGCCGACATGATCGCCGACCTTGAAATTGGTAACCTTGGAGCCGACGGCCTTGACGACGCCGGCGATCTCATGGCCCGGCACGATCGGATAGACGGCGTTCTTCCATTCGTTGCGGACTGTGTGGATGTCCGAATGGCAGATGCCGGCGAACTTGATGTCGATGACGACGTCGTCTTCGTTCGGTTCGCGGCGCTCGAAGGTGAAGGGCTTGAGCGGGCTCGTGGCGTCGGTCGCGGCATAGCCTCTTGCGATGGGCATGGAAAACTCCATTCATTCATGGGTGGAAATCAACGGCCGGACTATGCGTCCGGGGATGGCGGGAGCGTTAGATCGATCCTCCGTTGTTCTTGCACGATCCTGCAAAACTCCGGCGGTGCGCTCGTTGCACGATGCGAACCGCGCTATAGAATGCGCAGAGAGATTTCTGCGCAGAAAGATGGTCAGATGACGCTGCCTTTCAATCCCTATCAGGAGATTGCCTCGATTGCCGGGCGCCATGCGACCAGCAATGGTGAAACTATGACGGCCCTGGACGGTGTGCGGATCAGCCGGCAGACGTCGCCGAGCGCACCTTGCCACGGCAGCTACCGGCCATGTTTTGCGATGGTGATCCAGGGTGCGAAAAGCGTGCAGCTGGGCAGCGATACGATCAATTACGGAGCGGGGGACTATCTCCTGACCTCGCTCGATCTTCCCGTCGCATGGCGCGTGGTGGAGGCAAGCAGCGAGGTCCCGCATTTCTGCATGACGTTCGCCATCAGCAGCGACAAGGTGCTCGACCTGATGGGATCTACGGGACTCACGAGGCCGGCGGAGCCTGTCAAGGGACAGCGTGGCATCCTGGTCAATGTCGCCACTCCCGAACTGCTCGATGCATCCGTGCGGCTGATGCGCTTGCTCGATCGTCCAGACGATATTCCGGCACTGGCGCCTTTGATCGAGCGCGAAATCCTCTATCGCATCCTGACCGGTCCGGCCGGAGCGCAACTGATCAATATCGCTGTCACCGACAGCCATGGCCACCGGATTGCCCGGGCCATCTCCTGGCTGAGGGAGAATTTCACCAGCCCGCTGCGGATCGAGGAACTGGCCGAGCATGTCAGCATGAGTGCCTCGTCCTTCCATCATCACTTCAAGTCGATTACCGCGATGACGCCCGTGCAATACCAGAAGCACCTTCGGCTGCACGAGGCCCGGCGCCTGATGCTGGTGGAAGGGCTCGATGCCGGAAATGCCGGGCATCGGGTCGGTTACCAGAGCCCGTCACAGTTCAGCCGCGAATACAGCCGGCTTTACGGCTTATCACCGGCGCGCGACATGGACGCAGTGCGCGATACAGCGGGCTGACCCGCGCTCCATCTATTCCTGTCATGGTCGCCCATGGTTCCATTGTGAGGACTTGACGGAGCGCAGAATTGCTTTATACGGCAGAACCGTACCGTACGGTACCTGAGAGGAGCAAGCCCCGTGAGACCCGATAGCGCCGAAGCGCCGCAATTTTCGTCCCGCCAGAACGAGGTTCTGGAACAGGCACTTCGTCTGCTTGTCGAAGGCGGCGACAAGGCGCTTACGACCTCCGGTCTGGCGCGCGCAGCGAGCTGTTCGAAGGAAAGCCTCTACAAGTGGTTCGGTGATCGCGACGGTCTGCTTGCGGCCATGATCGCCTATCAGGCAAGCAAGGTGCGCACGACGGAGCGGTCCGGCGAGAAGCTGACCGACGAGGTGCTGAAGCAGCGGCTGGACCAGTTCGCGCGCGATCTCCTGGAGGTTCTGGCGGGCGACGTTTCGCTGGCACTCAACCGGCTGGCGATCGGCCAGACGAGCCGCGACGGATCGAAGCTTGGCAAGCTTTTGGTCGAGCATGGTCGCGGCCAGATCGACCGGCGCGCGATGGCGCTGATCGACGCTGGAAAGCGGGCAGGGCTCTTGCGTTTCGACAATGCCGATGCCGCCTATCACACATTCTACGGCCTGATCGTTTCCGACCTGCATGTTCGCATGCTGCTTGGCGAACCGGGCCTGAGGGACAATGCGCGCCAGGCGGAGAGGGCGGTCGATGCCTTCCTGTCGCTTCACGGCGCGACACAGAAATCGGCGGAAACCTATCGCGTTTCCGCTGGACGATGAACAACTGAAGCAAACACTCGCATAGGGAAGGAACTAAGATGCGCGTTTATTATGATCGGGATGCCGACATCAATCTCATCAAGTCGAAGAAGGTCGCCATCATCGGCTACGGCTCCCAGGGTCGCGCCCATGCGCTGAACCTTAAGGATAGCGGTGCCCAGAACGTGGCCATCGCGCTCAAGGCCGGTTCGGCAACCGCCAAGAAGGCCGAAGCCGACGGCTTCAAGGTCATGACGGTTGCGGAAGCCGCCGCATGGGCCGACCTGATGATGATGGCGACGCCTGACGAACTGCAGGCCGATATCTACAAGGCAGAGATCGCCGGCAATATCCGTGACGGCGCAGCGATCGCCTTCGCCCACGGCCTCAATGTTCATTTCGGCCTGATCGAGCCGAAGGCGTCCGTCGACGTCGTGATGATCGCGCCGAAGGGCCCCGGCCACACGGTTCGCGGCGAGTACCAGAAGGGCGGCGGCGTTCCCTGCCTCGTTGCCATTCATCAGAACGCTTCCGGCAATGCGCTTGATCTGGCTCTCTCCTACGCCTGCGGCGTTGGCGGCGGTCGTTCGGGCATCATCGAGACCTCGTTCAAGGAAGAATGCGAAACCGACCTGTTCGGCGAGCAGGTGGTTCTCTGCGGCGGTCTGGTCGAGCTCATCCGCGCCGGTTTCGAAACGCTGGTCGAAGGCGGTTATGCGCCGGAAATGGCTTATTTCGAATGCCTGCACGAAGTGAAGCTGATCGTCGACCTGATCTATGAAGGCGGCATCGCCAACATGAACTACTCGATCTCCAACACGGCAGAGTGGGGCGAATACGTCACCGGCCCGCGCATCATCACGGAAGAAACCAAGGCCGAGATGAAGCGCGTCCTCAAGGACATCCAGACCGGCAAGTTCACCTCCGACTGGATGCAGGAATACCGTTCGGGTGCTGCCCGCTTCAAGGGCATCCGCCGCATGAACGACGCCCACCAGATCGAGGAAGTCGGCGCCAAGCTGCGCGGCATGATGCCGTGGATCGGCAAGAACAAGCTGGTCGACAAGGCCGTCAACTAAGTTTCTTCGAAGAGTTCGATCAATTCAGGCCGGAGCGCAAGCTCCGGCCTATTTGTATAATGAGCCGACAAATATTTTGTTTTGCGCGAGTATGTCGTTTGCGTCGTCTAGATATTCATTCAAGCATTTTAGGAAATCTGTAAGCCTGAATACTTTCTGGCTAAATTTGTCGGATTTTATGGCTATAGCAGCATCTATCTCATCTGTATTTTCGACAATTTTCATGATGTCTGTTTCGACGTATTTTCCGACGTCTTTGTAAATTAATATTTCTACGCCATGTAGGATGTTGCCGATGATGTCCCAGCAATTTTCCTGGCGACTTTGATGTTTCCCGCTGGCGTCCTTGTACGCAGAACGAACCTGTTTGCTTTTCAGGGCAGACTGGCTTTTCGTCATTTCTGCCAAGCGTCGGGTTGAGATGGAAAGTATTATAAGGTCTTTTTGAGCGAGCTCTTCCGCTATCGAAAAGTATTCTCCGAATCCAATTATCTTTAAGCTGCGGGAGGTGGCATATGCTGCCAACCTAGCGATTTTTTCGACGGCTTCGTTATAGGCGTGCGAACATAATTGGGCGTTGAGTTTTAGAGTTGCTGCCACTTTGCGCCATACCGCTGGAGGGGAATGTTTTATTATAAGCCGAATGTTTGAAATTTTCCATTATCGTACCGAAAATCGATAAGTCAGCATTGCTGACCTATCGAAACTTTTGTAAAGCACGGGCAACAAAATTGAAACAAGAGGAAACATCCCGTGCTTGATTGGGAACATATCTTCGCCAGCCGCTCCAGCCGGATGAAGGCTTCGGAAATTCGTGAACTGCTGAAACTCTTGGAACAGCCAGACATCATCTCGTTTGCAGGCGGGATTCCCGATCCTGCGCTGTTTCCTTCCGAGGCCTTCCAGAAGGCCTATGCGGATATCTTTTCGAGTGCGCAGGTAAACTCGGCGCTGCAGTATTCGGTCAGCGAAGGCTACAAGCCGCTGCGCGACTGGATCGTTGCCGATGTCGCCAAGATCGGCATCGACTGTACCGCCGATAACGTGTTCATCACGTCCGGGTCGCAGCAGGCGCTCGACTATCTGGGCAAGCTGTTCCTGTCGCCGAAGGATACGGCGCTCGTTACGTGGCCGACCTATCTCGGCGCGCTTTCGGCCTTCAACGCCTATGAGCCGAGCTATGACCAGCTGTCGCTCAACGGCAACCGCACGCCCGATGCCTATCGCGAGACGGCAGCCAAGGCGGGTGGTTCCGTGAAATTCGCCTATCTGTCGGCGGATTTCTCCAACCCGACGGGCGAGACGATCGATCTGGAGGGGCGCCGGAAGCTCCTGGCGCTTGCCGACGAGCTGGATATCGCCATCCTCGAAGACGCGGCCTACCAGAACCTGCGCTTCGATGGCGAGCCGGTATCGCCGATCCTTTCGCTCGATATCGCCCGCAAGGGCGGCATCGAGAACACCCGCACGATCTATAGCGGCAGCTTCTCCAAGACGCTGGCGCCGGGCCTGCGTGTCGGCTTCGTCATCGCGGCAATGCCGGTCATCCGCAAGCTGGTGCTGATGAAGCAGGCGGCCGACCTGCATTCCTCGACGATCAACCAGATCGCCGTCGAACATGTTGCCGTGCGCGGGTTCGACGAGCAGGTCGCCAAGATCAAGCGCGTCTATAGCGGACGCCGCGATGCGATGCTGGCTGCTCTTGAGAAATACATGCCGAAGGGAACCAGCTGGACGAAGCCGGAAGGTGGCATGTTTGTCTGGGTGACGCTGCCCGAGGGTATGGACGGCGCGGAGCTTCTGGCAAAATCGCTGGCAAGCGAGCGTGTTGCCTTCGTGCCGGGCAAGGCCTTTTTCGCCGATGGCAGCAATGCCAACACACTGAGGGTAAGCTTCTCCTGTGCCAACGACCAGATGATCGACGAGGGCATCAAGCGGCTCGGCCGGCTGATCGCCGGTGCCACGGTCGATCACCATGAAAGCCTGCCGATTATGTGACTTTAAGTCGTAAAAAGGGCGATATCCGTGGGGTTTCGCCCTTTTTTGCAGTTTCCGTTTGCATCGGTCGAATACTGTCACATGCGTGTCGTTGATCTGTGTTCTTAGCGGCGTCATCTTAAACAGGATGACCTCGATGACAAAGCTTCTGTCCACCTTTACGGCGCTTGTTGCGCTCGGTCTCGCCGGCACCGCTTCGGCTGCCGATCTGGTTCTCTATACCAGCCAGCCGAACGAAGACGCGCAGCAGACCGTCGATGGTTTCAAGGCCGCCAATCCCGGCCTCGACGTGCAGTGGGTTCGCGACGGAACTCCACAGATCATGGCGAAGCTGAATGCGGAACTGCAGGCCGGAAACCCGGTTGCCGATGTTCTCTTGATCGCCGACACGGTGACGCTGGAGCGGATGAAGGAAGCCAAGCAGCTGATGGCCTACAAGTCGCCGGAAGCCGCCAATTACGACAAGGCATTCTATGATGCCGACGGCTACTATTATTCGACGAAGCTGATCACCACCGGCATCATGTACAATACCCAGGCGGCCATGAAGCCGACCAGCTGGGAAGATCTCACCAAGCCGGAAGCCAAGGGCCTCGTCACCATGCCGAGCCCGGTGGCCTCGGGTGCGGCTCTCATCCACGCGCAGACGCTTGCTGCCGTGCCGGGCCTCGGCTGGGACTACTACAAGAAGCTCAAGGACAATGGCGCAATCGCTGCCGGCGGCAATGGCGGCGTGCTGAAGTCGGTCGCCACCGGCGAAAAGGCCTATGGCGTCGTCGTCGACTACATGCCGATCCGCGAAA
Source organism: Neorhizobium sp. NCHU2750 (assembly GCF_003597675.1). Classification (NCBI taxonomy): domain Bacteria; kingdom Pseudomonadati; phylum Pseudomonadota; class Alphaproteobacteria; order Hyphomicrobiales; family Rhizobiaceae; genus Neorhizobium; species Neorhizobium sp. NCHU2750. The sequence goes on along the minus strand of NZ_CP030827.1, from coordinate 1,879,034 downwards.
AGGCCAAGGGCGCACCCGTCGAGTTCGTCTTCCCGAAGGAAGGCGTATCGGCCGTGACCGAGCCGGTCGCGATCATTGCCGGCACCAAGCATGCCGAAGCCGCCAAGAGGTTCATCGACTACGTCCTGTCGGAAAAGGGCCAGGAAGGGTTCTTGAAGCTCGGCTATATCCCAGCCCGCAACGGCATGCCGGTTCCGGCCGGTTTCCCGGCCCGCGACACGATCAAGGTTCTGCCGATCGACCCGGCGTCCGCGCTGAAGAATTCCGAGGCCGATGTGAAGACATTCACCTCGATCTTCGGCGGCAAGGGCTGATACACGTCTCTTATGTCGCGCATCGTCAATGGTGGAAACAGCCAGCCGCGCTGGCTGTTTCCTTTTGTCCTCATCGTCATCTTCATGCTCAGCCTGCTGCCGCTCGGGCGGCTGGCCGCGACCGGCATCGCGTCCGCCTTCAAGGGCGGTGCGCGTGATATCATCACCGATCCGGCGCTCTGGCAGTCGGTCTATTACACGCTGACGACGTCGTTCTTCGGCATGCTGGCGGCGATCGTGCTCGGCGGCGGCTTTGCGCTGCTTCTGACGCTGTTCGACCTGCGCGGCAAGACGTTGCTGGGTTTCCTCTTCATGCTGCCGACGATGATACCGCCGCAGGTGACGGCGCTGGCCTGGATCGGCATGACCGGTCCTTCCAGCACGCTCCTGAAGGCGGTTGGACTTGCGCCGCCGCTCGGCAGCCCGCAGCCGCTCTATTCGGTCGGCGGCATCGCGCTTCTCTATGGCGTGCAGCATGCGCCGCTCGTCTATCTGGCACTGAGGGCCGGGCTTCTGGCATTGCCGAGAGATGCCGTGGAGGCCGCACGGCTTTCGGGCGCCTCTTCCTGGCGGGTGCTGATCGATATCATCCTGCCGCTGTCGCTGCCGGGGCTCGCCGCCGGGGCGGCAATCGCCTTCGTCTCGGGTGTCGGCAATTTCGGCATTCCCGCCATTCTCGGCATTCCCGCCTCGATCTACACGCTGCCGACGCTGATCTACGCGAAATTTGCCGCTTTCGGGCCGGGCACATTCGCCGATGTCTCGCTTCTCTCCGGCTTGATCGCGCTGATGGCGGTGATCGGCCTTGCGGTGGAGGAGCGGGTGCTGCTGGGACGCGACTACCGGGTCATCGGCCTGTCGGGGCAGGTGGCCGTCTTCACGCTCAAGGGCTGGCGCTGGCTTGCTGAAATCCTGCTCTGGGTGACGCTTTTCGTCATTCTGGCCATGCCGCTCATGGCGCTGGTCGCAAGTTCGCTGGCACCCGCCTATGGCGTGCCTCTGACGCCGAAGACCGTGACCTTCCATGCCTATGACGAAATCCTCTTCCGTCAGTCGATCACGCGGGTGGCCTTCACCAATTCGATCGGCTTGTCGCTGGCAACGGCGATCGGACTGCTGGTGATTTCGGTTCTCGTCGGCTATTTCCTGGTGCGCAGCAAAAGCCGGCTGGTGCCGCTGATCGCGGCCGTCGCCGAAATCCCCTATGCGCTGCCGGGCGTGGTGACGGCGGTCGCCTTCATCCTCGTCTTCGCGGCTCCGATCCCGGTTCTCGGCTTCTCGATCTACGGCACGATCTGGATCATCCTGATCGCTTATTTCTCGCATTTCTTCGCCGTCGGCCTCAAGCCGGTGGTGAGCGCCTTCCGGCAGATCGATCCATCGCTGGAGGAGGCTGCAAGGCTTTCCGGGGCGGGGTTTGCCCGTCGGATGATCGACATCACCGTGCCGCTCGTCGGTCCTGCTGCCGGTGCCTCGGTCATTCTCGTTTTCCTGATCGCCTGTAACGAACTGACCGTCTCCGCCCTTCTCTGGTCGGCCGGGACACAGACGCTCGGCGTGGCAATCTACAATCTCGATGACAGTGGCAGCTTCAATCTCGCCGCCGCACTTTCGGTTCTTGTCGTCATCATGGTAATCGTGATGATGCTGGTTCTGGAACTGCTGGCGAACAGGCTGCCCAAAGGTGTGGTCCCGTGGCGCAGTTGATCCTCAACCAGATTTCCAAGAGTTTCGAAGGGACCGGCCGCGCGGCCGTCAACGACGTCTCGCTTGCGGTCAGGGAGGGCGGGTTCCTGGCCTTGCTCGGCCCTTCCGGATGCGGCAAGACGACGGTGCTGCGGATGATCGCCGGCTTTGAACAGCCGAGCGGCGGACGTATCACGCTTGGCGAGAGAATTCTTGCCGGCGACGGCCATATGGTGGCGCCGGAAGATCGCAACATGGCGATGGTTTTCCAGTCCTATGCGCTCTGGCCGCATATGAGCGTCGCCGACAATGTCGGTTATCCGCTCAAGGTTCGCGGCGTGACCGGCGAGACGAAGCGGCGCAAGGTGATGGCAGCATTGTCTGCGGTGCGGCTTGAACCCTATGCCGACCGCCGGCCGGCAGATCTTTCCGGTGGCCAGCGACAGCGTGTGGCGCTGGCGCGCTGCCTCGTCACCGAGCCGGATGTGGTGCTGCTCGACGAGCCGCTCGCCAATCTCGACCGGCATCTGCGCCAGGAGATGGAAGAGACATTCCGTGAATTTCATGCGCGGTCCGGCGCGACGATGATCTATGTGACCCACGACCAGGCGGAGGCGATGGCGCTCGCCACCGACGTGGCGGTGATGTCGGAAGGCCGGCTATTGCAGGTGGCAAGCCCGCAGGAGATCTATGCGCGACCGGAGGGACGGCTGGTCGGCGGGCTGGTGGGGCAGGGTGCCATTCTCTCCTGGCCGGCTGCGTCTGCGGCACACCGGTCGATGGACTGGCAGATGCTGCAGCAACTGCTGACCCAGGGCGGCGGCGATGCCGACATTCTCGTGCGGCCCCAAGATGTGGAAATTGCCGGGGAGGGCATGGCAGCGAAGGTCACTTCCGTCCTCTTCGAGGGTGAGCGCTACGCCTTGAAGCTCACGCTCGGCGACGAACAGGTCCTGCGTGCCTATAGCCGCCATCCGGTGAATGTGGGCGACGATGTCTCTGTCGTGATCCGCTCGGCCTGGAGGCTCTGACGGTAGCCAGACGCGTTTCAGCTGATAAGCTGTCGGCTGCAATCGGGAATCATGCATGTCTCTGCGGCTCGGCACGTTCAACATCGAAAACCTGATGACGCGCTTCGATTTTTCCGGATGGCGCAATCAGTTGCGGCAGGACAGGGTGATCCGCCTCTTCGAGGTCGGCAGCCGGCAGGAATACGAACAACTCGAACAGGCAAGGCAGATCGCCGAGACCGACGACACGCGGCAGCTTTCGGCGCTGGCGATTGCCGAGGCGGATGCCGATATCCTCTGCCTGCAGGAGGTCGACAACATGCCGGCGCTGCAGGCCTTCGAATACGGCTATCTCTATCGCATGGTCGGCAACGGCTACCTGCAGAAATTTCTGGTGCAGGGCAATGACGGGCGCGGCATAGACGTGGCGGTGCTGATGCGCGAGCGGACCTTGACCGGCGAGCGGATCGAGGTCGTCGACGTGCGCAGCCATGCGATGCTGACCTATCAGGATCTCGATCTGTTCAACGACGAACTGGCGCTGACCAACAAGCCGTCCGACAAGATCTTCAAGCGCGACTGCCTGGAACTGGAACTGAAGATCGGCGGGAAACCGTTCCTTCTTTACGTCGTGCATTTCAAGTCGATGGGCAATGTACGCGACAACAGGGACGGGCGGACCGGCACGATGGCGATCCGGGTCGCCGAGGCGAAGGCGGTGCGCCATATCATCGAGCGGCAGTTCGGGCCGGAGAATGTCGACAGTGCCAGCTTCGCCATTTGCGGTGACATGAACGACTACCAGGAACGGGTGAAGGTGATCGGCACCCGTCGCAGCGGCTACAGGTTCGAGCCGGTGCGCGAGGAGGCGAGCGCGCTCGACGTGTTCAGCCATGACGGATTTGCGGAAAATGTCGTGAGGCGCCGCGACGAGATGGATCGCTGGACGCTCTACCACGCCCGCGGGCCAGAGGAGCAGCATCTGTGCCAGCTCGACTATATCTGGCTGTCTCCGACGCTTGGCCGCGCCAATCCGTCAGCCGTGCCGGACATCATCCGCAACGGCCAGCCGTTTCGCACCGTGTTTCCGCCGGGGCAGGAGGTGGAACTCTTTCCCCGCATCGGCTGGGACCGGCCGAAGGCATCCGACCATTGCCCAGTTGTGGTGGAGCTCGATCTGCCATGACGATGAGGCTGGAGGACGTGCTAACCCTTGAGGGCGTGTGGCCGCCGCCGAAAAATCCGGTCCAGGTTGATGGCTTCGATCTTCGCGTCGTCGAGGGGCCGCATCCGCTTCACGCCGCGCACGGGGACGAGATCGAGGCCAATTGGGTCGAGGAGGCGAAAGCCAACCCGCATCTTTTCAACGGCCAGATGGTGCTGCAGCGGCATCTGGCATTCGACAAGGGCGTGGTCCGTGGGGTGGCGCATGTCATTCCCTATTCGGCGCTGCTCTGGTGGCGCAAGCAGGCGGATCCGGCAGGCGCGCTGCATCTTTTCGGCTTCGCGGTCATCGTGTCGTCGGACAATGCGATCGTGGCGATCCGGATGAGCGAGCGGACCGCCAATCCCGGCCAGGTCTATTGCGCTGCGGGGTCCCTCGACCTGAGCGACATTGTCGATGGCAGGCTCGATCTTGCGGCCAACATGCGCCGCGAAGTGGCGGAGGAGACCGGGCTCGACCTTGACGAGGCAAGCACCGAACCGCATTTTTACGCCAGCCACGCGAACAATCGTGTGGTGGTTTTCCGCTTCTATCACTTTGCGGTGACATCTTCGGATCTCGTGGCGCGCATCGAGGCGCATATGCCTCACGACGAGGAGCAGGAAATCGACGGCGCGGTCGTTATCCGCTCGGCCGATCGCCGGGCACACCACTATAATCCTTTGATGTATCCGATCCTCGACTGGCATTTCGGCCTGCCGCGGCGCTGAGCCGCCAGTCTTGCACATGGTCGCATGGTAAGGCAGGGTGCCCCCACATTCTTTGGGAGGGAGTGACGTGGCAAGACGCTATGCCATCTACGATGTATTCACCGGTCAGAGACTTTCCGGCAACCCGCTTGCCGTGATCTTCGATACGGATGGGCTGTCCGATGAAGCGATGCAGGCGATCGCGCGGGAAATGAACCTGTCGGAGACGGCATTCATTCTTCCGCCCGAGGGCAGCGGGCATGCCGCAAGGCTGCGCATCTTCACGCCGGCGAAGGAATTGCCGTTTGCCGGCCACCCGACAGTCGGCTCGGCGATTGCACTGGCGGAACGGGACCACCCTCCGGGCGAGACGGACCTCGATCTGATGGCGGTGCTGGAAGAGACGGTCGGGCCGGTGCGCTGCGCCATCCGCATGCGCAAGGGCGAGGCCTCTTTTGCGGAATTCGAATTGCCGAAGCGTCCTGCAAGGATTGACATGCCGCTGGACCGGCAGGGGATTGCCGATGCGCTGACGGTCAAGTCTACCGACATGGCCTTCGAGAACCACGTTCTGTCCGTCTGGACGGCAGCCGTTCCCTTCGTGCTGATCCCGCTCAGGAACCTTGCGACCGTGCAAAATCTTGAATTCGAATCGACGCTTTGGGAGCGGGTGGCACCCTTCGTCGACGGAACCTTGGCCTCGGCCTATGTCTATTGTCGCGGTGGCGTCCACCATCAGGCAAAGTTTCATGCGCGGATGTTTTCTCCCGACATGCGGATCTGGGAGGATCCGGCGACAGGAGCCGCGGTCGCTGCTCTTGCGGGAGCGGTGCAGCAATTCGATGCGCTGCCTGACGGGCATCATCCGATGATCGTCGAGCAAGGGTTGGAAATCGGCCGCCCGTCCTTCATCCACCTGCATATCGATTCCAAGGGCGGCGAGATCGCCAAGGCCCGGATCGGCGGGCAGGCGGTGAAGATGGCAGAGGGCGTTCTCCACTTCTAAAAAAATGAACTCACGGAAAAGCCTGAAAAATAAGGGGTTTAGCCGTTCTATCGATTTTTTTTGAGCAGTTGCACAAAGAAAATCATTCTGGCCGCTAGACAAGCCAAAAGAAGCCCTTTATACGCCCACTCACACCGACGGCGCAGGCCACTGATGCAGTCGGTTTCGGGTGATTAGCTCAGTTGGTAGAGCAGCTGACTCTTAATCAGCGGGTCGTAGGTTCGAGCCCTACATCACCCACCATCTCTTCTTAAACCACAGATATGACAGTAGTTTAGGCGGCGAGATTATTTTCGCGAGAGCGGAACTTTTCGGATGTTCCGCGCATTTTCGTGGCAATTCGAATCCAGCCGGTGTCACCAGCGTGCGTGCTATCCTCCCCCAGATTGTTCTCTTGGCCAGTGTCGTCACGATTGTCCTGTCCGGGCTGGCTGCGGTGCCGCAATTCATCGCGGACCCTGCTCCCCATCATTTTGCTCACCTGGACACTCCCGACCTGTGGACCTCGGCCCCTGTCGTTGTCGATCCGGCGAAGGAGACCTATCAGCGTATAGCGGGCCTGCCGGTCGTCGCGGATGTTCCGGCAACCGATGGGGACGTGCAGGTGGCAGCACGGGCGCCGGATCGCGAGAATGCGCCTGACGCAGGTGGTGATCAGGAGAAGACCGTGGCGCTACAGCCGGCGGTTCAGCGGATCGCAGGCACGGACGCCAATAAGGCTTTCCATGCGGAAAGTCGCGAACCGGCTGCCAGCATCGCCGCCACCTCTCCCGGCTCGCAGAGCGTGGAACAGCAGCAGTCGGCCGACGCGGGCGCTTCTGCTCCGGATGCACATGAACAATGGTGCCACGAGCGCTACCGCTCGTACCGGCCCGAAGACAACAGCTACCAGCCATTCGACGGCGGTCCGCGCAAGGCCTGCACTTCGCCATACGGCTGAGGCTGCAGACTTTACGGTGACAAGGGTCGCGTGGTGGCCGCTCAGCTCGCCTCACGCATCATCTGGCGGTTTTCCTCCACTTTCAGGTCCTGGACCCGCTTGGCGAGCCAGTCCACGACGACGCGCACCTTGTTGCTCAGGTGGCGGGTCTGGGGATAGACGATGTAGAGCGGGAAGGACTCGCAGACCCAGTCGCTCAAAACGGGCACGAGACGGCCCTCCTGGAGCGGTTTCTGCGCCATGAAGCGTGGAACCTGGGCAATACCGACGCCGGCTATGGCTGCATCGAGATAGGAGCGGGCATCGTTGACCGAGACGATGTAGTTCGGATCGATGTCGACCTGTTCCTCGCCACGGCGAAAGTTCATCTGCATGATGCGACCTGATGGTGCCTGAAGATAGCCGACGCAGCGATGCCCTTCGTTCAGGTCTGCGGGATGGCTCGGGTCTCCCATCTTCTCCAGATAGAGCGGTGCGGCATATGCCTGCATGCCGATTTCACCGACCTTCCGCACAATCAGCGACTGGTCCGTCGGCGTGCCGCCGCGCAGGGCGCAGTCGACGTTTTCGGCGATATAGTCGACCAGCCGGTCGCCGACGCCGATGTCGAGCTTGATCAGCGGATAGCGGTCATGGAAGTCGCATAGGTAGGGAATGACAATCAGGTCGGCGAAGGCGCCCGCCATTTCCAGGCGAACACGTCCGCTCGGCTGGGTCTGCGAGTTGGACAGGCTGCCGTCGAGTTCGTTGATGTCGGCGAGGATCTGGGTGGCGCGCTCGTAGTAGAGAGCGCCATCATTGGTGACCATGACGCGCCGCGTCGTGCGGTTGAGCAGAGTGGTCTTCAGGTGCGCCTCAAGCGCCTGAACCATGTTCGTCACCGTGGTCTTCGGAATATCGAGTGTGGCGGCCGCACGGGTGAAATTGCCGGTTTCGACCACCCTGACGAAAACGCGCATTGCCGATAGCTGATCCATGGCCGGTTCCTCTCGATGCGATTATCCGTGATTTTGGAAAAGTGTTGCCGATCTCGGCGGATTGCGCTTTTCTTTCGGAACAATAATATCTGAATACGAAATCGCCGCAAGAGCTGTGGCCAAAAGGTAGAAAACGTCATGTCACCGCAATGGGAAACACTGGAAATCGACGGGCCCTGGAAGGCCTCCGTTCCCGTGCGTATCCATAAGGGCAATGTGCAGGGCGGCAAGCCGCCGATCGTGTTGTACCTGAAAGGTGATGCATTCCAGCAGCCGACGCCGGATGCGGCCCCAAGCCCGGTGATCGGCGCGCTCGAGGATGCGGGTGCGGTCGTGGTCGAGGCGGATTACGGCAGTGTTTCGGGCAATGTCTTCCCGAAGGCGATGGAATGCGCATTCCTTGCCCTCCACGGGCTCAACGACAAGCTCAACCGGCACGGCAAGGGCAAGTCGCCTCTGCTGATCGCCGGCGATGAAGCCGGTGGCAATGTGGCTGCAGGGGCGGCGCTCAAGGCAAGGGACCAGATGCCGGGCAGGCTTGCCGGGCAGGTTCTCCTGTCGCCGATGATCGATCCGATGATGACCTCTGCATCGATCCGGGGCGCGGACGAGATCGGCATGCGCGAGCGCTGGTCGGATGGATGGAGCCACTATCTCGGCTCGGCCTGCACGCTGCAGCACCCATACGCGGCGCCTTGTCTCTGTTCGAGATTGTCGGGGGTGGCGCCGGCACTGGTGATGACATCGGAAGACGATCCGCTGCGCGATGAATCGCTCGGCTATGCCGACAAGCTGGCCGGATCCGGAGTGAAGGTCACCAAACGTATTCTGCCCGCCGGCAGCGGCTGGACGGGATTGTATCACGGTATCGGCGGTGTCTGGCTTGCCAGTCTCTGCCTCGAGTTCTCGGCCTTTATCCGCCAGGTGGCGTCGTAAAGGCCTGCATTTTCTGAAAGTTCCAGGAATCGATAACAGCCTCTCCCAGGGCTGAAGGAGTTCACAATGACAGCGAAGACAACCCGCTGGGCCCTGTTGGGCGCCGGCCTGACGACTTCTGCGCTCTTTGCAGGCGCAGCCTTCTATCTCGACATGCCTCGCGGTGCCAATGCGGCGTCCGAGGCGGTTGCCGCGGCGTCACCGGCCGTGCCGGTCACCGTTGCGACGGTGGAGCCACGCCGGGTCGGCACCTGGCAGGACTTCTCCGGCCGCCTGGAGGCCGTCGACCGCGTCGACGTGCGTCCGCGCGTGGCTGGCGCCGTGCAGTCGGTGCATTTCCGCGAAGGCGGACTGGTGAAGGCCGGCGATCTTCTGGTGACGATCGACCCGGAACCCTTCAAGGCGGCGCTTGCCGAAGCGCAGGGGCAGGTCGCCTCGGCGCAGGCCAAGCTCGACTATGCCAATGGCGAACTCGAGCGCGGCAAGACGCTGCTTGCCCGCAACACGATTTCGCAGAGCGATCTGGCGCAGCGTGAAAGCAGCCAGCGCGATGCTGCCGCAACGCTTCAGTCTGCCCAGGCAAGCCTCAAGGTCGCTCAGCTCAATCTTGGCTATACCGAAATCCGCGCCCCGATCGACGGCCGGGTCGGCAAGATCGAGGTGACGGTTGGCAATCTGGTTGCCGGCGGCTCGTCGTCCGATCCGCTGACGAACCTGGTTTCCATCAACCCGATCTATGCGAGCTTCGATGCCAACGAAGAGCTGGTGACCCGCACGCTCGCCGAACTGCCGGTCGTCGATGGCCAGCCGGCCATCGATCATGTTCCGGTGGAAATCTCGACGCTTGCACCGGGTGCTGAGCCGATGAAGGGCCATCTGCAGCTGATCGACAACCAGGTGAATGCCGGCACCGGCACGATCCGGGTGAGGGCGGTGTTCGACAATCCCGAGGGCAGGCTGATTCCGGGCCAGTTCGTGCGCATCCGCATGGGCGAGCCGCAGCCGAGCGAACGCATGCTCGTCAGCGAGAAGGCGCTCGGTAACGACCAGGACAAGAAATTCGTGCTGGTGGTCGATGGAAAGAACACCGTGGCCTATCGGCCGGTGGTACTCGGCGATGCCGTCGATGGCATGCGGATCGTCGAGAAGGGCCTGAATGCCGGTGACCGCGTCATCGTCAACGGATTGCAGCGTGTGCGCCCCGGCGCAACGGTCGATCCGAAGGACGAAGCCAAGGTCGCTTCAAACTAACGAACCGGACCGTTCAGGCGGTCTTTCAACACTATGGACCCTTTGGTCGCCCGTGGCGGGACGCTGCGGGCGCAAGGGCTCTGTTCGCCTAAAAAGTCGCTCAGGAGAGGGCTCAAGAGATGAACATATCTCGCTTTTTTATCGACCGGCCGGTGTTTGCGGCGGTCCTGTCCGTGCTTATCGTGGTCTCAGGCCTGCTGGGACTGCGGTCACTGCCGATCTCGGAATATCCGAACGTCGTGCCGCCCTCCGTGGTGGTGAAGGCAACGTATCCGGGCGCCAATCCGAAGGTCATCGCCGAAACCGTCGCAACGCCGCTCGAAGAGCAGATCAACGGCGTCGAGGACATGCTCTACATGAACAGCCAGGCGACCTCGGACGGCGTGCTGACGCTGACCGTGACCTTCAAGCTCGGCACCGATCCGGACAAGGCGCAGCAGCTGGTGCAGAACCGCGTCAGCCAGGCCGAGCCGCGGTTGCCGACGGAAGTGCGCGCGCTCGGCATCACCACGGTCAAGAGCTCGCCGGACTTCATCATGGTCGTCAATCTGGTGTCCGATAGCGACCGCTACGACCTGACCTATCTGCGCAATTACGCGACGCTGAACATCAAGGACCGGCTTGCCCGTATCGAAGGTGTCGGCCAGGTGCAGATCTTCGGCGCCGGCGACTATTCGATGCGCGTGTGGGTCGATCCGCAGAAAGCCGCAGCGCTTTCGCTGGCCGCGACCGACATTACCAATGCGATCAACGGGCAGAACGTGCAGGCCGCGGCCGGCATCATCGGTGCCTCGCCGACCGTGCCCGGCGTCGATCTGCAGCTCAATGTCAACGCCCAGGGACGTCTGACGACGCCGGAGCAGTTCGGCAACATCATCGTCAAGACCGGTGCGAATGGTGAAATTACCCGGCTGAAGGACGTTGCCCGCATCGAACTCGGTGCTGCCGATTACACGCTCCGCTCGCTGCTCGACGGCAAGCCGGCAGTCGCTATCCCCGTGCTGCAGGCTCCGGGCTCGAATGCGATCGAAATCTCCAATGAGGTCCATGAAACCATGGACGAGTTGCAGAAGGCGATGCCGGAAGGCGTGAAGTACCAGATCGTCTACGACACGACGAAGTTCGTGCGCTCCTCGATCGAGAAGGTTCTCGACACGCTGCTCGAAGCAATCGCGCTCGTGGTCCTCGTCGTCATCCTGTTTCTGCAGACATGGCGTGCCTCGATCATTCCGCTGATCGCGGTTCCCGTCTCGGTCATCGGCACGTTCGCCGTCATGTATGCCTTCGGCTTCTCGATCAACGCGCTGACGCTGTTCGGTCTGGTGCTGGCGATCGGTATCGTGGTCGACGACGCGATCGTCGTCGTCGAAAACGTCGAGCGCAATATCGAGAACGGGCTAAGTCCCCGTGAGGCGACATATAGGGCGATGCGCGAAGTGTCCGGCCCGATCGTGGCGATCGCGCTGGTGCTTGTGGCCGTCTTCGTGCCGCTGGCCTTCATCACCGGCCTGTCGGGCCAGTTCTACCGCCAGTTCGCACTGACGATCGCCATCTCGACGGTCATCTCGGCGATCAACTCGCTGACGCTGTCTCCGGCGCTGGCCGCTCTTCTGCTCAAGGATCACCATGCGCCGAAGGACTGGCTGACGCGCGGCATGGACAAGGCGCTCGGCTGGTTCTTCCGCCGCTTCAACCGTGCTTTCGGTGCGGCAGCGAACGGCTATGGCCGGACGGTGGGCGGCCTCCTGTCACGCAAGAGCTTCGTCATGGTGCTCTATCTGGTGCTCGTCGGTTCGACCTATTTCATGTTCCATACCGTTCCGGGCGGCTTCGTCCCGGCGCAGGACAAGCAATACCTGATCGGCTTTGCACAGCTGCCTGACGGTGCAACGCTCGACCGGACCGAAGACGTCATCAAGCGGATGAGCGACATCGCCATGGAACAGCCGGGCGTCGAGCACGCGATTGCCTTCCCCGGCCTGTCGATCAACGGTTTCACCGTCGGCTCCAACTCGGGCATCGTGTTTGCCGTGCTTGACGATTTCGACAAGCGCAAGACGCCGGATCTTTCGGGCGGTGCCATCGCCATGGCGCTGAACCAGAAGTACGCCGGCATCCAGGACGCGTTCATCGCCATGTTCCCGCCGCCGCCGGTCAACGGTCTCGGTACGACGGGCGGCTTCAAGCTGCAGATCGAGGACCGCGCCGGCTACGGCTACGAGGCTCTTGACCAGGCGACCAAGGCGGTCCTTGCCAAGGCGGCACAGACGCCGGAACTGACGGGTATCTTCTCGAGCTTCCAGATCAACGTGCCGCAGCTTTATGCCGATCTCGACCGTGCCCGTGCAGAACAGCTCGGCGTGTCGGTAACGGATGTATTCCAGACGCTGCAGATCTATCTCGGTTCGTATTACGTCAACGACTTCAACGCTTTCGGCCGCACCTACAGTGTGAGGGTTCAGGCGGATGCGCAATATCGCGCCAAGGCCGAGGATATCGGCCAGCTGAAGGTTCGTTCGCAATCCGGCGAGATGATCCCGCTGTCGGCGCTGCTCAAGGTCGACGCCTCGGCCGGTCCCGAAAGGACTACCCGTTACAACGGCTTCCTCGCCGCCGATATCAACGGGGCTCCGGCACCGGGCTTTTCGTCCGGCCAGGCGGAGGCTGCAATCACCAAGATCCTCAAGGAGACGCTGCCATCTGGTATCGACTTCGAATGGACGGACCTGACCTACCAGCAGATCCTTGCCGGCAATTCGAGCTTCATCGTCTTCCCGCTCGCGCTGCTGCTCGTCTACCTGGTGCTGGCTGCGCAGTATGAAAGCCTGACGCTGCCGCTTGCCATTATCATGATCGTGCCGATGGGCGTGCTCGCGGCCCTGACCGGGGTCTGGTTGACGGGAGGCGACAACAACATCTTCACCCAGATCGGGTTGGTGGTGCTGGTCGGTCTATCGGCGAAGAACGCGATCCTGATCGTCGAATTCGCCCGCGAACTGGAATTTGCCGGACGCAAGCCGCTACAGGCGGCTGTCGAGGCCAGCCGGTTGCGCCTGCGGCCGATCCTGATGACGTCGATGGCGTTCATCATGGGCGTCGTGCCGCTGGTCGTCTCCACCGGCGCGGGTGCCGAGATGCGTGCCGCCATGGGCGTCGCAGTGTTCTCCGGCATGATCGGGGTGACCTTCTTCGGCATCTTCATGACGCCCGTCTTCTACATCCTGGCAAGGCTGCTGACCGGCAACCGGCCGCTGCGCCAGCATGGAAGTGAGCATCCGGCCCCCGAGGCACACAATAGCGAGACTGCGCCTGCTCTTTCTCCAGCAGAATAGGCGCACGGGTCGGCCGTAATCACCAGTTCCGGTTTGGCCTTCAGCCGCGCGGGCACGCGATGCCCGCGCGGCTTTTTCATGTTCAGAGTGCGCCACCGTCGACGATGAGGGTCTGGGCGGTGATGGCGGAGGACGAATCGGATGCGAGGAACAGGCACGGCCCGACGAGATCCGTGCTGTCGAGGCTGCGCTTGAGGCACTGCCGGTCGATCATGGCAGCAATCCCGTCATCGGTCAGCCAGAGGCGCTTCTGCCGCTCCGTGACGATCATGCCCGGCAGCACGGCGTTGACGCGGATGTTGCCTGGACCGAGCTTTCCGGCGAGGCTCTTGGTCAGGCCGACAATGCCGGCCTTGGCGGTCGTATAGGAGGGCAGGCTGCCCATGTTGAGCAGGTAGGAGATGGACGAGAAATTGACGATCGAACCACCGCCTGCCGCCCTGATGAAGGGGATTGCCGCCTGTGCGGTGAAGAACATCTGCTTCAGGTTGATCGCCTGGCTTTTGTCCCAGTAGTCCTCGGTGATATCCTCGATCTCGCGTCGGTCATCCCATCCCGCATTGTTGACGACGACGGAGAGCGTGCCGAGCGCTTCCGCCACCTTGAGCACTGCCGCCTGTGTCGCGGAGACATCGGAGAGATCGGCGCGGACAAAGAGCGGCGCATGATCGGTCTTACCGGTCAGGCTTTCAACGAGTGCCAGGCTCGGCGCTTCGGCAATATCGATGAAGGCGACGCGGGCGCCCTGGCGGGCAAAGCCTTCGACGAGGCTTGCGCCGATGCCGGAGCCGCCGCCGGTTACCAATATGCCGCGGCCCTTGAGATCCGGATATGCTGCAGACGGGTATGCCAACGTTTCCTCCTCATTGTTCTCATCCCATGGCGAACTTAACCTGCTTTGCGAAAAATGCATCCCGAGGTTTGCGCCGGTTGTGCCGACGGGTTACTCATGGGGCCTTACCGATCCCCACTCGTTTGCGAGAGGAACTTCCCTTGGCCGACATGTCTTCCGCCGCTTCCACAACGACCGTCCTGCCCTCACGCGATTACGCTGCCTTCCTGTTCGACATGGACGGGACGATCCTCAGTTCGACGGCAGCAGCCGAACGTGTGTGGGGCCGGTGGGCTGAGAGCATGGGGCTGGAGGTGGAGGGTTTTCTGCGCATCATGCATGGGCGGCGCGGCATAGACACGATTACCGATCTCAACCTTCCGGGCGTCGACCCGCAGGTGGAAGCGGAAAAGGTGCTGCGTGGCGAAATCGACGATCTTGAAGGTGTCGTGCCATTGAAGGGGGCAGCCGAGTTTCTGAGGAGCCTGCCTGACGGGCGCTGGACGATTGTCACATCCTCGCCGCTCGAACTTGCCAAGGCAAGACTGGCAGCCGCCGGAATTCCGATCCCGAAATTCATCGTCTCAGCAGAGGACGTGACGGTGGGCAAGCCAGACCCACAGGGGTATCGACTGGGCGCCGAGCGGCTTGGCGTCGATCCCAAAGACGTGCTGGTGTTCGAGGACGTGCCGGCCGGCATTGCCGCAGGGCAGGCGGCGGGCGCCGAAGTCATGGTGATCACCACCACCCACAGCCACCCCGTCGAGGGCGGCCAATACCGGATGCGCGACTATGGCGCAGTCGCAGCCGGCGTCTCGGTGGAAGGGCGTCTGTCCGTCCGGGCCAGATAGAGACCGGTCAGGCAGCCTGGTTTGCCGTTCGCATGATCTGGACCGTGGCGAACCAGAGCACTGTTCCCAGCACGATCAGGGCGCCGGCGATCGCATATTGAACCGGGTCCCGTCCGGTCCACGGACCGGCGAGGAAGGTGCAGGTGACTGCGCCGAGGATCGGCAGGATGGTCGGCGTGCGAAAATGCCTGTGAGCGACCTTGTCTTTCCTCAAAACCAATACCGCGACATTGACGACGGCAAAGACGCAGAGAAGCAGCAGGGCGGTCGTACCGCCGAGCGCCTTTACGCCGCCGGCAAAGACGATCAGCGCGACGGCAAGCAGCGAGGTGAAGACGATCGCCACATAGGGGGTGCGCCGACCCGAGTGTACCCTGCCGAGAACTTCCGGCAGCACACCCTGTCGGCTCATCCCGTATATGAGGCGGCTTGCCATCATCATGTTGATCAGCGCCGAATTGGCGACGGCGAACATGGTGATGACCGCAAATATGCCGATCGGAAAATTCGGGGCTCCCGTCTGGATGACCTTGAGGAGAGGAGTCTCGCCTTCGCCCAGTTCGCTTGCCGGGACAAGCGTGATCGCCGAGATGGCAACGAGAATGTAGATGAGGCCGGTGAGTGCTAGGCCCCCAAGCAGCACTTTGGGAAAGATGCGGCTCGGCTCTTTGCATTCTTCCGCCATGTTGACCGAATCCTCGAAGCCGACCATGGCGAAGAATGCCAGCGTGGTCGCTGCAACGACGGGCCAGAAGGTACCGGTTCCTTCTGGGGTCGCAAAGGTCCAGGCACGGGATACATCACCCTGACCGCCGAAGATGGCCCACATGCCTATGCCGATGATGATCAGCAGGCCGGTCAGTTCGACGACCGTCAGCAGCACGTTCAGCCTGACGCTCTCGCCGACACCACGAAAATTGATCGCGGCGACGAGGGCAATGAAGCCGACGGCGATCAGCGGCACGCCCCAGGCGCCGAGATCGAGCCCGAGCGACGTGGAGAAATTGGCAGCGAAGGCGCGCGAAGCCGTCGATGCCGAAGTGATCCCGGAAGACATCACGGCAAATGCGACGAGAAACGTGACGAAATGGATGCCGAAGGCCTTGTGGGTATAAAGTGCCGCACCCGCAGCCTGCGGATATTTGGTGACCAGCTCGAGATAGCTGCAGGCGGTCAGCAATGCGACGATGAAGGCGATCAGGAATGGTAGCCACACGACACCGCCGACTTCCGAAGCCACCTGGCCGGTCAGGGCATAGATGCCGGTTCCGAGGATATCACCGACGATGAAGAGCAGTAGGAGCCCCGGCCCCATGACGCGCTTCAGTTCTCCGTCCCCGCCTGCAATCTGCTCGATCCTCTCTGCATTCGCGCTCATCAAGTGCCTCCTTCACGCGCATCCACATTGGGTGAGTAAATTAAGGTTGAGCCGAGATTGTTCCATTGCGGGCGCGGGTGTGATTTAAATTGCCTTGATTTTGCGACAATTGGCGACTGTCGTTGCTTTTGCTAGGCGGACTCACCAGATTACCGCTGACGGCATACAAGACGGAGATGTTCTCGATGCGCCGGTTACGCTCATATTGCCAAAGCACTGCCTTGGCCGAAGGCCCGGAACTCGTCGCCGACGACAGGCAGGGTGCCGATGTCTGGCGGTTTCTCCGATCCTGGGCCAGCAATCCGCTGCGTGTCGGCGCCGTTGCCGCTTCGGGGCAGACGCTGGCAAGACTGATCACCCAGGAGATCGGCGCGGATGCAGGTCCGGTGATCGAGCTTGGTCCCGGCACCGGCGTCTTCACCCGCGCGCTCCTAGCTCGCGGCGTGGCAGAGAGCGAGCTCACGCTGATCGAGTACGGCCACGAATTCCTGCCGATGCTGGAGCGCCGCTTTCCGGCTGCCCGCGTGCTGCAGATGGACGCGTCACGGTTGCGCCGGGCGCAGATCTTCGACGGTCAGGCGGCCGGTGCTGCCGTGAGCGGGCTGCCGCTTCTCTCCATGTCGCCGCGCAAGCAGACGGCGATCCTGGCCGGCGTGTTCGCCTATCTGAAGCCGGGTGCTTCGCTCTACCAGTTCACCTATGGCCCCCGTTGCCCGGTGCCACGGCGCATTCTCGACCGGCTGGGGTTGAAGGCCGTGCGCGTCGGCGGGACCGTGCGCAACATTCCGCCGGCAGCCGTCTATCGGATTTCCCGGCGGCGGCCGTTCGATTTCAGCTCAGGCGCAGAGTGATCCAGGCCAGCACTGCATAGCGTGCTGCCTTGCCGATGAAGACAAGAGCCAGGAAAGTCGGAAACGGTTCGCGCAATATGCCGGCGACGACGGTCAATGCGTCGCCGCCGATCGGCAGCCAGCTCAACAGCAGAGACCACTTTCCGTAACGCTGGTACCAGCGTTGCGCGCGGTCGAGCTGCGCCGCGCTGGCGGGGAACCAGCGCTTGTTCCTGAACCGTTCGATGCCGCGGCCGAGCAACCAGTTGACCGCAGCTCCGAGCGTGTTGCCTATCGATGCCGTGAGCAGCAAGGCGGCGACCGAATAATTGCCCGTCAGGATCAGGCCGACGAAAACGGTTTCCGATTGCATCGGCAGGATCGTCGCCGCAACGAAGGCGGTGATGAAGAGGCCCGCATAGGCTGCCAGATCGAACATCAGCTGCGATATCCTGTTTGGGCGGTTTGGCTTTGCTCTTCGCTCACAAAAAAGGGCGGAAACGGATCCGCCCTTTTTCTTAATCGTATAGCAGGCCTCAGGCCTTGCTGGCGCCCTTCGGCGTAGCAGCGGCCTCGGCCGACGCTGCCTTGCGGTGGCGGGCACGCCAGTCGCCGAGGAAGAGCAGGATCGGGGCCGCGATGAAGATCGACGATGCGCCGGCAACAAGGATGCCGAAGACCATCGGGATCGCGAAGCTCGACACCGCGCTGCCGCCCCAGATCGCCATCGGTACGAGAGCGAGGAAGGCGGTCGCATTGGTGTAGAGGCTTCGTGCCAGCGTCTCGTTGATCGACTTGTCGATCAGTTCGCGCAGCGGCATCGACTTGTAGAGACGCATGTTTTCGCGCATGCGGTCGTAGACGACGACCTTGTCGTTGACCGAGTAGCCGACCAGCGTCAGGACGGCGGCGATGGCCGTCAGGTTGAAGTCGAGGCCGGTGATGGCGAAGAAGCCGATCACCTTGGTCGTATCGAGCACCAGCGTGATGATGGCGCCGACGGCGAACGGCCATTCGAAGCGGACCCAGATATAGATCAGCATGGCCAGGCTGGCGATGAAGACCGAGAGGAAGCCGGCGACGGCAAGTTCGCCCGAGACCTTCGGGCCGATGACGTCGGTGCCCTGGATGGTTGCGGTGGGATCGATCTTGGCAACTTCATCCTTCAGCTTGGTGACGGCTGCCGTCTGGGCTTCTTCGCCACCATCCTGACGCTGTGCGCGCACCAGCAGGCTGTTGGCATCGCCGAAGGACTGCAGCGTGATTTCGCCGAGGCCGAGCGTATTCAGGCCTTCGCGGAATTTCGGCAGATCGGCAGGGCCTTGCGTCTTCACCGACATCTGGATGCCGCCACGGAAGTCGACGCCGTAGTTGAGGCCCGGATGGAAGAACAGCACGAGCGACGCGATGGACAGGACGGCCGATACGCCGATCCCGAAGAAGCGCGCCTTCATGAAGTGGATGTGCTTGTCGTAGGGGTTGAAGGGGATCAGCGGCTTGATCTCGACCGTCTTCAGCTTGCGGCGGCGGGCGAGCGACACCATGGCGACGCGCACGAAGGCGACCGAGGTGAACATCGAGATGATCAGGCCGAGCGCCATGGTCACGGCGAAGCCACGGACAGGACCGGAGCCGAAGTAGAAGAGGACGGCCGCGGCAATCAGCGCCGTCATGTTGCCGTCGATGATGGTCGAATAGGCGCGGTTGAAGCCCGTGTCGATGGCGGCGAAGGCGCTCTTGCCCTTGCGGCTTTCTTCACGGATACGCTCGTTGATCAGAACGTTGGCGTCGACGGCAAGGCCGATGCCGAGCACGATACCGGCAATACCGGGAAGCGTCAGCGTGGCGCCGACCAGCGTCAGGGCAGAGAGCGTCAGGATGGTATGGATCACCAGCGCGATGTTGGCGAGAATGCCCCATGTGCCATAGAGCAGGAAGATGAAAGAGATGACGAGGACGAGGCCGATCAGACCGGTATAAATACCCATCTGGATGGCGTCTGCGCCAAGGTCTGCACCGACGGTGCGTTCCTCGATGACGGTCAGCTTGGCCGGCAGCGAGCCTGCGCGCAGGAGGGCGGACAGCGTGGTGGTTTCCTGCGGCGTGAAGGAACCGGAGATCTGGCCTGAACCGCCGGTGATCGGCGTCTGGATGACCGGCGCGCTCAGGACCTTGTTGTCGAGAACGATGGCGAAAGGCTTGCCGACATTCTGCTGGGTGATCTGGGCGAAGCGGGTGGCGCCGGCACTGTCGAAACGGAAGGTGACGATCGGCTGCTGGGTCTGCTGGTCAAAGGCGGCGCGGGCATCGGTCAGGCGGTCGCCGGACAGTTCGACGCGGTCGAGAACCGGATATTGCTGCCCCTTTTCGTCGGCGAGCATGGTGACGCCCGGTTCACCCGGGTTACCGAGAAGATGAAAACTCATCTTGGCGGTCGAGCCGAGAAGCTGGCGAAGACGCGACGGATCCTGTTCGCCCGGAAGCTGGACGAGGACGCGGTCGGAGCCGACACGCTGGATGGTCGGCTCGGCGACGCCGACCTGGTCGACGCGCTGGCGAATGATTTCAAGGCTCTGCTCGACCGCGGCGGTGACATGGGCATTGATGCCTGCATCCGTCTGGGCGACCGAGATGGTGTTGTCGCTCGGTGTGGTGATTGCGAGATCCGTGGCGCCGACGGCGTTGACGCCACCGACCGGATTGGCGAGCGTCTGTAGTTCGGTGACGGCCTGGTCGCGCTGGCTTGCGTCGCGCAGCGTGATGAGCACCGCGTCGCCGGCACGGCGGATGGCCGAGGTGTTGATGTTCTTGTCGCGCAGCACGCGGCGGGCATCCTGGGTCAGCGCCTGGACGCGCTCGTTGATCAGGTCGGCGCGGTCGACTTCGAGCACGAGGTGCGAACCGCCGCGCAGGTCGAGGCCGAGCGAGACGCGGCTATGGGGCAGCCAGGAGGGCAGGCGGTCGAGGGCCGATTGCGGAAGCGCATTCGGCAGCGCGATCAGAATGCCGATGATGATGATGAGAGCATAGCTTCCCACCAGCCACGGAGAGTTTCTCATTGTATAAATCCTGTTTGGCCGACAGCGGATTGCGGGCTGAAGCGGCCGTCAAATTTCATGCTGCGAGGCAGAGAATGCCTTGATCAGGCGGCAATTGGTGGAGCGCGGGGCAGGGCACCCGGCCAATCCAATCGCAGATGGAGCGATACCGCCCGGTTTATGCCCTGCGCAGCTGCATAGGCATTTTCCGGCAGCGTGAAGGCTGTCGGCGCCGGCAGGCCATCGTGGCTCGTCACCTGGGCTGCGGTCGCATCCTTGCGTTCGGCAACGGTGATCGCGCGCACGGGCTCACGCTTGGTGAGCGATGGTCCGCGATCCGAGCGATCGTCGATCGGCCGCGTCGACGCGGAAAGGTCGGTATTGCGCGGGGTGCCGGCCAGAAGTCCGAAGAGCGCGATCAGGAAAGCGGCGGCGATAACCGGCAGGCGCGCAAGATCGACCTGCGCACGTTCAGCCTTTTTCCGATTTCGCAGCGGCAATACCGCCATCCGCACCTGCTCCGGATATGAAGGGGTCGGAATCTCTCCGAATGAGGCCGCCTTCTAAAGGACTGCGCCTTGCGGGTCAACAAAATGGCGGTGGGCGGGAGCAACGGGTGCCGGCATTGGCAGCGTTGATGCTTGTGATGATGAATTGGCTGAAACGAAAACGGGCCTCCGAAGAGGCCCGCCGAAATCAGCGAATGCGCTTGGCGGCCGGCTCCGGCACCAGTTCGCCGTTGAGGCGGCGGTCGAGGTAATCCTCGCATTCGGCCATCAGCGTATCCACCTGACCGTTGAAGAAGTGGTTGGCGCCCTCGACCGTGCGGTGGGTGATCAGGATGCCCTTCTGGGTCTTCAGCTTCTCGACCAGGCCGTTGACGTCCTTTTCGGGAGCCACCTTGTCGTTGTCGCCGTTGATGATCAGGCCGGACGACGGGCAGGGGGCGAGGAAGGAGAAGTCATAGGTGTTGGGCTGCGGTGCGATCGACATGAAACCTTCGATTTCCGGGCGGCGCATCAGAAGCTGCATGCCGATCCAGGCGCCGAAGGAGTAGCCGGCGACCCAACAGCTCTTCGAATCGGGATGCAGGCTCTGCACCCAGTCGAGCGCCGAGGCGGCATCCGACAGTTCGCCCGCGCCATGGTCGAATTCGCCCTGGCTGCGGCCGATACCGCGGAAATTGAAGCGCAGGGTGGTGAAGCCGCGCTTCTGGAACATATAGAAGAGCTGGTAGACGATCTGGTTGTTCATCGTGCCACCGAACTGGGGGTGCGGATGCAGGATGATCGCGATCGGCGCGCTCTTTTCCTTGGACGGCTGGTAGCGTCCCTCCAGGCGGCCGGCAGGGCCGTTGAAAATCACTTCGGGCATCGGTACTCCGGTCAATCTTGTTTGGTTCGAAACACACGCATTCGGTCTTGTTTGACTTGACGAAGGCGCTCAGCTTTTCTAGAACTCAGTTTAGAACCATTCGAAACTTGGGCCTGCGACAGCAGTACCCGTTGCGAAGTCTCATAAGGCAAGCGCAATTGAGATTTCAACTAAAATGAGGATTTTCGCTCGATGAGTGAAAGTCAATGTGAATCGAAGAAGGCAGGCGCGGACGAGTGATGGCCTCAAGGCGAACATATCTCGACTGGAATGCGACGGCTCCGCTGTCCGAGCGCGCGCGCCTTGCGATGATCGATGCGCTTCTCTTGCCGGGAAATGCGTCTTCGGTGCATTCCGAGGGGCGGGCCGCACGCTCGGCCGTCGAGAAGGCCAGGCGGCAGGTGGGCGCGCTTGTCGGCGCCGAGCCGTCGCATGTGACATTCACCAGCGGCGCGACGGAAGCATCGAACCATGTGCTGACGCCGGATTACCGGATGGGGCGCTCGCCGGTGACGGTGTCGCATCTCTACGTGTCTGCGATCGAGCATCCGGCGATACGCGAGGGCGGGCGATTCGCTGCCGATCAAGTAACGGAAGTGCCGGTGACGCCGGACGGTATCATCAAACTTAGCGCGCTCGATGCGCTTCTGGCAGGGCATGATCCAGCCTCGGGCCTGCCGATGGTGGCCGTCATGCTGGTCAACAACGAGACGGGGATCGTACAGCCGGTGGCCGAAGCCGCGGCACTTGCCCACAAATATCGCGGCCTGATGGTCGTCGATGCAGTGCAGGCGGCGGGCCGCATGGCAGTCGATATCACGAGCCTTGATGCGGATTTCCTTATCGTCTCGTCGCACAAGATCGGCGGGCCGAAAGGTGTCGGAGCGCTGATTTCACGCGGCGAAGTGCTGATGCCGAAACCTTTGATCCGCGGTGGCGGGCAGGAGAAGGGTCACCGGTCGGGGACAGAGAATTTTCACGCCATCATCGGCTTCGGCGCGGCAGCTGAAGCGATGAGTGAAGACTTGCTCGGGCGCAACGAGCGGATCGGCTCGCTGCGCGACAGGCTGGAGCACGCGATGAAAGAGGCCGCCCCGGATGTCGTCATCTATGGCGAAGCCCTGGCGCGGGCGGCCAATACCAGTTTCTTCACGCTGCCGGGGCTGAAAGCCGAGACGGGGCAGATCGCCTTCGACCTCGAGGGGGTTTCGCTGTCGGCAGGGTCGGCATGCTCGTCCGGCAAGGTCGGGCAGAGCCATGTCCTGACAGCGATGGGCCATGACGCCGATGTCGGCGGATTGCGCATCTCGCTCGGGCCGGAAACGACGGATGCCGATATCGACAAGGCAATCGCCGCCTTCGGCAAGATCGCCGGGCGCCGCAAGGTGCCCGAAAAGGCCGCCTAGACGGTTGTATACTGCGCGGAAATGCAAATTTCCGCTTGCCAAAAGGTGGGAAAATCGCCTTTTGGCCCTTACATGGGGGAGGCATTGTTTTCCCCGCACGAATGACGGAATTGCCGGAATTTGAACCGGCAAGATTTGGAGTGACTAAGATGCCTGCTGTCCAGGAAACAATCGATCAGGTCCGTGGGATCGATATCGACCAGTACAAATACGGCTTCGAGACCCTTATCGAAGTGGACAAGGCTCCCAAGGGCCTTTCGGAAGACATCATCCGCTTCATCTCGGCCAAGAAGCAGGAGCCGGACTGGATGCTGGAATGGCGTCTGGACGCCTACAAGCGCTGGCTGACGATGGAAGAGCCGACATGGGCGCGCGTCGAATATCCCAGGATCGACTTCAACGACATCTACTATTATGCCGCACCGAAGAACGTGACCGGCCCGAAGTCGCTGGACGAGGTCGATCCGGAGCTGCTCAAGACCTATGAAAAGCTCGGTATTCCGCTGCGCGAGCAGGAAATCCTTGCCGGCGTCGACAAGCCGCGGGTTGCCGTCGATGCCGTGTTCGATTCGGTTTCGGTCGTCACCACGTTCAAGAAGGAACTCGAGAAGGCCGGCGTGATCTTCATGTCGATCTCGGAAGCCATTCGCGAGCATCCCGAACTGATCAAGAAATATCTCGGCTCGGTCGTGCCGACCTCCGACAACTATTATGCGACGCTGAATGCGGCGGTCTTTACCGATGGTTCGTTCGTCTTCGTGCCGAAGGGCGTTCGCTGCCCGATGGAACTGTCGACCTATTTCCGCATCAACGAGAAGAATACCGGACAGTTCGAGCGCACGCTGATCATCGCCGAAGAAGGCGCCTACGTCTCCTATCTCGAAGGCTGCACGGCGCCGCAGCGCGACGAAAACCAGCTGCACGCGGCGGTTGTCGAACTGGTTGCGCTCGACGATGCCGAGATCAAGTATTCGACGGTGCAGAACTGGTTCCCCGGCGACAAGGAGGGCAAGGGCGGCATCTACAATTTCGTCACCAAGCGTGGCGATTGCCGTGGCGCGCGCTCCAAGATCTCCTGGACCCAGGTCGAGACCGGTTCGGCGATCACCTGGAAATACCCGTCCTGCATCCTGCGCGGCGACGACAGCCGCGGCGAGTTCTACTCGATCGCCGTGTCGAACGGTCACCAGCAGATCGATTCGGGAACGAAGATGATCCATCTCGGCA
Source organism: Neorhizobium sp. NCHU2750 (assembly GCF_003597675.1). Classification (NCBI taxonomy): domain Bacteria; kingdom Pseudomonadati; phylum Pseudomonadota; class Alphaproteobacteria; order Hyphomicrobiales; family Rhizobiaceae; genus Neorhizobium; species Neorhizobium sp. NCHU2750. Next base: position 1,854,732 of record NZ_CP030827.1, on the reverse strand, counting down.
AGAACACGTCGAGCCGCATCATCTCCAAGGGCATTTCCGCCGGCGTGTCGCAGAATACCTATCGCGGCCAGGTGTCGATCCACCGCAAGGCGGACAATGCGCGCAACTTCACAAATTGCGATTCGCTGCTGATCGGCGACAAGTGCGGCGCGCATACCGTGCCCTATATCGAAGCGAAGAACGCATCGGCCCAGGTCGAGCATGAGGCCACCACATCGAAGGTCTCGGACGACCAGAAATTCTACGCCATGCAGCGCGGCATCCCGGAAGAGGAGGCGATCGCGCTGATCGTCAACGGCTTCGTCAAGGACGTCATCCAGCAGCTGCCGATGGAATTTGCCGTCGAAGCCCAGAAGCTGATCAGCATCTCGCTTGAGGGAAGTGTGGGGTAATGAACGAAAAGGTCGAAAGTCTCATCCTGGAACATCTGCGCGCTATGCGGGCAGACATGGCATCCATGAAGGAAGAGATGAGCGGGATGAGGGCCGAGATGCTGGTTATGCGCCAGCACATGGCCGGCCTTCTCGGCTCTCAGGTTCTTCATGACGGGGAGCTTGCGACCATCAAAGTTCGCCTCGACAGAATCGAAAAACGCCTGGAGCTCGGCGAATAATCCGCCCCTCCGTTTCGCTTGAACAGATAAGAGATTGAACATGCTTGAGATCAAGAACCTGCACGCCCGCATCGCCGAAGACGGCACCGAAATCATCCGTGGCCTGAACCTGACGGTGAAGCCGGGCGAAATTGCCGCCATCATGGGCCCGAACGGCTCGGGCAAGTCGACGCTTTCCTACATCCTGTCGGGCCGCGAGGACTACGAAGTCACCGAGGGCGACATCACCTATAATGGCGAGAGCATTCTCGAACTCGATCCGGCCGAGCGCGCCTCCAAGGGCATCTTCCTCGCCTTCCAGTATCCGGTCGAAATCCCGGGCGTTGCGACGATGCAGTTCCTCAAGGTGGCGATGAACGAGCAGCGCAAGGCGCGCGGCGAAGCGGAATTGACGACGCCGGATTTCATGCGCCGCGTCAAGGAAGCCGCCGAGCAGCTGAAGATCGACCCGGCCATGCTGAAGCGCCCGCTCAATGTCGGTTTCTCCGGCGGTGAGAAGAAGCGTGCGGAAATCCTGCAGATGGCACTCCTGGAGCCGACGCTCTGCATCCTCGATGAAACCGACAGTGGCCTCGACATCGATGCTCTGAAGATCGTCGCCGATGGCGTCAACGCGCTGCGTTCGCCCGACCGTGCGGTGATCGTCATCACCCACTACCAGCGCCTGCTCGACTATATCGTGCCGGATACCGTCCATGTTCTCTACAAGGGCCAGATCATCCGTACCGGCGACAAGGAACTGGCCCACGAGCTGGAAGCCAACGGTTACGCCGACGTGATCGAAGCGGCCTGATCCGGGAGGAATTTGCGATGAATATTCAGGCAACAAAGCCCGAGGCCAGGCTGACTGCCGCCGAGACGGCGCTCGTCGAAGCTTTCGCGGCGCAGATCGGCGAATTGCCGGGCAATGGCGCCGTCACCGGCACCCGCGACCGCCTGCTCGACGACCTGAAAAAGTCGGGCCTGCCAACCCGCCGGATCGAATCCTGGCACTACACAGACCTCAAGAACCTGCTGCGTGCCGTGCCCGAACGTGTCGTCGGGACCGCTGGCGCTTCGATCGAACCGCTGGTCAAGGGTTCGGCCGTGCTGTCGGTTCTGCAGGGCGAGGCAAATGTCGATGCGTCGGTCGACGGCGTTTCGATCACCGCGTTCCGCGACCAGCTTGCCGATGGTTCGGCGGTTGCCGGCCTGACCGCGCTCGACAAGGACGATGCGATCGGCCGCCTGAACGGCTCGTTCGTGCGCGACGGTCTGGCGCTTGCCATTCCGGCCGGAGCCGAGATCGAGGATGTGATCGAGCTGCAGGCGCTGCATGGCGCCGGCCAGATCCATACGCGCTTCCCGGTTTCCTTCGGTGCAGGCGCAAAGGCCACGATCGTCGAGCGTCACCACTCGGTGACGGGAGAAGCGGCGCTGGTATCCTCGATCAGTGACATCGCGCTGGAAGACGGCGCGGAGATTACCTGGATCATCCTGCAGGAGCAGGGGGCGTCCGACACGCATCTGGCGCAGATCCGCGCCAAGCTTGGTGCGGAAGCCAAGCTTCGCCTTTACGTCGTCAATGCCGGCGGCAAGCTGGTGCGCCAGGAGCTGCGCATCGAGGTTGCCGGTGAGGGCGCCGAACTGACGCTGCGCGGCGTCAACCTGCTCGGCGGCGATACGCATACCGACGTGACGCTGGTGCTCGGCCATAACGTGCCGCATACCAACTCGACGGAAACCTTCCGCAATGTCGTGTTCGACAAGGCAAGCGGCGTCTTCCAGGGCATGATCCGGGTTGCGCCCGATGCCCAGAAGACCGATGCCAAGATGGCCTGCAACACGCTGCTGATGTCCGACGATGGCGATTTCTCGGTGAAGCCCGAGCTTGAAATCTTCGCCGACGACGTGATCTGCGGCCATGGCGCCACCGTTGCCGATATTGACCGCAACCATCTGTTCTACCTGATGGCGCGCGGCGTTCCGGAAAACAAGGCGCGGGCCATGCTGGTCAATGCCTTCGTGGCGGAAATCGTCGAGGAACTGGAAGACGAAAACCTGGTCGAGCCGCTGGAGGACGTGATCTCCAACTGGCTTGAACAGCACGCCTGATGTGAAATGGCGGAGGAGATGACGTATCTCCTCCCGTCATGCTCGGGCTCGTCCCGAGCATCTGCGACCGTTGAACCGGTTGCAACGTGATTGGGGCCTCGGCACAAGGCCGAGGATGACGCGGCGAGCGTGGTGACGATGCCGGGAACTGCTGCGATCTTTACGGGATTTCGCCCAAGGGCGTGACAGAAAGGGTCTGATATGGACCAGATGACACCAGCCGCCTATGACGTTGACGCCATAAGGCGGGACTTTCCGATCCTGTCGACCAAGGTGCATGGCAACAAGCCGCTGGTCTATCTGGACAATGGCGCCTCGGCGCAGAAGCCGCAGGCGGTGATCGATGCGGTCGCGCATGCCTATTCGAACGAATATGCCAATGTGCATCGCGGCCTGCACTTCCTCTCCAACGCGGCGACCGACGCCTATGAGGCGGCGCGCGAAAAGGTGCGCCGGTTCTTGAACGCCGGCTCGATCGACGAGATCGTTTTCACCAGCAATTCCACCTCGGCGATCAATACGGTCGCCTATGGCTACGGCATGCCGCATATCGGTGAAAGTGACGAGATCGTCATCACAATCATGGAGCATCACTCCAATATCGTGCCATGGCATTTCATCCGCGAGCGGCAAGGGGCGAAGATCGTCTGGGTTCCGGTGGATGACGACGGCGCCTTCCATATCGAGGATTTCGAGAAGGTGCTGACGGAAAAGACCAGGATGGTTGCCGTCACCCATATGTCGAATGCGCTCGGCACCGTCGTGCCGGTCAAGGAGATCTGCCGCATCGCCCATGAGCGCGGTATTCCGGTTCTCGTCGACGGCAGCCAGAGTGCCGTGCACATGCCGATCGACGTGAAGGATATCGATTGCGACTGGTTCGTGATGACCGGCCACAAGCTCTATGGTCCGTCCGGCATCGGCGTGCTTTACGGCAAAATGGACCGGCTGAAGGAGATGCGTCCGTTCCAGGGCGGTGGCGAGATGATCGTCGAGGTGACGGAGGACATCGTCACCTATAACGATCCGCCACATCGTTTCGAGGCCGGCACGCCGCCGATCGTGCAGGCGATCGGGCTGGGTTACGCGCTGGACTATATGGAAAAGGTCGGCCGGGCAGCGATCGCGGCGCATGAGGCGGATCTCACCGCCTATGCGACGGAGCGGCTTTCGGCGGTCAATTCGCTCAGGATTTTCGGCAATGCTCCGGGCAAGGGCGGCATATTCTCCTTCGAGCTTGCGGGCATCCATGCCCATGACGTATCGATGGTGATCGACCGGCGCGGCGTGGCCGTCAGGGCTGGCACCCATTGCGCCATGCCGCTCTTGAAACGGTTCGGCGTGACCTCCACATGCCGTGCATCGTTTGCCATGTATAATACCCGCGCCGAAGTGGATGCGCTTGCCGACGCGCTCGACTACGCCCGCAATTTCTTTGCCTGAGGACATTTGACGGCCATGGACCAAGACATACCGAAGTGGGACGCCCGCGAAGGGATCATCGAATCCGCCATTCCGGCAGAGGAGCTTGCGCGGCTTTCCGACGATATCATCGCGGCGCTGAAAACCGTCTACGACCCGGAAATTCCGGCCGATATCTTCGAGCTCGGGCTGATCTACAAGATCGATATCGAGGACGACCGGATGGTGAAGATCGCCATGACGCTGACGGCGCCCGGTTGCCCTGTGGCCGGCGAAATGCCGGGCTGGGTCGAAAATGCCGTTGGCGCGATCGAGGGCGTGTCGGGCGTGGAGGTGGAAATGACCTTCGATCCGCCGTGGACGCCGGAGCGCATGTCGGAAGAGGCGCAGGTGGCTGTCGGCTGGTATTAACGCGCGTTCAAGATTGCGCGGGCGGCTGGTATTGATCGGTTAAGCCGGCGGGACTAGATTTGATGTCAGAAACGCCGGGCCTTGAACCCGGTTGTGGAAGAGGAATGAGCCGATGGGCTTTGCAGTGATGACCATGACCGATGCGGCAGCAGCCCGCGTCAAGCAGATCGTTTCCAATTCCGGTCCGGATGCCGCGGGCATTCGCGTCGGGATCAAGAAGGGCGGCTGCGCCGGCATGGAATATACGGTCGATCTGGTGACCGAGGCCAATGCCAAGGACGACATGATCGAGCGCGACGGTGCCAAGGTGTGGATCGAACCGTCTGCCGTGCTTTATCTGCTCGGCACCCAGATGGATTTTGAAACGACCAAGATGCGCTCCGGCTTCATCTTCGTGAACCCGAACCAGACGTCCGCCTGCGGCTGCGGCGAATCGGTCGAGCTGAAGCCCGCCGATCTCGCCGCCCTCGCCAAGCAGCGCGAAGCCGAAACACACGCCTGACGGCCCTTCTGCCGGCCTGTATCGTCAGGCCGGGAGCCACATTGCCGGCCTGAGGCCGGCGCGCCGTTGACGGCAAAGCGATTGGCCTATAAAGGCGAGCTGTCCGGATGGGTGGCCGAGTGGTTTAAGGCAACGGTCTTGAAAACCGTCGTGCGGGGAACCGTACCGTGGGTTCGAATCCCACCCCATCCGCCAACCATTTAGATTATTGGAATTGTTTTTATTGAATAAAAGCCGATTTTTCTTTCCGAAGTCGATTTTCTTTCCACATAAAATCCACAAGGTCATTGGGCGAATTTACGGGCGATAGACAGCAGCGGCGGCTATTTCCAGCAATTCGAGCACCTGATCAATTTTTGCGTCGGCTAGGAATGCCCGAATCGCAGGCGATGAGTGATGCTTGTGGTCGGCAATCGTAGCGAGCCGCGTTCGAAACTCAGCGACATCCTCCCTCATTGCGTCCACTTTGGCTTCACCAAAACCGAATAACCAATCAAAATCAGGGTTCCCCCTGTTATTCGTTATCTCCCTGCAAACTCGCCAGAAATAATTGTTAGGGTCTGCTGGCATCTTCTCAAGCAATGTGTGTGTTTGCTCGTCAGCAAACTTGTTGCTATTCCAAAAGGTGCGGAAGCAGAATTCCCGAAACGCGATAAGCCTTAGGCGCAACAATTCATCCCAATCCGCTTGTTCGCGTGCCTCTCGCTGCTTCTTCAACTCTCTCTGCTGCTCCCGGATCGACTGTTGGTTGTCAGAAACCGCCTTTAGAGCCATCACGAAGGCAAGAGCGGCAAATACTCCCGAAGACAGACCACCTACCGCGCTGACGGCTTCCCAACTGAAGCAGAGCCACCGGAGCAGTAGGACAGCGCCCATACAAGCCGCGATGGCGGTCAACGACCATTTGAGTACGGGAAGTTTGTTCTCGTTCGATTTTCTCATCGCCAGACCCACGTGATAGGTTGCGCGATTAGATGCCTCAAACATTACAATTACGTAATATAAGAATTTTTTGCTTGCAGATTCGGTGAAAGTCAGTCTTATAGAGGGTTGCGTATTATTCTGATTTATACAGATACATTACGCCCCTTGGCGATCTATGTACTTTTAAAACATGGAAACGAGCATCCGTCAAGCGGTCAAAAAGAAAATCTCGGGTGGTCCGTGATTATTTTTATGAAGGTCAAGAAATGCAATCAACTGAACTAACGGGGCTAAATCCCCACACACTCCTCTCGCTCGATGACGTAGCAGCCCGTTTCGGTCTGGCGAGGTCATCGGTTTATCGTCTTCAGGCGCAGGGCGAGCTTCCCCGGATGTTTAAAATAGGGAAGCAGAACTTCATTCGTCAGGGGACGTTGGAGCGCTTCATTGCTGATCGGGAGCAGCGGGCCTTGGCCGCTTAACTCTTAGCAAAAAAAAATGCGCCCGATACGGCGGCAACCGTGGGCGCAATATTTATTCAACGGCAGTACGATAACAGACTTTTGCTTCGAAAGCAAGGGGTTGTGGCTGCATCTTTATAAGGCAAGCAAAATATAATGTCGAATAACCTCGATTATGAATTGATCGAATCCTCGCTTGAGAACTTTAGTGAGGTAGAGTCGTACTATAGTGAGTACGGAAAAATCATTCGCAAGGTGAAGTATCGGAATAAGGACAATCCCTCCGACAAGACCTTCCGAACATATTACCAAAACCCGCTCGGTAATTCTGATCGGCAACTGTTCAACCTTCAGCAGCAAGATTTCACGGTGAGGCAGTGGGACGCCAATCCTGATCTAGGTGAACGCCCTGATGTTCCCCTTTACAATCAGCCGGATATCGAAGCGGCTGATACGGATGAGGTAATTCTCATTTGCGAGGGCGAGGGAGACGCTAAGGCGACGAGGAACCTCGGCTTTGTCTCGACGACGAATTATGACGGTGCAGGTAAATGGCAAGAGCGATACACTGAAGCTCTTGAAGGCCGTCCGGTCGCGCTTATGCAGGACGAGGACGAAAGCGGCGTGAAACACTGCCTTAACGCCGCGAAAGCGCTTTACGGTCGCGCATCTTCAGTTCGCATCATCCGCCTACCTAATCTCCCGAACAAGGGAGACGTTCGGGATTGGATCGCCGATCAGTCGTCGCGTGGGCACTCGTCAAAAGAGATCGCACACAAGCTGCGGAAGATCATTGCTGCAACTCCAAAATGGTCGCCTCTGATCGTGGCAGATGGCAATTTAATTGAAATGATCGACAAGAGCGAGCGCGAGCTTCGTGATCGCTTGTCAGGGGTATATGTGCGCGGCAATAGCCTTGTGCGCGCTGTTCGCAGCGAATTACCTGCGGCGCACAATGGGAAAACGACATCGGTGCGAATGATGGCACTGGATGCTATCTCCCTCATGGAGACGATGGGGCGCTTCATCGTCTTCAAGAAAGCTAAGCGCGTCAAAAAGGTTGGCGAAGACGGTAGCGAGCAATTTGTCACGCAATATCTGCCAACCGATCCGCCGCATCGTGTCGCTGCGGCCTTGCTTGCCCCCGGCCGTGACGCCAAGCTGCCAACGCTTGCGGGCGTCATTAGCTGCCCGACGCTACGGCAGGACGGCAGCATTCTGGATAAGGCAGGCTTTGACGATGCTACAGGACTGCTCGTAGTCGATCCGCTAGAACTGCCTGCGGACATGCCCGCAACGCCGTCCAAGGCCGATGCAATCGCCGCATTAGAGAAGCTAAAGGCTCTCTTGACGGGGTTCGATTATGTCGGTGACGGTTCTCGGTCAGCAGGGCTATCTCTACTAATGACGCCAGTTCTGCGCCCGACGATGGAGGTTGCACCGATACACGTAATAAACGCACCGGCAGCGGGTTCAGGGAAGAGTTTCCACGCTGATATTACCGCCGCGATTATGTCGGGCGAGCGCGCACCTGTTACGGCGGCTGGCTGGTCAAGTGAAGAGCTTGAAAAGCGGCTGGCGGGACCGTTGCTTGAGGGCGCTCAATTCCAGGTCATCGACAACGTGAACGGGGAATTGAGTGGAGAATTCTTGTGTCAGGCAGTCGAGCGGCCACTGCTAACACTTCGGCGTCTTGGGTCCAGTGATCAACATATCATCCGAAACAAGACCGCGCTCGCTGCCACGGGTATTGGTATCACCGTTTCGGGCGACATGGTGCGACGGGCGCTCTTGATCTCGCTCGATCCGAATTCGGAAAAGCCGGAACAGCGGAAATTCGATAGCAACCCTTTGAAGATGGTCATGGCGGATCGCCCGGGTTACGTCGCAGCTATTCTCACAATTGTTCGCGCCTACATTCTCGCTGGCCGTCCCGGCAAGCTCGATCCACTCGGAAGCTTCGGCGAGTGGTCCGATAATATTCGTTCCTCACTCGTCTGGCTTGGGGAAGACGACCCGCTGAAGTCAATGGAGGTTGCTCGCAAGAGTGACGATAAGCTGAATATCTTTAGAGCGTTCGTTTCGGCGTGGTGGGAATGCGAGGGCGCTCCCTGCGGCAAAGAAACGGTTGGTCTCCGTTCTGCTGATCTCATGGAGCGCTGGACTAACGATTTCCGCCTAGAGAGGAACGACTTAATAGGCGAGGCCCTAGCGGCGTATGATCGGAACGAGCGTTTTCGCGATGCCCTTAACGCATTCGGGAGCAATAGCCGCGATCAGCTTTCAAAAATCAGCCTCGGCAAAGCCCTTAGCAAAAAACAAAATGCAATCGTCGATGGGCTCAAATTAATTTCTGAATATGACAGCGACAAGCACGTCAATGTTTGGAAACTGAAGTCTCTAAACACAGAACCCATCGCGGCATGACAATCGAAACTTGATTTTATCTAAGGGGCGGCAGAAATGTCGCCCTTTTCCATTTTACGAGTAGTACGAGTAGTTACGAGTAATAAACAGGTCGCTTCAGAGAATGAAAAAATGATCATAATAGGAAAATGAGTCTCAGAGGTAGTTGATTTATTACTCGTAACTACTCGTACTACTCGTAGACATTACATAAAATTAATGAAAAACAATGCTCTTTCAGTAAATTTATTATTGACATTGTTCATAAAGTCATGTATTGTTATTCTCATAGATTGAGCGATTCTCGCTCCCTAATCTCTCCCAAAGTTTCATGAACCTGCGCACAGCTTGCCTGAGCGTGGACGGCTCAGCCTACTGCGCGGCGGACATACCGCGACGGTTGAGTGCGGGCGGTCGAAGTCTCCGTGCTGGACGCGGCCCGCAACCCTTTCCTAATCTTGGCGTGTCCCTCAAAGCGCCTTGATGGCTCGCATCTTTCCCTTCTGTGAGTTGCGAGTGCCGGTGGAGCGTTGTGACCTCGCGACCGGCATTCCCTTTCCCATTTCAAAACAGGATTTTCAGCATGGCCTTTCAAGGCATCCATTTCGCTCTTTTCCAATCCGCCCGCGTCGGCTCCGTCTCCTCCGAAACTGATGCACTGATGCTGATCGATTCCGAGACGCTCGCGAAAGACGGCGAAAGCCGCCTTATCGGTCCCGTTCCATCCGCCAAATTCGGTCATGCGACACTGCGCGTTGACGCGTCCGCCGATGCTTGGGTTTCGGTTTCGGAAACTCCCGACGCCGCCGAAGGTGTTCGCATTCTGGTCCGGGCAGGTGTACCGGAAAAGTTGCTGATCAACCAGCGAGCCAAGATTGCTTGGAAAAAGGCATAGGTTCATGGGTGTTGAAAAAATCTATCGGCCCGTGATGTACCGGAACGGCGGTCGCATAGTCTCCTCCGGCGAAAAGCTACCTGATGGCTCTACTGGCGTGGCCATCATCAAGTTGACGCAAGCTGCCTATGATGCGCTCACCGTCAAAAATCCCAGTATCCTTTACGTTATCTCTGAATAGGACTTTTTAAATTGAAATATGGATTTTCCCGAACTGGCGGTGACGCCGCTCTACTCCGCAAGGGTTGCTCGAAGGTACTGTCAAAAGACATCGATCTTCTCCATGTCATGAAATCTGGCGACGAACTTGTTGCCGATGAAATCACCCCGATCATTCGCGATGGAATCGATGAATACGGTTGGCGCGTCATCAAGTCGGAAGATGTTGCCCTTTCCTTGACGTTCGATCAGGAACAGACCGCCGATTACATGAAGGCGTTGGGTTACACCGCCGCAGAAGTAGCGAAGTCTCTCAACATCGACGCCGCGACCGTTGCGAAATCTGCCCCTTTCGATTCTGACCGCCTCTCGAAGGCCTACATCACCCCGGCCAATCGTAAGGACGATAGTCCGAAGTCAGCCCTTCAGGAAGCCCGCGAAGGTATGGCCGAACTAGCCAAAACCTTCACCGAGAGCCTTGCGAAAATCAAGAAGGTGAACTCCGAAAGCGATGACGCGGAAGAACAGCTTGAAGCTGCCGCCGAAAACATTCGCAAGTCGCAACCGTCCCTGACTCGCGAGCAAGCACTTAGCAAGGCCTACTCCCTTCACCCTGAACTAGTCGGGAGGATCGCATAATGGCGTATGAAGAACGTCTCTCCACGATCACCCTAATCGCAGCCGCCGACTATTCCGACGCTTCTGCGCAATATCGGTTCGTCATTTCGTCCGGCGAAGGCGGTTTCCTCCGCTCGACAGCCGGGGCCGATGCTATCGGCGTCTGCCAAGATGACCCCAATCTAAATCAGGCGTCCTGCATCGCCATTGGCGGCATCAGCAAGCTAATCGCAGGCGATGTCATTACTGCTGGCGATCCGATTTCCTCCGACGATGAAGGCCGTGCGGTGACCGCCGCTTCTGGCGATTTCATTCTCGGCACCGCGATCAATCCCGCCGCCGCTGCCGGGATTGTGATTCCTGTTCTGTTTGAGAAGGCGGGTAAGGCATGATGCTCGAATTTGATGAACTCCATATCGGGAATACTGCTTCGCGGCTGACCTATCTCTCGACAAAGTTTGAAGAAACCGCCCTTGAGCTTCGCCGCACGTTCGATCTGCATGACGCCGTGCCTACCGCGCAACAGTCCAACTGGATGGAATTTCTTCTTTCGTATTCCAAGACGCTCCGGTTCTTCGCGGAAGACGCCCGTCGAATTTCTGAAATGTGAGGTGCCAGATGGTTTTTAATGCAGATGGATACAAGGCACTCGCCAAAGCGACCTATGCCTTGTCCTGCGAACTGTCGGATGCGGTTCAAGACGCCCGCGTAAATCTTGAGCCACCGTTTGGGGTCACGAAACCGCAGTTCGTCAAATTCCTTGGCGAACTGGTCAACCTTTCCGACAACCTTTTTCTAGTCAGTGGTGCCGCCGATCAGATGGTTGAAAGAATCGAGAAAGTCGAAGGTCATGCCTAACCGCCTTGGAATGAAATCCCTTATCGATGGGGGTCTTTTCGACGGGAACGCCAAAATGGTCGCCGTTCACTTTGGCGACTTCACGACCGCCACCGCCTCGCTGCTCAGCGACCGCGAAGTGGCGGTCCTATATCGGAATAATCGAACGATCTTCGAAATCGTCACCAGACCGCAGAGGCGCGGAATCCGGCGATACTTCCGCTGCCGCAAGACCGGGCAAAAGGTCAACCACCTTTATGCAACGGACGCCGGTTTCGTTTCGAGAATGGAAGCGGGTCTAGTGTACGCATCACAAATTGGGAATGCACCGGTCATTCCCCGGAAAGTTGCCAAATGACGGCAGGCAGACCGACGCTTTATCGTGAGGAATACTGCGAACGTGTCCTAGCTATGGCCTCCAAAGGTATGTCCGTCGCTGAGTGGGCGGCAGACTTAGGGGTTGCTCGCTCGACATTGTACGAATGGGCCGATTCTCACTCTGAATTTCTGACAGCGCTACGCGCGGGGAAGGATTTGGAACAAGCGGCTTGGGAACGAATGGCTCGCGAGAATCTGGACAATAAAAATTTCAATGCGAACCTTTGGATAAAGTCGGCGCAGGCACGGTTTAGGGACGATTACACCGAGCGCCAGCATATCGAACAAAACACAAATTTTTCTGGTTTGCCCGCCCCGCAGTTTGGAGCGGTGACATTTCAGATTGTCGATCCTGCGAAATTGGAAATCAATCAATTAGAACAGCTTGCCGGGATTTTGGAAAGCCAGTCCTCCGAAAAGGAACCGCTGACGATTGACCATAGACCAATGTCACCAGTCAGTGAAGAGGAGGATAAGTGATGGCCTACTCCGTTGCCCTAGTAATTTCCCCTGAAAATCAGGGGGCTATCGACTTCCTCAAACCGACTCTGGTCTTGAAATCGGAGCGTGATGTTCGATTGTTTGTCGGGGACACCGACTTTTTCATTTCGGATACGCCGATCAGCGACGAGCTTGCAGCATATCTCACTAAGATCGGTGTTCCGCCGCGTCACCGTGCGGTGATAACGACTGTTGAGGAGGCGAAGAGCTTTTTCGAGTATTTGGTGAAGGCGGCGCTCACTGCTGCTGTTGCGAAGGACGCCGAATCTAAAACTTAGGAATAGGCCGGTTTCCCTGTCTCCGGCCTGAAGCCCGCCGCCTCTTTCCCGGAGACAATAGACCGGATACGGGCGGCGGGCTTTTCTTTGTCCGCAAGGGTATAGTCCAGCGGACATCAAAAATAGCTCTCGAAAGCCTGTCCGAAAGGGTTGATTTCATATCAACGGTCACATTATAATCGGTCAGCACCCTAACGGACAGTGAGGCCGATATGACTACCATTTTATACGCCCGCGTTTCCACGTTGGAACAGAACCTCGGACACCAGCGCACCCAAGCTGAAGCCGCTGGCTTTGTGATTGATGAAGTTGTTGCCGATCATGGCGAATCTGGCGTGTCGACATGCCTTGCCGACAGACCGCAAGGCCGCAGGCTGTTCGACATGCTCCGAAAGGGCGATACCCTTGTTGTGCGATGGGTGGACCGCTTGGGTCGCAATTATCAGGACGTTACCGATACGATACGCCTGTTCATGAGGAAGGGCGTTATTATCCGTACCGTTATAAATGGGATGACCTTCGACGGCAGCACCAAAGACCCGATGCAGGAAGCTGTACGGGATGCCCTGATAGCCTTCATGGCCGCGACAGCACAGGCGCAGGCGGAGGCGACCAAAGAAGCGCAGAAGGCCGGTATTGCTCACGCCAAGAGCGACGAAACTAAGTATCGCGGTAAAAAACCGTCTTATGATCGCGATCAACTGTCACTGGTCAGTGACCTACTGGCGATGGGCAAGGGAACATCAGAGATAGCCAAGGAAGCGGAGCTATCACGGCAAACCGTTTTGCGGATCAAGGATGATCCAAAGGCGGCAGAAAGCGCCCTTGTGAAGTGGGGGCTATAGTGGAGAGCAAATGCGCATCATGATGCAAGATTTGGAATTGGGCGACTACATCCCATTCGATAGAACTCTTTTTCTTACGGGTCGCTATTCTGACCCCACGGTTTGGTTTGATCAGCCAACTTTTGAAATTGGTTATGCAGGTATTTTCGAGCCTGAGACACTACATCCAATTCGTCCACGCTCGAAACCTGAACGCGGATTGGTATAAGCCACGACGGCTCTCTCGCTACCTTGAAATGAACAAGGTAGAAATCACCACGGGAATCGACCCCCTTTTGTCGCGTGATCGATTCCACGGAGACAGTCCAATCCTCTGACATACTCATTCCTCCCGCCAATAGAGCGGCCAGAATATCGTGCGCGACATGGATTGTCTTCGTCGTTTTGCAACCTATCCAGAGATACGCATTTACTGCCTCTGGATCGATGTTTAGGCTGTGTTCGTGAGAAAAGCTGCCCATCGATCCATCAACTCCCGACGCTGGTCGAAGAGATCGCTGCGGAAGTAGGCTCTCGATGTTCTATCTCCAACCGCGTGTCCCAGACATTTTTCAGCCAGTTCAAACGATGCGCCGTTATCTGCCGCCCAATCTCTGAAGGTAGAGCGGAAGCCATGCACATGAAACGGCAGCTTCCAACGCCGCATGACGGCGGTAAGTGTCATGTCGGAAAGCGGCCTACCTTCCTTATTGCCGGGGAATATAAGTCCATTGTCTTCAAGCTTTCGGCTTTGCTCCCTGATCCGCAGAACGGCAATGGCTTCAGCTGACAAAGGAACTTTGTGCGGCTGAGGTCTGCCCTCGATAATGACGGGTCGCTTCAATCTGTTCGGTGGTATCGTCCAAACTGCATTTTCAAAATCGATTTCTTCCCACGCCGCCAACCTGACTTCGCCGGATCGGCTTGCATTGAGGATTGTGAAACGGAGCGCCAACGCGTCTTTCCCCTTGGCCTCTGATATGCGCTTATAAAAGTCGGGGGCATTGAGATACGGCATCGCCTTCATCGAGGCCACGGCGTCTTCCTCATGCGTCCTTTCTGGCATGACGCTTTTGATCAGCTTAGCAGTCGCTGGATTGGGTGTTGTGCGCCATTTCTTGGCGATGGCGTAGTCGATGACCGCTGCAATGCGAGAACGAAGCCTGTCTGCGGTTTCAGGTCTTTCGTGCCAATGCGGCTTCAGAGTTCTTTCAACATCATCAACAGCTATTGTCGCTACAGAAAGACCGTGCAGCGGCTTTGCGTAGTCGTTCAATGTCATATGCCACTGCTGCCTATGTTTCTCGTTCTTCCAGCGCTTGTCTTTGTTTTCCAGAACCGTTTTCATGCAGTCGAGGAAGGTTTTGATTTCTTCGGCCTGATCGATTTCACTGTTGCCCGTCGAAGGCTTTTCGCCGCGCAGTTCAACGCGAGGGTCTATGCCCTTGGAAATAAGGACGCGATATTCTTCCGCCGTCTTGCGGGCTTCCTTCAGGTCAATGCCAAGAGTCAGCTTGCTTCCGACCTTATCGCGATATGCTCCAATTCCGTCTTCGCGCGGCTTGCCATCATAGGTGTATCTTACGACAAAGCTTTTATTCCCTTGCGGGCTGACGACGAGATAAAGCCCACCGCCGTCATGAACCTTATTCGGGATTAGCTTCCCGGTCTTATCATTTCGCTTTGGCTGGAAGCCGTCGATCTCTTTCGGTGTCAGTCGATTGATGGTTTTGCTCTTATCGGCCATGTTCGCTTCCACATTCATTCCACATAATTGCATCGGATATACCGCGATTTTGTGGAATATGGAAGGATGCAATGAAACACATTAGGAATGGTAAGGTATTATCTAAGCCGCTGAAATCATTGCGCTATGTAAAAATTATTCAATGATTTCAATCTGAATTTTTCGATCAGGAGCTTGCTGGTTCTGCGGACACCCCATCCGCCATTATTTTCTTCTCCATGGCGAAGACATAGGTAGCATTTGCGCCAGGCGCAAAAGTGCGCATAGCTGTATTCATCAGAGGGTGGGATGATGCGTGGATTCTGGGGGGGCAGGTCGATGGTGAAAGTCGCCGCTAGCGCCTGCCTGCTGATGCTTGCGGCGCTACCGGCGAAAGCTCAGTCCTTCTCCTGTCGCGGCGGCACTCAGCCCGCTTGCCTGGATTATGGAGCCAAGGTCTGCAGCCCCTTCGCAAAATGCGTCGATCAGAATGCCGTCGTTTTCGACCGTTTCACATGCGATTACAAGGGCTTCGTATGCAAGTCGACGCTTGACGACGTGGCAGGCAAATACGATTCCGTCGTTACGAAATTCAACGCACTCCTGGATGAAAACAACCAGCTTGTCGATAAGTACAATGCACTTTTGCGCGTGTCTCGCGACCTGGATTCCTGCGTCGGGAACGCGTCCAACATCGATGAAGCCAAGCGTTGCCTTCCATAGAGACCTGCAATGGGCCGAATGCGGGCCTCTCGTGATTCAGCTTTCAGGGTCATGAGTCGCGCAGGTTTTCTTCGCTTCCATCTGTTAAATAACAGTATACCTATCGTTCTGTTTCGGCTTGAAACAGGAAAAATCCAATTTACATTAACCATGGATTAACCATAAAAGTTCGAATTTTAACTACTCCACAGAATTCGTTCGCATTTCCGCCACGAAGCAAGCAAAAGTCGAAGCCAATCATGTTTCGGTGATTTGATCCGGGACACTATATCGGCAGCGGCGCCGTTAAGGTTACGAGATCCTTAAGTGGCCCCTAGTGCAAGCGTAGGGCGGACGAGTTTTGAGTTTGAGTGGCGGCAAACTTTCCCTTTGGTCGAAATGGCTCGGGATCAGCGCGATGTGCGCGACGATGGCATCCTGTGCCACGACGAACATGGCAGAGGCTCCGAAAAAGAAGGGCCACGGCAAAGAGTATTTCGCGGAATCGGAATATGGCGTGAAGGCAAGCCCGCGCGTCGTTGCCGAAGGTCAGCCTGTGCCGAAGGGCGGCGGCCGCTTCATGATCGGCGACCCCTACGAGGTCAAGGGCAAGACCTATGTGCCGAAGGAAGATCCGAACTATAACAAGAACGGCCTGGCATCGTGGTACGGTTCCGCCTTCCATGGCCGCTATACGGCCAATGGCGAAATCTATGACAGCGACGCATTGACGGCAGCATCGCCGACATTCCCGCTGCCGAGCTATGCCCGCGTCACCAATCTCGACAACGGCAATTCGATCATCGTGCGCGTCAACGATCGCGGACCGTATCATCCGGGTCGCATCATCGATGTTTCCGGCAAGACGGCGGAAATGCTCGACATGAAGCGCATCGGCACGGCGCGTGTGAACGTGCAGTATGTCGGTCGCGCCCGCATGGACGGCCAGGACATGCCCTTCCTGATGGCATCCTATATCCGCAAGGGCGACCGTATTCCGTCCTTCGGTCCAGGTGGTCAGGGCGGCAGTGGCGTGATGGTGGCGTCCAACCAGCCGCTGCGCGAACAGTTGCAGAGCTATGGTTCGGCCATGCCGACGCCTGCTCCATACGCGTATTCGAACCGCAATGCGAATACTTCGTCTTCGCGGCATACGGTCGCCGAGCAGTTTGCAGAGCAGACGGCGCAGGTTGCTCCTGCGCCGCGTGCGGTACCTCTTCCAAGTGAGCGCAAGGGCTTCAATCCGGGCAGGCCGGTGCAGCAGGAACGCGTTGTCGCGTCCACCTATTCGCCGGCCCCGATGGCGCCCAAGGCTCTGCCTCCTGCCGCCCGCATGCAGCCGGTGCAGCAGCAGCGCGTCGTTGCGCAGGCTCGTGAAGAGGTGCGTCAGCCGGTACGGGAAGTACGCCAGCCGGTTCAGAGAGCCCAGCCGATGCAGACGATGGAAACGGCCTACGCGGCCGAACCGCCGCAGGGCAGGGTGACCCGCGTGATGTTCGGCAACGTACTCCTGGAGCCGCCGAAGCCCGGCAAGAAGTATTGATGCCGGCATGATATCCAGCAGGTTGCCGCCCCGGCGACCTGCTGTTACCCATGACCATGGGTGGAATCGGGGGAATGATGCGACGTCTTCTGCTTCTTGCTTTTGTCCTGGCCGCAGTCACGCAGCAACCCATCGGCTCGGCACTTGCCGATGACAATCCGGCGGCGTTCGATACCAAGGCCAAGCAGGCCTATCTCGTCGAGGAAAATACCGGCACGGTCGTGCTCGCCGTCAACGAGAACCAGGCCTTTCCCGCGGCCTCGCTCGCCAAGCTGATGACGATGGATGTCGTCTTCGAGGCCTTGAAGAAAGGCGAGATCACGCCCGAAACGCTTTATCCGGTCAGCGAATACGCCTGGAGAACGGGTGGCGCTCCTTCCGGCACGACAACGATGTTTGCTGCCTTGAAATCGCAGGTCGCGGTGGCCGATCTGATGCGCGGTGTCATCATCCAAAACGCCAACGACGCCTGCATCGTGCTGGCGGAAGGGATAGCCCATAGCGAGGCCGAGTTTGCCGCCCGCATGACGGCGCGGGCGAAGGATCTCGGCATGACGCGCTCGACCTTCGGCAATGCGACGGGCCTTCCCTATGCGGAAAGCTGGACGACGGCGCATGATCTCGTCGAACTGTCGCGGCATCTCTACCGGGACTATCCTGACTATTATCCGATCTATGCGCAGCCCGATTTCCAGTGGAACAAGATTTTCCAGCGCAACAAGAACCCGCTTCTTTCGCTCAACATGGGGGTGGACGGGCTGGGAGCCGGTTTTGCCGAGGGGACCGGCTATGCGCTTGCTGCGTCCGTGGCGCGCGACGGGACGCGGCTTTTCCTGGCGCTTGGCGGCCTGTCTTCCGACAAGGACCGTACCGACGAGGCCAAGCGGATCCTCGAGTGGGGGCTCACCTCGTTCCAGACGCGCGTCCTCTTCAAGCCGGATGAGGTGATCGGTCAGGCGAGCGTCTATGGCGGCACCGTCAGCAAGGTGGATCTGGTGACGAAGGAGTCGGTCGAGGTCTTCGTGCCGAAGCTCAACCCGGAACGGCTGTCGGGACGGATCGTCTATCACTGGCCGCTCAGGGCGCCGGTCGCCGCAGGCAGCGAGGTTGCCGCCCTCAAGATTTCCGCCGGCAAGCGGGTGATCCGTGAAGTGCCGCTGATGGCGGCGGCACCGGTGGATGTGGGTGGCCTGAGGGCGCAAGCCAGCGACGCGCTGGTGGAATTGCTGTTCTTCTGGCTCTGAGATTGTTTCGCACCGGCGGCGGATGCACTATAGGACGATCTCGACAACAGAGACCGGAAGACGCGTGGCAGATCGTACGGGCATATTCATCACCTTCGAAGGCGGCGAGGGGGTCGGCAAGTCGACCCAGATCCGGCGACTGGCGGACAGCCTGCGGCGGGCGGGTCATGACGTGCTCGTCACCCGCGAACCGGGTGGTTCGCCGGGAGCGGAGGCCGTGCGGCACGTGCTTTTGAGCGGGGCGGCGGAGAAATTCGGCGTGCGGATGGAAGCCATCCTGTTTGCCGCGGCACGCAACGACCATGTGGAAGAGGTGATCCGCCCGGCGATGGAAACCGGGGCTGTGGTGCTCTGCGACCGTTTCGTCGATTCGTCGCGTGTCTATCAGGGCGTCACCGGCAATCTGGAACCCGGCTTCATCGAGGCGCTGCAGCGGATCGCGACCAATGGCGTCATGCCCGACCTGACCTTCATCCTCGATCTTCCCGCCGACAAGGGGCTTGCTCGGGCGCGCCGCCGGGGTGGCGACGAGGCGCCGGACCGGTTCGAGAAGGAAGAGATCGAGACCCACGAGAAGAGGCGCCAGGCCTATCTCGACATCGCCGCCGCCGAACCGGCGCGCTGCCGGGTGATCGATGCCGACCGGGCGGAGGACGAGATTGCCGCCGAGATCCATTCGCAGGTCGAGACGGCTGTCGCCCATCCGATGGCCGGAGAGCCGGCTGAATGAGCGAGAATGACCCGCAGGTTCTCGATGGTGCGGTGGCACCGGCTGCCAATACCCAGCTTTTCGGCCATGCCGCAGCGCTCGACTTCCTGTCGCGCAGCTACCGGACGGGAAAGTCGCATCATGCCATCCTGATCGAAGGACCGGAGGGGATCGGCAAGGCGACGCTCGCCTTCCGTTTTGCCAATTACGTGCTTGCCAATCCCGAGCCGGGGTCAGCGCCGGTGACGATCCCGGACCCTGACCCATCGACGCCGATCAGCCGCCAGATCCTTTCGGGCGCTTCGCACAATCTGCTGCACCTGACGCGGCCTGTCGACGAGAAGACCGGCAAGGTGAAGAGCGCGATCACCGTCGATGAGGTGAGGCGGGCGGGGCGCTTCTTCTCGCAGACATCGGGCACCGGCAATCGCCGTATCGTCATTATCGACCCGGCCGACGATCTCAATCGCAATGCCGCCAACGCCATCCTGAAGATCCTGGAGGAGCCGCCGCGCGGGGCGATGTTCCTCGTTCTGTCGCATGCGCCGGGCAAGCTTTTGCCGACGATCCGTTCCCGCTGCCAGACATTGACGCTGTCACCGCTCGCAGACACCGAGTTGCATGCGGCGCTTGCAGCACTCGGGCAGCGGCTGGAGGGTGGCCAGAGCGAAGAGACGATCATGGCGCTTTCCAAGGGCAGCGTGTCGCGTGCACTGAAGCTGATGAACTATGGCGGGCTCGATATCATCGCCGCTTTCGACGAGATTGTCACCGGACAGGGACCTTCGGCCCGGCGCGCCATGCACCGGCTTTCCGACGTGCTGTCGGGCAAGGATAGCGAGGTGATCTTCACCTTCTTCCTCGAGCACCTCAGCGAATATCTGATCGAACAGGCGCGACTTGCGGCGCAGCAAGGCCACTTGCCGCTGGCCGACCGGCGCGCGCGTCTCGTCAGCGAGATCGGCGAGAAGATCACCATCGCCACCGCCTACAACCTGGACCGTAAGCAGACGCTGCTTTCCATTCTCGAGGCAGCACGGGCGGCCTGACGGCTGCTTAAGGCATTGTCGGCAGCCTGGCGGAAGATGATCGAGCCAAGTTTGGGTTTCGCTTGCGCGCAACATGCGCTAAGAGCGGCATGTCGCGCGCGCATTGCGCGCCATTCCCCTGTTCTTGGCCTGATTTTATCGGCCGCATGCTTTCGAGTGTATCGATGTCCGACAAGACGCCTTTCTACATCACCACTGCGATTTCCTATCCGAACGGCAAGCCGCATATCGGCCATGCCTACGAACTGATCGCGACCGATGCGATGGCACGCTTCCAGCGCCTCGACGGAAAGGACGTCTTCTTCCTGACCGGCACCGACGAGCATGGCCAGAAGATGCAGCAGACGGCCCGCAACGAAGGCATTACGCCGGAAGCGCTTGCGGAGCGCAATTCCAACGAATTCCGCGCCATGGGCAAGCTGCTCAATGCCTCCAACGACGATTTCATCCGCACGACGGAAAAGCGCCACCACGAGGCAAGCCAGGCGATCTGGAACCTGATGGCGGATGCCGGCGACATCTACAAGGACACTTATGCCGGCTGGTATTCCGTGCGCGACGAGGCCTATTACGCCGAGGACGAGACGGAAGTGCGCGACGGCGTGCGCTATGGCGGGCAGGGCACTCCGGTCGAATGGGTGGAGGAATCGAGCTATTTCTTCAAGCTCTCGGCCTATCAGGACAAATTGCTCAAACTCTACGAGGAAAACCCGGATTTCATCGGACCAGCCGAGCGCCGCAACGAGGTGATTTCCTTCGTCAAGTCGGGCCTGAAGGACCTGTCGGTCTCCCGCACCACCTTCGACTGGGGCATCAAGGTGCCGAACGATCCGGCACATGTCATGTATGTCTGGGTCGACGCCTTGACCAACTACGTGACCGCGACCGGCTACCTTTCCGATCCGCAGGGACCGCGGGCGAAATACTGGCCGGCCGACGTCCATATCATCGGCAAGGACATCATCCGCTTCCACGCCGTCTACTGGCCAGCCTTCCTGATGTCGGCGGGCCTGCCTTTGCCCAAGCGCGTCTATGCGCATGGCTTCGTTCTGGCCAAGGGCGGCGAGAAAATGTCGAAATCGCTCGGCAACGTGCTCGACCCGTTCGAACTGATTGGCCATTTCGGCCTCGATGCGATCCGCTACTTCCTGCTGCGGGAAATCTCCTTCGGCCAGGACGGCAATTGCAGCGAGGAAGCAATCGGCATCCGCATCAATGCCGACCTCGCCAACGGTATCGGCAATCTTGCCAGCCGCTCGCTGTCGATGATCGTCAAGAATTGCGACGGGCAGATCCCGACGCCCGGCGAACTGACAGATGCCGATCGTCAGATGCTGGCTTCGGCCGATGCATTGATGGCGGTCTGCCGCGAGGACATGGGCAAGCAGCTCATTCACAAGGCGCTGGCGGCGATCATCGCCGTCGTCTCCGAGACCGACCGCTATTTCGCCAGCCAGGAGCCCTGGGCGCTGAAGAAGACCGATGTGGCGCGGATGGGAACCGTTCTCTACGTGACGGCGGAAGTCGTGCGCCAGATCGCCATCCTGCTGCAGCCGTTCATGCCAGATTCTGCGGCAAAGCTGCTTGATCTCGTGGCGGCCGGTGCTGATGCCCGCGACTTCTCCGTTCTCGGCGAAGCCGGTCGTCTGGTGCCGGGTACGGTGCTGGAAGCGCCGAAACCTGTCTTCCCGCGCTATGTGGCGCCGGAAAGCACTGCCTGAATGTCGAATTCGTGATCGATGGCCCGGATCATTCGACCGGGCCATCCTCTATATTGCAGTCAAGGTTTGAATAACGTGTCCATGCTGATCGATACCCATTGCCATCTCGATTTTGCCGAGTTCGACGCCGAGCGCGACGAGCTGATTGCGCGTGCGCATGAGGCGGGCGTCAAGCAGATGGTGACGATCTCGACGCGGGTGAAGAAGCTTCCGACGCTTCTGGCGATCACCGAAAAATACCCATCGGTGTTCTGTTCGGTCGGCACTCATCCGAACAATGCCGGCGAAGAGCTGGACGTGACGGCGGACGACCTGATCCGGCTTGCAGGTTCGCATGAAAAGATCGTCGCCATCGGCGAAGTCGGGCTCGACTATTTCTACGACACCCAGACGCCCGCCGACCAGATGACCGGGCTTCTGCGCCATATCGAGGCTGCACGCGTCACGCGGCTGCCGCTCGTCATCCATAGTCGCAGCGCCGACGAGGACATGATCGAGATCCTGACCAAGGAAAGCGGGAAGGGGGCCTTCCCCTTCATCCTGCATTGCTTCTCGGCTGGGCCTGACCTTGCCCGTGCCGGTATCGAGCTTGGCGGCTACGTCTCCTTTTCCGGCATCCTGACCTTCCCGAAGTCGCAGGAGATCCGCGACATCGCAAAGACTCTGCCGCTGGATCGCCTGCTGGTCGAAACAGATGCGCCCTATCTGGCGCCGAAGCGCTGGCGGGGAAAACGCAACGAGCCATCCTATGTGGTCAACACGGCCGAGGTTCTGGGCGAGGTGCATGGCGTCAGCTATGACGAGATCGCCCGGATCACGACGGAGAATGCGCTGCGCTGCTTCTCGAAAATGCCGAGGCTCTGACGGTGGCAACAGGATACCGCCGGCGCTTCACCATTCTCGGCTGCTCGTCCTCTCCGGGCGTACCGCGGCTGAATGGCGACTGGGGTGCCTGCGATCCGGCCGAGCCGAAGAACCGCCGCACGCGCGCGGCGCTGCTGGTGGAGCAGATCGCGCCCGATGACGGTCGCACGGTCGTCGTCATCGATACCGGGCCGGATTTTCGCGAGCAGATGATCGCGGCCAAGGTCGCCCGCATCGACGCGGTGATCTATACCCATGCGCATGCCGACCATCTGCACGGGATCGATGATATTCGCGGCTATTTCCATAGCCAGAGGATGCGCATTCCGATCCATGCCGACCCGGTGACGATGGAACGTATCCGCCAGGGTTTCGGCTATTGCCTGGAATCGCCGGCCGGCAGCAATTATCCGCCGATCGTCACGCCGACGCTGATCGAGAACCTGGATGACGGTATCGTCGTGAATGGCGCCGGCGGGCCGTTGCGCTTGCTGCCGCATATGCAGATGCATGGTGATACCCATTCTCTGGGTTTCCGGATCGGCGACGTTGCCTATTGTACCGATGTCAGCGATTTTCCCGAGGATAGCGTCAAGCGACTTTTGGGCCTCGACATGCTGATCATCGATGCCCTGCAATACAGCCGGCATCCGAGCCATCTATCGCTTGAGCAGGCTCTCGGTTGGATCGAGCGTTTCGGTGCCAGGCGCGCGCTTCTGACCCATATGCATATTCCGCTCGATTACCGCAGGGTGCTGGAGGAAACGCCGGCGCATATCGAACCCGCTTATGACGGGTTGAGCTTCGAGGTCGAGGCTTCGGAGGCGGACATGTGAGGTGCGGGGAGGGCGAGGCACCCTCCCCAGTCTCTTTGCGGGCTTTAGTCCTTTTGGCCTGCCCCAGTCCTATCAGCCGGCCAAGGCCTGCTTGTGGGCCGCGACCAGATCGGCCATGCTGTTGAAACGAAAATCATATTTCGGCATGTCGCCGGGATGCATCGTGGCGCCGAAACCGTCCTGATCGAAGCGGCGATAGATCCAGCAGGATGCAAGACCGTGGCGGTTTGCCGGGCCATGATCGTGGAACATGCTTTCGGCGGTGTGCAGGATATCCCGCTTCTCGAGGCCGAGCGTCGTCAAATTCTGCAGCATGTAATCGAAATTACGGTCGGCGGGCTTGTAGGCGCCGACATCCTCGGCGGTGTAGATCGCATCGAAGGCGACGCCGAGCTTCGCATTGCTGGCGGCAAAGCTCTCGTTATCGACATTGGAGAGGATGACGAGCTTGTAGTGCTGTTTCAGATAGCCGAGCGCTTCGGCGGAATCGGCAAAGGCCGGCCAATTCTTCACCGACTGGCCATAGGCCACGCATTCCGCCCAACTCACCGGAATGGCCCATTCCTCGGCAAGGCGCTTGTAGACGATCGGCAGCAGGTCCCGATAGATTTTACCCGGCGTCTGCAATTGCTGCGCAGATTCATGCCGCGCATGGGCTTCGAGGATCTGGTTGCGCGACAGTGGCGTGGCCGCCCGATCGGTCAGCGGCTTCAGGGCTTCGACCATGCCGGTTTCCCAGTCGATGAGCGTTCCGTAGCAGTCGAATGTCAGTGCCTTGAAGTCGGTGAGTTTCATCGTCGCGGTATCCCTGATGTAAATGGACTGGACTGTTTCAAACATGGCGAGAACCGCCAACGAGCAGGCTTGCCCATATCGGCTCCGACTTACAGTCTCGCTTTCGGAGAACGGTAGTTCAAGACCGAAACGAATGACGTCATGATGTTAAATGCCGATGTTGAAGCGGCGCCAAAGATTGGAGGAAGCCAGAGTTTCAGGGCTAAGGCGACTTGGCGGCCAAACAGATTAGTTCCATAATATATGTTATGCGATCTCTGTATATGGCGGGGTGGGTTCAAGGATGAAGTGCGACTTGGCGTTTGGCCCTGTCAGCGTCGACGCGCTTCGGCCGCCTGAGTGCTCACATGGAGCCCTGCAATCACCCTTCGGCGAATGCCTTCAGCGCATCGCCGGCCAGCCGGTATCTGATCCATTCGTTCTGCGGTTCTGCGCCGATTGCGTCATAGACTTTGATCGCCGGTTCGTTCCAGTCGAGCACGCTCCATTCGAAACGGCCGCAGCCGTTTTCGAGTGCGATCTGTGCCAGCCGCTTCAGGAGCGCCTTGCCGGCGCCAAGGCCGCGGGCGCTCGGCGTTACATAGAGGTCTTCGAGGTAAAGGCCGTTGCGGGCCTGCCAGGTGGAATAGTTGAAGAACCAGATCGCCATGCCGACCGCCTGCCCGTCCCGCTCGCAGATCAGCGCCCTTGTCACCGAGCGGGGACCGAAAATGGAGTCGGCGATTGTTTCTTCGGTGGCTGCGACTTCGTGCTCGGCCTTTTCATAGATCGCCAGTTCGCGAATGAAACCGAGCAGCGTTGCTGCGTCCTCGCGCAAGGCTGGACGGATGGTGAGCGTCATGGGGTTATGTCTCCGGGATTCCGGTCGTGTCGTGAACCGGCTTGATCGTGATGCGGCCGAGTGGTTTCAAGGACTGCCGAGGCTTATTCGGCAGCGTCCTTCACCTCGGCGATTTCCAGTTCGTAGGCATAGCCTTCGAGCATGGTATAGGCCTGTTCGATCGTCCTGATCTCGGCCTCCGACTTGCCGATCGCCTCGCCGATCGTCTCGCAGCGCGCCTTCAGCATGCGGCCCAGAACATCCGTGCCGGGCTTACGTCCCATGCGGTCCATATGGTTGCGAATGCGGGCGCGATGGCGCTCCATTTCAAGAATGTGGAAACGGGCGCTGACGACACGGTCGGTGAGCTTGCGGCGCATGGAGGCAACCGGATCGAAGGAGCCAGGCTCGCGCTCGTCGAGGATCATCTCGTTGACCAGCGTCTCGAGAATGACGAGGCCCTGCAGGTCCTTGGTGTCGGCGAGTTCCGGATCGTAGCCGGTATCGTCGAAGACCTTGCGGCGGACGGGATCGAGCAGAAGCTCATAGGCGAGCTTCAGGTTGCCGAAGAGTTCCGGGTCGCCGCCGGCATCCGGATGGGCGGATTTCACCTGTTTTCTATAGGCCGATTTTACGGTCGCACTGTCCGCGTCTCGCGCGAGGCCCAGGATTTCATAGGGATCGATCAAGGAGCGTCACCTGTGTTCGGCATGTCGTCATTAGGGTAAAGGCTTCGGCCGCGGGGCTCAAGCCCGAAGGCCGAAGACCTGACGCATTCTTATGGCCAATTGGGGGCAGGCGGCGATGCCTTCCCTGCCCTTCGCCCTGTTTCCCACAATTATCGTCCCGACAGCCGGAATGGCCGCCTGCCCTCTGCCACCGGCGCCATCAGGAAACTTATGAAAACGCAGGGCAGAAGAACCAGGAAGGTGGCGGCAAGGCTGACATGTTCGGCGATGAAGCCGAGAAGCGGCGGAACGCCTATGGTCGCGAGCATCAAGGTCAGCGCCAGGGCGGCGAGGTTTTCGGATGGCTGGCCCTTGCCGAGCGCAATCGTGGTGGCGACCGCCAGAGGAAAGGCCAGCGCGATGCCGCAGCCGATGAGGAAAAGCGCTGCGCCCGCCAGCATATAGGATGGTGTGGTGATCAGCAGGATGATCGACGCCGTGACGACGATCGCCGACATGCGGATCAGCGCCACCGGGCCGAAACGCTCGCGCAATGTATCGCCGGCCATGCGGGTGGCGCCCATGCCGATGGTGAAAGCGGCATAGAGCATGCCGGCCAAGGCCGGATCGGCGCCCAGTTCCTCGCGCAGGAAGAATATGCCCCAGTCATAGACCGCACCCTCGACGATGCAGAGGCCGAGAACCATGATGCAGATGAGGATGATCGTCCTGTCCGGCATCACATAGGCGGAACGCTTTCTCGATGCCGGCACCGGTGGCGGATCGGGCGGCGTGAGAAGGAAGACCGTGAGGCAGGCAAGGATGGCAAGTGCTGCCGCCATCATCTGCTGGACGAGTGGCGCCATCCCCTCCTCCGCCAGAAAACCCGAAACCAGCGAGCCGGCCAGCAGGCCGACGGACCAGAAGCCATGACTGCGTGAAAGAACCTTTGCGCCGGTGCGGTTTTCGATGCCGGCTGAGATCATGTTGGCGGAGACGTCGAAAATGGTGCGGAAGAAGCCGAAGAGAAAGAAGCACAGGACGAAACCCGGCAGAGGCAGGATCGTCAGCAGCGGAGTGAGCAGCGCGCAGACGGGCAGCATGATGACGGCGGTCAGGCGCGGCGTCAGCCGGTCGGTGATGCGTCCGGCAAGCGGAAGTGCCAGGAAGGTGCCGACAGGCGCGCTCAGCAATGCGAGGCCGAGGACGGCCTTGTCGATCTCCATCGCCTCCTGGATCGACGGCAGGCGGGTGAACAGGGAGATGAACAGGATGGCATTGCTGAAATAGAGCAAGGCCGGGGGCAGAAGGGTCATTGCGGGTATCCGGGCGAATCAGGTCCCCCATTGGTGACAGCGCAGCCCGCCTGCCACAAGTTGCAATGGCGGGACCCTGCCCTGCATGTCCAAGACTGCAGTCGTCCGGAAGTTACCGAATTCTTCCGGGCAGCTCTTCCCGGCGGCGTGAAACGCGCTACCATCCGACAAGTCTTCGCCGATAATCGCGCTGGAGGATTTTCGATGGTTGCTCGCCTGGCATTTCTGCTCGTGTCGCTTTTGGTCGCCTGCCCGGCCTTGCTCCACGCAGAAGATCCGGTTGCCGAAAGCCCTGAAGCCGAAGCGCAGGCGGTCATCGCCGGCCAGATCAAGGCGCTGATGGCCGATGATGCCGACAAGGCCTATTCCTATGCCTCACCGGACATCCGCAGCCTCTATCCCGACAAGCAGGCCTTCCTTGCCATGGTGCAGCGGAGCTACCGGCCGGTCTATCGTGCCGGGGCTTACGCCTTCGGGCGATCCAAGCTGATCGGCGGCGGCGAAATGGTGTTTCAGGAAGTGATGATCAGCGGTCGCGGCGGCAAGGACTGGACCGCCATCTACGAGATGCGGCTGATGGATGACGGATCCTACAAGATCAATGGCGTCCGCATGATGCCGAACACGACGAGCGTCGGTCTCTGAAAACCCGTGACCGTGTCAGAGCGCACCGGAGGCCGAGATCATCTCATCCGCCTCTTCCCGGGTCAGGCGAACGATCCGGCGGCAGACATCCTGACTGAACCCATTGCGCGCCAGCGAGGACATTTCCTTCATAAGTCTCTTGTCGTCGAGGCCCTGATCATCGGCGTCGGAGCGGCGATAGGGGCCGAAGCCACGCCGTCTGGCATAGGCGAGCGCGGCCTGAAGATCATCGATGTCTTCCAGCGCCGCAGTGGCCGTCTGCGCATCGATGCCCTTTTCCTGCAGTTTTCTCTGCAGCATGCGTCGCGAGCGGCCGGTCCTCACACCGGAGCGGACCTTGATCTCGGCGTAATTCTGGTCGTCCAGGCAACCGAGCGTGCGGCCGCAGTCTATGGCGGCAGTCACGAGGACCTGCAGGTCTTCGGCGGAAATATCCTCGAATTTCTGCTTCGCCTTGCGCCTGATGGCATCGGCCAATTCCCGCTCCGACATCATACGGCGCGACAGCCGGTAGATGGTGGAGTTGCGCGCCCAATTCAGCATGCGAGCGGTGACGCCCGTTGCCGGATCGGTTGGCTCTTCCGGTGCCGCTACCCCTGCCCCTAGCCCTGCCTGTTGGCCGCCCTCGCCCGTCACGCCGCAAAGCTCCTCAAAGCTTGTCGATATCGCCCCTGGCCCAGGCTTCCTGTGTCTCGGCATAGAAGTCGGCGAAGCGGCCTTCCTCGATCGACTTGCGGATTCCCTTCATCAGGTCCTGGTAGTAATGCAGGTTGTTCCAGGAGAGCAGCATGCCGCCAAGCGCCTCGTCGGAGCGGCAGAGGTGATGCAGGTAGGCGCGTGAGTAATCGCGGGCGGCCGGGCAATCGCTCTCCTCGTCCAGCGGGCGCATGTCCTCGGCGTGGCGGGCATTGCGGATATTGACCTTGCCGCGGCGGGTGAAGGCCAGACCGTGGCGGCCCGAGCGGGTCGGCATGACGCAGTCGAACATGTCGATGCCGCGGGCAACCGATTTCAGGATGTCGTCCGGCGTGCCGACGCCCATCAGGTAGCGCGGTTTCTCGGTGGGCAGAACCGGCAGCGTCGTCTCCAGCATCGAGAGCATGACGTCCTGTGGCTCGCCGACAGCGAGGCCGCCGACCGCATAACCCTTGAGGTCGAGCTGCTTCAGGCCTTCCGCCGAGCGGATACGCAGCGCCGGCTGGTCGCCGCCCTGGACGATGCCGAACATCGCCTTGCCGGGCTGGTCGCCGAAGGCGACGCGGCA
The DNA here is from genome assembly GCF_003597675.1 of Neorhizobium sp. NCHU2750. Classification (NCBI taxonomy): domain Bacteria; kingdom Pseudomonadati; phylum Pseudomonadota; class Alphaproteobacteria; order Hyphomicrobiales; family Rhizobiaceae; genus Neorhizobium; species Neorhizobium sp. NCHU2750. The sequence continues at coordinate 1,825,507 of NZ_CP030827.1, read as the reverse complement.
GCGCTCGGCCCAGCGCAGCGACAGTTCCATCGCCCGCTCGATTTCCTTCGGCTCTGCCGGCAGCGCGACGCATTCGTCGAGCTGCATCTGGATATCCGAACCGAGCAGGCCCTGGATCTCGATCGAGCGCTCCGGCGACATGTGGTGCAGCGAGCCGTCGACATGGCTCTTGAAGGTCACGCCCTTTTCGTCGAGCTTGCGCAGGCCAGACAGTGACATGACCTGAAAACCGCCCGAATCCGTCAGGATCGGATGCTTCCAGCGGATCAGCTCATGCAGGCCACCCAGGCGAGCAACGCGCTCGGCGCCGGGACGCAGCATCAGGTGATAGGTATTGCCGAGAATGATATCGGCGCCGGTGTCGCGCACCTGATCGAGATACATGGCCTTGACCGTGCCGACGGTGCCGACCGGCATGAAGGCAGGCGTGCGGATCGTGCCGCGCGGCATGGAGACTTCGCCAAGGCGTGCGCCGCCATCGGTCTTCTTCAGGGTGAACTGGAAGTTCTCGGTGGTCATCTAGTCTTTCCGGAAAAGCAGGCTGGAATCGCCGTAGGAATAAAAGCGATAGCCCGTCCTGATGGCGTGGGAATAGGCGTCCTGCATCACCTCTAGGCCGCAGAAGGCCGAGACGAGCATGAACAGGGTGGATTTCGGCAGATGGAAATTGGTCATCAGCATGTCCACCGCCTTGAAGCGATAGCCGGGCGTGATGAAGATGCCGGTGGCGCCGCTCCAGGGCTGGATCTGCCCGTCATCGGAGGCAGCACTCTCGATCAGCCTGAGCGAGGTCGTGCCGACGCAGACGATGCGCCCGCCGCGGGCCTTCACCGCATTGAGCTTTGCGGCCGTCTCGGCGCTGACATAGCCGATTTCCTGATGCATCTTGTGATCGACCGTGTCGTCGACCTTCATCGGCAGGAAGGTGCCGGCGCCGACATGCAGCGTGACGAAATGGCGTTCAATGCCTGCGGCATCAAGTTTGGCGAACAGGTCCGGGGTAAAATGCAGGCCGGCGGTCGGGGCTGCGACCGCGCCCTCCTCGCGCGCATAGATGGTCTGGTAGTCCTGCCGGTCTTTTTCATCCTCGGCGCGCTTGGCGGCGATGTAAGGCGGCAGCGGAATGTGGCCGACCGACATGATCGCCTCGTCAAGTGCGGGGCCGGAAAGATCGAAGCGGAGCGTGACTTCACCGCCCTCGCCTTTTTCCTCCACCGTCGCCATCACTGAACCAGTCTGACATGTCTCCGCAGAGTGACCGAACTGAATGCGATCGCCGATCTTGATGCGCTTGCCGGGCTTGGCGAAGGCCTTCCAGACGTCGGCTGCGGTGCGCATATGCAGCGTTGCCGAAACCTGCTGGCCGCCAGCGCCGTCTCGATGCCTGATACCTTCGAGCTGAGCGGGAATTACCTTGGTGTCGTTGAATACCAGTGCATCGCCGGGTTTCAGGAAATCCGCCAGTTCCGAAACGCGATGATCGGCGAGAACCGGATCGGCGTCCGGGCGGACGACGAGAAACCGCGCGCTGTCCCGCGGGCTTGCGGGTCTGAGAGCGATGTTTTCTTCCGGCAGATCGAAATCGAATAGTTCGACACGCATGGCGTAGTTTTAGGCCTGTTCTTGAAATGCGGAAGCCCGCCCCGCCTTTCGAGACGGAGCGGGCCAAAGGCGTCAGCCTTGATCAGACGTCGGCTGCGACGCGGATCGAGACGATGGAATCCGGATCCTGGACCGGTTCACCCTTCTTGATCGTGTCGATGACATCCATGCCCTCGATGACCTGGCCCCAGACAGAATACTGCTTGTTCAGCCACGGAGCGTCGGTGAAGCAAATGAAGAACTGCGAGTTGGCCGAGTTCGGGTTCTGCGAACGGGCCATGGAGCAGGTGCCGCGGACGTGCGGGACGGCCGAGAATTCAGCCTTCAGGTCCGGCTTGTCGGAACCACCCATGCCGGCGCGCGACGGGGCAAAGCTTTCGCCGCCCTTCTTGCCGAACTTGACGTCGCCGGTCTGCGCCATGAAATCGGGGATGACGCGATGAAAGACAACGCCGTCATAGGCTTCTTCGCGTGCCAGTTCCTTGATGCGGGCGACGTGGCCCGGAGCGAGGTCCGGCAGAAGCGAGATCACGACCTTGCCCTTGGTGGTTTCCATGATGAGGGTGTTTTCGGGATCCTTGATCTCCGCCATGTGCGTCTCTCCTTGTTGGTCGCCTTTGAAAAGGCTCTTCTATGATTGGGGAAACGGCGCTTGCGCGCCTTTGTTCACGTCTCGGCCGTCGTTACTTCTTGGTAACGGTGACCTTGATCATCTTGTCGGGATTGCTGACTTCGCCATTCGATCCCTCGCCGCGCTTGATCTTGTCGACCAGATCCATGCCGGAGACGACCTGACCCACGACCGTATACTGGCCGTTGAGGAACGGGCCGTCGGCGAACATGATGAAGAACTGCGAGTTGGCCGAGTTCGGGTCCTGGGCGCGGGCCATGCCGACCGTGCCGCGCTTGAACGGCAGCTTCGAGAATTCAGCCGGGATGTCCGGCATTTCGGAGCCACCCATGCCGGCTTGCTGCGGATTGTATTTCGGACCGCCGACCTTGCCGAATTCGACGTCGCCAGTCTGGGCCATGAAGCCGTCGATGACGCGATGGAAGACGACATTGTCATATTCGCCCTTGGTGGCGAGCGCCTCGATCTGGGCGACATGTTTCGGCGCGACTTCCGGGGCGAGCTTGATGACGACCGGGCCGTCCTTCAGCTGGATCGTCAGCAGATCATCGGCATGGGCCGCGATCGTCGTCGATGCGAAGGCGACGAGACCGGCAAAGGCAAGGTGAAGCAATTTCATGTTTGAAACTCCGTGTTTCTGACCAAATCAGCGGTCGAATCTCGTTTTCAGGGCGGCAAGCACGGGACCCGGCACAAAGGCTGCGACATCACCACCCATGGCCGCGATCTGACGGACCAATGTGGCGGTTATGGGCCGCGACGCCGTTCCCGCCGGCAGGAAGACGGTCTGCACATCCGGTGCCATCTGCCTGTTCATGCCGGCCATCTGCATTTCGTAGTCCAGATCGGTGCCGTCCCTCAGTCCGCGGATCAGAAGCCTTGCGCCATTGGCGCGAGCGGCATCGACCACCAGCCTGTCGAAGGATACGACATCGATGCGGGCCGCCTTTTCCGGCAGCACCTGCTCGAGCGATGCGCGGATCAGGTCCGCCCGCTCCTCGAAGGAGAAAAGCGGTGTCTTGCCCGGATGAACGCCGATCGCAACGATCACATGGTCGGCGACATCAAGCGCCTGAACGAGCACGTCGAGATGCCCGTTGGTCATGGGATCGAAGGAACCGGGATAAAAAGCAGTCGTCATACGGTGAGCCGGCCGGTTGAAATTCTCGCGCCTTTTGTCACGTCGGCCCCGGCTTCGCAAGGGCAGAGCGGTCTTGATGGCCGTGAATGCAATATGAACGGGGCATTCAAGGTCGTTTCAGTCGCGGTTTGTTTTACTCCAGACCATCGAAGGGCGTGGTGCCCTGACATGGAGAGACGAAATGCTGGTTCTGGTGGTCATTGCAGCCATTTTTGCATCGCTGATGCTCGAAGGCGTGCTTTCGGCACTGGGCCAGGACGACCTCTGAGACGGGAGAAACCTGAACGCCAGATGAACGAGCCCTTCAGGGACGCTTCAGAGCCGTTCAGTTAAATTTCTCTCAACATGCGGCGAGACCTGTGAGTGCCCCGGCGCAAACAGGCCAGAAAAAAGGAATTTTGGATATGTTTTCCAAGCGGAACCCGATGATGCTCGACAAGGTCACGATGATCAACCTCGTCTGGACGTCGATGATTGCAGTCATGCTGACGGCAACGGTGACCCTGTACCAGGATCGTTCCAACACCCACGAAGCCGCCAACACCTACCAGCAGGTTTCGGCCCGCTATCAGGACGTTTCCTACAACTAAGATTTTCGCGGCGGCGAACCTGACGGCATGGCGTGCTCACCTGCAAACTCCCAAGCAGCGTGATCCTTTAGTCGTCAGCGATCGAAGCTGGTTATGTTCAAGGTGGCGTGACGCATGCGCCACCTTTTTCTATGCCGCGATCATGTTCACAGCATGACCGCTCCCCTTGTGATTCAGTAATTGCGAGGGTCAAAGTCGACGACAAGAGCGGCAGGCTGACAAAACTGAAAAGCCCGGAGAACGTCACGTTCTCCGGGCTTTTTCTTGCTTGATGAATGACGGCCGGTTTGCGCCTGACCTCGCTGTTGCGTTTTGCCGGCAGCCCTGCAAGAGGCTGCCGGTCGGATGCGATGCGCTTACGCGCCGTTATCGTCGCTTTCGGGGCCGTTGTCCGCTGCATCGTCGCCGGCCGAGGCCTGGCCTGCATCACCGCCATCGATCGGCTCTTCGCCCTCGACGCCATTTTCCTCGTCGCCTTCCGGCTCGCTGATGCGCTCGACGGAAACCACTTTCTCATCCTTGGCGGTGGAGAAGATGGTGACACCCTTGGTGGCGCGGCTGGCGATGCGGATGCCGCCGATCGGCACGCGGATCAGCACGCCGCCATCGGAGACGAGCATGATCTGGTCCGCCTCGTCGACGGGGAATGCGGCGACGAGTTCGCCGATTTCCGACGTTTTCGACGTGTCGGTGGCGCGGATGCCCTTGCCGCCACGGCCAGAGGTACGGAAGTCGTAGGAGGACGAGCGCTTGCCGAAACCCTTTTCGGAGACGGTCAGGACGAACTGTTCGCGCGCCTTCAGGTCTTCGTAGCGTTCGTCGGTCAGTTGTCCCTCTTCGGTGACTTCCTCGCCGACCAGAGCGATATCCTCTTCATCGACACCAGCCGCACGCCTGTCGGCGGCGGAGCGCTTGAGGTAGGCGGCGCGTTCCCACGGCTCTGCATCGACATGGCTGACGATCGTCATCGAGATGATACGGTCGCCATCGCCGAGATTGATACCGCGGACACCGATCGAGTTGCGGCCGGCAAAGACGCGGACCTCATCGACCGGGAAGCGGATCGCCTGACCGAGCGCAGTCGTCAAAAGAACGTCGTCGCCGGGAATGCCGATATCGAGATTCGGTGCCGTGCAGGTCTCGACGGAGAGGATTTCATCGCCCTCTTCCTCAAGCTTCATGGCGATCTTGCCGTTGCGGTTGACCTGAACGAAGTCGCTGAGCTTGTTGCGGCGAACGGTGCCGCGCGTCGTTGCGAACATGACGTCGAGGTTTTCCCAGGAGTTCTCGTCCTCGGGTAGCGGCATGATGGTGGTGATGCGTTCGCCGGGTTCCAGCGGCAGCATGTTGATCAGCGCCTTGCCGCGGGACTGCGGCGTGCCGACCGGCAGGCGCCAGACCTTTTCCTTGTAGACGATGCCACGCGAGGAGAAGAACAGGACCGGCGTGTGGGTGTTGACCACGAAGAGGCGCGAGACGAAATCCTCGTCGCGCGTTGCCATGCCGGAGCGTCCCTTGCCGCCGCGGCGCTGCGCCCGGTAGGTATTGAGCGGCACGCGCTTGATGTAACCGAGATGCGAAACGGTGACGACCATTTCCTCGCGGGCGATGAGGTCTTCATCATCCATGTCGAGGCCGGCATCGAGGATCTGGGTGCGACGCGGCGTGCCGAATTCGTCGCGAACGGCGGCGAGTTCTTCCTTGACCAGCGTCTGGATGCGGATGCGCGACGACAGGATGTCGAGGTAATCCGAAATCTCGGCGCCGATCTTGTTCAACTCGTCGGCGATTTCATCGCGGCCGAGGGCGGTCAGGCGGGCCAGACGCAGTTCGAGGATCGCACGGGCCTGCTCTTCCGAGAGGTTGTAGGTGGCGTCCTCGTTGATCTTGTGGCGCGGGTCGTCGATCAGGCGGATCAGCGCCTCGACGTCATGGGCCGGCCAACGACGGGTCATCAATTGTTCGCGGGCCGTCGCCGGATCGGGCGCACGGCGGATGAGCGCGATGACTTCGTCGATATTGGCGACCGCAATTGCGAGACCAACCAAGACGTGGGCGCGTTCGCGGGCCTTTCGCAGCAGGTATTTGGTGCGGCGGCTGACGACTTCCTCGCGGAAGGAACAGAAGGCGCGCAGCATGTCGAGCAGCGTCAGCTGTTCCGGCTTGCCGCCGTTCAGCGCCACCATGTTGCAGCCGAAGGAGGTCTGCAGCGGCGTGTAGCGGTAAAGCTGGTTGAGGATGACATCGGCATTGGCATCGCGCTTCAGCTCGATGACGACGCGATAGCCCTGGCGGTCGGATTCGTCGCGCAGGTCGGAAATACCCTCGATGCGCTTTTCCTTGACCAGTTCGGCCATCTTTTCGATCATCGTCGCCTTGTTCACCTGATAGGGAACTTCGGTGATGATGATCTGTTCGCGGTCGCCACGCATCGGTTCGATCGTGGCGACGCCGCGCATCATGACGGAACCTCGGCCGGTCTCATAGGCCGAACGGATGCCGTTCTTGCCAAGGATGAGCGCGCCGGTCGGGAAGTCCGGACCGGGGATGATGTCCATCATTTCCGGCAGTTCAATCGCGGGATTGTCGATCAGGGCGATACAGCCGTTGATGACTTCCGACAGATTGTGCGGCGGAATGTTGGTCGCCATGCCGACGGCAATGCCGCCCGCGCCATTGACGAGCAGGTTCGGGAATTTCGCCGGAACGACGACGGGCTCGGACAGCGTGCCGTCATAGTTGTCGCGGAAATCGACGGTTTCCTTGTCGAGGTCGTCGAGCAGCGAGTGGGCGGCCTTCTGCAGGCGGCATTCGGTGTAGCGTTCGGCCGCCGGCGGGTCACCGTCGATCGAGCCGAAATTGCCCTGGCCGTCGATCAGCGGCAGGCGGAGCGACCAGTCCTGCGCCATGCGCGCCAGCGCGTCATAGATCGCCATGTTGCCATGCGGATGGTATTTACCCATCACGTCCCCGGTCACGCGGGCGCATTTGACGTATTTCTTGTTCCAGTCGATGCCGAGCTCGGACATGCCGTAGAGAATACGGCGATGGACAGGCTTCAGGCCGTCGCGCACGTCAGGAAGGGCGCGGCTGACGATAACGCTCATGGCGTAATCGAGGTAGGACCGCTGCATCTCCTCCATGATGGAAATGGGTTCGATGCCGGGGGGCAGCTTTCCGCCGCCGGGTGTGCTTTGCTCAGTCAAAACGGATCACGATCTCTCAACGGAATCAGTTGCATTTTTATAGCGGATAGCGGTTCCGTACGCCAATTTCCGCTTGGGTTTTGAACAGCTTTTGACGCCGTTCCCGGCAATATTTTGTCCTTCGCCACACCTTGCCGGGCGCAGCCAAAGGTTTTGCCGGATTTGCCCGTGTGTTGCCCTGAATGCCGGTCGGTTTTCAGGGCTCTTGTCCACGCGAGCCAAAGTTTTACAGCATCCGCCGTTACAGATATGGCGGATGGCGCTGCAGTGTCCTAACAATCATCGACCGCGTTCGCAAGGAACGTGGTCACCGGAGGATCCATATGGCAACTGCCGACGCTTTGATCAACGCGATGACGACGATGCTGGTGACGCTCGACCCTCCGGGACTTGCGCCGGTATTCCTCGGCCTGACCGTGGGTATGACGGGAGCGCAGCGTCGCCAGGTGGCACTGCGCGGCTCGATCATCGCCTTCGGTATCCTTGCCGTCTTCGCACTATTCGGCGCCGGGGTGCTCGGGCTTCTCGGCATATCTATGGGCGCCTTTCGGGTGGCCGGCGGCTTGCTGCTCTTCTGGATCGCCTTCGAAATGGTGTTCGAGCGCCGCCAGGAGCGCAAGGAAAAGACATCGCAGGCGGCCATCACCATCGATCACCTGCGTGACCTGGCCGTCTTCCCGCTGGCCATTCCGCTGATTGCGGGGCCCGGCGCGATCTCAGCCACCGTGCTGCTTGCTGGCAGCTACACCACCGCCTTCGACCGCGCCCTGCTGATCGGCATGATCGCGCTGATGATGGCCGTCGTCTATCTGACCTTGCTGCTTTCGGAAAAGCTCGATCGCTTCCTCGGCGTCACCGGCCGGGCGATCCTGACGCGGCTTCTCGGCGTGCTGCTTGCGGCACTCTCGGTGCAGTTCGTCGTCGACGGGGTGCGGTCCGCCTTCAACCTCTGAGAAAGCGCCCTCTGGCAAGAAGCCGAAATTTTGGCCGCGGCCATCCGGTTGCATCTGGTAGATGAAGGCGTGGCAACGCCATCTGTTGATTGAAGGAAAGTCCATTGCATCCCTTATTGTGCAGGCTGCTGCCGGACACGTCACCCGTCACCAAGAGGGAGCGGTTGCGCGCCTCTGCCGGTGCCCTTCTGGGCATATTCATCAGTGGCCTGAGCGGCGTGCTGGCGGTCGGATCATCTGTATCGCTGCCTGCCCTCATCGCACCGATGGGTGCCTCCGCGGTACTGCTCTTTGCCGTACCGGCAGGTCCACTCGCCCAGCCATGGTCAATCATTGGCGGCAATACGCTCTCTGCCATCGTCGGTGTTTCTGTTTCGATGATTGTCGGTGAACCGTTTCTCGCCGCCGCGCTCTCGATCAGCATAGCCATCGGCTTGATGATGACCTTCCGCTGCCTTCATCCGCCAGGCGGGGCGATCGCCTTGACGGCGGTCCTCGGTGGCAAGGCCATTCATGATCTTGGCTTTAATTTCGTGATCTGGCCGGTTCTGGGCAATTCCGTCGCATTGCTGGCCGTCGCATTGATATTCAACAATGTCACCGGCCGTAGGTATCCGCACAGAACGGTGCCGGCGGCGGCCGATCATGGCACCAAGGACCCGGCGCCTATCCAACGTATCGGCTTCTCGTCGCAGGATATCGATGATGTGCTTGGCGAATATGACGAGTTTATCGATATCAATCGCGATGACCTCGAAGCGATACTCAAGCGCGTGGAACTGCGGTCCTATCGACGTCGGGCCACCGATCTGGATTGCGGCCAACTGATGTCGCGCGATGTGATCACTGCATCGCCGGAAATGCCGGTTTACGAGGCACAGCAGCTCATGCGCTCGCATCACATCAAGGCTTTGCCGGTGATTGCGGACGACGCGAAAGTTGTCGGCATCGTTACACAAACGAACCTGATAGACAAACTGCGGCCAGCCGGGAGGCCGGGCAATCTGGTCGTTCGCCTATTGTCTGCCTTCTCCTCGCCGATCGGGCCAAGCACGGCTGTCGCCGACATCATGACCTCGCCGGTCAAAACCGTTCGACCGGACGCCAGTCCGGCGGAGGCGATCATTCAATTTGCCGAAAATGGCCTGCATTACCTGCCAGTGGTCGATGATGGTCAGGCACTGGTCGGAATATTGTCCCAATCCGATGTACTGGTCGCAATGCTGGCTGCCGACGAGCGGGCATGAACGAAAAACAGCCGGCCAAGCGTGAGGCCTGGCCGGCTAATGGACGAAGGACCGGATCTCGTCCTTGGTGAACTGACATGAAAAAGGCGCCCGCAGGCGCCTCCGATCAGAACGGGATGTCGTCATCCAGGTCGCGGGAGAAATTGCCTCCCGACGACTGGCCGCCGCGGCCGCCGCTTCCTTGACCGGCGCCTTGGCCACCGCCACCCTGGCCACCCGAGCGCGGGCGATCATAGTCGTTGCCGCCGCCACCGTAGCCGCCACCGAAGTCGTCACCGCCACCAAAGTCGCTCGCACCACCACGACCGCCGCCAAAGCCGCCACGGTCACCGCCGCCCTCGCCGCGACCGTCGAGCATGGTCAGCGTCGAGTTGAAGCCCTGAAGCACGATTTCCGTCGAGTAGCGATCGTTGCCGCTCTGGTCCTGCCACTTGCGGGTCTGCAGCGCGCCTTCGATATAGAGCTTGGCGCCCTTCTTCACATATTGCTCGACGACCTTGCAGAGGCCCTCGTTGAAGACGACGACGGTGTGCCATTCGGTCTTTTCGCGGCGCTCGCCGGAATTGCGGTCACGCCAGGTTTCGGACGTCGCAATGCGAAGGTTGGCGATCGGACGGCCGTCCTGGGTCCGACGGATTTCGGGGTCTGCTCCCACATTGCCGATCAGGATGACCTTGTTGACGCTACCTGCCATAATCTTCTCACCTTAGCTCGCCGCGCATTCCCGCAGCTTCAAAAACAGTGGCGCACCTTAAACCATAGGTCGGGCGCAGCGCCTGCCCTACCGCCGACAATCCACAGGCAAAATCCTAAAGGCCTGAATGATGGTCAGCTTTCGTATATTTTGTTCTTTATTTGTTCTATTTTATTCCTATAGTGCTGTCAACGGAGTCGGAACGCTTGGCAAATGCGGCAGTTTCGCCTCGACAGTCTGACATCAATGACTACATAAGGGCCTTCAATCCCGAAAGCGGGCCTCCCCAAAGGCATGATGATGAGCGAACTCAAGACCATTTCCATACGTGGTGCACGCGAGCACAATTTGAAGGGCATCGATCTCGACCTGCCCCGCAATTCGCTGATCGTGATGACCGGCTTGTCGGGGTCCGGCAAATCCTCGCTTGCCTTCGACACGATCTATGCGGAAGGCCAGCGGCGTTATGTGGAAAGCCTGTCGGCCTATGCGCGACAGTTCCTGGAAATGATGCAGAAGCCAGATGTCGACCAGATCGAGGGCCTGTCGCCGGCGATCTCGATCGAGCAGAAGACGACCTCGCGCAATCCGCGCTCGACGGTCGGCACGGTTACCGAGATCTACGACTATATGCGTCTGCTCTTCGCCCGCGTCGGCGTGCCCTATTCTCCGGCGACGGGGCTTCCGATCGAAAGCCAGACGGTCAGCCAGATGGTCGACCGGGTGCTGGCCTTCGAGGAAGGAACGCGCCTCTACATCCTTGCGCCGATGATCCGCGGCCGCAAGGGCGAGTACAAGAAGGAACTCGCCGACCTGATGAAGAAGGGCTTTCAGCGCGTCAAGGTGGATGGCCAGTTCTACGAGATTGCCGATGTTCCGGCACTCGACAAGAAATACAAGCACGACATCGACGTCGTCGTCGACCGCCTCGTGGTGCGGGCGGATATCGGTGCGCGCCTGGCGGACAGCCTTGAAACTTCGCTGAAGCTTGCCGATGGCCTGGCCGTGGCGGAATTCGCCGACAAGCCCCTGCCCGCCAATGAAACTGCAGCCGGTGGCTCCGCCAACAAGTCGCTCAACGAGACCCATGAACGGGTTCTATTCTCGGAAAAATTCGCCTGCCCGGTTTCCGGCTTCACCATTCCGGAGATCGAGCCGCGGCTGTTTTCGTTCAACAATCCGTTCGGCGCCTGCCCGACCTGCGACGGCCTCGGTTCGCAGCAGAAGGTGGACGAGAACCTGATCGTGCCGGAACCGGGGCGCACGCTGAAGGACGGTGCCATCGCGCCCTGGGCCAAGTCGTCGTCGCCCTATTACAACCAGACGCTCGAAGGTCTCGGCAAGGTGTTCGGCTTCAAGCTGTCGGACCGCTGGGACAAGCTCTCCAAGGCGGCACAGGACGCGATCCTCAAGGGTACCGAGGAAAAGATCGAGTTCAACTATGCCGATGGCGCACGCTCCTACAAGACGGTGAAGACCTTCGAGGGTATCGTTCCCAATCTTGAGCGCCGCTGGAAGGAGACCGACAGCGCCTGGGCGCGCGAAGAAATCGAGCGCTACATGTCGGCAGCCCCCTGCCCGGCCTGCGCCGGCTATCGCCTTAAGCCCGAAGCGCTGGCGGTGAAGATCAACAAACTGCATATCGGCGAAGCCACCGAAATGTCGATCAAGGTGGCGCGCGACTGGTTTTCCGGCCTGCCGGAACATCTGAATGCCAAGCAGAACGAGATCGCGGTGCGTATCCTCAAGGAGATCCGCGAGCGGCTGCAGTTCCTCAACGATGTCGGCCTCGACTATCTGAGCCTGTCGCGCAACTCCGGCACGCTGTCGGGCGGCGAAAGCCAGCGCATCCGGCTTGCCTCGCAGATCGGCTCGGGCCTCACGGGCGTTCTTTACGTGCTCGACGAGCCGTCGATCGGCCTGCACCAGCGCGACAATGCCCGCCTCCTCGACACGCTGAAGCATCTGCGCGACATCGGCAATACCGTGATCGTCGTCGAGCATGACGAGGATGCGATCCTGACGGCCGATTATGTCGTCGATATCGGACCGGCGGCCGGCATTCATGGCGGCACGGTGGTGGCCGAGGGCACGCCGAGCCAGGTGATGGCCAATCCGAAGTCATTGACCGGTAAATACCTGTCGGGCGAGCTCGGCGTTGCGGTTCCGGCCGAGCGGCGCAAGCCCAAGAAGGGCAAGGAACTCAAGGTTTTCGGCGCGCGCGGCAACAATCTGAAGAATGTCACCGCAGCGGTTCCGCTTGGCGTGTTCACGGCAGTCACCGGCGTATCGGGCGGCGGCAAGTCCACGTTCCTGATCGAGACGCTCTATAAGTCGGCCGCACGCCGCGTCATGGGGGCGCGCGAAATTCCGGCCGAGCATGACCGGATCGACGGGTTCGAGCATATCGACAAGGTGATCGATATCGACCAGTCGCCGATCGGCCGTACGCCGCGCTCCAACCCGGCCACCTATACCGGCGCCTTCACGCCGATCCGTGACTGGTTTGCCGGCCTGCCAGAGGCCAAGGCACGCGGCTATGCGCCCGGCCGCTTCTCCTTCAACGTCAAGGGCGGCCGTTGCGAGGCCTGCCAGGGCGACGGGGTGATCAAGATCGAGATGCATTTCCTGCCGGATGTCTACGTCACCTGCGACGTCTGCCACGGCAAGCGTTACAATCGCGAGACGCTGGACGTGCATTTCAAGGGAAAGTCGATTGCCGACGTGCTCGACATGACGGTCGAGGAAGGCGTCGAGTTCTTCTCGGCGGTGCCGGCGGTGCGCGACAAGCTGCAGTCGCTGTTCGATGTCGGTCTCGGCTATATCAAGGTCGGCCAGCAGGCCAATACGCTGTCCGGCGGCGAGGCGCAGCGCGTCAAGCTCGCCAAGGAATTGTCGAAGCGCTCGACGGGACGCACGCTCTACATTCTCGACGAGCCGACCACCGGCCTGCATTTCCATGACGTGGCGAAACTTCTAGAAATGCTGCACGAGTTGGTCAACCAAGGCAATTCCGTTATCGTCATCGAACACAATCTGGAGGTCATCAAGACGGCCGACTGGATCATCGATATCGGTCCCGAAGGCGGAACCGGCGGCGGCGAAGTGGTCGCCACCGGCACGCCCGAACAGATCGTCAAGGAGGAGCGCTCCTATACCGGGCACTTCCTCAAGGAGTTGCTGGAACGCCGGCCGGTGAAAAAGGTGCAGGCGGCGGAATAGGCCACCGCTTGCGAGACGGCAGATCAGGGAGGGGTAGATGAGCAAGAGCGGCAAGATCCGCACCGGCATCGGCGGCTGGACCTTCGATCCGTGGGAAGGCACGTTTTATCCGGAGAAGCTTCCGAAAAAGCGGCAGCTCGAATATGCGTCGGGCAAGCTTTCGGTCATCGAGGTCAACGGCACCTATTACGGTTCGCAGAAGCCGGAGACATTCGCCAAATGGGCCTCGGAAGTGCCGGACGGTTTCATCTTCTCACTGAAGGCCAGCCGCTTCACAACCAACCGAAAGGTTCTGGCCGAGGCCGAAGAGTCGATCGGGAAATTTCTCAACCAGGGCCTTGTCGAACTCGGCGACCATCTCGGCCCGCTTCTGTGGCAGTTTGCGCCGACCAAGAAATTCGAGCCTGACGATTTCGAGGCGTTCCTGAAGCTTCTGCCTGAGGCGCTTGAGGGCCTGCCGCTGCGCCACGTCGTCGAAGTGCGGCACGACTCCTTCAAGGTGCCAGAATTCGTGGCGCTCATCGAAAAATACAATGTCGCGCCGGTCTGTGCGGAGCATTTCGACTATCCGATGATTGCCGACGTGACTGCCGATTTCGTCTATGCCCGGCTGCAGAAGGGATCGGACGACATTGCGACCTGTTATGCCGATACCGACATGAATGCCTGGGCCGCGCGGCTCAAGACATGGGCGGAAGGCAGAGTGCCGGGGGACCTGCCGCTGGTCGATGATGCCCGTAACGTCAGCCGGACGCCGCGCGACGTGTTTGCCTTCTTCATCCATGAGGGCAAGGTCAATGCGCCTCAGGGAGCGATGGCGATGCAGGATCTTGTGAACAAAGGCTAGTGGCCGGTCACCGTCGCGGCCATGGCCTTGCCGACATGGTCTGCAAGATCTTCCGCCGTCATTCCGGGGCCGGCCATATTGGCGGCTTCGGCGTGGATATAGACGCCGGCTGCGGCGGCTTCGAAGGCCGGCATGCCCTGCGCCGACAATGCGCCGACAATGCCGGCCAGCACATCTCCTGATCCGGCGGTGGCGAGCCATGGCGGGCCGTTGGTATTGATTGCGGCGCGACCATCGGGTGCTGCGATGACCGTATCCGCTCCCTTGTAAACGACGGCGGCATTGGCCCGCCTTGCTGCCTCCAGCGCCTTTTCGACCTTGCCGAGGCTGTCATCGGCGGCGAGGTCGGGAAACAGCCTAGAGAATTCGCCTTCGTGGGGCGTCAGCACGAGATGCGGCTCGCCGCCGGCAAAGGCTGCAAACAGCGCATCGCGGTCGTCCTTGAACGAGGTTATGCCGTCGGCATCGAGCACGAGCGTCTTGCCGGAAAGGGCCAGGGCAAACCCCCTCGCCTTTCCGCCAATGCCGAAACCCGGGCCGAGGACGAAGGTCGACAGCCTGCCATCGGCGAGCCATTCGTCGAGATCGGCCTTGCTGTCGATTTCCCGGAGCATTACCGCCGTTAGATGCGCCGCGTTGATTTCCAGCGCGTCGGCGGGAGATGCGAGCGTCACGAGCCCGGCCCCGCATTTGAGGGCCGCCTGCGCCGAAAGCCGGGCGGCGCCGGTTTTTGACGCTTCACCGGAAAAGCAGACGAGATGGCCGCGCCGGTATTTATGCGTATCGGGGCCTGCCACCGGCAGCTCATTACGCCAAAGGTCGGGTCGGTTCTCCGAAACTCTGCCGGCTGCAGCCTGCATGAGCCGCCGCGGGATGCCGATATCGACAACCTCCATGTCACCGCAGAGGGACCGGCCGGGGAGAAGCAGATGGCCGGGCTTTCGTGCCATGAAAGTAATGGTGCGCCTTGCGTTGAAGGCTGCGCCAAGCGGGCGGCCGCTCAGGCCGCAGAGGCCCGATGGCAGGTCTACCGCCAGCACAGGCAGGCCGGCGCCCGTGACATCGGCGATAAGCCGCCTGACCGGATCGGATACCGGTCGGGACAGGCCGGCGCCAAACAGGGCGTCGATGACGACGTCTCCCGGTCTAGGATCATAGGCATCGAGCGGTGTCGCACCCCTTCCCCACATGTCGAAGGCGGATTTAGCATCGCCTTTCAATGCGGCGGTTTCGCCGAGAGCGAAAACATCGAGCGTGGCGCCCGACTCTGCCAGCGCCTTTGCCGCAACATAGCCATCACCGCCATTGTTGCCCGGCCCGCACAATACGGCGAAGCGCAAGGCCCCAGGGAAATGCGCGAGTGCTGCGGCTGCGACGGCATGGCCGGCACGAAGCATCAGCTCGAAGGAGGGAATTCCGGATTGAGCAGCCAATCGATCGGCTTCGGCCATTTCCAAAGGAGTGAGCAGTGTGGGTGACGAGGTCATGAGCATGGCGCATGTTGAGCCCAGCATCGATCGAAACGCAAGTCGTCAGATTTCACAGTTACTGATTATATTATATGCAAATGCATATTTTGTACTCCCTCTCATGACCTTTCGAAGGGTGGACAATTTTTCGCAGTTTTGTCACAAAACTGGGCAGTGCGGCGTCATTTCGCATGGAATTCCTCATTGGTGCCCCCGTATTCGTGCCATGCGGCATGGAAACGCGGAGGAAACCGTGCAAAATGAGGATATCCTTTTGGAGGGTGGATATTAGTTTGGCACGATATCTGCATTGGCATGGGCGAGCGGGCCTTGGGGTCTGCGCATGGGGAGAAGCGGAGAGATAGTTTCTCATGAAGAAGATCGAAGCGATCATTAAACCCTTCAAGCTCGACGAAGTGAAGGAAGCCCTTCAGGAAGTCGGCCTGCAGGGCATTACGGTAACCGAAGCCAAGGGTTTCGGCCGCCAGAAGGGCCATACCGAACTTTACCGCGGCGCAGAATATGTCGTGGACTTCCTGCCCAAGGTGAAGGTCGAGGTTGTACTTGCAGACGAGAATGCGGAAGCCGTAATCGAAGCCATTCGAAATGCGGCACAGACTGGACGGATCGGCGACGGCAAGATATTCGTGTCGAACGTCGAGGAGGTCATCCGTATCCGCACAGGCGAAACGGGTGTAGACGCGATCTAAGCTGGCTCGGCGTGACTGTTATATCGTCACTCAAATCGAGGAACTTGTTATGACGAGCGCAAGCGAAATCATGAAACAAATCAAGGAAAACGACGTCAAGTTCGTTGACCTTCGCTTTACCGACCCACGCGGCAAGCTGCAGCACGTGACGATGGATATTTCCGCCGTCGATGAGGACATGTTTGCAGACGGCGTGATGTTCGACGGTTCCTCGATTGCCGGCTGGAAGGCGATCAACGAGTCCGACATGGTTCTCATGCCGGACCCCGTCACTGTTCACATGGATCCTTTTTTCGCCCAGTCGACGATGGTCGTATTCTGCGACATCCTCGATCCGATCTCGGGCGAAGCCTATAACCGCGATCCGCGCGGCACGGCCAAGAAGGCGGAAGCCTATCTGAAAGCATCCGGTATCGGCGACACGGTATTCGTCGGCCCGGAGCCGGAATTCTTCGTGTTCGACGACGTGAAGTACAAGGCCGACCCCTACAATACCGGGTTCAAGCTCGATTCGTCCGAACTGCCGTCCAATGACGACACGGATTACGAAACCGGCAACCTCGGCCATCGTCCGCGCGTCAAGGGCGGCTATTTCCCGGTACCGCCGGTCGACAGCCTGCAGGACATGCGCTCGGAAATGCTGACCGTGCTCACCGAAATGGGGGTCGTGGTCGAGAAGCATCACCATGAAGTGGCTTCGGCCCAGCACGAACTCGGCGTCAAGTTCGATACGCTGGTGCGCAATGCCGACAAGATGCAGATCTACAAATATGTCGTGCATCAGGTCGCCAATGCCTATGGCAAGACCGCAACCTTCATGCCGAAGCCGGTTTTCGGCGATAACGGTTCGGGCATGCACGTGCATCAGTCGATCTGGAAGGACGGTAAACCGACATTCGCCGGCGACGAATATGCCGGCCTGTCGGAAAGCTGCCTCTATTATATCGGCGGCATCATCAAGCATGCCAAGGCGATCAACGCCTTCACCAACCCGACGACCAATTCCTACAAGCGCCTCGTACCCGGCTATGAAGCCCCGGTTCTGCTTGCCTATTCAGCACGCAACCGCTCGGCCTCCTGCCGCATTCCGTTCGGTTCCGGCCCGAAGGCGAAGCGCGTCGAAGTGCGGTTCCCTGATCCGGCGCAGAACCCCTATCTCGGTTTTGCCGCCATGCTGATGGCCGGCCTCGACGGGATCAAAAACAAGATCCATCCCGGCAAGGCGATGGACAAGGATCTTTACGACCTGCCGCCGAAGGAATTGAAGAAGATCCCGACCGTCTGCGGATCGCTTCGCGAAGCGCTGGAAAGCCTCGACAAGGACCGCAAGTTCCTGACCGCCGGCGGCGTGTTCGACGACGACCAGATCGATGCCTATATCGAACTGAAGATGACCGAAGTGATGCGCTTCGAAATGACGCCTCACCCGGTCGAGTTCGACATGTATTATTCGGCCTGACCGGCCGCATTCTATCACAGCCATGCGGTCTTTCCGCATCTGGAAACGGCGGGGCACCCCGCCGTTTTTTCTTTTGGAGACGTCAAGGCCGCCTGACTCTGATCGAATGCGGCCCTATTTTATCCGTTGGTACATTATGGCCGTTCAATCAAAGGCCGGCTCGGGCGGTGCGCTCGACTGGTTCATTTTTTCCCTGGTTCCGATTTTCTTTGCCAGCAACATCATCTTCGGTCGCGGCATCATCGGTGATGTTGCGCCCTACACGACAGCATTCCTGCGCTGGGCGGGCTCGACACTGGTCATGCTGCCGTTCATCGTTATGGACAGGCGGGCCAGCTTTGCCTTTGTGCGCAATCATTTCTGGCTCTGGCTGCTGCTCGGAGGGCTCGGCATGGGGGTCTGCGGCGGGCTCGTCTACTGGTCGCTGACCTATACGAGTGCGGCAAACGGCACGCTGATCTACACGACATCGCCGCTCTTCATCATCCTGTTCCAGTGGATGTTCAGCGGCAGGTCGGTCAGCGGCCGCGAACTTGCAGGCATGGTCGTGGCCTTTGCCGGCGTGATCTACATCGTCGTGCATGGGGATCCGGTGGCTCTGCTGCACCTCAAATTCAATATCGGCGATCTCGGCATCCTGATCGCGGCGATCTGCTTTGCGATCTATTCCATCCTGTTGAAGAACCCGCATCTGCAGGAACTGAGGCCGCTAGCGCTTTTCGGCATCATCGCGTTCTCCGGCACGATCGTGCTCCTGCCGCCCTCTCTTGCCGAATTCTTGAGCGGAGGCGCTGTACCGAGCTCTGCCTCCGCGTGGTGGAAGATCGCCGGCATGGTCGCTTTTGCTTCGCTCGCCGCCTTCTTCTGCTTCCAGCACGTGGTCAGGGTGTTCGGCCCGGCGACCGCCGGCGTGACGCTCTACCTGATGCCGCCGGTTTCGATCGTCATGGCCGTGCTGTTTCTTGGCGAAACCTTCGAACCCTATCATGCACTCGGTATCGTGCTGGTTCTGGGTGGCGTGGTTCTTGCTTCTTTGAAAGGGAAAGGCGTCAAAGGTCGCCGGGATGCGGATGCGGGCCACAAACCGGCTAGATCTTGATGTTTGAGAGTTTCATTCCCACATGATGTTGCGAAAGGACATCACGCCATGAAACAGAGACACGCAAAGTTCATGATCGGGGAAGTCGTCCGTCACAAGGTATTTCCGTTCCGTGGCGTCATATTCGACGTTGATCCGGAATTTGCCAATACTGACGAATGGTGGAACTCGATTCCGATCGAGATACGTCCGAGCAAGGACCAGCCCTTCTATCATCTCCTCGCGGAAAACGACGACAGCGAATATGTCGCCTATGTTTCCGAACAGAACCTGGAGCATGACGAGAACGAGGAGCCGCTTCGCAACCCGCAGGTCTACCAGATCTTCGAACTACGCGATGGTGGCCAGTTCAAGCCGAAGGCAATCCTCGCCAATTGAGCGGCCTCAATGCCTCTTGAGAAAAAGCCCGGTCATGCCGGGCTTTTTTCGTCTCTGTGCATCCCGGTCTGGTGCCGGCGGCAGCATCTTTCGCCGGAGATGTCAGCCGATGATCTCGCGACGCAGGGTCTTCCAGCTGTCCTCGTCGGTTGCGACCAGCAGGCCGCCGTCGACATGGTGCGGCAAATAGACCGAGCCATCCAGCCGGCGGACATAGCCGCCCGCTTCGGTGCTGATCAAAGTCCCTGCCAGGTGATCCCAGGGCATGAGCTTGTTGTAGAGCGCGAACTGCACGTGGCCGCTGGCGAAGGTGCGGTATTCATGTGCCGCGCAGCGGTAGCTGGCGAAAAGCCTGACCTTGGCGAGATTGGCGAGAATCTGTTCGCGGGTGGTGCCGAAAAAATAGCCGGCCGATGCCATGCCGATCATCTCGCCAAGCGGCTGCGGGGCGGCGACATGGAGCTTGACCGCATCGCCATCCGGCCGGCGCAGATAGGCGCCTGCGCCCTTTTCGGCCATGACCCAATCGTCACCCATCGGGTCGTAAATGATGCCGGCAACGGTCTCGCCCTTATAGACAACCGCCGCCATGACGCCGAAAGCCGGAATGCCGGAGGCGTAGTTGAAGGTGCCGTCGATCGGATCGACGACGACGGCAAAGTCGGCATCGCCCAGTTTTTCGAGAAGCGTCGGATCGGCAGCAACCGATTCCTCGCCGATGAAAAGCGCACCGGGTGCGAGCGTTGCAATCTCGCGGCGGATCAGCCGCTCGGCCGCCTCGTCCGCCTCCGTCACAAGGTCGGAGGGCTCGCTCTTGGAGCGCACATCATTGCCGCCAAGCCGGCGAAAGCGCGGCAGGATTTCCGCCTTTGCCGCCTGTTTCAGAAGATCGGCGAGTCTGGTGACATCGAGCGGCAAGGTCATTTTCAATCCAATCCGTATGTGACGATAGGAGATCAGCCTGGGGGAGATCAGTCGGCGGGAGCGGCCATCAGGCCGGAGAAATCAAAAAGTTTCGGATCAAGAAGATGGGACGGGTTCACATGGGCAAGTGCGCGCAGCATCGTATCCTTGCGGCCGGGCATACGCGTCTCGATATCGGCGAGCATCTGCTTCATCGCATTGCGCTGCAAGCCGTCCTGCGAGCCGCAGAGGTCGCAGGGGATGATGGGAAACTCCATGGCGGCGGCAAATTTCGCCAGATCGTCTTCGGCGCAATAGGCAAGTGGACGGAGCACCATCAGGTCGCCCTCGTCGTTCAACAGCTTGGCCGGCATGCCGGCCAGCCGACCGCCATGGAAGAAATTCATAAAGAAGGTTTCGAGAATATCTTCCCGGTGATGGCCGAGGACGAGCGCCTGACAGCCCTCCTCCCGCGCCACGCGGTAAAGATTGCCGCGGCGCAGCCTGGAACAGAGCGAGCAATAGGTGGCGCCCGACGGCACCTTTTCCTTCACGATCGAATAGGTGTCGCGATATTCGATCCGATGCTTCACGCCGATCGAGGCAAGATAATCCGGCAGGATGTGCTTTGGGAAATTCGGTTGGCCCTGATCGAGATTGCAGGCGATGAGTTCGACCGGCAGCAGCCCGCGCCACTTGAGATCGAGCAGCACGGCGAGGAGCGAATAGCTGTCCTTGCCGCCCGACAGGCCGACGAGCCAGCGCTCCTGACCCTTCAGCATGCCGAAATCCTCAAAGGCCTGACGCACCTGTCGCAGCAACCGCTTGCGCAGCTTGTTGAAGGAGACCGAACTCGGCGCATCGGCAAACAGTGCCGGGGCAAGTCCTTCGACGGTCTCGTCCAGTTCATCCGCGATGCCGGCATTCATGCCCATGCGCAACAACCTCTATTCGTCCATCAAAATGCAAAAGCGGGCAGAGCCCGCTTTTGACTGTGTTTCTCAGGCGCCGAGTGCGGCAGCCACCGCCTCGATCGCCTCCTCGGCCTTGGCGCCATCCGGGCCGCCCGCCTGGGCCATGTCCGGACGACCGCCACCACCCTTGCCGCCAAGTGCGGCGGAGGCGATGCGCACCAGATCGACGGCGCTGAAGCGGCCGATCAGATCTTCGGTGACGGCCACAACGGCACTCGCCTTGCCATCTTCGGACACGCCGATCAGCGTGACGACGCCCGAACCGAGCGACGCCTTGCCTTCATCGGCCAGGCCCTTCAGGTCCTTGGCATCGATGCCGGGCAGCGCACGGCCCATGAACTTGACGCCGGCCACATCGCGAATGTCGGTGGCTGTACCGCCCTGACCGCCACCCATGGCGAGACGGCGCTTGGCATCGGCGAGTTCCTTCTCGAGCTTGCGGCGCTCGTCGAGCAGCGCTTCGACGCGGGAGACGACATCGACGGGCTGTACCTTCAGCGCACCGGCGAGGGTCTTGACGCGATCATCCTGCTCGGAGAGGTAGGCACGGGCAGCCTCGCCGGTGACGGCTTCGAGGCGACGCACGCCTGCGCCCACTGCGCTTTCCGACAGGACCCGGACAAGACCGATATCACCGGTCGCAGACACGTGGGTGCCGCCGCAGAGTTCGATCGAATAGGGCCTGCCGGCCTTTTCGCCGTCGATCGCGGTGCCCATCGACACGACGCGAACTTCATCGCCATATTTTTCACCGAACAGCGCCATGGCCCCTTCGGCGATCGCATCATCGACGCTCATCAACCGGGTGGTGACCTTGGCATTCTGCAGGATAATGGCATTGGCCATGTCCTCGACGCGCTGCAGTTCTTCCGCCGTCATCGGCTTCGGATGCGAGACGTCGAAACGCAGGCGTTCAGGCGCGACCAGCGAACCCTTCTGGGCCACGTGGGTGCCGAGCACTTCGCGCATCGCCTCATGCAGCAGGTGGGTCGCCGAGTGGTTCGAGCGCAGGCGCGAGCGGCGTGCATGGTCGACCGTCAGGATAACCGCATCACCGACCTTGAGGCCGCCTTCGCTGACCTTGGCGACGTGAACGAACAGGCCCTCGCCCTTCTTCTGGGTATCGGTAACCGAGACCTTGGCATTGTCCGTGGCGATCACGCCGGTATCGCCCATCTGGCCGCCGGATTCGCCGTAGAACGGCGTCTGGTTGACGACGATCTGGACTTCGTCGCCGGCTGCGGCGCTATCGACCGCCTTGCCGTCCTTGACGATCGCCTGGACGACGCCTTCGGCCTTTTCCGTGTCGTAGCCGAGGAATTCGCTGGCGCCGAACTTTTCCTTGAGTTCGAACCAGATCGTTTCCGTCGCCTTGTCGCCGGAACCGGCCCAATGCGAACGGGCTTCGGCCTTCTGGCGCTCCATGGCGTCGGTGAAGCCGGCGATATCGACGCCGATTTCGCGAGCGCGCAGCGCATCCTGGGTCAGGTCGAGCGGGAAGCCATAGGTGTCGTAAAGCTTGAAGGCGGTCTCGCCATCCAGCATGTCACCCTTGGAGAGATCCGTCGTGGCATCCGAAAGCAGGGTCAGGCCGCGCTCCAGCGTCTTGCGGAAACGGGTCTCTTCGAGCTTCAGCGTTTCCGAGGTCAATGCCTCGGCACGCACCAGTTCAGGATAGGCACGGCCCATCTCCTGGATGAGCGTCGGCAGCAGCTTGTACATGACCGGCTCCTTCGCACCCAGGAGTTGCGCATGGCGCATGGCGCGGCGCATGATGCGGCGAAGCACGTAACCACGGCCTTCATTCGACGGCAGGACACCATCGGCGATCAGGAAGGCAGACGAACGCAGATGGTCTGCGATGACGCGGTGGCTGGCGCTGCCTTCGGCTTTGACGCCCATCGTATCCTCGATGGCGCCGATCAGGGTGCGGAACAGGTCTGTATCGAAGACGCTCTGCTTGCCCTGCAGCACGCAGGCCATGCGCTCGAGGCCCATGCCGGTATCGATCGACGGACGCGGCAGGAGCGAACGCTCGCCGGGTGCCGTCTGTTCGAACTGCATGAAGACGAGGTTCCAGAATTCGAGGAAGCGGTCGCCATCCTCTTCCGGCGAGCCCGGAGGGCCGCCCCAAACGTTCTCGCCCTGGTCGATGAAGATTTCCGAGCAGGGACCGCAGGGGCCGGTATCGCCCATCTGCCAGAAATTGTCAGAGGTCGGGATGCGGATGATCTTGTCGTCGGAGAAGCCGGCGATCTTCTTCCACAGCGTCGCGGCTTCCTCATCCTCGGAATAGACGGTGACGAGAAGACGGTTCTTCGGCAGGTCGAAGCCTTCGGTGACGAGCTTCCAGGCAAGCTCGATCGACTGTTCCTTGAAATAATCGCCGAAGGAGAAGTTGCCGAGCATCTCGAAGAAGGTGAGATGGCGGGCCGTATAGCCGACATTGTCGAGGTCGTTATGCTTGCCGCCGGCGCGCACGCATTTCTGCGAGGTGGTGGCGGTCGTGTAGCTGCGCTTTTCAAGGCCGGTGAAGACGTTCTTGAACTGCACCATGCCGGCATTGGTGAACATCAGGGTCGGGTCGTTACGGGGGACGAGCGGGCTCGAATCCACAACCTCGTGGCCATTCTTCTTGAAGTAGTCGAGGAAGGTCGACCGGATGTCATTCACGCCGCTCATGCTACGCCCTTTTCAACCGCCGCTGCGGTACCAGTATTTGAAGTCCAGAGGCTTGTATCGCCGACATTCCCGACTGTCCAGCCGAACAGAAAACCGGCCGCACATCTTTCGATGGCGACCGGCAAGCATAGGCGGCAATGAAACCCTTTGAAGGCTTCCCGAGTGCGGCGGAACCGCCCATGTCCAATTTACGATTACATGTCTCCGGCGTCATCGCCGTCATTGGCATCCGGGCCGCCATTCTGCAGGAAGCGGTCGGCGATCAGGCCGGCATTCTGCCGCAGCGACATCTCGATCTCGCGGGCGACTTCCGGATTGTCGCGCAGGAAGGTCTTTGCATTCTCCCTACCCTGGCCGAGGCGCTGGCTGTTATAGGAGAACCATGCACCCGACTTCTCGACGATGCCGGCCTTGACGCCCAGATCGACGAGTTCGCCGGTCTTCGAGACGCCTTCGCCATACATGATGTCGAATTCGACCTGCTTGAAGGGAGGCGCCATCTTGTTCTTGACGACCTTGACGCGGGTCTGATTGCCGACGACCTCCTCGCGCTCCTTGACCTGGCCAATACGGCGGATATCGAGACGGACGGAGGCATAGAATTTCAGCGCGTTGCCACCGGTCGTGGTTTCCGGCGAACCGAACATGACGCCGATCTTCATGCGGATCTGGTTGATGAAGATGACCATGCAGTTCGACTTGGAGATCGAGGCGGTCAGCTTGCGCAGCGCCTGGCTCATCAGGCGGGCCTGAAGGCCGGGAAGGCTGTCACCCATCTCGCCCTCGATTTCAGCGCGCGGGGTCAGGGCCGCGACCGAATCGACGACGAGAACGTCGACGGCGCCGGAGCGGACCAGCGTGTCGGTGATTTCGAGTGCCTGCTCGCCCGTGTCGGGCTGCGAGATCAGAAGGTTCTGCAGGTCGACGCCGAGCTTGCGGGCATAGACCGGATCGAGCGCATGTTCCGCGTCGACGAAGGCGCAGATGCCGCCCTTCTTCTGGGCCTCAGCAATGGTCTGCAGCGCAAGGGTCGTCTTACCCGAGCTTTCCGGACCATAGATTTCGATGATGCGACCCTTGGGAAGGCCACCAATGCCGAGCGCAATATCCAGGCTGAGAGAGCCGGTCGAAACCGTCTCGATCTCGATCACCTGTTCGTTCTGTCCGAGCTTCATGATCGAGCCCTTCCCGAAGGAACGTTCGATCTGTGAGAGTGCTGCTTCGAGCGCCTTGCTCTTGTCCACGCCTTTTTCCTCTACGAGCCGCAATGTGTTCTGTGCCATGAGATCCCACCTTTAGGTTATTGCCGCCGCGCAAGCAATGAAGCAGCCGATGGGATATTCGTACTCATTTTGTTCTCATTTTGCAAGCGCCATTCAAGTCCTTGCATAAAAAACGTTATTCGCTCTGCGTTCCAGTAATGTTCACGTCTGCAAGAGCTGTGGAAACATCGATTGAAATCAAAGATTTCGCGGCGGGCGAGCCGCCGGCGACTTCATGGTGCCAGACCGGCCTACCCTATTCCGAATCGAGCATTTCGCGCACGGCGACGGCCAGCTGCTTCAGCGAGAACGGCTTCGGCAGGAAGCCGAACTTGGCATCGGCAGGCAGGTTGCGGGCGAAAGCATCCTCGGCATAGCCGGAGACGAAGATGAACTTCAGGTCCGGATAGGACTTGCGCAGTTCCGCCAGAAGCGTCGGCCCGTCCATTTCGGGCATGACGACGTCGGAGACGACGATATCCACCTTGCCTTCGAGTTCGTCCATGATGTCGAGTGCTTCCGTGCCGGAGCCCGCCTCGTGAACGGTATAGCCGCGTGTTTCCAGCATGCGCTTGCCGCCGCGACGAACCGCCTCCTCGTCTTCGACCAGAAGCACGACGGCAGACTTTCCAGTGAGGTCGACCGGCTCGGATTCGGTCGCAGCGGCAGCAAGCACCAACGGCTTTGCCGCGCCATCGGCGCCGGCTTCCGTGCCAGCCGCCGCAGCGGTGACCGGCTGAATTTCCTGGATATAGCGCGGCAGGAAGATGCGGAAGCTGGTGCCGCGACCGATTTCCGATTCCGGGTAGATGTAGCCGCCCGACTGCTTGACGATGCCATAGACCATGGACAGGCCAAGCCCGGTGCCCTTGCCGACTTCCTTGGTGGTGAAGAAGGGTTCGAAGATCTTGTCCATGATCTCCGGCGGGATGCCGGTCCCGTTGTCGGAGACCTCGACCATGACGAAATCTTCGGAAGGAAGATCGGCCTGCTGGAAGCCGGCCGCTTCCTGTGCCGAGACATTGCGGGTCCTGATCTGGATCAGGCCGCCCTTCGGCATGGCATCGCGGGCATTGACGCAGAGATTGATCAGCACCTGCTCGAATTGCGACAGGTCGGTGCGCACCGTCCACAGATCACGGCCGTAATCGACGTCGAGCTTGACATTGGTGCCGGAAATCAGCCGGTCGACCAGCATGCGCAGGTCGCCGACGACATCGGTCAGGTTGAGGACGGCAGGCCGCATCGTCTGCTTGCGCGAGAAGGCCAGCAACTGGCGCACCAGAACCGCGGCGCGGTTGGCATTGCGCTTGATCTCCATCAGGTCGGCAAAGCTCGCGTCGGAGGGGCGCGCCTGCAGAAGGAGGTGATCGGACGACAACAGGATTGCGGTCAGCACATTGTTGAAATCGTGGGCAATACCGCCCGCCAGCGTGCCCACGGCGTTGAGCTTCTGGGTCTGCGCCATCTGCGTCTCGAGCGCCTTCTGCTCGGTCGTCTCGACGGCATAGACGATCGCGACCTCTTCCGGCGCCTCGTCGCCCTCGTCGATGACGGCGTTAACGTAGAAACGGACATAGCGATTTTCGTCGGCCGGATGGCGGCTCTCGATCGGGGCGATATCGCCCTGCCTATCCTTGGCGGCGGCGAGTGCCTCCATCATCGAGGCGGCAGAGGCCTCATGGACGATCCGCTCCAGCTGGGCGCCTCCGGCCTCTACTTCATCGCGAGAGACGACGCCAGAAAACAGCCGAATGAACGGTGCGTTGATGCGCAGGATCTTGCCATTGCCGTCCACCGAGGCGATCGCCATCGGCGTGTTGTTGAAGAAGCGGGTAAACCGCATGGCCGAAGCGGACTGATCGTCCTCGGCGCCCTTGGTGCGCATCAGAACGACGGTACGGCTTTCGCCCGGCGCGCCGTCGCGGGTGGCGCTGACGCTGTGAACGAGCCTTGCGGGCACACTCTGGCCATTGGTGCGGCGAAGGTCCAGTTCCAGCGTTTCGGTGCGGCGCAGGCCGGGAGCCGGCAGAACGGATTGAATAAGTGCCATGCCCTCGCCCGCCACGAGATCGGACACCGTCATGGATTGCGGGGTAAATTTGGTAAGGTCGAGGCCCAGCCATTCGGCGAGCGTCGCGTTCATGTAGAAGATCTCGCCCTTGCGGCCAGCGGAGAAGAAGCCGACCGGCGCATGGTCGAGATAGTCGATGGCGTTCTGCAATTCGCGGAAAAAGCGCTCCTGATCGTCGCGCTCAGAGGTGATATCGGTAATTTCCCAGATGTCCTGTGCATCACGACCGGCAGCCCCGAGTATCCTCGCCTTCAGCCTGTACCAATGTGCATCGGAACCGTTGCCTGCTGTCCGCCCGAGAGGCTGCAGCAGGCGGAACTCTTCGTGGCCTTCCTTGCCTTCGCGCAGGGCGGCCGTCAGCCTGTAGAGAGCTTCGGTCGATTCGCGCGTCTTCGACAGAAGCGCTTCGAGCGACTGGACGTTGCGACCGCTCGATGCGCCGGTCATCCGGCCGTAGGCGGCATTGGCATAGACGACCCGGCCCTTGGCGTCGGTCACCACGATGCCATCGGGATGGCTTGCCAGGAAATTGCGGGCAAGTTCGTCGGATCGCGATTGCGGCATGACTTCCACAAGGCCGATCAGCGAGGAGACGATGAAGAATATCCCGACCATTGCCAGGATGCCCAGAAGGCCGAGCACGACCTCATTGTCGAGCGCCTGCTGAAATACCACGAATGCGATGGCGACACCCAGCAACACGACGGCCAGGAGAATGATCCGCAGCAGTGTTCCGCCGCGGGCCCCGCGATTGACCAGGGGCGCTTCGTCGTTGCCGGCCTTCGGCGAACTCGTCATCAATACCTCACGTTCCGTGGCGCATCCGTTCGCGCCGCGAACGGCCACATCCGGCGTCCGCGACTCTCTCTTAGCAATTTGAAGATGAAGCAAAAAGCTCCATAAGACCACAAAAGGCGAGACAGTCCGCAGAGCCGCCCTATTTGAGATGCAGACGAGACACATTTTAGCGTTGACGGATGGCCGCGAGCCTTGCCTCGCCCCGGAAAAAATAGTCTGTTCAGCGGGATAACACGCATCAGGAGTGACGAGAGATGTTGGCAGACGTAATGGGCGACTATGGCAGCCGGCTCGTCGTGGCGGTGATCGGGGTCGGCTTCGCTCTCCTTTGCCTCGTCGGAATCCTGTGGATAGTGCGCGGCCGCCGCGGTCCGTCGCCCTTCGTGCGCGGCGGCCGCAATCGCCAGCCGCGCCTGCAGGTGCTCGATGCCGCCGCAGTCGACACGCGCAGGCGACTGGTTCTGGTGCGACGAGACGATGTCGAGCATCTGATCATGATCGGCGGGCCGACCGATATCGTCGTCGAAAGCCGGATTACCAGCGCTTCGAAAAGCACCGAGGAACGCCTGCCGGAGCCTGCGCCGATACAGGCCCTGCCCGCCGCAGCCGCGCCGCGTGCCATTGCTGCGGATAGCCAAAGGCCTGTTCCGCCCGTGCCGCCGCGCCCGGAGCCTGTGCGTGAGCCTGCCATTCGCGATCCGCGGCTGGATGCCCGTACGGTCGCACCGCCTGTGCCTGCCGTCGCCCCGTCCCGTGTCGAGCCTTCTGTCGCCGCTCCAGTGGTCGACTCCAGGGATGCGGTATCTTCGACAACTCCCGTATCGCGTGCCGAGCCCGTCGCCAGGCAGCCTCTGATCGACGATGCCGCCCGACTGCTCGACAGTGAGCGTGATCGCGTGTTTGCCGAGCGGCCAGCGCCGCAGCCGGCACCCGTAGCGCGCCCTGCCCCTGCGGCGGCACTCAACGTGTCGTCGCCGGTATCTGCGGCAGGCGACAGGGCGACGTCGCCGCTCGGAAGCGATTTCGAAAAGATCCTCGAGCAGGAGATGGAAAACAACATGGCGGCGCGCGATGCCGCGGCTGCCCGCGCGAGCCGCCCCGCCCTGCCGGGCGCAACAGACGCCGGGATGCCCGTCGGTTCAGCCGGGGCGCCGGCTGCGGCGGCCGCACCGAAAAACGACCCGACACTGCAGTCCGAGGTCGCTCGCATCTTTGGCGAAATGTCAGCCAGCCGCGACAAGTAGCGGGCCAGGTGAGCGAGCGATCCTTCAGGATCGCCGACGCCTCTTTATCGTCAGTTCCGACATGTCCCCGTATCCTGCCTTGCCTCGGCGCGTGCGCTTCCCCTCGGACCGCGCCTTTCTACCAGACAACATCGTTCCTGAAGGGGGCTCCGAACAAGGCTTTGGCGCGCAAACATGCCAAAAGAAAAGGCACGGCTTTGACGCCGTGCCTTTTCTTTTTTTCAGTATTGAGGCTGCCGCCCGAGCATTACTCGTCGCGATAGACCTTTTCCCGTCGCTCGTGACGCTCCTGCGCCTCGATCGACAGGGTTGCGATGGGACGCGCGTCAAGCCGCTTCAAGCCGATCGGCTCGCCGGTTTCCTCACAGAAGCCATAGGTCCCGTCCTCGATCCGCTGAAGCGCGGCGTCGATCTTGGAAATGAGCTTGCGCTGACGGTCGCGGGCGCGCAATTCGATTGCACGGTCGGTTTCCGAAGAGGCGCGGTCTGCAAGGTCCGGATGGTTGGCGCTTTCCTCCGCGAGATGGTCGAGTGTTTCCCTCGCCTCCCGGAGGATGTCATTCTTCCAAGCAATCAGCTTTGCCCTGAAATAGGCCTTCTGATTGGCATTCATGAACTCGTCGTTTTCCGACAGAACATAATTACTAAGATCGATCTTCTCACTCAACGCGATTCTCCTGAAGAACATCTCTTGCGGCCCCTATACTCCATTAACCAGTCCTCATTCAAGCCTTTCGCCCAGATTTGCAGCAGTTTTAAAACTGTCACAAAAATCAGCTAAGTGGCTAATTTTTATGCTTTTCCGATCGAGACATGGATAGCCGGCTTCCGAAATGCGATTCAGGCTCGCATCGACCGCAGTTGACCGCGAACCCCAAGCAACGCTAGGTCTTTTACTCGGCATTGCACTTTGTGAGACAAAGATGATCGAGCCTGAACCATTCCGTATCTACCTGATGCGCCACGCACAGGCTGCCTCTGCAGCGCAGGGCGGGCGCGACTTCGACCGAGAGCTGGACGGAACCGGCTACGCCCAGGCGGAAATCGTTGCCGACAAGGCGGCCGACCTGCGCTACGTCCCCGACTGCATCATCAGCTCGACGGCGATGCGCTGTCGTCAGACAGCTGAAATCGTCCGCCGAAGGCTCGGCGAGACGCTGGAAGTGCAATTCATCGACGAACTCTATAACGGCACACCGGAAATCTACGCGACGGTGATTTCCGGCCAGCGCCCTGCCCGGTCGGTCCTACTGATCGGTCACAATCCGTCGATCGATCAGTTGCTGGAGGGGCTGATCGGCGGCGGCGCGCGGCGTTCGGCCATGCCGGGTGGCTATCCGACTGCTGCCATGACCATTCTCGATTACGTCCAGACACCGACCTCCGAAAACAACTGGGCGCTGATCGATCTCCTGAAGTCCTGATCACGACGTTGCGAGCCGGCGAGCCCTGCCTATATAGGGTGAAACATCACTCGGGATCCCGCCTTGGCGCCTTCGCTGACCAGCCTTACTGACGATGCACTGATCGCATTAGACAATCTCGCGGACCGTGCGTCCGGCCTCGTCAACCCGACGATCCGTCTCGGGGTGACCGGGTTGTCGCGCGCCGGCAAGACGGTGCTGATCTCGTCCATCGTGCACAATCTCTTGAATGGCGGACGCCTGCCCCTCGTGGAGGCGCTGCGATCCGGGCGGGTATCGAAGGTCAGGCTTGAGGAACAGCCGGACGATGCGGTGCCTCGCTTCCAATACGAGGACCATATCGACGCCCTGGTGCGAGAGCGGATCTGGCCGGATTCAACCCGCGCCGTCTCAGAACTGAGGCTGACCATAGACTACCAGAGCGCCAGCGGCTGGAACCGGCTGTTTTCGCCGGGCCGGTTGTCGCTCGACATCGTCGACTATCCGGGAGAATGGCTTCTGGACCTGCCGCTGCTCAGCCAGGATTACCGGCAGTTCAGCCAGGCTACCGTCGAGCTGGCCGGCACAGGCATCCGCCGGGAGCTGGCGCGCGACTGGCTGTCGTTCGCCGCGACGACAGACATGGATGGGCCTGCCGACGAGATGACGGCACGGCGGCTCTTCGAGGTGTTTTCCGCCTATCTCAAGGCCTGCAAGTCCGACGAGCGGTCGCTGTCGACGCTGCCGCCCGGCCGTTTCCTGATGCCGGGAGATCTTGAGGGCTCGCCGGCCCTGACTTTCGCACCGCTGCCCGGCCTGCCGGACACACCGGCGCCGAAAGGCTCGCTGAGGGCGATGATGGAACGGCGCTACGAAGCCTATAAGAGCGTCGTGGTCAAACCCTTCTTCCGGCACCATTTTGCCAGGCTCGACCGGCAGATCGTGCTTGTCGATGCGCTCCAGGCGATCAATCGCGGGCCCGAGGCGCTGCAGGACCTGGAGCGCGCGCTGGCCGACGTTCTCGGCTGTTTTCGCCCTGGCCATAACAGCTTCTTCTCCTCACTGGTCGGCCGCAGGATCGACAAGGTGCTGATCGCCGCGACGAAGGCCGACCATCTGCATCATGAAAGCCACGACCGGCTGGAGCGGCTGACCGGCCGGCTGGTCGACCGCGCGATCAAGCGGATCGGACTGTCCGGCGCCGGTTTCGAGGTAATGGCGATCGCCTCCGTGCGCGCCACGCGCGAGGCAAGGGTCAAGGAAGACGGCCACATGCTGCCCGTCATCGTCGGCACGCCGATTGCCGGCGAGACGATCAATGGCGAGCGTTTCGACGGGATCAAGACGACGGCGATCTTTCCCGGTGACCTGCCGGAAGATCCCGACCAGATGTTCCGGACGCTCGATAGCGACAGCCCGGATCTTCCGGACATCAATTTCGTACGCTTCCGGCCGCCGGCGCTGGAAACCGGGCCCGGCGACATCAAGCTTGCGGTGCCGCATATCAGGCTCGACCGCGCCCTGCAGTTCCTGATCGGAGACCGCCTCGCATGAGCCCGAGCAGCACAGGAAATCCGAAAAATCCCAATCGCCGCCGGCCCGCATCCTTCTCGGTCGAGGAGGAACCGAGAGCGGAAGCCTCCGCACCTCTAGCTTCGCGCAGCCCGAAAAGCTTCGATGAAACAGCCAAGGTGTTGCCGGAGGCAGACGATCCGTTTTCGGCCGATGCGGAGCTTGCTGCCGCAGCACTTCCCGTCGCCACGCCGCGCCTGAGAAAACGCTTCTCCTTTGCCGGGCTTGCCGCTGCGGCAATGGGCACATTCCTGTCGCTCGCCTTCGGACTCTGGGCAGACAATATCATTCGCGACCTTTTCAGCCGGGCCGACTGGCTCGGCTATGCGGCGATGGCGGCGCTCGCTCTTGCCGCTTTCGCTCTCCTCGTCGTCGTCGGGCGCGAAGTCATGGGCATCGCCAAGCTTGCGGCGGTGCAGAACCTGAAGGCAGAGGCCGAGGAGGCTTCCGGCTCCATTCAGGCCGACCCAGCACGCAAGGTGATTGCGCGTCTTACCTCACTCCTCAGCCATCGCGCGGAGACGGCCAAGGGCCGCGCCGTTCTCGACCAGACGAAGGATGACATCATCGATGGGCCGCATCTTCTCGACCTCGCGGAGCGGGAGCTGCTGACACCGCTCGACCGCAGGGCGCGCGCGCTTATCCTCAATTCATCCAAGCGCGTTGCGGTGGTGACCGCCATCAGCCCCCGCGCCGTCGTCGATCTCGCCTATGTTCTGTTCGAAGTCACGCGTCTGGTGCGCGCCATGGCAGAACTTTATGGCGCACGGCCGGGAAAGCTCGGCCTCATCAGGCTGGTGCGCGACGTGATTGCGCATCTTGCCGTCACGGGCTCGATCGCTGTCGGAGACGGGCTCGCGCAGCAGGTTCTCGGACATGGGCTTGCCTCGCGGCTGTCGCGGCGGCTCGGTGAAGGCGTGATCAACGGTTTGCTGACGGCGCGAATCGGTATTGCGGCCATGGATCTCTGCCGACCGCTGCCGTTCCGTGCATTGCCGCGTCCCGGAATTGGCGATTTTCTCTCCGATATCGTTGCTGCAGGCCGTACCGACGACCGGGAATAGGCCTGTTGCGGCGCCTTGCAAACACCCCAAAGATACGAACGGTTAACCATTCTCGCTTAATTTCAGCCCCACCAAACATTACCGCTTTTGGCGGATCTTCCTGGGGAAAGTCTCATGCATTCGCGCTTCCTTTCGCTTTTCGGCGGACTTGCCGCCCTGACCCTGGCGACCGCGGCCCCCGCGTTTGCCCCTCAGGCCGAAGCCGCTTCGCGCGATCAGGTATTCTTCCAGTCCATCGCCGGTGCCTGGAAGGGGCCGGGCGAGATTGTTGCCGGCAAGTACAAGGGTACAAAATTCAGCTGCAACCTGACCGGCTCGCCGTCTCCGGATGGCGACACGGGCATCAAGCTTGACGGCACGTGCCGCGTCGGCGTGTTCCAGCAGCCGATGTCTGCAGTGATCACCCAGTCCGGCAACGGCTATACCGGCAAATTTCTCGATGGCGCCGAAGGCAAGGGCCTCGACATCGTTTCGGGTTCGGTCAACGGCGACAAGGTTGTGATGGGCATCAATCGCGCCAGACTGAATGGTGCAATGGTTGCCAGCGTGCGCGGCGACAACAAGATGAACATCACCATTTCGGTGAAGGTGGAAGACCAGATGGTCCCGGTGATCGGCCTGTCGCTCGATCGCGACGTCGATTCGATCGCCGTCGGTTCGATCAAGAAATAAGGCTGGGCCGCCGCGCCTATCCATCCCTTCCGCTGTTCATAATCGTCTTGAAGATCCGTTCGCATGGGACTGCCTGCGAACGGATTTTTTGTTTTCGGCAGAACGGAATCAGCCAGCAGTTGCGACCTGGCGCCACCAGAGGCCGTCGGGCTTGGCGATCCGCATTCCGGTCGAATTCAGACTTCCCGCCCAGCTCTGCGCCATGCGCCCGTTGATCATAAGATGCGGCGCGATATCGGCCAGCGGCAGCATGACAAAAGCACGTTCGGTCATGCGCGGATGCGGCAGTTCAAGCGCCTGCGTCTTCTGCTCGATATCGCCATAGGTGAGAATGTCGATATCAAGCGTACGTGGCCCCCATCGCTCGATGCGCACCCGCTTCATTTCCCGCTCCAGCGCAAGGCAGAGATCAAGCAGATCTTCCGGATGAAGTTCCGTCTCGATCAGGGCGCAACAGTTGAAGAAATCCGCCTGGTCGGTCTTTCCCCAGGGCGGCGTCAGATAGAGCCTTGAAACGGTGATGACACGGCAGTCCTTGCGGGCATCGAGCGCCTGCAGCGCCCGCGCCATGGCCTGCGCCGGGTCGCCGATATTGCCGCCGAGGCCCAGCGATGCGATTTCCCGCGGATGATCAAGCCCGGTGTTCAACACGAACCTCCACATGATCGAGAATGCCGGCGATCGGAACGCTCGGCTTGCGGATTGCCACCTCGACGCGCCGGATCAATGGTGACCATTTCGTCAGCCCGGTGGCGATGTCGTTTGCCAGCGCCTCGATCAGGTTCCGGCGGCTGCCGGTGACGATCTTTTCGACCAGCTCATAGGCCAGTCCGTAATGCACCGTCTGCTCGACATCGTCGGACACGAGTGCGTCGCCCGCCTCGACATCCATGACGACATCGACGAAAAACCGCTGGCCGAGCGCCGCCTCCTGCTCGAACACGCCGTGCCGGGCGTAGAAGCCGCAGTTCTTCAATGTGATCTGGTAGCTCGCCATCAGCTTTCCCTTGTCGTTTCAGTCGCCCGAGCGGCTTCCAGCACGGCATTGGCCATGCGCAGCGCGTCGAGATTGGCGGCCACGTTGTGGACGCGAAAAATGGAGGCCCCTGCGAGCCGCAACATGGCCGTGGTGGCTGCCGTTGCCGAATCCCGCTCTGCGGGCACTTCACGCCCGGTGATGGCGCCGAGAAACCGCTTGCGCGACGTGCCGACGAGCAGCGGAAAGCCCAGTCGTTCCAGCTCGCCGCAGCGCACCATCAGCTCGGCATCCTGTTGGCGATCGCGGACAAAGCCGAAGCCGGGGTCGAGTACGATCGCCTCGTCACTGACGCCTGCCGTCCTCGCCATGTCGAGCGATCGGCCGAAAAACATGATTTCGTCCTCGATGATATCTGCGCGATGATCGTCGCGGTCGCGCGCGGTATACATGATGCAGAGCCCGGCGCCGCTTTCAGAAACGACATCGGCCATCGCCGCGTCATATCTGAGGCCGTAGACATCGTTGACGATGTGGGCGCCGGCGGCAATTGCAAGCCTTGCCGTGTCGGCCCGGTAGGTATCGACGGATATCAGCGCATCGCCTTCCTTCGCCAGCGCCTCGATCACCGGCAGGATACGATCCTGTTCCTGCGCAGCACTGACCGGCTCAGCGCCGGGCCTGGTCGATTCACCGCCGATATCGAGAATGGTCGCGCCCTGCGCCAGACAGTCCTGGCCATGGGCGACGGCCTGGGCGACATCGACGAAGCGCCCGCCATCGGAAAAGCTGTCGGGTGTGACGTTGACGATCGCCATGATGTGGCCGCCCGGCTCGAGAGAGAGGCTGCGTCCGTGGGCAAGGCGCCATTCGCTGTTGCGCGGCGATGTCACAGGCCTCCCATCTTTTTGAAAGTAACGCAATTTTTCATGCCTTCGTGTTGCACTTGCGCAGGCTATGCCCCAAGCTCACCGTAACATCAACGTATCAGGCCAGAGAATGTTTTTGCTGCGCAGAGTCCACCGGCTTCTCGGTGCCGCTTTCCTGCTCTGCGTGAATGGGGCCCCGGCGCAGGCCGAACCCGTCATCACGAAGACCTATTCCTACTTTCGCATCGGCGGCAGCACAGCGGAAGAACTGGACAAGGCACTGGAACGCCATGGACCAACGACGATGACGACGGGTCATCGTCATCCGGGTGCGACCGAAATCAAGTTCGGCGGTGATGTTACCTATGTGGAAAAAGGTGGGCGCTGCTCGATCGGCGCGGTCAAGGTGACACTGCGCACTCATATCATCCTGCCGCGATGGACAAGCAACGGCAGAGCCGAGAAGGACCTGCGCTTCATCTGGGCGACGCTTTCGGCCGATATCAAGCGGCATGAAGAGCGGCATGCGGAAATCGCCCGCAACCATGCCCGCATGCTGGAGAAGCAATTGCTCGACCTGCCGTCGCGCCGGACCTGCGACGAGGTGGAGGCCTTGGTCAACGACACGACCCACAGCGTGCTTTCCTCACACGACAAGGCGCAGCAGGAATTCGACCGGATAGAGGCCGCCAATTTCGACGCCCGCATGACGCGCCTGCTCCAGTACCGCATCGATCAGCGCCAAAACTGAACGATCTCCATATTTTCGACGGATTTCACGATGGCCTGCGCCGTTCGGCCAAGCTTGCGCCAGGCTTGCGTCGATAATTGTGAATAACGGGTAATTTGTCGCGATAGCCGGATAGCGTGCACTCGCGTAAATATTAGCCATGCATTATTAAATGATTCACGGAGTGTCGTGAGTCACCGGCCCTTAGATGATTTGCGAGGGCGGCAGGCATGAATTGCAATCGGCGTCGAGTTGTCAAACTCCGCCGGTCCCGAATGCGGGCGCGCAAAACCGCCCGGAAATTTTGTTCAGAGAGTTCCCCCCGGCGCGTTGTAAGGCCGCAGGTGTTCCTCCCTCGCCTGCCCGCCTTGCGCCCACCTAGCCTCGCTCGCCTTGGCGGAGCGAGGCTTTTTTCGATGTAGCGCAGACAGGTATCGGGTTCGGAGCGGTCAGCTTCGATCAGGCCTGACGCTCGGGGACGTTGACGACGAGGCCGTCGAAATCGGCCTTCATCTTGATCTGACAGGAAAGCCTGGAATTGGGGCGCACGTCGAAAGCGAAGTCGAGCATGTCCTCTTCCATGGCTGCCGGCGGCCCGACCTTGTCGCTCCAGTCCTCGTCGACATAGACATGACAGGTGGCACAGGCACAGGCGCCGCCGCATTCGGCATCGATACCGGGAACGGAATTGCGCACGGCATTCTCCATCACCGTCGAGCCGTTATCCGCGTCGATTTCGAAGCGAGTTCCGTCGAAGGCTACGATGGTCAATTTCGTCATGTTGGGAAATCCGGGGTTGGCGACATGTTCTCAAGAGATCGTGTCTGCCACCAAAACGCCGGTCCAGTCAATCGCGCGGGCGACGCCGGCTTTGCTGGCGGCGCCTGAGGCGAATGCAGTGCGGCAAATCTTGCCGCACTGTCGCTTTATCGGCAAAGGCCGGTGATGAAATTTTCCGCCTCGATCATGCTCGCCTGGAGCGAAGCCATCGCGCCTGCATCCTCAGGCTCCGCTTCAAGGCGTTCCGCCGCGACTGAGACCTTGAAGGCGCCGATGGCTTTCGCCGATCCCTTGAGCCGGTGTGCCAATGCGACCGCGGTGTCGCGCTCGGCGGTGGAAATTTCCTGGAGGAGGCCGCGGGACTGGCGGGCGAACATCTGCAGGATCTCGGTCTCGAGCGCCTTGTCTCCCATCGTCTGTCTGGCCAGGTGAACGAGATCGATCGGGCGATCGCTGGAGGGGCTTGTCGTGCGGCTGTTGTCGGGAGTTTCAAACGCGATACGGGCTGCCATTGCCATCCGCCTCTTTCCTTGCTTTACTGACGTCTCAACTGTGGACTGTGCGCCCCCGGCCATGGTTATCCCGTTAAATTTCGGCACAAGCGCGGCGCAAATCGTTGCGAATGGTTAATTTCCGTTAAAGTGCCGCAATTGCAGCACTTTCGATCCGCAGTACGGTTTAAATTCTGTTAACAAGCGCATGACAGCGGTATCAGGATGGCGCGTTTCGTTTGTGCCAAATCCATGGATGTGCCACTACAATACGGTTTAGTCGGCCAATGGACCCATCCTGACGCTGACGTGTGACGGCCGGTAAGCTTTCATTATCATCCATTTGAAAGAACGGCCGTGAAATTGAATTGAAATGGGCGGTCGAAGGCTTAAACGCTGACGATCTCCGGCATGAGTATCCCGCTCATTCGATTGCAGGCGGCAGCAGATCGAGCGGGATGCCGGGCGTGTATGTAACGAGGCGTAACCGCATGGCGAAGAATACCACGAATGAATCGATCGACGAGACCGCTTTCCAGGCATTGGAAGATGCGCTGAAGATCGACTTCAACGACGACCCGCCCCGCGAAAACTCCGCTGCCTCGGAGGCCAGAGTGTCCGACACGCCACGATCCCGCCCTGCCCCACAGCAGCCAAGCCAATCCCGACAGGGTCAATCCCAGCCGGCCCAGGCCGATGCGCAGCGCTCGGCTGCCGCAGACCCCGCGCCCCGCTCGCCGGCCTTCGAGCCCGCCAATGATGCGGGCCGCCGGAACACGACCTCGATCATGCGGGCGCTCGACGGCGGCTCGATGCGCGGTGCAATCCGCAATGCGCTGATCGTCTCGGTCCTTTGGGCGGTCGCCGGCGTCGGCCTCGGCCAGCTGATTTATGGCGGCGAGCTGTGGCATATCACCTCCGTCGCCGGCGTGCTTGCCGCTCCCGGCATCGTGGCGCTTGCCGTCGGCATTCTCGTGCCGATCATGCTCTTCTTCGCCTTCGCCATCATGATGGCGCGCGCCCAGGATCTCAGGAATGCCGCCCGCTCTATGGCAGAGGTTGCGCTCCGCCTTTCCGAGCCGGAGACGATCGCGTCGGAACGCATCATGAGCGTCGGCCAAGCCGTGCGCCGCGAAGTTTCCGCCATGAACGAAGGTATCGAGCGCACGATCGCCCGCGCCTCCGAGCTGGAAGTTCTCGTTCATTCGGAAGTCAATGCGCTGGAACGCAGCTACAGCGACAATGAAATGCGCGTACGCGGACTGGTGCAGGAACTCGGCAACGAGCGTGAAGCGATCGTCAGCCATGCCGAGCGCATCCGCTCGTCGATGGTCGGTGCGCATGACCAGCTCAAGGAAGAGCTGTCGCTCGCCACCGAAGAGATTTCCATCCGCCTTGCCACATCCGGCGAAGCCTTCGCCTCGATGATCGACACGCGCGCCGCAGCCCTGATGGAGAAATCGGATGCGGCCGGTGAAGCGCTCGCCTCGCTTCTGTCCACCAAGACGGAAAACCTGATCGACACGCTGACCACGTCCGGGATGGCGCTGTCGACCGAGTTCGACATCCGCCTCGAAATGCTCGGCATGTCGCTGCAGGAACGCGGCGATGCGATCCTCTCGTCCTTCGAGACCCGCGCATCGAGCCTCGACGCCAATACCGAAAAGCTCAATGCGGCACTCGCCGACCGCACCCGCCAGCTGAACGAAACCCTGATTGCCCGCACGCGGGAGATCACCGAGGGCCTGACGAACAGCGAGAAGTCGATCACCGGCTCGCTCGATGGCGTGCTTTCCGCACTCAACCGCTCGCTCGACGACAAGAGCGCCTCGTTCCGCCAGAGCCTGCAGTCGGCTGCCGACGATGCGGCGATGGACCTCGATCTGCGCACCGGCTTCTTCGAAGAGCGCCTGACGACCACGATCGGCCAGCTGTCGACCACGTTCGACGAGGGCCTGTCGCAGTTCACCTCGGCCTTCGACCAGCGCGCCGGCAGCCTC
Organism: Neorhizobium sp. NCHU2750; assembly: GCF_003597675.1. Taxonomy (NCBI): domain Bacteria; kingdom Pseudomonadati; phylum Pseudomonadota; class Alphaproteobacteria; order Hyphomicrobiales; family Rhizobiaceae; genus Neorhizobium; species Neorhizobium sp. NCHU2750. The sequence goes on along the minus strand of NZ_CP030827.1, from coordinate 1,785,765 downwards.
GACAGCAAGCTGATGGACAGCCTTGCGCGCATCAACGAAACCGTTGCGGGTGGTTCGGAAGCGATCGACGGCATCCTGTCGTCCAGCATCGAACGCATCGGCAATGCGCTGACCGACCAGCAGCTGGCACTGGCAACGACACTCGGAACCGGCCAGGAAGTGCTGGATTCGATGCTCGAAGGCCGCTCCAAGGAATTCTCCGAGGCGCTCGCTGCCCGCTCCGGCGAGATCAGCGGCGCCTTCGGCGACGCGCATAACAAGATCGACATGATCATGGCGGCGCGTGGCGGCGAGATTTCCGCAAGCCTTGCCGATAGCCAGAAGCGTTTCGAAGACAGCATTGCAAGCCGCACCTCGGCGATCATCACCTCGGTGACGGAAAGCCACGAGCGCTTTGCCGGTGCCGTCGACGAGAAGGCCGGCGCGCTGCAGTCGCTGATGGCCGAGACGCCGGACCGCCTCGCCTCGATCCTCGACCAGAAGAGCGAAGAGATTTCGCGCGCCTTGTCTCAGAGCGAAACGCGCCTGACCGACGAGATGGACAAGCGCGCTTCGGCCTTCGACAATGCCCTGTCCACCAATCGCGACAGGCTGTCTGAAATCCTCGACGACAAGTCGATGGAAATCAGCACTTCGCTGGCGCTGCACGAGGACCGCCTCAGCTCGGCGCTCGCCGACCATACGACCAACCTGGAAAGCGCCGTCGCCAATGCCGACACGCGCCTGGAAGAGGCATTCGCAAAGCGTGCCGATGCCATTCGCGAGGCATTTGCCGACAACCAGCTCAATCTCGATATCTCGCTCGAGAGCCGCACGTCCGAACTGGCCGACCTGCTGCGCAATGGCAGCGATCGCCTCGAACAGACCGTTGGCGGTGCCGCCGGCCGGATCGAGACCGCGCTTTCCGAGGGTACCGAACGCTTCGACGCCACGATGAGCGGCGGCCTGCAGCGCATGGACGCCTCGCTCGCCACCAGCCACGAGCAGATCGGTGCTTCGCTGGCCGCCGGACACGAGCAGCTTGACGCCTCGCTGACCAGCGCACATGAGCAGATCACGTCTGCTCTGGGCAGTGGCCACGACCGCATCTCCTCATCGCTGACCTCCGGCCACGAACGGATTTCCGGCACGCTGTCGACCGCGGCCGGCCAGATTTCCGATGCGCTTTCGGCGAGCGGCGAACAGCTTGGCGACGTCGTCGGTTCCGCACATCTGCGGATGGCGGACGTGCTCAGCCAGGCAAATCGCGACATGTCTCAGGCACTCGACAGTGGCCATGAGCAGCTGCGCAGCACGCTCGACGAACGGGCTGCCACGATTTCCGGCACGCTGTCGGATGCCCGCGAGCAGATCGACAACCTGCTGATGGATCAGGCAACGACGATCGGCACGACGATTGCAACCAGCGCCAGCATGCTGGAAATGTCGCTCGAAGGGCAGCAGGAAGCGTTGCGCACAACGATCGACACTGCCGGCGAAATGCTCGAAACGCGGCTTCGCGACAATGTCGGCACGATTGCCGGCCAGCTTGGCGATGCAGCCCGCGACATCAGCCAGTCGACCGACGCCTTCACCTCGCGCGTCGAGAAGACCGTGGGTGGCGTGTCGACCGCGCTCGACAATGCCGGCAACCGCATCGAAGTCACCTTCGGCGGTCTGGAAGACCGGATCCGCAACGAGATCGGCAATGTCAGCTCGCTGGTCGACACTGCCGGCGCAAGCCTTGCCGATACCCTGGGTGCGCGCACGAGCGACCTGGAACGCGTATCGAACGCCGCAGCGGACCGCATCGCAGAGGCGGTCAGCGGCAGCAGCATCGGCATCGAGATCGCCACCAGCGAAGCCGCCGAGCGCATTGCCCGCACGATCGAGGAGCGCACCGGCGCACTCGAACAGTCGACAGATCAGGCTGCGTCCCGCATCGCCCGCACGATGGAAGAACGCTCCGGCGTCCTTGAACAGTCGACGGACAGGGCGGCTGCGCGTATCACCGAAACCCTCGATGGTCGTACGGCTCATATCGAGGAGCGCTTCGGCACGATGGACAAGGCCCTCGCCTTCGGCCTCGAAAACGTCGCCAAGACGATCGAAGGCAAGGCTGTCGGCTTTGCATCTTCGCTGCGCGACGCGGTGGCTAATGCCGGCCAGGGGATGAACGAGGAAGCCAGTCGCTCGGCTGAGGCGCTGGCGCGTGCAGGCGCCGACTTCACCCAAGAGCTCAGCAGCCGCAACGGCGAATTCACCCGCGCCATCGAAGACCGCTCCAACGAGATCGTCGGCCGCCTTTCCGAAACGCAGAGCCGCCTCGCCGGCCAGGCTGCGACCGTCGCCCAGGCCTTCTCCGATGCCGGCAGCGCCATCGTCAGCAAGGTGGCGGAGGCCGACAAGCTGGTGAAGCAGCAGGTCGACGCGATCTCGGTTGCGCTCGGCAATGCCGAAAAGGCGCTCGACGACCGTGGTCAGTCGATCCGCTCGACGCTGTCGGATGCGGCAAGCGAACTCGACGTCGCACTGGATGCCGTCGACCGGGCGCTCGCCGCCCGCGGCGACGCCATCCGCACGGCGCTCGACAGCCGCTCGCGCGACCTCAATTCCATGCTTTCCAGCCGTTCCGAAGAACTGTCTCGCCTGCTCGACGAGAAGGCAAAGCCGATGATGGACGCCTATGCGGAAAGCGGCCGTACCGCCGCCGAGCGCATGGAATCTGCGGCCCGTCAGGGTGCCGAGCGTCTCGGCGCCGTCAGCCAGCAGAGTGCAGAACGGCTCACAGCCATCAGCCAGCAGGGTATCGAGGGCCTGAGCTCCGCCGCACAGCAGAGCGCCGAACGGCTGGCCTCTGCCGCCAAGGAAACCAGCGCCCGCATCCGCGAGGAAAATGCAGCCCTGGTGGACGCGATCGCTGCCCGCGCCAACGAGACTCTTGCCGCTCTCAATCAGCGTACGGAAGCCGCCGCCCATATGGTGCGCGGTGCCGAACAGAGCCTGCTTGCCAATGTCGACGGCATTATCGAGCGGCTGTCTTCCAGCAACGTCAACATCGCGACGCTGGTTGAGAATGCGGCAACGCAGCTCGCCGCCACCGACCAGAAGCTCGACGAAACCGCATCGCGCTTTGCCCATTCGGCCGGATCGGCTGCCGATCTCGTTGCCGGCTCCAGCAGACTGCTCGAAAACAATATCGACCGCCTGGTCAATATTTCCGGCCAGACGCTCAGCCAGGTCGGCGGTATTGTCGGCCGCTTCGAGGACCATTCCAGGGTTCTCGCTCAGGCTTCCGAGCTTCTGAACGCTGCCCAGTCAAACCTCGTCAGCACGCTCGACGAACGCCAGGATGCCCTGCGCAGCCTGTCTGTCGGACTGGTGAAGCGTTCGGACGAAATCGAAGCCACGCTGAAGAACCTCACCGCTCTGGTCGATGGTGCCTTCGAACGGGCCGAAGAGCGCACCGCCCATGTCGGCGACAAGCTGCGTGATGGGCTCAGCACCTCGTTTGCCGATATCGGCCGCCGTCTCGGAGAGACCCAGCAGCGCGCCGAACATACCGCACAGGTCATGCGCGCCGCCCTGCTCGATGCCGGTGACGAAGCCAACCGCACGATCGAAACGACACTGTCGGAAGCTGAAAAGCGCGCCCGTGACCTCGCAGACCAGATGCGCGGCAATATTTCCGGCTCGCTTTCGGATGTCGAACGGCTGATGGGCGAGGCTTCGCAGCGCTCCGACACGGCCGCCCAGCATCTGCGCGAGACGCTTCGCCAGTCGGTTGAGGAAGCGGTCGGCCGCTTCTCCGGCGCCACCGATGAAATCCGCCGCTCGGCCAACGACATCCGCCAGGAGCTCGATGCAACGCGTTCTGAACTGAAGCGCGGCGCATTCGACCTGCCGGAAGAAGCCAAGGAAAGTGCAGCCGCTATGCGCCGCGCGGTTTCCGAGCAGATCAAGGCGCTGCAGGAAATCTCGCAGCTGGTCGGCCGCTCGTCGCAGCAGATGGAGGTCTCCGAGGCAAGCCAGCCGCGGGTTCAGGCGAGCGCCGTGACGTCCGGCCCGACCTCGCCGGTTCGCCCGCAGCCGCAGATCGCCCAGCAGTCAGCACCTGCCCCGGTACAGGCTCCGGCCGCACCGCGCAACGATCCCTATGCCGCAGGCATGCTGCGCGGCAGCCTGCCTGCCGACCGTCCGGTCGCAGCGCCGGCCCAGGCGACCGTTCGTGCGCCTCAGCCGGTGTCTCCGGCAGGCCAGGCCACGCCGGCCGCACAGGCTGGCCAGGGTGGATGGATCAGCGATCTGCTGCGTGGCGCCTCGCGTGACGAAACGGCTACTCAGGCACCTGCCCGTCCGGCAGCACCACGTGCGGCCGAACCCGCCCCTGCACCGCGGACCGCCAACGGCGACAACCGCAATCCGCGTCACATGGTGGAATCGCTGAACTCGCTCTCCGTGGACATCGCCCGCGCCATCGATCACGATGCCTCTGTCGACCTGTGGCGGCGCTACCAGCGTGGCGAGCGCGACGTCTTTACCCGTCGCCTCTACACGCTGAAGGGCCAGCAGACCTTCGACGACATCAAGCGCAAGTATGACCGCGAGCCGGAATTCCGCACCGCCGTCGACCGCTACATCTCGGATTTCGAGAAGCTGCTCGCCGACGTCGCCCGCACCGACCACGACCGCACCGTGACGCAGAGCTACCTGACCTCCGATACCGGCAAGGTCTATACGATGCTTGCCCACGCCGCCGGCCGGTTCGGCTGAGGACACGCTTCCAGCCAAAAAGGAAAAGGCCGCTCGGAGAGGCGGCCTTTTTCATGCGCCATCGTGGATCAAGGCGATATCGGCCATCGATTGCCGTCTATTTGCGGCGCCAGATGAATGATTGAATGCGGAAGAGATCAATGGGATATCTTGCGGTGCCGCCGACGAGATCGACGTAGCCTGTGGGCGCTAACGACCTCAACCCCCATATAGCCGATAAAGCAGGTCCGCAACCTGTACATATCCATCGTCATGAAGGGCGCCACAATAGCCCTGGCCTGCACAAATGGCAGTCAGAAGGCCATCGAAATCCGATCTTTTGGACATCGTGAAACCCGGCGGTCCGGGCTGAACGTTGATTTACGTCCATGACAACAGCGATTTACGGATATGTCAATTGGCGCTACGGCCGCATCCGGCGACAGCGGCGAGATCTTCCATGGAGATATCAAGGTTCGTCTAACGGGACGGCGGCGGCCAAGCGATTGTAGAAGGCAGGGGCGGCGACCGACTGGTCTAAATGGGCCACCGGCTAAAGCGCTTATTCCGGCTGCCGGAGATCTAGGTCTGAGATTCAAGGGGCCGCCGGCGCACGGCTTTCCAGTTGCAGATCCGAAATCAACGCATCAACGATGGCGTCCGGGGCGGCATCAGACGTGTCGACCAGCATCGGCTTGATATCCCAGTCCTCGAACATGCGTGCCTCCGTGGCCGCCCAGCCCGGTTTTACCAGGCCCGGCACATCGGTCGCGCGGGTTTCGACGCGTCGGCGATGTTCAGCCTTGTCCGAACAGGTGACATGAATATCGACCGACCGGACGCCGAGACGCTGTGCCACGGCACGCCATGCCCGCCGCGTGACGAGCAGGCCGTTGACGGAATCGGCCACGACCACATGGCCAAGCGAGAGATTGTCCTCGGCGACGCCATAGGCGGCCATGTAGCCGGCGGGACCCGCATCAAGCCCTGCTGCGCGGATATTCTGTTCGATCGTGTCGACACGGACATGGACGGCAGCGATGCGTCTGGCCAGCAGACGGGCGATCGTTGTCTTGCCGACGCCGGGGAGCCCCGCCAGTATGATCAGCATCGGCGGTGTCTCCCGTTAGCCTGGCATGCGGCGCGATTCATCTGCCAAAGATGGTGGAATTCACATCGACTTCAGCGACCAGTCGACGATATCGCCGCCGACCGTGGCGAAGGCGCGGTCGAGGGCGTCGACGAAGTCGCTGTTTTCAGCGCCATGTACCGGTGACGTGGCCTTGAATACAGACTGAGCCTTGACCGTGCCGGTGCGGTCATTGAGGATCTTGGCCGAGATCTCGACATTGGCCATGCGGTTGCCGGTGGTCGTTACCTCGAAGGAGCGGATATCGGTGACGATCTGGTAATCGATGGCGAGGCCCTGCCCTGGCTTCCCGACACCACCGAGGCGGCCGGTATTTTCGAAAGCCTGAACGAGCTTCGACTGGACGAGGCGCGGCAGGCGGTCACCCCAGCGGGAATCGGCCAGATATTGCAGTTCCGATGACGAGACGCGCACGACGACCTGTTCGCTGTCCAGCATCTTCACCGCCGTCGGTTCCGGCACAAGAATCTGGCGGTTCTTCAGCGACGGGCCTTGGGCGACCGGCGTCATGTGCAGGTCGAACGTGTCGTTATTGGCCTTGGTGCCGCAGCCGGTGAGCAGTGCCGCGACCAAGGGCAGCGTCAGCAGCATGGCGCGGCGGGCGGCGGGCAGGTGCGAAAACGTCAATAGACTCATGAACTCTTGAACCCCTGCCTGTTAGCGCCTTGTGCGGCCGTCAAATTGCTTGACGGTCTCGCCGCCGAACAGCAATCGCTGCGGATTGTCGTCGAAATTGGTGATGGTCTGATTGAGATTGTCCACCGTGCGGCGGGTATCGGTCACCAGCGTCTGGATGTTGTTCAGACCGCTGGTCGAGAAGCGCTGCAGGCTATCGGCAATCGGTCCGACGCGGGAGTTGATGTTGTCTGCCACCGTCTTGAAGGATTGCAGCGTCTGACGTGCCTGCGCAAACAGGCCCTGCGAATCGTCGCTGGAGACGAGGCCGTCGACCTTGGCGAGGATCGTGTTGACCTGGGTCGAGGCACCGTTCAGCTTCTTTGCCAGTTCGGTGAAATCGGTGATCGCCTTGTTGATGTCCTGCGAGCGATGCGCGACGTCGTCGATCACGCCGCGGGCGGAGGAAAGGGTCTGCCTTGCATCCTCGGAAGCGGCCGAAATGTTCTGGATGGTTTTGCCGATCTGGCCCGGGTCGACGGCCGCCATCAGGTTGTCGGCACGCTTCAGCACGGATTGCGCGTCGGTGCCCGCCTGGGCGAAGCTTGCAGCAGCATTGCGGACATTGTCGATGACCGGTCCGAGATTGTCGGAAGCATTGGCGGCGTTACGCGTCAGACGTTCGGCATTGCCGACCACCTGGTTTACACGATCGGCATCGATCGCGCGGACAAGCTGCTCGGCAGCCTGCAGGGTAGAGTTCAGCGTGCCGGAAACCCGGTCGACCGTCACCGAGAGCGTCGACAGGCTGTTGAGGAATTTGTCGATATTGTCGGAATTCTTGGAAAGCGCCCCGGTGAAGGTATCGACATTGCGGATCGTCTGGGTCAACGGACCACGTGCATCACCGACGAAGCCCTGAATGTCGCCGATTGCCGCATCGGCTTTCTGCAAGATCTTGTCGGCAGTCGCGAGCAGGTTGGTGACGCTCGACTGGTCGGCGATCAGGACAGCCGGGCGGCCAGCATCCATCGACTTCTTGAGGATGTTTTCCTCGCCCTTGGCGCCACCGGAAAGCTCGATATAGGCCGCGCCCGTCAGGCCCTGCACTTCGAGCACGGCCTTGGTAGACTGATAGACCGGCGCATCGGCACGCACCTGGGTGAAGGCAATGGAATAACGCGGGTCGTCCGGATCGATGGTCAGGCCGCGCACGGAGCCGACCGGAATGCCGTTGAAGCGCACCGGCGAGCCGACCGAGAGACCGTTTGCGGAGCCGGGGATGCGAATCGCCAGATCTGCCGTCGGCCCTCCACGACCGGACTGCGCCATCCAGTAAACGAAGCCGAAGGCGGCGGCGATCACCAGCAGGGTAAAGAAGCCGACCAGGGCGTAGTTTGCTTTCGTTTCCATGGACTTAGATCACTTCCTCACGTCTGCCGGCGGCTGGTTTTCATTGGTCACGACGGAGCGCGCCCGCTTTCCTCGGAAATAGGATTGAACCCACGGATCATCGAATGCGAACATATCCTGCAGCGTACCCTCAACCAATACCCGTTTCTGGCCGAGCACGGCAATACGGTCACAGACCGAAAACAGACTGTCGAGGTCGTGGGTCACCATATAGACGGTAAGACCCAGCGTATCGCGCAACTTGGCAATCAGCGCATCGAAATCGGCAGCGCCGATCGGGTCGAGACCGGAGGTCGGCTCGTCGAGGAAAACAAGGTCGGGATCGAGCGCTAGCGCACGGGCAAGCGCTGCACGCTTGATCATGCCGCCCGAAAGCTCCGAAGGGTATTTATCGGCCGCATCCGGCGGCAGGCCGACAAGTTCGAGCTTCAGATAGGCGAGTTCGTCCATCAGCGACTGCGGCAAATCGAGATATTCGCGCATCGGCAGCTGGATGTTTTCCTTCACCGTCAGCGCCGAGAAGAGCGCACCATGCTGGAACAGCACGCCGAGCCGCGTGTCGAGCGCCATGCGCTCCTGATCGGTCGCCTTCTCGTAGTTGACGCCGAGGATCTTGATCTCGCCTGCCCGGTGCGGCAGCAGCCGCAGCACGGTGCGCATCAAGACCGACTTGCCGGTACCCGATGCACCGACGAAACCGAGAATTTCGCCGCGATAGATATCGAGGTTGAGGTTGTCGAGAACCAGCTTTTCGCCGAAACCGACCTTCAGGTCGCGCACCGAGAGGACGACCTGACGATCGTCGCCACCCGCTGCTGTCCTGTTGTCCATCACCTGAAGTCCGTCTTCCATGCCCGCCGCCTCAGAAATCGATCGAGGAATAGAAGATGGCGAAAAGCGCATCCATGAGAATAACGGCGAAGATCGACTTCACCACCGCGGAGGTGACGTGCTGGCCGAGCGATTCGGCGCTGCCGCCGACCTTCATGCCTTCGACAGCAGCGACGATGCCGATGGCCAGCGCCATGAACGGCGCCTTGATCATGCCGGAAGCCACCGACGTATAATCGACCGCTTCGTGAAGGCGCGACAGGAATGTGTCGAAGGTGATGCCAGAATAGCTCCAGGCGACGATGGCCGCACCGTAGAGTGCCGCGAAGTTTGCGATGATGGTCAGGAGCGGCAGGGCGATCGTCAGGGCCACGAGACGCGGAAAGATCAATACGCCGATCGGGTTGAGGCCGATGACCGTCAACGCGTCGATTTCCTCCCGCATCTTCATCGATCCGATCTCGGCGGTGATGGCGCTGCCCGATCGGCCGGCGATCATGATCGCGGTCAACAGCACGCCGATTTCGCGCAATTGCAGAATGCCGACGAGGTCGACGACGAAGATCTCGGCGCCGAAATAGCGCAGCTGGAAGGCGCCCTGCTGGGCGATGATCGCACCGATCAGGAAGGACATCAGCACGATGATCGGAACCGCCCTCACCCCCATGCGGTCGATATGGGTGACGACGGAGGCCGGAGACACGCCCGAGCCGCGACCGAATTTCAGCTGCGCACCCCGCACGGCGGAGCCGAGGATGTGCATCGCCGCATAGAAATCGCTGCCGACTTCTGCGACCAACTTGCCGGGCGGCGAGAAGATGCGTTCGAACAAGCTTCGCTTGTCGGGACCGGGCGGCGGCGGCGCCGGCGACGTTTCGGGCATCGCACCGATCAATTCCTCAATCGTGCCGTTGCCACCCGACACCTGCGGTTCATGCCCCTCGCCGCTCTTTGCCGTCATCAGGCGGCGAATCAACCAGGCGCCGGCCGTGTCTATTCCGGTTATGCCCGAGACGTCTATTTCGACCGCCCCTTTGCCTCCGGTCTTGGCCAGATGGTCGAGCGTCTTCAGCACCGGCGAGATCGAATGATTGCGCCAGTCGCCCGAGAGAATATAGCGCTCCGCGCCATCCGGCAGCTCTTGCGCTTCGATTTTGGCCTGACTGGAACTCACGTGTGGCAGGTGCTCGCTACTTGGGTCATTTGCGCAATCCATTGATTGCGCTCCGGTAAAACGCAATATAGCTGCATCGGCCCGATTTGCCACAACAGGACGCGTAAAACCATGCCCCGTCACCTTGAAGCAACAATCGAGGCCTTCCCCATTGCCGGCAGTTTCACCATCTCGCGGGGCTCGAAAACGACGGCGGACGTCGTCGTCTGCACCATCACGGAAGGCGGCATTGCCGGTCGTGGCGAATGCGTGCCCTATCGTCGTTACGGCGAGACGATGGAAGGCGTATTGGCCGAGATAAAGGCGGTTTCGCAGGCGATCGAGGCCGGAATGACGCGCGATCGGTTGCAGGAAGGGATGAAGCCCGGTGCCGCCCGCAATGCGGTCGATTGCGCTCTCTGGGATCTGGAGGCCAAAAGCACGCGACGGCGGGTCGGCGAGATGATCGGGATGACCGGTCGCGAACCCATCATCACGGCCTTCACATTGTCGTTGGCGGATGCGGCAACCATGGCGGCGGATGCCAAAAAGAACTGTGCACGACCTCTGCTGAAGATCAAGCTGGGCACCGAAGATGACGAAGCGCGCATGCGGGCGGTGCGTGATTCGGCTCCCGAATCGCGAATCATCGTCGATGCCAACGAGGGGTGGACGGCCCACAATATCGAGCGTCACCTCGATATCGCCAAATCCCTCGGCATTGCGTTGATCGAACAGCCGCTACCGGCCGGCGATGATGCGCTGTTGTCGCGCATCGAGCGCCCGGTTCCGATCTGCGCCGATGAAAGCGTCCATTCCACCGGCGACCTCGCGTCGCTTCGCGACCGCTACGATGCCGTCAACATCAAGCTCGACAAGACCGGCGGCCTGACCGAGGCGCTGCGGACGAAGACTGAGGCGAAACGACTGGGCTTTCAAATCATGGTCGGCTGCATGGTCGGAACATCGCTTGCGATGGCACCGGCGGTGCTTCTGGCCGCAGATACGGATTATGCCGATCTCGACGGGCCGCTTCTGCTTGCCCGTGATCGAGAAAACGGGCTTAGATATGAAGGCTCGCTGGTCTATCCGCCGGAAGCCGGCCTGTGGGGCTGAAACCGGCCAGCCAGAATGATGATGGCAAGGCGATGATGGTAAAGCCGATGGCTGCATCGGCGACATGATCAGGAGACTGGCGCTACGGTAATCGCGATGACGATACCGACAAGTATTGCCGTGCCGCCGCACAAACACGCCGTCGTAGAGACATAGGCGAAGGAAGACCCGACGCACTGCAAAACCAGATAGGTGGCAACACTCGGGTCGAGCGGAGTGCACACCCAGCGAGCAATCGCGACGGCGCAACCGAACCGGATCATGGCCGACATATCTCAGGATCCGGCCCACCACGCGCAAATCGCAGCCATATTAGAGGTTCGCAATTGACCCGACACAGTCCGCTGCCGGATCAGCCAGCCTACAAATCGAAGCGACCAGACCCATCCAGAATAATTAAAGTGTAATATAAATGATCAACATGTAATCGAATTTTTCAACTTTCGTTTTGACTATTTGACGACCTTAAAATACCATAGGTTGCAGTGCTTCAGGATGGATTATCCAATGAACGCAGATGACACCTCACCATTGATGGATGATATCGTCGAGCGGGAACGCGAATTCCATAACAATAGGTTTTCCCAGGATTCTGATCCGCGCGAATTTCTCGACAAGTGGTATAGAACCATCAAAAACGGCGCGGATGCGCAGGATGAACAGGTTATCCGGCTGTCAAAGAACGCCGATGTAATGGAATATGGGTGCTCTGACGGCGGACTTTCTATCGATCAACTCCGCCTGCCGCGTTTTGCAAAATCACTCAGCGGCATCGATATTTCAGACGTCGCAATAGCCAAAGCGAACGATAAAGCGAGGCTCCAAGGCCACAAGAACTCAACGTTTTACGCTATGGACGCGCAAAACATGACGTTTAAGGCAGAGAGTTTTGATTTGGTTTTCGGTCGAGGCATTATCCACCACCTCGATCTGGACCTATGCTACGCGGATGTATGCCGTGTGTTGAGGCCTGGTGGACGAGCGGTATTTTATGAGCCTATGGGGCACAATCCTGTGCTCAATCTTTACCGCGCCAGGACGCCAGAGATCCGAACACCTGATGAGCATCCTCTGCTGGTAGCGGACTTTAAACTCGCGAAGAAGTATTTCTCCGGAGTATCTGTCACATATTTCGGGCTCGCAACAGTGCTCAGCGCCGTGGTTCCGGGTACTGCCGGTCGTGTCGGTTTACAATTGGGACACGCTGCGGACGCAGTATTGCTCAACATTCCATTTATCCGACGATTTGCGTGGTATGCACTGATCACTCTTCAAAAATAATCGTCTAGACACCTCGATTACCTTGATTGCCCAAGAGATCGCTGGCGAGGACATTTGATCCGTGGAGCAGCTGAGCTGGATTATATCACCGGCGGCCTGACCGAGGCGCTGCGGATGAAGGCCGAGGCGAAACGACCGGGCTTTCAAATCATGGCCGGCTGCATGGTCGGAACGTCGCTTGCGATGGCACCGGCGGTGCTTCTGGCCGCCGATACGGATTATGCCGATCTCGACGGGCCGCTTCTGCTTGCCCGCGATCGTCCGGGCGGACTTCGCTACGAGGGCTCGCTCGTCTATTCGCCGGAAGCCGATCTCTGGGGGTAGCGCCCGGAGGCAACCGTGATTGCCGCAAGGCCTATCAGTGCCAGCACCACCATGGCGTAGTAGCCGTAGATCTCCAGATGGCGGTAGATGATGCCCGAAAGCAGCGTCGACAGCGCCAGGAATGCACCGTTATAGGCAACATATGCCCCTTGCGCAGAGGCCTGACGGTCTTCCGCCACGGCTTCCGAAAGCCGGTATTGCAGCCCGAGATGGACGAAGGCGAAGGAAAAGGCATGGCCGAGCTGCAGGATCGCATAGAACCATGCCTCCCCGCCGACCGGAAATAGCGACCAGCGGAGAATGCCGACAAAGCAGCCGAACCGCATCAGCGTCCAGGGCGAAAAGCGTCTGGCGATATGGCCCGAGACAAAGAAAACACAGATCTCGGCCATCACCCCGATGCACCAGAGGCCGGCAATGACGCCGTTGGAGAAGCCCATACCCTGCCATTGGATGGTGCTGAAGCCATAGAACATGCCATGGCTGGACTGGATCAGCGAAGCGCCGATCAGGAGCAGATGTACCTGCCTGAACGGCAGGCCACGAGGCCCGGCAGCGCTCCTTGCAGGCCGAACCATGATCTCCCGTCCCAGCCGCGGAGCGACGAAGGCGACAGCTAGGGATGCGACAAGCACGACAAGGGCTGTAATCGGCACGGCATTGGTGCCGATCAGCGACGAGAGATTGCCGGCAACGAGCGTCATGACGACGAAGCCGATCGATCCCCAGACGCGCATGCGGCCATAGAGAAATCCCCAGCGCCGGACGCCGGAAATGGCGATTGCCTCGACCATCGGCGCATAGGGCGCAAACAAGGCGGCCTGGATGCCGACGATCGCCAGTACGACCCAAAAATTGCTGGTCACAAAAAGTCCGATGACCGACAGCAGCGACAGGGCTGAGGACCAGACCAGGATCCGATAGGGCTCGCTGGCCATGCCGGCGAGCGTGCCGGTGCTCGTCGCGACCGCGACCCGACAGACGACCTGGGCAGCCAGGACCGCAGCGATCTGGAACGGGGTAAAGCCACAGCTTACCAGCCAGACCGGCAGATAGGGAACGAGTATGCCGTTCAGCGACAGGGGCGCTGCGTAGGCGAGAGAACAACGAAACTGGAATTGCGCAGGCGCGGCAGGAAGGGTTGCAGGCGTGGACACGGAATCACGGATGTCGGTGAAGGTCTTTCGACACTATCACGGGCGGGCGCCCTGCAAAGCAGAATTGTAGAAAACCGCGCCGGCAACCCGGCGGATTTCTACGCCGCCTCATGATGCCGGGTGTGACCGTCCACCCCCGGCATGCAAATACAAGATGATCGAATTTGGAGCCGCGTCCTGCGCCCCGATCAGGCTGCCCGCATGTCCTTTGCCTCTGCCGGGGCCGGCAGTGCATGAAGCTCGGCGGTCGCGCGGATATCGCGCCAGGTGATCAGCTCAAGCTCACCGTTCATGTTCTCGGCAATTGCCGTGCAGCTCTCCACCCAGTCGCCGGTATTGACGTAGTGGATGCCTTCGATATCGGTCATGACCGCGTGATGGATATGGCCGCAGATGACGCCATCCACCTTGTTGCGGCGGGCTTCATCGGCCACCACCTTCTGGAACTCGCCGATGAAGTTGACGGCATGCTTGACCTGCAGCTTGGCCCAGGCCGAGAACGACCAGTAGGGCATGCCGAGACGGCGGCGCACCGCGGCGAGCACGACGTTGATGGCGATCGCGGCATCATAGGCCCAGTCGCCGAGATAGGCGAGAAGACGGGCGTTGCGGACCACGACGTCGAATTCATCACCGTGCAGGATCAGGTATTTCTTGCCGTCGGCCATCTCGTAGATGGCGCGGTCCGCAACCTCGATACCGCCGAAATGGGTACCCGGGAAATCGCGCAGGAATTCGTCGTGATTGCCGGGGATATAGACGATGCGGGTGCCCTTGCGCGCCTTGCGCAGCAGCTTCTGCACCACGTCGTTGCAGCCCTGCGGCCAGAACCAGCTGCGCTTCAGGCGCCAGCCGTCAACGATGTCGCCGACGAGGAAAACCGTGTCCGCTTCGTGATATTTGAGGAAATCGAGAAGCAGTTCGGTGCGTGCGGCCTTCGAGCCGAGATGTACATCGGAAATGAAGAGGGTCCTGAAATGCCGCGTCTCATACGTGCCAGTCACGGAGGCCATCCTTTCGTCGTCCGTCCCATGCTCTGAAAACCAGAGTCGTGTTTCAGGATGATGACAACCGGGCATTTGCCCGGCCCCAACCGCCGGTGTTCCTATTTCCGCCATGAGGTGAAATTAGCTGCTGTTCGACCGCATCGATTGATGTAAGGAGGAAACGCATCCTCCCCAATATTGACAGCGTATTCAGCAAGGCAGGAGACACTATGGACGCGCATGAAAACTCGAAGCCGACCCCGCCGGCCGGTGCCAGCCTTGACGACCAGGCATTGTTCTTCCACCAGTACCCGCGTCCCGGCAAGCTTGAGATTCAGGCCACCAAGCCGCTCGGCAACCAGCGCGACCTGGCGCTTGCCTATTCGCCGGGTGTGGCTGCCCCCTGTCTTGCGATCCGCGACAACCCGGAAACCGCTGCCGATTACACGGCGCGCGCCAATCTCGTCGCGGTCGTCTCCAACGGTTCGGCCGTGCTGGGGCTCGGCAATATCGGCCCGCTCGCGTCCAAGCCGGTAATGGAAGGCAAGGCCGTCCTGTTCAAGAAGTTCGCCGGCATCGATGTGTTCGACATCGAAATCGACGCACCGGGCATCGACGCGATGGTCTCGACCGTCGCAGCGCTTGAGCCGACCTTCGGTGGCATCAATCTCGAGGATATCAAGGCGCCGGAATGTTTCGAGGTCGAGCGCCGGCTGCGCGAGACGATGAACATCCCGGTCTTCCACGACGACCAGCACGGCACGGCAATCATCGTCGCCGCCGCGATCCTCAACGGCCTGGAACTCGCCGGCAAGTCGCTGACCAACGTCAAGATCGTCACCTCGGGTGCCGGTGCGGCTGCGCTCGCCTGTCTCAACCTGCTCGTGTCGCTCGGCGCGAAAAAGGAAAACATCTGGGTCCATGATATCGAAGGCCTCGTCTACGAGGGCCGTGTCGAACTGATGGACGAGTGGAAATCGGTCTATGTGCAGAAGAGCGACAAGCGGGTTCTGGCCGACAGTATCGACGGCGCCGACGTCTTCCTCGGCCTTTCCGCACCGGGCGTGCTGAAGCCTGAACTTCTGGTGCGCATGGCGGAAAAGCCGCTGATCATGGCACTTGCCAACCCGACACCGGAAATCATGCCGGAACTTGCGCGCCAGGCCCGCCCCGACGCGATGATCTGCACCGGTCGCTCCGACTTCGCCAACCAGGTCAACAACGTCCTCTGCTTCCCCTATATCTTCCGCGGCGCGCTCGATTGCGGTGCCAGCACGATCAACGAAGAGATGAAGATGGCTGCGGTCAAGGCGATCGCAGCGCTCGCCCGCGAGGAAGTCTCCGACGTCGCGGCGAAGGCCTATAGCGGTGAAACGCCGGTCTTCGGCCCCGATTACCTGATCCCCTCGCCGTTCGATCCGCGCCTGATCCTCAGGATCGCGCCGGCCGTCGCCCGTGCTGCCGCGGAAACCGGCGTCGCCTCGCGTCCGATCCAGGATTTCGACGCCTATATGGACGAGCTCAACCGCTTCGTCTGGCGTTCCGGCTTCGTGATGAAGCCGATCTTCGCTGCGGCCAAGGCCTCCGAAAAGAAGCGGGTCATCTTTGCGGAAGGCGAAGACGAGCGGGTTCTGCGCGCTGCCCAGGTTCTGCTCGAGGAAGAGATCGCCAAGCCGATCCTGATCGGCCGTCCGTCGGTCATCGAGGCACGCCTGAAGCGTTTCGGCATCCGCATCCGCCCGAATGTCGATTTCAGCGTCGTCAATCCGGAAGACGATCCGCGTTACCGCGAATATGTCGACGACTATTTCGCGCTGGTCGGCCGCAACGGCATCAATCCGGAAGCGGCCCGTACGATCGTGCGCACCAACAACACGGTCATCGGTGCCCTGTCGGTTCGCCGCGGCGAAGCCGATGCGCTGATCTGCGGCGTCGAAGGGCGCTATGACCGGCATCTGCGCGACGTCAAGCAGATCATCGGCCAGCGTCCGGGCGCCTGCACTTTTGCGGGGCTCAGCCTGATCATCTCGCAGCGCGGCGCGATCTTCTTCACCGACACGTTCGTCAACTACAACCCGACGGCCGAAGAGATCGCCGAGATCACGGTTCTCGCAGCGCAGGAAGTGCGTCGTTTCGGTATCGAGCCGAAGGCTGCGCTGATCAGCCATTCGAATTTCGGCTCGCGCGATTCAGAAAGCGCCCGCAAGATGCGCGCCGCTCTCGACATCGTGCGCGACAAGGCTCCGGAACTCGAAGTCGATGGCGAAATGCAGGGCGGCTCGGCGCTCAACGAAATTCTGCGCAAGCGCGCCATGCCGGACAGCACGCTGCATGGCGAGGCCAACCTCTTGGTCTTCCCGAGCCTCGATGCCGCCAGCATCTCGCTCGGCCTAGTGCGGATGATGATGGACGCGCTGCATGTCGGCCCGATCCTGCTCGGTGCCAAGATGCCGGCGCATATCCTGTCGGCCACCGTCACCTCGCGCGGCGTCGTCAACATGGCGGCTCTCGCGGTGGCGGAAGCCGCACAGCCGGAGCCGGCGGTTCTGGCCAAGTAAGAGACCTGCTGCGGCAGGCTTTTGCGCAAGCCTGCCGCATGCTCGACATGCGACTGTTGATCTGCCGCGAAGACGATGCGACAGGTGAGACATGATTTCCGCCAGGGCGAAAATTTCAGTATCGATGATGATTGCCTGCATGGCCTTGCCGCAGGCGGTGCTGGCGCGCGATGTCGAGGCCTGCGCCAATCTCTATCGCCGGCTCGCCAGCACGCCGCAGATCATCGGCACGACACGGAATGTCCGCAATTACGCGCAGGATCTGAGCGCGATGAATTCCGATATCCGCCGTTTGCGCATCGACATGCGGCAGAGCGGCTGCGGCGGCAGCATCGTCACGCTCGGCGGCAACAACCATAGCGACGACCAGTGCCACGACATGCAGGACAAGCTGCAGCGGCTGGAAGGCGATCGGGAAAAGCTCGCCGAGCAACGCAACAACAGCCGCTCGCTGCTGCAGCCTTCGGAAGAGCGCGTGGCCATCCTGTCTGCCATCCGCGAGAACAACTGCACGCCGACCGATCTCGATACCCAGGCCGCGATCGATGAGAAGGAACGCATCAGGATCCGCGGCATCGCGCTTCCCGGCCCCGACGAGAACCAGACGGGTGCCGGGCTTTACGAGGCAGCACCACATATGCCCGCTCCGGCCGCCGACAAGGCCAATTCCAGCATCACCCATCTCGGAAGTCCTCAGCCGGTGACGACACAGAAGGAAGCGCCGATCCAGTTCCCGCCGGACCGTCCTTATGATCCCGACAGAAAGGTCCGGGTGATCGGGCCGGAATTCTTCCCGGACGAGAAGATCGATCTTGCCAACCCGAAATCGAGCGGCCCGCAGCCACAGCAATAGGACAGCGAGGAACGGGGATCAGGCGCGCGTCCTGATGGACGCGCCTATTTGCGGCCCCAGGCGTCCTCGAAGACAAGATCGTTCAGCGGGAGGCGCTGGCGCCAGCCCTTGATCGCGAGTTCCGGTTCCTCATAAAGCGCGTCGACATAACCAAGGCAAAGCCAGGCGACGATCTCGATCTTCTCCGGTATGCCGAGGATCGCGTGCATGTCCTCGTCGCGAAAGATGCTGACCCAGCCGACACCGATGCCTTCCGCACGCGCTGCCAGCCAGAGGTTCTGGATGGCGCAGACGGTCGAATAGCTGTCCATGCGGGCATTGTGGGTGCGGCCGAGCACGACCGGTCCTGCGCGATCGGGATCGCAGGTGACGCAGATCGACAGCGGCGCCTTGCGAATGCCTTCAAGCTTGAGGCTTCGATAGGTACTGCGCTTGTCCTGCGGGAACATCGCCTCGGCCTCGTCATTGGCTTTCGAGAACGCCTGCCAGGCCGCATGCCTGACTTTCTCGTCGCGAACGAGGATGAAATTCCACGGCTGCATGAAGCCGACCGACGGCGCTGCATGGGCCGCGTCGAGAAGGCGCCTCAACACGTCATCGGGTATAGGGTCGGAGAGGAACTGGTCGCGCACGTCACGTCGCGTCCCGATGGCGCGGTAGACGGCCGCGCGTTCGTCTTCGGAAAATGGTCCGGCCGCCACAAGACCGGTATCCGGGCTTTCATCCAGGGCCGGGAGTCGCAGTTCGGGTATCAATTCAGGTCGCATCGTCTTTCCCCAACAATGCCTGAGGTTCCGGTCACGCCTGCGGCGCCACACGAACCTTACAACCTGTCCGCTGTCCGCGCGGATCGGTCCATCCTGTCAGGCCGGTCTTCTGACTTGGCTTCATCCGGCCATCGCCGCCTTCCCGGACAGTCGCCCAGTGGCTGAGGTTTACCTCATGCGATGACCGTCCGCCTCACAGCGTTGGGCACGTGCCGGAATTGCGCCGGCTTCCCGATTCTCCCGCCAATGGCGGGCACCTGACGGGAGGAGTTATGCCGGGCCTGCGACTTCGAGGCAAGACCGATCACGCCGCAGGGAAGTAACGGACATAGGCGAATTCATCACCGTGCGGTGACCAGTTCGGCGAGTTCATCGTGCCCTGCCCGCCGAAAAGCTCGAATAGGGTCTCGACATTGCCGCCATCCATGTCCATCAGCCTTACACGGACATCGAGGTCGCGCGGATGATCGAAGACATCGCCGTCATAGGAGACGAAGACGATCTTGTCGCCCTTGGGCGATGGATGCGGGAACCAGTCGCCATAGGCGCTGTCGGTGATGCGCTCCGCCTCGCCGCCTTCGGCCGGCACGCGCCAGATCTGCATGCGGCCCGTACGGCTGGAGTTGAAATAGATCCACTTGCCGTCCGGTGAATAATCCGGTCCGTCATTGCGGCCCTCGCCGAAGGTCAGGCGGGTCTCGTTCTCACCATCGATGCCGATCGTGTAGATATCGAAGACCTGATCACGGATGCCGCAATAGGTCACCGTCTGTCCGTCGGGAGACCAGCCATGCCAGTAGGAGGGCAGGTTTTCGGTGATCAGCTTCGGCATCCCGCCCTCGGCCGGCAGGATATAGATTGCCGATTTGCCGAACTCGACCTTGTCGGAAATCGCGATCAGGGTGCCGTCGGGGGATATGCCGTGGTCGTTGTTGCAGCGGTTGGCAAAGCCGGTGTCGACGCGGTCCGGCACGCCATCACCGTCTGGAGACAGGCGATAGATCAAACCATCGGCATTGAGCATCAGGTAGCGTCCGTCCGGCGACCAGTTGGGTGCCTCGAACAGCTCTTCCGTCTGCCAGACGATGCGGCTCTGCCGGGTGCGGATATTGTAGATCTCGACCGAGCTGCGGAGCGTCACGCGCCAGCTCCACCCTGTACCAGAGGTGCTGTGATGTCCTTTACCCTTACCTGCATGCCTATCGTCCCATCTTTGCGTGTTTCCAGAAATTCGCAATTCTTCAATACGGTACTAAACTTGGCCGAGCCGAAATTGTTCGGCTTGAATTCGGGATTGAGCTGCCGGATCGCGGACGACAACCGGCCGACCTCCACCCAATCCTGCGGCGCGCGCCCAATAGAATTCAGCGCTTGAACAATATAGGGCCGAATATCACCGGCGCGCTTTAGGGCGACGACCTTGCCTGTCTCGAGCGGCTTGGCAGGCTTTGTATTCTCGGCAGTCTTGGCAACCTTTGCCGGCTCCTCGGCCTTGGCCGTCTTTGCCCGTGTCGTGCTCTTCACCGCCTTTGGCGGGTCCGCTTCCTTGAGGGCAAGCTCGACCTCGAAGAATTTGTCGAATGCCAGCCTTAATGCCGGCGACGCCTTCGTGCCGCCTATGCCTATCGCCCTGTGGCCGCGCATGCGCAGGCGGGTGGCGAGGTGGATGAAGTCACTGTCGCAGGTCACGATGCAGAAGACATCGATATCCGAGCGGCACATGAGTTCGGCCACATCGATCGCCAACATTATGTCGCTGCTGTTCTTGCCCGAGATCGTCGCCTGAGCGGTCTGGATGCTCAGCGCGTGATGGGTGGCGGCTTCCGCCCATGGTTTCAGGTGTTCGCGGGTGAAGTCGCCATAGACCCGCCGCTCGACGATCCTGCCGAAACCGGCCGCGATCTCCATGACCCGCCCGGCGACGCGCGTCGGAAGATTTTCCGCGTCGATGAATATGCCGACCCTGCCTGTAGAACCCGCCATGACATTCTCCAGCCCATCCAGACTACAGAAAACAGCAAATCCTTGCCGAAGCGAAGGTGTTTCCGGCAGGGCGGTTAACGATCCCGGAAGCGGTTGGTGATCGGGTAACGGCGGTCGCGGCCGAAATTCTTCTTGGTGATCTTGACGCCCGGTGCCGACTGACGGCGCTTGTATTCGGCGAGATAGAGAAGATGCTCGATGCGGTGGACGGTTGCGGCGTCATGGCCGCGGGCGACGATCTCCTCGGTTCCCATCTCCTGTTCGACGAGGCATTCGAGGATGTCGTCGAGTACCGGATAGGGAGGCAGCGAATCCTGGTCCTTCTGGTCGGGCCTGAGTTCGGCAGAGGGCGCCTTGGAAATGATGTTCTTCGGGATCACCTCGCCGGAGGGGCCGAGCGCATCCGGCGGCACATGCGCGTTGCGCCATTCGGCGATCGCATAGACCTGCATCTTGTAGAGGTCCTTGATCGGGTTGAAGCCGCCGTTCATGTCGCCATAGAGCGTTGCGTAGCCGACCGACATTTCCGACTTGTTGCCGGTCGTCACCACCATCGAGCCGAACTTGTTGGAGATCGCCATCAGGATGGTGCCGCGGGTACGGCTCTGCAGGTTTTCCTCGGTAATACCCTGGTCGGTGCCCTCGAACATGTCAGAGAGGGAGGCAAGAAAGCCCTCGACCGGCTCGGAGATCGGCACGATGTCGTAACGGCAGCCGAGCGCCTTTGCGCAATCGGCTGCATCCTTGAACGAGTCTTCCGACGTGTAGCGGTAGGGCAGCATGATGGTGCGCACCCTCTCCTCGCCCAGCGCATCGACGGCGATTGCCGCGCAGACGGCCGAATCAATACCGCCGGAGAGGCCCAGCACCACGGACTTGAAACCGTTCTTGTTCACATAGTCACGGAAGCCCAGCATGCAGGCGTGGTAATCGGCCTCTTCCTTTTCGGGAATATGGGCCATCGGGCCCGGCAGGCAGCGCCAGCCATCTTCCTCGCGTCTCCAGTCGGTGACGGTGAAGGCGGTCTCGAACTGCGACAGCTGGAAGGCCAGCGACTTGTCGGCGTTGAAGGCGAAGCTTGCGCCGTCGAAGACCAGTTCATCCTGGCCGCCGAGCTGGTTGGCGAACAACAATGGCAGGCCCGTCTCGATCACCTGGCGCAGCGCCACCTGATAGCGGACATCGAGCTTGCCGCGGTAATAGGGCGAACCGTTGGGCACGAGCAGGATTTCGGCGCCAGCCTCGGCCAGCGTCTCGCAGACGCCCATGTCGTTCCAGATTTCCTCGCAGATCGGAATGCCGATCCGAACACCGCGGAAATTGTAGGGACCGGAAATCGAACCTTCGGTGAAGACCCGCTTCTCGTCGAACTCGCCGTAATTCGGCAGGTCGACCTTGTCGCGGATGGCAATGATCTTGCCGGCATCCAGAAGCGCCACGGCGTTGTGCCGGCCCGTCTCGCCCTGGCGCGGGAAGCCGACCAGAACTCCCGGCCCACCGTCAGCCGTGTCCGCGGCCAGAGCCTCGACCGCCTTAAGGCAGGCCTTGAGGAAGGATGGCTTCAGCACGAGGTCTTCCGGCGGATAGCCGGAGATGAACAGCTCGGTCAGCATCAAAAGGTCGGCGCCCTCGCGGGCGGCATCCTTTCGGGCCTCGCGCGCCATAGCGAGGTTACCGGAAACGTCGCCAAGGGTCGGGTTGAGCTGGGCAACGGCGATACGCAAGGTGTTGAGATCGGTCTGGGTCATGGGGAGGAGATTTAATGCCACGGGGCGGATGCCGCAACGGTCTTGGCATGCGAATTTTCAGGTGCCTCTCCTGCGTCGCGCTCGCTCCGACGGATCGAACCCATGAGCCCATGTCGGTAAAATATGAGCCACTTGCATATATTCGCATTACATATTTTAGCTGATCCTTAATTTATGGCGCCGATACTCCGAAAAAAAGATCGGAGGAGGCCTATGCGTATCCGGCGGTACATCACCAACACATCAGGTGCGGCAGCGGTGGAGTTCGCCATCGTCTCGCCGCTCTTCTTTCTCGCCCTGCTCAGCATGATCGCCTACGGCATCTATCTGTCCGCGGCCCATTCGGTCCAGCAGCTTGCGGCCGACGCGGCCCGAACCGCTGTCGCCGGCATGAGCGATACGGAGCGCAAGAGCCTTGTCGCCGCCTTCGTCAGCCAGTCGACCATAGACAGCGCCTTTCTCGACAAGTCCAAGCTTACGACGGTCGCGCAGGCCGATCCCGGCAATCCCAACCAGTTCACGGTCTCGGTCACCTATGACGCGAGCAACCTGCCGATCTTCAATCTCTTCAGCTACGCCATGCCGAGCAGCCAGATAAAGCGGTTCGCCACCGTCCGCGTCGGAGGGATATGATGCGCCCGATCGGCAAATGGTTCGCGAGCGAAGGCGGTAATGTCGCGATTACCGCAGCGCTGGCGCTGCCGGTGATGATCAGTGCACTGGCACTCGGCGTCGATTACGGCTACCTCACGCTGCAGCAGCGCGAATTGCAGGCAACGGCCGACCTCTCGGCGATCTCGGCCGCTGCAACGCCGAGCAGTCCCGAGGCCGGTGTCCTCGACTACATGACGATCAACGGCAAGAATATCGCCGTTCTGAAGAACGGCGTGTTGCTGAACAAGGGTGCCTCCGTGACGTTCAACCCCGACACGGTGTTCGACAAGTTCGATGCCTATGCGGAAGTGGTCAACGGGCATTATCAGGCAGATCCTTCGGTTGCGGCGGCCTCGCGCTTCCAGACAGGCGTCGCCCCCTATGACACCGTCAAGGTAACGCTCTACCAGAAGGGCGGGCTGTTCTTCGGCGGCAGCATCGCCAAGGCGCCGACGCTGAGCGCCGCCGGTACGGCATCGATCGATAAGATGGCCTCGTTCTCGGTCGGCTCGCGGCTGGCAAGCCTCAACGGTGGCGTCGTCAACGCATTGCTCGGCAGCCTGCTTGGTACCAACATCTCGCTGTCGGTGATGGACTACCAGTCGCTGGCCAACGCCAATGTGGATCTCCTCAAGGTGTTCGACCAGCTGGCGATCAAGCTCAACCTCACGGCCGGCACCTATAACGACCTGCTCAACACCGATATTTCCTACGGCACCTTGCTGAATGCGATCGGCCAGACGACAGGCGTCACGCCGGCGGTGGCGTCCATTCTCAAGACGCTGGAAAAGACGCTCGGGACCACCAAGCTGACCGTCCGGTTGAAGGATATCATGGATATCGGCCCGCTCGCCTCGCGGCTGATCGGCCAGAGCGACGGGCTGACGGTGCAGACCGACATATTCAACATCATCAGCGCGAGCGCCAACGCCGCCAATGGCGGCAAGAACCAGATCGATCTCAATCTCGGCGCAACAATCCCCGGCCTCGGCGGGCTGACGCTGTCGGTGGCCGTCGGCGAACCGCCGGTCGGCTCCAAGGCACTCGGGATCGGGCGGACCGGCTCGGTCGTGCGTACAGCCCAGACCCGCGTCGCGCTGACGACGACTGTCGACGGCATTACCGGACTTCTCGGCATCAAGGTGCGCGTACCCCTCTATATCGAGGTGGCGAATGCGGAGGGGCGCATGAGCTCGATCACCTGTGCCAGCGGCTCGAATGGCGCGACCGTCAATGTGGAAGCGATCCCCGGCGTGCTGGAACTGTCGCTCGGCGATGTCGATACGGCAGCATTCGCCAATTTCGGCAAGGATCCGCGCGTCACCAAGACGAAGATGGTGGCGACACCGGCGCTCAACCTGACGGCGCTCGCCTATGCCAATGCCACCAATGTCAAGACGACCCAGCTCGCCTTCTCTCCCTCGGACATATCGGGACAAAAGGTGAAGCAGGCTTCCACCAAGGACACCCTTACGACACTGGTGGATTCGCTGCTGACCAACCTGCAAGTGGAAGTCGAGATCCTTGGACTGAAGGTGGCCGTGCCCCCGGCCCTTCTCGGCGGACTGGCCGATACGCTCAAGCTTCTGACGGCGCCGCTCGACCAGGTGCTCTACAGCGTGCTGTCGACCGTCGGCGTCAAGATCGGCGAAGTCGACGTGCGCGTCGGCGGAGCGTCCTGCCGCAACCCCGTTCTTGTCCAGTAATGTTCAGCAGTTGGGCAAGAAACGAACAAGGCCGGCAATGACGCCGGCCTTGTTTTGTTTCATGTCTTTCGATCGATGACCGATCAGCCGTTGACGACCATCCGCTTCTCGTCGCGTCCTGTCTTCATCCGTTCGGCCAGAAGAAAGGCCAGTTCCAGTGCCTGATCCGCATTGAGGCGCGGGTCGCAATGGGTGTGGTAGCGATCCTGCAGGTCGGCACCGGTGACTGCACGGGCGCCGCCGGTGCATTCGGTGACGTCCTTGCCGGTCATCTCGACATGGATGCCGCCCGGATGCGTGCCTTCGGCGCGGTGGATCTGGAAGAAGCTCTCGACTTCCGACAGGATCCGGTCGAACGGCCGGGTCTTGTAGTTGTTGAGCGTGATCGTGTTGCCATGCATCGGATCGCAGGACCAGACGACCTTCTTGCCTTCGCGCTCGACCGCACGGATCAGCTTCGGCAGGCTGTCTGCAACCTTGTCATAGCCGAAACGGCAGATCAGCGTCAGACGGCCCGCCTCGTTCTGCGGGTTCAGCGCGTCAATGAGCTCGATCAGGTTATCGGGCTGCAGCGACGGGCCGCATTTCAGGCCGATCGGGTTCTTGATGCCGCGGAAATATTCCACATGCGCATGGTCGAGCTGGCGGGTGCGATCGCCGATCCACAGCATGTGGCCAGACGTTGCGTACCAGTCGCCCGAGGTGGAATCGACACGCGTCAACGCTTCCTCATAGCCCAGAAGCAGTGCTTCGTGACTGGTGAAGAAATCCGTCTCGCGCAGGCTCGGCTGGTTGTCGGCCGTGATCCCGATCGCGCGCATGAAGTCCATCGTCTCGCTGATGCGATCGGCGAGCTTCTTGTAGCGTTCACCCTGCGGTGAATCCTTGACGAAGCCGAGCATCCACTTGTGGACGTTTTCCAGGTTGGCATAACCGCCCATGGCGAACGCGCGCAGAAGGTTCAGCGTCGCGGCCGACTGGCGGTAGGCGTCAAGCTGCCGCTCGGGTGCAGGAATGCGGCTCTCCGGCGTGAAGTCGATGCCGTTGATGATGTCACCGCGATAGGACGGCAGTTCGAGGTCGCCCTGCTTCTCGAAATTCGAGGAGCGCGGCTTGGCGAACTGGCCGGCAATGCGGCCGACCTTGACCACCGGCAGCTGGGCGCCATAGGTCAGCACGACAGCCATCTGCAGGAACGAGCGGAAGAAGTCGCGGATGTTGTCCGCGCCGTGTTCCGCAAAGCTCTCCGCACAATCGCCACCCTGCAGCAGGAAGGCATCGCCTTCCGCCACCTTGGCAAGCTGCGCCTTCAGCCGACGTGCCTCGCCGGCAAAGACGAGCGGAGGAAACTTTGCGAGCTGGGCTTCGGTCGCCGCCAGAGCGGCCTGATCGGGATATGCCGGAACCTGCTGGATGGGTTTGTTCCGCCAGCTGTTCGGGGTCCAATTCTGTGCCATGTGTCTCACCTGTTCGCCCGGACCACCGGGTCCGGCCGTTCCTCTTCAAAATAGAGGCGGCTTATAGACCTTAACACGCGGTTTGCCTAGCCACGTCGGGTGGCTCGTTTCCGTAAACAATCCGTCGTCCATCCACACACTTGAAAGCATCTTTTTAACCAGCCCAAACGAGTGGGCAGCCTCATTAAACAACTGTTCAGCACATCTCCCCAACAATGCACGCCATAGGGGCGAATTGTCGGCTGGGGGCAGCAGATGAAAATTTTGAGACGGCTGATGGCGGACGAATCCGCCAATTTCGGCATGCTGACTGCAATTGTCATGGTGCCGCTGATCGGTGCGGCGGGGCTGGCGATCGATTTCGGACGCGCACTCGAATTGAAGACCGAACTTGCGGCCGCGGCCGATGCTGCGGCAGTCGGGGCAGTCGCGGAAAAGTCCACGGCCGTGACGCAGGCGATGGCCGCCGGCAACGGCACCGTCTCGCTGGATGACGCGGAAGCGCGCAAACTGTTCTTCGGCCAGGTCTCGGCCAATTCCATCGACGCACCGGTCAATGTCGCCATCCAGCTGCAGAAGGTGAACAACATCATCACCTCGCGGGTGACCTATACGGCGACGCTGCCGACGACGTTCATGCAGGTCCTCGGCAAGACGGAAATCACCGTATCGAACGTGGCGACGGCGCAATATCAGACGCCGTCCTTCCTCGATTTCTACATGCTGCTCGACAACACGCCTTCGATGGGCGTCGGCGCAACGCCCGACGATATCAAGAAGCTGGTGGCAGCGACCGTCAAGGGTACCGATGGCAAGGGCAAGGATGGCAGTTGCGCCTTCGCCTGTCATATCGTCTCGACCACGGGCGTGGTCGATTACAACAGCTATTATTATCTCGCCAAGAGCATCGGGGCGACGATCCGTATCGATGTCGTCGCGGATGCGGTTTCAGCGCTGATGAAGACGGCGACGGATTCGCAATTGGTGAGCGGCCAGTTCCGCATGGCCGCCTATACGTTCGGCAAGACCGCGCTCGATGCGCAACTCTACACGGTCGCAAACCCGACCACCGATTTCGCTTCGGTCAGCAAGGCCACCGAGGCGATCGAGCTGATGAGCATTCCGAGTCACGACTATCCGAATAATCAGACGAATTACGATGACGCCTTGCAGAAGATCAACAGCAAGATCACGTCGACCGGAGGCGGGACGAGCGTGTCGGATCGGCAGGCGATCGTCTTCCTCGTGGCGGACGGTGTCGGAGACGCGGCGAGGTCAAGCTGTCAGAAGAAGCTGGACAATACATCAAGCGGCCCGCGCTGCATGGAGCCGATCAATACGCAGTATTGCGATACGTTGAAGGCACGCGGCATCAAGATCGCCGTGCTCTACACGACCTATGTGCCGCTGACGGATAATTCTTTCTACAATACCTGGATCAAGCCGTTCCAGTCCGAAATTCCGACCAAAATGCAGGCCTGCGCGACGGAAGGCTATTATTTCGAGGTGAGCCCGACGGAAGGCATTGCGGATGCGATGAAGGCGCTGTTTCGCAAGATCGTCGCCACGCCGCGCATTACCAGCTGACGCCGAAGGGCGTCAGCTGGCGCGACGCGGATCCTCAGACCCGCTCGCCGTTCCTGACCCTGTAGCTCGGGTTGTACATGGTCACCAGTTCCTCGGCAGCCGAGGGATGGAGGGCCATGGTGCGGTCGAAATCGTCCTTGGTTGCGCCCGCCTTCAGGCAGATGCCGATGATCTGCGCCATCTCGCCGGCCTCGTGGCCGAGGATATGGGCGCCGACGACCTTGCGGCTTTCCGCATCGACCAGAAGCTTCATGATCATCCGCTCGGAACGACCGGAGAGCGTTGCCTTCATCGGCCGGAACTCGGCGCGGTAGACTTCGATCTCCGCATAGCGCTTGATGGCTTCTTCTTCGGAAATGCCGACCGTGCCTATCTCGGGCTGGGAGAAGACCGCAGTCGGGATGAGGTCATAGTCCGGTGAGGTCGGGTTGTTCTTGTAGACGGTCTCGATGAAGCACATCGCTTCGTGGATCGCGACCGGAGTCAACTGTACCCGGTCGGTGACGTCGCCCAACGCATAGATGTTCGCGACATTGGTGCGCGAAAAATCGTCGACGATGATGGCGCCGCGTTCGTTCATTCTGACGCCGGCAGCCTCAAGGCCGAGGCCCTTGGTGTTCGGGTCGCGGCCCAGCGCCAGCATCACGGCGCCGGCTGCAATGCTGTCGCCATTCTTCGTGCGGGCGATGAGGCCACCGTCCTTGCCCTTCACCACTTCCTCAATGACATCGGTCAGGACGATCTTGATGCCCTTTTCGACCATCGCCTTGTGCAGGCCCTGGCGCATGTCGTGATCGAAGCGGGAGAGGATTTCCTTGCCGCGATAGATCAGCGTCGTCTCGACACCGAGGCCATGGAAGATATTGGCGAATTCGACCGCGATATAACCTCCGCCGGCGATCACGATCGACTTCGGCAGGACTTCAAGATTGAAGGCCTCGTTGGAGGTGATGCAGAACTCGTGGCCGGGAAGCGAGGAATGCTGGTTGGCAACGCCGCCTGTGGCGATGACGATGCGTTCGGCCGTGACCGTCTGGCCGGTCTTGGTGATGCGTACCGTATGGGCATCGACCAGCTCTGCGCGGCTGTCGAAAATATCGGCGCCGTTATTTTCCAGCCCGCGGCGATAGAGGCCCTCGAGGCGGGTTATTTCCTTGTCCTTGGCGGCAACCAGCTTTGCCCAGTCGAACGTGCTTTCACCGACCGTCCAGCCGAAGCCTGCAGCATCCTCGAAATGCTCGTGATACTGGGAGGCGTAGACGAACAGTTTCTTCGGCACGCAGCCACGGATGACGCAGGTGCCGCCGTAGCGATATTCCTCGGCAATGCCGACCTTCTTGCCGAGGCTGGCGGCAACGCGCCCTGCCCTGACGCCGCCTGAACCTCCACCAATCACAAACAGGTCGTAGTCATAGGCGGCCATTCAAATCTCCTTCGGCATGCGGGACGGTACCCGCATATAGGCATGTTGCAGCGCAAGAAAAAGCCCGGATCGCTCCGGGCTTTCGATAAACTTCAAATGTCTCGTGCCGATCAGGGCTTCGGCAGGTTGAGCGCCGGGGCAGATCCACCCGACGGTGCCGCTGCCGGCGCCGGTGCGGCAGCCTGCGGGATCGGCTCGGAAGCAGGCATCTGCAGCGGGTGCGCATCGATGACGGTGCGCAGCTTGTCGGTGCTCTGGGCAGACAGGTCGCGCGAAATGCCGTTGCTCCAGATATCGGCAGCGCGGCCGAGCTCGCGGGCGACGAGCGGTGTCGTCGACATCAGCTTCTTGCCGGCTTCGGTGTTGAAGAAGGTCGAGATCGCCTTCAATTCGTCAACCGTGAAGGCCTTGGCATAGATGGTTGCCGCTTCCTTTTCGAGGTCGGCACGACGTGGCGCCAGCGCCAGCGCCTGCTGATCGACGATCGTCGAGATCTGGTCCTGGAAGTTCGGCGACGACTGGATGAACTGCGCCTTCAGACGTTCCGCCAAAGCCGGCAGGATATCGTCGTACTGATTCGTAACGCTGAGTGCCTTGAGAGCCTCGCGCGCTGCCGCAAGATGGTCCGCCGGAATTTCCTGGGCGCGCGCCTGGACCGCCACGGAGCCGGACAGAAGAACTGCCAGGACGAAGGCTCGGCCGAAAACCGCGGATTTGATCATGGGTTAATGCTCCTACTTCTATTTCGCTTGCAGCGTCCGCGCTCCTGCCGGGCCGGCAATGATCGCAAGGGACGCCATATGAATGAAAAGTCCGTGTTCAACGACGCCTGGAATGGAATGCAATTGTGCAGAGAGTGCCTCTGCATCAGGAATGCGGCCAAAAGATGCGTCGACGATATAGTGTCCGCCGTCGGTGGTGAAGATCTCGTCGCCGTTCTTGCGGACGGACAGAGAGCCTGTCAGGCCGAGCCTTGAGGCGGCCTTCTCGATCGCGATGCGGGTGGCGATCTGGCCGAAAGGATTGATCTCGATCGGCAGCGGGAAGGCTCCGAGCGTGTCGACCAGCTTGCTCTCGTCGGCGATGACGATGACGCGCGACGATGCGGCCGCGACGATCTTCTCGCGCAGCAGCGCGCCGCCGCCACCCTTGACGAGGGTCAGGGCCGCGTCCAGCTCGTCCGCACCATCAATAGTGAGGTCAAGTTCGGGCAATTCATCGAGTGATTTCAACGGTACGCCGAGCTCGAGGCAAAGCCGCGCGGTCCGTTCCGACGTCGGTACGCCCTGTACGCGCATGCCGCCATGCACCTTTTCCGCCAACAGACGGACGAACTCCTCCGCCGTCGATCCGGTGCCGATGCCAAGCCGCATCCCGTCTTCGACATGTTCAAGTGCCGAGGCTGCAGCCTTGACCTTCATTTCGCGGGCGTCCATGCGCCACTCTCTCCCCGCTGTTTCAGTCGCTCCGCTGTTTACACGCCTCAAATGGGAAGCGGAAGCCCCCTGCCGAGGTTTCTCGCAGTGCGGCGCCGAGGTTATCGAAGGGTTCCCAACAGAGGCGCAGCATGCTTAACCGGAAGCCTTATCCGAAGCAGCAGAAGTGAGGTAGCAACCCGTGACTTCCCCCCTCGTCATCTTCGACCTCGACGGCACCCTGATCGATACCGCGCCGGACCTGATCGACAGCCTCAACGATACGATCTCGACAGTCGGTCTTGCGCCCGTGACGTTCGACGATCTCACCCATCTCGTCGGCCAGGGCGCGAGGATGATGATCAAACGCGCCTTCGACCTGCGCAAGGTTACGCTCGACGACGTTCAGGCCGAGGCGCTGTTTGCACACTTCATCAAGCACTACCACGCGCATATGCCGGGCAAGAGCCGGCCCTTCGACGGCGTCGTCGCCTGCCTGGAACGGCTCTCGGCCGCCGGCATGACGCTCGCGGTGTGCACCAACAAGGCGGAGGAACTGGCTGTCCCGCTGCTTGAAAAGCTCGGCCTTTCCGGCCACTTTGCGGCAACGACCGGCGGTGATACGTTTGCGGTGCGCAAGCCGGATGCCGGCCATATTCTCGGCACGATCGAACGAGCCGGCGGCGACCCGAAACAGTCGCTGATGGTCGGCGACAGCATCAACGACATCCTCGCGGCCAAGAATGCCGGCATTCCATCGATCGCCGTCGATTTCGGCTATTCGGATGTGCCCGTCGCAAGTCTTTCGCCGAGCCGTGTCATCAGCCATTTCAACGAATTCACGGTCGACATGGCGAAGGAACTGCTGGCATCGTCGAAAGTATCGTCCTGAAACGGATGAGGCGGCCCGAAGGCCGCCTCTCCCTGCATTCGATTTGAAAGCCGATCAGATATTTTCCGACCGAGCCTTGGTCGTTGTGTCCAGAGCCTTCAGCGTTGCGGCGTCACGATCATAGACGTCATCGAAATATTCGATCGCGCCGTCCTTGTTCGGCCAAGCAGTGAAATAGGCCACGTAGACCGGGATCTTGGCCGTTACCTTCTCGGCAACATTCTTGCCGCCGGCAATCTCCGCATCCACCTGATCCTGGCTGATTCCGAGCACGGCGGCAGCCATCTTTCGCGGTTCCTGCAGGCGCACGCAGCCATGGCTGAGCGCGCGCATGTCGCGCTGGAAGAAGCTCTTCGACGGCGTGTCATGCATGTAGATCGCATGGACGTTGGGGAAGAGGATCTTCAGGTCGCCCAGCGCGTTGTCGCTCGACGGCGGCTGGCGCACGGAGATGTTCTGGGTCGAGCCGAACCAGTTGACCTGCGACGACGGCATGACCTTGCCGTTGACGGCCACTTCGTAACCGGTGCGGTCGAGATAGCTCGGGTCCTGGCGCAGCTTCGGCAGCATTTCGTTGACGATGATCGACTGCGGAACGCCCCAATAGGGATTGAATTCGACGGTCTGGATCATGTTCTCGAAGAAGAAGGTCTGGTGCGCCTTGGCGCCGACGACCGCACGCATGGAGAACTGTTCGGCGCCGTGCTCGTGATAATAGACGCGGAAGGCCGCCTGGTTGATGAAGACGTAGCGCTGGCCGAGATCCGCAGGCAGCCAGCGGGCCTGTTCCATGGCGACGATGACCTTCTGGATCTTTTCCTGGGCGCTGTGGCCAGCCATCTTGCGAAGCGTCGCGTTGCCGATGACGCCATCAGCCTTCAGGCCGACTTCGGTCTGGTAGGATTTCACGACATCGACCAGTTCCGGCGTGTAGTCCGGCGTCTTCTGGTAGGCGGCGAAGGTTGCGGCATGCTCGGTCCTGAGCGCCTCGGAGCCCTTCTTCTGGATTGCCGCGATAACGCTCGGCAGATCGGCGCTGCTGTTGCCGGGCTTGAGCAGCATCGCATCCGGAAGTGCGACCTGATCGCCGGAATCGACAGCCTCAGCCTTGAGCTTGGCGAGTTCGGCCTTCAATGCCAGGAAGTCCGGTCCCGAGGGAGCAAGCCCGGCGAGATAGGTGGAGGCATCGGCTTCGGTTGCGGCCGAATTGATCACCTGGGCAAGGTTGACGTCCTTGCGCTTGAAATCGTGATAGCCGGAAATCCGGTTCGGATCGAGACGGCCGCGGACCATGTCCTGCGCGAACATCATGACCTTGCCCGAAAGCGCCAGTTCGAACTGCATCAGCGCCTGTTCGTGGTTCGGTGCCGAAGCCGTGGCTGGCTGCGCGGGCGCAGCGGAATCCGGCTGAGCTGCAGTGGCGGGCTGAGTTGTAGCGGGCTGGGCTGCGGCAGCCGGCTGGGCGCCGGCGTCGGTGGTGCTGCCGGTGACGGCTGCAACATCGGTTGCCGGAGCGTTGGTCGAGCCCGCATCCGCCGCGGCCGGGGTTGCGGCCGGCGTGACGCTTGCCGTTGTCAGCGCGGGAGGCGTGACGGCATAATCGGCCGGGTCGAGGCCATAGTCGTCGGCCTTGGCGAGCAGGGCCAGCACAGCCTTTGCCTTGTCATTGAGGTCGCCCTGAGACACCCAGAGCGGTGCCTGCGCCTTGGCGTAATAGGCTTCGAGCGCCGCCGCGATATCGTTGGGAGCAGTCACCCTGGCATCAGCCAGCCCGTGCAGCGGGCTCGATGCGAAAGCCGCTGATTTGACCAGACGCTCGCTATCAGCCTTGTAGGTATAGTAACGCGGGCCGGCGACCTTCGGCAAAGGCTCGGGATCGGCAAGCGCACGCTCGCTCGGTGCCGGCTCCTGCGGCTTTACGTTTGCCTGCGAGGCGCCGCTCCGGTTACCCGGACCGCCACGCAGAAAATCCATGAGCGACATAGCATTGGCCGGGGCGACCGCGCCGGCGAAAATGGATATACCCGACAAGAGCGCGAGAGCGACCGATGTCTTCTTGTTTGTGTGCTGCAATGTAGTCCCCGTGACCTTGCGTCCGCGTCTTTATCGCGGCGTCGAATTCAATATCACGCCATCTAGCCGATCGCGCGAAAGATGAAAAGAAAACGGCCGTTCACATCTCGGTTCCAGCGAACAAAAATAAGCGACGCACCGCACGGGGCAAAGGTTAAGAATTTATTGGTTAATTTTTTACTGACGCGCGACATTTAGAGATCACAGCAGCTTGAGCGAGCGGCTCACAAAAGCTTCGAGCGTGTCATTGAGGACACGTATCCGTGCGCGCAAAAAGGCCGCAGGGCCGCTTGCGGACGCCCGGCAATCGTATAGTAATGCGCCGCGCCGACGCAGTCTGCGGCCCTTCTATACTGTCAAGGGCGTGCCGCCGGCGAGAGATCAGGGAGAAAAGGCAGCGACATGGCATCGACCCGCACCGAAACCGACACATTTGGCCCGATCGAGGTTGCCAGCGACCGTTACTGGGGTGCACAGGCACAGCGCTCGCTCGGCAATTTCAAGATTGGCTGGGAAAAGCAGCCGCTCGCCGTCGTGCGCGCACTCGGCATCGTCAAGCAGGCAGCCGCCCGCGCCAATATGGAACTCGCCGGACTGAAGCCAGATGTCGGCAAGGCGATCATCGACGCGGCCCAGGAAGTCATCGACGGCAAGCTCAACGATCATTTTCCGCTCGTCGTCTGGCAGACCGGTTCCGGCACGCAGTCGAACATGAATGCCAATGAAGTGATCTCCAACCGGGCGATCGAGATGCTCGGCGGCGTGATGGGCTCCAAGAAGCCGGTTCACCCGAACGATCACGTCAACATGAGCCAGTCGTCGAACGACACCTATCCGACGGCCATGCATATCGCTTGCGTCGAGACGATCGTGCGTCACCTCATCCCGTCGCTCAAGCACCTGCACGAGGCGCTTGAGGTCAAGGTCAAGGCCTTCAGCCACATCATCAAGATCGGCCGCACCCACACACAGGATGCGACGCCGCTGACGCTCGGTCAGGAATTTTCCGGCTATGCGGCCCAGGTCGCTTCGGCGATCGCCAATATCGAACTGACGCTGCCCGCACTTTCCAAGCTTGCCCAGGGCGGCACTGCCGTCGGGACCGGCCTCAACGCGCCGATCGGCTTTGCCGAGAAGGTCGCCGAGGAAATCTCCAAGATCACCGGCCTGCCCTTCGTCACGGCGCCGAACAAGTTCGAAGCACTCGCCTCGCACGATTCGATGGTCTTCGCCCATGGCGCGATCAATGCCGCCGCGGCCGCCTGCTTCAAGATTGCCAACGACATCCGCTTCCTCGGCTCCGGCCCGCGCGCCGGCCTCGGCGAACTGTCGCTGCCGGAAAACGAGCCGGGTTCGTCGATCATGCCGGGCAAGGTCAATCCGACCCAGTCGGAAGCGATGACGCAGGTCTGCGCCCACATCTTCGGCAACCACGCAGCACTCAGCTTTGCCGGCAGCCAGGGCCATTTCGAGCTCAACGTCTATAATCCGATGATGGCCTACAACTTCCTGCAGTCGGTGCAGTTGCTCGGCGATGCGGCCGTTTCCTTCACCGACAATTGCGTCGTCGGCATCGAGGCCCGCGAGGACAATATCAAGAAGGGTGTCGAAAACTCGCTGATGCTGGTCACCGCCTTGAATTCAAAGCTCGGTTACGACATCTGCGCCAAGATCGCCAAGACGGCCCACAAGAACGGCACGACGCTGCGTGACGAGGCCGTCGGCGGCGGATACCTGACAAACGAAGAATTCGATCAGTATGTCCGTCCCGAAAACATGATCGGACCGAAGTAAAGCCGTCTAGGATCGGACACCGCGTTCCGTGCCCATCGCCGGAACGCGGTTACCTGATACCGCAAAATTCCCGTATAGGGCGTATTACGTACTAAATTTCAAATTTTTAATACAATAGTATTTTATCTCCCATCTCATTGTGTAATTAAGGGTTTTAGCAGTCATGAAATCTTTCTCGGGCTGTGCCGAAGAAGGTTTCGAGAATAAAAGCTTAATTCTTTTCGAACACTTTTAATCTAAGAATTCGAGCTATTCAGTGTAGTGGGGTCTAACTGGGGGTCGTCGATGACGACGGTATCTGCATCGAAGCCGCATTCCGGTGATCTGATGGGGCAGATTATTTATGCGGTGCGATCAATGGGCGTATCGCCCATACCGAGAAACTATCAGCTTTTTTACGAAGCCTATATCGGGTCCAATCCTGATCTGACGCGCGATCTTGCTGCATTGGGCAGCCGTGCGTCGCAGGAAGATCTGGATGCGATTTCAGAGCGCTATCTTGGCGCGCCGCAGGCTGCCGTCATAGAAAAGGCGAACGATCGCATCCTGGGGGAACTCGATGCGCTGTTAAAGCTTTTACGGCAAGAGCAGAACTCGCTTGAGAGCTACGGCAAGTTGCTCGGCGAGACAGCCGCGCGCATCAATTCGAAGAACAGTTTCTCGACGGACATCATCCGCAGCGCCATCAGTCTCCTCCACCAGGCGACGGACGACAAGATGGCGCATGGGGAGAAGACCGTCGACGACATGGTCCAGCGCTCCAATGAGATGGATCAGGTGCGGCGCGAACTCGACGAGTACAAGCGGATCGCCAATACCGACTCATTGACGCGGCTTGCCAACCGGCGCGCATTCGACGAGCGGCTGGCACTGTCCTTCGACAACCAGACCGCGCTGCCGCTCACCGCGCTGGTGCTGGCCGACATCGACAATTTCAAGAAGATCAACGACAATTACGGCCATCCGGTCGGCGACAAGATCCTCGCGACCGTTGCCTCGGTGTTGCGTGCCAACGTCCGCAAGGATGTGTTCGTCGCCCGCACCGGCGGCGAAGAATTCGCCATCCTGGTCGAAGGCAATACGCCGGACGAGGTCATGGTGATCTGCGAGCGGGTGCGTCGAGCCCTCGAGACGCGCATCTTCCGCAATTCCCGTTCGGGAGTGAATTACGGGCCGGTAACGATCTCGCTCGGCTATTCGATGGCCGTGCAGGCCGCCGACCCGGGCGAACTCTATGCCCAATCGGATGCGGCGCTCTATTACGCCAAGAACAGCGGCCGAAACCGCACCGTGTTCTTCGAAGAGAGCATGAAGAACCATTACATCAGCAAGAACTGGCTGATCTACAAGAAGTAAGGGCAGGCCATCGGCCTGCCTCTTCCTTCCCCCTCGCCAGCCCGAAGGCCGGCGCTTATTTCTCACCACATTGTCTTGGCTGCACGTGCAGGCCATTCGCGATCATAGGTCTCGCGGTCGAAATCCGCCTTGGCCGCCTGCAGCATCTGGCCGGGTGTCGGCAGGCTCTTCGGATCGACAAAACGCTCGGCATTCCACAGATCGGAGCGGATCAGCGCGCGGGCGCACTGGAAATAGACCTCATTGATGGTGACCACCGCCACGGTGCGCGGATGCCGGCCATCCATTTCGAAGCTTTCCAGCAAGGACGGCTCGATGGAGACGACGGCGCGGCCATTGACCCGCATGGTCGTGTTCGATCCGGGAACGAGAAACATCAGTGCCACGCGCGGGTCGCGGACGATATTGATGAGCGAATCAACGCGGTTGTTGCCGCGCCAGTCCGGCAGAAGCAGGGTCTCGTCGTCGCGGACACGGACCACACCGCCGAGATCGCCGCGCGGCGAGCAATCGAGGCCTTCGGGACCGACGGTTGCCAGCGCCACGAAGGGCGAAGCCTCGATCATCTGGCGGTAGCCTGGCGTGAGCGACGCCGTCACCTTGGCCGTGGAAGCCTCGGTCACGCTGTCATAGATCTGCTTCAACTGTTCGACCGAGGTTATCAGTCCATTCGATGCACTCAAGTTGCTGCCTCCTGCGCGGCAGCCGATGCTGCTGCCGTCATTCTCTTCCCCGGCGACCCTTTCGCCGGCCGACCTTTTCCCGTCCGGCGAAGCCGCCGATCCGCCGGTTCACTCGCAATTGATCGAGCCGCCAGCCGTCCTGTCGCCTTCTGATTTCTGCCTACCGCAACCTTGCGACAGTATCGCGACTTAGACCTTTGGCGGCCAACTCCTCTTCGTATTGCCGAAACAGCTCGTCGCCGTCCGTGCCCAGTTCGCGCAGGTAGCGCCAGGTGAAAATGCCGCTGTCATGGCCGTCATCGAAGGCGATTCGGACGGCGTAATTGCCTGCAGCAACGATATTTTTGATCGCCACCAGGCGTTTTCCCGGCACGGTCACCTTCTGGCCGGGGCCATGGCCCTGCACTTCCGCCGAGGGCGACAGGACCCTCATCCTTTCTGCTGGAAGAACAAAGACCCCGCCGTCATCGAAGGTTACGGTCAGGGAGCGCTTGTCTTCGGAGACGCGCAATTCGGTCGGCCAGCTTTCGTCGATACCTTCGGTCATATCTGCTCTTCCAATTTCGTCGTCTCAGGATTATGGATTTCGTCAATTCGCTGCAACCCGCCCACTCCCTCGGCCTGTCGTCTCGTGCTTGACGTTCGTCAGGTCAGTCACCAGATTCGATGGGCAGGAGAATAACGACGTGAATTCCATCGTGATACCGCCCTTGATGAGCAGCCGGACGTCCGCGCTGGCGCCGATGATCGATCCTTTCGGTCGCTCCGTCACCTATCTTCGCGTCTCCGTGACCGACCGCTGCGATTTCCGCTGCACCTATTGCATGGCAGAAAACATGACTTTTCTGCCGAAGAAGGACCTTCTGACGCTGGAGGAACTCGGCCGGCTCTGTTCGGCCTTCATCGCCAAGGGGGTGCGCAAGCTGCGCCTGACGGGCGGCGAACCGCTGGTGCGCAAGAATATCATGTTCCTGGTGGAGGCGCTCGGAAAGCATGTCGCCGCCGGCCGGCTCGACGAACTGACGCTGACGACGAATGGCTCGCAGCTTGCCCGTTATGCGCAGCAACTGCATGACAACGGCGTGCGCCGCATCAACGTCTCGCTCGATACGCTCGATCCGCAAAAATTCAAGACGATCACCCGCTGGGGCGATTTCTCCAAGGTGATGGAAGGCATCGATGCGGCCCAGAAGGCCGGCATCCACATAAAGCTCAACGCGGTTGCGCTGAAGGACTTCAACGAGGCGGAAATCCCCGACATGATCCGCTTCGCCCATGGCCGCGGCATGGACCTGACGCTGATCGAGACCATGCCGATGGGCGAGATCGAAGAGGATCGCACCGACCGCTATCTGCCGCTGTCGGAGCTGCGTGCGACGCTCGGGAAGCAGTTTGCGCTTGCCGACATCCCCTATATGACCGGCGGCCCTGCCCGCTATGTCGAGGTGAAGGAGACCGGCGGGCGCCTTGGCTTCATCACGCCGATGACGCATAATTTCTGCGAGAGCTGCAACCGGGTGCGCCTTACCTGCACCGGCACGCTCTACATGTGCCTCGGCCAGAACGATGCGGCCGATCTGAGGACGGCGCTGCGCGCCTCGCCCGATGACGACCACCTGTCATCCGCGATAGACGAGGCGATCACCCGCAAGCCGAAGGGCCATGATTTTATCATCGACCGCACCCACAAGCGCCCCGCCGTCGCCCGCCACATGAGCGTCACCGGCGGGTGACGTGATGGACTTGTGGCACTGACAAGATCAGTCAACTTCCAACGTCCAGATCAGGTCGGCGAGATCGCGCAAATGGCCGATCTTCTGCTGCCAGCCGTCGATCACCACATTTCTAAGGTCGCTGGCTCGATGCAGGAGCATGAGGGTGAACAGGCGATCCTTCCACTCTTGGTCGATATCCGAGATTGCATAGCCGTAACCCATGAGGAAATGCCGCATGCGCCCCGGCTTTCCGGCGGCCATGAAAGCGCTCGGGCCAAGAAGGTCGTAATCGGCCGGCCCGATAATGACGTCGCCAAAGTCGAATAGGCCGGCGAGCCGCCATTTACCGTTGATCTCGGCGAGCAGAAAGTTTTCCGGGATATATTCTCCTGTCAGGATAACTGCAGGCTGCCCATTTCCGACGATAACGCCAGCATCCACCAGCATCGTGTCCAGATCGTCCAGGAACCGCGCCTCAAGCCCGCGTGCAGCGTGCCAGGCATGACATTCGGCTATCCGTCTTGTGATCAGGTCCGACCATCGCGGAGGGACATCAGCGATCGGACCAGGTGCAACGGACTGAACCTCGGCAATCGTGTTACCGACCTCGGCGAGCACAGCCTCCTTACCGGCCTCGGCCAAGCCCGGCCAGACGGATGACCCAACCACACCGTTCAGACGGGTCATCAGTAGGTAGGCCCATCCATCTATCTCGCCCTTGCCGACGATCTGCGGAATAGTGATGCGCAGCTTGCCAGCAAGCTGGTCAAGGGCGCGATGCTCTACCTCGAACTGTCGTCTATAGAGTGGCGGATAGAGCTTCAGTACGATGCGGTCATCAATACCGACGACCAGATTGGTGCCAGTGGAGAAAGGGCCGACATCAACCGTCGAAAGCTTGTGGCGGGAAGCAATCGCCCTGACTGCACCGTGCCAATTCGACGGGTGGCGTCGCCATTTGCCAAAATCTGTGTCATCGTCAATCATCGGAAAGAGCTGCGACATGAAGGCTCCCGTGGCCACAAGCGAAAGGCCGCAGAGCGCGTTCTGCGGCCTTTCGATACGTTTCAGATGTGCCTTGCCCAGGTCAACCGATCACGCGGCGTTGTTGCGGCGGATCGGTTGGCGTTCGGCTGTGCTGTCTTCCCGGTAGGCGCCGGTCCGGAAGCGGCCGATCTTCTGCGTCAGGTCCTCGACGCGGTGGCGAAGGCCGCGGATTTCGGCGTTGTTCTCCTCGACCATGGCGGCGTTCTGCTGGGTGATCAGCTCGACGTCGTGGACGGCCTGGGTAACTTCGGTGATGCCCGTCGACTGCTCGGCGGCGGCCGACGAGATCTGTGCCACGAGTTTACGCACATCGCTGACATGGGCGATGATCCTGGTCAGCGCCTCGCCTGTCTCCTCAACCAGATTGACGCCGCTCTCGACCTGGGTGGCGCTTGCCGAAATCAACTGCTTGATCTCGCGGGCGGCGCCTGCGCAGCGCTGTGCCAGTTCCCGGACTTCCTGGGCAACGACTGCGAAGCCCCTGCCCGCCTCGCCCGCACGGGCAGCCTCAACGCCGGCGTTCAGTGCAAGCAGGTTGGTCTGGAAGGCGATCTCGTCGATGACGCCGATGATCGTCGCGATCTTGTTGGAGGAACGGCTGATCTCGGCCATGGCATCGACGGCGCGGGCGACGACGGTGCCGGAGCGGACGGCAAATTCCTCCGTCTCGTTGACCGAGCGCGAGGTCTCCTTCGCATTGGCGGCGGTGCCGCGCACGACGTCGCTCAGATGGCGCAACGCCCGCGAGCTCTGCTCCAGTGCAGCAGCCTGCTGCTCAGTGCGGCGGGCGAGATCATCGGCGGAGGCCGAGAGATTGGCGGTGCCGCCATTGATCTCGTGGGCGGCGTAGCGCACTTCCGACAGCGTCGCCCGCAGGGCCTCCACAGCCTGATTGTAGGTGCGGGCCATGACCACGAAGTCTTCCGGAAGATCCTCGTCCATTCCGGTGGCGAGATCACCCTCGGCGAGGCTTCCGAGAACGCCCGAAAGAGCGGTCAATGCATGTTCCTGCTCGGCGGCGACGCGTGCCCGTTCCGCCGACCGGCGTTCGGTTTCGGCGGCGGACAATTCGCGAGCGGTGGCGGCCTCCTGTTCCAGGCGGATATTCTCCTTGGCCGCATCGCGGAAGACGGTGACGGACCGAACCATGTCGCCGATCTCGTCGCCGCGCTCGCGGCCCTCGATCGCCACTTCAAGATCGCCATCGGCAAGCCGTTTCATCACTTCCGTTACCCGGCGCAGTGGGCCGCGCAGGGTTTCGACCAGCATCAGGCCACCGGCGATCGCCAGCACGGTGCCGATCACCATGGCGGCGACCGAGAGCGTTGCCGACCGCTCGCTGTCCTCCTTGCCGACTTCCTGCGCCTGGGCGACGAAGTTCTTGAGGCCGGCCATGCCGGCCGTCAGCGTCTGTGAGGCGGCAAGCTTCTTGGTCTGCCAGTCGTGGGCTATGTCGATCAGCTTTGCCGATGCCTCATCGATCGACGCAAGGTGGATTGCGACCTTGCCGGCAAATTCGGCCATGGTGACATTGGTCTTAGCGAGGTCGGAGACACTGGCACTGATCTTGCGCAGGGCGGCGGTGCCGGCAACCAGTTGGGTGCGAGCCTCTTCGCTTGCCGTGCCGCGAAGCTTTTCGACGAGAAGCTTCAATTCGCCGATGCGGCGAAGCGAATCCTCCGTCTGGGCGAGCAAGTCGCGCTGGGCAGCGACATCGCCTTCCAGACCAACGAAACGTTCCGCGGCCGTGACCGCCTTCTTCGTGGTCAGGCTGTCGAGATCACCCTGGATGCGCATGAAGGCGCTGGCGCCGAGGCGCATCGCCTGCGCCTTGTCGGCAGGTGATGCGTCGCTGGCGAGCGCCTTTTCCATATCGGCCGCCGCCTGGCGGGTCGGATCGAAGACCTTGTCGACCTTGTCCGGGACAAGGCCCTTGATATTGGCGAATTCCTGGTTGAGCGCGCCGAGATAAAGCGTTGCCGTGTTGACGGCGCCATCGTCGCTGTCGGCACGCCGCATGGCGTCCCGCAGGTTGGCGATGCGCCCGGCAATGGCGTTATAGGCATAGGCTTCGAGCAGCATGCCCTTGGCAAATTTCTCCTTGCCCTCGGTCTGCTTGCGCAGCGTACCGACCTGTTTTTCCACGCCGTCGCCAAGAGTGGAAATACCGACCATGGCCGACACGATCTGCGCATCGGCCTGCTCGCGGGCGGTCTTGGTCGCCCAGAGCGTATCGACATGGGTCCGCATGGCCCCCGCCAGTCCGGCAACCGGTGCGACGCGGCTGCGATCATCATCGGAGACGAGCAGGCCTTCAAGCGTCGCCACGCCCTTTTCCTGACGGTCGATATCGGCCTTCAGGGTTGCGACCGTGTGGTCGCTGGGCGTTTCTGCAAATTGCTGCAGGCTTGCCTGAAGTCGTTCGAAATCACTGATATTTTCAATCGTGGCACGGGTGACGGTCATGTGGCCGTTCAGCGTGCTTGCCGTGTAATACCCGGCGAGGCCGACGCCTGCGATGAGCAGGATCAGCGGAATGACAAAAAGTAGAACCTTGGTAACGATTTTGCGGCCCTGGAGAAGGCGATCTACAAACAAATTAATCCCCGTCATTGGCTGCACTGCCCGGCACGACAGCATGCGTGCGCAGCGAAGCGATTCCAGCGTCATGCGGGAATAGTTGCACAACCTTCACCACATTGAGTTGAACAACCGTTAATGGCGAAATGCAAGACATTCCCGCCTGTCGGGCGACAGTGCAAAATCGCTGGCGGCAACCATGCCTATCCCTTAAACACGACCGCGCATCGGCTGGGGGAATCATCATGGCATTGTCGGAGAACACGCGCGGCGCGCTTTTCATGGCGACCGCGATGGCGGTGTTTTCCTGCAACGATGCCTTGGTCAAGACGCTGACCCATGATCTCAGCATTCCGCAGATCATGGCTGTGCGCGGGGTCATGACGTTTGCGCTCGTGCTTGCCGTGACGCTGTCGCTGCGAACAGGATTTTCCCTGCGCAGCGTCAGCCATCCGCTGGTGCTCCTGCGTACATGTTTCGATCTCGGCGCGACACTGACCTATTTCAATGCGCTGGCGCGCATCGATTTCGCCGCGGCCTATTCGATCACCCAATCTCTGCCGCTGGCGGTGACGCTGGGTGCCGCGCTGCTCTTCCATGAGCCGGTCGGCTGGCGGCGCTGGAGTGCCATCATCGTCGGCTTTCTCGGCGTGCTTCTGATCATCCAGCCGGGACCGGACGGGTTTTCCAGCTACTCACTGCTTGCGCTCGTCTCAGTGGTCTTCACCGCTGCACGCGACCTCACGACGCGGCGAATTTCCGCAGACATCCCGACACTCCATGTAACGCTGTTCACGTCCTTCGTCACGATGACGGTGGGATTTGCGCTCCTGGTGCCGGCGGGTGGCTGGCAACCGATTTCAGGGGACAACTGGATGAAGCTGTCGCTGACGGCGGTGGCCCTGTTCTGCGCCTATCAGACCGTCATCCTCGCGATGCGATCCGGCGACATATCCTTCGTTGCGCCGTTCCGCTATACCAGCCTCATCTGGGCCCTGCTGATCGGTGTCCTGGCATTCGGTGAAAGACCGGGGACCTCCATGCTGATCGGCGCCGCCATCGTCATCTCATCCGGCCTCTACACGTTCTATCGCGAAAGCCGGCGCGCCAGCGACACCGCCAAGACCTCCGCCGTTACTCCCTCCGGGGTATGACGGGGGGCCTCAGTATCCTTGGCGGGCGCGCTCAACAGGGAAGAATATATGGGACA
Source organism: Neorhizobium sp. NCHU2750 (assembly GCF_003597675.1). NCBI lineage: Bacteria > Pseudomonadati > Pseudomonadota > Alphaproteobacteria > Hyphomicrobiales > Rhizobiaceae > Neorhizobium > Neorhizobium sp. NCHU2750. Next base: position 1,741,507 of record NZ_CP030827.1, on the reverse strand, counting down.
GACCAAGGTGCCGCCCGGCCTCATTCTCGCCGGAGGCAGATCGAGCCGCATGGGGGCCAACAAGGCGCTGCTGCCGCTCAACGGCAAGGCCGTGTTGAGACATGTGGTCGACAGGCTCACACCCCAGGTCACCTCGGTTTCCGTCAATTCTTCCGCGGCCTTTCCCGGATTCGAGTCATTGCCCGTCATTGAAGACAGCGTAGCCGGGCAGCTCGGGCCGCTTGCCGGAATACTGACAGGCATGCGTCATTACGCGGAAGCCTCGCATTACCTCACCGTGCCCTGCGACAGCCCGTTCTTTCCGAAGGATCTCGCTGAAAGGCTGATCGCCGCCTGCGATAGCAAGGAAGCGATCGTCATCGCGTCTTCGCTTGGGCGCCGTCACCCGGTCTTCGGCCTCTGGCCGACAGCCCTTGCCGATGATCTGGAGCACTCGCTCGTCGTTGAAGACAACCGCCGTATCAACGCATTCCTCGATCGTCACCATACGGTGGCTGTCGATTTTTCGCCGCTGCAGACAGGCGCCGGCGAACTCGATCCCTTCCTCAACATCAATACGCCCGAAGAGCTTACCGATGCGCAGGCCTTTGCGGAGGCTCTCGCATGACATCACAGCTGACACCACCGGCGGCATCAAAGACATTGCAGGGATTGCACACGCCGGCCTTCGGCATTTCCGGCTGGAAGAATTCCGGCAAGACCGGACTGACCGTCCGGCTGGTGACGGAACTCACAGCACGCGGCTACCGGATCTCGACGATCAAGCATGCGCATCATGATTTCGACATCGACAAGCCGGGCGCCGATTCCTTTCGCCACCGGGAGGCGGGCGCCGAGGAGGTGACGATCGTCTCGGGCACACGATTTGCCATCATGCACGAATTGCGGGGCGCTGCCGAACCGACGCTCGAAGAAATCCTGCAGCGGATATCGCCCTGCGACCTGGTTCTGGTCGAGGGCTACAAGCAGGAGGCGATCCCGAAGATCGAACTGAGGCGGCTGGCATCGAGAAGCCGCGAGCCACTGGCACCGAGCGACCCGCATATCGTTGCCATCGCAGCCGACCACCCGGTCGAAGACGCGCGCCTGCCAGTTTTCGACCTCGACGATACGGCGGCGATCGCCGATTTCGTGATCGAGACCATCGGCGTTCCCAGACGCTAATCCCTGCAATCCGGATAAAGGAAAGCCGCCGATCCTGCGACCGGCGGCTTTCCGTTTTTAACCTGATAGCGGCCCCTTACTGGTTCGAGGCGACCGGCTTTACCAGCGGGGTGATACGGCGGATGGTGACGCGGCGGTTTTCCTGGTTCGGGCCAGCGGTCTGGACCTTCAGGAACTGTTCGCCGTAACCCTGCGTCGCCATGTTTTCCGGCGGGATTCCATAGACATCGGTCAGGACGCGAGCGACCGATTCCGCACGCTGGTCGGAGAGGACGAGATTGTCCTGATCGGAGCCGACGGCATCGGTGTGACCTTCGATGAGGAAGGTTTCAGACGGGTCCTTGCCCAGCACCTGCTTGATGCCTTCGGCGACATTGCGCAGCGTGCCGGCCTGGTTCATCGAAATATCGGCGCTGCCTGTGTCGAAGGTGATCGTATCGAGGTCGATACGGCGCACCTTGTCTCGCAGGCGGGCCGAATAGCGGACCTCATCCAGCGAATAGACGCGCTCGACACGTTCGACCGGAGGCTGCTCGAGGAAGCGGTAGTAGTCGCGATTCGGCTCTGCCGAGGTGTCGGCGATATAATCGTCGAGCGGCACCTGCAGGCGCATCGGCGGCAGGTCATCGCCCGGATCGCGCCAGACATAGTCCGGACCGCGGGTCTCGTTGACCAGCTGCGGTGCATAATAGAGCACATATTCGCGGCCATCGGGGGCTACGCGGGAACGCTGCACGATTTCGCCATAGCGGTTGCGGATGGTGACGATACGCGTGCCGTCGTCGCGCATGATGACTTCGCGGACACGGCCCTGGCTGAGCTGGTCATATTCCGGCGGGCGGCGATCGTCGTAGAAGCGACGGCTGTCGTCGTGGCGGATAACCTCCTGATCGTCGATGCGCATGAAGACGCGCCCGTCATCGCGGTCGGCATAGCCTGGCTGCGGCGGCGGGTTGCCCTGCTGGCCCTGCCCGACCGCATAGCCGACCGCAGCACCAAGAGCGGCTGCGCCGAGAACTTCCCAGCCCTTCGGCCGCTCGAATTTCGGACGCTTGTCGAGGCGCTGGCCACGCTCCTTGTCGGCATCGCGCACCGCCTGCTGTTCCTGCTGGCGGGACATGCCCGGACCCTGCGCATCGGCATCGGAACGCGGCGGAGGACCTGCCGGCTGGTCTGCGACCGGATTGCGCGACGGACGGCCTTGCTGTCCTGCCTGCTGATCGGACTGGCCCGGCTGGTTACGGCCATCAGCCGATGGACGCCGGTTGGGTTGCTTGGCACTGTCGAGCACGGCCGCGCCGTTTTCAACCGGGAGAACAGCCGTTTCACCGGGCTTTGCGGCCTTCGGATCCTTGGCTATCTCCTTGGCACGTTCCACCTGCTCGGGGGTCTTGGCGGTCTGAGGCGGCTGGCCTGGACGGCCGTTGTTCAGCTGCTGGTCGGAACCCTGGCCGGCCTGCTGGCTGGCTGGCGCCTTACCAGGCTGGGTCTGGCCGGGCTGGGCCTGGTCCGGCTGCATCTGGCCTTGCTGAGCATCCGGCTTTCTCGGAGGCTTCGCATCAGGGGCACCGTCAGCATTCTGCTGGCGTGGCTTCTGCTGCGGCTCGCCGGTCTGATCGCCCGGATGCGGCTTGCGCTGCGGCTGCTGTGCCTGATCCGCCTGTCTGGCCGGACTTACGGGCTGATTGCCTGTGCCTTGATCGGCCTGCTGGCGGGGCGGCTTCGGAGCCTGCTGCGGCTGCTCCGCCTGCTGGGCATCCTGCTTCTTAGCGGGCTTGGCGTCGGGTGCCTGCTCGGCATTCTGCTGGCGCGGCTTCTGTAGCGGCTCTTCGGCCTGGTCTGCCTGACGTGCAGGCTTGGCCGGCTGGGCCGTGCCACTCTGGTCAGCCTGCTGCCGGGCGGGCTTAGGAGCCTGCTGAGGCTGTTCAGCCTGCTGAGCATCCTGCTTCTTGGCAGGCTTGGCATCGGGTGCCTGCTCGGCATTCTGCTGGCGCGACTTCGGTTGCGCCTCGCCGGCCTGATCCGCCGGCTTTGGCTTGCGCTGCGGCTCACCGGCCTGCTGTGCATCCTGCTTCGGTGCCTCGCGCTGCTGCGGGGCCTGATCTGCCTGTTGCTGACGGCGCTTCGGCTGCTCGTCGCCACCCTGGCCGCCCGTCTGATCACCGCCCTTGCCGCGGCCTTCGGCCTGCGGGCGCTCGCCTCCCTGCTGCTTGTCGTCTCGCTGCTTTTCATCGCGCTTCTGGCGTTCCTTGCCCTTGCCCGGCTGCTCATCCTGCGGGATGACCTGCTGCTGGACGCGGATGAGGCCCGGTTGCGCCATACCGGCGGGTGCGACATCAAGCCCCAAAGGCATCGCCATGACCGGCTGGATCAACAGCGGCAGGGACAGGACCGGGGCTGCCACGCTGGCAAACAATCTGGATTTTATCGACATGGCATATTCCTCTTTCTGTGTTTCGTCCCGATCGTCCATTTTTGCCTCGGCGGGCGGACTTTAGCGGCGTCTCAACTGCATTTGCGTCAAATTTGTTCCCTTCGAGGCAAAGCAGCTCAGTTGCGCATGATCGGGGCTTAAGTCTGAACGGCGTTTGAACGAGCCGTTCACCACAGCCGAAACAAGCTGTTGTGAAGCCCGAGGTTGCCTCACAAAATGCCATTGCAATTTTTCCGGCGGCGGTATCTATAAAAAGCACGGCGCTGATGCGCCCTGCCCCAACGGTGAAAAACCTAACAAACGCCGCCGGGTTGCCAACAGAGAGGACCATTATGAAGATTTCATTCCGTGCGCTTGCTGCCGCGTCGATCGCCGCGATTTCGATGTTCGCCGGCTCCGCAATGGCTGCCGACAAGCTCGTCATCGGCACCGATTCCACCTACCCGCCCTTCGAATATGTCGATGCCAGCGGTCAGTTCCTCGGTTTCGACATGGATATCGGCCGCGCGCTCTGCGCCCAGATGAAGGTCGAATGCACCTTCGTCAGCAATGACTGGGACGGCATCATCCCGGCCCTTCAGGCCAAGAAGTTCGACATGATCCTGTCGTCCATGTCGATCACGCCGGAGCGTTCCAAGCTCGTCGATTTCACCAACAAATATTACAACACCCCGCCGGCAATCGCCGTGCCGAAGGATTCGCCGGCCAAGACGATCGAAGACCTGAAGGGCAAGACGATCGGCGCACAGAGCTCCACTACGCACGCCAATTATGCCGAGAAGCATCTTTCCGGTACCGAGCTGAAGCTCTACCCGACTGCCGATGAATACAAGCTCGACATCTCCAACGGCCGTATCGACGCTGTCATCGACGACATCGTCGTTCTGTCGCAGTGGGTCAAGTCGGACGCCGGCGCATGCTGCAAGATCCTGACGCCGCTGAAGAGCGACCCGGAAATCAACGGCATCGGTGCAGGCATTGCAGTACGCAAGGGCGATACCGCGCTGAAGGACAAGCTCAACGCCGCGATCGCCGCCATCCGCGCCGACGGCACCTACAAGAAGATCCAGGACAAGTATTTCGACTTCGACGTTTACGGCGAGTAAGAAATCCACTGCCGGTCATAGCCAAAAATGGCGGGAGGCTTGCCCTTCCGCCATTTTTGTTTGACAACACCCAGATAAAGGCGGCCAAGACCGCCATCGAACAAGGGGAATATGGATGGGCGGATTGTTTTCCGCACTTGGCGATATTGTGGCCAATGTTCTGACCTGGATATCGACCGTCTTCGACCCGTTCTGCGGTCCGGTCGGTGTGTTTTCCCTCATGGGGAACGGGACGATCCTTGCCTGTGGCGACAGCGGCTGGGGAGACGAGATCGCGGCAGGTGTCAGAATCACCGTCACGGTTGCCCTCTGCACGCTCCCGGTCGGCCTGATCATCGGTTTCATCGTGGCGCTCGGGCAGCAATCGCAGGATCGCCTCCTGAGGCTTGCCGCCGGGATCTACACGACGATCTTCCGCGGCATGCCGGAACTGCTCACGCTGTTCATCATCTATTACGGTGCGCAGATCCTCATCCAGTCGGTTCTTGCCTCGTTCGGCTATGACGAGCGGATCGAGATCAATGCCTTCGTTGCCGGCATGATCGCGCTGTCGGTGGTGTTTTCCGCCTATTGCTCGGAAGTGCTGCTGTCGGCCTTCCGTGCCATCCCGAGCGGGCAATACGAGGCCGGCGATGCGCTCGGCTTGCGCCGCTGGCGCACCATGCTCTTGATCATCCTGCCGCAGCTCGTCCGGATCGCGCTTCCGGGCCTCAGCAATCTCTGGATGATCCTGTTGAAAGACACGTCCTATGTTTCAATCATCGGGCTCGCCGATATCCTGCGCCAGACCAATGTGGCGGTGCGCGTGACCAAGGACGCCTTCTTCTTCTACGGCCTTGCCTGCCTGCTCTATCTGCTGCTGGCGATCATTTCCTCCTTCGGCCTCGGCTTCATCGAACGCTGGGCAAAACGCTCGGAGGTGCATCGATGAGCATTTCGGGGAGCCATGTCAGCGAACTGATCCAGCCGCGTCCCGCGCCGAAGATCGTCGAGCGGCCTCTCACGGGCGCGCGCATGCTGGGTGTTGGGCTGCTGGCCGTCTGGCTGCTCTTGGCGGTCGCGCTCATCGCCATGGTGGTGACCGGCTGGGATCCGGACAAGCTGGAACGTTACGGGCCGCGCTACATGCACGGCCTTTGGACGACCGTGTCACTGGTCGGCCTCTCCGTCATTCTGGGGGCGGTGATCGGCCTGCCGCTCGCCTTTGCCCGCATGTCGAAGAACCGCATCATCGGCGCCTTCGCCTATGCCTATGTCTACTTCTTCCGCGGCACGCCGCTGCTGGCCCAATTGTTCGTCGTCTATTACGGCTTCGGCAGTTTCCGGCCGCAGTTCGAAGCCATCGGCCTCTGGTGGTTCTTCCGCGATGCCTGGTATTGCGGCCTGTTCTCGCTGACGATCAACACCGCCGCCTATCAGGCGGAAATCCTGCGCGGGGCGATCGAAAGCGTGCCGAACGGACAGCGCGAGGGTGCCGCCGCGCTCGGCCTGTCGAAGCGGATCGCGTTTCGCAAGGTCATCCTGCCGCAGGCGCTGATCGTGGCGCTTCGCCCCTATGGCAACGAGATCATTCTGCTGATCAAGGGTTCGGCGGTTGTGTCGATCGTCACCGTCTACGACCTGATGGGCGAGACGCGCTATGCCTTCTCGCGCACGTTCGACTACCAGACCTATCTGTGGGCGGCGATCTTCTACCTTGCCATGGTGGAAGCGCTGCGGCACCTCTGGGCCTGGATCGAACGCCGGTTGACCCGCCACCTGAAGCGTTAGCAGCACTCGATTTCGAGCACTGCTAACCTATTGCAATAAAACACTAAACATTCATAAAACCGACATATGTCAAGCTTCCGTTAAGCATGCCATGTTCCCCTTGATGGTGACGCATCCGCTGCGTCGCCAAACAAGGGAACAGCAAATGTCGGAACTCGAAATGATGCTGAGAGGCTATGGCCTCACCACCGCCCAGATCTTCTATCGCCTGCCCGACCACCCGAAACTGTTGCAGAGCTACGTCTGGCAGAATTACGACCTCGCGCCGGACTTTCCGGAGATGAAAGGCTTTCTGAAATTCTGGGAGGAGACGCTGGACGGGCCGCTGCATTCGGTGCGCTACGTGCATCGCAAGCTGATCGCGGCCAATGAATGGCGGGCGGTGAACGGCGAGATCATCCTGCATTGAGCCCCCGCTGACTTCTGCGATGTCAATCCTCGCGATTGCCAAACGCCCCGGCGACGCTTAAAGCGCTCGCAATAACGAGGATGAAGGTTCATGGCGAAGATCGACGAAGACGCATTGGCGGAAGCCTATAACCGGGCGCTCGCGCTGGAAAAGGCCGGCGATTTCGATGCCGCGGTCAAGGCCTATCAGCAGGTGCTCGAAATCGACCCCGAGGATCACGGCGGCGCCTCCGTGCGGATCGCCTCGATGGGCCGCGGCGAGGCTCCGCCCAAGGCGCCGGACGCCTATGTCGAGACGCTGTTCGACCAGCATGCCGAAAGCTTCGAAGACATTCTCGTCGAGCAGCTCGGCTATGCCGTACCCGTCATGGTGCGCCAGCGGCTGCAGGAGCGGAAGCTCGGCCCGTTCAAGCGGATGCTCGATCTCGGCTGCGGCACGGGGCTTACCGGCGGCGCGCTGCGCGACATGGTGGACGACATCACCGGCATCGACATTTCGGAAAACATGGTCGAGATCGCCCATGAGAAGGATCTCTACGAGACGCTCTATGTCGCCGAAGTCGAAGACTTCCTCGAAGACAATGACGACGACGCTTTCGACCTGATCACCGCTACCGACGTGTTGCCCTATCTCGGCGCGCTGGAACCTCTGTTCTTCGGCGCGGCGGAGAACATGGTGGCCGGTGGCTTGTTCATCTTCTCGTCGGAAGCCATTACCGCGGAAGATGGCGCGGCCACCTATGCCGTCGGCCCGCATCAGCGCTTCCTGCATGCACCGGCTTACATCCGCGCCCGGCTTGTCGATACCGGCTTCGAGCTCGTCGAGATGAGTGACATCAACGTGCGCATGCAGGACGGCAATCCGAGCCCCGGCCATCTGGTCATCGCCAAGCTGAAGGGCTAGTTTCTTCGCTTCAACGGGGAACGGCTTCATGACGCCGGAGCGCACTTTCATCGCCCAGGCCTATAACAATGCCTGGGCCAATCACCGGATCCTCAAGGCCTGCGCAATGCTATCCGAGGGTGAGCTTGCCGGACCGCGCGTCAGCTTCTTCTCCTCGATCATCCATACGCTGAACCATATCCTGACGGTCGACTGGCTCTATATCGGGGCACTGGAAGGGAACTGTCCGGGGAGCGCTGCCTTCGATCCGGAAATCCCCTATCCGGCATTTGCCGATCTGGCGCGCGAGCAGCGCCTCGCCGACAGACGCCTGATCGACCACTGTCGCGGCCTGACACCGGAGACGCTTGGCGCGGAGGTTCGCATTCCGCGAAAGACGCATATGCAGGTGGAGCGCGCCGACCGCATCCTCATGCATCTGTTCCAGCACCAGATCCACCATCGCGGACAGGTTCATGCGATGCTGTCGGGCACATCGGTGAAGCCACCGCAGCTCGATGAATTCTTTCCTGCCGACCCTGCCGAGCAGGCGTTGCGCGCCAATGACCTGGCCGAACTCGGCCTTACCGAATCCATCATCTGGAGTGAATGAGAATGCTCTATTTCGTCATTAAGGCCCTGCACCTTCTGTCGGATTTCCTGCTCATCGGCGGCATGCTGATGAATGCCTTCGTGATTTCCATGGTGCCGGCGCAGATCCGCGTCGGGGTGATCGTGGCGCTCAGGAAATACGACCGTACTGTCACGACGGCAGCCCTTGCGGGCGTGTGGATCTTCGGCCTGTGGCTCGCCTTCGCTTATACCGGCTTTGCCGGCAATGGCTGGCTGCATGCCAAGATCCTGCTGGTCGTCATCCTGTCGGCGCTGCACGGCATGCAGCAGGCCGCCATGCGCAAGATGGCCGCCGATCCGAAGCTCGACCCGAACGCCTTCGTGCGCGTGGGCATGCCGGTCATCCTGATCTGTCTCGTGCTGATCGTGGCGCTGGCCGTGATCAAGCCGTTCTGATTGCCGAAGCAGAGAAAGCCGCAGACATGGTCCGCGGCTTTCTCTTTATTTGAAAGGCTCCTTCAGCCCCGCCCCAAGATCCGGTCCAGCAATTGCCCCTCCAGTTCGGCCAGAGCCGGATCGCCATGACGGCGCGGGCGGGGTTGGGGGATATCGAGATCGAGGCTGATGCGGCCTTCGTCGAGAACGATGACCCTGTCGGCGAGATGCACGGCTTCGGCCACATCATGGGTGACGAGGACCGCGGTGAAGCCGAGTTCACGCCAGACATCGGTAACGAGATCCTGCATGCCGATGCGGGTCAAAGCGTCGAGCGCGCCGAGCGGTTCGTCGAGCGCCAGAAGGCCGGGGCGGCTGACCAGTGCGCGGGCAAGCGCCACCCGCTGCCTTTGCCCACCGGAGAGTTTCGACGGCCATTCGGCGGCCTTCTCGGCCAGCTGTACGGCGGCGAGCGCCTGCCCTGCCCGCTCGCGGCCCCTCGCCTTCGACACACCGTCGCCAAGTCCCACCGCCACGTTATCGGCAACCGAAAACCATGGCAGCAGGCGCGGCTCCTGGAAGACGATGCGGGCATTCGGTTCCAGCGTTTCGCCATCAGCTCCGTAGAAGGAAATCTCGCCGCCGGTCGGCGCGTCCAGCCCGACCAGCAATCTCAAAAGCGTGCTCTTGCCGCAGCCGCTCTTGCCGACGATGGCGACGAACTGGCCGGCCGGCACGTCGAGATCTATGCCCTTCAGAACATGGTTGGCGCCGAAAAGCTTGTCGACGCCACGCAGCCGCAGTCCTGCCGGCTGCGGCGAAGCCTCTTCTATCGGCTCGGGAGGTGCCTCGACGGGCTGGAAATTCAGATATTCAACCAGTTCGCTATCGGAGATGAAGGCGAGCGGTGACTGAAAGGGTCCGATCGGCATGGCTGTTCTCCTCATCTCTGGCCTGATCATTTCTGGCCTGATCATTTCTGGTAAGCGATATTCCAGGCAAGCGCCCGGCGTTCCAGTGTTCTGGCAACAACATCGGCAAGCTTGCCGAGTATGGCGTAGATGACGAGCGACAGGACCACGACGTCGGTCATCATGAATTCGCGGGCGGTATTGGCCATGTAACCGATGCCGGAATTGGCGGCGATCGATTCCGACACGATCAGCGTCAGCCACATGATGCCGAGCGCATAGCGCAGGCCGACGAAGATCGAAGGAAGCGCGCCGGGAAAGATGACTTTCCTAAACAGCGACCAGCTGCTCATGCCGTAGACGCGGCCCATCTCCACGAGGTCGCGATCGACATTGCGGACGCCGTGATAGGTGTTGAGATAGACCGGAAAGAGGACGCCGAGCGAGGTCAAAAACAGTTTTGCCTCCTCGCCGATGCCGAACCAGAGGATGACGAGCGGGATCATCGCCAGATGCGGAATGGTGCGCAGCATCTGCAGCGTGGTGTCGGTCAGCTGTTCGGAGAGTTTCGACACGCCGTTGGCGATGCCGAGCAGGAAGCCGATCGAGCCGCCAACCAGAAGGCCGGCAAAGGCACGCGCACCGCTGACGGCGATATTTTCCGCCAGTTCGCCCGAGAGCAGCCTTTCCCAGAAGGCGGCAACAACGGCCGCCGGTGCCGGCATGATGCGATCGGCGATGATGCCGGCCGATGAGCCGGCCTGCCATAGCAGGATCAATGTCACCGGCAGGAGATAGGGCAGCAAGCGGCCGTCATTGGCAAAGCCGCGGATCAGCCTCTCCCTGGCAGCGCCAGTGTTACTGCCGGCCGCCCTGGTGTTCTTTGTCTCACCCGCTTCGGAGAGGATGCGCGGGCGATCTCCAACCCGCGCACCTTTCTCCGCCGCAGCCCTGGGAGGGGATGTCGTGCCGGTTCGTGCCACCGGATTATTGTCTTCGTCGGCAAGGCGCCTGATGCGGCCGCCATCGGAAAACATGTCGATTGTCGTCATCGTATTCGCCTCTCGCCGGTCTGGTTCAGGATGCAGCCACCGCGCGGATGGTCGAGTGGCCGCCGCCGCCGAAGACATGCCTTTCGCCACCGAACTCGTTGCCGAAGCCGGCGCGCTGCTGTTCGCGCGTAATCCCCAATTCCGGGAAGAGAAGCTCGGCGACGCGATAGGCCTCTTCCAGATGCGGATAGCCGGAGCCGATCACTGTCTCGATGCCGAGATCCTGATATTCCTTCAGCCGTGCCGCTACCGTCTTCGGCGATCCGACCAGCGCCGTACCGGCGCCGGAGCGCACCAGACCGATGCCGGCCCAGAGATTGGGGGAGACTTCCAGCTTGTCGCGGCGGCCATTGTGCAGCGCTGCCATGCGGCGCTGGCCGACCGAATCCGAATCCCTGGCGAAATGCGCCTGCGCCTTGGCGATCGTCTCGTCGGAGAGTTTCGAGATCAGCCTGTCGGCGGCCTGCCATGCCTCCTCATCCGTTTCGCGGACGATGAAATGCAGCCGGATGCCGAAGGAGACGTCCCTGCCCCGCCTTTCGGCCGCGGCACGCACTGCCTTGATCTTCTGCTCCACCTGTTCGGGCGGTTCGCCCCAGGTGAGGTACTTGTCGCCGCGGCCGGCAAAGAATTCGATGCCGGCATCCGACGATCCGCCGAAATAGAGCGGCGGGCGCGGCTCCTGGATGGTCGGGAAGCCGAGCTTGGCATCCCTCGCCTTGATGTGTTTGCCGTCGAGATCGGCATGGCCCGTGGTCACCAGATCTTCGAAGACCTGGAAGAATTCCTCTGCATGGGCATAGCGCTCGTCATGTTCGAGAAAGATGCCGTCGCCCGCGAGTTCCGACGGATTGCCGCCTACGACGATATTGAGGAGCAACCGGCCGTTCGACACCCGGTCGAGCGCTGCCGCAAGGCGGGCGTAATAGGCGGGCGCGGCGGTGCCGGGGCGGATCGCCACGAGGAATTTCAGCTTTTCCGTGAAGGGCGCCAATGCTGCGGCGGTGACGAAGGATTCCTCGCAGGAGACCCCGGTCGGCAGAAGCACGCCGGAATAGCCGAGACGGTCGACGGCCTGGGCGAGCTCGCGCAGGTAGCGATGCTCCGGCGGGCGGTTCAGGTCGCTTCCGCCAAGATAGCTGCCGTCGCCGGCCGTCGGAATGAACCAGAGAAAATCGATGGGTTTTGCGTGATCGGTCATGGTGAAAATCCTTGATCTCTATCGGGCGGGCTCGAAAATGGGGGGAGCGGCTCAGCTCGCCTTCGGGCGCCAGACGATGTCGCCGACATCGAGTTTGCGCGGGATGATCTTCAGGTCGTAGAATTCGTCCGCCAGCGCCTGCTGGTATTTGACCGCATCGTCGGAGACGGTGGCGACGGCGCCGAGATCGGCACCCTTGCGGGAAAGGACCACTTTCGTGATGTCTTCCGGCACGCCGGTGATCGAGGCGATCGCCTTTACCGTCTCGTCGAAATTGGCCTGTGCCGCACCGCCGACCTTTTTCAGTTCGTCGATGACCTCGACGATCAGTTCGCCATTGGCAGCGGCAAAGTCACCGTTTCCGAGGAAATAGCTCCAGGTATCCAGAATGCCGTCGGCCGTCGTCAGTACGCGGGTCTGCGGATCGGCTTCCGCAATCGCCGTATAGGGATCCCAGATCGACCATGCGTCGATCGAGCCGTTCTTGAAGGCGGCAGCCGCATCCGGCGGCGCAAGGTCGACCAGCGTGACATCAGACGGTTGAAGGCCGCCCTTGCGGAGCACCTTGACGGCGACGTTATGGGCGCTCGAACCGCGCTTGAAGGCGAGCTTTTTGCCTTTCAGGTCCTCGATCTTCTCGATCGGGCTATCCTTGCGCACCAGAATGGCCGAGCCTTCGGAACTGCCGCGATAGGTGCCGACATAGACGAGATTGCCGCGGGCTGCCTGGGCAAACAGCGGCGGCACATCGCCGGTCGGGCCGAAATCGAGCGCACCGGCGCCAAGCGCCTCGAGCAGCGGCGGCCCGGAGGTGAATTCCGACCAGGAGACCTTGATGCCGCGATCGGCAAAGCGCTTTTCGAGCGCGCCCTGGCTTTTGGCCAGCGCCAGAACGCCGTTCTTCTGCCAGCCGATGCGCAGTTCCTTCGTCGCCGCCATGGCTTGGCCACCGAACGGGAGGGCCATTCCGGCCGTTGCGGCGCCGATCAGCGCGAGTGCCTGCCGACGTGTGTGCCGAAATGTGTTGATGCCTGTCGCCATGGAAATCTCCCTTTGCTCTTCTTCGGGTCAGCCATCGTTCCCATGACTGCGCTCCCTCGATGACAAAAGGCTCCCATACTCTATCGACTTGGTCGACATTCCATCGTTTCAAAAAATGCCCGTTCGAGGAGATTTCATTTCTCCAAATCGGAGCGATCGGAATGCAAAACTGCTAAATCTCTATTGGCCGCCGTTTTCGGAATTTGATTTTTTCGACGTTTTTGCCTTGCGAAGACCATGCTTTGTTCTAATCGTGGCTATCGGAGAAATGACGGAGGTTCGGCATGGCGAAAGTGGCATTCATCGGTCTCGGCGTAATGGGGTTCCCGATGGCGGGACATCTCAAGGTGAAGGGCGGCCACGACGTCACCGTCTATAACCGCACGGCGAGCAAGGCTGGCGACTGGGCGGCGAAATTTGGCGGGCACACGGGCGCGACGCCGGCGGAAGCCGCCAGAAATGCCGATTTCGTCTTCACCTGCGTCGGCAATGACGACGATCTCCGCTCGGTGACAACGGGCGAGACCGGCGTTCTTTCGGCGATGAAGAAAGGCGCGGTGCTGATCGACAACACGACGGCCAGCGCCGAAGTGGCGCGCGAACTCGGGGAAGCGGCGAAAGACAAGGGCATCGATTTCCTCGACGCTCCAGTGTCTGGAGGCCAGGCCGGGGCTGAAAATGGCGTGCTCACCGTGATGTGCGGTGGCGAACAGGCGGTGTTTGATCGGGCAGAGCTGGTGATCGGTGCCTATGCCCGCATGGTCGGCCTGATGGGACCGGTCGGCAGCGGCCAGCTGACCAAGATGATGAACCAGATCTGCATTGCCGGCATCGTCCAGGGGCTTGCGGAATCCATCCATTTCGGCAAGCAGGCCGGGCTCGACATCGGCAAGGTCATCGACGTCATTTCCAAGGGTGCCGCCGGCTCGTGGCAGATGGAAAACCGCTACAAGGCGATGGATCAGGGCAAATACGATTTCGGCTTTGCCGTCGACTGGATGCGCAAGGATCTCGGCATCGTGCTGACGGAGGCCCGCCGCAACGGCGCCAAGCTGCCGCTCACTGCCCTTGTCGACCAGTTCTACGGCGACGTGCAGGCCATGAGCGGCAATCGCTGGGATACATCCTCGCTGCTGGCACGGCTGGAGCGAAAGTAGCGAAGAAGACCCGCCTTTGCGAGCCCTTGTAATATTTGTTGGGGCTATGGAGGCGGAGAGCCCGCAACCTCTTTACCGCCTCAGTCGTCGCCGGATTTCTGGTTGTCGAGCAGCATGTAGTCGAGCGGCAGTTCGGTCGTGTACTTGATCTGCTCCATGGCGAAGACGGAGGAGACGTCGCGGATCTCGATCTTGGAAATCAGCCGCTTGTAGAAGGCGTCATAGGCGGCGATATCCGGCACGACGACGCGCAGGAGATAATCGACGTCGCCGCTCATGCGGTAGAATTCTACGACTTCGGGGAAATCGACCACCACTTCGGAAAAGCGCTTCAGCCATTCGATCGAGTGGCTGGCGGTGCGGATCGAGACGAAAACCGTCACCTTGGTGTTGACCTTGCCCGGATCGAGCAGCGCCACGCGACGGCGGATGACGCCATCCTCTTCCATCTTCTGGATGCGGCGCCAGCAGGGCGTCGTCGACAGACCGACCTTCTTGGCGAGATCCGCAACCGCCAGAGTGGAATCCTCCTGCAATATGCGCAGTATCTTGCGGTCCAGACGATCCATCATTGTCCCCTTTCGAAATGATTTTCCATTATAGACCTAATTCTGAGCAGTTAACCGAAATTCGTTTCGCGTATCAAGCTATCCACAGCCTGCCTCATCACCGGCAGCACGTCTTGTTCGAACCAGGGATTTTTCTTCAGCCAGGCCGTATTGCGCCAACTCGGATGCGGCAGCGGCAGTAGTCTCGGTCCGTCGTTAACGAGAAAATAGTCCCGCCAGTTCCGCACCGTCTCCGTCATGCTCCTGGCGCGCCGCCGTCCCAGATGCCACGCCGCAGCATATTGCCCGACGACAAGGATCGTGTCGATCTGCGGCATGGCCGACAGAACCTCATTTCGCCAGGCGGGCGCGCATTCGCGTCTGGGAGGAAGGTCGCTGCCCCTGGCGTCATAGCCCGGAAAACAGAAGCCCATCGGCACGATGGCAATGCGGCTTTTATCATAGAACTCTTCGCGACTTACGCCCATCCAGTCACGCAGCCGATTGCCCGAGGCATCGTTGAACGGCAGGCCGCTTTCATGCACCTTGAGCCCCGGCGCCTGCCCGGCGATCAACAGTTTCGCCGTGGGAGACAGGATTGCGACCGGTCGTGGCTCGTGCGGAAGCGGATCGCCATGGAGCGGCTGATCGCGACAGATCCGGCAGGCAGCGATCGCTGCCGTGAGATCGGCGAGCCGGCGCGGATCGGTCACGACCATGGCCACAGTCTCCCGATCCACTCAGCGATGGCCTCGAGGCTGATTGCTGCCCTGGGCGCGTCGTCCCCCGCGCGGCCGATCCCTCTCGCCTTTCGCCATGCCGCCGGCGTCTCGAAGGGGCCGGACCAAAGGCCCTTCCCCTCACCGCGCGCAGCCGTTTCCTCGCCGCCATAGCGACCATAGGCGACCGCCATGCCCCGGCGGACGAGATCGGCATTGATGTCGAGATCGCCCAACCTACAGTCGACCAGCAGACGCCCGTAGCGATCCCGGGCTGAGCCTGCGCACCGAATGTCAGGTGAAGAGGCAAGTTTCGACAATGCCTCTCGCGCGACACTGCCGCATGTCCACACGTCGTGCCCATCGCCACCGCAGGTCTGGTCCTTTTCCGGCGCGTCGATGCCGATCAGCCTCAGCCGCTCACCATCTGTCGCCAAGGTGTCGCCATCGATTGCAAAGAAGGGACCAGCGATGCTGCTCCCACCGCCGAGATCGATTTTGGCGATGATCAGGCAAGAGAGGACGAGGAAGGCGCAGAGAAACAGGCCATCCTTCAGGAGCTTGGCAAGGCGGGTCACGATCCGGTCCCAATCACAAAGGGAAGCTTCAGGAAAATGGCAAACAAAACCTTTCACGGCAGTATCTTCTTAAGGTTTGGAACATAAGCTCTCAATCATCCGAGGAATTAGTTCACAACAATGAGTAGCGGCGTCAGTACCTCGACCGACAAGATCATCGTTGATCGATCGCGTGGCCACCGCAACAAGGCGGTATCGAAGGCCGTTCGCGCGACGCGTGAACGTTTGCAGCTTTCGACCACCGGCAACCAGGCTTTCGATCGCGACATGCTGTCGATGCATGTGAATACGGTGCTTCAGTCGGCTGCGGTCATTCCCCTGTTCATCGCCTTTGCCGCGGGCATCGGGCTTTATCTTTCGCCAGGCACCGATCTCATCGGCTGGGCATTGTTGATGCTCAGCCTGCATGCGATCAACCTTCTCCTGGCGCGCCGTTTCTCGCGCAAGGAAATTGCCAATACGGAATCGGCCAAGTGGCGCCGGCGACTTCTCTGCGCACAGATCCTGCTGGGCATAGGCTGGGCCATCTTTGGCTATCGGTCCTGCCCGACCTGCGGCGGCGACAGCTTCTATTTCTACAAGGGCGCGGTGCTGCTGTTTGCGATCTCGATTACCGCGATGAGCAGCTTCATGTTGCGTCAGAGCGTGCTGATCGGCTTCCTGCCGGTCGTCGCTGTCCTGATGTTTTCGGCAGTCAAAACAGGAAACCTGCTCGACATCGGACTGACCGCAATCTGCGCCACGGCCGTGGTCTTCTTCCATTTCGTCGGCGACAGGCTCTATCGCACCAATCTGACGCTGATGTCCTACCAGTCGGAAAAGGACGACCTGATCGCCGAGCTGGAAGTGGCGAAATCGATGTCGGACGAGGCACGCCGCCGCGCGGAAGAGGCAAACCTCGCCAAGTCGCGTTTCCTCGCCTCCATGTCCCACGAGCTTCGCACCCCGCTCAACGCCATCCTCGGATTTTCCGAGGTGATGAGTTCGGAAGTGCTCGGGCCGCTGCCGAACCCGACCTACCGGGAATATGCAGGCGACATCCACAGTTCCGGCGAACACCTGCTCAACCTCATCAACGAGATCCTCGATCTGTCGCGCATCGAAGCCGGCCGTTATGATCTCAACGAGGAATCGCTGTCGCTCCTCGAAGTCGCGGAAGATTGTATCGGCATGGTACAGTTGCGTGCGCGGGCCAAGAATATCGGCATCAAGTCGCAGTTCGAGCCTGGCATGCCGATGGTGTGGGCGGACGAGAAGTCGATCCGCCAAGTCATCCTCAACCTGCTCTCAAATGCGGTCAAATTCACCACCCAAGGCGGCGAGATTTCCGTCAAGGTCGGTTGGACGGCGGGCGGCGGCCAATATGTATCGATCAAGGATAACGGGCCGGGCATACCGGAAGAGGAAATCCCGATCGTATTGTCGGCCTTCGGTCAGGGATCGATCGCCATCAAGAGTGCCGAACAGGGAACAGGCCTCGGTCTGCCGATCGTCCAGGCAATCCTTGCCAAGCATGACGGGCAATTCGTGCTGCGTTCCAAGCTGCGCGAAGGAACCGAGGTGATCGCCATCCTGCCGGCCACCCGCGTGATGCAGAGCCTGCCGGCCGTCGAGGATACCCCCACGATCGAACGCCGCCGCCGCAGCTTTGCCTGAGAGCGACCCGAGGGCCTTTCGCAACAGCGGTTTCAGGTGCATATTGGCGCCATGACAACATTACTCGACATGGCCATCGAAGCCTCCCGCGATCTGCCTGCAGAACTGCAGGACGAACTGGCGCGCATCATGCTGAGTTTCGTCAATGAGGGTTCAGACTTCCACCAATTGACAGAGCAGGAAAAGGCGTCGTTTGACGTTTCACTTGCTCAAGCCGCACAAGGAGAGTTTGCATCTGCCGAAGAGCTGGATGCAATCTGGTCGAGATACGTCAAGTGAAGCTGCGCTTCACGCTCCAAGCTTCGCGCGAACTGGAAGAGGTCTCGGCTATCTCGCCGGCCAATCGCCTCAGGCGGCACAAAGAGTGGGCCAGCGTATTCGCGAGGTACTTGATCGCTTATGCCAGCATCCATCGAGTGGCATAAAGACAGATCACATGAACATGCGCAGGATCGTGGCAAGTCCCTATCCCTATATAATTTTTTATCTGGCTGAGGGCGATATCGTGGTCGTTGGCGTCAGGCATGCCGCCCGAGATCCCGAGACCATGCCGGGCACCAAGCCCAGCCCTTCCGATACCTGAGTTTTGCCGGTCCAAGAATCCGCCCGACGGCTCAAGCCTTACATGATAGAAACCCAGCTCCGCCCCCGAACCAGAAAGCCGATTCAGCGGCGACACTCTTGACGGTCGCCGACCCTGCGCCTCGCCTCGCTGGCGATGCGGATCTCCTGCCCCGCGGCCCACGAGCGGGCGTGCTCTGCAAGATGAAAGATGCGTTCCGTCACCTGTCCGTCCTCGCAGACACGGACAATCCACTTGAAGTCATTTTCGAAAATTTCGACCTTGCTATCGGACAAACTGATCGATCCATATTCTTCAAAACATGACAAATGCTAATTTTTTTGACCTATCGGTGTCCACCCCCAGATTTTGCACTCGACGGCTCGGCAAGGGTAAAACGCGGTTCACGATGACGTCATGACAGGCCGATGCACAGCCAAAGTTCAGAGAAAAAGCGACCGGATTACCACGTAGAGCGCAAAAAGGCCGTTGGCGGCGAGAAGGCAGAAGACGGCGAAGGAACCGAGATCCTTGGCATGGCGGCCGACGGTGGATATTTCCGGTGAGATTCGGTCGACCAGTTCCTCGATCGCGGTATTGAGCGCCTCGACGGCGAACAGGACGAGCATGAGAATGAGGAAGACGAGATAGTCGGTCGCGGCCGCCCCGACGGCGGCAAACAAGATCACCCCCGCGACAAGGGCGATGATCTCGTGACGAAAAGCCTCTTCGTGCCAGAGGCGCAGAAGGCCCTGCATCGAATAGCGGGTCGCGGCAATGATGCGGCGGACACCGCTCGGCTTTTCGCTATTGCTGTCGAGCGGTGTCCTGTCCATGAAGCCTCGTTAGTCCTTGTTGGTAACGCCGGCCTGGTCGAAGGTCGCCATGCCGGAATGGCAGGCCGCCGCCGACTTGACGATGCCGGCCGCAAGCGCCGCACCGGTGCCCTCACCAAGCCGCATGCCGAGCGCCAGAAGCGGCGTCTTGCCGAGCTTTTCGATCGAGCGAAGGTGACCGGGTTCGGCCGAGACGTGGCCGATCAGGCAATGGTCGATCGCCGACGGATTGGCAGCCTTGAGGATCGCCGCGGCGGCAGTGACGACATAGCCGTCGAGCAGGACCGGGATCTTTTCCATGCGGGCGGCGAGAATGGCACCCGCGATGGCTGCGATCTCGCGGCCGCCAAGGCGACGCAGGATTTCCAGCGGATCGTCGAGATGGTCCTTGTGGGTTTCCACCGCCTGCTTGACGACAGCGATCTTGCGGGCAAGCAGGTCACCGTGGGAGCCGGTGCCGGGACCGACCCAGTCCTCGGCCTCGCCGCCATAGAGCGCCAGATGGATGGCGGCGGCGATGGTGGTGTTACCGATGCCCATTTCGCCGAGGCAGAGAAGATCGGTGCCGCCGGCAATCGCCTCCATGCCGAAGGCCATGGTCGCGGCGCAGTCGCGCTCTGAGAGAGCGGCTTCGGTGGCAATGTCACCGGTCGGGTATTCGAGTGCCAGATCGAAGATCTTGAGGCCCAGATCATGGGTGACGCAGATCTGATTAATTGCCGCACCACCTGCGGCAAAATTCTCCACCATCTGCTGGGTCACGGACGGCGGGAAAGGCGTAATGCCGTGGCGCGTGACACCGTGGTTGCCGGCGAAGATCGCCACGAGCGGGCGGGTGACGGCCGGTGCCCGGCCTGTCCAGGCGGCCAGCCAGAAGGCAATTTCCTCAAGCCTTCCAAGCGCTCCCGGCGGCTTGGTCAACTGCGCGTCGCGATCGCGGGCAGCGGCAAGCGCCCGCGGGTCCGGCCCCGGCAGATTGGCTATCAGGTTGCGGAAATCATCGAAAGGCAGGCCGCTCACGCTCATGGATCAAGTCTCTCTCGTATTGACCGGCGCGCTTGTGTTTGCCGGCAAATCGCGCTTTGTGTGCGCCTCTCTTAATCGCCGAAACATGGAGCGACAACTGCCAAACGCGACCGAATTTATCGCTGACCTCGCCCGCTCAGTGGCATTCCTCAGCCGCATACCCGTGCCGGACAGGTTTTTCATGGGCCATAACGGCTCGTTTTCCCAGTCAGTGCGGGCCTTTCCACTGGCAGGCGCGGTGATTGCGCTCGTGCCGGCACTCATTCTGTACGGGTTGTCGCAGGTTTGCGATCCGCTTGTTTCGAGCCTGATCGCGATCTCGCTGATGACGCTGATGACCGGCGCACTGCACGAGGACGGACTTGCAGATGCAGCCGATGGCCTCGGCGGCGGGCGCGACAGGGACCACGCGCTCGACATCATGAAAGACAGCCGTATCGGCTCCTACGGGGTCGTGGCGCTCATTCTGTCGCTCGGATTGAAGATTGCGTCTCTGGCGGCGCTGGCACGATTCGACTCAAGCCTTTCGGCGGTATCGATGCTGGCGGCCGCCTGTGTCAGCCGCGCCGTGATGATCTGGCACTGGAGCGCACTCCTGCCTGCCCGCACCAGCGGTGTCGCCGCGTCGCTCGGAGCACCAAGCCAGGCAGCACGCAATGTGGCGTTGTTGACCGGCGGCGTAATGGGGCTCGTGTTCATCGGCTCGCATCTCGGCATCGTGGTTGCCATCTTCGTACTCGCAGTCACGGCGGCCGTCGGCCAGTCGTTCACCGTTTTCGTGCGCCGTAAGATCGGTGGCCATACGGGCGATACGATCGGTGCCAGCCAACAGATTGCCGAGGTGACGATCCTCGCAATCCTTGCGCTGATCGCCCCCCTGCTGTGGTCGGCCCCCTTGCCCTGATCGCCCCTTGCCCTGATCGCTCGAACCCACGATATAGGTGTGATGATCTCGCCCTGCATCCTTGTCTGCTCGATCGACGAAAAGACCGGCTATTGTTTCGGTTGCGGCCGCACGCGCGACGAGATCGCGTCCTGGATCGGCTATTCGGATGCCGAGCGGCAAACGGTCATGGACATGCTGGCGGCGCGTCTTCAGACGGTGGAGCGCAGGCCGAGACGCGAGACCCGGCGCCAGCGCATGGCGAGAGAGCGGATCGAAGGCGAACTCGCGTCGGACGGCATGGCAGGCAGCGGGCGGACGGGACCGGAGAAGCAGACATCATGAACCGCCTGACCTTCGTGCTTCTCGTACTCGGTGCCGGCTTGGCACTCTTGATCTTCAACCATGACTCCGGCCGCACCTTCGGGATCGACAACAACGATTTCGGCCGGCTGATCTACATGATCCCGATCGCCGGATTGCTGGGCGCCGGCATCGTTGCCGGCCGGCGTGGCGCGATGAACGAGGTTCTGCGCAATCTCGCCGTCTGGCTCGTCATCATTCTCGGTCTGGTCGCCGCCTATCTCTACCGCAATGACGCCAACCAGTTTGTCGGCCGCATGACCGCAGGCCTGCTGCCCGGCCATGCGGTGGTGGTGACCGGCAAGGACGGCGACGAGGTGGTCATCCAGAAGGCGATCGGCGGCCATTTCCAGGCGAATGTGTCCGTCAACGGCAAGACGATCCAGATGCTGGTCGATACCGGGGCGAGCAGCATCGTGCTGTCCTTCGACGATGCGAAAGCGATCGGCATCGATACCGACGGGCTCGCTTATACGATCCCGGTGATGACCGCCAACGGGCAGGCAATGGTGGCGCCCGTCAGGCTCAACGAGATCGCCATCGGCCCGATTTTGCGGCGCAATGTGCGGGCGATGGTGGCCGCGGACGGCCGCCTCGACGAGAGCCTGCTCGGCATGAGTTTCCTGTCGACCTTGAGTTCGTTCAACATGCAGCCGGACGAACTGAGGCTGAGGGACTGATTGCGGCGCTGGCGACCGCTTCACAGGGTGAAGACGATACGCTCGGCGCCCTCCTCTTCCTTCCACACATGCTCGATGTCGGCGAGCGGGACCACACGGGTGGCGGTATCGAGACCAGCCGATCCGGCCGCGGCGAACATGTCGGCGATCGACGAGATGAGGTTTTGCAGCGAGACCGAGCCGATGCCGCTGCCCATCATTTCTATCGAGGATGAACGAAGCACGGCGGCCGGCATCAAAATCTCGCCGCCGGCCATGGAGCCGATCTGGACGAAGCGGATCGCCCGTCCGTCCGGTCCTGCCTTGGCGCCGGCAGCCAGAATGGCGCGCGCGCTGTCGCCCCAGAGATAGTCGAGCACGACGTCGACGCCCGAGACAAAATGCGGTTTGAAGCGGCCTTCGAGATCATCCGCCACGAGCGGCACGATCTCGTCGGCACCCGAGGCTTCGAGAACGGACAGGTTGCGGCCGGTGGCTATGATCTTGCCGGCGCCCATATGCCGGGCGATTTTGACCGCGAGCCGGCCGGAGGTGCCCGTCGCCCCGTTGATCAGCACCGTCTCGTTGGGCTTGAGCCTTGCCCTGTGCCGAAGGGCCGCCCAGGAGGACATGCCGGGATTGGCAAGCGCTGCCGCCGTCACGTCATCGAGATCATCCGGCAATGCCACGCAGCGTGCGGTATCGACCGCCGCCTGTTCGCCCATGGCACCATAGGGTGCCCGCGGCATGGCGAAATAGACCCGCCTGCCATCGGAAAGCCGGCCGACACCATCGACACCCGGCACGAAGGGAAAATGACTTTCGACGCTGTAGTGCCGGCCTACGGCGCGCATGCGGGTCAGGTGGCTGAGGGCGGCAGCAGAGACATGGACGACCAACTCCCCATCCTGCCGGGCCGGCGCGTCGAACTCGCCATAGACGG
Source organism: Neorhizobium sp. NCHU2750 (assembly GCF_003597675.1). Taxonomy (NCBI): domain Bacteria; kingdom Pseudomonadati; phylum Pseudomonadota; class Alphaproteobacteria; order Hyphomicrobiales; family Rhizobiaceae; genus Neorhizobium; species Neorhizobium sp. NCHU2750. The sequence continues at coordinate 1,718,599 of NZ_CP030827.1, read as the reverse complement.
GCGCCATGCCGGCACCTTTCACGATTGCGGCCTTCACTGCACTCTCCTTTCACGGATCCGATTTATGTGTATAATGCACACATATCTTCAAGGCAGAGACTGCGTCAATGAATAATGTGCAAAATACACACATATCCCGCGGTGACGGGATAAGTGCGAAGCTGAAGACCCTGCATGGCTCTCTGCTGGACATCGTCAACGTGATGAACCGGCCGCAGCGCGACGAGGTGCTGATCAGGGCGGCCGGCATCAAGCTCGACCGCGCGCTGTTTCCCCTTCTCGTCATCGTCGAGCGTGCCGGCCCGATCGGCGTGGTCGAGCTGGCTGACCGGGTCGGCCGCGACCACACGACGGTAAGCCGCCAGATCGCCAAGCTCGAGGCGCTGGGGCTCGTCGAACGACGGCCGGGGACAAGCGACCGCCGCGTACGCGAGGCCGCCGCCACGCAGGACGGCAAGGCGATGACGCTCAGGATCGATCAGGCCCGAGAGCGGATCGCGCGGGCCGTGTTTTCCGGATGGAACCCGGAGGAGTTCGACGACATGGTGCGGCTGATGCGCAAGCTGGCGGACGCAATGATGAAGGATCCGGAGGGTGAAATGTGACAGGGGTTGGGAGGGTTCGTGTGCGGGGGACTGATTGAGATACCCTCTGCACGCAGCTGCCGCCGAGCGCTTCAGCCTACCGGCTTGTTGCGGTAATCAGCCTTCCATCAGGTCTTTCCGCGTTCGTTGCCATTCATGCCAGCAATTTTCGGGATCGATATCCAGGTAGCCGCGTTGCTCGTCCATCTCTCGGGCCACGTCGATTGGTACCGCGATTGTCTCGCAGTTATCCCGAATCTCGCTGACCTCTGCTTCGGTCAGAGGACTTCCCTTGGCGCGCTCTCGATTGAGCAGGATAGCAAGCAGGCTGGGAACCGGGTACAGAACCAGGTATTCCTTCTCGCCCATCCGATATCCTTTCGCGCATTGAATTCTGTGTAGAGCGCAGCTGCAGCTAACCATTATCAGACTGCCGCCTGCCCAGCTATCGGGCCGATCCGCGCAGGATGGTAGTCCCGGCCCATCGTACTTTCATGCAGCCGGTCTTCTCTCACTCACCGCAAGCGCAGTTCCGGCTCCCTGTCGATACAGTCCGCCATGAACTCGATGAAAGCCCGGGCGCCGGCTGTCGATTTTCGGCCGGTGGAGGTGACGGCATGGATCGGGACGGGATCGCCGCGAAATTGCGTGAACACGGGGCGGAGACGGCCGGCTTCGATATCCTGCCGGAACATCCAGGTCGGCCCCTGCGCGATGCCCAGGCCGGCGATAGCGGCGGCATGGACGCTTGCGGCATCGTTGGTGCGGAAGCGCGACGGGGTCGCAACCGTGAATGCCCCCTGATCACCGCGAAACCGCCATTGCCTGGACGTGCCCTCGAAGAGATATGGCAGGCAGTGATGCTGCGCGAGATCCGCCGGCGTCTGCGGTTCGCCATGGGCGGCAAGATAGGCTGGCGACGCGGCGACAACTGGCTGCAGCGCGCCGATCTGGCGGGCGATGAGGCCGCTATCGGGCAGCGACCCGATCCGGATAGCCACATCGATCCCATTCTCGACAAGGCTGACATAGCGTTCGGAGACCTCCATATCGATCGAGATATCGGGGAAATGCACCATGAATTCCGGCAGGTTCGGGGCGATGAGCCGGCTGGAGATCACGGCGGGTGCGGCGACACGGAGCCTGCCGGCCGGCTCAGCATGGCCCGAGCGGATCAAGGCCTCGGCCGCATCGAAATCGGCCAGCATGCGCAGGCTGAGGTCATAGAACTGCCTGCCGGCATCCGTCACCGTCATGCCGCGCGGGCTGCGTCGGACAAGCTGCGTGCCGAGACGGGCTTCAAGCGCCGTCATTTCCTTGCTTACCGTCGACTGGGCAACGCCTGCCACCTTGCCAGCATCGGTGAAGCTTCCGGTTTCCACCACCCTGCTGAACAGGCGCATCCTTTCAAGATGATCCAAGGTAAATCCCGTCAAAAATTCCAGATTGGAATATCTTTAATCGATACATGCCAGATAGGAAACGCCAATCCAACACCTACCTGTTGCCCGCGCCAAAAGATGCGCTGATTTAAGAAGGTAGAAAATGTCCAAACTCGAAGGAAAAGTGGCTGTCATTGTCGGCGGTTCGACCGGAATGGCATTGGCGACGGCCAAGCGGTTCGTGGCCGAGGGTGCCCGGGTCTTCATCACTGGCCGCCGCCAGGACGTGCTGGATGCGGCGGTGGAAGAGATAGGTGGAAATACCGAAGGCGTCGCAGGCGATATCGCCAGCAATGACGATCTGGATCGGCTTTATGAGGTCGTGAAGCAGAAGGCAGGTCACGTCGACATCCTCTTCGTCAGCGCCGGTGCGCCGGCCAGCCCGACCGAACATGTGACGACGGCGACGATGAACGATTTCCATACGACATTCAGCATCAATGTCCGCGGCGTGCTGTTTGCCGTGCAGAAGGCCCTGCCGCTGATGCCGGACGGAGGTTCGATCATTCTCAACAGCTCGATTGCCGGGCAGATCGGATTGGTGGGCGCCGGGCTTTACTGCGCCAGCAAGGCGGCGGTGCGGTCCTTCGCCAGAACATGGGCGATGGAGCTGAAGGACCGGGCGATCCGGGTGAACGTCATCAGCCCCGGCCCGATCGACACGCCGTTTACGAAAAACGCGCCGCAGCAATGGAAGGACCAGATGACAGCCGGGGTGCCGCTCAACCGTTTCGGCCGGCCGGAAGAGATCGCCGGAGCGGCACTGTTTCTGGCATCGGATGATTCAAGCTATGTCAACGCGCTGGAACTGAGCGTCGACGGCGGTTTTACGCAGGTCTGACGGGATTATGAGCAGGATCGGTTTGCTCCGATGGAGGCACGGCGTGCAGGTCGATCCACTATTACGTACTCCCCGGCTGCCATTCCCAAAATCGGCAAGCCGGCTACAAATTGGTGCGCGTGGAAAATCTGGCCGCACAGGGATTCATCTTCCTCACCGGGCCTTCGGCCTACTGTGGCTTCGCGTCCTGCGTCCAGCGCCATCAGGTGCGATAAGTCACTGCTTCTCGGACCCGTAACTTTCGAGTTCCTTCGCCCGCTGCTCGATGACGCTGGCCCGGCAAGCGGGGAAGCTGATGACCTGTCCCTCCCGGCCGAAATCGCTCATGTAGAACTGGCAGGAGCTTTCCTTGTAGGCATTCCAGAGGCGCTGCTCCGCCAGCAGGGCCTTTTTCGCTTCGTCGCGATCGGCGAAGCCGGCATTCAGTTCCTTCCAGACCTTGTTCAGCCTTGCATCGGCACGCGATACCCAATCGCCGCCGCATTTGGCGAAGGCGGTGTTCGTCCCGTCGGCCTGATCCATGCATTTGTCATAGAGGCTGTCTGCCGAGGCATGGGCCGCGGGCATCAGCAACAGGAGGGTGAAGAGCAGCTTTTTCATACAGATATTTCCCAACTTGCTTGGCATCGGTGGAGCTGAACATGGTCACCGACCAATAATGCCCGGCAGATTTGCGGTGCAGGATCCGTTACAGGCCCCTTGAAAACAATCTCCGCGCCATGCACGGCGTGGCCCCTGCCGCTTACCCCGTGGCGGCCAGTTCCACCACGCCCGACGTCGTCACCTCGCGTGCGCGAAAATGGCTTGGCGGATCGCCGATGATGCGCTTGAAGGCGCGGCTGAACGAGGCTTCGGCGTCATAGCCCAGCCTTTCGGCCGCCACGGCCACCCGCATGCCGTCCTTCAGCCACAGCCGCGCCTGATGCATCCTGACCCTTGCGACATAGCGGGCCGGCGTTTCGCCGACGACGCGGGCGAAGCGTTCGGCAAAGCCGGAGCGGGAGGCGCCCATCAGGCGGGCGAGTTCGGCAACGCTCCAGTCGCGCTCTGGCTCCAGATGGATGGCGGCGAGAACGCGGCCGACTTCCGGATTGCGCACCGCGGCAATCCAGCCGCTGGTATCGCCGCAGCCATGTTCGACCCAGGTGCGGATGATCGTGGCGGTCAGCACGTCGGCAAGCCGTGCCAGAATGCCGCCTGCGCCCACCCGATCCATGTCCACCTCATGGGCCATGGCATCGAGCAGATGCGGAATGGCCGGCTCGCTGGTGGCGAGATCGGATGTCAGCATGGCCTCGGGCATCAGTTGCAGCAGCGGGTGCAGTTTGTCGATGTTGAAGCGCATCGAGGCGGTCAGCGCCACCGTGCCGCAAAGCGCATCGGCACATTTTATGTCGAAGACGCCCTGGCAGACCTCCTTCTTGCCATAGCGGCCGAAGGGCAGCGGTTCGACATCCTCGGCGCTGGCGAGCACATGGGCATCGCCACGTGGCAGAAGCACCGCATCGCCGGCATTCAGTTCCAGCCATTCGCCCGACGGCGTCTTGAGCAGCGCCCTGCCCGACGAGATGAAATGAAACCGTGCGGCCTCTTCGGCCGGAAAGGCTGTTGCCCAGGGGTCGGAAAGCCGGCAGCGACCATATTCGACGCCATCGAGGCGTAGGCCGCGCAGCATTTCCGACAAGGGATCGGCGGCAGCGGCGATGGAAAACTGGGACGACGGAGATTTGGACGATCTGTCAAGCATGACGGATTTTCTAGCATGGAAACGCCAGAGCGTCACGCTTAATCCTGATGAAAATCAAATCAGGAGATTCTCATGCACGGCAGCCCTTTACCATCCGACGACGAAACGCGGACCGGACACGGTGTCGCACATGATGCCGGCACAGGCGAAACATTTACCCGCTGGGGTGCGGTCGCGTCGCTGACGCTTGGCGTATTCGGGCTCGTGACGGCCGAGTTCCTGCCTGTCAGCCTGCTCACGCCGCTTTCCGAAGATCTCGGCGTCAGCACCGGCGTCGCCGGCCAGTCGATCACCACCACCGCCGTGATGGCAGCCCTTGCCGGGCCTGGCATCGTCATCGGCACGCGCGCCATCGACCGGCGCGTCACTGTGCTGGCGCTGACGGCGCTTCTGGTCATATCGAGCCTTGTCGCCGCCACCGCCGCCAACATCACCATGGTGCTGATTGCCCGCGCGCTGCTCGGCATCGGGCTTGGCGGCTTCTGGGCGATGTCGGCCGCGCTCGCCATGCGGCTCGTTCCCGCCGCGATGATGCCGCGGGCGATGGCGATCATCATGGCCGGCGTTTCGGTTGCCACGGTCTGTGCCGCGCCGCTCGGTGCCTGGATCGGCGCGACGCTCGGCTGGCGGGCTGCCTTCTATCTTTCGGCCAGCGTCGGTGTGATCGCCTTCATCGCCCAGGCTGCACTTTTGCCTGCCCTGCCGCCAAACGGCCATGCCGGTCTCGGCACGCTGGTGGCACTGTTGCGCCGCCCGGCCATCCGCACCGGGCTGATCACCATCCTGCTGTTCGTTGCGGGCCATTTCGCCGGCTTCACCTATATCCGGCCGTACCTCGAACAGGTTCCGCAGCTCGATGTGGAAACGATCTCGCTGATCCTGCTCGTCTATGGCATTGCCGGCTTCTTCGGCAATTTTCTCGGCGGCATCGTCTCCGAGCGCAGCCCGCGCCTGTCGGTGACGCTGTTTGCGACGCTGGTCGCAGCGTCCGCCGTGGTGCTCGCCATCGGCGGTGCCTCGCTCGCGGTTGCCACGACGGCGATCGCACTCTGGGGGCTCGGTTTCGGCGCCTTCCCGGTCAGCATCCAGAGCTTTGTCGTGCGGCATGCGCCGGACGAGGCGGAAAGTGCCGGAGCGCTCGTCATTCCCGCCTTCCAGATCGCCATTTCGAGCGGCGCCATTCTCGGCGGCGTACTGATCGAACTCGAAGGCCCGGTATCCGTGATCTTCGTGCTGGCGATTGCCGCACTTGCCGGCGCCTCCGTCATGGGGGCGCGGGGCGAACGCAGGCAGCTTTCGCTCGGCTAACACGGATCGGCCCATCCGAAACGGCAAAGCCGTCCGCAGCGCAACCGCCGCGGACGGCTTTTTTTATCGAGCCTCTCGCGACTCTCAGGCCGCTTCGGTTTGCGACAACCGCCCAAGCGCCTGGTCCAGCGCATCGGGCGAGGAAAAACCGTCGAAGGACGACGCCGGCAGTGGACCTGACGTCATCAGGCCGAAATCGAAATGCGTCTTCCGATCCGACCCCAGCACATACTGGCGGTGAACCCGGAGGAAATCGCGCTTGATCTTCCGGTAGCGGTCGCGCTCGAGCATGTTGCGGATGCGCAGGAAAATCAGCTTTGCCGGCGGCGCATCGCCATTGCCGGTCAGTTCCGTTACCGAGGACTTGTAGAAGCTGATCGGATCTGTGAGGCACTGGACCTCGATGACGCCGAGATTTTTGGCGCGCGTGATCAGTCCCACGCGGGCGCGCAACACGCGCGCCGACCGCATCAGCGCGCATTGCAGGATGGCGCCACCGAGCGTGACGAAGACGACGCGCTTGCCGTCGAAGAGATCGGGTTCCCGTTCGAGAAGTCTTCCGATGACATGCGCCGCCATGCTGGAGCCCATGCTGTGCGAGGTCACGACGTATTCGTCGGCCGCTTCGTCGAAGGCCGCCCTCGCCTTCTGCGCTGCGTCATCGATCCAGGCGTTGATGACCGGATCATCGAGCCTTGCGACCGCAACCGCCATGTCCCAGTCGGATAACAGGTGCAGCGTGTGATAACGCTCTGAGTAGGGCAGAACCGCCTTGAGGAAGAACAGAAGGCCAAGTACCACCGCCGGCAGGTGGAACCAGGGGGAAAGTCCCAGCCAATGAGGCGAGACGGCCAAGGCGAGACCGATCATCAATCCGAGCCCGATCAGCAGGAAGGGAAAGATGAAGAACAGGCCGAAGCGCCAGGCATGGCGGAAATAGCCGGAGGCACCACCTTCCCGGATGACCGCCGCGGCACTCAGGAAACCGCCGACAAGACGAACAGGAAGCGACCTGCTGGCCAGATGGGCAACGATTGCATCATGATCCAGCATGAAGATGCGGCTCGAGGTCTTCCAGCCTTGCCCTGCCCTCGTCACCTCGACATCGAAGCGGGGACAGCCCGGACCTTCCGAAAGCGGCCCGACATCGGCATCGAGATGCCAGAGTTCGGCGGTCTTGGCCATTGCCCGCTGATAACGATCCCGATGACGGGTGGCATCCAGCGGCTCGAAGCCTGGAAAATGGATCACGACGCGCTTTGCCACGCGCCGGCGAGAATGGTCTGCCTGCACTTCACGTTTCTTTCTGACAAGACAGGTTTTTCCGGACCTGCACCGGATAAGTCCCGGCCACGCCGACCGCGTGCCCTCTCTGAGGATGGCCTAATCGCAACCCTGTGGCGGGATTAAGGTCTGTTACGCAGATAGCTCACACGCAGCAAGAGTGCCGCGGGCGTGGCGGGTGGGAAATTTGGCGGATTTTGGTTTCCCGTGTGGCTTTGGAAACCTCAGAGCTTCTTTTCGAAGAACACCCGGTTGAAACCGTTCTCGCTGCGCCGGTCGGTCTCGACATAGCCCAAGCGTGGATAGATCGACAGGTTCTCGATCATCTTCTCGTTGGTATAGAGTTCGATCGCCGAGAGCCCCTGCCGGCGGGCCTCCGCTTCGCAGAAGCCGATCAGAGACTTGCCGACGCCTTTGCCCGCGGCGGACGGCATGACCGCGACATTTTCCAGAAACATGTGGCCGTCATCGGGGAAGAAGACGATGAAGCCCTGAAATACGCCATCGTCATCCTCGGCGACATAGACCTCGCCGGCAGAAATCTTTGCTGCGAAATCCGCATCCATAGGCGCCGGCCGCCTGCCGATCGCCTCGATATAGCGCGTATAGGCGCTTTCGGCACAGGCCCTGATATTCGTTTCGTCCGCTGCGACTGCCGGTCTGATCACTGTGTCACGCCCCTCTTATTTCGGGGGATATCAGCACAGAGAGCACGCGACGGCAATGCAGTTCGCCGCCAAATCACGTTGCCTAGCCTCGTGGCGAGTATCCGAGCATCAGGCGTTGTCGCGCATCTTCCGCTGCCAGACCGATATCCGTCACCGATGAAGCGACCTGTTCGATTACACCGTTTGACAGGCTTTTAGCCGTGATCTGCAGAAAGTAGGCGCAACCACTCCGGGCCAGGTGGCGAAGCAGAACATCCAGTTCCGACGCCGATTTTTCAGCAAGATCATAGAAGGCCAGAGCGTCGCCCCGGCAGCGCGTTGCACCGTCCCTAAGCACATTGTGCCGCCGGTCGAGATAGTAGGTCGTGCTGATATCGCCCTGCCAAAACCAGTTTCCGACGAGTGCCGGTGCGCCCCATCGCGCCAACACGAGGTTCGGCCATTCAGCCAATGGCAGCAACCCACCGAGTTCAACGTCCCGTTTCATCAGATGGACGACGCGGTAAAGCCGCGAACCGGTAACCGGCGACGAGAAATAGAACCTGTAGAACCGCTGCGTCTGCGCCTGATCGGCGGAGGCAAGCAGGCTTTCCAGGAAGCGCTGCTCAGAGACAAACTTGCCTTGGCTTCTCCGGACAATAAATTCTGCATGCTCACTCACTCGCCAGGAAGCGCCGAGCCGCTTCTTCACCTGATCCGGGTTTTCCGCGAATGAAAAGCCGCTGTCTGGCGCAAGGATTTGCGCCATCGGCAGAGCGTGTGCGGCCGGCCGGTCGCGATCATCCGCGTGAGCGAAAAATGCGCTCAGAGACAGAGCCCCTACCGCTAGCAGAAAATACCCTATTCGCATCGATCACCTGCCCAATCCGTGACATCGAACGACCGAATATCGGCCGGGTCATCACATGGATTATCCTCCCTCCCAAACCGGCAGCGGGAGGCACCTCGCCCCTCGCAATCAGCCCGAAGCGGCATCACATCTCGCGCTCGAAGGTTCTCGTGACGACAATTTCCCCGACGATAGCCGCATTGAAATTTTCGAGTTCTTCGGCGGGTATCCAGTATTCGCGGAGAGCCTTGCCGCCGGCTTCCTGTGCGGCAAAGCCGTCAAGGAAGGAGGTCAACACCTCAAATCGCGTGACATAGCCGGCACCATCCCGACCAACGTTCCAGTCCCGCGCGATGCGGATCGCGTAATCCTCGCTGAGGACGGGATAGAAGATCGGCTGGTCCGGCAGTCGCGGCGGGAATGCGCGCATGCCGCTTTGCCTGATCAGTTCCAGTTCCGCCGGTCCGACCGGCCTCCAGAGTGTCATTGTCTCCACGTCGCGCACCCGAAATCAAAATAGAACAATCAATCACCTTATAGCGGCTGACCTGAAGGGTCACAATGTGCGGATGTATCGCATAGGTCGCATCGCAGTCTCTCGGATTCGATGTGTCACTCCACTTCGGCGTGTACTCGCCGCCGGGTCATCAGCCTCAAGTCAACTTCTCAGCCGTTGCGGACCTTCGATCCGAGCTTTATTTCACGAGGCGGTCGAACGCGCTTCAATAACAAGGCGGCGCGCCCGGTCTCGCCTTTGCCGTTCGAGAGGTATCCTGCTCCATGTCCGCACAGACCGATCGCTTTCTCAGCATTCGCCGCGCCGCTGGCGAAACGGAGTTTCCGGTTCATCACATGCGCGGCGGAACGTCGACGGGGCTCGTTTTATGGGAAGATCTGGTTCCGGCAGAGCCGCATCTGCGCGAGGAACTGCTGCGCCATCTGATGGGTGTGCCGCTTGACGGCACGCTCAAGGGCAATCGCCAGATCACCGGGCTGGGGCGTGGGCCCGCAACCAGCAACAAGGTCTTTCTGGCGCGTGTCGAAGAGGTCGACGGCAAGCGCCGGATCGTCAGCACGCTTGCGCAACTGGCGTCGGATCACGGACGCATCGACTGGAGCGTGAATTGCGGCAACATGTCATCGGCCCTGTTGATGTGGGCGCTCGATTGCGGATTTATCGAGGGCAGCGTCTCGGGCATGGTGGAGGCCGAAATCGCCAATACCAATACCGGCGTGGTGACCACTGCGCGCATGGAGCGCGATACCGGCGGCCGGTCCAAATGCGCCGAGATACCGGGCGTCGACGGCTCGTTCCCGCTGGTCGATCTGTTCCTCCACGCGCCGACCGGAAGCAAGACGGGACATCTCCTGCCCACCGGTTCCGCGATCGACGAGATTGCCGGTCATGTCGTCTCCTGCGTCGATGTCGCCGTGCCGATGGTGATCGCCAGGGCTGCCGATTTCGGCAAGACGGCCGAGGAGCCGGTTGCCGAACTGGAGGCGGATCTCGAATTCAAGAGCCGGTTCAAGCAGGTCTGGGTGGAAGCCGCGCTGCGCATGGGCCTGTGCCGGAAGGACGGGCAATTGATGACGCGTGCGGAGATCGAGCAGAGCGAGACCGTGCCGAAGGCCTGTATCGTCGCCCCGCCCCGCGCCGGCGGGCATATCGCCGTCCGATATTTCACGCCGCAGACCACGCATGCGTCTCTCGCGGTTTCGGGCGGATGCTGCCTCGCTGCGGCAGCATTGATCCCCGGTAGCGTCGCAAACCAGATCGCCACCGGGCTTCCGCAGATCTCCCCGTCCTATTCCGACCTTGGCATCCGCATCGAAAATCCGGCCGGCATGCTGGATACCACGCTCGACGCCCGATCGGTCGATGGCGCGGTGGATATCCGCCGCGCGGCCTACCGGCGCAGCAGCCAGATACTCTTGCGCGGGCACACACCGCTCTATCGCGCGTCAGGGGAATTGATTGCGGCGCTGGAGAAATTTCGCTCTCGCCCCACACTCCCATATACTCGGGATTAGAAGGCATCCGTATAATAGCTTCCACGCCGGAAGCTAAGCCGCATCCATCGCGCGGTCTTCCTCGGCCCATTTGCTTGCCAGAATATGAAGCCCTTTGATGACCTGGCGCATTTCCTCAAGGCGCGGGGTGGGCGCATAGATCACTTCGGGTGGCACGGTGTCGCGGATGCTGCGGGTGATCAGACCGCGTCTTTCAAGCGCCCGCAGCCGGACGGTCAGCACCCTTGTCGATATCCCCTCGATATGCCGCTGGAGCACCGCAAACCGCAAAGGTCCGTTCATCGCCAGCAGGCACAGAATATGCATCGTCCAGGGACCGGACAGCATTTCGAGAAGGCCGAAAAGCTCGCATTCCGGCTCCGGCTGTTCAGGGACAATGGCAAGTTCGCTTCGGTTCGACATAGTACTCTCGATCTGGGGCTGCCGATCTGTGGCGCTTCGGCCCGGCGGCCTGTTACTTCAAAGTGCCTTCTTCCGCTTTCGTCCCATCTCTCTTAGGCATCGATACCGCCGACCACAACGGACGGCCGGCGAAATTGAATTGTGAAAGGCAGAGCAATGCCCAATCAGAACCAACATGGCGGCGAAGACCGGGAGAGCCGGATCAACTGGATAAGGACCGGACCAGCGGATGCCGAGGCGGTGCTGCTCATCCATCCGGTCGGCTATGACCTGACCCATTGGGACATGCAGATCGACGGTCTCCGTCACGCCTATGACGTCATTGCCTTCGACCTGCCCGGACACGGCCTGTCTCCGGCTTTGCCAGAGGATTTTTCCTTCGAGGTTATGGCGGCCAGAGTGAAATCCGTCATCGAGGCCTCGGGTCATCGGGCCGCACACATTGTCGGCATATCCGTGGGCGGGATGATCGCCCAGACCTTCGCACTGGCCCAGCCGGACATGACCTTGTCCCTCACCCTCGTTGCGACCGCATCAACCTTTCCGACGGCCGCAAGAGAGGGGATGCGCCTGCGTGCCCAGACTGTCCGGCAAAGCGGCATGGCCGCGATCCTGGAGCCGACGCTGCAGCGGTGGTTTACGCCGGCAACGCTTGCCGAGCGCCCGCATGTAATCGACCGCGTCACCAAGGTTCTCCTGGCCGGAAACCCGCAGGTCCATGCCGCGATGTGGGAGATGATCGCCGGTTTCGACCTGCATGACAGGCTGGACGCGATCCGATGCCCGACGCTCATTCTCGTCGGTGACCAGGACCCGAGCACGCCGCCGACCGCTGCCGGCCAGATGGCAGAACGGATTGGAAATTCGCGCCTGGTTGTCATCGAGGGCGCCTCCCACATGCTGGCGATCGAACGCTTCGAGCGTGTCAACGCCGAGATCACGTCATTCCTTCAGGGCTGATCCGGCTTTCAGCGCAGATCTGGCAAGGAACAACCGCCAGCAGCAAGAGGAAACGCACACGCACTCCTCATGCCACCATCACTGCATGATCAGCCCGCCATCGACGGCATACTGGCTTCCGGTGACATAGGAAGAATCCGAAGACAGCAGGAACAGCGCCACGGCTGCAGCTTCCTCGGGGGTTCCGGCGCGTGCGAGCGGCACCTGTTCGACGACGAAATTCTCGAAACCCCGGCGGGCCTCGTCCGGCAGAAAGCTGCGGAAATTGGTTTCGATCGGGCCGGGCAGAAGCGTGTTGACGCGGATGCCGCGCGGCGCGAGAGCTGTGGCCCAGGATCTCGCCATCGCCACAACCGCGCCCTTGGTGGCAGCGTAAAGGCTGGTGGCGGCCGCTCCTTCATAGGTGGAACTCGACGAGGTGACGACGACGGAGGCGCCCTTTGCGAGATGGGGAGAAAGGGCGGCGAGCTGGAGCATCGGTCCGCGGACATTGGTCGCCATCATGCGATCGAAGTCCGCGGCGTTGATTTCCTCTGGCGCCGCCAGAGTGGCGAAGGCAGCGTTGAGCCACAGGCCGTCGAGAGGGCCTGCCGAGGCGACGATCCCGGCAAGCGCCGTCGCGGTCGGATCGGCGGCATCGTTGCGGACGACCAGTGCACTTTTGCCGAATTCCTGCCGTGCCGCCTGGAGACGATCTTCGTTCAACCCCGTCAGGATGACCTTACCGCCCTCGGCGATGATGCGGCGGGCGCCGGCGAGACCCATGCCGCTTGTGCCGCCGGTGATCAGCACGCGCCTGCCGTCAAATCTCTCCATCTTGACCTCCGCTGGCCGCCCCCTTGGAGGCATCCATTGCATTTGAAGCGCCGGCCCGAACCGGGACCACGCCGGACAACGAATGGCAGCCCTGTCAGCTGCGCAACCGGTATCCCGTCTTGAACATCCAGCCGAGGACCGAGAGGCAGACGGCGAGGAAAACGCCGATCATCACGAGGCTGACGACCGGGTTGACGTCGGCGATCTCGTAAAAGCTCCAGCGGAAGCCGGAGACGAGGTAAAGCACCGGATTGAGATGGCTTACCGCCTGCCAGAAGGGCGGCAGCATGTCTATCGAGTAAAAACTTCCGCCGAGAAATGTCAGCGGCGGCACGACCAGCATCGGCACGATATTGAGCTGTTCGAAATTCTTCGCCCAGACGCCGATGATGAAGCCGAACAGGCTGAAGGTGATGGCCGTCAGCACCAGAAAAAGTACCATCAGGACGGGATGGGCGATGCGGATCTCGACGAAGAAGGAGGCGGTGGCGAGGATGATCAGGCCGATGATCAGGCCCTTGCTGGCGGCCGCCCCGACATAGCCGACAAGGATTTCCGTCATCGCCACGGGGGCGGAGAGGATTTCGTAGATCGTGCCGGTGAATTTGGGGAAATAGATGCCGATCGAGCCGTTTGCCGTGCATTGCGTCAGCAATGTCAGCATGATCAGGCCGGGGGTGATGAAGGAACCGTAGGGAACGCCGTCAACCGTCTGGATCCGCGAGCCGATCGCCGTTCCGAAGACAATGAAATAGAGCGAGGTGGTGATGACCGGTGAAATGACGCTCTGCAACAGCGTGCGGCGCATGCGGGCCATCTCGAAGAAGTAGATGGATTTGATCGCTTCGATATTCATGCCTTTTCCTCCACCAGAGCGACGAAAATGTCCTCCAGCGAACTCTGCCGCGTCGACAGGTCCTTGACCTGTATGCCGGCCGCCGTCAGGGCGGAAAGAAGGGCTGCGATGCTGCCCTGCCCGTCGTCATTGCCATAGTCGTGGGTGAGCCGCATGCCGTCCTCTGATAGCGCCAGATCGAAACCGCCGAGGCTTTCCGGCAAGGCCTGGAGCGGCTCGGCGAGTTCGAGCATCAGCTGCTTGCGGCCGAGCTTTTTCATCAGCGCCGCCTTCTGCTCGATCAGCAGCAGCTTGCCGCCGTTGATGACGCCGACGCGGTCGGCGATCTCTTCCGCCTCCTCGATATAGTGGGTGGTCAGGATGATCGTCACGCCGTCCTCGCGCAGCTTCTTGACCACTTCCCACATGTCGCGGCGAAGGCTGACATCAACGCCGGCGGTCGGCTCATCGAGGAAGAGGACTTCCGGCTCATGGCTCAGCGCCTTGGCGATCAGCACGCGCCGCTTCATGCCGCCGGAAAGCTCGCGCAGCATGTTGTCCTTCTTGTTCCACAGCGACAGTTCGCGCAGGATCTTCTCGATCAGCGCCGGGTTCGGCTTCTTGCCGTACACGCCACGCGAAAAGCTCACCGTGTTCCAGACCGTTTCGAACTGGTCTGTCGTCAGTTCCTGCGGCACGAGGCCGATCATCGAGCGGGTCTGGCGAAAGTCCTTCACCACGTCATGACCGCCGACGAAAACCTTGCCGCCGGTCGGATTGACGATGCCGCAGATGATCGAGATCAGCGTCGTCTTGCCAGCGCCATTGGGGCCGAGCAGCGCCAGGATCTCGCCACGCTCGATGTCGAGATCGACGCCTTTCAGAGCATCGAAACCGTTGCCATAGGTCTTGGTCAGCTTCTGGACCGATATGATGGGGGGCATGGGAATTACGCTTCCACTGGAAGATGTTTTTACAAGGAAGGCGCAATATAGGGGTGAATATTTGCGAATCTATCCCTTGGGGGAAGAATATTGCGTTCCGGATTCCGGGGCAATCCATGGGGCTAATCAGCGCCTTGGATCGAACGGAGCCCTTGTGCCTAGGCGAGTGCGCGAAAACTTTCGCGGTAGCGCAGCGGCGTGACGCCTAGCCGGCGCTGAAAGGCGCTGCGCATCTGGTCGGGGCTCGCAAAGCCGCAATCGAATGCCACGGCCTTGGCGACCAGATCGGTCGCTTCCAGGAGATTACGGGCGTGATCGATACGGATGTTCTCGACGAATTCGTGGGGCGTCATGTCGAGTTCGCGGACGAACATGCGCGCGATGCTGCGCGGGCTGACGCCGGCGATCTCGGCCAGCCTTTCGACCGGAAAGGCCTCGCCGATATTCTCCATCACATAGGCCTTTACCTTGGCGATCGGGGTGATGGTCTCGCCCGGCAGAAGCAGCGGGCTGAACTGCGACTGGCCGCCCTGCCGCTGCGCCACCACGACGAGGCCCTTGGCACAGGCCAGCGACACGTCGGCACCGTGGTCCTCCGCCACCAGCGCGAGGCTCAAGTCGATGCCGGCGGTGACGCCCGCCGAGGTGACGAGCCGGTCGTCGCGGGCATAGATACGGTCATGTTCGACGCGGGTGTTGGGAAAGCGTGCGGCCAGTTCCGCCGAACAGATCCAGTGCGTCGTCACCGTCCTGCCATCGAGAAGGCCCGCATGGCCGAGCGCGAAAGTGCCGTTGCAGATCGACCCGTAGCGGCTTGCCTGCGTCGCAAAGCGGCGCAGCCAGTCCGACATGGCGTCGTCTTCTGCCCTTTGCGGCAGGCTCGGGCCGCCGGCAACCAGAACCGTGTCGAAGCGGCGCTCCGCAGTATCGAAGGTCAGGTCGGGGATCATCCACATGCCGTTGGAGCAGCGGACCGGCTCGTTTTCCCGCGCCACGAGCAGGCATCGGTATTGGTCATCCTCGGCAAGAAATCCGTTTGCGGCTGAGAACACATCGAGCGGGCCGGCGACATCGAGTGCCTGAACGCCATCGTGTATGACCAGAACGATATCCCGCTTCGGCATCCGCACCCCGTCCGTCCGCCGCGGGACGTCATTGCCCAACATCTCTGCCGCAAGCGGCATATCCCCCCGAGGCAGGTTATCGCACACGGTTGGCAGTTTCTCAATGTGAGCCGTCGTTGCGGCGCGCGAGCATAATTGCGATGAAGAAAGGGCGGGACGCGAGACGATTTCAACGCTTCCCCGACACCCATTCACGAACGGTCGCGAACCGCTGGCGAAGCTCTTTAAAAGGGCCGGTCGGCGCATGCCTGTCCGTGGGGGACACCCAAAGGAGATAAGACAATGATTGCCAATATTATTCTTGTTCACGGCGCATGGGCAGACGGTTCCAGCTGGGCCCGCGTCATTCCGCTTCTGGCTGCAAAGGGCCTGAAGGTCACTGCCGTACAGCTGCCGCTCACCAGTTTCGAGGAAGACGTCAAGGCTGTCACCCGCGCGATCGCGCTCGCCGATGGCGAGGTGGTTCTGGTCGGACACAGCTATGCCGGTGCGGTGATCGGCGAAGCCGGCAATGATCCGAAGGTCGCAAGGCTCGTCTATATCGACGCCTTTGCCCCCGATGCCGGGGAATCGGCCGGTTCGCTCTTCGCCCAGTTCAAGTCCGCACCGCTCAATGCCGAGATCCGCCCGGATGCTCAGGGCTTTCTCAAGCTCACCGAGACGGGCGTTTCGACGCTGTTTGCCCAGGATCTCGATGCGACCGACAAGGCCGTGCTCTACGCCACGCAGGGGCCGGTCAATGGCGCCGCACTCGGCGGCACGCTGACCGCCGCCGCATGGCGGACCCGGCCGACCTATTACATGATCGGCAATAACGACATGGCGATCCTGCGGGCCGAGCAGGAGCGCATGGCAGCCCGCATGAATGCGACCGTCACCCATGTGGAGGCGAGCCATGTGCCGATGCTGTCGCAGCCCGAGGCCGTGACGCAGTTCATCCTGCAGGCCGCCGCCTGAAAGACGGCATGCGGACAGAAGAGGGATGCCGGCGCAATGCGCGCCGGCCCCGATACTCGCACTGATACCGGCACGGGCACCAGCACAGGTACCGACACTGGCCTGAAAGGAAAGACGTCATGAAAATCAGATCGAAGGATATCGAACTCCATGTTGAGGATGCTGGCGCGGGCCAGCCTGCCCTCGTCTTCCTCCACTATTGGGGAGGTTCATCGCGGACATGGCGGCATGTGACGGAAAGACTGCAGCCGGAATTTCGCACCATCGCGATCGACCAGCGTGGCTGGGGGAAATCGGATGACGCACCGGGCGGTGACTATGCGCTCACGGACCTTGCCGGCGACGCAGAGGCGGTGATCGATGCACTCGGGCTCGATCGCTATGTTCTCGTGGGCCACTCGATGGGTGGCAAGGCTGCCCAGCTTCTCGCCTCGCGGCAGCCGACGGGGCTTGCAGGCCTCGTCCTCGTCGCGCCCTCCCCGCCCTCGCCGCTCGGCATGCCTCTGGAGGTCAGGCAGGGCATGGTCGGTGCCTATGCGAGCCGGGAGAGCATCATGGCGACCGTCGATCAGGTGCTGGCCGGTAGCCCACTTGGCGCCGACGATCTCGAGGGCGTGATTGCCGACAGCCTGCGTGGCGCCGACGCAGCAAAATCCGCATGGCCGCTCTCAACAAGCCAGGAGGACATCACTGCCGACGTTGCGCATATAACCGTGCCAGTGCTGGTGATTTCCGGCGAGAACGACCATGTCGACCCGCCGACGGTGCTGAGACAAGAGCTCCTGCCACGCATTCCGCAGGCGGAGCTCCATATCCTCAAAGGCGTCGGGCATCTCTCGCCGCTCGAGGCACCGGATAGCCTGGCGGACCTGATCGGCAGCTTCGTGCGCGGGCTTGGCCGGATGGGTGCCTGACCAGTGCAGGGATCGGATTGCCGGCGAGAAGCGACCGGCTATCCAGCTACCATTGCGACTGCGGGCCGGCAGCAATGCCTTCGCGGATATGCCGTGCAAGTTCGGCAACAGCCGGCGATGACTTGCCCTTCGACCGGTGGAGGTTGATGGAAAAGGGTGTGAGTTCCGGCAGGCGTTCTCCCGATAGCAGGATGGCGAGATCACCGGGCACGGTCGATTCCAACGATGCGGTCACGGCAAGATCGGCCCGAACCGTCGCCCGCGTCGCGTCGATACTGCCGCTTTCAAACAGCGTGCGCCATGCGAGATGGCGTTCATCGAGCGCCTTCAGCACAGCCGGGCGAAAGGCGCAGGTTTCCGCCACCATGGAGACGGGCAGCGGGTTCTTCAGATACGCCGTACCCGCCCTCGCCCCGACCCATACGAGCCGGTCGACGGCAAGGCTCTCGCCACGCGAGGCACCGATCGGTTCCTCGACCAGCGCCAGATCGATGAGACCACCGTCCACCGCCTCGATGAGTTCGGGTGAAGCGAGGCAGACAAGCGCCACTTCGACGCGCGGATTGTGCTCGGCATAGGTTTTGAGGATCGGCGTGAGCCATGTGCCCACCAGATCATAGGGTGCCCCCAGACGCACGCGACCCTCGATCGCCCGCTCCGTCATCGCCGACCAAAGCTCGTCGTTGAGAACCAGCATGTGCCGTGCCCTGAAGAGAAGCCTTTCGCCGACCGCAGTCAGTCTCAGCGTCCGCCGCTCTCTGAAAAACAGCTTTCCGGCCAGGCGCTCCAGCCTTGCGATCTGCTGGCTGACTGCGCTCTGGGTCAGGTGAAGAGCATTGCCGGCCGCCGTCATGCTGGCATGATCGGCAACCGCGACGAAAGTTCGGAGAAGGGCAATATCCAGATTACGGCTCATGATGCATTATAGTTGCTAATGTTACTCATGCACAACATGCGTTTTTATAATGCGTCATATGGCGGTAGACAGCCATTTTCAGTGCTGGGACCCCCCTATGGCCGCTGCCGATTTCCTCTCGTTTCTTCTCTTTGTCATCGTCTCCACCATCACACCCGGAGGAGCGACGACGCTTGCAACGGCATCCGGCGCTCATTTCGGCTATCGCCGCTCACTTCCGATGATCGCCGGGATCGCCATGGGCCTTGGTTCGATGGGCGCATCGGCAGCGGTCGGGCTCGGCGGCATCATCATGGCGCTGCCATCGCTTCAGTTGGCCATGAAACTCGTGGGCAGCTGTTATCTCCTCTGGCTTGCGTTCAAGATGAGCCGCAGCGGGCCGCCACACCTGCAACGCACGATCGCCCGCCCGACGCGGTTCATCGGTGCGATCTGGCTCGTCTGGCATAATCCGAAAGGCTGGGCCATGGCGCTCGGCGCCGCCGCTTCCTTTGCTACGCTCGCGGAAAATCCTCTGCATCTCTGCGCCATACTCGGCCTGTCATTCGCCATTGCCGCGGCGCTCTCGCTTTCGCTCTGGTGCCTCGCCGGATTGCTTTTGGCGCGCCTGCTGAAAACGGATCGGCAATGGCACCTGCTCAATCTCGCCCTCGGCCTTCTTCTGGCGGCTTCAGTCGTGCCGATGTGGCTTGAATAGAACGGTCTTCCGGCGATCCGTCTACAACCGGGATTGCAGGCCGTCGCATGACGGTCATATGCTGCGTGTACCCGCTGAAGTCCCTGGGCGTTTCTGGTCTTTTCCGGCATCAATATCGAATATGGCGGGCATATCGCGCTCGGACTGGCGATGATGACATGGGCGTTGCCGCAACTCGGCCTGGACTGGTCGGCGATGAAGATGCTCTATCTCGTCGCAACCCTGATCAGCGCGGCACTTCTGACCGGCGCGATGCTGACCATAGTCGGCGCCATGGCGCTCGTTCTCACCCGCTCACGCTACCTGTTCGGCATCTATTTCGATTTCTGGGAGCTGGCACGCTATCCGCTCACCATCTTCGCTATGCCGCTGCAATTCGTCCTCCTGTCGGTCGTGCCGCTCGGCTACATGGCCTATGTGCCGGTGGCCTCGCTGATTGGCAAACCCGTGCCGCTGATCGGCAGTGCGGCACCCTTTGCAGCACTATCGGCTGGGCCGGTGGCAGTGCTCATCGCGATCATCGTGTGGAAGGCCTGCGAACGGCGCTACCAAGGGGCCGGCGGTTGATGGCCCGGACCGGAGGCCCTGCCGTGCGGCGGAGCTCTCTTTCGCAGCAAAAAACACCACAATACTGGGGATAAGATGCATTTCGACACCCGGCTTCGGTTGCCGCTCACCCAAACGGGTGGTGACGCCAGCCCGTGGCAATGTTCGACTGATACTAAGGAACAATTGTGCTGGCGTGGCAGACCAGTCGATCTCACACTGGGTCATATCAGCTGAAATCGGAGGCCGCGGCTGCGGCAAGGCAACAGGGGACGGCTTTAGAAATCGGTAAGAATCCGAGGGCTATGGTCGGCGCGGGTCAGCCCATGTGAGATCGGCCAAGGCGATAGGCCCAAGCTTTGCCGCACCGTCATTTGACGTAATGCAAGCGCTGATATCTTGCCGTATATGCGGTGCCAGGATACCGGACCGCATATTTTGCTATTGATTTTCGCAGTTGAAAGACGATCCCGATGCCGAATTTCGCGAAGAAGGTCTTGCCCCAGGATGCCACGCCCTCCGCGGAGGAGGACCTGGACGATTTCGACTTCGCTTCGCTCGACGAGATGGCGACGATGATGGTCGAGGCGCTCACCATTCCGCTGCCGGGCGATTTTCACGGGGCCGGTGACGCGATTGGCGATCTCGAAAGCCAGCTCAAGGCCGGCAGTGCACTTCGGCATCCCGGTTCCCGGCGCATCAACTGATCGCTGATCTGCCTTCCCTTCCGTAAAATCCGCAGCCAGCCACCGACATCGTCAGTCGCAATAGGCGCGACCGCCGCGGCGCGAGCGCAGGTCGAAATGGAAGTGGTTCCAGTGTTCGGCATTGCTGCCCGGGCCAAGCACGGTGGAGAAATACTTGCAGCCGTCGCTGCGCACCGATTTCAGCAACCCGCCCTCGCGGAAGGAGAACAGTCCCTTCTTGCGCACATCGATATCGTGGCCGTTCTTCAGCACGATCGCGCCGACATCGATGGCATTGCCATGGGCATGTTCGGACATCGGATTATAGCGCTGATGGCTGTTGTTCATCTTGCGGCAGGAATAGCCGCCGAGCGGTACGATCTTCTGGATGCCGGTGAAATAGCGGGTGCGGGCAGAGACGGCGAGATCGTTCTTCACCCATTTGGCGAAGGCGAGCGTCACCTGGCAATTCAGCGTCACCGCCGGCTTGACGTCGATGCCGCCCGACAGTCCTGACAGCTTGACCGGATAATCGATGCCGCAGCTTTCCCCCTGCGAGATGCGCGGCAGATCGCGAAACTCGACACCGAGACGGCGAAGCTCGGAGCGGCAGGCGACTTCGGATTGCGGCATGATCTCGCGCGGAAAGGCGCCGTCAGGAACGCTCATCGGGCCGTCGGCGGCCATCGGGTTGTTCGGCCGCAGCATGGCGACTTCCTGGGCCCCACCTTGAGGTTGGGCAGGCGTCCGGCTTGGCGGTGTCACGGGAGAATTGTCGTCCCAGATCATGCCGGAGGACACCCCCTGCCCCGAAATCCCTGCTCCCATTCCAGCTCCTTGGCGCTTCGGCGGCACGATGACGCGATCGTCGGCGGAGGGTGATGCGGCCATCGGCTGGATGCCGGCGCGGGTCGTCTTCGGCTTCAGCGCCACCGGATGATCGGTACCGATGCCATCGACCACCGGCTCGTCGCCGACGCCCTCGGCGATATCGGTTTCCTCTTCCTCGGCAAGGCCCACCACGCCGCTCTCGTCGGGCGCGAAGCCGAACTGCTCGTCCATATTGACGCCGGCCTGCGGTATCGTCGCCGGTGCGCGGCCCGAAGCACTCCCCGGAGCGCGCAGATAGTGGTCGCCATCAGGGGCCGGCGCGGACGAGGCTAAGGGTGCAGACGAGGATGGCGAATAGGTTTGGGAGGGCGCGGTCAGATAACCGCCGCCGGCCTGAGATACGGGCGCGGGCGACATGCGATAGGCCTGCTGCGACGTCTGGCCGGCAATCGGCGCTGGAGGAAGCTGGCGGCTCGACTGGATGGAGCCTACCTGGGTGCCGTGATCAATCGATGCCGGCGGCACGAGATTGTCGGCCGAACATGCAACCAGCATGGTCGAGACCATCAGCGAGCCGATGGCCCGCGTCGATCGTGAAGCATACGCCATACCAGTTGCCTCCCTCTCGATGCCGAAACGACACAGGCTGAGACTTTAGGCAGATTGGGTAAACGAAAAATTGATGCGCCGTGATGCTTTCTGGGCCGTTTCTGGACCATTTGCGGGCAAGCTGGCCCATCGAGACCCATCCGCGCCGCGATCAGGCATGGAAAAGGCCGCAATACCTGAGCATTGCGACCCTCATCATGTCACCGACCGAGGATGGCGACAGATCAGGCAGCCCGTGACGCCGGGCGGCCTTCGTCTTCACCGAGGCGGAAGGCGCCGAGCAGGTGCTGGAGATGCATGCTCTGGTCGGCCAGCGTCTGGCTAGCCGCAGTGGTTTCCTCCACCATGGCGGCGTTCTGCTGGGTCATCTGGTCCATGTGGTTGACCGAGGAGTTGATCTCGGCAAGCCCGCTTGCCTGTTCCTGCGCGGCGGTCGCGATGGTTTCCACATGGGCATTGACCTTTTCGACCAGGGCGGCGATCTCGACCAGCGCATCGCCGGTGGAGCGCACCAGAGCCACGCCACCCTCGACCTCGTGGACCGAATTGCCGATCAGTTCCTTGATCTCGCGGGCCGCATTGGCCGAGCGCTGGGCGAGTTCGCGGACTTCCTGGGCGACGACGGCGAAGCCCCTGCCCGCCTCGCCTGCCCGCGCCGCCTCGACGCCGGCGTTCAGGGCCAGGAGATTGGTCTGGAAGGCGATCTCGTCGATGACGGAGATGATCTGGCCGATGCGGCCGGAAGAACCTTCGATACGGCCCATCGCCTCGATCGCGTTGCGGACGATCTCGCCGGAACGGCTGGCGCTGAGCTTGGTTTCGCTGACCATCTGGCGAGCCTCCCTGGCGCGCTGCGAGGCGGTGCCGACGGTGGCGGTGATCTCGTCGAGCGCGGCAGCAGTTTCCTCCAATGCAGCCGCCTGCTGTTCGGTGCGGCGCGCCAGATTGCCGGTGGCGGACGAAATGTCCGAGGCGCTGTCGCGGACGACGAGGCCGGTTTCCGAAATCGCCATGATCGCCGCATTCAGCGCGCCGACGGCATCGTTGAAATCCTGCCTCAGCTTGGCATAGTCCTCGCCGATATCGCCGAGCGAGACGGAAAGGTCGCCTGCTGCCAGGGTTTCGAGCGCCTGGCCAAGCTCGCTGATTGCGCGGGACTGGCGTTCGGCTGCGGTGGAAATGACCCGCTCGCTTGCCGACCGCTCGGCGGCGAGCGCCCGCTGCTGGTCGGCTTCGCGGGTCTGGAGTGCGGCACGCTCCTCGACATTGTCGCGCAGGACAAGAAGCGCACGCGCCATCGTGCCGATCTCGTTTCTCTGTTCGGTGCAGGGCACGGCCACGCCGGACGCGCCACCGGCAATCATCTGCAGCACCTGCTGCACCCTGAAGAGCGGGCCGGTAACACTCCTGACCACCAGCGAGGCACCGCCGATCAGAACCAGCGCGCCGACGGCGAAGATAATGCCGAAGTCGACTGCATCCTTGCGGAACATGGCGTCGAGATCGTCGACATAGACGCCGGTGCCGACGATCCAGCCCCAGGGCGCGAAACCCGCCACATGGGAGAATTTTTCCACCGGCTCGGGAGCGCCCGGCTTCGGCCAGTAGTAATCAACGAAACCCTTGCCCTCAGCCTGCACGATCTTGACGAAATCGACGAACAGGAATTTGCCGTTCGTATCCTTGTTCTGGCTGAGATCCGTGCCGTTCATCTCCGGCTTGACCGGATGCATGACCATGGTCGGATGCATGTCGTTGATCCAGAAGTAACCGGAACCGTTGTCATAGCGCATGGCACCAATGATGCCCTTGGCCTCTGCCTGCGCCTTTTCGCGCGACATCGCCCCGCTCTCCTCGAGCGCCTGGTATTTCTTCAACACGGCCAGCGCCGTGTCGTTCATCTGGGCAAGCCCTGCCTTGCGTTCCCGCTCGGACGAGGCATAGCTCTCGAAAAGGCTGAAGGTCAGGCTGCCGGCCAGGATGACCAGCGACAGCGCGACCAGACAATAAAGCCGCCAGGAAATGGCAAGACGCTGCATGTTATTCCCCCGATACTTGCAATTGTCATTAAATTATAAAGAACGGAAGTTACCGGCCGATAAACGAACAAAAACTCGAGCATCGGGCAAATCATCGTCAAGTACTATTGTTGAATAGACCCGTCATTTTCTTTTCCACATCGATACTTACTGCAGTGCAGCAAAAATAGTCTGGCAAAGGGTGGAAAGGGCGCTACTGTCGCGATCCCGCAATTGCCAACGAAAACAAGGATGATTCTTCGATGACCGATGCTGCAAAGCCGAGTGGCGAACTGACGCTGAGAACGCTGGCCATGCCGGCAGATGCCAATCCGGCCGGAGATATTTTCGGCGGCTGGGTGATGGCGCAGATGGACCTTGCGAGCGGCATCCGCGCCGCCGAGCGCGCCCGCGGCCGCGTCGTCACCGCAGCCGTCAAGGAAATGGCCTTCCAGCTGCCGGTCAAGATCGGTGACACGCTGAACATTTACACGACGATCGCCCGCGTCGGCACCAGCTCGATCACCCTCACCATCGAAGCTTGGGCCCAGCGCGCCCGCCACCGCGACCTCGAAAAGGTCACCGAAGGCACGTTCATCATGGTGGCGCTCGACGAGGACGGCAAGCCGAAGCCGCTGCCGGCGGAATGATGACGCTGCTCTGTCGATAGGACCTGGCCGACAGCAGGGCTGTTCGCATCGCGGATGGCCCTGTATGTCGTGCAGACGAAGAGCAGAAAGCCTTTCGAGGACGCGTCCGCATATGTCGAGAACCAGCCGTCTGTTTGATCTCATAGGCCTGTTGCGCGCCCGACGAATGCCCGTCACTGCCCTTGAACTGGCGGGCGAACTCGGTATCTCGGAGCGTAGCGTATACCGGGACATCGAGACATTGCGTTCAATGGGCGCGCTTGTCGATGGACAGGCCGGCATCGGCTATTGCCTGAGGCAGGGCTTCTTTCTTCCCGAGTTCGCATTTTCAGCGGACGAGCTGGATGCGTTGATCCTCGGCCTGAGCTGGGTGCAGCAGCGCGCCGATCCCGCGCTGGCGCAAGGCAGCGAGAGTGCGCTCGCCAAGATATTGTCCGCAGCAAGGAGCGGACCCGCACCGGATGACGGAACGCCTACGCTTGCTGCGGCCTCGGCATCCGAGCGGGTGGATCCTGCCCAGACCGCCACATTGCGGGATGCGATCCGCCGTCAGCGCAAGGTCGCGATCAGCTATGAGGACGCCCACGGCTTGCTGTCGGATCGCACCATCTGGCCGATTGCCATCATCTATTTCGACGATGTGCGCGTGCTGGCGGCATGGTGCGAACAAAGATCGGCCTTCCGCCATTTCCGCATCGATCGCCTGCAGGTGAAAGCGATCCTGGAAGAGCGCTACCCCGGACGACGCCAATCGATCATGAAGCAATGGCTGCAGCAGGATCGTGACTGGCGTTCACTCCTGACAATTTCTGACACCTCGGCAGGCTAGACTTTGACGGATCACCCGGTTCGGGTGTCATGTCAAAGGAAATACAGATGGTTTCATTATCCCCTGCCGCAATCGATGCCTTCCTCTCCGAAGAGGACGGCTCAGCCGTCGTCATGCTGAATCTCATTCGGTTCGAACCGGACGGCGGCCGGCAACGGTATCTGCAATATCTTCAGCTGGCCAAGCCGATCCTCGCCCGATTTGGTGCAAAGATCCTGTTCGGCGGCGATGGTCTGCCGGTGCTCACCACGGGGCAGGAACAGGGATGGGATGCCGTTGTGCTGGTCCAGTATCCGCACCGTTCCGCCTTCAAGACCATGGTTGCCGATCCGGACTATCAGGTCGCCTTCAAAATCGGCATCTCGGCAATCTCTGACATCACGCTGCAACCCCTGAAGTCCATCGACGGGCTGGCTTGATGCCGGAGGGCAGCAGGCCAGGATAGGGTTCATGCTCGTTTCATGAGGCGCTACGGCCGATAGCGCCCACTCGGCATACGCTGTCGCTCGTGGACGGGCGGATTGCAACTGCCCTCCTCACTATCAAACCCGCCTCTATCGTTCGGGCTCACCCCTTCAGAAAAACCGAATCCTCGTCGAAATCGAGCCCCGGAAAGATCTTGGACGTCAGGTTGTTCGGGCGGATGTCGAATTGCTGGTAGAGCATGGCGGCGGCGATTTCGCGAACGTCGCCGGTCGGCATGAGGTCGCGCTCGTCCAAGAGCTTGCCGTCGCCGAGGCCCGGCCAGTTGCCCATCACCTTGCCGCCGGCTATCGCACCGCCGGCCAGAAGGGCCACGCCACCGGTGCCGTGGTCGGTGCCATTGGTGCCGTTTTCGCGGGCCGTGCGGCCGAATTCGGTCATCGCCAGCACCGCCGTCTTCTGCCAGGCATCGTCGCCCAGCGCATCCTTCAAGGCGGTGATGGCAATCGCCAGGTCGCCTGCCGCCTTGCTGAAATTGGCGGACTGGCCGACATGGGTGTCCCAGCCGTTGATGGAAAAGCTCGCAACGCGATAATCCTCGCGCAGCATGCCGCCGGCAAGCTTTGCCATGTCGGCAATGCCGGCGCCGCGCTTCTCGTCGCCGTAAAGAAGATCGGTCTCTTGGTCGGTCTTCACCGCCTCTTCGAAGGCCTGGGCGAAGGCGGGATCACCAGCATAAAGACGCTGAAGGAAGGCCATTTCGTCTTCGGCCAGCGAGAAATTGCTCTGGCTCGACCAGCTGTCGGCGCGGTTCGGGCCGGTGAGGATCAGTTCCATCGAACTGTTGATATCGATCGCTCGGCGGGCGTCGGAGCGCGGGATGACGGCCAGCGCCCGGTTCAGCCAGCCGGTTTTCTGGCTCTTGTCGGCGCCGCCGCTTTCCAGAATGTCCTGACCATCGAAATGGCTGCGCTGATTGCGATACGGAGTCGAAACCGCGTGGACGAAGGACAGTTGTTCGCTCTTCCACAGCGGCATGAGGGAAGAGGCGGCCGGATGCAGGCCGAAAAAGCCATCGAGATCGAGCAGGCCCTTGTCGGGCGTCAGCGCCAGTTTCGGCCGCAAGGCGGCAAAATCCGGGTCACCATAGGGCTGGACGAGATCGAGCCCGTCCATGGCTCCGCGCAGCACGATGGTGACGAAACGATTGTCGCCGGGAGCGGCAGCGAAGGTCACCGGCGTCATCACCGGGGCTGCGGCCGCACAGCAGGCTCCGGCCAGAAAACCGCGGCGGGATAGGCGAAAACGATCGGGACGACCGGACAGTCCGTCAAAACTCATCGACCTACCTCCTGTTGAACTCGGCGGATGCCAGCACCATCGTCAGCCCATGCAGCCGGCTCGGCGCCTGCGAGATGACGTCACGGGTTTCCGGCGTTGCGGCATCGGCAAGTGCGGCATCGAGAAAATCGGCGGGCTCCAGCCTTGCCGCGAGGGTGCGCGCCGCAAGCCGCGCCCAGGCGATGCGCTCGCCGAGTTGGCCCGGCGCCAGCCAGGCGCTTGCCGTATCGGCAAAGCCTGCCGGGCTCGGTGGCTGCCAGACCGGCTCTCCCATGCGGCCCAGCGCCTTCAGCGTCAACGCGTGGGCCTGGTTGGAGCGCCGCTGGCGGATTTCGGCGGCCTTGGCATCGCCGGCCAGTTGCATCGCCTTGCCCACCGGGCCGGCATCCTCGTCGCCATCCATATCGGCCAGCAGCGCCGTCAGGCTGGCATCGGGCATATCGAGCGCGCGAAAACCGGAAACGACGAATTCGAACGGCTGCTTGATCTTCTGCCCCGGATTTTCCCAGGCGAGCGGATGTTCGAGCATGGCGCGATAGACCTCGACGAGGTCGCCATCGCTCTTCTGCCAGGCGGCCACCATCTGCGCCACGACATCGGCCGGTGGATCGTCGCTGATGAAATGGGCGGCAAGCTTGCGGGAAATGTGAAGCGCCGTTTCCGGCCGGGCGGCTAGGTCCTCGAGCATCAGGACATGATCCTGGCTACCGCCCTCGTCGTCGCGATATTCGTGGCCGAGGAGGGTGACCGAACCGGCCTGCGCCAGGCGCGAGCGATAAGCGATATCGAGGCCGCGGCTATCCACAGTCAGACCCGTCAGGATCAGTGCCGCCGCCCGCACGTCGTCCTGGCTGTAGCCGCTGCCGGCGCCGAGCGTGTGCAGTTCCAGCAGTTCACGGCCGAGATTTTCATTGAGGCCGCGACCGGTCTCGCGGCCGGCAACCGAATCGGGCCCGACGCTCTGGTTCTGGTCGAGATAGATCAGCATGGCCGGGTGCAATATGCCGGCCTTCAGAAGATCGGAGAAAGACCCCGCCATGCGCGGGCGGATAGCTTCGGCCTCGTACATCGGCACGATCATCCGCATCGGCAGGGATTTCAGCGTGCTGACGGCGAAATGGTTCATCCAGAAACTGGCCAGCCGTTCGTGAAAACCGAGCCGCGACTGCACGGCCTGCGCCAGGCGCGACATGGCATCGATGCGATAGAGCCGCTGCGCCTCGCGCTGGGTCTCCTTGCGAATGCTCTCGTTCGGCTTGCCTTCCTGCGCGGCCTTGGCTTCGGCGGCCCTGAGCGACATGACCTTGGTGGCCGCCTCGCGGCGGCCGACGACGCCCTCGCGCGGAAAGCGTGGCTTGATCATCACGCCGCGCTTCACCTGGGCGATCAGACCATCGGCATCGTCGGGCATGTCCTGCCCGGCGCGAAGCCCATATCCGTATCGGATCGCTGCCAGCGTGGGCCGTTCAAGAGCCATGCATTACTCCTATTTCGATCGTTTGAATCCTCACCCACAAGTTGGGCGGAAACGGTGGTAAAATGTGGCGATTTAGAGAGATGTACGGATTGTAATCCTATCAGATCATATCGTTCCCGTTCCCACACGTCACAGTTTCGGCATTTTTCTGGCCACACGCTGAAACGCGACTGGACCTGCCACAATGGACAAGTGCAGGACCTGGTGGATGGCTGCCGCCATTCTCGACATGTCGTCGGAAAGACTTTTTTATTAGCTCTATCTTATGTTAATCTGAGTATCCATGAATTCGGCGACTTACTGAATGCAGGCAGATTCGACAAGCAACATGAACGGCCCGAGGCTGGCGCTTGCGGTGAAGCAGGCGCAGGCTGCGGCGACGCTTGAGCGGCTGCCGACGACGCTGACGGTGAATGCCGCCGTATCCTTCTCGGCCCTTTTGATGAGCGCGATCAGCCGCGGCATCACGCAGCCGGCCTTGCTCTGGTTCGCGCTGACGCTCGCCACGATCGCCGCCCGCGTCATCGTCGGCACGGTGGCGAAAAGACGCGGGCTCGACCGGTCGGAGCCGCATTTCTGTCTGCGGCTGATGACCACGGGCGCGCTTGTCAGCGGCATTGCCTGGGGTGCACTGCCCTTCATGCTGCCAGATTTTCACGCGCTGGGCGTCGATGGCGGGATCTATATCCTGATGTGCGGCATGGCGACCGGTGCGGTTCTGCTCGGCACCGGCCATGCGATCACGGCGCTCGCCTTTGCCTTTCCCGTTCATCTCGCCGTGGTGATCACGCTGTTGATGAGCGAGGAGACCGGCGGGCATCTGCTGGCTCTCAATGTGCTGGCGCTGACGCTGGTGCTCTACAAGAGCAGCATGAACGGCCAGGCGATCGTGATCGGCAATATCGAGGCACAGGTGCGCGCAACGGCGCTGGCGCAATCGCTCGGTCGCGCCAATGCCGATATCCTGCAAGCGAATGAAAGCCTCGAAATCCTCGCCAATCGCGATCCGCTGACGGGGCTCGCCAATCGCGCTGCTTTCAACGTGGCCCTGCAGCGCGGCATCGACCTTGCCCGCAGGAAGCAGGAACGGTTTGCGCTGCTGATCCTCGACCTCGACCGGTTCAAGACGATCAACGACACGTTCGGCCATTTTGCCGGCGACGAATTGCTGTTGCAGGCGAGCCGCCGGCTGCGCGAGGCGGTCGGCGATGACGGTTTCATCGCCCGGCTCGGCGGCGACGAATTTGCCATCCTGATCGGCGGCGCTTCGGCCGGAACCGAGGCGCGGCGGCTGGCGGGACGCATCATCGAGCGTTGCCGGGAGGCGTTTCTGATCCAGGGCCGATCGGTCGCTTCCGGCGTATCGGCCGGGATCGGGGTCTGGCCCGAACATGCGGACACGGCGGCCGACCTGTTCGTTTCGGCCGACATGGCGCTCTACCGCGCCAAGGACGAGGGCCGCGGGCTGTGGCGGGAATTCGACCCGTCGCTGAAGGCGAGTGCCGACCGGCAGAGACGGATCGAGCAGGATCTCGGTGAGGCGATCGCTTCCGGCGCCGTGACCGTGTTCTTCCAGCCGCAGGTGGAGCTTCACGGCGGCAGGGTGATCGGCTTCGAGACGCTGGTGCGCTGGCAGCATCCGGTGCTCGGCGCCATCGCGCCTCCCGACATCGTCTCGGCCGCCCATTCGACCAATCTTTCCGAGGCGCTGACGGCGAGCGTCGCCACCAGCGCCTGCCGGCTGCTCACCACCCTGCCCTCGCTCGGGCTGGCCGGGGCGACGGTTGCGGTCAACGTGTCGCCGCGCGAATTCGAGCTCTATTCGGTCGCCGACACGCTCGACCGCATCACCCGCGCGCATGGCATCGAGCCCGGCCTGTTCGAGATCGAGATCACCGAAGAGGCGATCCTCGACACGCTGGTGGCGGGCCAGCAGCTGAAACATATCGAGCGCTCCGGCTACAAGCTGGCGGTCGACGATTTCGGTGCAGGGCATTCGTCGCTCGCCTATCTGGTGACGCTGAAGGTGGACCGGCTGAAGCTCGACCGGCGCTTCGTCACCGGCATCGAGACGAGCTTCCAGAACCAGGAGATCGTCGGCGCCATGGCGGGCCTCGGCAAGGCGTTGTCGATGGATATCGTGGCGGAAGGCGTCGAGACGGCGGAAGAGGCCGCGACGCTGCGCAATCTCGGCTGCCCGGCCGCGCAGGGCTATTTCCTCGGCCGCCCGATGCCGGTCGAGGCGATCGCCGGCTGGCTGGTGACACGGGTGCTGACGCCGGCGGCGTGAGGGGACTGCGGACAGCAGGACATTGAGGCGGACAACGTTTCCCTTTTGTACTCGTTTTTCGCCGCCACCCTCTTCACTTCCGGCGTGACTCTCTCCATATTCCGGCGATGGCCAGATCCCCGAAAAAATCCGCCCCCTCGCCCGCCAACGGTTTCGAGGAAGCTCCCCAGTCAGCTTTCGAAGGTGCCCCGCTCGAGGGTAGCGTTTCCGACTGGGTGAAGCAGCTCGAGGCGGAGGCGGAAGCGTCCGGCATCGAGACCCAACGCGAGATCGCCTCCAAGGCGGGCAAGCACCGCAAGAAGATCGAGATCGCGGCACGCGAGCAGGCGATCCGCGAGGCGGAGGAAGCCAGGAAGGCCGCGGGCAAATCCGGCGGCAAGAGCGCCCCGAAGACAGCGAAGAACACCACCGCATCGAAGACGGCCCGCGGCGTGTCGATCGGTGCGTCCTCCGACCCGAAGACGCGCGCTGCCGCCGGCCTCAATCCGGTCGCCGGCCTCGACATTTCGCTGGAGGACGCCCAGTCGCTTGCGCCGGGCGCCGTCACGGCCACGGTCGATGCGCTGTCGAAGCTGATCGAGAGCGGCAATCCGCTGTTCAAGAACGGCGAGATCTGGACGCCGCATCGGCCGGAACGCCCGGCAAAGTCCGAGGGCGGCATCGCCATCGAGATGGTCACCGACTACAAGCCCTCGGGCGACCAGCCGACGGCGATTGCCGATCTGGTCGAGGGGCTGAATTCCGGCGACCGCAGCCAGGTCCTGCTCGGCGTCACCGGCTCGGGCAAGACCTTCACCATGGCCAAGGTGATCGAGGCGACGCAGCGTCCGGCCGTCATCCTCGCCCCCAACAAGACGCTCGCGGCGCAGCTCTATTCCGAGTTCAAGAATTTCTTCCCCAATAATGCGGTGGAATATTTCGTCTCCTACTACGACTATTACCAGCCGGAAGCCTATGTGCCGCGCTCCGACACGTTCATCGAGAAGGAAAGTTCGATCAACGAACAGATCGACCGGATGCGCCACGCCGCCACCCGCGCCATCCTGGAGCGCGACGACTGCATCATCGTCGCCTCGGTTTCCTGCATCTACGGTATCGGCTCGGTCGAGACCTATACGGCGATGACCTTCCAGATGACGGTCGGTGACGGGCTGGACCAGCGCCAGCTGCTCGCCGACCTCGTCGCCCAGCAATACAAGCGGCAGGACATCAATTTCGTCCGCGGCTCGTTCCGGGTCCGTGGCGACACGATCGAGATCTTCCCCGCCCACCTTGAAGATGCCGCCTGGCGGATCTCGATGTTCGGCGACGAGATCGACGCGATCACCGAATTCGACCCGCTGACCGGCGCCAAGACCGGCGACCTGAAATCGGTCAAGATCTACGCCAATTCGCACTATGTGACGCCGCGCCCGACGCTGAACGGGGCGATCAAGTCGATCAAGGAAGAGCTGAAGATCCGCCTCGCCGAGCTGGAAAAGGCCGGCCGCCTGCTGGAAGCCCAGCGGCTGGAACAGCGCACCCGCTATGATGTGGAGATGATGGAGGCGACCGGCTCCTGCGCTGGCATCGAGAACTATTCGCGCTATCTCACCGGCCGCAAGCCGGGCGAGCCGCCGCCGACCCTGTTCGAATATATCCCCGACAATGCGCTGGTCTTCATCGACGAAAGCCATGTCACCATCCCGCAGATCGGCGGCATGTATCGCGGCGACTTCCGCCGCAAGGCGACGCTGGCCGAATACGGTTTCCGCCTGCCCTCCTGCATGGACAACCGGCCGCTGCGTTTCGAGGAATGGGACGCGATGCGACCGCAGACCGTCTCCGTCTCGGCGACGCCCGGCAATTGGGAAATGGAGGAATCCGGCGGCGTCTTCGCCGAACAGGTGATCCGCCCGACCGGCCTCATCGATCCGCCGGTGGAAGTGCGGTCCGCCCGCAGCCAGGTCGACGACGTGCTCGGCGAAATCCGCGAGACGGCGGCCAGGGGCTATCGCACGCTCTGCACCGTGCTGACCAAGCGGATGGCGGAGGACCTGACCGAATACCTGCATGAACAGGGTGTGCGCGTGCGCTACATGCACTCGGATATCGACACGCTGGAACGCATCGAGATCATCCGCGACCTGCGGCTCGGCGCCTTCGACGTGCTGGTCGGCATCAACCTGTTGCGCGAAGGCCTCGACATTCCCGAATGCGGCTTCGTCGCCATTCTCGATGCCGACAAGGAAGGTTTTCTCCGGTCGGAGACATCGCTGATCCAGACCATCGGACGCGCGGCGCGCAATGTCGATGGAAAGGTCATCCTTTATGCCGACAATATCACCGGCTCGATGAAACGGGCGATGGAGGAAACCACCCGCCGCCGCGAAAAGCAGATGGCCTATAATACCGAACACGGCATCACGCCGGAATCGGTGAAGGCGCGGATTTCCGACATTCTCGACAGTGTCTACGAGCGCGACCATGTGCGCGCCGACATTTCCGGCGCCAGCGGCAAGGGCTTTGCCGATGGCGGCCATCTGGTCGGCAACAATCTCCAGGCACATCTCAACGCGCTGGAAAAATCGATGCGCGACGCCGCAGCCGATCTCGACTTCGAAAAAGCCGCCCGCCTGCGCGACGAAATCAAGCGCCTCAAGGCCGCCGAACTGGCGACGATGGACGATCCGATTGCACGGGACGAGGCGAAGGGACAGGAAGGCGGCCGAGGCAAGAGTGGTTCGGGCGGTCGCCGCGGGTCTTCCTCTCCCCTTGCGGGAGAGGATAGTTCGCCCCGCGAGGCGCAGCCGAGTGGTTCGGCGAACTTGGTGAGGGGTGAAACGGAGCAGGCCTCCTATTTCGCCAAACCCTCGCTCGACGACATGGGCCCGGGCACCGACACGGCGCGGCCTCTTTTCCGCAAGAACACGCTCGACGAAATGACCGTCGGCCGCACGGAAAAACCGGTTACGGGCAAGCTTCCCGACAAGCCGACAACCGAACCCGGCAAACGTTTTTCACCGCTTCTGGAAAGCCAGCCCGAACGGGGCTCGCCGGACAGGGACGACCCGCGCCCGGTGGTGCGCGGCAAGATCGGCGCCGGAAGCTACGAGGATGCTGGTGAGCAGAGACGCAAAGGACGGACGAAGGGGAAGACCGGGCGGCCGGGGCAGTGAGAAGATAGAATCAACAATACGACAACAATTTACCGTTTTGCTGCCCGAAGGAAAAATACTTCGATCAATATATAGGAAATTATCCCTTACTAAGCAGTCACATAGCTGCAATAGTTTTTTCAACCGTGCGAACGAATGAGTTCGACCTGGTTATGTAAGTAGTACAATTGGCGGCATGCTTTTTGCAGAATTTCTCTCGGCGTTTGATAGATTTATCGACTTCAGAGAAACCACTGGCAGGTAATAAACGACCCTCCGATTCATGAAGAATTGTCATGAACCTATCAATCAAATCTTGCCCCTCCAGCAAATCAGGGTCAGTCAGTAAATGGCTGTAAGCTGCGATACACCAAGATTCTGTACTTTGTTGCGCAGGTGTCAAAACATGTCGATTTGCGTCAGCGCTTGTAAGCGCCGACAGACCACACCACTCACCCAATATTTTCTCTACCATATTATATTGAGCATCTAAGTCGGGCAGCTTTCCGTAATTTATCCCATATTTCTCCTGATTAAACACCGTAAATGCCTCATGTTCCAAATGATCGCAGTCCATTTGAACGATGATGAAATCGCAAGCCTTTGCATCCAAATCGTCTGCGAATATTCCGCCTGAAAAATATCTCTTAGATCGGCTCTGTGGCGTATTTGCTGCCAGCCACCTCTCAATATTTCCCCATCCGGCTTTCGGTGACGTCGCATCCATGGATGGCTGAAGATCTATAAAATCTACTTCGCGCCCTTCCTTCCGCAGTACAGCACCTAGAAAATATTTTATTGCAAAAAAATCAGTGGGGCCTTCACAAACTACACCAATACGCATTTAGAGAACCTCAGATACCACCTAAAGCACCGGAAATTTCGCCATCAATCCAAAGCTGACTCAATTTTTTCCCGCTGAAATGCTCCGCCCATTGCTCGCGGGTCCAGCCAGCGTTGGGCTTAAGTCTTTTGGCTTGAGTATGCCCCTCTTTATTGCGAAAAATAACGAATACCCGCTGTTCATCGTCGAAAAGGTCGAAGGCATCAAGTGCTGTTGGATTGTGGCTAGTCAGAAACACCTGATCTGCACCTCTCTTCAATTGCTTCTCCGCTCGCCGCGCAGTTATGAGAATTATCTTCTCAAGAAGAAGTTTGGTGACGGCTGGGTTCAATGCACTATCGACGTTATCAAGGGCGAATATTTTGGGCGCCTCATCATGCCCGAGCAAAACGCTCATAAATAAAAGAAATAACGTCCCTTCGCTGCTATCATAAGCTGACAGCGTATTTCTTTTCTCGTGCATATATCTATCAATAAAGTAGACAATTTTCCCATCATAAGTGGCCAGTTCTCGCGATTTTAGGTGTGGGTCCACCTCTCCCACTCTAACTGCGTTTACCCAGTTAGGAAGCCCTACCAGAGAAAGAGCATCGCCAAGCAAGCTAAAATCGTCGTAGTCAGATTTGCTGTTAGCTGACCTCGGGCGCGTTCTCTCACGCGCTATCTGAGCCAGCAAAGAACTCACGGCAGCACTCAAGCCTTCACCGTGAAGCCCTACAGGCGGTTCATCAGCTACACCTGATTTTATTTCTCTCAGAAATTCCGTTTGAGGAGAATAAATGGCATAGCGAGAAATACTATCGAATTCGCGCTGAAGCACATCAGGGAAATCGTATGCAACCCTAGCCTGATCCCATAGACTTCTCGCTGGTGCCCAATTCCTATTCGAAACCTTATTGCCAAATATATTCACTCCGCGACCGCTACGCCCCAGAATTTTAGCACCGGCAAGCTCACATTTTTCGGAGAAAAAATGCAAATGGGTGTTTTTTTCACCGGAGACCAATTCAATTGCATATTGGATATCGCAATCGAGGTCTGCTTCGATCCTGAACGTCTTAGGCAGATCGTACTTTTTAAACGCCGACTTCATCAGGGCCGGGGGAGTCAGCCTTACTCCTTTTCGAGCAAGCTCACTATCAGCCACACCACGATACAAAGATGCCGAAACAACGCCTATGGCTTCAAGGAGATTAGACTTCCCGACGCCATTCCCGCCGATAAAAAGATTCACTCTTCCGAACTCTAACTCGACATCGCGAGTCGATTTAAATCGATCAATTTTGAGTTTTCGGAGCATGCGGTAATCTCAACTAGGTCCACTGTTGGCGGTGATAGCGCATATCTCTCAAGTGCACCATCCCGCAACTCTGCCTCAATGGCCGATAACTCTTGGACTTACACAAAAGTGGGCAACCACAGCGCTGAGCCGCCAAGCTTTCCCAAAATTAGGCAGCGACGAAAATTAGGGGCTTTGAGTTTGAAGCTCATGTTGCGCGCCTCCGACGCCAAGCAACCGGCTTCCGCAGATTTTTTTTCTAATGCCCACAACCACATTACGAGGGCAGTCGCATGATCACCCTGCAATCAAGTGCCTATCCCCTGAATAATCCGGCACTCAATCGTCAGCCAAGTCCATGATTTTCTCCCTCGCACCTCGAAACGAGCAAATAACTCCAAAAAATCTCCCCCTCCTTCATCCCCGCCCCCTCAACCCATGCCTACAATCTCCCCGTTCCGTCACGGATACACCGGCAGGCGTGCCGGCGAGGCGGGATCGGTTCCGGGGGTGGAGGGACGACGTGAACCGTCACCACCGGGGTCCGCGGAAAATGGTCTCCCTCCGGCGACACGGGGGAAGCGGATCAAGGTTTCGGACCGGCCTTTTCGCTTCTGATGCCCGAATGGCGCGCCGGGCGTGCCTGTGCGGCACACAGGGTGGCTTTGAAGGATGGTTTCGCCGGGCTTTTCAAGTCCGTCCGTTTCAGACGGAGGGCCCGGCGGCGGTAAAGCGGAGTGTTGGCGGTAAGTCGTTCCGTCCGTGTTTCGTGGCATCAGACGAACACCATCTTGAACGAGCCAAGGCAGAGAGACCGGAGTCGCGGATCAAAACTGCCGAACGGGGCGCTGAGAGGTGCCACATAAACTAACTTTACGAGGCAGCTTTCAGCGCCCCGTCCATTCAGGTCCTGCCGGGATCGGGAGGAGCGCCAGGGCCCGGATCTGGTCAGATCAGGGGAGCCCGAAAAACAACCGAGATCGCCAAGGGGTTACCATGTCCGATGCACATCTGCCATTCGTCCCATCTCCCGCCCGCCCGACGGAACCCAGGCTGCCGCCCTTCGACAGCATGCTGGCCGTGCACGCCGCCGAGGCACTCGGCCTGCCGCATATGGTCTGCGGCCGCCGCTCCTGCCGGCGCGCCGGGCGCTGCGGGTGGGTTTTCAACGGCAGCAAAGAGCCATGCTGCCTTGCCAATCTCGACCGCGAGCAGCGAGCACTGTTCGACCGGGTCTACAAGGCCGCGCATTTCGCCAAGGGATTTCTCGGTTGGGACAGCGATTATTTCCAGGCGGTGAGCAGGCCGCAAAGCCTGCTCGACGATCTGGCGATCGCCATTGCCCGCAATGTGCCGAACCGCTGGTGGCCGGAACGATGGGATGCGGCCAGGCGGGCGCGCGAGAAGCGGATGACGGGGATGGGCAGCGGGCGCGAATTTTCCGGCGAATCGGCCTGTGGTCTGCCTTGAAAGCCGGTCGCACAGGGTCTGCCGCGTGGGGGGATCGCATATTAAGCAAGTCCCCCTCTGGCCTGCCGGCCATCTCCCCCACAAGGGGGGAGAAAACAAGCGGCAACCACCTGCCTCAATTAGGCCTCGGCGGAGTGGCCGGGTTAAGCCCTCCCCCTTGTGGGGAGGGTTGGGAGGGGTCTTTCTTCCGTATGCGATAGCCCTGGGGTGCTGCGTGGAGCGAGCAGACGCCCGCCCCTATCCGCGTTTGCGGAAGGGCGGGACGCGGCGGAGGCCGGAGAGGACTTCCACCTCGCCGGCGCTTTTCGGCTTGCCGAGCAGAAAGCCCTGCAGCTGTTCGATGCCCTGTTCGATGACCATGCGGTGCTGGCCAAACGTTTCGATGCCTTCGGCGACGACGGGCAGGTCGAGGCTCTTGCCGAGCCCGATGATCGCCTTGACGATGGCGCGGGCGCTTTCGCTCTCTTCCATCTGCCAGATGAAGCTGCGGTCGATCTTGATCTTGTCGAAGGGGAAGGCGTGCAGGTTGCCGAGCGAGGAATATCCGGTGCCGAAATCATCGATGACGATCAGCACGCCGAGCGCCTTCAGCTTCTTCAGCATGGCAAGCACGGCATCGCGGTTTTCGAGCAGCGAGGTTTCGGTGATTTCGAGCTCCAGCCTCTTGGGGTCGAGGCCGCTGTCGTTGAGCGCTGCGGCGACGGTGCCGACGAGATCTGGGAAGCGGAACTGCACGGCCGAGACGTTGACCGCCACCGCCAGGCCATCGTCCCAGGAAGCGGCGGTGCGGCAGGCCTCGCGCAGCGCCCATTCGCCCAGCGTGACGATGATGCCGGTTTCCTCGGCGACGGGGATGAATTCGGCCGGCGAGATCGCTCCGAGATCCGGGTGGTTCCAGCGCATCAGCGCCTCATATCCGGTGCATATGCCGTTCGAGGCGTCGAAGAGCGGCTGGAAGACGAGCGACAGCTGGTCGCGCAGCACGGCGTGGCGCAACTCGCTTTCGACCAGTCGGCGCTGGCGCAGGTCCGCATCCATGTCGGCGGAATAGAAGGCGGCGGTGCCGCGGCCGTTGAACTTGGCATTGTAGAGCGCCATGTCGGCGGCATTGCGCAGCTCGTCGGCGGTGTGGCCGTCCTCGGGAAAGATCGCCACGCCGATCGAGACGCCGACCGCCTTGGGGTCGAAATTAACGTTCATCTCCTGGCGGAAGGTATCGAGAATGCGGTCGGCGAGAAGATAGGCCGCCGTCGGCTGGTCGAGGCCGGGCTGGAGGATGACGAATTCGTCGCCGCCGATGCGGGCCGGCGTGTCGGCCTCGCCGGTGCAGCGGCGCAATATGTCGGCGACCTTGACCAGCACGCGGTCGCCCTCGGCATGGCCGAAGACGTCGTTGACGGCCTTGAAGCGGTCGAGATCGAGCGCCAGCACGGCAAGCCGCTCGTTGGCGCTGCCGGCAAGGTCGATCGCCGCCTCGAGCTTGTCGGAGAAGAGCGAGCGGTTGGGCAGGTCGGTCAGCGCGTCGTGGCGGGCCATATGCTCGACCCGGAGTTCGGCGATGCGCTTTTCGGTCAAGTCGCGGACGGCCAGAACCTGGCAGGAGCGGCCGCGATATTCGATCGTGTGGACGGCAACTTCGAGAAAGGTCTGGCGGCCGGGCTTCAGCGGGCCGCTCTTCAACGGTGCTGCCTCAACGGCCCTGGTCCGCTCGACATCGATCAGTGAAATGCCGTCGGCTGCGACCAGCAGGCTGTCGGGGGTGCGGCCGATGACGTCTCGGTCGCGCAGGCCGAGCATGGCGGCAAAGCGGGCATTCGCCTCGATGATGACGCCCTCGCGGACGACGGCCAGACCTTCGAGCGTGGCGTTGGCGAAGCCGCGAAGGTCGGTGAGATAGCGGTCGAGGAAGCTTGCCGTCACCGCCGAGATGACGATCAGGCCGACGACGATCGAGACGGCCCAGACCATCCAGATGCGGCCGCTGTCACCGTCGAGCGACACTTCCGGCAGCGAGGGGTCGGGCACCAGCGTGGTTGCCGACATGGCGGTGAAATGCAGCAGGCAGATCGACACGACGCCGGCCGCGACCGCCACCCAGAGGCCGCGGCGGCTCTTGCGGCGGAGCGCCATGCGGAAGGCGAGCGTGAATAGGATGCAGGAGAGGACGACGGCGAGCGGGATCATGCCGATCTCGTATTCGATCGTCGCTGCCGCCCGGATCGCCTCGGTGCCGAGGAAATGCATGGCGGCGACGGTAAGCGTCGCGGCGATGCCGGCAAGGATCTCGGCGCGGGCAGAGCCTTCCTCGAGGATGCGCAGGCTCGCCCAGAAGCCGACGGCGGCGATGACGGCGGACAGAATGGTGCGGAAGAGCTCGAATTCGATGGCAATCGTGCCCTGATAGGCGAGCATGGCGACGAAATGGGTGGCCCAGACCGACAGGCCGCCGGTGACGGCTGCCACCGCCAGCCAGAAGCGGCGGCGCTTTTCGCTGCATTCTACGGCACGGCGATGAATGAGGAAGAAAGCCAGCATGCCGACAACGCAAATGCCGGCGGCGAGTGCCACAAGGGCGCGGTCGTGCTGGACCGCGACGCATTCGATGACCTTGAACATACGACGCTACCACATCCATGCGGTGATTGATTTCACCGTCTAAGCCATGGAACATTACGGGTACGCTATTTAAGAAATATCTAATACGCAGTCGCAAATGCCAGCAAAATGCAGTCTCAAGTTGAAACACCCCTAGATTGTCGGGGGCAAATCGAGACTTTAGCCGATTGCATGTTCCACCGGATGGCCGGCGGGAGCGGTTGCCGACAGGTCGCGGCGATTGCCGGAGAAATCGACTGCGGCGAAGGCCTCGGTGATGATGGCGGTATCGGCGCCGGGCTTCGTCGCCTCGGAGGAGAGGATCTGGCGGAAGCGGCGGGCCCCGGCAAAGCCCTGGAACAGGCCGACCATGTGGCGGGTGACATGATGCAGGCGGCCACCGCCGGCAATCACGGCCTCGGCATAATCGATCATCGTGTCGCGCAATGCCAGCCAGTCGGTTTCGGATGGGGTAGCGCCTACGGAGCCGGAACCATCAAGCATGGCATCGACACCGGAAAGCAGGCCGGTATTCTGATAGGCGGCGCGGCCGAGCATGACGCCATCCATCACCGAGAGGTGACGTGCGGCCTCTGCCAGATCGGCAATGCCGCCATTGATGCCGAGAAACACATCCGGGTTCTCGCGCTTCATGCGGTGGACGAGATCATAGTCGAGCGGCGGGATTTCCCGGTTTTCCTTCGGCGAGAGCCCCTGCAGCCAGGCCTTGCGGGCATGGATCCAGATGGCATCGGCCCCTACCCCGATCATCCGCGCCAGAAAATCGGGCAGGACATCGGTCGGCTCCTGGTCGTCGACACCGATGCGGCACTTGACCGTGACCGGCACGGACGAGACCTTCTTCATCGCCGAGATCAGATCGGCGACATGGCCGGGGTCGCGCATCAGGCAGGCGCCGAACGTGCCGGACTGCACGCGGTCGGACGGGCAGCCGACATTCAGGCCGATCTCGTCATAACCGTAGTCGGAGGCGATACGAATGGCCTCGCAGAGCTTGCCGGCATCAGAACCGCCAAGCTGCAGCGCCACCGGATGTTCCTCAGGCGAAAAGGACAACAGACGCTCGCGCGGGCCATGGATGATCGCGTCCGCCACCACCATCTCGGTATAGAGCAGAGCACGCGACGACAGCTGCCGATGCAGGAAACGGCAGTGACGATCCGTCCAGTCGATCATCGGCGCGACCGCGAAAATCTTGTTACCCGAACGCCTGGCCTTGTCGTAAAAATTCAAGTCTTTCGCTCCGCATCGCGTCAAACAATTCCGGTCCGTCATCCCGGCCGGTCAGGACGGGATTATAGCGCATGGTCGGCAGACGGGAATTTCGGTCTTTCCTGCCATCGAAGCCTAAAGGCCGATGGTCGATCTGGCGGTGCTATACAGCGACACGGGGAAAAAAGGAAGATTGGCCGGCCGGTCGCTTTATTTGGGCTCGTCCCATCATGGCAAGGAACCCGATCGCGTCCCGTCCGTTGATGAGCGCCTCCATCAACAAGGAACCACCATGGCCCGCGACCTTTCCGCCGATATCGACCGCCTCACCAGCCAGCTGGCAGATCTCCGCTCCGCAGTTCTCGGCTCCTCGCTGGCAAAACAGGCGAGCGCATCTGCCGACGACGCTTCGAGCTATCTCGTACCCCGCGCGAAACAACTGGTAAGCCAGTTCCACCACGGAAGGCAGGATCTTGGCGGCATCGCGCGACGCAACCCGACGGCAACGACCGGCGCCATTGTCGGAGCACTGGCGCTGACGGCAGCCTTTGCGTTTCTGCTCTCCAAGGCGGGCTCGGATCGACGTTAAAGATGGGGGGCGGGCGAGAAATCGCCCCCGCCCGAGACTTCAATGCACCGAAGGCTCGTCCTCGCCTTCGTCGAGAAAGCTCTTCAGGCCATCGCGTTCCGCGGTGGCCAGGAATTCTTCCCAGGCGTCCTTATCGGTGGTGAAACCTTCTTCCCAGCTTGTCACGACTTCAGTCTGGCTGATGACTTCGAGCGTCCAGTCGCCATTGGTGCCCGCATCGCGAAAGATGTCGACGAGGACGGTTATGCCTTCGTCCTCGAATTCGCCGGCGAATTCGGAATGTTCGAGCTTCGGTTCCTTGCTCGGCTTCGGCTTGTTCGGTTTCGGCGGCTTGGACATGAGGCACCTGACATTTTCGGGACGATCTTGTTCGTCTGTAGTCATTGGCGAGAATCGCGATGCAAAGCAAGCAGGCGCGGCGGCATTCTGCGCCCAGGCAGCAGCGCTGCTGCCGATGATGTTCGGGCAGGCCCGGTCAAGCAAATCCAGACAGGCAAATCCAGACAGGCAAGTCCGGCCGAGCAAATCCGGCAAGCCATACCCGCC
This sequence comes from Neorhizobium sp. NCHU2750, assembly GCF_003597675.1. Lineage (NCBI taxonomy): Bacteria > Pseudomonadati > Pseudomonadota > Alphaproteobacteria > Hyphomicrobiales > Rhizobiaceae > Neorhizobium > Neorhizobium sp. NCHU2750. The sequence continues at coordinate 1,675,907 of NZ_CP030827.1, read as the reverse complement.
AAAGCGAGCTCGCCGACACGGCATTTTGCCTTCCATCGGCAAATATCTCGATACAATCTTAAGTTATATATGGACAACCTAATGAATATTCACCTAGGCTGATCGGCGATCATTATCAGGCGTTTTATTTGCAGGCTGTTTATTCCACACCAAGCAACACTGGAACGAAGATGCTGCGATTTCTTTCAAGGCCGTTTCGCATTCTTGCGTCGTTAGGGGCAAATCCCTGCTGGCAATACAATATCACCTGGAGCGATGTTCCACCGGGCTACGCCCAGCCGAACCTCTCCATGCGCCGCCTGTGTGAAGGCTGCTGGGAATATCGCCTTCCGACCGCTGAGGAAGAAGACGAGTATGTCCGGAGCGAAGCCTGGTGATCGGCCGGCCCGGCACAACCGTAGCTCGGTGATGCAAGCGCTGCGCCGGGGGACGTGGAGTCGGTGGCTGATTGGTTCTGGCCGTTCCTGATGCTCGCTTGCCGATCACGATCTTGTTCCCTCAGCCATTTCAATACGGAAGCAGAAACAGGCTAGGATTGAGCCTCAAATTGTTGGACAAAGGCGCCAGCGTTTTTCAGTGATTTGAGGACATCCCATGCGCGCCACCGTCATCCCCGCCCCCCAGCCCGTACTTCTCGATGTCGAAGGGGTAACCGAACAATTTCCGGTGCGCCGGGTCTATTGCGTCGGCCGCAACTATGCCGACCATGCGATAGAGATGGGTCATGATCCGTCGCGCGAGCCGCCCTTCTTCTTCCAGAAGAACCCCGACAATCTCTATAACGGCGAAAGCTTCCCCTACCCGCCTTTGTCTTCCAACGTGCATTTCGAGGTGGAACTGGTGATGGCGCTGGCATCCGGTGGTGCCGACATTGCCGAAGCGGATGCGCTGTCCAAGGTCTATGGCTATGGCGTCGGCATCGATTTCACCCGCCGCGACCTGCAGGACCAGATGAAGAAGATGGGCCGTTCCTGGGAAGTGGCCAAGGCGTTTGAAAAGTCCGCACCGGTTTCGGCCCTCATTCCGGCATCGAAGATCGGCCATCCGCAGAAAGGTGCCATCTGGCTCGACGTCAATGGCGAGCGCAAGCAGACCGGCGACCTCAACCAGATGATCTGGAAGCTGCCTGAAATCATCGCCGAACTGTCGAAGCTCTTCGTGCTTGCACCGGGCGACGTGATCATGACCGGCACGCCGGCCGGCGTCGGTCCGATCGTCAAGGGCGACAGGATCAGCTTCGGCTGCGAAGGCGTCGCCGAGCTTTCGCTGTCGGTCGTCTGATTTTCTATTGGATAGACGTTCCGGCGGTGCCGCTTCAGGCCTCCGCCGGAACGAGACATTGCGGGAGGAATGCATGCCGATTTACGCACTCGGAGAATTCGAGCCCAGCCTGCCCGCGGCCGACCGCTACTGGGTGGCGCCGGATGCCAATGTGATCGGCAAGGTCGTGCTTGGCGAGGATGTCGGCATCTGGTTTGGCGCGAACTTGCGCGGTGACAACGAGCCGATCACGATCGGCGCACGCTCCAACATCCAGGAAGGCGTGATGGTGCATACGGACCCCGCCTTTGCCGCGACGATCGGCGAGGACTGCACGATCGGCCACCATGCGATCATCCATGGCTGCACGATCGGCGACAATTCGCTGGTCGGCATGGGGGCAACGATCCTCAACGGTGCGAAGATCGGCAGGAACTGTCTGGTCGGCGCCAATGCGCTCGTCACCGAGGGCAAGGAATTTCCCGACAATTCGTTGATCGTCGGGTCACCGGCTAAGGCGATCCGCACTCTGGACGAGGCATCCGCCGCAAGGCTGAAGGATTCGGCCGCCCGCTATGTGGAAAACTGGAAGCGGTTTTCGCGGGATCTCAAGGCACTCTGATCCCGCTTACCAAACTCTTCGTTACGCGGCGCACTTGTCGCAAAGACCGCGGATTTCGATCGTCGTCTTGGCCGGCTTGAAACCCTTGCCCTTGGCCCAGTCCGCCAACCGGTGATCGACCTGATGGTCGTGGAATTCGAAGACATGGCCGCAGCTGTCGCAGATGGCGAAGGCGACCGTGCCGTGACCATGGCCAGACCCGCAGCATTCATGTTCCCGATGGGCGCAGGCGACGAAGGCATTGAGGCTTTCCAGCCGGTGGACCATGCCGAACTCGGTCAGCTTGTCGAGCGCGCGATAGACCTGCAGCGGGGCGCGAAAGCCGTGGTCACGCAGCTTGTCGAGGATCGTATAGGCACTCATCGGCGCGTCCGAGCGCTCCAGCACGTCGAAGACGAGCGTCTGGTTCTTGGTCAGGGCCGGATTGACGATCGGTGCGTTCATCCTCGCACTCCCTTGTTGGCTGGCCGTTCGGCGGTCTTGGTGCCGAAGGCTGGAATCAGGCTTATGATGAAAAGTAGGAGTGCGGCGACCACGATGGAAGGGCCGGACGGCGTATCATAGGTGAGCGAGCCGAAAAGACCACCGATAACGGCAGCCGCGCCGATCAGCGAGGCAAAGACCGCCATCCATTCCGGGCTTGCGGAAAAGCGGCGGGCGGTGGCGGCCGGAATGATCAGCAGCGCGGTGATCAGCATGATGCCGACGATCTTCATGGCAATCGCGATGACGAGCGCCATCAGCAGCATGAAGATGAGTTTCGTGCGGGCCGGGTTCATGCCTTCCGCTTCCGCCACGTCCTCGCTGACGGTGGAGGCGACGAGCGGTCGCCACAGCCAGGCGATGGCGGCCACGACGAGCGCCCCGCCACCCCAGATCAGCGCTATATCGGACCGCGTCACCGCCAGAATATCACCGAAGAGGAAGGCGATCAGGTCGATCCGCACCCAGGTCATGAAGGCGACCAGCACGAGCCCGATCGCCAGCGCCGAATGGGAGAGGATGCCGAGCAGCGCATCGGCCGAGAGCGACTGGCGCCGCTGCAAGAGAAGAAGCAGAACCGAGACCAGGACCGCGACGCCGAACACGGCAACCAGAAGGTTGATCTCGAAAAACAGCGACAGGGCGACGCCGAGCAGCGCCGAATGGGCCATGGTGTCGCCGAAATAGGCCATGCGCCGCCAGACGACGAAACAGCCGAGCGGGCCTGCGGTCAATGCCACGCCGATACCGGCGACGAGCGCGCGGATGAAGAAATCATCGAGCATTGCTGCCTCCATCCCTATCTGCAGCCGCATCGTGGTGATGCGCGTGGTCGCCATGGTGATGGGCGTGGGCGTGAGAATGGGCATGAGAATGGCCGGCATTTTCGCCATGGGCATGGGGGGCGTGATGATGGTGTTCGCCGTCGCCATGATCATGCCCGTGCCCGTCGGCATGGCTGTGCCCTTCGACATGATTGTGATCATGGTCATGATCGTGATGGTGGCCGTCATCCGGATGGCAGTGGTCGGTGATCGAGCCGTCCGAATGGCGCACCCTTCCGTCGGGCAGATGGGTGTGGTCGTGATGGTGATTGTAGACGGCAAGCGAACGGGCATTGCCGCCGAAGAGCTTCATGTAATCGGAACTCTGGCTGACGACCTCCGGCGTGCCGCGGCAGCAGACATGACCGTTGAGGCAAATTACCGTATCGGTGCCGGCCATGACCATGTGCAGGTCATGCGAGATCATCAGGATGCCGCAGCCGGTGATGTTGCGGATCTCGCGGATCAGATCGTAGAGCGCCGCCTCGCCGGCAAAGTCGACGCCCTGGACCGGCTCGTCGAGCACCATCAGGTCGGGCTTTCGGGCAATGGCACGGGCGAGAAGAGCGCGCTGGAACTCGCCGCCGGAGAGATGGCGGACTTCCGAGCCGATCAGATGCGGGATGCCGGTCGCCTCGAGGGCCTCGACGATCTCGGCCTCCTTCAGCGGGCCGGTGAGCGTCATCAACCGGCGGACGGAGAGCGGCATGGTCCAGTCGACGGCGAGTTTCTGCGGCACGTAGCCGACGCGCAGGTCCCTGCTGCGCACCACCCTGCCCTCGTCCGGCTTCAACACGCCGATCGCCATCTTGGCGGTGGTCGACTTGCCGGCGCCGTTCGGGCCGATGAGGGTGACGACCTCGCCGCGACGGATGGAGAATTCGACGCCGCGAACGAGCCAGCGGCCATCGCGCCGAATGCCGGCATCGTCGAGAGAGACCAGCGTTTCGGCCTGTTGCGGCTGCTTCCTGCGGGCAGTGGCGGCCCGGCTGCTCATCAGCATGATCGATCAGAATTCCTGTTGTCCGCCGTCATTCGGGTCGGGTTGCCAATGGTCTTGGCACACGTTATAGCATAACGCAATTGATGTAATAACATTACGATCATAAACAAGGAAAATGCCGTGAAATTTGCAGCTTCTCTTCTCCTGTCTTCGGTCGCGTTGCTGGCTGCCTCAGGCGCCTTTGCCGCTACGCCGAATGTCGTGGTGTCGATCAAGCCGATCCATTCGCTGGTTGCGTCGGTGATGCAGGGCGTGGGAGAACCGAAGCTGATCGTCGAGGGCGCGGCGTCTCCGCATACCTACAGCATGAAGCCTTCCAATGCGGCGGCATTGCAGAATGCCGACCTGATCTTCTGGATCGGCCACGGGATGGAAGCGTTTCTGGAAAAGCCGCTCGAGGCGCTGGGTTCCAAGGCAACGGTAGTGACGCTGGAAGACGCGCCGGGGCTGACCAAGCTGAAATTCCGCGAAGGCGGCGTGTTCGAGCCGGAAGCGGAGGAAGAGGGGCATGATCATGGACACGATCATGACGCATCCGGCGAAGAAGCTCATGATGACGGCGACCACGATCATGACGGCAATGACGTGCATCTGTGGCTCGACCCGATGAACGCCAAAGCGATGACGGAGGAGATCGAGAAGCAGCTGGTACAGGCGGACGCCGAGCATGCCGCAATCTACCAGAAGAATGCCGCCGACCTGATGAAGAAGCTCGATGCACTCGATGCCGAGCTGAAGACGGAGCTGTCGCCGCTCAAGGACAAGCCGTTCATCGTCTTCCACGACGCCTATCAGTATTTCGAGCATCGCTACGGGGTGAAGGTTGCCGGATCGATCACGGTGAGCCCCGAGACGATGCCGGGGGCGGAACGGGTGAAGGAAATCCATCAGAAGGTCGAGCAACTCGGCGCGACCTGCGTTTTCGCCGAACCGCAGTTCGAGCCGAAGCTGGTGGCCGTGGTGACCGAGGGATCGAAAGCGAAATCCGGCGTTCTGGATCCGGAAGCTGGCACGTTGAAGGAAGGCCCCAACCTCTATTTCGACATGATGCACGGACTTTCGACTTCGCTCAGGACATGCCTGACGCCATAATCCTGCTCAATGCGAACCGCGCGCCACGAAACCGCTGCGCGCCGTTCAATTCAGGACAGCAGAACGGCGGGGGCTTGAGAGAGCCTCCGCCGCTTTTATTAGCCGGCTTAGTGAGCGGCAATGATGCTGGAAATGATGCCGCTGGTGATGCCGATCAGCAGGTAGTCGTTATCGACCTTGACCCAGTGGTAACCGCGCGGCGGGGCCGAAAGGCGATGGCTGCGGTAGTCGCGCACCTCGACGGTGCGGCGGCGATCGGCCGACGTCATGCGGTAGCCCTTGCTCCAATGCGACTTGGTGACGACAACCTTCTTCTCGACGTGGCGGTCGGGACCGTGATGCGGCGGCTGCTGAGCCTGCGCCGTGGCGGCCAGGGGAGCGGCCAGAGCGGTTGCGGCGATGAGCGTGAGAATGATCTTTTTCATGTTTGTTTCCTCGCGTTGAACACGACCTGAAACTAGGCCGCACGCGATGAATGCAAAATGAATGCAAGATTAAATATATGTAACAATCATATGTACTTGCTGAAAGCTCCTCATAGGAACAATTAACGATTTCGCAAGACATGCATTGCTTCAAATGCGACTCGCCTCGTAGCGGAAACTGCTGAAATCAGCTGTCTTTGCCCGACCCGACGTATCGAAGGCGAACATGCCGGCGAAGGCGCCGGTGAAGGACCCGTGCTCGCCGCGGCCGCCTTCGTCGGAGATGACGCTGGCGTCGAGAACCGGGCCGATTTTCTGCCAGTCATCGCTGCCGCCGGAGCGCCAGGAGAATTGCAGGTCGTTGTCGCGGACTTCCATCGCAAGCGCCACCGGACCATCGGGTATGGCAATGCCGCTGCCCGCCGGAAACTGCATGCGGCCATGGGGGAAATCGCCCGGGCAGGAGAAAATCGTCACCGCGCGCCCAAGCTTTTCATGCAGCGTCACGGCCAGCGCATGGAATTTGTGTCGGTTGTAATAGTGGGTCAGGCCGCAGGCCTGCTGATAGGTGTCCGGCGCGAACTCCTCGACCGTGGTTTCGGCGCGGAACCGGTGATGTTCCTGGCGGCGGGCAACGAGCGCCTGTTCGAACCATGAGCCGATGCTTTCGCGGCCGATGAGGCGCAAGGCATCCTGCCTCGCCGACAGGCTGAAGATGCGACCGGGTTCCGGCGTGCGCAGCCATTGGAAATCCATGGGAAATGTCGGGGCATCGAAATTGTAATGGATGCGGGCAGGCTTTCCGGCGGGCTCGGCGCCGGTCGGCGCAGGGACTTCGACATCGGGCACCACCCCGCCTTGGGCGAGATAGAGCCAGCCGTCATCCTTCCAGACGCATTTCTGTAAGCCCGTCTCGCGGCCTAGCGGCGAGCGACGGTTGGGCGCAAGCGGCCGGCTGCAGAGATGGGTATGGTAGACGTCACCATCCGGTGTCTCGACATACTGGCCATGCCCTGCCCGCTGCAGGACGGTTTCGGGATTGTCCTTCGAGGTGATGAGATGGGTATTCGGATGAAGCTGGTACTGGCCGTCGATGGTGCGCGAGCGCGCCATGGTCACCGCATGGTCGTAGCCGGTGCCGCCTTCGGCCGTGGTCAGATAATACCAGCCGTTGCGCTTGAAGAGATGCGGTGCCTCGACAAGGCCGAGCGGGCTGCCGGGAAAGATATTGGTGATCGGTCCTTTCAGCGCCCTCGCCTCAGCGTCCCATTCCTGCAGCAGGATGCCGTCGAAGGCCGGATGCTTCGGGGCACCGCCATAGCTTTCGGTCCGGTAGTTCCACTGCATGTTGACGAACCATTTGCGGCCATCGTCGTCATGGAAGAGCGACGGGTCGAAACCGGATGAGTTGACATAGACCGGATCGGACCATTCGGCCTCGATCGACGGCGCGGTGACGATGTAGTTATGGGCATCCTTGAAATTGCCGTCGTAACGTTTGACGTCGGTATAGACCAGCCAGAACTGGCTATCGGCATAAGAGAGACACGGCGCCCAGACGCCGCAGCTGTCGGGATTGCCGCGCATGTCGAGCTGGGCCTTGCGCTCCAGCGGACGACGGACCAGCGCCCAGTTGACGAGATCGCGGGAGTGATGGATCTGCACGCCCGGATACCATTCGAAGGTGGAGGTGGCGATGTAATAGTCCTCACCGACACGGCAGATGGACGGATCGGCATTGAAGCCCGGCAGGATCGGGTTGCGGATCATGATCGTATCTCCTCCCAGAGAATTTATCAGGCGGCTCCCCAGCCGCCTGTCGGCATATGTGTTTCGGCGTTAGCGGCTGGAGTGGCCCCTCATCCGCCTGCCGGCACCTTCTCCCCGCTTGCGGGGAGAAGGATGCAAGCCGCACTGTCCCTGCCCCAATCGAGGCAAGTCCCCTCGCCCCGTTTACGGGGAGAGGGTTAGGGTGAGGGGCAGGTGCTTGCTCAAACGTGACGGACAAATGCCCGCGCGTAGACGTCGGCCTTACTTGCTCCTTGCCGGCCCTTCCCGCTCGGCCGAAGCCGCCCAGATGTTGATGTCGGCTTCCTTGGCGAACCTGTCGATCTCGGCCAGTTCGTCTGCGGTGAAATCGCGTTTCTCCAGCGCTTTGACGCAATCCTCGACCTGTTCGGGGCGGCTGGCGCCGATCAGCGCGGTCGTCACATGGCCGCCGCGCAGCACCCAGGCGAGTGCCATCTGCGCCAGCGTCTGGCCGCGACGTTCGGCGATCGCGTTGAGGCCCTTCAGGTTCTCGATATTCTTGTCGTTGAGGAAGGCCGGGCGCAGCGACTTGCCCTGGGCGGCACGGCTGTCTTCCGGAATGCCGCCGAGATATTTCGACGTCAGCATGCCCTGCGCCAGCGGCGAGAAGACGATCGAGCCAATACCGAGGTCTTCGAGCGTATCGAGCAGGCCGTCCTCCTCGACCCAGCGGTTGATCATCGAATAGCTCGGCTGATGGATGAGAACCGGCGTGCCCATCTCTTTCAGGATCGCGACTGCTTCGCGGGTGCGCTTCGAATTGTAGGACGAAAGGCCGACGTAAAGCGCCCGGCCCGAGCGGACGATATGATCCAGCGCACCGCAGGTTTCCTCAAGCGGCGTGTCCGGGTCGAAACGGTGCGAATAGAAGATATCGACATAGTCGAGGCCCATGCGCTTCAGGCTCTGATCGCAGGAGGCGATCAGATATTTGCGGCTGCCCCATTCGCCATAAGGGCCCGGCCACATGTTGTAGCCGGCTTTCGACGAGATGATCAGCTCATCGCGCAGGCCGGAAAATTCCTCGCGCAGGATCTGGCCGAAGGCGAGTTCGGCTGAGCCCGGTTTCGGGCCGTAATTGTTGGCGAGATCGAAATGGGTGATGCCGAGGTCGAATGCCTTCTTGCAGATATCGACCTTGCGCTGATGCGGCGTGTCATCGCCGAAATTGTGCCAAAGGCCGAGCGAGATCGCCGGCAGCTTGAGGCCGGAACGGCCGCAACGGTTATAGGTCATGTTGTCGTAGCGGTTTTCCGCCGGGAGCCACGTCATTTGAAAAGTCCTCCAAATAAACCGGCGTCGAACCTCTCTTCGGTGCCGGCGGCATTCTTATCGCCTCACGCCAGAAGCGCCAGCGCTTCCTCAATGCCAAGTGCCGCAGGCTTGGTGCAGGTGGTGGTGGTGGCGATGAACCTGCCCTCGGCACCGGATTTGAGGATCGAGGTCATGACATCGACGCCGTGCAGGGCGCGGTCGATCGAGCATCTGATGTCCCGTCCTTCGATCAGTGCCATCGCCATGTCGGCAAGGCCAGCCGTGCGATAGTTGGCACGCGGCCCCTGCGGGTGTTCCTGGTTCGCCTTGCCGAAGGGATGATCCCAGTCCTTGAGTGGCTTGATATCCTTGTCGCGGCCGCTCGCCTCGACCACGCCACCGAAGAAATTCGGGTCCGGCACGTAGAGCGAGCCCTCCGTGCCGTAGAGTTCCATATTGGCATGACGATGCGACCAGACATCCCAGCTGGCAGACAGCGTGATCGTCGCGCCCTCGGCAAATTCCAGGAGCGCCTGGATATTGGTCGGCGTTTCGACCGGGATGACCGTGCCCTTCAGCGGTTCGCTGGTGATGGTGCGGGTCGGGCTGGCCATCGATGTGAGCGCAGCCACGCGTTTGACCGGGCCAAGGAAATTGATCAGGTTGGCGATGTAATAGGGGCCGAGATCGAGGATCGGGCCGCCGCCGTTCAGGAAGAAGAATCCCGGATTGGGGTGCCACATTTCCATGCCGGGGCTCATCACGTGGCAGGTTCCCGAGGTGATGCGCCCGACCCCGCCGCCGTCGATATAGTCACGAGCCAGCTGGTGGGCGCCGCCGAGGAAGGTGTCGGGGGCGCAGCCGACGGCAAGGCCCTTGGATTTCGCCAGCGCTTGAAGTTCCTTGCCCTCGTTCAGCGTCACCGTCAGCGGCTTTTCCGAGTAGACATGCTTGCCGGCTTCAAGGATCGCTCTGGAGACGGTGAAATGCGCGTCGGGAATGGTCAGATTGACGATCACATCGATCTCGTCATTGGCGAGCATCTGCTCGACCGTCTGCGCCTTGACGCCATATTCCTTTGCCCGTGCTTTCGCCGCCTCGATGTTGAGGTCGGCGCAGGCGAGAACCTTGATCCCCTTGAACAGCGGCGAGAGCGAGAAATAGGTAGTGGAAATGTTGCCGCATCCGAGGATGCCGACGCCCAGTTCCTTGGTCATGTTGAAACTCCGGATGAATATGAAGAGATCAATAGGTCTTGAAGGCAGCCATGGACCGGGATGCCAGGCGATCTATGTCCTTCGGGTTATCGTGTTCGAGCACATAGTATTTCGCTGAACTGCTGGTTCTCAAGGCGCCCATCAGATCCTTCCACGGAACCATGCCCTGCCCGACATCGGCCCAGCCGTCCTCATCCCTGTTCTCGCCGGCCGGCGCGATGTCCTTGACATGGACTGCCGTGATCTTGCGGCCGTAGCTTTCGATCCAGGCGAAGGGATCGGCACCACCGCGGATGACCCAGGCGATATCGGCTTCCCAGGTGAGATCCGGCCCGCCGGCGAAGATCTGCTCCTGCGGGGTCGAGCCATCGGAGAGCGGCTTGAACTCGAAATCATGGTTATGCCAGCCGAACAGGTAGCCGGCATCCTGATAGCGCTTGCCGGCCTCTGCGAGCTGCTTGCCGAAGGCGAACCAGCCGGCCGCATCGGTCGGACGCTGATCCGGCATCAGGTAAGGGCAGTAGATCGCCTCGACACCGAGGGTTTTGGCGATCAGCAATGCCTGTTCAGGCTCGTTTTCGAGGAGATCGATGCCGAAATGGCCGGTCGGCATGGTTAGGCCATTGGCCTCCAGTTCTGCCCGCATGGCCTTCAGCGCTGTCTCGTCCAGCGTCGCATAGAGCGCGCCATAGCCCTCCACCTGGCTGTAGCCGTTTTTCGCAACCAGTTTCAGCACGTCCGAGACCGGCGGGAAATTGCGAGCGCTATAGAGCTGGAAACCCAAAGTCGTCATGTCATCCTCCTTGAAATCAAATATCAACCTGCCGACTGGCAGGATTGAAGATCGTAGATACGGAAAACCGGGGGGCCTGCCGCCGGCTCGCCAGGGGTAAAGCGAACCTTTCGGTTTTCGCCGGCGGCAAGATCGAATGCGTTGTCGGAATAGCGGCCCGGCGTGTCACTCTCGATCATGACGAAGAGCGCCAGTCCGGACGACTGGACGAGAATGTCATAGGCCGGTTTATCGTCCGCCGCGCCGGCGGACGAAACCCAAAACTCGACGCCTGATGGCGCAAGTTCCAGCGCCTTGTAGCTTTCCATCACATGATGCCCCTCGCTTGCCGAGCCATCGGATGCGGTGAACCGCCAGGCGAGGAGGCAATCCTTCGGGATGGTGTCGGCAGCGATCGTCGTCGCCGTGACAGCCCTATCCGGGGGGCAGAAAGCGTCGATGCTCCGGAGTGTACGGCGCTCGCCCGAAAGCGTCAGGAGCGAGATGTCGAGCGTCACCGAGACGTCTTCTGCCGTATCGTTGACCAGCGACAAGCGGATTTCGCGGCCGTCATCCGATGGTATCGCGGCGACCGTCACCGGCTGGAAGAAACGGCGGGCCATATAGTGCAGCACTTTCCAGCCGCCGCCGTAATCGAGGCTTGCCCAGGAGGCGACCGGCCAGGTGTCGTTGAGCTGCCAGTAGAGCGTGCCCATGCAATGGGGCTTGAGCGAACGCCAGTAATCGACCGCCGTCCTGATCGCCACGCCCTGCTGGACCTGGCTCAGATAGACGAAATTGGCAAAGTCCCTTGGGAAGCGGAAATTGCGGAACATGGTGGCGGCGATGCGCTCATTGCCGCCGACATTGCGCTGGTGATGTTCCATCACCGGCGAGGCAATGTTCAGGTCCTTCTCCTCCGCATAGGTGCGGATCACAGGCAGCGACGTATAGGACTGGAAGCCGAATTCGGAGCAGAATCGCGGCTTGACATCGCGGTAGTGTTCAAACGGCTTGTTCTCGTGCCAGACGGACCAGAAATGCATGTCGCCGGAGCCATCAGCGTGCCAGGCATCGCCGTAATCGAGATAGCCCGAGGCCGGGCTCGACGGCCACCAGATCGCCTGGGGCACCGCCTTCTTCATCGCCCGCTCGATCGTGTGGTTGAGGCGGTCGTAGGAGACGAGGTAGCGATCGCGATTGCTGCGGGTCTCCTCATACCAGCCGAGAGCGCCGACCAGTTCGTTATCGCCGCACCAGAGCACGATCGAGGGATGCGAGATCAGCCGCTTCGTCTGGTACTCGACCTCGTGTTCGACATTGTCGAGGAAATCCGGTGTCGAGGGATAGATGTTGCAGGCGAACTGGAAATCCTGCCAGACCATCAGGCCGAGCCGGTCGCAGAGGTCGTAGAAATGATCGTCTTCGTAAAAGCCGCCGCCCCAGATGCGGATCATGTTCATATTGGCCTCGACGGCCGATTGCAGCAGGTCCTCGGTCTTCTCCGGGGTGGTCAGCGAAAACAGCGCATCGGCGGGGATCCAGTTGGCGCCGCGGCAGAAGATTTCGCGGCCGTTGATGCGGAAGGCGAAGCGGCTACCGGCCTCGTCCCTGTCGGTCACAAGCTCGACGGTGCGCAGGCCGATCTGGCGGGTGATCGTCTCGGACGGTGTCTCGATGGTGAGCCGGTACAGCGCCTGTCCGCCACTGCCGGCCGGCCACCAGAGCTTTGGCGTCTCGAGATGGAAGACATGGTGCACCGTGTTTTCGCCCGGCCGCATGCCGCAATCGAGACGCAGACGCTCGTCATCCAGATCGGAGCCGAGTTCTTGGCCAAGTTCAAGGCCAAGTTCGAGATGGACCGGGATGACGCCCGGCGCATCGGCGAAGAACGAGACACAGACATGCAGATCGACCGAGCCGTCCTCGTGATGTCTCTGTTCGGTGACGACATGTTCGATACGCGCCGTCTCCAGCCGCTTCAGGGCGATCTCGCCATAGAGGCCGAGCGGCGCCACGGCGAGGTTCCAGTCCCAGCCGAAATGGCATTGCGGCTTGCGCAGCATGTTGCCGTCCGGGATCGGGCAGTTTTTCGAGAACGGGATGTAGAAGGGCTGTTTCGCCTGACGTTCGGCGCCGGCCCTGATGTTGGAGTGGAAAAGGATGCGGATGGTGTTTTCGCCGGGTTTCAGGGCGGCCGAAACATCCGGCCGGTAGCGGCGAAAGCAGTTGTCGGCAGAGAGAACCGGCACGTCGTTGACGAAGACGATCGCCACCGTATCGAGATAGGTGATGTCGAGATACCAGGCGCCGCCCGGATCATCGATCACGACGCTCCGTTCGATCTGCCAGTCCTGATGCGCGACCCATTGGACATCGTTCTCGTTGCGGCCGAGATAGGGGTCGGGAATGATGCCGGCGACTTTCAGTGCCGTGTGGATGTCGCCGGGGATCGGCATGGTGGCGGCATGCGCATTGTCGGGAGACGAGAGCCGCCACTCTCCGGAAAGCGGAATGCTGGTCATGAATTCAGCCTCACGGCGGTCTTGATATCCGGACGCCGCTCCTGGCGGGGCGCCGGGCGGCCGATCAGGCGGGGATTGAAGCTCGGGCGAAGGGCTGCCATCAGATCCGCTCCTCCGTCGTTGCATCGAAAAGCGAGGCCATGGTCATGTCGAAGCCGAGGCGCACCCTGGAGCCGACCGCATAGCGCCGCGCGCCGCCGATGCGGACCGAGATCGTGTGGCCGGCAAGTTTCAGCCAGATCAGGTTGTCGGCGCCCATCGGCTCCTCGATATCGACGATCGCCTCATGGGCTTGCCCGCCCGGCTCGTCACGATCGACCTTGATATGTTCGGGACGCAGGCCGAGCACGACCTTGCGGCCGGCCGCCAGCGGTTCTGATGCCTCATAGCCGGCAAGTGAAATGCTGACGCCATTGGTGCGGAAGACTTTTTGACCGCCCTCATCCGCAAGTTCGCCGGAGAGAAAATTCATCGAGGGCGAGCCGATGAAACCGGCGACGAACCGGTTTCTCGGGCGGTTGTAGATGGTGATCGGGTCGTCCAGCTGCTGGATGACCCCGCTCTTCATGATGGCGATACGGTCAGCCAGCGTCAGTGCCTCGATCTGGTCGTGGGTGACGTAGATCATCGTGTTCTTCAGCGACTGGTGCAGGCGCTTGATCTCGACGCGCAGTTCGGAACGCAGTTTCGCATCGAGATTGGAAAGCGGCTCGTCGAACAGGAAGACATCGACATCGCGGACAAGCGCGCGGCCGATCGCGACGCGCTGACGCTGGCCGCCGGAGAGCGCGGCGGGCTTGCGCTGCAACAGCGGCTCGATCTGCAATATGCCGGCGGCGCGGGCGATGCGCTTGTCGATCTCCTCCTTCGGCATGCCGGCGACCTTGAGGCCGAAGGAGAGGTTCTTTTCGACCGTCATCTGCGGATAGAGCGCGTAGGACTGGAAGACCATGCCGATGCCGCGATCCTTCGGCTCTTCCCAGGTGACGTTCTTCTCCTTGATGAAGATCTGGCCGTCGGTCGGCTCCAGCAGGCCGGCGATGCAGTTCAAAAGCGTGGACTTGCCGCAGCCGGAGGATCCGAGCAGGACGAGGAATTCGCCGTCATGGATATCGAGATTGAGATTTTCGAGCACCGTGACGGCCCCGAAGGAGAGCGTCAGGTCGCGGATGGAAACGGAATGAGAGAGGTCGGTCATCAAGGCTTACCCCTTTACTGCGCCGGCGGCGATGCCGCGCACGAACAGCCGGCCGGAAACGAAATAGACGATCAGCGGAACGGCGCCGGTGAGCAGGGTTGCCGCCATGTTGACGTTGTATTCCTTCACTCCCTGGACGGAGTTGACGATGTTATTGAGCTGGACGGTCATCGGATAGGTATCGGGACGGGTGAAGACGACGCCGAAGAGAAAATCGTTCCAGATGCCGGTGACCTGAATGATGATGGCGACGACGAAGATCGGCAGCGACATGGGCAGCATGATGCGGCCGTAGATCTGCCAGAAGCCGGCACCGTCGATGCGCGCCGCCTTGAACAATTCCTCCGGCAGGCCGGCGAAATAATTCCTGAACAGAAGTGTGAGGATCGGCATGCCGAAGATGGTGTGGACGACGACAAGACCGGTCAGCGAGCCGTAGATACCGATCTCGCGCAGGATGATGACGATCGGGTAGATCATCACCTGATAGGGAATGAAGGCGCCGACGATCAGCACCGAGAAGAACAGTTCGGACCCCTTGAAGCGCCAGTTGGCCAGCGCATAACCGCTCACCGAGGCGACCGCGATCGAGACGATGACGGAGGGCACGAGAATGCGCACCGAATTGCCGAAACCGCGCGACAGGCCATCGCAGTTCAGCCCCGTGCAGGCCTCTGCCCATGCCTTGAGCCAGGGCTGGAAAGTAATCTGCATCGGCGGGGAAAAGATATTGCCGAGGCGGATTTCCGGCATGCCCTTCAGCGAAGTGACGACCATCACATAGAGCGGCAGAAGGTAATAGAGTGCCGCAAGTCCGAGCAGCCCGTAGAGAACGATATTGCGGCGCGACAGGACCCGCTTCGGCCGTTTGCCACGCGGCCCGGACAGGGCACGGCCCGGCGCTTCATTTCGGATTGCCGGCGCATTGCGGCCCATCGCGGTGGTGTTGAGAGCGGAGATATCAGCCACGTTTCCAGCCTCCGAATTCGAGATAGGCCCAGGGAACGACGATGATGGCGACGGTGAGCAGCATCATGGTGGAGGCGGCAAAGCCCTGCCCCAGGTTCTGCGCCTGGAACATGTAGTCGTAGACGTATTTGGCCGGCACTTCCGACGCATTGCCGGGGCCACCGGAGGTCTGGGCGACGACGAGATCGTAGAGCTTGACGATGCCGCTGCCGATGATGACCAGCGTGGTGATGAAGACGGGGCGCATCATCGGGATGACGACGAAGAGATAGGTGCGCCACATGGGTATGCCGTCGACGCGGGCGGCCTTCCAGATATCCTCGTCTATGCCGCGCAGGCCGGCGAGCATCAGACACATGACGAGCCCCGTCCCCTGCCAGAGGCCGGCGATCAGGATGCCGTAGATGACGATATCGGGATTGTAGAGCGGATCGAAGGTGAAGCTTTCCCAGCCGAGCGAACGGACGATGCCCTGCACGCCGAATTCCGGATTGAGTATCCATTGCCAGACAAGGCCGGTGACGATGAATGACAGCGCGAAGGGATAGAGAAAGATGGTACGGAAAGCGCTTTCGAAGCGGATCTTCTGGTCCATCAGGGCCGCCAGGATGAAGCCGATGACGAGCGAGAAGATCAAGGACAGGATGCCGTAGATCGCCAGGTTCTCGATCGAGACGATCCAGCGCGATGAGGCCCAGAGGCGCTGATACTGATCAAGACCGACAAAGCTTGCCCGCGGAAGAAGGCGCGAATTGGTGAAGGAATAGACCACGGTCCAGATCGTGCCACCGAAGAAGATGACGGTCGCAACCAGGATCATCGGGGTCAGCGCAATCTTGGAATTGAGATTGCGGAAAAGCTGGTTGGGACGGCCGGATTTCTTCGACGGGGACCTCATTGGTGCGGCAGAGGGTGGTGCGGCAGATCGGGGTGCGGCAGACGGCGCGGGATTAGACATGTTTCCTCCTCGATAGGCATGCGCAGCCGCGCAGCCCCTCCTCCGGTCCCGCGCCAGGTGGTTCTGGGCGGGACCGGTACGCGTCGGAATGGCGACGAACGGATCAGTCGGCCGAACCGATGATGTCGGCAAAGCGCTTCTGGGCCGCTTCCGGCGTCATCGACGTATTGGCGAAAAATTCGGCCATCAGATCCTCCTTCTGTTTCTGCGTGTCGGCGGACACGAGCTGGTCGGTGCTTGTCGCGACACCGCCCTTGGAGATGATCTCGATGCCCTTCTTCATGCAGTCATTGGCCGCGGCCAAATCGATGTCGCCACGGATCGGAACCGATCCCTTCTTGAGGTTGAAGGCCACCTGGGTCTTGGGGGCGACGATCGTCTCGGCCAGAACTTCCTGCGCCTTGGACTTCGCCTCATCCTTCAAAAGCGGGAAGTAGATGGCATCGCCGCCGGTTGCCAGAACCTGGTTGAGGCCGAGGCCCGGCAGGCAGCTGTAATCCTTGCCGGCAACCTTGTTGGCGATCTGGAATTCGCCCTGTGCCCAGTCGCCCATGACCTGGCCACCGGCCTTGCCGGTTAGGACGAGATTGGTTGCCTGGTTCCAGTCCTGCACATTGGAGCCCTGGGCAAGCTGACGGGCCGTATCGGCGGCCGCGAAGATCTTGGCCATGTCGGGACCTGCCGCAGCATCCTCGTCCTTGTCCTTGTAGACCTTGTTGTAGAGATCGGTGCCACCGATCGCCAGAACCAGCGTGTCGAACAGGCCGTTCGCCTGCCAGGGCTGGCCGCCCAACGCCAGCGGCTGGATGCCCGCCTTCTTCAATGCCGGACCTGCGGCGACGAATTCGTTCCAGTCCTTCGGTACCGGCACGCCGGCCTTTTCGAAGGCGGCATTCGACAGCCACAGCCATTGCCAGGAATGGATGTTGACCGGCGCGCAATAGATCTTGCCTTCATAGGTGCAACTGTCCAGCAGGCTTGCCGGCTTGATGACGTTCTTCCAATTGCCCTTCTCGGCCACATCGTTGAGGTCGCGCATCAGGCCGGCCTCAACCAGTTCCTCGGCCTGGCGACCATGGTTGAACTGGGTGGCGCCCATCGGGTCGCCGCCGGTAATGCGGCTGATCATGATCGGGCGCGCGGTGCTGCCCGAGCCTGCAATGGCGCCATCAACCCATTTGTTGCCGGTCGCATCGAATGCCTTGGCCAGTTCCTTGACGGCTGCGGCCTCGCCGCCGGATGTCCACCAATGGGTGACTTCGAGATCGGCGGCAAATGCTGCGCATGGCAGTGCCGCAGTGGTGGCCAGAACGGCCGCGAATGCACGAATACGCATGAGTCTCCTCCCTCACTGAAACGTTGCAGTAAAAAGCTAAGGCAATTGCCGACGTGTGGCAACCCCGACAGGGTAAATAAATTGCAGCAAGCTATTTTCATCAACTTTAGATTGTGCGTCGCTCCCAAGGATGGCAAGGAAAATTCTCATTTTTTCAGGCTATAGATCGATCCAGTGCAATATATTTTCGCAATCGCACAAAAATATATGCACCTGCGTCCTGCGTCCTCATGGTTGCAGCGATCAAACAACTTTTGACAGAGCCGATTGAAATTTACCTGTAACGTTACAGATTTTTGCCGTATTAGGCGATAATGAAGTATCCGGCGGCCAAATGGACGCCTTTGGTGCGAGCACGCGATGGACGAGAAGACGAAAACGACGAAGGCGGGTCTCGCGGCTGGCGAACGCCCGACGCTGAAGACCATCGCCTACATGACCGGGCTCGGCATCACCACCGTTTCCCGGGCGCTGAAGGATGCCCCGGATATCGGTGCTGAGACGAAGGAACGGGTGCGGCTGGTCGCCCGCCAGCTCGGCTACCAGCCGAACCGCGCCGGCGTGCGGCTGCGAACCGGCAAGACCAACGTGATCGCGCTGGTCTTGAGCATCGAGCAGGAACTGATGGGTTTCACCAACCAGATGGTTCAGGGCATTTCGGAAGTGCTGGGGGGCACGCAGTATCACCTCGTGGTGACGCCGCATTCCTTCGAGAAGGACCCGATGGTGCCGGTTCGCTATATCCTCGATACCGGTTCGGCCGACGGGGTGATCATTTCACGGATCGAGCCGGAAGATCCGCGGGTGCTGCTGATGACGGAGCGCAACCTGCCCTTCGTCACCCATGGACGCACCGATATGGGCATTGCCCATCCGTTCCATGATTTCGACAACGAGGCCTATGTCTATCAGGCCGTCGAGCGCCTCGCACGGCGCGGCCGCAGGCGGATCGCGTTATTGGCACCGCTCAGCCGGTTTTCCTACCACATCCATAGCCGGATCGGCTTCGAGCGCGGACTGGCGGATTTTCAGATCACCGAAGTGTCGATGGGGCGCATGACCACCGAGACGCCGCTTGAGGAACTGCGCGCCTATGCCGAGCGGCTGTCGCGCCTCCCCGAACCGCCGGACGGGATCGTATCCCTGAGCGGCTCGTCCTCGATCGCGCTGATCGCCGGGATAGAGGCGGCCGGGCGCAGGCTCGGGAACGATATCGATGTCGTGTCCAAACAGTCTGCGGATTTCCTCAACTGGATCCGGCCGGAAATGCTGACCGTGACGGAAGACGTCCGCCATGCCGGCCGCGAACTCGCCAAATCGGTTCTGGCCCGCATCGACGGCGTCGCCCCGGAATTGCTGCAGAGCATGGATGGCCCGACATGGTCGGCGATGGGGCCGAAGGATTAAATCGAAGGGTCAGGAATCCGTGAAGAGAGCGACGGTCTTGCGGCGCGCCTCAGAGGCCGGGGCAACCGCTAGCCCGCACCCAAACCATCCCGTCGCGACAACTGCAGCACTGATTATTCAACCAAAACCTGCATCCGCATTTACATTCCCGGAGAACAATCTATAGGCTTGGACGGCAGAGGATTTGGGGGCAAATTCACCGATGCGTGGCAAATTTCTATCCGTTCTGGCTGGCGGCATTCTTGCCGTATCCGTGGCCTCGGCATGGGCACAGTCCAGCGTCACAGTCGAACATTCGGACAGGCTGATCGACAGCTACCGAGCCTATATCGGCCATGACGACCTGTTCAATTCGAAGGGCGTGCGTCTGACCCAGCCATGGCAGATCATTCGCCAGGACCGGGCCAATTTCTATCTCTACGGCATCCGGGACAGGGACGACGAGCCGGACACGTTCTTTGCCGACGCAAACAATCGCCAGGCACTCGAGATCATGCTCAGGAACGGAAACATGACCGGCGAAGCCGCCCGGATGATCATCCGCGGAGATGTGTGGATCGATGTCGAGATCTATGGCCGGGGATCGTCCGGGCGATGGATCAACGTCACGGTCAGGGACTGAGATATTCCGACCGATAAGCCGGCTCTGGAGACGGTAACGGGCTATCCGCGTCGCCATAGCGAGCGGCTTCGACGAGCGCATCTACGAAAAAAGCCCGGCGCTTGGCCGGGCTTTTTCATGTCGTTTATCAGCTTTGATCAGGCGAAATCGGCGAGACCGCTGCCCCAGGGGCCGTGGTGCTTGTCGAGGCCGTCGAGGCGGTTGAAGCCGTGGGCGCCGAAGAAGTCGCGCTGGGCCTGGATGAGGTTGGCCGTGCCCCTGCCTCGACGATAGGCGTCGAAATAGGTGAGCGCCGAGGTCAGTGCCGGAGCCGGCAGGCCGTTCAGCGCAGCGTAGGACACGATGCGACGCAGTGCGCCGTCGGTTTCCTTGACCATCTGGGCGAAGGCCGGGGTGACGATGAGGTTTGCCACATTCGGGTCCTTGCTGAAGGCCGAGGTGATCTCATCGAGGAAGCCGGAGCGGATGATGCAGCCGGCACGCCAGATCTTGGCGATCGTCGGCATCGGCAGGTTCCAGTCATATTCCTTCGAGGCGGCGGCCATGACCGCGAAGCCCTGCGCATAGGCACCGATCTTGGCGGCGAGCAGCGCCAGTTCGAGATCGGCGAGGAAGGCCATGCCATCCTTGGGCTTGTCGACGAGAGCAGGCTTGCCGAGGATCTTTTCGGCGGCTTCACGCTCGGGTTTCAGCGACGACAGGACACGGCCGGCGACGGCAGCCTCGATCGCGGTTGCGGCGACGCCCATGTTCTGGGCCTCGATGACCGACCATTTGCCGGTGCCCTTCTGGCCGGCACTGTCAACGATCATGTCGACCATCGGCTTGCCGGAGATCGGGTCGTTGGCCTTCAGCACCTTTTCCGAAATCTCGATCAGATAGGAATTGAGGCGGCCCTCGTTCCAGCGGCCGAAGACGCCGCCGATTTCCGAGGCGCTCATGCCGAGGCCATCGCGCAGGATGCCGTAGATTTCGGCGATCATCTGCATGTCGGCATATTCGATGCCGTTATGGATGGTCTTGACGAAGTGACCGGCGCCGTTCGGGCCGAGCCAGTCGACGCAGGCCTCGCCGTTGAACTTTGCCGAGATCGAGGTCAGAACCTTCTCGACACGCTTCCAGCTTTCCTCGGTGCCGCCGACCATGATCGACGGTCCGTGGCGTGCGCCTTCCTCACCACCGGACACGCCCATGCCGATGAAGGTCAGGTCGCTGTTTTCGAGGCTTTCGAAACGACGCATCGTATCGCGGAAATTGGCGTTGCCGGCATCGATCATGATGTCGCCGGACGACAGATAGGGCTTCAGAAGCTCCATCTGCTGATCGACCGGATCGCCGGCCTTGATCATGATGATGATCGGACGGGGGGGGCGAATGGCCTTGACGAATTCATCCAGCGTCTCGCAGGGAATGATCTGGCCCTTGAGTTCGCCGGCATCCGCGTAAAATTTCTTGGTCACCTCGGGCGTGCGGTTGAAAACCGCGATCTTGTTGCCCTTTTCGGCGATATTGAGGGAAAGGTTGGCGCCCATGACGCCAAGACCGATGAGGCCAATTTCTGCCTGTTCCACGGGGGTAACCTCCGATTTTGTTGCGCCTTCTTTTGGCATCCGCAGGGCCAAGGAGCAAGGGAGCCGGCGCGTGAATTCGTCACATTCCGTGCAGGCGACAATATGTCCTCAGCCGGGACGATCGTCGCCGTCATCCATGATGCGCCAGGCGGCGCCATCGAGATCGTCGTACTGGCCGTTCTTCAGCGACCAGAGAAAGGCGCCGAGCCCGAGCCCGCCGAGGAAAAGAGCGACCGGAATGAGGTAAATGAGCATATTCATGCGGCGCGGACCTGTTTTGCCGGATCGGGCAGGATGGTCGCGGCATCCGACATGAGAGGCTCAGCCCGCTGCCGGTTCAATCTCAGCGCATTGACGACGACGATGATCGACGAGGTCGACATGGCGACTGCGGCAATAAGCGGCGTCGCGTAGCCGCAAAGCGCGATCGGCACCGCGATGACATTGTAGCCGATCGCCAGCGCAAAATTCTGACGGATCAGCCGGCCGGCGCGGCGCGACACCTCGATGGCGAGGGTTACCGCCCTGAGGCTTTCGTGCATGAAGACGAAATCGGCGGCCTGACGGCCGATATCGGCGGCCGTGGCGGGCGCCATGGAGACATGGGCGGCGGCCAGCGCCGGCGCGTCGTTGATGCCATCGCCGACCATCAGCACCCGGTGACCGGCCGCGAAAAGGGAGGCGCAATAATCGGCCTTGCCCTTCGGCGATGTGGCCGCCTGCCAGGCTGCGATGCCGAGATCCGTCGCAAGCGCCTTTACCGGTCCGGGCCGATCGCCCGAAACGAGGCCGAGCGCCATGCCATCGTTTTGGAGCGCAGCGATTGTGGCGACGGCATCGCGGCGCAGAGCATCCTCGAAACGGATGCGGACGATTTCGTGCCCGTCACGGGCGAGAACGACTTCGAGATCGGCGTCACCTGGCGAATTTTCGTCGCCACAGGCGAAGCGGCGGTTGCCGAGCCGGTACATTCCATCCGGGCGCCGGCCCTCCAGCCCGCTTCCGGGAATTTCGACCACGTCGTCGAAGACCGGGAAAGGACCGGATGCGACCCAGCAGATCGCCCGCGACAGCGGATGGCGGGAAAAAGCGGCAAGGCCCGCGGCAAGCCCCAGAACCGGGCTCGGGATATCTGCGCCGTTGACGATCCGCGGACGGCCGAGCGTCAGTGTGCCAGTCTTGTCGAAGAGTACGCTGTCTGCCTGCGCCAGCCTTTCCATCGCCGAGCCGTCCTTGACCATGATGCCGTTTTTAAACAGGCGGCCGGCGGCGACGACCTGGACGACCGGTACGGCAAGGCCGAGCGCGCAGGGACAAGTGATGATCAGCACCGAAATGGCGATCAGCATGGCCCGCTTCCAGTCGCCCCCGGCAAAGCCCCAGGAAAAGAAAGCCGTCAGCGCCAGAAGGTGGACAGCCGGCGAATAATACTGGGCGGCGCGGTCGGCCAGCCGGCGGTAACCGGCCTTGGCGCCTTCGGCCACTTCCATCAGCGCAATCACTTCGGCAAGAAAACTGTCCTTTGCCGCAGCCCTGACCAGAATGACGAGCGGCCCGGTGAGATTGAGCGTGCCGGCATGGACAGCGTCGCCCACGACCACCGCCTGCGGCAGGCTTTCGCCGGTCACGATCGAGACGTCGAGATCGCTTGCGCCGATCTCCACCACGCCATCGACGGGAATGCGCTCGCCGAGCGCCACCGCCACCCGGTCGCCGGGCCGCACGTCCTCGACCGGGCGGTATTCGCGGCTGCCATCGGCCGCCACGACCATCGCACCGCGTGGCGAGAGGCGGGCAAGGCCGCTGATCGCCGCCCTCGCCCGGTCGCGCATGATATGATCGAGCGTTCGGCCGATCAGCAGGAAGAACAGGAGCGACACGGTGGCGTCGAACCAGGCGTGTTCGCCGTGATGCATCGTCTCCCACAGCGACACCGCATAGGAGAGCGTGATGGCCAGCGCGATCGGCACATCCATATTGGTGCGGCCGCGTTTGAGCACGCTCCAGGCGGATACGTAGAAGAAGCGGCCGCCATAGATCAGCGCCGGGGCGGCGATGAGGGCGGAGATCCAGTGGAACATGTCGCGTGTGGCGGCATCGGCGCCCGACCAGACCGAGACCGAGAGGAGCATGATATTGGCCGCGGCAAATCCGCAAACGGCCACGGCCCGCACCAGTTCCCGCTGCAGCCTGTCGCCGTCATCAAGAGACATGTCGAAGAGATAGGCCTCGTAGCCGGTGGCCTCGGCAATCGCATCGATGAATTCGGCCGGATCGACGAGGATCTGGTCCACGACCTGGCGCCAGACGATCGAGACGCGCCGGGTGGAAAGGTTGACCCGCGCCCTATCCACCGAGCCCAGGGATTTCAGCGCCTTCTCGATGGACGTAATGCAGGCGCCGCAGTGGACGCCGGGAACGCTCAGGTCGATCTGCCGCCTGCCCTCGCCCAGATCGCGGCTGGCGAGCATCAGTTCCTCCGAAGACGGTGCGGAACCGACTACCTGGCCTTCGGATCCCGGCGCGCAGCAGGTCATTTCAGAGGTGCTCCGTGCAGCGAATAGCGCTCGGCGTGATGCAGGATGCGCTTGCCATCGCGCTCGGCGATGGCCTCGACGATCCAGTGGCCGGGAAGGACCTGGTGCGCGACGGTGAAGACACCCTCGCCCTGCGGCGACAGGTCGACCGAGAAATCCTGATGTTCGCCTACCGGCCGCTTGAAGTTCAGCACCAGATGATCGGCGTTTACCGGCTTGCCGTCGGCGCCCAGCACCTCATAACGTATGCTGTCGAGCGACAGGGTCAGCTTGCCGTTGATGCCGGTCGCAGCCAGTGCCTTGGCTTGAGCGACCTTGCCGTTGAACTGCTGACTGGCGACATAGGTATCGTCGACGACGAGGCCGCTCCAGCTCGATACGGCATTGTAGGCCATGTAGAAATTCACGGTGATGACGGTGCCGAAGAACAGCACCATCACGCCCGCCATGTGCCAGCCGGTAAAGACGAAGTTCTTTTCCGTCGCGGTGTTCATCGATTGTCTCCCGGGGCAAAGAAATTGGCGGAATAGCTATTGCTTTCGTGGCTGGCGCGGTCCTCGGCGAGGAAGCGGAAGGCCGTCTCGCCTTTGGCTGCATCCGGCGGCAAAGTGACGTAGACCTTCAGTGCGGTCGCCCGGTCCGGCTGGACCTCGATCGCGAAGATCCGGCCGGGGACATCGCTGATACCGATGATCTTCATCGTCGCTTCCGGCATGCCATCGAGGGAGAGCATGATGGTGCGCGGCTCGGGGATCATGTTGAGCAGGCGAATCGTATAGCCGTTGCGGATCGAGCCGTCGCTCTCCATGACAAATTGCGGATTGCGGTCATGCAGGACGTTGATTTCCAGCCGGTCGCGGCCGAGAAGCGCCGCGACGAGGCCGATGCCGACCGCCGTCCAGACGCCCATATAGAGCAGCGTGCGGGGACGAAGCAGGATCTTCCAGTCGAAGTGCCGCACGCCATCGGTAAATCCGCCTTCCGGCCTGCGCACCCTGACGGGATCGATCGGCATTGTGCCACCGGCGGTGGCGAGCGCCATATTGGCCTCGTATTCATCCAGCGTCGCATAGGCGATCAATCCGCGTTCCCTGCCCGTCTTGCCCATGACCGCGTCACAGGCGTCGATACAGAGCGCGCACGTGATACAGGCCATCTGCTGGCCGTCCCTGATGTCGATGCCCATGGGACAGACGGCGACGCAGGCATTGCAATCGACACAATCTCCGACCGGCTGACCGGCCGCGGCGGCCTTTTTGGCATGGCGGCTGCGGGGTTCGCCGCGCCAGTCGTTATAGGTGACCACCAGCGAATGCTCATCGAGCATGGCTCCTTGAATGCGAGGCCAGGGGCACATGTAGATGCAGACCTGCTCGCGCATCAGACCGCCCAAAACGTATGTCGTGGCGGTCAGGACGGCGACGGTGGAATAAGCGACATAGGCGGCCTGACCGGTGACGAAGTCGAAGGCCAGCGATGGCGCATCGGCAAAATAGAAGATCCAGGCGCCGCCGGTCGCAACAGCAATTGCGATCCAGACGGCATGCTTGACCACCCGCCTGGTGATCTTGTCGAAGGTCCAGGGGGCCGCATCGAGCTTCATGCGGGCGTTGCGATCGCCTTCGACGAAACGCTCGACGGCCAGGAACAGGTCGACCCACACCGTCTGGGGACAGGTGTAGCCGCACCATGCCCGACCGACGGCGGAGGTGAGCAGGAACAGGCCGAAGCCCGCCATGACGAGCAGGCCGGCGACGAAGAAGAATTCCTGCGGCCAGATCTCGATGAAGAAGAAATAGAAGCGCCGGCCTGCAAGGTCGATCAGCACGGCCTGATCCGGCGCGAACGGCCCACGGTCCCAGCGGATCCAGGGCGTCAGGTAGTAGACGCCGAGGGTGACCAGCATGATCAGCCATTTGAGAGTGCGGAAACGCCCCTCGGCCCGCTTGGGAAAGATCTTCCGGCGCTTCTCGTAGAGCGGCCGGCCGCCCTCGCCCGGCGAATGAACCGCCTTCACATCGATACGTTCGACAGCCGCGCCCCCCGGTGCAGCACTTTCGGCGGTATAGAGTCTCATCGGAACATTCCCTCGCCCGATGCCTTGTCCCATCCGGCGAGCCAATCTTCCTTGACTTAAGTCAAGCGCTGTGGCGGACCGCCGCGGAGGCCTGTGTCAAATGCGCCGGATGCGCACAGATATAACGAGGAGACTGTCATGACGACGATGCCTGCCCGGATCATCCATGCCACGATCGACAGGCCGTGGCGCGAGGTGCATGCCTTTGCCAGCCGGCCGGAAAACATGCGGCTATGGGCCGCCGGCCTTGCCGCCGGGCTGACACGGGATGGCGAGGACTGGATCGGCGATGGCGGGCCGATCGGCGAGATCAGGGTGCGTTTTGCGCCCGCCAACGATCTCGGCGTCATCGACCACACGGTGACACTGGAGAATGGTGCCCGCTTCAAGAACGCGCTCAGGGTCGCGCCGAACGGCGATGGGGCGGAAGTCATGTTCCTGCTGCTCAGGCATCCGGGCGTGGAGGACGAAGCATTCGAAACGGATGCGGCGGCGATTGCCAGGGATCTTGCGACGCTGAAAGCACTGATGGAGGGCCATTCTGGCGAATAGGCCCGGACGATGCTATCGTCGATCCATGCCACGGAGAACGGCGCCACGGAGAACGGCGATGGGCGTGCACAAGCTGGAAATCGAACTGAGCGATGAACTGATGCAGGCCGTCGACAGATTGTCGATCGAGCGCCGGTCATCGCCTTCCGACGTGGTGGTGGCGACACTTGCCGACCACCTGCCATCCGCAAAGCAGCAAGCGGAGCCGACGATTGCCCAGCGGCTTGCTGCGCTTGAGCGGATCAACAAGATGGTTGACGCGCTCGGCTCAAATCGCTCAGAGGAAGATATAGATCGGCAAGTTCGTGAGTTCCGCGCCGATCGAACCTATGACTGACAGGGTCTATCTGGATAGCAATATCGTTATTTACTATGTCGAAGGAGCCGCATCGCTTCACGACAAGGTCGATGTCCTGTTGAACACTTACATCCGCAAGGGTCGGAACTTTCACATCAGCGAGATGACGCTCGGGGAGTGTCTTATCGGGACAGGAAATAAGTCCCACGCGACCCCGGACGCTTATTTGTCTGTTCTTGAGGATCGGGCACTCATTTCGTTGGCGCCGATTACAAATGCCATCATAAGGCGCGCGGCACATCTCGACGCCGATCTCAACATGAAACTCGTCGATGCGATCCATGTCGCGACTGCGGAAGCTCTGAGCTGCCGCGTCTTGATAACGAATGACCGGGGCATTCGCGCCCCGGTCGGTATAGAACTCCGCTATCTTCCGGCCGAAGCCTGAAGCAGTCTGGAGTTCTATTCCCCGCCTCCCAGGGAATGGATATAGACGGCCAGCTGCTTCACCGTGACGTCGCCCAGACGCGCCTCCCAGGCCGGCATGACGCCGTGCTTGGGGGCTTTTATCTGGGCCGCAATCTGATCCTCGCCATGGACCTTCAGCCAGATGGCATCCGATAGTCGGGGGGCCCCCATGTCGCGATTGCCTTCCGCCTGTTCACCGTGGCAGGACGCACAGTTATCGGCAAAGACCTGCTTTCCGGCCTCGACCAGCGACGGATCGCGCGGCTTGCCGGTGAGGCTGACGACATAGCTTACCACCTGGCGGATCTCCTCCGGTTTGAGGATGTCGCCGAATGTCGGCATTTCCGACACGCGGGTTTCCGGATCGACCGTATCGCGGATGCCGTGCTGCACCGTCTGGTAGATGTCGTCGACACTGCCGCCCCACAGCCAATCGTCGTCATTGAGGTTCGGATAGCCCTGCCCGCCGGCGGCACCCGTGCCATGACAGGGCGTGCAGTTGACGCGGAAGGCGGCCGCACCGCCCGCCATGGCGAACTGGTTGAGCTCCGGATCGGCGATGATCTCGTCGGGCGTTGCCGCCGCGATCCTGTCGAGCATGCCTGCCTGGGCGGCCTTGGCCACATTGACTTCGGCTGCGTATTCGCCACGGGTCGAATAGCCGAGCAAGCCCGGTGTCGCCCCATGCAGAAGAGGCCATGCGGGATAGAGGACAGTATACCCCAAGGCCCAGATAATGCAGGCATAGAAGGTCCACAGCCACCAGCGTGGCAGCGGATTGTTCAGTTCGCGGATGCCGTCCCATTCATGGCCGGTGGTCTCGACGCCGCTCAGCTCATCGATATGTTTGTCAGCCATCTCAGTCATCCTTCAACGGAATTTGAGCTGCTTGGTCGGCGGCCTTCTTGCTGCCGGGCCGAAGCGTGAAGAACAGGGCGCCGAGAAAGAACAGGGTCATCGCGAGAAGGCCCCAGCTATCGGCGAAGTGGCGCATTGCCGTGTAGATTTCCATTGCAAGCCTCCTCAGCGATAACCGGTTGTGTCGTCGTAGGTGGAGAAGTCGACCAGCGTGCCGAGCATCTGGAGATAGGCAATCAGAGCGTCCATCTCAGTCACCTCCTTCGGATTGCCGTCGAAATCGCCGACTTTGGCCTTCGGATAGCGTTTGAGCAGCGCCGTCGCGTCGGCCGCCGGGTCTGCCTGCGCCTTCAGGTCGGCATTGGCATCGGCGATCATCTCGTCGGTATAGGGGACGCCGACATCCCGGTTGGCCGTCAGGTCCATCGAGACGTCGTTGATCTTGAGCGGCGTCTCCTTGAGGAAGGCGTAGCTCGGCATGATCGATTCCGGCACGACGTCGCGCGGATGGCTCAGATGCTGGACGTGCCATTCGTTGGAATAGCGGTCGCCGACGCGGGCAAGATCCGGCCCGGTACGCTTCGATCCCCACTGGAAGGGATGGTCGTACATCGATTCCGCCGCGAGGCTGTAATGGCCGTAGCGCTCCACCTCGTCGCGGAACGGCCGGATCATCTGGCTATGACAGACGTAACAGCCCTCACGCAGGTAGATGTTGCGGCCCGCGAGTTCCAGCGGCGTATAGGGCCGCATGCCATCGACCTTCTCGATGGTGTTTTCGAGATAGAAGAGCGGCGCGATTTCGACGATACCGCCGATGGAGACGACGAGCAGCGATCCGACGAGCAGAAGCGTGGCGTTGCGTTCGATGAACTGGTGCTTGGCGAGAATAGACATCCGTCAGCTCCTTATTCGGCCGGCTGCAGATTGGCGGGGGCGGCACCGGGGGTGCGCTCCTGCCTTTCATGGCCGAGAATGGTCATGGTGATGTTGAAGGCCATGATCAGGCCGCCGAGGAGATACATGCCGCCGCCGAGCGCGCGCAGGACGTAGTAAGGGAACATCGCCGCGACGGTTTCCGCGAAGGAATAGACGAGGAAGCCCTGGTTGTCGTATTCGCGCCACATCAGGCCCTGCTGGACGCCGGCAACCCACATGACGGCGGCGTAGACGACGATGCCGAGCGTGGCGAGCCAGAAGTGCCAGTTGACCATGGCAAGGCTGTAGAGCCGGTTGCGGTGCCAGAGCTTCGGAACGAGGAAGTAGATCGCGCCGAAGGAGATCATGCCGACCCAGCCGAGTGCACCGGAATGCACATGACCGATCGTCCAGTCGGTATAGTGGCTGAGCGAGTTGACGGTCTTGATCGACATCATCGGACCTTCGAAGGTCGACATGCCGTAGAAGGCGATGGCGATGACCATCATGCGGATGATCGGGTCGGTGCGGATCTTGTCCCAGGCACCGGACAGCGTCATCAAGCCGTTGATCATGCCGCCCCAGGAAGGCATCCACAGCATGATCGAGAAGACCATGCCGAGCGTCTGCGCCCAATCTGGCAGCGCGGTATAATGCAGGTGGTGGGGACCGGCCCAGATATACATGAAGATCAGGGCCCAGAAGTGGATGATCGACAGGCGGTAGGAATAGACAGGTCGGCCGGCCTGTTTGGGCACGAAATAATACATCATGCCGAGGAAGCCCGCCGTCAGGAAGAAGCCGACCGCGTTATGGCCGTACCACCACTCAGTCAGCGCATCCTGCACGCCGGAGAAGGCCGAATAGCTCTTCACGCCGAGGAACGACACCGGTACGGCGAGGTTGTTGACGATGTGGAGCATGGCGATGGTGACGATGAAGGCCAGATAGAACCAGTTCGCCACATAGATATGCGGTTCCTTGCGGGTGAGGATCGTGCCGAGGAAGGTGACGAGGTAAGCCACCCAGACAACGGTCAGCCAGAGGTCGACATACCATTCCGGCTCCGCATATTCCTTGCCCTGGGTTATCCCGAGCAGATAGCCGGTGGCCGCCATGACGATGAACAGCTGGTAGCCCCAGAAGACGAACCAGGCGAGATTGCCGCCGAACAGGCGAGCTCGCGAGGTGCGCTGGACCACATAGAAGGAGGTACAGAGAAGCGCGTTGCCACCGAAGGCGAAGATGACCGCCGAGGTGTGCAGGGGCCGCATGCGGCCGAAATTGAACCACGGACCGATATTGAGATCGGGAAAGGCGAGCTGGAGGGCGATGACGACGCCCACGAGAAAGCCGACGACGCCCCAGAAGACCGTGGCGATCGTGCCGTATTTGATGACTTCGTCGAAATATTCCGACTTTGCCGGAACAGGACGGGTTGCACCCGCGGGTGCGAAGGTCACGCGGCGCAGCATGATGATGCTGCTCAGGCCGAGCACGACGAACAGTACCCACATATGGGCGGAAAACAGCGCATCATGCGCGAAGGCTGCGCCGAGCAGTGCGAGGAAAGTCCCCGCAACCAGCGCTGCAGTTTCTATCGGGTAATTCATTGTTGGCATCCCCCAACGGCGTTATTGGCCATCGCGAGGCTGGCGGAACAGCGGTGCCCCTCAGCGAATCCCCCTGCCACTTTCCGTCGCGACCACCGCGACAGATGGCAGCAGCCCGCGCCAGATGCCTTGATTTGAATCAACGCATTTACGCCTGCGATGAAGGAACGTCTGGGTACAACCGGCGATACAGGCTTCGAAATGAAGTGCCGGGCAAGAGTGAGAGCAGGTTCCGGAGGTCGGACTTGATACACGATATGGATTTGAAAAATGCGCGTCTCGTCGACCTGCCGGACCTCCAGGCGGGCCAGGCAGCCATGATCGTGCGGATCCTCAAGGTCCAGGATGAGAAGCTGGCGCTCTGCAACGAGCTGGAACAGATTGCGGATTCACTGCCCGCAAGCGTCGACCGCCAGAAATGCATCTATGCGGCGCAGGCGCTCTGTCCGCTCATCCGACGGGCCCATCGCGATGAGGAAACCCTGCTTTTTCCACAACTGGCCCGATTGCAGCCGGGGATCGGCCCGCTTTCAGCAACGCTCGACCGTTTGAAATACGAGCATTTCGAAGACGAGTGCTATGCGGAAGAACTGACGGAAGCACTTTTCCGGCTGGGTGCCGACGAACCGGTCAATGACGAGGCGATCGGCTATATGCTGCGTGGCTTTTTCGAGGGATTGCGCCGGCACATCGCCTTCGAGAAGGCGCATCTGCTCGAGGATCCGCAGATCTTCAACGCGGCAGCCACCGACTGGTGATCAGCCGGCGGGCCTGCGCCTGCGATCCTCGGTTTCCTGCATCACCACCAGAGCACCGATCAAGGTGCCAGAACGGCTGATCGGCGACATCCGGCAATGGATGACGACGGTGCGGCCGTCCATCTTTTCGGCATAGGTGAGGACGAGGCTTTCGCCCGCGAAGCAGCGGTCAAGGCAGGGTTGCAGGTCCTGACGGAAATGATGAAGCCCGACGAATTCGGCAAAATGCCGGCCGATGATGGTGTCCCGCGGCATGTCCATGCGCCGCGCATTCGTCTCGTTGCTGTAGAAGATGCGATATCCGGGCGCGACCACGACGACGCGTTCAGTGAGCTTGTTCAACAGAGCATCATCGAGATAGCCGTCGGCGATCGCCTGGGCGACGTCGACCGGCTGGCCGGGCTCGTCGGCGGCTACAGGCTTGGCGGGCAACGACTGTTCGGTATTGAGGTAGCGCTCCACGAGCATCTGCAGGAGATGGCCATTGCGCCGTACACAGCCGCCGTCATCGGCCTCCTCGTTCAGGAGGTCGAGCGCAAAGCGGAACTGCGTGCCGATGGCAGCCTGATCCCGCCCCTGGCTGCCCAGGATCGCCTTGACGAGCGGATCTATCTCCCGGTCCAGCCGGGATACAGCCTCGTCATCTTCCCTCTCAACGGCCTGCCTCAGGTCCGAATATTTCGACCAGAACAGATCAATCAATGCTTTCAACTCAACCCCGCTCCCACCAACGCGAGAAGTGGCAGTGTCCTCGTTAGTTCATTATGCCCCGAGAAGACATGATTCTGATTAATCAATTCCTGTGGTGGGGCCCGAAATATTACCCGCACAACCTAACATGGAACGCGCTGCTGCCGAAGTGAAGAAGATCAGCGCTCCACGCTCTTCTTGATATTCCAACGATCATGATACCAGAGCCATTGTTCGGGATACTGCCTGACCCAGCTTTCCACCTTGTCGTTGAGCATCTGGGCCGTGCCCTGAACATCGACGCTGCCCTTTTCGTCACGGGGAATATCGACACGGGGCTCGATCTCCAGCCGAAAACGGTTTCCGGGCAGCCTTATGCAACGGGCCGGATAGACTTCCGCATCGAACTGGCGGACCAGCTTGGCCAGCAGCGGATTGGTCTTGACCGGCCGGCCGAAGAAGGAGGTGGACAGGCCCTTCCTGAATTTCTGGTCGACCAGCACGCCGACGCCGCCGCCGGCCTCCAGACGCCTCGCCAGCGCGAAGGATGAGCCCGCATGCGAGGGCACCAGACTTCCCATGCGGGCGGCACGGAAGGAAAACACCTTCTCGGCGATATAGGGATTGTTCGGCGGCCGGAAGAGAACCATGACTTCCAGGCCGAAAGCCTTGCCCGCGACCGGCAGAAGCTCGAAATTGCCGGTGTGGCCGGTAAAGACGATGAAGGGACGCGGGTTCTGCAGGAGGTCGATGAAGATCTCGATGCCCGACACTTCCACCCTGCCCGGTTCGGCCTTTTCCGGATCGAAATCGAACAGGCGGTCGAGGAAGACATATTCGGCGGCCATGCGGCCCATATGTCCCCAGCTGGCGACAGCGATCCGTTCAAGCTCATCCTGAGGCTTTTCCGGGAAGGCGTTGCGCAGATTGGTCAACATCAGCTTGTGGCGCCACATCTTCGGCCCGACGAAACGGGCCGCGCGATCGGCAAAGCGGATGGCCGGATCGGCCGGCAGGATCTTCAGGACGTTGAGAAGACCGAAAGTCGCCTGCGCCACGAGCCATTGGCGGAAATGCATCAGGGCCAGAACGATCCGGGTGATGACCATCTTCATCGGTCGGCCTCAGTCCATCTTCAGGACGATCTTGCCGAAGATCTGGCGGCTTTCCATGCGTTCCAGCGCCTTGTCGATCTCGTCGAAGGTGACTTCGGTGTCGATCACCGGGTGGACGATGCCCTGCGCCATCTTCTGCATGGCGTCCGCCATGTTTTCCATGCGGCAACCGAAGGAGCCGAGCAGTTTCAGTTGCTGCTGGAACAGCATCATCAGGTTCATGTCGGTGGACACGCCCGAAGTCGAGCCGCAGGTGACGAGGCGCCCGCCGCGCTTCATGCAGAGCATGGAGCCCGCCCAGGTATCCTTGCCGACATGTTCGAAGACGACGTCGACGCCCTTCTTCTTGGTCAGCTTGCGCACGACACCTTCGAAGCGGTCCTTGCGGTAGTTGATGACGTGATCGGCACCGAGCGCCTTGGCCTTCTCGATCTTGTCATCGGAACCGACCGTGGTGATGACGGTGCAGCCGATCTTCTTGGCCAGCTGAATGGCCGCCGTGCCGATTCCGGAACCGCCGGCATGGACGAGGATGGTTTCACCCGGCTGAAGCTTGGCATTGTCGAACAGCATGTGCTCGACTGTGCCGAATGTGACGGGAGCCAGAGCTGCGGCCACTGCATCGATGCCAGGAGGTGCGGGAACCAGCTGGCGGGCGGGAATATTGGCCTTTTCCTGGGCAAAGCCATCGAGATGGAAGCCGTGCACGCCGGATACGTGTTCGCAGAGATTATCGCGCTTTTCGCGGCATGGCTTGCAGAGACCACAGGTGCGTGCGCCGTAGATCGACACGAGCTGGCCAGGAAGCACGTTCGACACGCCGGGGCCGATCGCCTCGACGACGCCCGAGGCTTCGGCGCCGATCGTCAGGGGCATCTTGCGCTTGGCGAATGCCATGCCGCGCCAGCCCCATACGTCGATGTGGTTGAGGGCGACGGCCTTGACGCGCAACGTCACCTCGCCGGGGCCGGGTGCCTCCGGCTCGGGAATATCGACGGCTTCGAGCTTGCGGTCATCGATCAGTTGCAGCGCGCGCATTGTTTAGTTTCCTTCCGGATTCATCAGGCAAGCATCGGCGCCAGATATGCATTGTGCCCGTCTACGGATCAGATCCGCAGACGGGCACCTGCCAATGCTCAATTTCATCTGTCGACGTCTTCAGATAGCCGGCAGCAAGGGCCGATGATGACGTCCTATTTGTGGCGCAGGCCTTAGACCGGTTCCAGCGTCATGACAAGGCTGGCGTTCTGGCCGCCGAAGCCGAAGGAATTGGACAGGACGGCCTTGGGCTGTCCGTCGCGCTTCACGTTCGGCACCACGTCGAGCTCGATCGTCGGATCGGGATTGACGTAGTTGATGGTCGGCGGCAGCGTTCCCGTCAGCATCGTCTGGATCGAGAACACCGCCTCGACAGCACCAGCGGCCGTCAGCGTATGACCGATCATGGACTTGTTGGACGAGGCCGGGATGTTCTTCAGCCGGTCGCCGAAGACGGCGAGCATGGAACCGTATTCCATCTTGTCGTTTTCAGGCGTCGAGGTGCCGTGGGCGTTGATATAGCCGATACCACCCTCATCCATGCCGGCATCTTCGAGCGCCGCACGGATCGTGGCGATGGCCGGCGCGCCGTCCGGCGAAGACCGGGTGCGGTGGAAATGGTCGGCCTTTTCGCCGAGCCCCTTGATGATGCCGAGAACCTTGGCGCCGCGCGCAAGAGCGGATTCCACCGATTCCAGAATTAAAGTCGCAGCCCCTTCGGCGATGACGAAACCGTCACGATCCTTGCTGAAGGGCTTGGAAGCCTTTTCCGGCGGGTCGTTCTGGGTCGAAAGCGCCGAGAGAAGCGAGAAGCGCACCAGCGCCTCGACGCTGACGGAACCATCGGTGGCAGCCACGAGCGCACGGTCAGTGCGGCCCTGGCGGATCGCCTCGACGCCGAGCTGGATCGCGGTGGCGCCCGAAGCACAGGCGGTCGACAGCGTTACCGGCAGGCCGCGGGTGCCGAAAGTGTCGGCGAGACGCTCGGAGATCGAGCCGAACTGGACGGCTTCGAGAAAGACCGGATCGGGCTTTTCGCGCATGGCGGCGAGGAAACGCTCATAGACGTCGCCTTCGGCCTTGGCCGGCGGGGCACGGTCGGCGAGCGCGAAACGGTCTTCCCATTCGGGCTCGACCGGCGGCGCGGCAAGAAACAGCGGGCCTTCGAAGTCACCCGAAAGGCCGGCCTGGGCCAGCGCTTCCTTGGTCGTTTCACGCGCGAAGGCAAAGGAGCGTTCGACCGCATTGACGGCGGGGATGGCGATGAAATCCACCGTGCCGCTGATGCGGGTCGACAGGCCGTCGGTCGGGAAACGGGTGATCTTGTGAATGCCCGAGGTGCCGGAGGTCAGCGCAGACCAGTTGTCGGCGAGACCCTGCCCGAGCGAGGTGATGACGCCCATGCCGGTAACGGCCACGAGCGGGCGACCAAGATGATCAGTGAAGCGATTGTCACTCATCTCCAACTCTCCTTCAGGCGTCGGCCGAGAGCACGGCAAGGCCCTCGCCGCGCGTGTAACCGACCGTCGTCACCACGGCATGCTTTGCCGGCTTCGACATGGCAGCCTCATGATCCTTGTCGAAGACCGGAACAAGGCTTGCACCGTCCAGCGTCAGGGCGGCAAGTGCGAGACCGAGCGGGAACTGGGCTTCCATTGCGTGGCCGGTGGCGCCGCCGAAACCACGGATCGGCGAACCGGCAAATTCCTTCTCAAGAACGGTCTTTTCGCGGCCGGCAAGATCGACAATGCCGCTTGCGCCGGAGAATACGACGGTGTCGTCACCCTTGACGGTCTTGCCAAGAGCGGAGAGGCGCGAAAGCCGCTTTTCCAGCTTGCCCTCGCCGCGCGTGCCGCGATCGCCTTCGACGGCATCGACAACAGCGTAGATATGGGCGCCGCGCGCTTCGGCACGGGCGCGCGATTCCAGCACCAGGAACGCACCGACCGTGCCCATGATCATGCCGCCACCGTTTTCGGACGAGCGCGACCACAGCGGATGCCATTGTCCCGTGGCGTGAGCATGAATGCCCTCGACCAGCAGCAGGATGTCGGCGCGCTCTGCAATGAAGGCGCCGCCGACGAGGCTGTGAGACGACTGGCCGGCCTTGATACGGTGGAAGGCGGTCTCGACGGCGGAAATGCCGGCGGCCTCTTCACCCATGAAGGTGCGGGACGAGCCGGTGACCTTGTGGACGATCGAGATGTTGCCGGCCATCAGGTTCGACAACTGGGCGAGGAAAAGCGTCGGCCGCAATTCTGTCGTCAGCTTCTCGTTCAGCACGATATCGCGATCGTTGCGCTTCAGCGCCTCGTCGACGATCAGCGAATCGACCTTGATGTCGCGCTCGCCACCACCGGCGGCGACGATCATGTCCATCGAGGCGCAGGCTTCCGCGTCTTCCTTGAGGCCGGCATCATCGAGCGCGAGGCCCGCGGCGAAGACGCCGAGGCGCTGCCAGTTCTCCATCTGCCGCTGGTCGCCGCGCTTGGCGATCTGGCTGGACCAGTCGATTTCCGGCATCGTGTGTACCGGATAGGGCTTGAAACGCTCGGCATCGACCGTCGGCTCGCCCGCCACCGCCTGCGACAGGAATGCGACATGCGCTTCCTTGCCGACACCGCGGCAGGTGACGATGCCAATACCGGTGATCACAACATCATTGTCAGACTTCATTTTCGTCCTCTTTCGTGGACTTCGCGCATTTAAACGGTCGTGTTCAACCACCGGCCTTCATCGCCGCGACCAGCCCCACTTCCTCCGCGCGCTTGCGGACGATCGGGCCGAGCGGGATGTCGGAAAACGGCATGGTGCGCAGCTTCAGCTGGGCATCACAGACCTTCTTGCCACCCGACGAGATCTTCGCCTTGGTGACGGCATAACCCGAACCCTCGTGCTCGAGAAACGCCTCTATGTCGAGTACGGCTTCGGGCTCGACGAAAGCGCGCATCTTGGCGCCATCGACGGACATCAGGAAGGGCATGGCGGCAAAATCCGTGGCAGCAAGCACCAGCATGCCGGAGGCCTGCGCCATGGTTTCGATGAGAAGCACGCCCGGAACGAGCGGCATGCCGGGAAAATGCCCCTCGAATACGGGGCTCTTCGCCGGCACCGTCGAACGGGCCGTCAGCGTCTTTCCTTCAAGATCGAGCGTTTCCACCCGATCGATCATCTGGAAATATTCAAGCAGCATGATCTAACCCCGAGCAATCAGCCCTTGGCCGCTCTCAGCTCGTCGATCTTGGCACAGAGGTTTTTCAGGACGAAATATTCTTCCGTCGAAACCTTGCCCTCGTTGACTTCCTGGGTCCACTGCTCGAGCGGGATCTTGATGCCGAATTCCTTGTCGATCGCGAATACGATGTCGAGGAAATCGAGGCTGTCGATGCCGAGATCGTCGATCGTATGGCTTTCCGGAGTGATCGTTTCGCGATCAATTTCGCTCGTTTCAGCAATGATATCAGCAACTTTGTCGAATGTAGCAGTCACGCCCATGTCCTTTGAGAATAGGTAATTCAGAGCCCCACATAGGGAAAATGGTTCCAAATGCCAATGGCTTCGTATTTGGGCCTCGAAATTTGCACCGAAACTGTTGCCTAAACAGCAATCGAGCCGACTGCAACAGGCAAGACGGAAATGGGCTAAACGGCGACGGAATGCCGGGCCTGTCCACGCTGCAGATACCGGTCGAATGCCGCGGCAATGGTGCGGGTGAAAGGACGGCCTTCCGGTGTTATGCGGAAAGCGGCATTGCCGACGCGGCAAATGTCGTCCGGGTTGCCGCGGGCGAAGGCACGCGCTTCCGCGATCAGTTCGTGGGCGACGTCAGGGAAACGCGACAGGAGCGGCATGAAATCGAAGCCGAAGTCGCACATCAGCCGTTCGATGACATAGGCGCGCATGCAATCGTCCTCGGAGAGTTCCTTTCCCCGGACCGCAGCAAGACCGCCCGCCTCGACC
Source organism: Neorhizobium sp. NCHU2750 (assembly GCF_003597675.1). NCBI lineage: Bacteria > Pseudomonadati > Pseudomonadota > Alphaproteobacteria > Hyphomicrobiales > Rhizobiaceae > Neorhizobium > Neorhizobium sp. NCHU2750. The sequence continues at coordinate 1,637,678 of NZ_CP030827.1, read as the reverse complement.
ATGCGCTGGTACTCGCCGGTAGCCGGCATGTTCTGCACATAGCCCTGTGGCAGCTGGCTGATCGACGAGGCGCCGAGGCCGATCAGGGCATCGGCGGTGTCGGTCGTATAGCCCTGGAAATTCCGACGCAGCGTGCCGGAACGGGCGGCGACGGCAAGGCTATCGGACGGCCGGGCAAAGTGGTCTATGCCGACTGCCTCATAACCGGCCTCGATCAGCATACGGGCTGCAAAACTGCTCTGGCGAAAGCGCTCGGCGACATCCGGCAAGGCGCTTTCCGGGATCATCGTCTGATGCTTCTTCATCCACGGTACATGGGCATAGCCGAACAGCGCGACGCGATCGGGCGACAGCGACAGGATATCCGACAGGGTGCGCTCGACGCCTTCCAGTGTCTGGTGCGGCAGGCCGTAAAGCACGTCGCAATTGACCGAACGGACGCCGCGCGCCCTCACCGCGTCGACCACGGATCTGGTCTGCTCGAAGGTCTGGATACGGTTGATCGCCTTCTGCACGACCGGATCGAAATCCTGCACGCCGAGGCTGGCGCGTGTCAGGCCGATTTCGGCAAGTGCGTCATAACGCGCATCGTCGAGATCATTGGGGTCCATCTCGACGCTGATTTCGGCATCGTCCGCGATATTGAACGATGCCCTCAGACAGGCCATCAGGTCGATCATGTCCTCCGGTCTCAGCATGGTGGGCGAGCCGCCGCCGAAATGGATGGCGGTAACCTTCGCGCCGGCCGGCACCACAGCACCAACGGCTTCGATTTCGCGGCGGAGCGAGACGAGATAGGCGGTGATCGGTTCATAGCGCAATGTCTGCTTGGTATGGCAGGCGCAGAACCAACAGAGCCGGTCGCAATAGGGAATGTGAAGATAGAGTGACAGGCTGCCGCGAGAATCGATTTCCGACAACCACTGCGAATAGATGTCGCAATTTACACCAGTGTGAAAATGCGGCGCAGTCGGATAGCTAGTGTAACGTGGCACAGCACCGGAATATTTCGCAAGCAATCTTTCGCTCATGTCGCACCTCTTCTCTTGGGTGACAGAGCTACCTGCTGAATATTTTAGCGACTTTGACTTGGATCAAGCACGAGAACGTGGGGTGAACCAAGGTCGGATTGACGATTGCCACCTGCAGCGCCGTCCGCCGTTGTGGCGCACGAAGATCGCTGCAGCTTTTAGACCTGCGCATCGCCTCTCGAAAATCGCTTCCGGTTTTTGGGGGCGATGGAACCAGCGAGGGGGAATGAGGATGGAAGCACAGCTGAAGATCGTGGACATTCACGAGATACCGCTGATTTGTCGCGGCTGCGAGGCCCGTCATGCCGGCGTCTGTTCGACGCTGACACCCGCCCAGCTTTCCGAACTGAACAAGCACAGCCAGAGGCGAGCGGTGGAGGCCGGTACGGAACTGATCGGCCAGGGCCAGCAGGTTTCGTCCTATTCCAACATCCTCAAGGGCGTCGTGAAGCTTTCCAAGATCATGGCGGACGGCCGCCAGCAGATCGTCGGCCTGCAGTTTGCGCCGGACTTCATGGGACGGCCGTTTCTCAGCGAAAGCCTGATGGCGGCCGAAGCCGCCACCGATACCGAGCTCTGTGTCTTGCCGCGCAAGATCCTCGAGCGAATGATCTGCGAATCGGCCGAACTCGGCAGCCGGCTGCACAACCAGGCGCTGACCGAACTGGATGAGGCCCGCGACTGGATGCTGACGCTCGGCCGCAAGTCGGCGCGCGAGAAGGTGGCCAGCCTGATCGTTCTGGTCGCCGCCCATGCCGAACCCGACCGGCTCGGCGCCTGCGCCTTCGAACTGCCGCTGTCACGCGCCGACATTGCCGATTTCCTCGGCCTGACGATCGAGACGGTGAGCCGGCAAATGACCAAGCTGCGCAAGGACGGGCTCATCCATATCGAGAACAACCGGCAGGTCTACGTGCCGGATCTCGACCGCCTGGCGACGGCGGCCGGCGGCGACTGACCTTCCCTCCCCGCTCAGGCCCTCCCCGGGCTCGGGCGTCCCTTCCCGCTCAGGCGCGCGCCGGGGCGCGACCTTCCACCAGAACGGTGCGGATCGCCTCGCGGATCTCATCTGCACGTATGCCCGTACAGACGACCTGGCTCGGCACGCCGTCCCAGGCGCTGCCGACATATTTGCGGCCATCGTCTGGTGCCTGGATGGTCTTGCCGTCCGCCAGACCGCCGCAGACGACGCGAACCGGTCCGCTCCTGACGTCGAAGAGATGCGGCTCGGTCAAATAGACGCAGGCACAGCTGTCGTGCAGCGCCATGCCGTCGAGACCGACCCGCTGGCGATAGAAATCGATGTAGAATTGCGACAGTTCGGACAGCAGTTTCAGTTCAGAAGGCCCCGCCTCCACCATCTTTGCCAGATAATCCGATGACATGGTGGTCTGCATTGTCACATCGAGGCCGATCAGCGTCACCTTCCACGGGGCGGTGAAGACGGCATCGGCCGCTTCCGGATCATTGTAGATATTGGCCTCGGCCGCCGGGGTGACGTTACCGTTGACGTCGAAGGCGCCGCCCATGACGACCACTTCCTTCACCAGCGAGGCGATCTCCGGGTCTGCCTTCAACGCCAACGCCAGATTGGTCATCGGACCAACGGCCACGAGCGTGACATTGCCCGGGTCAGCCTTCACCGTGTCGACGATGAATTGTGCGGCATGGCGCGGGTCGACGGGATGATCGATTTCGAGCGGTACACCGATATTGCCGAGACCGTCTTCCCCATGAACGATCGTGGCGAAATGTCCGCCATCGCGGCCATCGTCATAGGGCTTCGCTGCACCGCCGGCGATCGGCGCACCGATCTTCCAGGCCTTGTGGAGGAATTGCGCATTGCGGGTGGTAATCTCGATCGGAGCATTGCCGAACACGGTGGTGACGCCGACAAGGTCGATATCCGGATGGCGATGCAGGTAGAGAAGCGCCATGGCGTCGTCCACGCCGGGGTCGGTATCGAATATGACCTTGATCATAAGGGCTTTCCGTTTCTTGCTTGTGTAATGCCGGCGCAGCCGGTGCCGCGCTCGGAAGGAGGCCGCGCACCATAACCGCATTGAAACGCGGCGCAATCCTGTTTCGACAGGCGCCGGCGACCTATCGCAGCTCTTGCCGTGAGACGGATCTGATGCCACAAGGTGGCTCCCGCCCTGATTGTCTCTCCTCGACCGTCACGTAACGGCTGCATCCCGCAGCGGCTTCCGTGTAGCGGTTGTCCCTGCCCTTGCTTTCGCTGCCTTTGCCGAGTTGCCTGCCGTGACCGATATCGCCTTCCAGTTCCTCCTCGTTCTGTTTCTCGCCGCCTGTTTTGCCGGCTTCGTCGATTCGATTGCCGGTGGCGGTGGGCTGATCACCATCCCCGTGCTTTTGATCGTCGGCATACCGCCGCTCCAGGCGATCGCCACCAACAAGCTGCAGTCGCAGTTTGCCGCAGCTTCGGCGACCATCGCCTATGCGCGCAAGGGCCATATCAACCTGCACAGCCAGTTGCCGATGGCTCTCATGGCCATGGCCGGGGGCGCCTGTGGAGCGCTGCTTGCATCTGTGGTGCCGGCATCGGTGCTTGCGGGTGCCATCCCCTTCCTCCTGATCGCGATTGCGCTGTTCTTCGCGCTGAAGCCCAATCTTGCGGATGCCGACGGTCACCGCCGCGTGCCCCCCTTCGTCTTCGGCATCACCGTCGTCCCGCTGGTCGGGCTCTATGACGGCGTTTTCGGACCGGGCGCGGGCTCCTTCTACATGCTGGGCTTCGTGCTTCTGGCAGGCTTCGGGCTATTGAAGGCAACGGCGAATACGAAGCTGATCAATTTCGGCTCGAATTTCGGCTCGTTCCTGGTGTTTGCCGTCACCGGCTCCATCCTCTGGAAGGTCGGGCTGATGATGGGTGTCGGCCAGTTCATCGGAGCGCAGATCGGCTCGGGGCTTGCGATGAAGAAAGGCGCCAAGCTGATCAAGCCGCTGCTGGTGATCTCCTGCCTGGCGCTGGCGGCAAAGCTGCTTGCAGATCCCGGCCATCCCGTGCGCGTCTGGCTCGGCTGGTGAGAGACTGCAGGCTCAGCCCTTCATCCTGAGGGGCAGCCCGGCCGCGACGAAAAATACCTCGTCGGCCACCGCTGCGATCTGCTGATGCAGACGCCCGGCATGGTCGCGGAATTCACGCGCCATGCGATTTTCCGGCACGATGCCGAGGCCGACCTCGTTGGAGACGAGGACGACGGTGGCGCGCGATGCCTTGATCTGTTCGACCAGCGACATGGCCTGTGCCGGAATGTCGGCCTCTTCCATCATCAGATTGGTGACCCAGAGCGTCAGGCAGTCGACCAGTATCACATGGCCGGCCGCATCGATCGCCTTCAGCGCGCCGACGAGATCGAGCGGCTGCTCATGGGTGATCCAGGACGGTCCCCGCTCTTCTCGATGCGTTGCGATACGGGCCCGCATCTCGTCGTCATAGGCGCGGCCGGTCGCGATATAATGGCGTTCAAGACCGGTCGCGATCGCCAACCGCTCGGAAAAGGCGGATTTGCCTGAACGCGCGCCACCCAGGACGAGCGCCGACTTGCCGGAAAGGATCATGGGGAAAAGGCCGCGCTTGGGACAAACGAGACCGGACGATTCGTAGATGTCGGAGGCGTCCGGTCCGTGTTGGTGTTTGTCTGGATTCGCATTGCGTTCCCATGGTCGAACAGGAACCGGGTGAAGTCAACAGCCGTCCGCAGGGTGCCGACATGCCATACAGGCTGCGCAAATCGACGCACTATTCTTTTTGCGACATCCGGTGGCGATTTGCCGAGTGGCGCAGAGCCTGCAGCAGGCGTATTGGATCGGCAAACATAAGGACATGCGAACCTATTCGCAGCCATCGAGGAAACACCCGGATGCTCTATATTTTCAGGAACAATAACGGCGTGCAGATTGCCTGGAACGGGGAAACTCCCCGCGCTTTCCGCAATTCACGCCCGTCCGATCACCAGAAGCGTTCTTCGCTGTTCGGCTTCATCCGCACATCGAATGCGGGCTGAGCCAAAAGCTGCAGTCGGTATCTCTTCAAGGGCCTTTCGGGGCCCTTTATTTTTGTCGCGGCACGATCGGGGGAACACGAGGAATGGGGCAACCGGTACGCATTACCTGACCCGGCGCCACTGTCGGACGATGTGTCCGCGGAGAGATCATTAGCCAGACAGTGTTACCGGATGGTTAGCGCAACGCCTAAAAAGCGAGATCTGCAAAGAAAACATCGCTAAACTTGCATATGCCGTATTTGAGGCGTGGGAAGCCCTCAAGGACAGCCGAGGATTGCTGTCGGGACCATCTTTTTGCGCGCAGCATGAAAAAAATTGCGGCGCACCCCGCGGCGCTAATCGGCTACAAAACGTCAAATATGGGGCGTGACTTTGCTGCCGTTTCTGATCGCGCCGAAGTTGCGGAAGGCTTTACAGCGCAGATAGGCGGCAATTGACCGTTTTTAGGCCTTGAACGCAGCACTAATGCCGTTCTTCCAAAGAGTTACGAGAACCTCTCGGATAAGCAGGGCTGACAGCTACTGTTGATTTATTTGATGAAAGCCGTACGCTGCCTAAGCTGACAGAAAAAATGCGCCCTATCTGTGGCTGTCGCGCAGATAGCAAAAGACGCATGCAGACAGCGACCATACAGAGGGTGCAGCACTGATGCCCCCAGGCGCTTTATCAACGGATTTCGGTTGCACCGGTTCCATGCATTGATTGTCAACACAATAAGACTGGGAGGTCTTACGATGAAAAAACTCCTCGCTTACGCCGCGTTCGCGGCCGGTCTTTATGCCTTTGCCGGTGCCGCCCATGCCGAATGCGGTTCCGTTTCCATTGCCGAAATGAACTGGGCGTCCGCCGGCGTGGCCGCCAATGTCGACAAGATCATTCTCGAAGAAGGTTACGGCTGCTCCGTCGAGCTCGTTACCGGCGACACGATGCCGACCTTCACCTCGATGAACGAAAAGGCCCAGCCGGACATGGCGCCGGAATTCTGGGTCAATGCCGTTCGCACGCCGCTCGATGCCGCCGTCAAGGAAGGCCGGCTGATCGAGGCCGCCGAAATCCTTGCCGATGGTGCCGTCGAAGGCTGGTGGATCCCGAAATTCCTTGCCGACAAACATCCGGACATCAAGACCGTGCAGGATGCACTCAAGCATCCCGACCTGTTCCCAGCCCCGGAAGATCCGTCCAAGGGCGCCGTCACCAACTGCCCGTCGGGCTGGAACTGCCAGGTATCGACCGCCAATCTCTACAAGGCGCTCGGCGCCAAGGACAAGGGCTTCGACCTGATCGATACCGGGTCTGCCGCCGGCCTCGACGGATCGATCGCCAGCGCCTTCGAGAAGAAGACCGGCTGGCTCGGTTATTACTGGGCACCGACGGCCATTCTCGGCAAATACGAGATGGTGAAGCTCTCCTTCGACGTGCCGCATGACAAGGCAGACTGGGATGCCTGCACCGCCGTTCCGGATTGCCCCAACCCGAAGGTCAATTCCTACCCGACTTCGCAGGCCTTTACCGTCGTGACCAAGCAGTTCGCCGACAAGGCGGGTGTCGCCATGGATTACGTCAAGGCCCGCAAGTGGACCAATGCGACGGTCAACAGCATCCTCGCCTGGCAGACCGACAACCAGGGCACCAATGCCGATGCCGCCAAGCACTTCCTGGAAACCATGCCGGAAGTCTGGACCAAGTGGGTAGCGCCGGACGTTGCCGAAAAGGTCAAGGCATCGCTCTGATGCCCTCGCTTGCGGAAGGCGGCCCGTGCGCCGCCTTCCGGCCTGCCGCCCGCGAGACAGGTGGCCCGTTGCAACCGCCACGCGGCAAGACGGCCGGTCCGAGACGCAACACCTGCCCGAACCGGTGCCGTCATCGACAAAGACATGACAGACGACGGCATCCGGGCGGTTTGCGGATTGCAAATGGAAGAACGCATATAAAAGGGGAAAAGCATGGCGATCTGCGAGATCCTGCCGCGAGCCCTCTGTAGGTTCCCGGCCATCAGCGACAGCTATATTCGCGATGCGCGCAAGGTGATCGACGACGGCTTCAAGGGGCTTGTCCGCGAATATGGCAGCATCATCGACATCATCGTGCGGCCGCTGCAATGGTTCCTGAACTATCTTGAAAAGCTGTTCACCAGTTCACCCTGGACGGTGGTGCTGATCGTCATGCTGCTGGTCGTCTATTTCGGCAGCCGCAGCATCCGCATCACCATCGGCACCGCGATCGGGATGATCTTCATCGGCATTTTCGGCCTGTGGGAAGACACGATGACGACGCTCGCGATCGTCACGGTGTCAACCCTCATCGCCATCATCATCGGGCTTCCCATCGGCATCCTGATGGCCCGCTCGGACCGGATCCAGGGCGTCATCAACCCGATCCTCGACGTGATGCAGACGATGCCGAGCTTCGTCTACCTGATCCCGGTCGTCGTCATCTTCGGCATCGGCAAGGTGCCGGGCCTCATCGCGGTTGTCATCTATGCCGTGCCGCCGATGATCCGGCTAACCAATCTCGGCATAAGGCTGGTCGACAAGGAAGTGCTGGAGGCGGCCGATGCTTTCGGTTCCTCAGCCGGGCAGAAGCTCTGGAACGTGCAGATGCCGCTCGCCCTGCCGACGATCATGGCCGGCATCAACCAGACGATCATGATGTCGCTCGCCATGGTGGTGGTCGCCTCGATGGTGGGTGTCGGCGGGCTCGGCAGAAATACGCTGCAGGCGATCAACAACCAGTTCTTCACCTTCGGCTTCCTCAACGGCTTCGCACTGGTGGCGATCGCCATCATCTTCGACCGCACCAGCCAGGCGTTCGGCAAGCGGCTTCAGCGTCATTCGGAGGTGGTGCATGGCTAGTCACGGCATCGAGATCAAGGGGCTCTACAAGATCTTCGGCCCGCGCGGCCGCGAGCATGTGGAGGCGGTCAAGAACGGCCTGACCAAGGCCGAACTCAACGAGCGCTACGGCCATGTGCTTGGGCTCAAGGACATCAACATCTCCATGCCCGCCGGCGGCATCACCGTCGTCATGGGCCTGTCGGGATCGGGCAAGTCGACGCTGATCCGCCATATCAACCGGCTGATCGAGCCGACCTATGGCGAGGTCGTCTATGACGGCGTCAATGTCTGCGGCATGAATGAGCGGGACCTGCGCGACTTCCGCCGTCACAAGACGGCGATGGTGTTCCAGAAATTTGCTCTCCTGCCGCATCGCACGGTGATCGAGAACACCGTCTACGGGCTCGACATCCAGGGCATCTCCCGCTCCGAAAGCCTGAAAAAGGGACAATACTGGATCGAGCGCGTCGGCCTTGCCGGCTTCGAGAACCATTATCCGAACCAGTTGTCCGGCGGCATGCAGCAGCGTGTGGGGCTGGCCAGAGCACTCACCAACGATGCCGACATCCTGTTGATGGACGAGGCCTATTCGGCGCTCGACCCGCTGATCCGCGTCGACATGCAGACCGTGCTGCTCGACCTGCAGGCGGAACTGAAGAAGACCGTGGTGTTCATCACCCACGATCTCGACGAGGCGTTGAGGCTCGGCGACAAGATCGCCATCCTGCGCGACGGACAGGTCGTGCAGCAGGGAACCGGCCAGGACATCGTGCTGTCACCGGCCGATGACTATATCACCGCCTTCGTCAAGGAAGTAAACCGCGGCCGGGTGATCCAGGCCAAGACCGTCATGGCTGCGTTCGATGGGCAGGCGGACGGCACGCGCATCGCGGCAACGACGACGCTCGAAGGGGCCGCCAAGGCCATGACGGAGAGCGGCCAGATGAAGGCCACGGTCATTGACGAGGCAGGCACACCGGTCGGGACACTGGACCTGCAGCGGATGATGGCGGCGATGGTGACGCCGGCAGGCGCCGAAAGCTCGAAGATGGCCGCCGAGTGAGCCCATGCCGGCCGCGGCAGATGCAGGTGCTGGCGGCGGAAAGAGAGGCGCCAGCGTCGCAGCCGGCGCATATCCTGTACGTTGAAAGCATATAAAGGAAGCTTTATATCTTGCATTCAGTTTTCAGGAGGATGCCATGCCGACGAAGAACCCACTGACCGAGCTTCTTGCCGAAAAGGGTGTGCTGCTGGCGGATGGCGCCACCGGAACCAATCTGTTTGCCGCGGGCCTGGAGGCCGGCGAAGCGCCGGAACTGTGGAACGAGGCGCATCCGGAGCGGATCACCAAGCTGCATCAGGATTTCGTCGATGCCGGTGCCGACATCATCCTTACCAACTCGTTCGGTGGCACACGCCATCGGCTGAAGCTGCATCAGGCGCAGGACCGGGTATTTGCGCTGAACAAACGTGCAGCCGAGATCGCGCGTGCCGTCGCCGACGCCGCGGGCCGCGAGGTGATCGTCGCGGGCTCGGTCGGGCCGACCGGCGAGCTTTTGATTCCGCTCGGGGCTCTGTCCTACGAGGATGCCGTTTCAGCTTTTACCGAGCAGATGGAGGGCCTAAAGGCCGGTGGCGTCGATGTCGCCTGGATCGAAACCATGTCGGCACCGGACGAGATCCGCGCGGCGGCGGAGGCGGCGGTGAAGGTCGGCCTACCCTATACCTATACCGGTTCCTTCGACACGGCCGGCAAGACGATGATGGGACTGAACCCCAAGGACATTCACGGTGTTGCCGCCGATATCGGACCGGGGCCGGAAGCGGTCGGGGCCAATTGCGGCGTCGGGGCCTCCGATATCCTGTCCTCGCTTCTCGACATGACGCAGGCGTCGCCGGATGCGATCACCATCGTCAAGGGCAATTGCGGCATTCCGGAATTTCGCGGCTCGGAGATCTACTATTCCGGCACGCCGCCGCTGATGGCCGAATATGCGCGGCTGGCACGCGATGCCGGCGCAAAAATCATCGGCGGCTGCTGCGGCACGTCCTGCGAGCATCTGTCGGCCATGCGTGCGGCACTCGACGACTATACACCGCGTCCGCGGCCGACGATCGAGGAAATCGTCGACAAGATCGGCCCGCTCCGCAATAAGACGGCAAGCGAATCCGGTGGCGATTCCGGCCGGGAGCGCCGCCGTCGCCGGGGATGATGACAGCGGGGTAGACTTGATGAGCAGCGTATCGCCGATCGGCAGCAGGGAGACGGTGGCCGAGGGACTGGCCAGCCTTTCGGACGAAAAGCAGACCTGGCTGAAGCTTCTGATGGAAAGCCCGGCGCAGGACGACCTGATGCTTGCCGGCCTGCATCTTCATCTCGACCAGGCATCCGAGGCGCGTTTTCTCAATACGCTGAAATTGCAGAAATGCGGCGAATGGCTCGGCCACGCCGCGCCCGACCGGCTGCAGATCCGGTTGATGGAGGCGGCGAAATCCAGCCAGCATCCGGCCTACCAGGCTTTCAAGCAAGGCTTGACCCGCTCCGGCGGTCTGGAGCGGGCCTATCCCAAGGCGCCCGTCTGAGGGGCAACGGCGTCGTCAGGCGAGCGACCGGGTGATTTTCGCCATTTGCCTGTCGCCTGATGCAGTCGTCAGGCAGCCACAGCCGCCTCGCGCACGTCGTCGAACAGGAAGTGCGCGACGACATATCTGGTCGTGTGCTTCACGCCGCTGTCGGAGACGGTTTCCACCGTTCCGCCATCGGCCGGATGCCAGGCGTGGTAATGGGGGTTGTTGGCGATCAGCGTGATCGCCTTGCCGGCAAAGCGTCCATCGAGACGATAGCGCGCTTCCGCAAGCGGCCAGATCCGTTCGAAATCCTGCTCGGGCAGACGGACTTTCAGTGCCGGCCGATGGATGGCGTCGATCTCCACGCCGTCGTCGCTTACCGAGGCAGGAGCCTCCAGCACGACCTCCTCCGCATCGTCCAGAACATAGTCAAACTCCTCGGGCCACAGACGTTTCATGCAATCACTCCTCCCAGTGGCGTTTATGTCAGCATGATGAATGTAGCGCGCCCATCGGCAGACGCAATGTCCCTGCAGCGTCTTGTCGATTTTGACGCGCCTTCAGCGCAGCGCGTGCATGTGGAATTCGAGCTGTGCCGATAGATAGCGGTATTGCTCACCGACCGGGCAGGCGTTGCGCGCAAGGCAGCCGGAAACCATGCAAGCGCCCTGCCCTGACAGCGTCAAGAGATGACTGCGGCAGGCCGAGACGGCGAAATTTTGGGGATCAGGCCGAATAGCGGAGACGGGACAGGTGGAGAGACAGGGCTTTGCCGGACAGTGATCGCAGGCATGTCTCCGCCCGGTGATCGATGACGCAGAGGCATCGTCCAGCCTCTGTACAAAGCCGATCGCGCCGCGATAACCGTGCCAGAGCCCATAGTCGGGATGGATGAGAATGCCGAGCGGTGACGGTTTCAGCCTCTCGGCGCGCATCGCCCATTGCTGGAAGGGCTGCCAGGGCGGATCGGAGGGAAAATAGGCCGTGCCGCCAAGCCTCTCCGCAAGAGGATGAATGATCTCCTTCGACCATGTATCGAGCGGATCGGGACCGTCATAACCGGCCTTCCAGCGCGAGAATGCCGGCCAGATCGAACCGCCGGCATTGCCAAGCAGAACGACCGAGGCAGCATTCGTGCCGTCGGCGAGCAAAGGTCCCTCGCCCATTGCGAAATCCACCGTGCCGCGGATCAGGATGCCGCTTGGTCCCAACCCGGTTTCGATCTCGCGGGATATGGATGAAGGGCCGCCCATCATCTCAGCGCGGCCCCTTGTATTGGTAATGCGGTCGCCAGACGCTGCCCTGGATGAAGTCGGCGACCCGCCTTGCGCCGCCTTGCTCCCTGGCGGCCTCGGGCTCTCTTCAAGTGAAGGCGTCGGGCATACTGTCCTTGCGGTCCTTGATGAAGGCGAGAAGCGCCTCGTCGATCGCCGGATCGAGCGGCGGTGCCTCGTAATTGTCGAGCCATGAGCGGCAAAGCGCATTGGCGCGATCCTCGATGCGCTTGGCGCCTTCGATCTCCCATTGTTCGAAGGAATTGTTGTCGGCGAGTGCCGAACGGTAGAAGGCCGTCTGGAAATGCGCCTGGGTGTGGGCGCAGCCGAGATAGTGGCTGCCCGGCCCGACTTCGCGGATCGCATCGAGCGCCTGGCCTTCGGCGGACAGATCGACCCCTTCGGCCATTTTCTGCATCATGCCGAGCTGGTCCTGGTCGATCATGAATTTCTCATAGGACGAGACGAGCCCGCCTTCGAGCCAGCCGGCGGCATGGAGGACGAAATTGGTGCCGGCCAGCAGTGTCGTGTTGAGAGTGTTGGCGGATTCGTGTGCTGCCTGCGCATCCGGGATCTTGGAGGCGCAAAGCGAGCCGCCGGTGCGGAACGGCAGGCCGAGGCGGCGGGCAAGCTGGGCGGCGCCATAGGAGACCAGCGACGGCTCCGGCGTGCCGAAGGTTGGCGCGCCCGACTGCATCGAGATCGAGGCGGCAAATGTGCCGAACAGAACCGGCGAACCGGGGCGAATGAGCTGGGTAGTAGCCGCACCGGCCAAGACTTCGGCGAGGATCTGGGTGAGAGTTCCTGCAACCGTGACCGGGCTCATGGCGCCCGACAGTATGAAGGGCGAGACGACCGAGGCCTGGTTATGGCGCGCATAGACTTTCAGCGCGCCAAGCATGGTGCCGTCGAAGACCATCGGCGAGTTAGCGTTGATGAGGTTCAGCGTGACACAATTGTTTTCGACAAACTCGTCGCCGAAGACGAGCTTTGCCATGGCGATCGTATCTTCCGCCCGCTCGGGCGCTGTAACCGAGCCCATGAACGGCTTGTCGGAATATTTGATATGGCTGTAGACCATATCGAGATGACGCTTGTTGACCGGGATATCGACCGGCTCGCAGACCGTGCCGCCCGAGGAATGCATCGACGGCGCCAGATAGGACAGTTTGACGAAATTGCGAAAGTCCTCGATCGTCGCATATCGGCGATTTCCCTCAAGGTCACGCACGAAGGGCGGGCCGTAGACGGGGGCGAATACCGTGGCATTGCCGCCCATATGGACGCTGCGAGCAGGGTTGCGGGCGTGCCAGGTGAATTCCTTCGGCGCGGTCTTCAGCAGTTCACGGCACAGGCCTTTGGGGAAATGCACGCGGCTGCCCTTCACATCGGCACCGGCCCTCGCCCAGAGGTCCAGCGCCTCCTCGTCGTCGCGGAACTCGATGCCGATCTCTTCGAGGATCAGGTCGGCATTGCGCTCGATCAGGTCGAGGCCCGCCTCGTCAAGAACCTCGTAAGTGCCGATCTTTCGGGTGATATAGGGCAAGGATGCGCCGGGACCGCCGCCGGCGCGGGCAGCACGCCTGCCGGCCGCTCCCCGCTCACCACGACCACGCCGGCCGGAGCCGCCACCCATATCCGTCTGCTGGCTGATGTCGTCCATGATTTTCCTCACCCTTTTGCGCTCTTTGCTGCCGCCTATCGGGCTATTGCCGGATCGGTTGTCGGCTTGTTCGCTGGCATCGCATGCTAGGCCCGCAAACGGGCCTCCTCCCGCCTTCCTGCGTCACGCATTTGCACGAGACAGACATTTGCGACGCCTGCCCGACCGTTCTCTTTCCGACGCGCTCCTGTCGCTTACGAAAGAAATTGCGAAACAAAATAACGCTAGACATAGTTGCAGGTGTCAATGCCATATCGGCGCCATATCGGCCACGTGGGCGATTTGAAACTCGCCTCCAACCAGGGAAGAGAATTCATGTCCGACGACGATATCATTCTCTCGGAGCTTTCCGACGAAGAACTCGTTCAGCAGATGCATGACGATCTCTATGACGGCCTCAAGGAGGAGATCGAGGAGGGAACCAACATCCTGCTGGAGCGCGGCTGGACGCCCTATGACGTGCTGACCCAGGCTTTGGTCGAGGGCATGCGTATCGTCGGCATCGATTTCCGCGACGGCATTCTCTTCGTCCCGGAAGTGCTGCTGTCGGCCAATGCGATGAAGGCCGGCATGGCGATCCTCAGGCCGCTGCTGGCCGAGACCGGCGCTCCGAAGCTCGGCAAGGTGGTGATCGGCACGGTGAAGGGCGATATTCACGATATCGGCAAGAACCTCGTCGGCATGATGATGGAAGGTGCCGGCTTCGACGTCGTCGATCTCGGCATCAACAATCCGGTCGAGAACTATCTCGACGCGATCGAGCGCGAGCAGCCGGACATTCTCGGCATGTCGGCGCTTCTGACCACGACTATGCCTTATATGAAGGTCGTGATCGACACGATGAAGGAAAAGGGCATTCGCGACGACTATGTCGTGCTCGTCGGAGGTGCGCCGCTCAACGAGGAATTCGGCAAGGCGGTCGGCGCAGATGCCTATTGCCGGGATGCCGCCGTGGCGGTCGAAACTGCCAAGGATTATATGCGACGCAGGCACAACAGCCTGGCGGCCGGGGCCTGACGGGTCAAGGCTGGATCTATAGGCCAACGACCGGCAGCGACTGTTTCGCTCCGGTCCCGGCCTGATGCCCCGCCTGATGCTTTGAACCGCGTTCCCGACAAAGGCACGCGGTTCGTTTGGCCAAAAGGCGATTATGGCGGTTACTGAGCTGCCTTGCCGACGCGATGGCCTGCATCCTTGGTGGCGTTGACGGTGTTGGCAGTATCCTGGCCCATGCCGCGGATCGTATTGCCGCAGGACGAGAGGGACGCCGTGATAGCGATGAGGGCAGCGATAACCGTGACTGTCTTGGCCGTCATGATGGAATTCTCCGATGAGTAAGGATCAAATTGTTGCGGAAAGTGATTTTCCGGCTATGGAACGTTCGAACTCGAAAAAAGTTCACGTCATAGCGTGCGGCGCGATCGCACGGGAGATCATTGCGACTTCTGGGCAACAGGGTCTCGATCACATTGACCTCAATTGCCTGCCGGCAATCTGGCATGCCTACCCGCAAAAGATCGTTCCGGGGCTGGAAGCAGCCGTCGCGGAGGCGCGCAAAAACGGCTTTTCGCGCATATTTTTCGCCTATGCCGATTGCGGCACCGGTGGGGAGATCGACCGGCTTTGCGAGCGGGAGGGCATCGAGCGCATCGCTGGCCCCCACTGCTATTCGTTCTTCTCCGGCAACGACCTCTTCGCGGCGAAGGCGGAGGACGACCTCCTGTCCTTCTTTCTGACAGATTTTCTCGCAAGGCAGTTCCGTGCCTTCGTGATCGAGCCGCTCGGTCTCGACCGCCACCCCGAGCTCAGGGACATGTATTTCGGCAATTACCGCAAGCTGATCTATCTTTCGCAGGAAGAGGACGAAGACCTGCAGCGCAAGGCGCGCGAGGCGGCCGATTATCTCGGGCTCGAATACGAATACCGGTTTACCGGCTATGGCGATCTCGCGTCGGCGATCAAGGCGTTGTGAGACGCTGCCTGCCACCGCGGCGAGGACGCGGAACTTCCTTGCCGTTTACGCTTTATTTCCGATGCTGGCCGCAGAGATTTGTCAAACACATCCTTCAGGAGACTATCCGTGCCCCGCATTGTGGTGATGACCGCCGGTGGACTGAACCCGCAGGTGATAATCAATGTACTGGCGGCACATTTTCCCGATATCCACGTCATCGAGGAACAGCCTGAATCAAAAGGCACAATCCTCAGGCGTCGAGCCCGCCGCCTTGGCTGGCTGAACGCGGCAGGGCAGCTTGCGACGATGATCGCGTCGCGCCTCGGCAAGACCGTTGCCGCAAGGCGCAGCGACGAGATCGTCCGGCAATACGGGCTTTCAGCTATTCCAAATCCGGCGGTTTCGGTCACGCACGTCTCATCGCTGAACAATGCGGAATGTCACGCCCTGGTGACGCGACTTGAGCCGGCTGTCGTCTTCACCATTTCCTGCCGCATTCTTTCCCGTGCGACGCTAGCGTCCATCCCCTGCCCGGTCATCAACTTCCATGCCGGGATCAATCCGGCCTATCGTGGACAGATGGGCGGCTACTGGGCGCGAGTGGAAAAGGACGAGGCAAATTTCGGCGGCACCGTGCATCTGGTCGATGCCGGCGTCGACACCGGCGATATCCTCTACCAGAGCCATGTGACGCCGCATAAGACGGATACGATCGCCACCTATCCGCTGCAGATTACCGCCGCCTCGACGGTCATCATCGTCAAGGCGATCAGGGACGCGCTGGGCGGTAATCTACAGCCTCAGCCCGCGACCGGCACCTCCGTCCTGCGCTTCCCGCCGCCGATCTGGACATGGGTCTATCACGGCATAACCAAGCGCATCTGGTAGCACGTCGCTTTTTGCTACTTGCGACGTCGTGCAAAGCGCAGTCTGCGCCGCTTCGCCGGTGCATGCTCGGCCATGTCAACGGGGGAGCTGACGGAGGTTTTCTTGGCGGATCGCATCGTCGTCTACTGGCGGGACATTCCCGCGCAGGTGATCATCAAAAAAGGCAGGCAGACCGCCAAGCGCGAGCTTTCGCTGCGTTTCACCGAGGCGATAGACATGTGTGCCATGCGCACAGGCGCTGCCGAGACGGACGACTATCTGGCAGAGTGGCGCAAGGCCGATCCAATCCCGGTCTCTGACGATCTGGAAGCCGAGGCAGACAAGGCGGCGTCGGAACTGGAAGCCGCCTATGACAAGGACAGGCTCGTGGCGCTGGTGAAGGCCGGCGGGCGGGAAAGCGCATAGCAGACGATATCCCCTATTCCCTCCCCACAGCCGGAGACCGCCATGACACGCACCATCGTCGCATCCGCCACACGGGAAGTCGTGATCGGCTTCGACCAGCCATTCTGCGTCATCGGGGAAAGGATCAACCCGACCGGCCGCAAGAAGCTTGCGGCCGAGATGATAGAGGGCAATTTCGACACCGTGATCAAGGACGCGCTGGAACAGGTGGCGGCGGGCGCGACCATGCTCGATGTCAATGCCGGGGTCACCTCGGTCAATCCGAACGAGACGGAGCCGGGCCTTCTGGTACAGACACTGGAGATCGTCCAGGGGCTGGTCGACGTACCGCTATCAATCGACAGTTCGGTGACGGCTGCGATCGAAGCGGCGCTGAAGGTCGCCAAGGGGCGGCCGCTGGTCAATTCGGTCACCGGCGAGGAGGAGAAGCTCGAGGCAATCCTGCCGCTCTGCAGGAAATACGACGTGCCGGTCGTGGCGATATCGAATGACGAGACCGGTATTTCGATGGATCCGGACGTGCGTTTTGCCGTCGCCAAGAAGATTGTCGAGCGCGCTGCCGATCACGGCATCAAGGCACATGACATCGTCGTCGATCCGCTGGTCATGCCGATCGGGGCACTCGGCTCGGCGGGATTGCAGGTCTTCACGCTGCTTCGGCGGCTGCGTGAAGAGTTGAAGGTGAACACGACCTGCGGGCTTTCCAATATCTCCTTCGGCCTGCCGCACCGCCACGGCATCAATGCCGGCTTCATTCCGATGGTGATCGGCGCCGGCATGACGAGCGCGATCATGAACCCTTGCCGGCCGCAGGAAATGGAGGCGGTGCGGGCGGCAAACGTGCTGAACGGCACCGACCAGAATTGCGGCAACTGGATCATGACCTATCGGGATTACAAGCCGGCAGAAGGCGGTGCCGCCGCCGCCGCTCCTGCCCCGTCGGCCAGCGGCGGACGACGCGGCGGACGAGCGGCGCGGGCTGGTACTGGAGCCGCGAGCGAGTAAAAGGATCAGCATGGCAGACGCATCGCACCGAGATCCCCTCGTCCTTTTCATGCCGTCCGGCAAGCGTGGCCGGTTTGCGGCGGGTACGCCGGTGCTTGATGCCGCGCGTCAGCTCGGGGTCTATGTGGAAAGCGTGTGCGGCGGACGAGCGACCTGCGGGCGCTGCCAGATCTCGGTGCAGGAGGGCAATTTCGCCAAGCACGGGATAACCTCCTCGGTCGACCACCTCTCCCAGGTCGGGCCGAAGGAAGAGCGCTATGACCGGGTGCGCGGGCTGCCCGAGGGGCGTCGGCTTTCCTGTTCGGCGCAGATCCTCGGCGATCTCGTCATCGACATACCGCAGGATACCGTGATCAATGCGCAGGTGGTGCGCAAGGCGGCCGACGAGCGGGTGTTCGATCGCAATCCGGCGGTTCGCATGTGCTATGTCGAGGTCGAGGAACCCGACATGGAAAAGCCGCTCGGCGATCTCGACCGGCTGAAGGCGGCGCTTGCCGCCGACTGGCATTTCGACGATGTCGAGGTCGATTTCCATATCATCCCCCAGGTGCAGCAGATCCTGCGCAAGGGCGAGTGGAAGGTGACGGCGGCGATCCACAAGGACCGCGAGGACGAACGCCCTCGCCTCATCGCGCTTTATCCGGGGCTGAAGAACGAGGCTTACGGGATTGCCTGCGACATCGGTTCGACGACGATCGCCATGCATCTGTCGTCGCTGCTTTCGGGGCGCACGGTTGCTTCCGCCGGCGCGTCCAATCCACAGATCCGCTTCGGTGAAGACCTGATGAGCCGCGTCTCCTATGTAATGATGAACCCGGATGGGCGCGCGGCGATGACGGACGCGGTGCGCGAGGCATTGAACGGGCTGATCGACAAGGTCTGCGCTGAGGGCGACGTTTCCCGCCAAGATATTCTCGACAGCGTGTTTGTCGGCAATCCGATCATGCATCACCTGTTTCTCGGCATTGATCCGACCGAGCTTGGCGGGGCACCGTTTGCGCTTGCCGTCTCCGGTGCGGTCGAGGTGAAGTCGTCGGACATCGGCCTGCCGATGAATGCCGGCACGCGGACCTATCTTTTGCCCTGCATTGCCGGACATGTGGGCGCCGATGCGGCAGCGGCAACGCTCTCCGAAGGACCACACCGGCAGGACGAGATGATGCTGATGGTCGATATCGGCACCAATGCGGAAATCGTGCTCGGCAATCGTGCGCGGGTCGTCGCCGCCTCGTCACCGACCGGACCGGCCTTCGAGGGGGCGGAAATTTCCTCCGGCCAGCGCGCGGCACCCGGAGCGATCGAGCGGGTGCGCATCGATCCTCTGACGCTGGAGCCGCGTTTTCGGGTGATCGGCGTCGAGCCATGGTCCGACGAGCCCGGCTTTGCGGAGGCTGCGGAGCAAGTCGGCGTCACCGGCATCTGCGGCTCGGCCATTATCGAAGTCATTGCCGAAATGTATCTTGCGGGGATCATTTCGGAGGATGGCGTGGTCGATGGGGCGATGGCGGCGCGCAGCCCCCGCATTCTCAAGAACGGCCGCACCTTCTCCTATCTTCTGCATGACGGCATGCCGCGGATTACCGTGACGCAGAACGATGTGCGCGCCATCCAGCTCGCCAAGGCAGCGCTCTATGCCGGGGTGAAGCTGCTGATGGACAAGCAGGGTGTCGCCGATGTCGACCGGATCGGGCTTGCCGGTGCCTTCGGCACGTTCATCGACCCGAAATATGCGATGGTGCTGGGGCTGATCCCCGATTGCGATCTGGAGAAGGTGAAGGCCGTCGGCAATGCGGCGGGTACGGGGGCGCGCATGTGCCTGTTGAATCGCGACTATCGCCGCGAGATCGAGAATACCGTTCGGCAGATCGAAAAGATCGAGACGGCGCTGGAGCCGAAATTCCAGGATCATTTCGTCGCCGCGATGGCGCTGCCCAACAAGGTGGATGCCTTCCCCAATCTGAGCCTTGTCGTGACGCTACCCGAGCGCAAGACGCTTGCGGATGGCGGCGGTGACGGCGGACGCAGAAGGCGCCGCTCACGCGATGGGTGAGCGACGCCTCTCGATGCAAATCGGAATGTGACCTTGACGCCTTCGGTGATCAGGCCGCGACGGCATCCAGCGAACTGAAGGCATCCTTGATGCTTTCGGCCACCGCCTTGGCAGGTACCGAAAGGTTCGGCGCCGTCAGCAAGCGAATATCGAAGCTGATAAGGTCCGGCATACCTTCCTTCGGGCCAAGGATCTGCATGTCCTCGGTGATGTAGGACAGCGGGAACGGTGCAATCGCCAGATCGGAGACGACGGCCGCGCGCTGGGCCATGGTGTGCGCACTGGCATAGGCAATCCGGTAGGGACGCTTCAGCTTGTCAAGTTGCGAGATCGCATCCTGGCGCCAGACGCACCCTTCTTCCCAGACCGAAATCGGCAGCGGATCACGCAGATAGGCATTGCCGCATTTTGCACCGGCCCAGACGAGCTTTTCGGTGTGTATGACCTCACCAACGGTGGGGAACGGCCTGTTGGCACAGTTGATCAGAGCAAGATCGAGGCGCTGTTCATCCATGCGCTTGCGCAACAGCAGGCTCTGGTCGACCGTCACATCCACCATGATACCGGGGAAGTGTTCGCCGAAGTCCTTCAACAGTTTCGGCAGCAAGCGCTCGGAAATGTCGTCGGGGGCTCCGAGGCGCACGACGCCGGACAGTTCCGGCATGACGAAGCGCGATACAGCCTCATTGGACAGCGCCAGCATGCGACGCGCATAGGACAGAAGCATCTCGCCGCTCTGGGTCAGCGTCACCGAGCGGGCGTCGCGCAGGAAAAGCACCGTCTTCAATTGCTCTTCCAGTTTCTTGATCTGCATCGAGACGGCGGACGGCGTGCGCAATACAACGTCGGCGGCTGTGGAGAAATTGCCGGTTTCGGCAATGGCGACGAAAGTACGCAGGACATCATTGTCGAGGAGAGGCAGCGGTGTGCGGAACGGTACGGTCATCGAAACACCCATCAAAAAATCTGAACATAAGCACCATATCATTTCGTTTGATTGAAAGTCAAATCGGCAGGATAGTGCAAATCATCAGATGCAGGGCGTCGACAGAACACCAAGACAAATGAGACGCCCCTCAAACATCTGATCGATTGATGAATTGGCGCCTTCCGCTCTCCCGGCCGAAGGCGTCCGTGACCCAAGAGAAAAACACCCAAGGAGCACTGAAATGACAAGCATTACCTATCTCGACCGCTATGCCGGCCGATCTGTCGCCCCCGCCAAGCCCGCAGCTTTCGGCTGGATCTCGTCTGCCATGGAACGTACGGCCGCGGCCTGGAACCGTCGCAAGACCGAGCGCATGCTCGAAGGATTGCCGCAGGAAATCCGCAAGGATATCGGCTGGCCGACGACGGAAGGCAAGTAACCGGGAACGCGCCAGGTGCGCCGACATGCAGGCCGAAGGGCATCGGCCAGAGGACATTGGAAGCAATAGACATGGCCCTGCGGTTGCATACCGGGGGCCATGTCGCATTCCGGCCAATTGGCAATTGTCAGCTATTTCGACGTTCTATCACCTCAGCGACGCCTATATGTCGCAAAAATGCCATTTCCCTGTCGTCAAAAGCTCTTCTAATCTCGTGAGTCCATGCGAGTGTCGCTTTTGAAGCAATGCAAGACCGCATCAAGCGGCAGCAAGGGGAACGACGACAATGGATCTGACAAGCAAGCCTCCCGGACTGAAGCGCTCACTGGTCTTCTTCCTGGTTCCACATTTTACCATGCTGCCGTTTTCGGCAGCGATCGAGACGCTCAGGATAGCCAACCGCATGCTGGGCTATTCGGCCTATACATGGCGGCTCTGTTCCGCCGACGGCCAGAAGGTATATTCGTCAAGCGGCATCGGAATAGAGGTCAATTCGTCGCTGGCCGACGAGCGGCGCCATCTCGGTGGCGAGAACCGGCCGAACATGGTGCTGGTCTGTTCCGGCGTCTATGTCGAGGAATTCAACAACAAGTCCGTCAATGCCTGGCTGCGCGAGACCTATAATCGCGGCATCGCGGTCGGCAGCCTTTGCACCGGCGCGCATGTGCTGGCACAGGCAGGCCTGCTGAACGGCAAGCGTTGCGCCATCCACTGGGAAAACCTGCCGGGCTTTGCCGAGGCTTTTCCGCAGGCGGAAGTCTATGCCGATCTCTACGAGGTGGACGGCAATCTCTATACCTGCGCCGGCGGCACCGCCTCGCTCGACATGATGCTCAATCTGATCGGCCAGGATTTTGGCGAAAACCTCGTCAACCGGGTCTGCGAGCAGCAATTGACCGACCGGGTGCGCAACCCGCATGACCGGCAGCGGCTGCCGCTCAGGGCCCGGCTCGGCGTGCAGAATTCCAAGGTTCTGTCGATCATCGAGCTGATGGAAAACAATCTCGCCGAACCTTTGTCGCTGATCGAGATCGCCGACGATGCCGGCCTGTCGCGGCGGCAGATCGAGCGGTTGTTCCGCCAGGAAATGGGCCGCTCGCCGGCCCGCTATTACCTGGAGATCCGGCTCGACCGGGCACGGCATCTCTTGGTGCAGTCGTCCATGCCGGTGGTCGAGGTGGCCGTCGCCTGCGGCTTCGTCTCGGCATCGCATTTTTCCAAATGCTACCGCGAGGTCTATAACCGCTCGCCGCAGCAGGAGCGCGCCGAGCGCAAGCTGACGCTCAACACCTCGCGCACGGGCGTGGTGGTTTAAATCCCGCGCACCGCTCGCCACCATCCTCGGGCTCGGCCCGAGGATCCAACCACGTCCAAGACTTTGAAAGATTGCAGATGCTCGGGACAAGCCCGAGCAGGACGGCAGCCTGCGGCCTACGATTCGTCCTTCAGGGTTTCCTTCTGGGTGATCAGCCGGGCGCTGTGCTGGCCGGAGAGGAAGATCCACAGCCAGCTCCAGGCGACGGCAAAGCGCGAGCGCGTGCCGATCAGGAAGTAGATATGGGCAAGGCCCCAGATCCACCAGGCAAGGCTGCCCTTCAACTTGATCCTGCCGAAATCGATGACGGCGGCACTCTTGCCGATCGTGGCAAGACTGCCCTGATGGAGATAGCGGAACGGGCCGGGTGCCGGCCGGCCTGCAAGCCGCGCCTTGATGACCTTTGCCACGTAACTTCCCTGCTGCTTGGCTGCCGGCGCAATACCGGGGACCGGTTTGCCGTTCTTCTGGGTCACGGCTGCGGTATCGCCGACGATGAAGATTTCGGGATGGTTCTCGACCGAAAGATCCGGACCGACAACCGCCCTGCCCGCCCGATCGGCCGCAGCGCCGACCCAGCGGGCTGCCGGTGACGCTTGCACGCCGGCGGCCCAGACGACGGTCCTGCAGGGAATGAAGGTCTCGCCGACAGTGACGCCTTCGCCGGTAATCGCCGTAACAGGAACGCCGGTGCGCACCTCGACACCGAGCTTTTCGAGCGCCTGCCTGGCATAGGCGGAGAGATCCTCGGTAAAGGCCGGCAGAACCCGCGGCCCCGCCTCGATCAGCAGAACCCTGGTGCGGGTCGTATCGATGTGGCGGAATTCCTTGGGCAGGACCTTGTGGGCGAGTTCGGCAATCATGCCCGCCATCTCGACGCCGGTCGGGCCGGCACCGATGATGGCGAAGGTCAGGTGGGAATCGAGGTCTTCGGTCTCACCGATGATCTCGGCCATTTCCGCATGTTCGAAAGCCAAGAGGATACGGCGGCGCAGCGTCGTCGCGTCCTCGAGCGTCTTCAGGCCGGGTGCGGCACTTTCCCATTCGTCGCGGCCGAAATAGGCATGGCGCGCGCCGGTGGCGAGGATCAGCGTGTCGTAGGGGACGGTATGGCCGGAACTCAGCTTGACGAGGCGGGCTTCAGTATCGACGTCGAGCACCTCGTCCAAGAGGGTCGTGACATCGTCGCGGTCGCGATAAAGGCGGCGAATGGGCCAGGCGATTTCCGAGGTTGCCAGAACCGTCGTGGCCACCTGGTAAAGCAGCGGCTGGAAAAGGTGGTGATTGCGCCGGTCGATCAGCGTGATGTCGGCGGCGGCGCCTTTCAGCCCATGAACGGCCTGAATACCTCCGAAACCTCCACCGACGACGACTATCCTGTGCTTGGTCACTGTGAGCGCTCTTTCTGTTGGCAGCTGAAGCCATCCCGCCATGCGGGACAGCCCGGCGCGGCCCCTAGAACGAGGCCTGACGCCGACAGTGAGATAAGTTGATAATCGTCAAGTACAAATGCGTGATGCGCATGGCTGCGCCCCTATTCCGTGGACCTATCGTCGCATGGCTCAGACAGATTGGCCACAGGCGCGGCAAAAACGGCGCACGGTTTCGGCCATGCCGTATTCCAGCGCATCGGCCGTCAGACCGTGACCGATCGACACTTCCGCCAGACGCGGAATGCGCTTCACCAGCGCCGGCAGGTTTGCCACCGTGAGGTCATGGCCGGCATTGACGCCGAGGCCGGCCGAAAAAGCGGCATCGGCCGTCCTGCCGAGTTCCTCCAGGATAACGGCCGCCTTTGCCGGGTCATCGAAGCAGCCGCCATAGGGCCCGGTATAGAGCTCGATACGATCAGCACCCGTTGCCTTCGTCAGCGCCACGGCTTCGAGATCGCCGTCGCCATCGGCAAACAGCGAAACGCGCATGCCCTTCTTCTTCAGGCGGGCGACGATCGGCGTCAGCATTTCGCCATCGCGGCGGAAATCGAAACCATGGTCGGAGGTGGCCTGGGACGGATCGTCCGGCACCAACGTCACCTGCTCTGGCTCTATCCGTTCGCAGAGTGCGAGAAAATCCTCGCTCGGATAGCCCTCGATATTGAACTCGGCCTGAGGAAACTCGTCATCGATCAGAGCCCGGATCACCGGCAGATCGGAAAAGCGGATATGCCGCTGGTCCGGTCTCGGATGAACCGTCAGGCCCGCAGCACCCGCGGCAAGCGCAATGCGGCCAAGCGCCTCGACACTCGGCCAGGGCAGATCACGGCGATTGCGCAACATGGCGACGGCATTGAGATTGACGGAGAGCGTGGTGGGCATCGAGAGGCATCCGCTAATGACGATGCACCCTCTTAAATCATACGACAGCGGAAGACCATCATGCTTCGCAGATGACCGTCATCAACAATTTTCATCCATGCCAGATCTCGTCACCGACATTTTTCGAGAGGGGTCGGCTTGGATTTCATTGCATTTTATATTAGTTTTATCTAACAGAATTCGCTTCACCACCCACCGGACCGAGGCGGCGGACCGGGACTGGTGAGGCGAATTCTGTCCTGCCACAATGACATCTTCAGATCGCCGTCAATGCCTGCCGCAGTGAGCGGGCCAGGCAACAGCCGCCTGCGCAAGGTCAGGCCGCCTATCGACCTCCCATCGGCGGACGGAAAAATACCCGGCAGGTTTCTCCCATCGTCTTGGCAAATATCCATTTTTGCTGTTGCGGCCCGAACAGGAACCGTGTATCTCGCCTGCACCTTGGCACGGAGTGTAGCGCAGTCTGGTAGCGCATCTGGTTTGGGACCAGAGGGTCGGGAGTTCGAATCTCTCCACTCCGACCATTGATTTCCCTTTGTAAGTGCCTGAAACGCCTGGAAAACCTTGATTTCCAAGAGCATTCGTCCGAACTATCCTTACAAACCTCGTTACAAAACGGGCTTCGGACATGGCACGATTTAAGACAAGAAAACTCCCGCAATACCTGCATTTCATTCACTGGCGACATCAGTAATGGCTCCATCAACATGAGGTGGAGTATTTCATACGCACGGAGCTTCCCGGCTGCCCCGAGATTGCCGTTGTCTATTTCGCCACCCGTTGCACCGTGCCAAAGAGTTGGCGCGGCGCGTCCATCGAAGCAGCAGTTGACGTCACGATGCAGAGCCACCTACGCTATGAATTCACCGACTACGACCAGTTATTGATGGTCGGTGTTCGCCGCAAGGAGGCGCGCGCGACCGAAGGTGACCATGATTATCACCGTTTAGAAACTCAAGATCTGACTTCGGCCTATTTTAAGCCATCAATATTCAGCCCTTTAAAATCCGGTATCTCGACTTTGCGAGTTTGCTCAAAGCCATCACACAAATCCTTCACATACTTATTGATGTTAGCGATATTGGCGTTGGCGAAATCGAAGCTTAATGACAAACTTCTAAAGAATTTCTCCTGCGACTCGTCATCCAACTTTCTTAGGTTGAGACTTCGATATCCGTCGATCATTTTTCTCAGATGATCAAGTTGCTTTCCCTGAACATCATCTAAAAACGATATATCGGGCTTTATGCAATATAAGCTCTTATTTTGCGCGAGGTATCGCAATGCAACTGCGCGGAAAAAGTTTTGTAGTTCCGTGTTACTCCATCCAGTTGGACGATCTTGCACGTAGTAACTGGCTACCGTCTGTGTTGCCCATTCCAACTCCGTACTAGATGCCTTATCGTCTCGCATAAGTTCACTCGCAAACTTAAACTTCTCAAACGAAGCGGCGGAATTTTGAAGTAAATATGTTGAGCCGACAGACAACGCAGCCGTGACCAGCGGTATGACAATCAACGCCACCCAATTAAAATGCGCGTCCTTCATAAACTCCCCAACAGGCTCACGGTTTCATAATCTTGATGTCACCGATGGGGCGTCCTATTCGCTTTATGTCTTCCGCGCGATAAAAGATCACATCCGTTCCAGAATGAATGATTACGCCCTTCGCGGTGGCCCTCAATATTACAGCGTTCGCGTAGTCTCTCTCAGCGGTTGAGATAAAGAACCTAGGTTCCGCCTTCGCAAGATCTAAAACTGCACTTGCTCGTCCGCCTTGATAAATTGCCGTATACCAAATAAATATAGTAATCGCCACGTTGGACCAACGAACAACATCAAATCTAAAAATTTGAATGTAGCAAATCCCGAGAAGGACCATAGCATTCAAATAATACGCAATCACCTTTATTGGCAAAAAATCCCGCTCACTAGGGAAAAATATAGCAAGAGAGAATAGAATTCCGATCCCCCAGTCAGACCACCAAAGTATCTGCAAGAGATTCCGCTCTTTTCCTCTCTTCTCAAAATTCGAATAAACAAAATTAGAAAATAGAAAAATCAAACACAATACAAGAGATATAGTTGGCAAAACCTCCACCACGCCGGCGATTAGGTTGTCATCGAAGTAAATTCCAATAAATTCCGGACCAACAACACTGAAATATCCAGACGCCTCAATGACGTAAAAACTTACAGCGAGACTAAAACAGAGCGCCGCGAAGCCTGTTATCTCTTGAAGTGTGACATTTGGCACGAAGAATACCGCCGTTGAATACACTGCCGCCTTATGCGCCCATCGCTCATGCACTAGAGACAAATCGATCACATTGCCAAAAGCGTCGTTCAATGCGGGTATTGCCAACCCGGCCGCGACTCAGCCGGCGTTTTTCAGCGGCTTGCCGATGACCTTGTCGCCGACCTTGATGCCGAGGGCCTTGGTGCGGCCGGCGTTGAGTTCCAGCACGTAGCTGACCTCGCCATGCGAATCGATGATGTCGCGGGAGAAGGGAACGGCATTTTCCTTGATGTGGGAAATCCGGCCGTCCGCCTGGATGAAGACCATATCAAGCGCAAGGACGGTGTTTTCCATCCACATCGATACTTGCCGCGCGCCGCCGAAATCGAACAGCATGCCGTGGTCAGGGTCCATCTGTTTGCGGAACATCAGCCCGTATTCGCGGTGCTGATCATCAAGCGCCAGTTCGATCGAGAAGGGATAGCTCTTGCCCGCCGCGGTGCGGATGGTCAGTTCGGCTTTCGGAAAGACGACATTGTCGGTCGCCTGCTGGGCGGAGGCCGCCGCTGCGAAGAGAACGAACATCGCCATGAGCGCGCCCTTTACGGCAGCCCGAAGCGACAGGACACGCGTCATCGACGAAACCAAGGTTGACATCAGTGCGACCGGCTTGCGGGGGCGACGTTATCGGGATGGATCTCGGCAGCCATCAGGCCCTTGTCGCCGGGTCCGTAGCGGACGAGCACGACCTGGCCCGGACGCAGTTCGGTCAGGCCGAAACGGCGCAGGGTTTCCATGTGGACGAAAATATCCTCGGTGCCCTCGCCGCGCGTCAGGAAGCCAAAACCCTTGGTGCGGTTGAACCATTTGACCAGCGCCCGTTCCAGCCCGCTCGTCGCGGTGACCTGCACATGGGTGCGCACCGGCGGAAGCAAGGAAGGATGGACCGCCGTCGACTGATCCATGGAGAGGATGCGGAAGGCCTGATAGCCGCGATCGCGCCGCTGGATCATCGCGACGATGCGGGTGCCTTCCAGAATGGTCTGGTATCCATCACGGCGCAGGCAGGTGACGTGCAGAAGCACATCCTGCATGCCGTTGTCCGGGACGATGAAACCGAAACCCTTGGCGACGTCAAACCATTTGACGACGCCGGTGATCTCGATCAGGTCGACCGGTTCGCCTGCAAGCTCTTCGAAGCTGGCAATGTCCTTCGATGACATTCTGTCTGCCATATCAACCGGCCCCTCGGTTACGCGTCGCACATGACGGTTAACTGATTCTTAGAAGATAGATTAACATCGCGCCAACCGTCCAGCGCAAGTCTCGTGTTCTTCTTATTCACTCTCTTTCTATTCGCGGTGGCTTGCTCGAGGCTGGCGCCTGTTCCATATCCCGGGTGGAAACATTGCTTAGAACAGAGGCTTGATATGCGTTACCTCCATACCATGGTCCGGGTGAAAGACCTGGACGCATCGCTGCATTTCTACACGACCCTGCTCGGCCTGCAGGAAATCCGCCGGATTGAAAACGAGAAGGGTCGTTTCACCCTCGTCTTCCTGGCTGCCAGCGAGGATGTCGACAAGGCGAGACAGACACAGGCGCCATGCCTCGAACTCACCTATAACTGGGATACCGAGGACTATACCGGCGGGCGCAATTTCGGCCACCTCGCCTATGAAGTCGACAATATCTATGACTATTGCGCCCATCTTCAAAAGAACGGCATCACCATCAACCGCCCGCCGCGCGAAGGTCGCATGGCCTTCGTCCGCTCGCCAGACGGCATCTCGTTCGAAATCCTGCAGAAGGGTGAAAGCCTGCCGATCGCCGAGCCCTGGGCATCCGCGCCGAATATCGGCAGCTGGTAATTTATCCTGACGGCGGCGCATCCGAGCGCCGCCGGCCTTGCGGTGATCCGTCCCGCCTGGCGCAAGCTTTCCAGGTGATGCTTCAGCCACACGAATCGCGGCTTCAGTCTGCATTACCAGCCGGAAAGGCCAAGGCGTTGACCACCACATCCATCCGCATGTCCCGTTCCACCCTTGCCATGGTCGCCAGACAGGCGGTCGTTGCAGGCGTGTGCATCTCATTGCTTGGCGGCTGCGCGACCTTCAACAAGGTCGCTTTCCTGCACAAGAAGAGCGAGCCGGAGACAGCCGAGGATGCAACGAACCTTCTCGCCGGCTTCCCCACAGCGCCGACGTCCGGCACGGCCACAGGCTATATCGACCCGATGGTGACGACCGCGCATGCCCGCAAGCCCACCCAAACCGGCCTGTTCACATCGCCGGCGCGGCCGGCGGCCAACGGAAAACCGGCTCAGAATGCGCTGACGCAGACCTATTCGTCGTCCACCCCATCGATGGGCCAATCCATGGCTCAAGCCACGCCCCCGTCCATGGCCGGCGTGGTGACGGAGCCGACCGATGTTCGCGCCGGCAATACGAGCATCTTCGCGGCTGCCGGCCCGGGCCCGGCAATGCCTCCCATGCCCGCTCACAGCACGTCGACCACAGCGCTCGATTCTCCCTATCCGGCCCAACCCGCCGCGCCTGCCGCAGCGGTTTCCGCGCCCGGCGTGAATGCTATGGCGCGCAGCGTGTTCAGCACCGGAACGCCGGTCGCCTGCGGCAACGACGCCAATGGCAACATGATAAGGTGCTGACGAGGCTATCGTTTTCTGCGTTTTCCACAGGCGCTGCCGGCCTGTCATCTTTTTGCAAAAAAGATCGCCCGGCCGCTTGCGGGAAATAAATCCCCTCTCTATAAGGGCGCCACGAAGAGTTCGCGCCCTTCGTCTATCGGTTAGGACACCAGATTTTCATTCTGGTAAGAGGGGTTCGACTCCCCTAGGGCGTGCCACTTCCCTCTCCCATTCATCCACGGTTTTGCTGGTTGCCGCCTGAGGGCTCGATCTGCCATTGCCCGTTCCGGCCGCCTTCTGGTATTGGCCGGGAATCACGGCCATCGCAGCCGAGATCATGGGCACAGAGCTTAGGCGGATATGAAATGACCGGCCTTTCAGCCGGTCATCCAGTCGTCAGAAATGGGGCATGCCGCAATCAGGGCTTTCTGCCGGACGGCTTCTTCTGCGTCTTCGAGACGGCAGCCTTATGGGTCGACGGTGCGCAGACCTTCCTGGCGACCTTCCTGCCCTTGACGATCGTGGTCTCCAGCTTGCAGGTGACGTTGCTCTTGGCGGGCTGGGCGGCGGCGGGGCCTGCGAATACGAGAGCGGCACCGATGGCGGCGATGGCAGCAATGTGAAGCTTCATGCCTCTAATCTCCTTAAAAATTCAAGACAGGGGCAGTTACGACTGCAGTACTTAACGGTATCCTAATTGCGTTGGGATTTTGCCGATCGTCAGATTTCGAGAGGCATCGGGTTTACCGCTCTGGCGCGCAAGATTACCGGCCGCGACGGCCGGACATGCCAGACCGAATCAATTTCGCCGCCGCTTCACCCCGTTTCAAGCCCTTGTTCGAAAAGGAAAAATCCATCCCGGCAAAAGTCTGGAATTTTTCCAAACTTAGTCGCGGAAATTGCATTTTTCCGCTTGCGGTCTTCGATTCTCGCCCATATAAGGGCGCCACAGCACGCGCCCTTCGTCTATCGGTTAGGACGTCAGATTTTCATTCTGAAAAGAGGGGTTCGACTCCCCTAGGGCGTGCCACTTCCCCCTCTACTATCATGTCGTTTCGCCGCATGCAGCGCCCTTGCAAGGCGATATGCGATTGCCTATTTCTTCGAGAGAACACGCGCCCTTCGTCTATCGGTGAGGACGACAGATTCTCATTCTGTAAAGAGGGGTTCAACTCCCCTAGGGCGTGCCACTTTAGCTGATCCGACAAGCCATTGTTCCCGTTTGCGGAATTACCCCTCTGCGGAACCATGTTTTTTGCGGTTTCAAGGTGGATTGCCGCATTTTTCGCTTGCGGTCTTCAATCCGTCCCCCTAATAGAGCGCTCACCGCACGCGCCCTTCGTCTATCGGTTAGGACGTCAGATTTTCATTCTGAAAAGAGGGGTTCGACTCCCCTAGGGCGTGCCACTTCCTTCTCTTCCAAACCATCGATCAGGACGCCTTGACGGCATCGAGCAGTCTTATCTGCATACGCCTGCTGCCCTGCCAGTAATCTGCGCTGAGCGTGCCGGCGGCATGGATCCGCATGCCGCGGGAATTCAAAAGCAGATTGCCGAGCGGCGTGTCGATGGCACGAAAGGCGATGCCGTCGAGGCGCGAACCATCCGCCGCTTCGAGCGTGATCTTGATGTGAGCGGTGCCGACCGGCCTGACATCGCGCAGGCGATGGGACGGCAGGGCAAAGATCGGCTGCGGGTGTCCCGAGCCGTAGGGGCCGGCCTTTTCAAGCTGATCGTAGAGTTCGAGCGTGGCACCGGAGGCCGAAAGCGCCCCGTCGATCTTCAGCGAATGACTGGAGACGAGCTGCGGGACGCGGCTTGCAGCGCTTTCCTCGAAAAAGGCGCGTAGCGGGCCGAGCTTTGCCCGCTCCACCGTCAGGCCGGCCGCCATGGCGTGGCCGCCGCCCTTGACGAGCAGGCCTTCGCCGACTGCGGCGCGCACCATCTGGCCCATGTCGAAGCCGTTGATCGAGCGGCCGGAGCCGGTGCCTTTTCCCATGGCGTCGAAGGCGATTGCAAAGGCGGGCCGCTTGAATTTTTCCTTCAGCCGGGCGGCGAGAAGCCCGACAATGCCCGGATGCCAGCCGTCATGGGCGGTGAGGATGACATTGGCGCCCTCCCCGTCGCCATACTCGGCGATCACTTCCGCCTCCGCCTCGGCCAGCATGGCGGCCTCCATCGCCTGGCGTTCGCGATTGAGTTCATCGAGACGCGCGGCGATCTCCTCGGCCTTGACGTCGTCATCCAGTGTCAGCAACCGGCTGCCAAGTGCCGCATCGCTGATGCGGCCACCGGCATTGATGCGCGGGCCGATGAGAAAGCCGAAATGATAGGGCGTCACCGGTCCGGAAAGGCCGGCCTTCTTGAACAGTGCCGCAAGGCCGACATTGGTCATGTGGCGGGCGGCAATCAGCCCCTTGACCACATAGGCGCGGTTCAAACCCTTGAGGGGCACGACATCGCAGACGGTGGCAAGCGCCACGAGATCGATCCAGGACAGAAGATCGAGACTTGCTGCGCGCCGGTCACCTGCCTCGCGCAGCAGGCGGGCGGTGGCGACAAGCACGAGGAAGACGACGCCGGCGGCACAGAGATGCCCCTGCCCCGAAAGATCGTCCTCGCGATTGGGATTGACCAGGGCCACCGCCCTCGGCAGTTCCGTTCCCATCTGGTGGTGATCGATGACCACCACATCACAGCCCTTCTCCGCTGCAGCGCTAAGCGATTCGTGGCTGGTCGAGCCACAATCGACCGTGACGATCAGGTTCGCGCCGCGCTCGATCAACTGCTCCATGGCCGCGACATTCGGGCCGTAGCCTTCGAAAATGCGGTCGGGAATATAGATCTCCGCATCGATGTCGAAATGCTTGAGGAAACGATAGAGCAGTGCCGAGGACGACGCGCCGTCGACGTCGTAATCGCCGAAGATCGCCACGCGTTCGCGCTTGCCGATGGCTTCTGCCAGACGCGCGGCGGCCTTGTGGCAATCGGTCAGCGTCAAAGGGTCCGGCATCAGTGAACGGATGGTCGGATCGAGAAAGGCCGGCGCATCATCGAGCGGCACGCCGCGGCCTGCAAGGACGCGGGCAACGATTTCAGGGATGCCGTGAACCTGCGCCATGGCCAACGCACGGTTCTGCGCCGCCTGGTCGAGGCGCGAAATCCACCGCTGCCCGGAGGCCGAACGTTCCACGCCGAGAAAGGCGCGCTGGATCGGATCGGCGGGTTCGGGCGGCGTCAGGCTTGAAAAGGTCTTTGTCGTCATCGGCTATCCTTAGCCGAGGACGCGCAGAACCGGAAATGCTTTCAAGCGGAAGCCGCCCGCCACCGATTTCAGATCAGAAACCAGATTGCGGCAAACATCGAGACCGATGCGAAGGCAAGAATGGCGACAACGAAGGAACCCACGCTTTCGGGTTCGCCGTCATCATGACCGATGAGGTCATCATTGGAAGAATAGACTAGTTTCAAATAGGGAACATTGCCGCGCCTGCCGCCACGCACTTCCGGGTGACCATAGCTGTTTTCACTCAGTTCAATAGACATCACGCAAACGCCTCCTCCTGCGATGGTGACTTACAGGAGAAAGTGTAGGGCGATTTGTCGTCACAGACCAGTCACCGAATCGTCGCAAAGCAACTTTTCTGCACAACTACTGATATAACGCCTCGCGAGACGTCGCCTCAGAGTGCCTTTGGACGCTCGATGCGGATGACCTGAGGCTCGCCGACGAGATAGGTTTCCTGCTTGATGCCCTCGACCGCCTTGCGAATCGATGCCTCGGTCGTGGCATGGGTGACGAGGATGATCGTCTTTGAGCCATCCGTCTGGGCAGGCTTGGGACGCTGAACGATCGATTCGAGCGAAATGCCGTTCTCGGCCATGCGGGCGGCGACGCTGGCGAAGACGCCGGTCCGGTCTGCGACCGTCAGGCGGATGAAATATCCGCCCTCGTGGCTGCGCATGCGGGCCTTGCGGTAGGGAGCGAGTGCCACGGCCGGGGTGCCGAGGACCGGGACGCGCTGGGCGCCGGGCTGGCTCTTGGCAATATCGGCGATGTCGCCAAGCACGGCGGAAGCGGTGGCATTGCCGCCGGCGCCGGGACCGACCATCAGGAGTTCACCGAGAATATCGGATTCGATCGCGACCGCATTGGTGACGCCGTCGACCTGGGCGATGACGCTGTCATGCGGCACCATGGTCGGATGAACGCGCTGCTCGATGCCGCTTTCGGTGCGCTGGGCAACGCCCAGGAGCTTGATGCGGTAGCCGAGATCGGATGCAGCGTGGATGTCGTCGATCGAGATGTTGGTGATGCCTTCGAGATAGATCTCGTCGGCGGCGATCTCGGTACCGAAGGCGAGCGTCGTCAGGATGGCGAGCTTGTGGGCAGTGTCATTGCCCTCGATGTCGAAGGCCGGGTCGGCTTCGGCATAACCGAGGCGCTGGGCTTCCTTCAGGCAATCGGCAAAGGAAAGGCCTTCCTTCTCCATCTTGGTGAGGATGTAGTTGCAGGTGCCGTTCATGATGCCGTAGACGCGCGACACGGTGTTGCCCGTCAGGCTTTCGCGCAGCGCCTTGATGACCGGAATGCCGCCCGCCACCGCCGCTTCGAAATTCAGAAGCGCGCCCTTTTCTTCGGCAATCGTGGCAAGCTCGACGCCGGAGGCAGCCAGAAGCGCCTTGTTGGCCGTCACCACATGGAGACCGCGCTCCAGCGCAATCCTGACGGAATCGGCGGCGGAGCCCGTCGCGCCGCCCATCAGTTCGACGAAGACATCGATATCGGCTTCGGCGGCAAGTTTTTCCGGGGTTTCGAACCAGGCCATGCCGGACATGTCGAAGCCGCGGTCACGGTTGCGGTCGCGTGCGGTAATCGCGGTAATCTCGATC
This sequence comes from Neorhizobium sp. NCHU2750, assembly GCF_003597675.1. Taxonomy (NCBI): domain Bacteria; kingdom Pseudomonadati; phylum Pseudomonadota; class Alphaproteobacteria; order Hyphomicrobiales; family Rhizobiaceae; genus Neorhizobium; species Neorhizobium sp. NCHU2750. The sequence continues at coordinate 1,603,203 of NZ_CP030827.1, read as the reverse complement.
GGACGGCCGCAGGTAACCGCCAGTTCATTGGCGCGCGACTGAATGATCTTGACCAGCGAGGCACCCACGGTTCCAAGACCCGCAATGCCGACTTTGAGGGCGTCTGCCATTTCGCATTCCCGATGTTTGAAGAGGCGGCCGCGAACGGGCCGCCTGAGGATCGTAAGGATCGAAGCCTGACGTCAGCGACGCGTATTCAACGAAATGACGTTGTGCATCGTGTCATCGGCCGACGAGAAGAACTTCTTGATGTTGCGCGCCGCCTGGCGAATCCGGTGTTCGTTTTCGACGAGCGCAAGGCGCACGTAATCATCGCCCATTTCGCCGAAGCCGATGCCTGGAGCAACCGCAACGTCGGCCTTCTCGACCAGAAGCTTGGAAAATTCGAGCGAGCCGAGATGGCGGAACTTTTCCGGGATTTTTGCCCAAGCGAACATGGTTGCAGCCGGCGGCGGAACTTCGAAACCGGCCTTGCCGAAGGCGTCGACCATGACGTCGCGACGGCGCTTGTAGACGCTGCGAACTTCGGCAATGTCGGAACCGTCGCCGTTCAGGGCGTGGGTCGCGGCGACCTGGATCGGCGTGAAGGCGCCGTAATCCAGATAGGATTTTACCCGCGTCAGTGCCGCGATCAGGCGTTCGTTGCCGACGGCAAAGCCCATGCGCCAGCCGGGCATGGAGAAGGTCTTCGACATCGAGGTGAACTCGACGCAGACATCCATGGCGCCCGGCACTTCGAGGACCGACGGCGGCGGATTGTTATCGTCGAAATAGATCTCGGAGTAAGCGAGGTCCGACAGCACGATGATATCGTGCTTCTTCGCAAAGGCGATGACATCCTTGTAGAAATCGAGGCTCGCGACGAAAGCTGTCGGATTGGACGGATAGTTGAGGATCAGCGCCAGCGGCTTCGGGATCGAATGCTTCACCGCGCGTTCCAGCGGCGGGAAGAAGCTTTCGTCCGGCTCGACCGACATGGAGCGGATCACCCCGCCTGCCATCAGGAAGCCGAAGGCGTGGATCGGATAGGTCGGATTGGGGCAAAGGATCACGTCGCCGGGGGCGGTGATCGCCTGCGCCATGTTGGCAAAGCCTTCCTTCGAGCCGAGGGTGGCGACCACCTGCGTATCGGGATTGAGCTTCACGCCGAAACGGCGGGCATAATAAGCAGCCTGGGCGCGGCGCAAGCCGGGAATGCCCTTGGACGACGAATAGCGATGGGTGCGCGGGTCCTGGACCACTTCGCAGAGCTTGTCGACGATCGCCTTGGGTGTCGGAAGGTCCGGATTGCCCATGCCGAGATCGATGATGTCCGCGCCACCCGCTCGCGCGCTGGCCTTCAAACGGTTGACCTGTTCGAAAACGTAGGGCGGCAGTCGGCGGACTTTATGAAACTCTTCCATCTCTCTTCCCATTGGGGCGCGGTGGGCGCACTAGGCCGGGCATCGTGACGCAGCTGCGCCACGTGCATCCGCCTGCTTTGCGTCCAAACCGGACGAAAGGCAAGTGCTAATTCAACCGGCAGCGACCTGCCTATATCCCTTTCTAAAAGGGCTTCAGGGCTGCTTGGTGATCGTGTTCAGGGCATCATTGCCGTGATCGGCGGCAAGCTTGCGATATTCGGCAACGCGCTTCTGATATTCGGCTTGCGATATGGACCCGGAATTGCGGGCGCGGGCAAGGGCCGCCATCTTCGGCTCGGTCTTATCGTAATCGGCATCCTCGATCTGCTCGTTGGCGGCAACGAGGGTGTGATCGAATGTCGGATAGGTGCCGGTATTCTTCAACACGATCGGGCCCGGCGTCGGTGCGGCATTGGCCTGTGCGATCACCGCCGGAGGCGCCGTGTTGGGCCGGCCGTCATCCAGCGCAAAAGTCTTGCTGTTGCAGGAGGCAAGCAGCGGCAACGCCGCCAGAGGTGCCAAGACGGACAAGCATCTGATCCCGCGCCCTACAATCCCCATAGCCTGCCCCATCTCCATCATTGTCATCAGCGAGCCAATAGCATGCCCGATAGTCGCCGGCGACGGCTGTCCGCCGCGGCTCGTGCTTTGCGGCACTTGTATTCGGTTTCGGGCACGATGTACAAACGAAAACAACGGTCATGCACGGGAGGCTGCGATTGGCCCACAAGTCCGACGATCACGGGCCGGCAGAAGACGACATGCCGGGCTTCGATGCCCGCCTGTTTGCGGCCTATGCGATCAAGGATCCGCAGTCGCTGATGATGAATGCCGCGCGGGCGCTGGAGAATCTCGGCCGCGCGGCATCCGAATGGCTTGGGCCACGTGAGCGCGGCGAGACATCCGACGACCTGTTTGCCGGACCGATCGGCGATTTCATCAAGACCATGTCGCTGCTTGCCGAATACTGGACCGCCGACAACAAGCGGTCGCTTGAAGCGCAGACCCTGCTGATGTCGAGCTATATGGAGATCTGGATGCGCAGCATCGCGCAGGCCGGATCGCCCGACGAAGGAAGCGCCGAGGCTGACAGGGCCGCCAACAGAGACCGCCGTTTTTCCGACGAGGACTGGTACAGGAACCCGTTCTTCTCCTTCCTGCGTCAGGCCTACCAGGTCACTGCGAACTGGGGCGACAGGCTGGTGGCGGAGGCAGAGGGGATCGACGAGATCACCAAATACAAGGCACGCTTCTATGTGAAGCAGATCATCGCCGCGCTGTCTCCGAGCAATTTTGCCGTCACCAATCCGGAAGTCTATCGCGAGACGGTCGAGAGCCACGGCATGAACCTCGTTACCGGCATGCGCATGCTGGCGGAAGACGTGATGGCCGGCGGCGGGCATCTGCGGCTCAGGCAAACGGATGCCAGCCAATTCGGCATCGGCCGCAACCTGGCGCTGACGCCCGGCAAGGTCATCGCCCGCAATGAACTCTGCGAGATCCTGCAATACGAGCCGTCGACCGAGACTGTGCTGAAGCGGCCGCTGCTCATCGTGCCACCATGGATCAACAAGTTCTACATTCTCGACCTGACGCCGGAAAAGAGCTTCATCAAATGGTGTGTCGACCAGGGGCATACGGTCTTCGTGATCTCCTGGGTCAATCCCGAAAGCGCCCATGCGCGGAAGGACTGGCAGGCCTATATCGACGAAGGCATCGATTTCGCGGTCGATACGATCGAGACGGCGACCGGCGAAAGCCAAATCAATGCCGTGGGCTATTGCGTCGGCGGCACGCTTCTGGCCGCAGCGCTCGCTCTGCATGTGCAGACCGGCGACAAGAGGATTTCGGCCGCGAGCTTCCTGACCGCCCAGGTGGATTTCAGCGAGGCGGGCGACCTCAAAATCTTCGTCGACGAGGAGCAGCTCGCCGTCATCGAAAAACAGATGGAGGCCAGCGGCTATCTTGCAGCCTCGCAGATGGCGGCGGCCTTCAATCTCCTGCGTTCCTCCGAGCTGATCTGGCCCTATGTGGTCAACAACTATCTGAGGGGCAAGGAGCCGATGCCCTTCGACCTGCTCTACTGGAATTCCGATTCGACCCGTGTCGCGGCGGCCAATCACGCCTATTACCTGCGCAACTGCTATCTCGACAACGCGCTCTCCGCCGGGCGGATGAAGCTTGGCAAGCGGACGATCAATCTGCACGACGTGACGATCCCGATCTATAATCTCGCGACCCGCGAGGATCACATCGCCCCTGCCCGCTCCGTGTTTACCGGCAATGCCTTTTTCGGCGGACCGGTGGAGTTCGTGCTGTCGGCCTCCGGGCACATTGCCGGTGTCGTCAATCCGCCGGGCCGCAAGAAATACCGCTTCTGGAGCGGTGGTGCGGATTCGGAAACGCTCGACCTTTGGCTTCAGACCGCAATCGAGACGCCGGGCTCCTGGTGGCCGCACTGGCAGGACTGGGTGACAGCCAGGGACGCGGAGCGCGTGCCGGCCCGCATCCCCGGAGCCGGGGCATTGTCTCCACTCGGGGACGCGCCGGGCACTTACGTTCTCGCCCGCGCCTGACGACTGTTGCCGATACGGATTTCATCCATGCATTTCGATCCCCCGCTCATTCCCGCCACTTTGGTGCAGCGCTACAAGCGCTTCCTGTTCGACGCCATCCTCGAAGACGGCACGGAGATCACCGGTTCCTGCCCCAATACCGGCTCAATGCGCGGACTGACGACGCCGGGATCGCGCATCTGGCTTTCCGAGCACGACAATCCTGCGGGCAAAAGCCGGCCGGCGCGCAAGTATCGCCACGTGTTCGAGATGATCGAGGCGGATGGCGAGATGGTCGGGGTTAATACCGGCATGCCAAACAGACTGACCGAAGAGGCGATCCGCGCCGGGCTGGTGCCGAGCCTTGCCGGATATCGGACGATCCTGCGGGAACAGAAATACGGACGCAATTCACGGATAGATTTCCTGCTCAAGGGCGATGGCCTGCCGGATGCGTATGTGGAAGTGAAGAACGTGCATTTCAGCCGCGCGCCGGGCCTGGCCGAATTTCCCGACACTGTGACGAAGCGCGGCGCCAAACATCTCGAGGAACTCGGCGACATGGCGGAGGCCGGTCACCGGGCGGTGATGATCTATCTGATCCAGCGTGGAGATTGCGACAGGTTCTCGATCTGCGGCGATCTCGATCCGTTTTATGCGGCAGCGTTTTCCCGCGCCAAAGAGCGTGGCGTCGAGGCCTATGCGTTGAAGTGCGATGTAACACCGGCCGGCATCAAGCCATCGAAACTCGTGCCTATCTAAAACCTGACGTGAGGAAAGCGGCGGCGAACCGCTCTTCGCCATGGACGAAGGCGGGGCTGCTGTTTTATGAACGGGGGAGTTGAGAGAGAAAGATGATGGTCAATTATATCGAGGCGGTTTCCGCCCCCCCTAAAAATACGGGCGCAATCCGTCTCTACAATACGACCGACGATTTCGCCGGCATGCGGAAGGCGTGTCTTTTGACCGCACGCTGCCTCGACGAGCTGGCGTCGATCATCAAGCCGGGCATCACGACCAGCGCGATCGACCGTTTCGTGTTCGAGTTCGGCATGGATCACGGCGCGCTTCCCGCCACGCTCAACTACCGCGGCTACAAATATTCGGTCTGCACCTCGATCAACCATGTGGTCTGCCACGGCATGCCGGACGACAAGCCGCTGCGCGACGGCGACATCGTCAATATCGACGTGACCTATATTCTCGACGGATGGCACGGGGATTCGAGCCGCATGTATCCGGTCGGGCAGGTCAAGCGGGCTGCCGAGCGGCTGCTGGAAGTGACCTATGAATGCCTGATGCGCGGCATTGCCGTGGTCAAGCCGGGCATGCGCACCGGCGCGATTGGCGAAGCGATCCAGACCTATGCCGAGGCCGAGCGCTGCTCTGTCGTGCGTGACTTCTGCGGCCATGGCGTCGGGCGGCTGTTTCACGATTCCCCCAACATCCTGCATTACGGCCGCGCCGACGAAGGCCCGGAACTGAAGGAAGGGATGATCTTCACCATCGAGCCGATGATCAATCTCGGCAAGCCGCATGTGAAGGTTCTGGCCGACGGCTGGACGGCGGTGACCCGCGACCGGTCGCTGTCGGCGCAATACGAACATGCGATCGGGGTGACCGCCACGGGCTGCGAAGTGTTCACGCTGTCGCCGGGCGGATTCGATCGTCCGGGCCTGCCACCGCTTCAGGGCTGAGACATGAGCAAGCGTTCCCCATCCTCGCAGGTACCGAATGAAGCTGCCGGGGATGCGGAACGCGACGACGTGCAAGGCGGCGACCTGTTTGCCGACGAACGCGGCCATTTTGCCGAGCAGGCGACCAAGCGCCCTCCCTTGAAGGCCGGCCTTGCACCACCATCGGCGGACGAGCATTATCACGGTCATCGCGAGCGGCTTCGCGACAAGTACCGCGACCATGGCGATACGTCGCTTGCCGATTACGAAATCCTCGAACTCATCCTGTTCCGCTCCATTCCGCGACGCGACACCAAACCGCTCGCCAAGGCGCTCATCGCCCGCTTCGGCACGCTGGCCGGCGTGTTCGGCGCGCCTTTGTCCCTGCTGCAGGAGGTGAAGGGGATCGGCGAGAGCGTGGCGCTCGACCTGAAACTCGTCGCTACCGTCGGGCAGCGCAGCCTGAAGAGCGAGCTGCGCGAAAAGCAGGTTCTATCCTCGTGGTCGTCGGTGATCGACTATTGCCATGCGGTGATGGCCTATGAGGCACGCGAGCAGTTCCGCATCCTGTTTCTCGACAAGCGCAATGCGCTGATTGCCGATGAGGTGCAGGGACAGGGTACCGTGGACCACACGCCGGTCATACGCCGGTTGGATCGGAGGTCTAAAAAGACAGGGTCCAGAGCATGCAAATTGTCTCGAAAAGGCTGGTGTACAAGGGTTTTGTCAGCATAGCCACCCGACTAAGGCAGGCATTCGCCCTCACCGCCACCCGGTTTTCGCTAATAAGCAAAGCCATTTCCCCAAAGACTAAATCAAGTATATACGACAGAAACAAAATTCGAAATCATTTGAAGTTGAATTTTATTCTTTCGTTTTCACACTATTTGTTGACACGAAAGCGTCGTCAGCATATCAATCCGCTCATATCCTAAAATTTTACTTTTTGAGCCGGGGCGCAAGCACCCGCCGATAAACTATTATGGGCTGATATGAACATGAACATCGCAGTGAAGGCGAAGCCGCCGAAGTACATATTCCTTCGGGCAAACACATACTATTACATCCGGAACATCGCCCCTCAACACAGACATCTGTTTGAGGGCAAAAAGCAGATTTGGCAGACCCTTAAGACTGACGAGTACGCTGAAGCTGTTCGCCGTGCTGACGCGGTCACGCGAGAACATGACGCTGTTATGCGTGGCGAAGTCCCCGCCCCTGTCAAATTCACGTTCGCTGACGAGATCGCCCAAGCTGACCGCTTGAACATCACCCACAAATCATCAAGCGACATCCGGCTTGCCTCCATCGAACAGAGCCTTCAGTTGCTCATGGAAAGGATGTCACTGATCGGTGTCATGGCTAATCCGTCCGCAATTGATGTTGCCGCGTTAGCAGGCGTGTCGCAGGAACCGGCAATGACGATCGAAGTTGCCTTCCAAAAGTATCTTGAAATTACGCCGGAATTCTCGCTGAACCTAAACGAATGGGACGCTCAGCAGAAGGTCAATAAGTATCAGCGATCGGTGAATGATTTCATCGCCCGCGTTGGCGATATCGACATCCTGACCTTCGATGATGGGATGGCTGACGATTACGTCCTTTCGATTAAGAAAGATGTCGTTGCCAAGAAATTCAAGTCCGAACACGGAAACCGCCTTATCTCGCATGTCCGCGTGATTCTCCGAGAAATCCTTCGTCACGAGTATCGTCGCAAGTTCACCGCTCTCGATGGCAAACGCGTAAAGATCGATGATGCTGGCAAACGCCCTTCCTTCACCGAAGCCGATGTCAAAGCAATGACGAAGGCGCTTCCAACGTCGGGCATGAGCGATGAAGCTCAAGCGATCATCCAATTGGCACTGATCACCGGGTGCGGCGTGAAGGAACTATGCTGGCTGACCGCTGACGACATCAAGGCTGAAGCGAAGACACCTCACATCTGCATCGGTGAAAACGAACTGCGAACCCGTGTCAAATGTGGCGGTGACCGTCATCGCGATTTGCCGATCGCCACACCTGAAGGCATCGCCATCTTGAAGAAGTACCCGACCGGCTTCCCGAGTTTTCAGGACGAAAAAGGTCCATCCCGCATCAACAGAGAATTCAGCCCGTTCTTCACAACGGTCACACCGGGCAAGTCGTTTTTAAGCGCGCGTCACCGGCTAGACGACTTGCTGAAAATCAGCGGCGTTGATCTCGGCGTCAAGGCGTCGATCAGCGGGCACAGCCTTGGCGGTCATCTCCATTATTACGGCAAGTCCGGAAACGCATACACCCTCAAACAGAAGAAGGAGGCTATCGAAAAGGCTCTAGCAGCCGCGCCTATCAAGGAAGAGCAAGAGAACGAAAAGAACTAACCCTCAACCCCGAAACCATGACCAACGTGAGGCTCTAGCAGCCACCTTTATATGATGAAGCGTCATCGTTTCCTTTGAAAGGAAATGACATGTCTTCGAACATCGAAACCCTCGTCTACGACCTGAAAGCCCGTGACGATTTTTTCGCGAACTACGACAAACTGATCAAGTGGTGCAAGGACTTCGGCTTCCTGAAAGCAGCCATGGACCACGCCCAAAACAAGAAGCGGCTGATGGAACACGTCAGCATGCTCGATTAACGGGAGAATGCAGCATGACCATCGATTTGACCTTGTGGACGCTGGCGGGGCTTGCTCTCGCGTCGTTCATCACCGGCTATAATATGGGGCGGATTACATGACCATCTCGCTCGAGATAACCACGATTCTCTTCGGTATGCTCTTCCTCATCGGATCAGGATTTCGGTTCGGGCGGCAGAAGCGATTGCGGGAAATCGCCGATTTTGCGCTCATCCCTACTGATGAGGAAATTGCCGAACGCCTTGCCAGCCAGAAACGGAGTGAAGCCGCACGTATCGAGAAGACCAAGCGGGATCGCCACACCGAAATGGTCGCGGAATTTGTGGCGGAACAGGCGCCAAAGGTAGCTGCTGCCAAGGCACGACGGGCGGCACTGGCGGAGCAGACGGCTAAATAAGACGTATGTTTCTCCTGACATACAGAAGGGTTCGGCGGCTTCGGCTTCCGGACCCTTTGCGTTTTGGAACATCCGCCCTCCCCGCTGGTTAGATCGGCGCCGTCCGTATCCTATCCTTTTGGGCGGTTCATCCTCGCCCCTGCCGTGATCCCCTCCCCACGGCAGGGGTTTTCGTTAGGCTGGCTGGAACATTTCAGCCGATACGAGGTTAGGCTGATATCGCCTTCCCGTTGCGAACAATGGGCGATGTTAGGGCTTTCTGATCCCAAAGCCAGAAAGTCTTCAAAGACCCCGTTGCGTCTTACCCACGCAGCGGGGTTTTCTCATACGGAACAAATATGAGTAGCGGTCGGTTTTCCTGTAAAGGAGCCACCATGCCTTATCTCGCGAGCCGCCAGACAGAGACGCCGCCTCTTCCGCCGAAGCCCAAAAATCGGCTGTTCATCACGCTCGTCTCGCTGATGATCGCTTTTGCGATCCTGTTCTACATCGGCAGCACTATCATTGGCTGGTTTGTGACGTGATCAGTCTCACTCGGTTGCCGTCCATCAATTCAATTCGCTTCATCGACTGAAGATAGAACAGCGCGTTCACGATCTCACCTTCACTATATCCTGCCCCAACCAGCGTTGGACCAATCTCGTACAGGTTTATCGGCTTATCAGCCGTCACATCGCGTTCTCGCAATTGCTGCATAATCGCGTCTGTCGCGTCCATCTGAGCCTCACATTCAAGATTTCGTTCTTGTTGTGTTCTCATTTTAGCGGTAAGTCAATCACGTCATTATGAGATTTCGCATCTTTCCGCATCGGGCAAACGCGGTAGGATAACGGCAAAAATGGGGCTAGATCATGTATTTGAAGAGTTACGAGGCCCTTGAGCCGAAAGACCTGATGCACCTTCGTACGGTGCTCGCCGAAGTTTGCAGCGAGATGAAAATCAGCATCGATGACGCGCAGGTTCAAACGATAGGGCACGATCTCGTCGGACTGTGGCTGTCCGGCTTTCGGTCGTCAGAAGAGCTGAAGGTTATGCTGAAACCGCTGGCTTAATGGCGGATTCGGGATTTTCGCCGCATATTCATCAGCAATTCTTGGCGAGTGGCGAAGGTACCAAGCAGCCTGATAAGCCTCAGTTGCTCATCGCTGGTCAGCTTGTGCTGAAGAGCAAAGTCGCTGACCCGGACGACTTCATGAAGAATTTTCGAGTCAATTTCATGCGTTTTAATATGCGATGACAACGCTGAATTCCCCCAACTGGCGCCCTCAAACGCTCTGGATCAGCATCAGTTCCATCTAGTGCGAGATTTAGCCCTATCCCTCATTTTCTGGACGTGGTTTTCTCCCCGGTATCAGCATGAGGAACCATTGAACCCGGTCAGGACAAGCCGGGTTCTTTTTTTGTCCCGCTAAATCGAATTGTCTGTTTCCGCACAACATCACCCGAACATTCATCGGATATACAGGGAACATTAGCTGAACCTGCATTAGTGCCGCCGCGATAAATATCCCTTTTAGGGGTATGCCGCCATTTGGTTCTATAATAATCAGCCGTTCATCAGCGCCGACATCGGCTCATATGTCGGGTTCGTCTACATTCTCACCGATAGGGACAACGGGCGCCGTTATATTGGGCGCAAAACCTTCTGGTTCACGACCACTCTCCCCCCGCTGAAAGGATCGACCAAGAAGCGGAAAAAGGTCCAGGAATCTGATTGGGCTGACTATTACGGATCGAACAAGACCATTCAGCGGCTTGTCGCCGAACATGGGCGGGACCGCTTTAGCCGGGAAATCCTGCACCTTTGTCGAACATCATCAGAAATGAGCTATCTCGAAGCCAAGCTTCAGTTCGAACATGATGTCCTCTTGGACGACTCTTTCTACAACGATTACATTCAATGCCGCATCGCATCGAAACATGTCAGTAAGCTGAAGATAGGGGCTGATCGTGAGGGAATGGGCAAAGCAAGTCAATTGGCTATGGGCAGCGGGCGGCTTCACGATAGTTTACCTTGTCGGCTCCGTCCTCATTATCGGTCCTATCCGGATCACAACCCACATTACGACCGGCGCCCTGAACGAGATCGGTGACTTTCTTTCGGGCATTTTCTCTCCCCTCGCCTTTATCTGGCTTGTCGCTGCCGTTTTAACCCAACGTCAGGAGTTAGACGAAACACGCGACCAATTCGCGAAGGGGCAAGATGTCATCGATGGGCAGATGCAGAACATCACCAAACAAAACGCTTTATTGGTGATGCAGCATAATCAGGCTCAAGAATCGGCAAAGCAGACGTATCGGCTTAACCTGTTCGATAAACGGTTTGAAATCTACAATGAGCTTCTAGCCGTCAAGCGCTCGATGGAATCTAAACCAATGCTTGGAAGTGAATGGCAAGACCTTGAGCGTATCGCGAAGAAAAGTTCTTTCGTCTTTTCATCCGATATTTCGAGCTACTTGGAGTACGTAGCAGAGGCAGCATTCGAACTGATCATCTTTGTCGAGCAAAACCAGAGTGCTTGGCACATCGATGCGATTGAGGGCGGGGAATACCCGACTGACGACGCTAGCATCAGCGCCAGACGCAGCTACTTACGGGAAAAATTGGGGGTAGAAGAGAAAATCAGCATGAATTCGCTAAACGAATTAATGTGGTCCTCTCTCAGAGTTACTGACGCGTAAGAAGCACTACATAGGGCATGCTTCAACAGTTCACGCTCTACATCATCCTTGGTCTAATCGCGGTAATCGTCATTCTCGGCGGGTGCTGGTGGTATCAATCCAGCCGGGATGCAGCCACGATCGACACGCTGAAAGCCAATAACGCTCGACTCGAAGACGCGGTCAGCACCAACGAAAAGACGATCGCCCAAATGGTTGCCGATGCTCAGACACTAGCAGCCGCCAACGCCAAGCTGACACACAGCATCATGGCTACCGAGATGGAACAAGCCGCAAGCTGGAATGCGATCGACGCACTTGATCTGACGACCGACAGCGATGCTAGCGGGATTGAGACGAAGGCGAATGATGCCTTTGCGGCGTCGATCGATGCGATCCGGGCGATTACGGTGCGGTGACCCATGGATGATCAAATTAGAACACCCGCCCAAATCATCGGAAAGCCCGACACATCGGCACTGAAGCTCGATAGGCAAACGGAACAGCGGCTTATCCGCGAATGGCGATCCCCGTTCCCCGAATTGCCGGTGCGTTTTGAAGACAGCGCGCTCCGGATGACCACCGCCAAATAATTTCACCGCCACCGGAACATAACCGCTTCCTGAACGGTTTGTTCATGTAGCATTCATGTTCAAGGACAAGACGATGTTTCTCAGCACTCTTCAGCCTTCCGCTACTTTCGAATTCGCTCGCGATCACGGTATCTCGATGGAGAAAACTGCCATCGAGACGGAACTGAGCTATCTGCATAACTTCGACGGAAAAGACCTGTCCGTTGATGTGACCGGCGATTACATCGTGCTCGAAGGCGCTGTTCGGACGACTGGCGATCAGGCACGCGCTCTTCGTGTGGCTCGCGAGATCGTCGGCTTTGACCGCGTTCTGTCTCGCATTATCGTTTGCGCGCCGTCCGTCTAAGCCGCGCTGCACCCGAATACGCGAAAGCCCGCTTGATGATCTCAGCGGGCTTTTTTCGTTTCAGGCTATGGTTCGATGATCAGGCGGCTTTCACCCGATCGATGTTGCTCTTATCTAGGACGATGACCGTCATCACATAATCATATGCAATCCGACGATAAGGACTACCTTGCTCGATAAGAACGAGCTTCGTCGGATCGGCAATCGCTTTGAGCATTGGAGCGTAATTGCGTCCTTTACTGACGGCTTCCTCTAGCGCTTCCTCCGTCATGCCATTCGGCTCAGCAACGAAATAGTTGCTGTTGGGAAGCGGGGTTCGCTTGAAATAGTGGTGAATGCAAAGGTTCCTGACACCAGCCTCAAGCTTGGCATATTGTATCCACTGCGAGTTTTTCCCGCTGATCATAAAATGCTCTTCAGTGAAGAACTCTTTGTGATCAAAACGCTGGTAGGAGGGCGCCTTAAAGTCCGGAAAAATGGTGTCCAAGATGACCATGACCGCAGGGTCAGGCGTCTCCATACAATCGGTGAGGAAATTCATCACTGATTGATCCTTGGCAAAATTACTTGCGTTAGCACGAGCGAATGTCTCGGCTTCAACAATCGATGCGAAGGGGCCATGCTCCGACGAACCGATGGCAACGAAAAAGCCACGCAGGGTCTTCGGGCGATAGATGTCATAATCTGCCCGGATTACCGCCTCGGCTCTATGCACCGGAATGTCATTGACGAAATGAGACCCTACGAGTTGGAAGTGATCCAAGATACTGGTCGCGGGGACTTTAACAGCGTGGGTCGGCTTGGCAGTTTCATCAGCCTTAACAGAGGCGGTGAAAATGTCGGAAATAGCGGTGTGGTTCATATGGAAATATTCTCCTGAGATAATATGATTTGTATGGAATTGGGCGGCAAACAGGCGGCTTATGCGCCTGTTCTCGTGCCGTGATGGTATTTAGTGGTTGTGGTTGTTACAGGCTGGCTTGAGCCTTCTTCTCGGCTCGGCGCTGCTTTTGGCGTTCGCTTTTGGAAGCGCGCTTCTCATCGTCGCTCTTTTTGTCAGAGCGCTGTTTCCGTGGTGCCCGCGTATATTCAGTGAGAGCCGGCACTTCCAACAGCACCGATGGCTTCGAAACGCCGAAGATGCTGCCGACGTACTCCATCTGTCCGCGATCCAAGCCTACGAAGGAAAGGCGCGTCTGATCCTCTGGATGATCTTCTGAATATTTCTTGCCGTCCCGCACCGCCGTTCGGGTCAAAAATTGATACAGCAATTCGATCGCTTGCGAGACAAACAGTTCGGAAGCCGTCATCCCCGCAACCGCCAACCAAATGGCGCTGTCCATATTCGATTGGAGTAGAGGGGCGAGATGGACAGCCAAGTACCTGTCTTGGTAGGCGTTTAAGCCGACCGGGTTCGGTGAGATAGCTTCGCCCGTTTTAAGACGCCATGATCCTTCACCCTTGGCGCTCATGGTGACGATGTGCGGCTGTTTGGGGAATTGCTGTTCGATTACGTCAGCGACAGACAAGACAAAGTTATCATAGCCAATCCGCTTACTGAGATGCGTCCACGAAAGCATTTCTTCCGACAAATGGTAAAGGTCGATCAGAGGCGCTTTATGGGAGAAATCCTCATATCGAACACCCTCAATCGAAGGATGAACGACCCAATCAACCTTGTCAGCCCAATAGCGATAGAGCTTTGAATAGGCGAAATTCGCCCCCATGAAGGTCACTGACTTATAGTGCGAAAGGATGGATGGCTGAACGAATGAGTAGATGACCATCTTTTTCTTGGAATCGTCGCTATCGGACGAAATCCCCTCATCGTCTTCCAAACCAGAAATGAATCCGACGTAATTCTTGGCAGCGACAAAGCTTCGATGATGCGGGCTATGAACGCGCTTACAAAGCTCGATTACATGGGAAGGAACTGACGATTCTCGCTTCTTCCCAAACTCGGCAATTTCGGTTGTATCTTCGGTGTCGATAACCTCAAGCCAGCCTTCATATTCACAGGGCTTTGCCTTGATCAATTTACTGATGAATTCGCGGGTTGCGGAGATGTCTTCAGTGAGAGTGACCTTCGTCACCGGTGACGGAAATTCGTCCACGATAAGGTTTTGGTGGGCTGCTTCTTTGATATTCTGAAACGCCACACCTTGGTTGATCAACGCCACGCTGGTGCGCTTATCAGAACAGTGATTTTTGTATTTCTTGGTGCAATTGTCCGACGACTTCTTCTGTTGGATGACGGTGGCACTGATGCCAATTTCAGCAAGGTCTTTGGCTTGCTGATCGCTCAGTTCATTCGTCTGAGTCGCAATAGTGAAGAAGTCGTTTTGCCCTGCAATGAACTGGTGTGCCGAATACGTCTTGCCACTACCGGCATGGGCATCAGCGAAATAGAACGTGGGCTTGGCGTGGGGGATTGTAATTGATTGATTTTGCATTTCCTTTCCTGATTTGAGTTGTTGACACGAAGAAGGGTCCGGTGCCTCTTGGACATTCACCGAACCCTTGACCTTCTTCAAAAATCAAAACAGGAAAGATGGAACGAACCAGTGACAATGACCTTCGGAACGAAGACCACTGTCCAAGAGGTTTCAATTCCAAATCTATTTAGCGTCCCGATCGCTTATCGATCGGACAAATAGCTGGAATATCTTTGCTTTGTTTGCCCCGAACGGAAATCGATTTCTATGCAATCCGATGGCTATTGAGTGACGACAAGCGCAACCTCAATACGGCTATTTGACGCTACTTTATCTTCTTTGAATCTAAGATTTTATCCATGCGTCATCTCATGGATATTTGATGGATCGTTGAAGGAATCTCATCTCATAAAAACATGGGTAAGCGAGCGTAGCGAGCATGCGCGAAGCGCATCATAAGGTTCAATGAGATTCCATAAGATTCAGGAAGGACCAGTTCGAACAAAATGATCTAATGAGGTTCTGTGACCATCATGGATATCCAAGAAGTCCAACCAGTACCGATGGAGACCAATAGGGTTCAACCAACATCCACCAGTTCTTTTTGAACCCCATCAATCCTCATGACGTCGCTACGCGACGATGTCCCGCTACGCGGTCCATCCCGGCTGGATTTGATCATTTGGTAAGTGGAAGGATCAAACCAATACCAACCAATACCCAATAGCGTAACTGCTAGAATCCTGTCGTTACCTGATGGCACCTGCCAAACCCTACCAATCGCCATTGGGTTCAACTGTTACCTACTGCGATCTTCTGCCAACCACTGTTCGATCTCTGGAAAAGCCGTGGCGTCCCGACCAACATTGAACAGGGTAATCCCGTTACTGAACCGTGCAATTGTAGGGGTCTGAAGTGGTGCCCGTCTTCACAGCCGCGTTTTCGCTAGGTCGATTCCAGGGATTTTCCGTTGGACGTGCCGAATAGTGTGATGGCATATACTAAGCAATATGAAAACGTTCAACTTGGGGAAATGGGGGACACTTCCCAGAATGATGACACGTCTGAAACTAGAAAAAATAAACTACCTGCCCATCCAAATTCTATCGGTAATCGCATTCAGCGTATTGTTCGGAGCTGCTCCATGCGCAATCGCTGGCAGTATGGCAACTACCGGAAAAACCTCTACGGATGGGACCAAACAAATTTTCAATGGAGAGCCTAATGGAATGGGAGGTTTGTCCGGAGGAGATTCGACGGAAAAGGCCACTTCTGGTTGGGGGTTTTCCAACCCGCCCGTGGGTAAATTTCTTGGAAATGCGCCAGCACCGGGACCATACTCAGGAAGTCACAGTTCAATCGGAACAACCTTCAACGTGATATCGACCATTGACGGAGTCGCAGGACCAGAGAATGGTAGCGCCCCGCCCGATCCGGTTTGCAATACCGACGATACGACCCGTAACGATATCTGCGCGCAATGGCGAGCAGCAGACGCGGCTGCGAACGCAGTCAACATCGGATGGTATCAATTCTACCTCAGCTTATTTGGTACGCTGATATCCATTTTTACTCTATTAGCTGCAATAGGTGCAGCGATTTTTGCGAAAAATGCAGCCGCCAGTGCTAGCGCCGCGAACGATATCGCGAAGAATACCGAACGACCTTGGATTTTTGTCGAAGCCAGCCTTCTTCCGTCCGTGCTGAAAGTGACCAGCGACAAAAGGGCAATCGTAGTTGGAACGAGAGTCCACCTGATAAACAAAGGCGCGTCACCGGCATTCGATATTCATCTAAGATGGGACGCAATACAGTCCAACCATTTTGATTTCGACAAAGAGTATAAAAGGCTACTGGACAAACCCGATGTCCAAAATCCTAGGCACGTCGCCCCCTTAATCGATGATGTTTGGCTCGATAACGAGAGTCATTCCATAGAGTTCGATCCTCGTCACGATCCCGGATCGGCAATCATCTCCTTAATGGTCTCGTACAAATCACCGACAAGCGATAGACCATTGCATACCTGCGTGTTCTTTACCCTCAATGAGAAGGATTATGTTCCAACATTGGAGGGCAACCCTTACCACACAAAGATGGTTTAACCTCGACTTCCCTCATTGACCACGTTTCGTGCGCCCGCCGCTGAGCCGCCGCCAGAACTCCGATCGATTGCGCACAATGTAATACTATAACATTGGAACAGATTCTCCACTAAATACGTGCCATTCGCACATATTATCAATCACTACGACCGACGACGTTTGACAATAAACCACTGTGGATGATATATAGTTTATCAACTACAGAGGTTATCTCATTGAAAAAGTACATCATCTACACCCGCGTCAGCACCAGCGAGCAAGGCAAATCCGGTCTTGGTCTCGAAGCTCAGCGCCGGGACATCAACATCTTTCTCGACCGCTTCTCTGATGTTCCTTACGAGATCATCGCCGAATATCAGGACATCGGTTCGGGTGGCGAGGACAATCGTCCGGAACTGACCAAGGCACTCGCCCTAGCCCGCAAGACTGGCGCCGAACTGCTGGTGGCTAAGCTGGACCGCCTGAGCCGTAAGGTATCGTTCATCGCCAAGATCATGGACGACAAGCGCGTGAACCTTCGCGTTGCCTGCATGCCTTACGCCGACAAGTTCCAACTCCACATCCACGCGGCTCTAGCTGAACAGGAACGCACGTTCGTCAGCGAACGTACCAAGGCTGCACTGAAGGAAGCGAAGGCACGTGGCGTTGTGCTTGGCGGCATGCGCGATCCGACCATGAAGCGCAATGAGGCTGCGAAGAAGAAGGCAGATGACTTCGCTCAGACGATCGCACCGATTATCAAGAGCATGCGCGAGAACAACGAAACCCTAGCCAACATCGCCGATGCACTGAACAAGAGCGGCAAGCCATCACCACGCGGCGGACAGTGGACACCGACAGCCGTCAAGCGGGTGATCGACCGGACCTGAGCGACGATCGACCGGATTTCCGGCACGCGGCAGGCGGGGACTCCCCTTTTGGGGCGAAGAAATATGATTAGGTGCCGCGCGAAATTTTTACAGATTTTCGAAAAGTCGGGCTACCGCTTGCTTCGGTCGAAAGCCCTTTTCAGCCACTCGTCTTCCTGCCTCTGCATGATCAGGTCGAGATATTCGGCGCGAAACTCAGCGATGGTGATTTCGCCGGAAATCCAACGCTCTTCGCTCGCCAGAAAGCGCGGATCGTTATCGAATTCCAGCCCATGAGCGGCAACTTTCTCGCGGGCACGGGCAATCATCGCCCTTCGTTTTTCGGCTGACATCCGAATCTCCTAATGGACGGCGAACATACGCGCGCCATCCACTTAGAGACAATCGCCAAAACGGTACGATACCGTACGATTACGCAGCCTTCCGGCGACCACGCTTTTTCGGTTCAACGACCGGTTCGCCATAGGCCTTGGCAACATCCGCCTGAAAATCGGCGTTGGTTTGCGCGGCAGTCAGCGCCGAAAGCAGGAATTCGACGACCTGTTCCTTATCGAACAATTCGTATGAGTCCGGCAGTTTACCGAGTGTAACCGTGTAGCCGGTGCCGTCCTGTTTGACCCATGAGCGCGTGTTGAACGTGCCGTTATTGAACGCTTCGATTTGGCGCTTCAAGGACGCCTTAAACGAGTCCAATACCGGGTTTTCGACGCGCTTATAGCGGTTCGCCAGTTCGTAAAAGTCTGTCATTTTTGTATCCCTGTTAAAATTGTTCTTGTCGCTAAATACGACAAATAACAGTTTTTCGAGAAAGGCAATGGCAAAAGTAAATTACACTCTCCCTAACGGCTATTCGGCGGACATTACCGCTGCAAAGGAAGCCGGTTCATTTGACGATTGGATCGACAAGAAGTTCGGCGATCGAATCCGCGTTCTGATCACCGAGGATGACTTCACGATCGATGTTCAAGACGATCATTTCGTGGTCGATTTCGCCGAAGATGACGATGCACTTGCGTTCGTCACGCTGATCGGAGGGCGGATCATTGAGTGATTTCGACATCGATAATGTAGGCCCATTGCCTGCACCAAAGCGAAAGAGCGGGCAAGGACGCAAGCGCGTTGTTACCCCGGAAGAGCGCGCAAAAAAGACGTCTCCGGAATGGAAAGAGCATCTTCGCAATATCGGCAGAAAGAAAGGCGATCCAAAGGTTCCGGGTAGCGGCTCAAAGGCGACTCCGAAGGAAACGAAGGAATGGATCGCCGGTAAGTCGATCGACGTCGCTGAATTCATGTACGAGATCATGAACGATGACACTCAGCCGGTGAAAGAACGCATTCGTGCCGCCCAATGGCTTGGCGAAATGTCGATGAGCAAGGCACCTGTCGAACAGGAAATCAAGGTTTCCCATACCCACGACATTGGCGCGCTTCTTCAGGAAGCTAAGCGGCTTGCTGCCAAGAACGTAATCGACGTAACGCCTGCACCCAAGCTGATTGAAGGCGATAAGGACTGATGGAATCCCTTGTCGCCTTCCTCACATGCTTCTTTAAAGCCAAGGCCTCTTTGCTGATCGCCGGTTTCTTCGGCGGCATAATTCGCAGTATCGTCAGTAAGACCGGCTCCAAGTGGCAAAAGCTGCTAGGCGGCTTCATGGGCGCAATTCTATCGGCATATTTCACGCCGATCGGCGTTGCCCTGCTTGGCACATCCATTCCAGTCAGTTCGATCAGCTTTATCGTCGGTCTCGTCGGCATGTCGCTTGTGGAAGCACTGATCAGCATCGGACGCGATTACCAGAAGCATCCGGGTAAGCTCAAACACGATCTTCGAGACGTGTTGTTGCGCATCCTTGGCGCCAAAAAGGAAGGCGAATAAGCCAAATGATAGCCGCTTCTAAATAGCGGCATGTCAGACAATAACATACAGAAAGAAGCATCCGAATATGCCGAACTGATTGCCGTCTACAGCGAAGACATTGCCCTTTTCGCTGAGCATGTATTCGGCTCAAGCCTCAGCCCCAAACAGCGCGAATTCTGCGAAGCTTTCCGAAGCAAACGCCGCATCAGTTTCAAAGGCGGCACGGGTTTCGGGAAGACCTTCGTCCTTGCTACCTGCTTCTGGTGGGCCTTGATCTGCCATGAGGAAGTTCAGGTCTCGATTCTCGGTCCTTCCGAACCCAACCTCAAATCGACGTCATGGAAGGAAATCCTGAAATTCTACGACCGGATGGCAGCGCCATTCAACGAGACCTTCACCGTTTCCGCGACCCGCATTTCCAGCACCAGCAATCCCGCCTCATGCTTTGGTGAATACCGTCTAGCCAGCAAAGACAACATCTCCGCTATTCGCGGTATCCATATGCGTTCGAATTTCGTCATAGTGGACGAAGCGACGGGTGTTGACGATGAGGTCTTCATTGAAGGTCTCGGCGGTATCTTCGCTGACCCGAACCCAAAGCTTTGTATCATCGCCAACCCTTCCCGCGCATCGGGCTATTTCTGGCGAACATGGTGCGATCCGGAGCTTTCGCCGATCTGGACCCATGTCCACGGCACTTTTTGGGATAGTCCGAACTACGATCCAGAAACCTTCGCCGAAACCGCCAAATCCTACGGTGGTCCTACTTCCCGCGACTACCGCGTCATGGTTGAAGGCGAATTCCCGCTATCTGACGAAGATGGTCTTATCCCACGCGACCTGATCGACGCGGCTGTTCGCAATGAGGATGCCGTTCCAGCCGACAATGTCCCAATCATCTGGTCAGTCGATCCGGCTGGCGCTGGTAAGGACACATCCGTTCTATGCATTCGCCATGACAACAAGGTCTTGGACTTCAAAGAATGGACTGGTCTTGATCCTACTCAGCTTAGCTACAAAATCCGCGACCTTTATCAACAGACACCAAAGAAAGATCGCCCTGTCGTTGTTTGCGTTGACGGCACAGGTCTTGGCAATGGCGTTTGGTCGAACCTGAAGGATTTCGGGCTTCCAACATACAACGTCATCTTCGCCGGAACCCCTACCCGCAATCCGGAAAAATACAGCCGAATGCGCGATCAAATCTATTGGGAAACGCGCGATTGGCTGGCAACCGAAAACGTCTCGATACCCAATATCTCGCGCCTGATCGAAGAATTGGCATCGTTCAAATACGATGATGCAAGCGGGAAGATAAAAGTTGAGGACAAGAAATTGGTGAAGAAGCGAATTGGTCGCTCGCCTGACTATTTCGACGCCTTGGCGATGACGTTCGCCGTTTCAAAGACGCGCTATGCCAGCAAATACAATTGGTCAAAGCCGATCCAATATAACCACCTTCAGACGCTCGAATAAGCAGACTATCGCGTTCTTCTAAATACGGAAAAATTATCGCGAGATTTTCCCTGAATGACTACTGAAGACGAAGCTATTCTCAATTCCATTACGCCGCAATTGAAGCAGGCTGTGACGTGGTCGAATAGCAACATTGCGAATAAGCAAGAACAGGCTCTCAAGCACTATAAGCGCGAACCTCTGCCCGGTGACGACAAGCTGAAAGGCAAATCGAAATGGGTATCCAATAAGGTTCAGCAGCACGTCGATTGGCTTAGCGGTCAGCTTATCCGTATTCTCGATTCAGCCGAAAATGTCGTCGAGTTTTGCGGAATTGATCCGTCCGATGATGCGATTGCCAAGCAGCAGAACCTTGTCGTCAACTGGATTATGAAGACGAAGAACAGCCATGTCGCTTATCTTCAGCCTTGGATTCAGAACGGTTTGCTCACCGGCTTGGGCATTCTGACCGCCGAATTTGAAGTCGATACGGAAGAGTCCTTGCCGCGCCTGCTGAAGGGCGTCCCGAATGAACACCTTGTTGCCCTCAACCAGCAAGAGGAACAAGGCCTCATCGTGATTGATGAAGTCGGCAAGCCAACCAAAATTCCCGGTCCAATGGGACCAATCGAGACGCGCGACCTGAAAATCAGAACGGTCAAGCGCATCCCAAAATTCCAAATCCTTTCAGTTGCGCCCGAAGATTTCATCGTCTCGAAGGACGCCAAGTTTGATCCGGAAACGGGCGGGATTGCCGCAAAAATCCAGGGTCACCGCAAACTTGTCAGCCGTCGCGACTTGCGGGAAATGGGCTTTGAGAAGGAAAAGATCGACGCTCTTCCCGCTGCTTCCGACAAGACGGATGGCATTGCCCTTGAACGCTCGAAAGACCTTGCTGGCGAACAGGGCGTTGGTCCCGACGACGTCGAAGTTTTCACCATCTATACGAAGATGAAGATCGGCAAGGATACTAAGGCCCGCTATTGGCGCCTGACGATCGGCGGCGATTTGGAAAATAGGCCTGTCCTGCTTGACCATACCGAAGTCAGCAAGATCGCGCCTTATGCTGCCTTCTGCCCCTTTCCGATCGCCGACACCCTGTTCGGACTTGGCATCGCTGACCGCCTTGCGGACGATCATATCCTTCTGACCCGCATGTATCGTGGTGTTCTGGACAGTCTCAGCCAGTCGGTGAACCCTATTAAGGTCGTCAATCCGGACACGACCAACGTCGAAGACCTATTGAACACCCATGCCGGTGCGATTGTCCGGTCTACCGATCCATCAGGCGGCATCAGCTATAACAAGGCTCCGTTTGCCGGTTCTGACGCAATGCCTGTCATTGATCAGATGTCGCGCGAACTCGAATATTCGACCGGCACAGGACCGACGATGATCGGTATTGATGCGTCCGATTTCCAGCGTACCAGCGCCACCGCTGCCAACCTCCGTTCGAACGCCAGCCAGTTGCTTATCGAGTCAATCAGCCGGTTCTTTGCCGATACGGGTTATCGCGCCTTGGTGAAGATCGTCGTTGATCTCCTTATCCAGAAGCCGGACGAAGCCAACGAACTGATCAGCCGCCTGACGAACGCCCAAGCAGTCCCGCTCGATGCGTTCAGCACCGACTTCGATCTCACTACCTCCGTAGCCTTCGGCGTCATGAGCCGCGATCAGTCAACGGCACAGCTATCCAACCTGCTTGCTCAACAGATGAACGCCATCGAACGCGGTCTTCCCGTTGCCAATGCTCAGAACGTCTACGAGACACTGAATAAGATGGCTGAAACCGCTGGCTTTAAGAATACGGGCCTGTTCTTCACCGATCCACGCAAATTGCCGCCGCCTCCCCCGCCACAGCCTCCTGTCGATCCGAACGCCGGTCTTATCGAGGTTGAGAAGGTCAAGGCTCAGTTGAAGGCGCAATCGGACGAAGCTGACCGCCAATTCCAGATGCAAAAGCTTGCCGCCGAAATGGACCTGAAACGGGACCAGATGGCACAGGATTTCGAACTGAAGCGCGCCGAAATCGAAGCGAAATATGCAGCCCATGTGCAGGTAGAGCAACTTAAAATGGAGCAGTCTGCACGTCGCGATGCTATGGGGAATATCAACCTATGATCGACCAAGTAATTCTTGACCGTTCGAACGCTGCCAAACGGCTCCTGAACAATCCCGATTTCCAGCTTATTGCCGCCGCGATTGAAGCCGATATTCTCGCCAATTTCCGCGCTGTGAAGATAGGCGATACGGACACATTGAACACAGTTCATGCATTGTCGCACGGCTTCAAACTGCTAAACGACAGATTATCTAAATACATCGAAACCGCGAACTATGCGGCGAAAATGGAAGAAATTTCCGACGAATAACGCGGAAATCTCCGTTCACAACTGCATACGACGCTAAATATAACACTTACATTTGGATTACGAAAGGAATGGAAGACGAAAGCAATAACTCCGGAATGGAGACTGCACTTGATGATGCCAGCGCGGTTGATCGTATCGCCGCACTTTTGGACGACAATATCGAAGCCTCTGATGTTTCAGAACAAGCAGTCGAGAATGTTGAAGACGAACCAACAGCCGAAGACGATGACGCTGTTGAGACACCAGATACCGAAGAAACGTATTTCGACATTGACGGTCAGAACGTCAGCTTGTCGGAAATCCGCGCTTCATATCTGAGACAAGCCGATTACACTCGAAAGACACAAGAACTAGCTGAACAGCGTAAGGCCTATCAGGAAGCTCAGTTCGATAAGAACCAACTGCGAATGGAAGCCCTCCAAGGTATTGAGGCTTTAAAGCAGCAAATGGCAATCGAATTCAGGCAGACTCAACAGCCGAATTGGGATGAACTTCTTCGCGACGATCCACATCAGTTTCTCATTGAGCAGCAGAATTGGGCGCGTAAGGAAGCCGCCGTTAAGCAGATGTACGACGCCGAACAGGCCCTTCGCACGAAGCAAGCCGAATATGAAGCGGAAATGCATCAGGCTCAGTTGCGCGAAAGTCAGACGCAGTTCTTGGCGAAATATCCTGAGATGCAGGACAAAAGTAAATCGGCGGAAGCCCTTGGTCAGATCACTCAATTGCTGATCGACAATGGTTTCACAAAGGAAGAAATCGAAGGCGTATCTGACTATCGAATTGTCGGTATCCTGTATGAGCTAAACAAAGCAATCAACGCTCAGAAGGCTATCCCGCAAGTCGTTCAGAAGATGGAGCAAAAGCCAGCCATTTCGGTGAAGGGAACTTCATCCAAGGCGAGCGATGCCTACACCAAGGATTTCAACAAGTTCAACAAATCACGGAAAGGCGACGACGCAATCGCGCTTATTTCTCGACTGCTTTAACCGAAACTGGCGCTAAGACCGCCCAATAATAAGAGGATTAAATCCCATGCCTACTCTGATCACCCAAGGTGCTGCTCACGTAAAGGAAGACCTTGCCGACATCATTTCGATGATTTCGCCGGAAGAAACCCCTTTCACTTCGTCTATCGGCAAGACCAAAGCAACTCAGAAGACCCACGAATGGCTTCGCGATGAGCTTGCTGCTGTCAACAAGGACAACGCTGCCATCGAAGGTGCTGACGCTGCTGATGCGACGCTCATCACCCCTACCCGCCTGTCGAACCAGACTCAGATTTTCACCAAGACCGTCGCTGTATCGGACACGTTCGAAGCAACGAAGATTGCTGGTGGTAACAGTGAGCTTGCTCGCCAGATCATGAAGGCTGGCAAGTCCATCAAGCTCGATCAGGAAGCCGCATTCCTGTCCGCCAATCCGTCTGTCGCGACTGGCGCCCGTAAACTTGGTGGTGCTGAAGCCTTCATCAAAACCAATGCCATGCACGGCACTGGTGGTGCAACGGCTGGTTACGCCGCTGGCGCCGTTGGTGCAGTGACAGCCGGTACCGGTCGCGCCTTCACCGAAGCACTGCTTGTCTCGGCTCTTCAGGGCGCATACACGGCTGGCGGTAACGTCACGACCATCATCGCCCCGCCTTCCCTCAAGGCAAAGATCGGTACTTTCACCGGCAACGCTACGAAACAGGCTATCGCAGACGGTAAGAAGACCATCAACGTCGGCGTCGATGTCTATAATGGTGACTTTGGTCGTCAGGACGTAATTACGTCACGCTTCATGACCACTTCGACAGTCATCGCCTATGATGAAAGTCTGTGGCGCATCGCAACCCTTCGCGGTCTGTCCAAGACTGAGCTTGCGAAGACCGGTGACGCAACCAAGTACCAGCTCGTCACTGAGGTCACGCTTGAAAGCCTCAACGAGTCCGGTTCTGCCAAGATCGCTGACCTGAACGGCTAATAAAATCAACTTCAGGATCCAACTGAAAGGCGCTGGAAACGGCGCCTTTTTCTTTGCCAATCTGACAGAAAGCGGCGGTCTCCATTCTCATAAATACCCGTAAAACCAACGGGGAATTTATGTCCGACCACAATCTCACAGCGGGCGATCTCGTCACACACGGCACGATCCTTTGGGAAGAAACACCCGAATATAAGGTTTGGATGACCCGTGACGGCGATAAGCTGATCATCACCACGGAATACAAAGACGACGTCATCAAGGCCCTGATGGACCAAAACCAGCGCGAAGCCAACGCTTTCAATGCGACCGGCTCTCACGGCAATTTGGTGAAGGTCGCCAGCATCCCGACAGGCCTCTATTACGACTGGAAACGGCAGGGAATTGTCGATGATCCGGAAGCGATGCGCCGTCGCCTCAATGACAGCGATTACGCGAAGTTCCGCACGAATTCATGGAGTCTTTGATGACCTACGATGAATTCCTCTCCACCATCGAAAGCTACACCATCCGGTCGATAAACGACATGCCGTTCGACGGTTTCGTTCGACGCGCTGAGTCATATCTCCGAACGGTGACAAAACATTATCTAGCGGAAACTACGGTCGTTCTGCCTATCGTCGCGGGTGCAATCGACCTGCCCGCCGACTTCATCGAAATCCGTTCCATCACGGGCGCCAAGCGCTATAAACCAGTAGCGGTTCAGGCTGCTGTTCTCTGCGAAAATGAGGTTGGCTATTACCGTTCCGGCAATCGCCTTGTTTTCGTCGGTGAACCCGATGAGACGATAGAATTGCTGTATTGGGCAGCGTTTGCCGATCTCACGGAAGACCAATCCAATTGGCTCTTCGACCGCTTCCCGAACGTCTATATCAGCGCCGTCTTGAAGGAATTCCACCGGTGGCAGACTGATCCGGAAGGTGTGCAGATCGAGTCTGCCGCGCTTCAGGAAGCTCTTTCCATCGTTGCCGAAGACGATCGCAGAGGACGCCAAACTGGTCCTATCATAATGGGTGGCAATTCATGGCGGTAATCGACGTCCCAATCACGTCATGGGCGCCGGACCTCCCTGCCCTTGGCTCGTCAGCGTTCACGAAAATTCATAATGCCACGGCAGCGCGGGGCGCCGCTCAAGGCACGATCTCGCTAAACCCGCTGAAGTCGGCTTCTTTGTATTCCAACACATCCATGGACTCACGCCCAATCGGCAGTGCCATCGGCGCCAATAGGACCGGCGATGCGAAGGTTTACGCAGGCAACGCGACGAAGCTTTACAAACTGGCGCCGGACACCCGCCAGTGGACCGATATAAGCCGTTCAGGCGGCTACACGACGTCAGCCACGGAAAAGTGGAAGTCGATCGAATTCGGTTCGCTGACCATCATGACCAATTGGGACAATGAGCCACAATACATCGATCGGAACATCGATACTCAGTTCGCGAATTTGACGACGCTTGCCAAGGGGCGCCACATCGCGACCCATAAGGGCTTTACCATTCTCGGTTCGACCTGGGATTCACTAGACGGTGCTGTCCCTTATCGCGTCCGCTGGTCTGGCATTGAATCGCCCGGTGATTGGACGTATTCCGCCGCAACTCAGGCAGATTTTCAGGACATTCAGGGCTACGGCAACATCCAAGGCATCGTGACCGATGACTCCTGCTATATCCTGCTTCAGCGTGGGATTGTGCAGATGACTTACATCGGCTCTCCCTATGTCTTCCAATTTACGGAACGGTCTTCGAAGGGCGTCAGCGTCCCCGAAAGTGTCATCACGGTTCAGGGCGCCCATTACTTCCTGTCCGATGACGGCTGGTACATGCTCAGCGGCGGACAGCTTCAGCCGATCGGCACAGGTCGCATCGACCAATGGTTCTTGGACAACTTCGATCCGGCTCAGTCTTCGTTGATGACGGTTGCCGCCGATCCGCGTGAAACCCTGATCTATTGGCAGTTTTGCAGCAAGGATGCGGAAGCCGGTAAGCCGGATATGATGCTGATCCTCAATTATTCGACCGGCGAATTCACCACAGCCGATGCAACAACAAGCTTCATCTTCAACAGCGTGTCTCTGCCTTGGACAATCGATATGCTGGGCAGTTTCGGCACGCTCGATGCGGTTCCATCTTCCTTCGACGACCCTGTCTGGTCAGGCGGAAAATCCATGCTTTGGGGCATGTCCGATACCGGCAAAATCTACAGTTTCGGCGGACCAACGCTGGAATTGAGCATAGAGACGCCCGAATATCAGCTTTCGAAAATCGTTCCCAATGAGACTGGCGCCGATATAGCCCGCGTTGACGCTGCCCGACCGCTATTCGAAGGCGGTGATGGCAAAGCGCGCGTCCAAGTCGGCACCCGATCGCTGACCAATGCCGACGTTTCATGGTCCGATCTAAGGGAAACACATCCGGAAACAGGCTTTGCATATCTTCGCAGCCAGTCGCGCTATCAGCGTTTCCGCGTCTCGATTGATGGCGAATGGTCCCGATGCATGGGCCTTCAGATCGACGCCAAGGCAACGGGGCGCCGATAATGGTTCAATCTGTCTACGACCACACCAATAGCCGCCAAGTGGCTCAGATCGTCAACCAGATCGTTCAGGCGATCGATAGCGCTACCGGCTCCGTCAATCTGACGAATTCCACCACGACCACTACGGTCAGCAATGCGAAGGTGACGACAAGCAGCCGCATCTTTCTTCAGCCGCGCAATTCTGCCGCCGTCACATCCGGCGCATTCGTCAGTAGCATATCAAGCGGCAGTTTCGTCATCACGCATGCCAGCGCCACGACCGTCCGCACATTCGATTATCTGATCTTCGCCGCATGATTGAACTTGGCTACTCACCGGAAAGATACGCGCGGGTACGTGACTGGCTTTTGAGCGCATTCAAGGTTGCCCCTGCCGTTTTCACCGAAGCAGAGATGATCGACAAATTACAGTCGGGCGAGTGGCATTTGATCACTACCGATAACGCCGCTTGCGTGCTGCAATTCTTCGAAAAAGACGGCGAAAAGGCAGCGAATATTCTCGTTATCGGCGGCAAAATTGGCGCTGCTTTGCGCGAAATTATGATCGCACATTTCGCCGTATGCGACATGCTTCGGCACGATAATTTCTCCTACATAGTGGGAGAACCCCGCAAAGAATGGCACCGTTTTCTTCTGAAATACGGCTTCGAACGCACCGGCAGAAAGGACCAATTTATAAAGAGGCTTTAGCACTACTTTGACTTCAACCCCTAAAGAAACAACCTCTAAGGTTGAGCCGTGGGATGGGGCGCAACCATATCTCACAGACATTTATTCGCAGTACAATGATTTGCTGAATGCCGGTGCCCCGCAACAGTGGCAAGGCAGTACGGTCGCTGATCAGTCGCAGGCTACCAAAGACAGCCTGTCGATGGCTGAACAGCTTGCCCGGAGCGGTAACACTGCCGTCCTTTCCAGCGGTTCGAACGCGGTCAACAACATCCTCAATTCCGGTATCAATTCGACTGCCGCCAACACGCTTTCGAGCCTGCAAAGCGGCACGCTCGGCACCAACCCGACGAATAGTTTCGCCACATCCGTCATGAACGGAAGCGGTTCGTCAGCGCCCGGAACCTACAATCTCAACTACACGAACCCTGCCCTTTCGCAGGCGTCCGGATATGGAAACTACACCAACTCTGCCGCTGGTCTTCAGTCGGCTCAAGCTCAGCAGCTTGCCAATTCCAGCAACCCTGCAATTTCCAGCTATCTTCAGCAGACAGCGTCCGGCGCCAACATCGGAAATAATCCCTATCTCGAAGCGAATATCGCCGCGCAACAGGCGAATATCGCGGATACGCTGAAAAATGTGACCAATCCCGGTATCGACAGCACAGCGGCTTCGCTTGGTCGAATGGGATCAGGCGCGTACGCATCACAGCGCAATTCGGCAGACACAACGGCGGCGAAAGCCATGTCTGACGTCGCGGTAAATGCGCTGACATCGCAATACAATTCTGATTTGGCGGCGCAGCAAAACGCGGCATCGCTCTATGGGAATCTGGCAAATCAGGACGTCACAAACCAGCTCAATGCCAATCAGCAGCTTGCTTCGACCGACGCTCAACAGCAGCAGCTTCGTCAGGCTGGAACGTCTCTTTATGGCAGCTTAGCAGACAGCCAAAACGCCGCTCAACTCGCCAATTCCAATGCGGCGAACGCGCAATATAACACCAACAATCAGTACGCTCTTCAGGGCGCCAATCTGCTGAGCAACAACTACGCTCAGTCGATTCAGGACATGCTTGGGTTGAATTCTCAGAAACTCAATGCCGCAAACAGTCAGATCAGCGCCGATAACGCCTTGGCTGGCAATCAGCTTTCGGCAGCGTCTCAGGCAGCAACCCAATACCAGAACCAATATCTGCCATCGCAGGCTCTATCGGGTGTTGGTACGGCTCAGGACAACTACAATTCGACACTGCTTCAGTCGCAGGTTGATGCATGGAATTCGGCTCAGCAACAGCCCCTCCAAAACTTAGCAAACTTCGCCAACTTATTAAACGGGGGCAACTACTCCAACACCACAACGCCGGTTTATTCGAACACGACTGGACAGGTGCTTGGCGGTCTTTCGTCATTGGCTGGCTTGTTTGCTCTCTGCGATATTCGCGAAAAGATCATCCATGCATTGGTTGGCTATATGCCACTTCTCAATGGCGAAAAGATCGCGATTTACCAGTTCAGTTATACCGGTGATCCCGATCAAATCGTTTGGACAGGCCCGATCGCCCAAGAAGTCGAAGAGAAGGCGAATGCTGCTGTTATCGACATTGCTGACCGCAAGGTAATCGATGTTGAAGCCTTCATGAAGGAGGCAGCGTAATGGCGTCAATCTGGGATTTTCTCACCCGCAAAAAGACAGACGGTAACGATCTCGAAGCTGTCCTTACACCGGAAAAGCAGCCGAATTTCCTGTCGCAATTCCTGCCGGAAGATCAGGACAAACGCGAAGCCGTCGCCCGTGCCCTCATCCAAGGCGGCGCTTCGGCGATGATGGCTGGTGGTCCGTCTGTCGGTAAGCCAACCAACCTGCTTCAGGTTCTCGGTGCTGGCGTTGCTGGTGGCGCGAAGGGCTATGACGACGCCCTGACAACCGATCTTGAAGCGAAGAAGTTCGGCGCCGCTAGCCGCGTCAACGACTATAAGATGAAGACCCTTGGCGACAATCAGGCCCGTACGAAGGCGTTCGTCGCCAAGTGGGGTTCACCGGGCGTCAACGGTTATCCTCCTGAAGCACTCGGCGAATTGGCTGAATTGCAGATGCTCAATG
Organism: Neorhizobium sp. NCHU2750; assembly: GCF_003597675.1. Lineage (NCBI taxonomy): Bacteria > Pseudomonadati > Pseudomonadota > Alphaproteobacteria > Hyphomicrobiales > Rhizobiaceae > Neorhizobium > Neorhizobium sp. NCHU2750. The sequence continues at coordinate 1,572,584 of NZ_CP030827.1, read as the reverse complement.
GCGATGACGAAGGCGCGCGCCAGACGCTTAAGCAGGTTCAGGCACTTCAGCAGAAGGGCGCCGACGAAGGTATGATTGTCGATCCGACCACGGGTGGCTTCAAGCTTGCCCCCGGCTTCGGTGAAAGCCTGTTCGACACGGAAAAGGCGAAGGGTCTCGGCAAGGCAATTGGCGCCAACCAAGAGACGACTGCCGACATTAAAAATTACGAATACGGCGTCGATAAGCCCGGATTTGTCGATTACCAGACGCAGCAAAAGCGTGCCGGTGTTGCCAGCCCGGACAACGAATTCGACAAGAAGGGCGCTCAGCTTGCCGCCGAACGATACAATACGCTGGCTCAGCAGGGCGTCGAAGCTCAGCAGATGGTTGGCAACGTCAACAACCTTGCGGAACTCGGCAAGCAGATCGGTACCGGTCGTTGGGCACAGGTCAAGAAGGCTTGGGGTCCGTGGGCAGCTAGTTTTGGGGTGAAGGTCGATGGTCTGGACGAGTCCCAAGCCTTCGAATCCATGAAGGCCCGTATCGCCCCCGGCATGCGCGTTCCCGGTTCCGGTGCGTCGTCTGACACTGACGTAAACATGTTCATGGACTCGCTGCCTTCTCTCGGCAACACCCCGAAGGGCAACGAGATCATCTCAGACACCATCAAGTCGGTTCAGGACGTGAAAATTCAGGCGGCTTCGATCGCCAATCAGGTCAATAGCGGACAGATCAGTTGGCAGGAAGGCGATAAGCAGATTGCTGCCCTCCCCGATCCGTATGCCAATTTCAAGGCTTATCGGAAGGGCGGCAAGGACAGCGGATCGGATAAGTCACCATCCGGTGATAAATCATCATCGACCGATGCAGCAGCGCCGAAAACCGGGCGTGTTGATGCGAACGTTGCCGTTATCGGTAGCCAAGCCGATTACGAAGCCCTGCCGAAAGGTGCGGCTTACCGGTTCGCGTCTGATAGCGAAACAACCGTGAGGACGAAGCGATGAACGATAACGCTCTTTACGCGTACCGCTATCTTCAAGACAAGTATAAGCTGAAGGATTATCAGGCGGCTGGCATCGTCGGCAACCTCATTCAAGAGTCGTCCATGAATACGGGCGCTCGGAATGCTGGCGACGGCACAGACGGCACGGATAGTATCGGTGTTGGTCAGTGGAACGGTCAGCGCGCCCGCAATTTCAAGTCGTTCGCGGGCGACAATACCGGCAATCTCGATACTCAGCTTGATTTTGTCATGCATGAATTGCAGGGCAGCGGCGGTAATGGCGGCGGCTCCGAAGCATATGCGTGGAACAAGCTGGCGAACGCTGGCAACGTCAACGACGCGACTGCTGCAATGATCAGCTATGAACGCCCGCACGGATGGTCGAAGGATGATCCGACTGCCGGTCACGGCTGGAACAATCGTATTACGAACGCCAGCGAACTGTTGGGCGTTGATCCTACATCTGTTGCGCAAGCTCAGGCTAAGTCGTCACCGACAAGTGACAATCCATTGTTTGCGATGATCCAAGGTAAAGCGCCCGATGCGCCGAAGCCAGCCGAAGACCCGAAATCGCAAAACGGCATTCTTATACAAGCGTATAATAAACTGACCGGATCGGACGTGCAGGTTCCAAGCACCATTCCGGACAGCGTGCCGATCCTTGGTGGTGCAGACACATCGAAAGTCATGAAAGGCATTTCCGGTATCGGCGATTTCGCCAAATCCATGGCTGAAAATGACCAAAGCATAAATAACCAAATACAGAGAGCCGCCGCTGGTGCCCGGGGTGGGCGCAATAGCGAGCCGGTTACTCTCACCTTCATCGACTACGCGAGCGACCGGAAAAAGAAGAAAGGCGGTCTCGGAAATTTAGGCGGATATCTACTTGGCTGAACTGACTGATTGGCAAAAGAAAATCATCGAAAAGGACGGCGCACCGACCACGCTTGAGGATTGGCAGAAAGCCATCATTCTCCGCGATGCTGTCACCGATCCCGATGATCTCGATGACGCCCCTGCCCGCATTCGCCTTGAAGTCGGCGCTCTCGATAAGCCAGAAGACCGTTTGACGGCGCTTCGGAAGCATTACCCTGATGCTCAGCCAACCGGCGATGACGGCAGCAATTTTATCATGACCGACCCGGAATCGGGCAAGGTCATTCAGTATAACAAGCCCAATTGGAACCCCTTCAACGCTGGCGATCTCGCGTCGATCGCGCCTGAGATCGGGAGTACGATAGGCGGTTCTATAGGCAGTATTCTCGGTGCTATCGGCGGTGGTGCGGCTGGTTCGGCTGTTCCTGTCGTCGGAACTGGTGCGGGTGCCATTGCTGGCGGCATGACCGGCGCCGGAACCGGCTCGGCACTCGGCAAGCAGGCTGTTTCGTCTGGCTTGAACTACATCTTCGGAAACGATGATACCCGATCGACCGGCGAAGTTGCCCGCGATCTCGGCACCGAATTCGCCATGGGCGCTTTGGGCGAAGGTGCAGGAAAGGCCCTTGGTGCTGGTGCGAAGGCTGCAAAAAATGCGTGGGTTCGTGGCGCTATTGGTGGTGGTGTTGATGACCCGATCAAAGCTGCCGAACGTGCCGCCGATCTCCGGGCAATTGGCGCTGAACCAACCGCTGGCATGGTCAATGGCAAGGAAAAGTCATCCCTGCTTGAACATGCTCTTTTACCGACCCGGCGCGGTAATCAGATTCAAGCTCGCATTGATGACGCGTTCGGCGCCCAAAAGGATGAATTCGGTCGTATCGTCGGTAGCCTGTCCGAGCAGCCTCTTGATATCGCGTCTGCTGGCGCTCGCCTCCGTGATCAGGCTGAGCTTGCCAAAGAAGCCGCAAAAGCACAGTCGGAAAAGCTGTATGGCGCTGTCGATCAGCATGTCACCTCCCCGGCTGTTGCGACCAATACCAGCGATTTTCTCGCCAACCTGACAAAGGAACGCGCGGGGTTCAACAAGTTCGATGAGATGACCAAAGCCGCCCAAACGGACAAGGTAATCGCCCAAACATCGGCAATCCTCGAAGACGCGCAAAATGGCATGAGCTTCGACCAATTGAAGTCGGCTCGCAGTTTCATCGGCAATGCTGCCAATGACGAAACCGATAAGGTTCTGAAGAACCATCTGAACGGTCTTTACGCCAGCCTGACGAAAGACATGGAAGCAACCGCCGCAAATTCCGGCGATGAAGGCCTGTCCGCGTTCAAGTCCGCCAATGACTTTTACCGCGATGAGATCGCCTCACCCGAAGGTTTTGGCAAGGGCGGTGCGGCACACAAGCTGCTGAACGAAGCTGATACCGATCGGCTGATGGGTTGGGTAACTGCCACGGACGCATCTGGCGGAAACCGCATTGCCGCTGTTCGTCGGACCATTCAGAAGTCGGATGGTGGCGCGAAGGCTTGGGACGATATTACTGCTGGCGTCATCGACCGTTTGGGTCGCAACAAACAGGGTAACTTTGATCCCGGCACCTACCTGAAAAACTGGACGGATATGAGCGACAACGCCAAATCGGCGATGTTCTCAGGCACCGGCAACGCTCAGCTTCGCAGCGATCTCGACCGATTGGCGCGCGTCTCGGAAAATTGGACGAAGTATCGGAAGGGCGTCAATGGCTCTAATACGGAAAACCACCGGGCGATCAAAGACTCGTTGAATCCGTTCAGTAAAGACAACCTGATGTTCTCGGTGCTCGGCTCGGTCGCGACTGGCGATCCAACTGGAATGATCGCCGGTACCGCTGCTGGTGTACTCAAAAAGGCTGTTCCTGCTGCCGGTAACAAGCTGCTTGCCGGTTCTCGCGCAAAGCTGCTGACCAGCCCGGAAACGGTGAACTGGCTTTCCGATATTCCCAAGGCGGAAATGCAGAAGGGCGGGCTGAAAGCTCACCTAGATAAGCTCAATCAGATTCGTAAGACAACACAGCGCCAGGGCCTCGCTCAGGCGATCGGCGATTACATGTTCTCAGTAGGCTACGAGCCGGAAAGGAATGAAGAGTAACAATAAAAAGAGAGGGTTAACCTCCATATGACTGATTTTTCTCAGTCCGATTGGGACGAAAATGATGCTGGCAATACCGGCACATCTCCTAACGGCGTAGCCGGTTCATACAGCCCTTCATCGGTAGCTCCGATTATCCGGGCGATCCGTGGCGCATCGAAGCGTTCGTGGGTGCGGGCAAATCCGATCTATACCACGACCGGCACAGGCGCCGCCTATGTGCTGACCTATGTTGCCGCGCCTGTCGCGTACCAGAAAGGCGAGATTTACCGCGTCTTTGCGCATGCCGATAATACCGGCGCCGCGACCATGAACGTCAACGGTCTTGGCGCCAAGTCGCTGCTGACACAGCATGGTAAGGCGCTCGAAGCGGGCATGATCACTGCCGGTTCGGTGATCGAATTCGTCTTCGACGCAACGTCATTCGTTCTGATCAGCAACGAAAAGTCGAAGCCGACATTCCTGACAACGGCAACAATCGCTGCATCGGGCGCGAACACTGCCACCCTAAACTTTTCAGCTAATAGCGTGGTTCGTGCCGCTGCTGCCGCAAACACGGCTGGCGGCTTCTCCGTCACGCTTCGCAACGCAAACAATGCGGTCGTTCGGACGCTGACGATCCCTGAAACCGGCAGCATGTCTCTCGGCAGTGACACGGTTTGGACGTCTGGCAACGATGGCGCCGGTTCCACGCTCGATGCGGACTTACTCGATGGTCAGCAGGGTACCTATTACCTGAATGCCGCCAACCTCACCGGCACATTGGCAAACGCTCGAATTAGCGGATCGTACGACGGAATCGACACGCTAACTGCCAATCGAATCCGCCTGCTTTCTACATCGGATGCATCGGAAACATCGACCGCCCATGGGCTTCAGATCGGGCTTGATACAGGCACAAACGTCATCATCGACAACAACGAACTGATGGCGCGCAATAATGGTGCCCTGTCGGCGTTTTACATCAATGCTTCGGCGCTCGGCATCGCCGCTGATAGCGTGTACGTCAACGATACAGCCAACATCGTCATGCATAAGGGCAATGACGGTGCGGGTTCTGGCTTTGACGCAGACTTACTCGACGGTCAGCAAGGCACATATTACCTGTCCCTGACCAATGCGACCGGCACCCTGCCGAACGCGCGGGTTTCCGGCGCCTATGACGGCATAACCACGCTGTCCATGACTGGCGCGCTGACGATCACCAATTCAGCGCCGTCCATCATCATGTCGGACACCACGTCCGGCTCGTACAACACCCGCATCATTGTCGACAGCAACAACTGGTATCTCCAAAAGCAGGCTGATGGTGCGACTGCATGGACGACGTTCATGCAATTCGAGATGGATACGACCAACGCATATGCGAATGGCTCGCAAATCCTCACAGCCGCAAACCATGCCCATTTGGCGATCGGAACGACGGCAGCTTCAGCGCAATCCGCGATCGGGATCAACAGCGCGTTAGTCGGCTCTCTAAGCGCCGGTATCGCCGCAAATGGTATTGGTTCATATGCGTTTGCGCAGCGCACAGGCGGAACAGGTGGATACGCTCTTGGCGCAACAATCGCAGGCTCAAACCTGACACCATCTAGCGTTGGCGATCAGTCCGGTTCGCTCAGCGGAACATGGCGTTGCATGGGCTTCATCACCAGCGGGGCAACTGCCGAAGGTTCCCGCTCACTTTGGTTGAGGATTTCCTAATATGACAATGAATTTTAAGGCTGCGACATACAACCAGTATGGAACGATCGACATGGAGGTAGAACATCCTGACTTCGGCTGGATTCCGTTCACCGCGTCAGAGACCGATAGTGAAGACTATTGCCGCGAACTGTTCGCTGCCGCCGTCTCGACTGCCCTGCCCTACGTGGCGCCTGTTTACACGGATGAAGAGCGCCGCGCGATGATGCCCGCACTGTCTGCCCGTCAATTCTGGATGGCAGCGGCGAATATCGATATCGATAAGGACGTCATCGTTTCCGCGATCAAGGCGAACATGGCTGATGGCGTCGATCGGAAGATGATGATCGCTGAGTTGGAGTCAGGAAGCTTCGAGCGGACGAACCCGACCATTATCGACGTCATGGAACTTATGTCGATCCCCGCCGCACAAGTTGATGACTTGTGGATATGGGCGGCGGGAATCTAACAGCGGAACTTTAGGTGAAATCAACGATAGTAATCACGCCCGCGTCGTGAAACTCTTCCTTCTTCTCATCCCATATGCTCGTTGCCGATTTCACGTCCAGATAATCAATGATCAACCGCCCTTCGAGGGTATGGAGCGTAAATTCACCATACCAGCGGTTTGCGGGCTGAGGTGCCGTTTCCGAAAAGTTGTTTCCAACATTTGCGGCTTGTATCGAGCCTTCGAGAACGGTGCCATCGAAGAACTCTATACGATACAATCCGAATATCGGAAGGTCGCGGGTAACCCGCGTGATTTGCTTGACCTCGGCAGGGGTTGAAGTCCATCGCGCCATTTTAAATTCCTCTAATAATAAGTTTTCAACACAGCTATTTTTAAGGTGTCCTTGCTTGGTGATGACTTCGCATGGACACGCCCGTATAGTTAATGCTTCCTCAACAAAGGACAAGTTTTCAATGAGCACTCTTCGCGCACTGGCAATCGACGCTCTCAAAGAAACCGGAGCGATAAAAGAGTGCGATGTTCATACCGATGTCTGGCTGGACAATCTTGATGTCGGCGCGAACGAAGAAGCGAAAGCAATCCTAATGGCTCAAGTTCAAAATGAGTTTTTGGTGGCTACTGAGGACGAGGTTGATCAAGCCATAGCTGAAGCACTGACCCACTACCCGGATGAGTGCGGCTATTGCACAGACAATATGCTCGACTGAGTTTGTCGGTGAGTTTCCTATGGTTGTGAATAAGTCCCGGCAAACTCCATGGCACTTTTAGAACATCTTGTCAGTTTTGCGAAAGCAAACCTGTCAGATTCCGCCTAGCCTGATCTCGCTTCCTAAATTTGCAATAGGGAAGCCCCTTGTGGAAAGGGTACATGCGGGCTGTCGCCTTTGCTTCGAAACAGAGGCGACAGCTTGCCAATCACCGGATATCCAATCCCCACACCGCGATGCTCGATGCGCCGTCACCCGCATAGTTGTCGTTGCCGGTCGCATTGGCGATCTTCACGAAAATGTACGGATTAGCAGGGACGCCAGCCGCAAAGGTGACGGACAGCGATACTTTCCAGTAATCTTCAAATGCAGTAACGGTCACTGAATTGACGGTTTGAACGCCGGACTCGCCGCTCGAATAGTTCAATGTGCCGGTATCAAGATTGACCACCGCGCGGGCATCCGCATAGTTGCCACCGTTCTTCTGAATCTGGAAAAACAGGTTGCGGGCGCCTGATACGCGCTTGGCACAGATCGTAAAGACCCGTGTCGTTTCCGCTACTGTCACGCTCGATGTGACAAACGCCGAATGGCTGTTGGTGGACGTATCTTCGACCAATAGCGCCCCGGTCAGCTTATGTTCCGGCGAATAGATGGCGGAAGTCGTTATCGTAGCCTGCTGCCCTGAGAAGCCGGTGAGCGGGAGGTTCTGATAGATCGCACCTGACGGATACTGATAGCCAGCGTTGACCGAGTTTGCCCCGCTGATTTTTGACGACACGTTGAAGTTCGCGCCATTGGCGTTCTTTTTATTGCCGGTGGCGTTGAAGTGGGTGCCATCAATCGTGTCAGTCAGTGTGATCAGTGTACCGGGTGTGACCGTGCTTTCCGTGCCAACTGCGATATCGACCACGTTTGACCGGCTGCGAAGCGTCGTATTGCGCGACCGCCGCTCAACATCCCGCGCCGAATTATAGACTGTGTTCGCTGAATTCGATGTCACGACTGCCGGGATCGTCGGATAGAAATATGTCTTGTTCTTATGGCGAGCCTTGGCGGTTTCAACAAATCCATCGACTTGAACAGCCGTATAAGTGTTGAAAATCATGTCGTTCGTGCCAAGCGGATAGAAGACATTATCCGTCATATTCAACAGTCGATCGCGGCAAGCCGTCTTCGTCGGATCGGACATTTCGAAGGCAGTTCCACCGGGAACCGAGACGTCGATACCCGCCATATAGGGGGTCAACAGACGAGCGACAGAACCGATACCGCCTTGGAGCGTGTCCGGAACGTCGCAGATACCGTTGACGAGAACGCCCGAATGGTTGCTGTCACCGGAAACGCCGAACGTCGGACGCGCGATCTTTCCGCCGATGAAAGATGGACCATAGAAGTCGCCACCACCGTTCCACGTATTGCCATATGCGGTTGCTGAGCCGATCAAGTTCGGGACTGTTGAACCGTATTGAAGTGCCTCGCCATTGGCATAGTCAGCGCGAGCATGCGAATAGTAGCAGCCGTTCGGGAAGGTTCCTCTGAAGTTGATCCAAAAATGACTTCCGACTTTCGGACGAACAGTCGGACCATAGAGCTTTGCGTCTTGGAAAGCGGCGGCTGACGCAACACCACCACCAGCTTTTGTTTGGAGAATGGTGATTTGCTGAGCGCCGGACGCATCAATCCACTTGATCGACGCTTCGATGGTCATCGTTCCACCGGTTGACCACTCGCCATAACCAGCAGAGGCGCCATAGTGCGGGAACCAGACTTGAAAGCTGCCATCGGTGATGTCTTCATAAGCAACGCCATGGACGGTGCCACCAACAGCCGGGTTCGCGGAACCAAGTCCCTGCCCGCTGTTGTATTCATTACCGATTGCCTTGACGTATGAAAGCGGGCGAAGCAGCGTTTCCGGATCGATGCCGGTTATCGGTCCTGCCACCTGAGACGCAAGAATTTGCGCCATTTGATCGGCTTTGAAGCTGTTCGGATGTGTGCCGTCTGCTGTTGGGACAGGTGGCGAAGCCCAAACAAGGCTATCCCTTGCGGACGCAGCAGCATCAGCAGCTTCGATAATCCTATTGACGTTTGCGGGTTTCGCGCGGATCGCGGCATTCAGCGGAACGATCGACGCCATTGTGCCATCGGTTCGCCCTGTCTGATTGGCTACAGTCGCATAGCCGTCAGTCGAAGACGAACGGGGCGTCATCGTGGTTTGAGCGATCCGTTTGCCGGAAACCATCGAATAAATCGACTGATGATCAGCAAGGATTTGCGCCTGTGTGCGACCAAGACGAAGGTCGTTGATCCCGTGTTCGCTGATCACATCGCTGAAGTTGATCAAGGCAAGGAAGGCTGTCGGATATGAAATCGTGCTGACGAATTCAGTTACCTGCTGACCGGGCTTCGTGATCTTCAGGTACGCGTGCCCGTAGTTGTCGAGTGCGCGAGCTATCCAGCCAGAACCGCGCTTGGCGCCGACTGACGTGATATCGCCTTCACCGAACGCGATGCTGTCGCCAAGGATAACGAAGCTCTTCGCAGCCGGTGCAGCTACATCGCCGATGATGACTGACGCGCCGAACGTCGTAATGGCAGACGTTGCGCTGATTGTGCCGCTGTTACCGAGATCGGAAGCCGAATTGCCGTCCGGAACGCCAAGAGCCTGAGAGCTTGCCGGAAGTTCCTGACATGGAAAGCTGCCGACAGACGCATTCAGGTTGACGGTACGTTCCCAAAATTCAGCGCCTTTTGGGATCGTCAGATTGATTGGATCGGATACGACATTCAGTGTGGATAGGGTGACTGTCGGACTACCGCCCCATGTAACCGCCGTGAACACACCAGCCGGATATTCGATGAAGCGCTTGATTGTGCGGGTTGCCGCCGCGACAGCCGTGGTTCCCGAATAGACGAAGTTCGCATCAACCGTTTTGAGATTGGAGATATCGCCGTCCGGATGGGCGAAGTGCGATCGACGGGACGTGTAGTTTGCGGGGACGGAAGCAGTCGCAGTCGGTATCTGAAACCGGTTTGCAGCGATGATGCCTGTCGTGATGGGCGGGATGATTGCGCCGCCAATGGGCTTCAGGAGACCAAGGGACGTGAAGCCGAACCCAAGGTTAAACTCCATCAGGCAGATACCACCGTCACTTTCACGCCTGAGCGGATGGAGAACGGAAAGGACTGACCAGCAGCGATCTTTACGCGCGGCGTAACCGCGGCATTCGGGGCGGCTGCACCGCTCGAAAAGGCGACGTAGATGTCAGCCAATGCGGTGATGATCAGATACTTCTTCGACGCAGCAGAGAACGTATAGACGGCGCCTGAGTCCAATTCCTGCGATTCGAAGTCGCAGGACATAACGGCGGCATCTGGTGTGATGTTTGAAAAAATGAGTTGGGCAACAGCCATAAAATGAAGGCTCCATAGGGTGATGGAGCTATTTAGCGAAACCCCAAGTGCAACCCGGAAAGCACGCCGCTGCTATATTATCGGGATACAGGAACCACAGTTACACATTTAAGTTATTGCTGCATTGCAACTAGGATCGCCGCCAATGATGACCGACGACGAACTTTTCAGTGCATGCTTTGAAGATGGGCGACGCGCCGGTCGTATTGGGCTCCCAATTACAGCCAATCCCTATCTCGATGAAGAAACGGTCGAGTTGGTGGCTTGGGTTGAGGGCTTCGCATCCGTCGACACAGCGATACTAATCCCGGCTGAACGCGCCCGTATTTTTCATGAAGGGCAAACGGCGGCACTGAACGGACTATTGGCGTCAACCTGCCCTTACCTTGAGGAAGAAAACCCACGTCGGATGGAAATCTGGCTGATGGGCTATGCACCGCATGTCGAGGAACATCTGATTGACGACGTCGTTCAGGTCACATGACCTATCTAGCCCACCGCCCATTATTGTCATCGCTGCTGATATCAGCCGTGATATGTCTGTCGGTGTTTGCCGTACAGACATGGATGACAAAGCCCGATGGAACTGTCGATCGCAAAGAAAGCGTGCTTGATCCGCCACCTTCCTCCTAGGCACCGGATTTGAACAGGTCAAACTCGGCTTGGCGGCGGATAGTCAACCCGCGCAAAGGGGTCAATGTGCCGTTCACACGCGCCTTGTTCCATTGCAGCCACGAGGCTTCGATATCCTTCAGCGATGCCTTGGCGTTGATCCGCTTCAACAGTGTGGACGATGCGAGCGCGCCTGCACCCAAATTGTAGGTGAAGGATACGAGCGCGCCGAATTGGTCGTCATTTACCGGGACTTTGACAAGCTTGGCAACATCGCGTTCAGCGTCAGCCAGATCACCGCGCAACAGGCGTTCGGCTTCGGCTACCGTGATGGTCTTTCTGTTCGCAACGTCCGCTTTGGTGACCGTGGCTGTGTGCCCATACCCAATGCTTGGAATATTCGCGGGGCAATAGTAGGCGGTCAATTTCTCGCCTTCAGATGATTTGATGATGGCGAGTGCTTTCGGGCTTGTGGTGTTGGGCATTCCTTTCTAAAATCTCGTTATAAATCAATTGCTTGATTCATGTTTTATCGATCTAATGTATTGACTAATTCGTCAGTATTGGTATAATCAGGGTAACCGGTTGGAAATATAGTAGGAGGTTAGTCGATATGATTATCACTGCTATCCAATCCCTGTTCGGATGAGCTTCGCTCAGATGGCGAAGCCATCAATTCGATATATTTATTCAGATCATCAATCTTATCTTTGATCCGCTCATATTCAGCGGTGTGATCGTCATTCCATCGATCGACCAAATCCATCTTTTCGGTCAGGCTCAGTGCTTCAAATTCTTCGTACATCTTCGTTCCTCCCTTAGTTCGCGAAATCCGCGGCAACAAAGCCAAAACCGATTTCCTTGAACGACATTCCTAGAATTTCTTCACCGAAATTCGCCTTCAGATAGCGAGACATTGCCAGCATATTACGGTTGATGATTGTGTCTGATTTCTCGCAATAAATGGCGACCGCACTGTGAGAGATAAGCTTATCCGGACAAGCCAATGATGCAGCATATGGCGATGTGAATGTACCGAATGGTGTCGTGTAATATCCCTTGAATTTCGGATGCATTTCACCGGTCTTCGATGCAGCCATTTTACGCTTCGTCTCGGTCGTGTTTTCCATGCCATGACGACCACGGCTGCTACGAAGGGTGTTCAGCGTGTATTCATCAGCCTTGTCGATATAGAACTGTTCCAGATCAAGGCGTTCTTCCCTGTCACTTACCAGTTCAATAACACGGGTTGAGAATGCGTATTCGCCATATTCGTCGAATGATTTTTGCAGAAGGACAGACTCGCTTTCGCCCTTACGAAGCTTGCTAAAATGGGCTGAAATACGGGTACAAATATTCTTGGCGCTTCCGACATATTTTTCGCCAGTGATGGTGTTGATGATCTCATAAACACCGCTGTCTTTTGGAAGATGGTCGCGCTTGCGATATTCACGCTTCATAAGCCGATTTACTGTTTTCGACAGGTCATCGATCTTGGTTTCAAGGCGGGCAATTGATGTTTCAAAATTGGTAGTCATTTGGGGTTTCTCCTGAAATAAGTAGCTCCGTAATTGGCGCTACGATTTATTTAGGAGAAACCGAATCTCTGGATTTCCAGATTTCCCTAGATATTGGGAAATCAGGAGACAAACCCAATGACAATCAAAGTAATTTCGTTCGGCGTAAACACGCCCCACAACCGCCTAACCCTCGTAAGGAGAGGCGGGAAACGCATCGTATTAGCAACGACAATCGAGATCGACTGCATCAGCGAACGGATCGATAAAATCGACAGCGATACAGCCGTCGTGTTCGGGCTTGAAGAAATCCCTGAAAAGGTGGCGAGAAAGGTGTTGGAAGACACACCGGAAGGCCTGCCCGCAATCGTGGTGATGGAGTATCAGAAGGCAGTGAAGGACGATGTGAAAGACAAGGTGGCGGCGTTCGTGGCGAAGTGCGTTCGACAGGTAGCGTAAGCATCCCTCTTGCATTCAGAAGACGAATGAAGTTTAATATCGCCCCATAAGGACAGCGTTTCGGCTCAATCCTGCTGCTAATAAATCAAAATCTGTCGCCAACGACGGAAATGGAGTAGCGAGAAGGGACTGAAGTCGAAAACCCTTATAGATCAGGGGTTTCAGAGGCGTATCGCCGATTTCTCCCCCGATTTTTCCGACAGCGGTTCAACCACACCCCGATCACACGCCGGTCTATCCGCGCGAGGTGGTGCGCCGTGCGCTGGAACTGTCGGCCACCGCGATCATTCTCGTCCACAACCATCCGAGCGGCGATCCGACACCGTCGCGCGCCGATATCGACATGACGAAGACGATCGTCGACACGGCAAAACCGCTCGGCATCACCGTCCACGATCACATCATCATCGGCAAGGACGGGCATGCCAGCCTGAAGGGGTTGCGGCTTATCTGAAAAATGCCGGCGGGAGGGCCAGCCTTTCATGGTTTTACCCCACCTGAACCAGATGCCCCTGCGAAACCTCGCGATATTCGCGCTTCGGCGGTTGGTAGTCCATGCCGCGGATCGGGCTTTTCAGTTCGTCGCTGGACATGCCGCGACGGATGCCACGGCGGGCCGGATCGGGCACCGGGACAGCGGCCATCAGCTTCTTCGTATAGGGATGCTGCGGATTATCGAACACAGCGGCCCTCGGGCCGATCTCGACGATCTCGCCGAGATACATGACGGCGACGCGATGGCTGACGCGCTCGACCACGGCCATGTCATGGGAGATGAACAGGAAGGCGAGGTTCAGGCTCTGCTGCAGGTCGAGAAGCAGGTTGCAGACCTGCGCCTTGATCGAGACGTCGAGCGCCGAGACGCTTTCGTCGGCCACGATCACCTTCGGATCGAGGGCAAGCGCACGGGCAATGGCGATACGTTGGCGCTGGCCGCCGGAAAACTCGTGCGGATAGCGGCTTGCCATGTCGGGCGACAGGCCAACCTTCTGCAGCAGGTCGGCGGTCTTTTCGCTCGCCTGCCTTGCCGTGCCCAGCCGGTGCTTGATGAAGGGTTCGGAAATCGCGGTACCGACCGTCATGCGCGGATTGAGCGAGGAGAACGGGTCCTGGAAGATCATCTGCACCGACTTGCGCATCTGCCGCAGGCTCAACGCATCGAGCCGCATGACGTCGTAACCGTCGAGCGACACGTCGCCGGATGTCGGTTCGACCAGCCGCATGATCGAGCGTCCGGTGGTCGACTTGCCGCAGCCCGATTCACCGACCAGTGATAGGGTTTCCCCCTGGAAGAGGTCGAAGGAGATGTTTTCCACCGCATGAACGGCGCCGGTCTGGCGAGACCAGAGGCCCGAGCGGATGGGGAAACGGGTGACGAGGTTTTTCACCTCCAGAACCGGCCGCTTCGACAGAGCGACGGTATTGGCCGCCTCCACCGTTTCCGCCGGCTCGCCGGTTGCGGCATCGACAACCGGAAAGCGGGTCGGCAGGGCATGGCCCTGCATCGAGCCGAGTTTCGGTACGGCGGAAAGAAGGGCTCGGGTATAGGGATGCTTGCCATGATGGAAGATCTCTTCCGTCGGGCCGGTCTCCACCTCGTCGCCACGGAACATGACGATGGTACGATCGGCAATTTCGGCGACCACGCCCATGTCGTGGGTAATGAACAGGACCGACATCCCCTCCTCTTCCTGCAGCACCTTGATCAGGTCGAGGATTTGTCCCTGGATGGTGACGTCGAGCGCCGTCGTCGGCTCGTCGGCGATCAGGAGCTTCGGGCGCGAGGCGAGCGCCATGGCGATCATCACGCGCTGGCGCATGCCGCCGGAGAACTGGTGCGGATACTCGTCGAAGCGGCCCGCCGCATTGGGGATACGCACCTTTTCCAGAAGCCTGATCGTCTCGGCGCGAGCATCTGATTTCGACATGTTCTTGTGACGGATCAGGACTTCGGAAATTTGCCGGCCGATGGTGAAGATCGGGTTGAGCGAGGTCATCGGCTCCTGGAAGATCATCGAGACCTCGTTGCCGCGCACAGCCCGCATCTCCTTTTCCGAAAGTGCGAGAAGATTGCGGCCGTTGAGCATGACCTCGCCCTCGATCCGGCTCGTCGCCGGCGCGAGAAGCCGCATCAGCGACAGCGAGGTGACGCTCTTGCCGGAGCCGGATTCACCGACAATGGCGACGGTTTCTCCCGGCGCCACGTCGAAGGACATGTTGCGCACGACGCTCTTCCACCGGCCATCGACCAGAAAGGAAGTGGTGAGGTTCCTGACGGAGAGAACGGGAGCAATCGTCATGGTTCAGCGCCCGACCGCGTAGGCCTGCATCAGGCGCGGGGTGGCAGCGGCGCGCAGCAGACCGTCCGCATCGCGGCGGGCGGCCGTCAGGCGACCGACCGACCATGCCTCGGCAACCTTGACCTTGTGGCCGCGGCGGCGCAGCTCGTCGAGCGTTGCCTCGCCGATCGTGCTTTCGACCATGATCTCGCCCGGCGAGCTGGTGCGCGGATAGAAGGAGCCGGGGAAATGCGAGGTGTGGAAGAGCGGCATGTCGATTGCCGCCTGCAGGTTCTTGCCGTGATGGACGTAACGCAGGAAGAAGGGCAGCTGCCACTGATCCTGCTGGTCGCCGCCGGGCGTGCCGAACACCATCGAGGGCTTGCCCTGATAGAGCGCCAGCGACGGGGTGAGCGTCGTGCGCGGGCGCTTGCCCGGTGCAAGCGAGGTCGGCAGGCCGTCCTTCAGCCAGAACATCTGGGCACGCGAATTGAGCGCAAAGCCGAGGCCCGGCACGATCGGCGAGGACTGCAGCCAGCCGCCGGACGGCGTGGTGGAAACCATGTTACCCCAGCGGTCGATGACGTCGATATGGACGGTATCGCCGCGCTTTTCGGTCAGGTGCGACATGGTCGGCTCGTAGACGGTGCCCTTGCCGCTCATTTCGGCGAGCATGGCCATGGTCGCATCGACCTGACGCTCATAGCCCGGTACCGTGCCGGGGCGAAGATCGAGCGAGGCAGTGTCGCCGATCAGCTTGCGGCGCTCGGCATTATAGCCTTCCGACAGAAGGAATTCGGTCGGGATCTGGCCGAATTCCGGATCGCCGTAATAGACCTCGCGGTCGGCATAGGCGAGCTTCATCGCCTCGACGATGGTGTGGACGAAATCCGGGCCGGACGGATCCATGGCGGCAAGGTCGAAACCTTTCAGCAGCGCCAGCGATTGCAGCAGAACCGGCCCCTGCCCCCAGGCCGGTGTCTTGGCGATCGTCCAGTCCTGGTAGTCGAGCGTCTGCGGCGCATCGATGGTGGCGCTCCAGCCCGCCATGTCTTCAGCCGTCAGCACGCCCTTGTGCTTCGAACCCGAGGCATCCATGACCTCTGCGGTCTTCAGATAAGTGTCGATCGTCTCTGCGACGAAACCGCGATAGAAGGCGTCGCGGGCAGCCTCGATCTGGTTTTCGCGGCCGGACTTGGCTTCCGATTCCGAAACGATCCGCTTGTAGGTTTCGGCCAATACCGGGTTCTTGAAATTGGTATGGGATTCCGGTGCCGAACCGCCCGGCAGCCAGGTCTCGTAGGAGGTCGGCCATTCCTTCTTGAAGAATTCGGCGAGGCCCTTGATGGTGTTCGACACGCGCGGCAGCGTCGGATGGCCGAACTCGGCATAGTAGATCGCCGGTTCGAGAACCTCGCGCACGCTCATCGTGCCGTAGTCGCGCAGCATCAGCATCCAGCCGTCGAAGGCGCCGGGGATGACGGTGGCGAGCAGGCCGTCGCCGGGGATCAGCTTCAGGCCTTCCTTGGTGTAATGCTCGATCGTGGCGCCGGCCGGTGCCGGGCCCTGGGCGCAGATGACTTCGACCTTGTCCTTCTTCTTGGAATAGAAGACCGCTGGCATGTCGCCGCCCGGACCACAGAGATGCGGCTCGACGATCTGCAGCACGAAACCGGTGGCGACAGCGGCGTCAAAGGCATTGCCGCCCTTTTCGAGGATCGCCATGCCGACGGCGGAGGCGATCCAGTGGGTGGAGGTGACGACACCGAAAGTGCCGAGGATTTCGGGGCGCGTGGTGAAATCGGTCATGGGGTGAATTCCTTTTGAAATCTTTTGGGTCGCGCGGCGATCAGGCTTCGCGGGGATCGAGAGCGTCACGCAGGCCGTCACCGAGGAGGTTGAAGCCGATGACGACGAGGAAGATGGCAATACCCGGCCACATCGCCATCCATGGCGCCTGGCTGAGGAAGTTCTTGGCGGTATTGAGCATCGAGCCCCAGCTCGGGGCCGGCGCCTGCTGGCCGAGGCCGAGGAAGGACAGGCTCGCCTCGGCAATGATGGCGGTCGCGACGGTCAGCGTCGCCTGGACGATGATCGGGGCGAACACATTGGGCAGGATATAGCGGGTCATGATGTCGACATGGTTGAGGCCGATCGAACGGGCACCCTCGACATAATCCTCCGTCTTGACCGCCAGAACCTGGCCACGGGTCAGGCGGACGAAGGTGGGCATGGCCGAGAGGCCGATGGCGATCATCGCATTGGTGAGGCTCGGGCCGAGAAAGGCTGCAAGCGCAATGGCCATGATCAGGAAGGGCATGGCCAACAAAGCTTCCGTCACGCGTGAGATGACCATATCGACCCAGCCGCCGAAATAGCCGGCGACGAGACCGAAGGGCACGCCGATGACGACCGCGATCGCCACCGACACCACGCCGGCCATCAGCGAGGCCTGGGCGCCGTAGATCATCCGCGAGAGAATGTCGCGGCCGAGATCGTCGGTGCCGAACCAATGGGCGGCGGACGGGGCCTTGCGGATCGCCGACCAGCTGGTGGCAATCGGGTCGGGTATAGGCAGGATCGGCGCGGCAATGGCGAGGATGGCGAAGAACAGCACGATGATCATGCCGACAAGCGCTGACCTGTTGCGCTTCATCTTTCTCCAGGCGCGGCTTTGCTGGCGCTTGACCGGGACGGAGGTGGTCTGATCGATGGCGGGCTGATTGATGGAGGTCATGGGTTCGGCCTCAGATGGTCGCCCTGAGGCGCGGATTGAGCAGGACATAGGCGACGTCGGCAATGAGGTTCATCAGGATGAAGGCGGTGGCAGTGCACAGCACAATGCCCTGTACGACGGCGTAATCGCGGGTGAATACGGCATCTACGATCATCTTGCCGAAGCCCGGAATGGTGAAGATCTGTTCGGTCAACACGGCGCCGGCAAGCAGTTCGCCGAACAGCAGCGCCAGAAGCGTGATGACGGGCAGAAGCGCGTTGCGGAAACTGTGCGACAGGACCACTTCACGCGGCGACAGGCCCTTGGCGCGGGCGGTGCGGATATAATCGGAACTCAGGACGGCGACCATGGCCGAACGGGTGTGGCGCATCAGGGTTGCGGCGAGCGCATTGCCGAGCACGAAGGCCGGCATGATCATCGTCTCGATGGAGCGGACCGGATCGACGAAGATCGATTCGTAGCCGGATGCCGGCAGCCAGCCGAGCTTTACCGAGACAAGCAGGATCAGCATGATGCCGAGCCAGAAATTCGGGATGGAGAGGCCCGACAGCGCCACGATATTGGCAAGGTAGTCGATCCAGGTATTCTTCTTCACCGCCGCGATGATGCCGATCGGAATGCCGATGATGATGGCAAAGAACATGGCCATCACGGCAAGCTGGATGGTCACAGGCAGTTTCTGCTCGATCAGTTCCAGCACGGGTTGATTGGTTCTGAGCGACATGCCGAAATCACCGGTCACGACGCCACCGAGCCAGCGAGCGTACTGGACCGGCATCGGATCGTTGAGATGGTATTTCTCGCGCAGGAACTCGATCGTTGCCGCGTCGCGCTCCTCGCCCGCCATGGCAAGCACCGGATCACCGGGCAGAAGCTTCTGCAGTGAAAAGACGAAGATCGAAATGATCAGCAGCGTCGGGATGGCGACGAGAAGCCGCTTGCCGATGTAAACAGGCATGGCCTTGCCCTCTTCATGTCGGGAAACCGCACGGGGCTATCCCGTGCGGCAGTCTTGGCAAGGAGATCAGTCCTTGGTGATGCCCTGAAGGTGGATCATGCCGTCCGGCCAGGGGGTGAAGCCCTTGACCTTCTTGGAAATCGCATAGGCGTAGGGCTGATGGCCGAGATAGATGATCGGCATGTCGTCGTTGAGGATCTTGGCTGCAGCATCGTAGCGCTGCTTGCGCTCGCCATCGTCCTGAAGCGTGCGGGCTTCATTCAGGAGCTTGTCGACTTCCGGGTTGCAGTATTTCACGTCGTTGAGGCCGCCCTTGCAGGTGACGAACTGGTGGAGATTGCCGTCCGGATCGGTGCGGCCCGACCAGTCTGAGCGCGACAGCTGGTAGTTGCCGGCGGTCTGTTCGGAGAGAAGCGTGGCGAACTCGGTGGCCTTCAGCGTCACGTTGAAGCCGGCCTCGGCCACCATCGACTGGATGACCTGCATCATCTGGGTCTGGGTGGTGTTGTTGGCATGCTGCAGCTCGACGTCGAGATGATCGTAGCCTGCCTCCTTCATCAGCTCCTTGGCCTTGGCGATATCGCGGGTCGGAACCGGGATATCCTTGTTGAACCACGGGCTCGTCGGCGGGTAAGGCTGGTTGCCGGCCATGGCCGTGCCTTCAAAGACGATCTGGTTGAGCGCCTCGCGATCGATGGCAAGCGAGAAGGCCTGGCGCAGGCGCTTGTCCTTGCCGAGCGGATTGTCGGCGCGCGAGCCGTTGCCGATATTGACATACATGGCCATGTAGCCGGGGCCGATGACATCGGCATAATTGAGCTTCGGATCGGCCTTGACCGACGCGACGTCGGAGGCTGCGATGCGTTCTGCAAGGTCGAGGTCACCCGAACGCAGGTTGGCGAGCTTGACCGTCGTGTCCGGAATCGGCAGGTAGGTCACCTTGTCGATATGGATCTTGTCCTTGTCCCAGTAGTCGGCGAATTTTTCCAGCACGATACGGTCCTGCTGGACGCGCTCGACGAACTTGAACGGACCGGCGCAGACCGGATGGCTGCCGAAATTGGCACCGAGTTCCTTGGCTGCCTTCGGCGACACGATCATGCCGGCGCGGTCGGTCAGCTGCGACAGCAGCGTCACGTCGGGCGACTTCAGCGTGAACTTGACCTCATAGGGGCCGGTCGCCTCAACCTTGGCGACCGAAGCCAGCTCGCTCTTGCGGCGGGATTCCGGCATCGTCATGTTGCGCTGGATCGTATAGACGACGGCATCCGCATCGAGCGGCGTCTCGTCCTGGAACTTGACGCCTTCGCGGATCTTCATGGTCAGCACCTTGCCGCCATCGGACCACGCCCAGGATGTGGCAAGCTGCGGGACGATCTTGGTGGTCTGGTCGATATCGAGCAGCTTGTCGCACATTGCGGTGTAGACGATACGGCCAACAAATGTGCGTGACTGGGCCGGGTCCAGCGTATCTGCGTCATCGTTGAGACCGATGCGAAGTTCCGACGAAAGGGCTGGAAAAGCCAGCAATGCGCCGGCGAGCAGCGATGCCGAAAATTTGGAAAATCTATTCATAATTCGTTCCTCTGGTCTGACTATCTCTGACTTTCTTATTGTTCTTGCTTCTTGTTTTTGGCCGACCCGAAGGGCACGGCAGGCATTCAAACGGGCATTCGAAAACAGGTCAGGGCATGGCGCCGAATACGCCGCCATTATCCGGCTCTGCATTCTGCAGATCGATCTCAGCGGGCCTCGCCTCGGCCGCCTCCCCCAGCGCTTCGAGCGAGGTGGCGCGAATGAGACGTTCCTGATGCATGAGAAGGTGTTCGCGCATCGCCTCGCCTGCCCGGCCGGGATCACGGGCAGCAATCGCCTCGATAATGGCGAGATGCTGCCTGAATGAACGCTTCGGGTCGGAGGCAAAGCTGCGGGCACGCTCACGGATCGACTGCCATGCATCATCCTGCCGGATGCGATTGACGACATCGAAGATCGACAAGAAGAGCTGATTTCCGGCGCTCTGGGCGATCTGCCGGTGAAAGGCGCCGTCCCACAATTCCTTGGAATCGGCGTCTGTGCTGAGCCCGGTCTTTTCGGCAAGCGCCCGCATGCGCTCGATTTCCGCCGGCTTGGCACGCATTGCTGCGAGCTGCGCCAGTTGCGGCTCGATGCGCAGACGGACTTCCATGATTTCCATGATGTCGGTCCCGGCAACCAGCGCCTCAACGTGGTCGCTCCAGCCGTCCGGCTTTTCGCCGACAAAGGTTCCCGCCCCCTGGCGACGCCAGATCAGCCCTTCGGATCCCAGCACTTCCAGCGCGCGACGGACGGCCCGGCGGCTGACACCGAGCATATCGGTCAGCGCTCTCTCGGTCGGAAGCCTGCCTTCGCTGCCGAACTCGCTTGCAGCGATCATCGCCCGCAAGCGGCCAAGCGCATAGTTGGAATTATCCGGTGTCACGGCTTGCCGCACCATTAGTGAACCAATTTCCGATTGGTCACAGGAAAAGACATCACGCAGGGTCGGTCAAGTTATTTTTTCGGCAATCTTTCGACCTGCCCAAGTTTTGGCCTCTTGCGATTTTTTTTGATGCGCTGTTCCATGCAATCAAAATTTTAGAATAGCCTTCTAGTTTCGGGTCTGGTTGTCTGGCTGTTGGGGCCAGCGATATTCACGCGGAGAATTTCATGCACCAGTACGACCTCATCGTGGTTGGCAGCGGGCCGGCCGGGCGCCGCGCGGCCATTCAGGCAGCCAAGCTCGACAAGAAGGTTCTCGTCGTCGAACAAGGTCGCAGGGTTGGCGGCGTCTCGGTGCATACCGGCACGATCCCATCCAAGACGCTGCGCGAGACGGCACTCAACCTGTCCGGCTGGCGCGAACGCGGTTTCTACGGCCGCTCCTACCGGGTGAAGCAGGAAATCAGCGCGGAAGACCTGCGCCGCCGGCTGCTGATCACGCTCGACCACGAGGTCGACGTGCTGGAACACCAGTTCGCCCGAAACCGCGTCCAGCACATCCGCGGCAAGGCCCGCTTCGTCTCGAAAGACACGATCGAGATCGTCAAGGATGACGACGACATCATCAACGTGACCGGCAAGAGCATCCTGCTGGCCGTCGGCACCCGCCCCTACCGTCCGAGCTCCATCCCGTTCGATGGCAAGAGCGTTCTCGATAGCGACGAGCTTCTGGAAGTCCACAACCTGCCGCGTTCGATCGTGGTCATCGGCGCCGGCGTCATCGGCATCGAATATGCGACGATCTTTTCCGCACTCGATGCGGCCGTGACAGTCATCGATCCGAAGCCGACGCTGCTCGACTTCATCGACAAGGAAATCATCGAGGATTTCACCTATCAGCTGCGCGACCGCAACATGAAGCTCCTGCTCGGCCAGAAGGCGGAGAAGGTGGAAAAGCTGCCGGACGGCAAATTGTCCGTTTCCGTCGATACGGGCCGCCGGATCATTACCGACATGGTGCTGTTTGCCGCGGGCCGTGTCGGTGCGACCGACAGCCTTAACCTTGCCGCCGCCGGCCTGGAGGCCGACAGCCGCGGGCGCCTCAGGGTCAACCCGGAGACGTTCGAGACGGCGGTGCCCGGCATCTTCGCCGCGGGTGACGTCGTCGGCTTTCCGAGCCTTGCCTCGACCTCGATGGAACAGGGCCGCATCGCCGCGCGCGTCGCCGTCGGCGCCATCGCCATGGAGCCGCAGAAATACTTCCCCTACGGCATCTATGCCGTGCCGGAAATTTCCACCTGCGGCCTTACCGAGGAGGAAATGAAGGAGCGCGGCATTCCCTATGAATGCGGCATTGCCCGTTTCCGCGAGACCTCGCGCGGCCATATCATGGGCCTCGACAGCGGCCTTTTGAAGCTCATCTTCTCGCTCAAGACCCGCCGCCTGCTCGGCGTCCATATTGTCGGTGAAGGCGCCACCGAACTCGTCCACATCGGCCAGGCGGTGCTGAACCTCAAGGGCACGGTCGAATATTTCGTCGAGAACACGTTCAACTATCCAACCCTTGCCGAAGCCTACAAGATCGCCGGCCTCGACGCCTGGAACCGGATGGGCGAAAAGCCGCAGGATCCCGCCGCGCACGACAGTGTCAAACAGACCGACAACATGACGCCGACGACGGTAGCGAAGACCGAGAAAGCCGACAAGAAGTCCGCTTCGAAATAGCGACAGGCGGTTTCGCCAAGACGAATTGAGCCAAGCAAAAAGCCGCCCCGAAAGGAGCGGCTTTTTTTGATGCCTTCATGACTGTTCTGCTGACCGCAGATACGAAAATGGCCCCTTGCGGGGCCACTCGTAGTCCGGAATTTTCGTCGCGATTAACGCGAGTAGAATTCGACGACCAGCGACGGTTCCATGATGACCGGGTACGGTACATCCGAGAGAGCCGGTACGCGGGCGTAAGTGGCAACCATCTTGTTGTGGTCGACTTCGATATAGTCCGGAACGTCGCGTTCAGCGAGCGAAACGGCTTCGAGAACCGTAACGAGCTGCTTGGACTTCTGGCGAACTTCGATGACGTCGCCAGCCTTGCAACGGTAGGAACCGATGTTGACGCGAACGCCGTTGACCGTGACGTGGCCGTGGTTGACGAACTGACGGGCAGCGAAGACCGTCGGAACGAACTTGGCGCGGTAGACGATGGCGTCGAGGCGCGATTCCAGCAGGCCGATCAGGTTTTCACCGGTGTCGCCCTTGCGGCGGTTGGCTTCTTCGTAGATGGCGCGGAACTGCTTCTCGCGGATATCGCCGTAGTAGCCCTTCAGCTTCTGCTTGGCGCGGAGCTGAACACCGAAGTCGGAGAGCTTGCCCTTGCGGCGCTGGCCGTGCTGGCCCGGGCCGTATTCGCGGCGGTTTACCGGGGACTTCGGACGGCCCCAGATGTTTTCGCCCATACGGCGGTCAATTTTGTACTTGGACGATTCGCGCTTGCTCATCGCATTTCCTTTCAAACGGTTTCACCGGTTTGTTGCCAAACCGGATCAAGGAAACACGCCCTCCTCTGAACCCTGATTTAAGAGTTCTGACAGGCTTCTCACGAAAGCGTTCGGAGAGTGCCACGGGACATGTCAAATGAAACACCGGGCGTTGCCACCCGGTGCTGGAGGGGTCTCTAAGAAGAAACCGTCGGATTGTCAACGTCGTGGGCGGAAAATTCGCCCGCAACCGCTAAAACCCTTACTTCATTGCCGCCTTCTGGGGCTTGAGGCCGAGAGCGTCGCTGATCGTGTAGAACATGTCCGTCTGGTCGGTCAGGCCGGTGACGTTTGCGGCGCGCGGGCCGTAGGCTGCAATGCGCAGCTGCGTGCCGGTATGGCCCTGGTCGTCAGCCTCGTCGGAATTGCCGTAGCTGACGGCCATGACGGCGCCGTCCTTGG
Source organism: Neorhizobium sp. NCHU2750 (assembly GCF_003597675.1). NCBI lineage: Bacteria > Pseudomonadati > Pseudomonadota > Alphaproteobacteria > Hyphomicrobiales > Rhizobiaceae > Neorhizobium > Neorhizobium sp. NCHU2750. The sequence goes on along the minus strand of NZ_CP030827.1, from coordinate 1,548,352 downwards.
TCATCAGCGCCTCGGTCAGGCCGGGGGCCTTGGCTTCGGCGTCGATGATCTGGCTGGCATGGGCATGGTCGGCGGTGACGATGACGAGCGTATGGCCATCGGCCCTGGCGAACTTCAACGCTTCCTGAACGGCTTCGTCGAGATCGACGGTCTCGCCGATCTGGCCGCAGGGGTTGGCGGCATGGTCCTGCTTGTCGATGGAGGCGCCTTCAACCTGCAGGAAGAAGCCCTTTTCCCGGGTCTTCAGGAGATCGATCGCCTTCGTCGTCATCTGCGCGAGCGTCGGGACGGAGGCACCGCGCTTGTCGTTGACCTTGCAGGTGACCGGCTCCTTCTCGACATTGCCGTAGTGGCTGGCCTTCGGGCCTTCCCAGCGGACGGGCATATTGCCTTCGGCGAAAAGGCCGAGCAGCGGTGCACTGTCATCAGCCTTGGTGACGGCCTGCATCTCGTCGAGACTGGTGACGACCTTGTAGCCGCGGGCCTTGGCCTGGTCCATCAGCGTCTTGCCCTTCCACTCGCCGGCCTTGGCGGTTTCGGCGAAGCTCTTGGCGCCACCGCCGAGCGTCACGTCGGCGCGGGCATTGATCAGCTGTTCGGTGATCGACCCTAGGCCGCCGTTTTCAAGCGCGTTGGACGGGCATTTTTCAGTGGTCGAGGACGGGGCGTAGCACTTGCGGCCCGTAACATGGGCGATCTGCACGGCGGGCGTTGCATCCTGCAATTCGGCGGTCGAGACATTGCCGGTGGCAAGACCCGCGGCCTTTGCCATTTCGAGCAGTGTCTGGTGCGGCTGTTCGCGGATATCGACGCCGATCGCGCCGTTATAGCTCTTCACGCCGGTCGCCCAGGCCGTGCCGGAGGCGGCGGAATCGGTCACATAGGTCGGCTTGCCGGTCTTCTTGTCGAGCGAATAGTGGGTGTACTGGCCGGTGATCGGCAGGGCATCGATGCCCTTGAAGAACTGGCCGGCGCCGAGCGCATAATTGCGCGCAACGGTGATTTCGGAATCGCCCATGCCATCGCCGATCAGCAGGATGACGTTCTTCGGCGCGCCGTCGACGATCGAGGCCTTGAAGGCTTCGGTAATGTCGCCGGACAGGCGACGGGCACCACCGGGCTGGCTGAGATCGCCCTGGGCGGCACGCTGCAGCAGCTTTTCGGCGCTGTCCTGCGCCTGTGCCGGAATGACGGTCGACGTTGCGAGCAACGCGGCGATAAGGGCCGGACCGGTACGGAAAAGAGCCTTGAACATCACATAATCTCCTGACGGCTGAATTATCCGTGACCGGCTTACGCCCCTGGCGTGTAGCTTATGTGACACAAATAAAAAATGCCGCGAAGATACTACTCTGCCGCGTGTTTGGCCTCGCTCTCATCCTGCGCTTCAGCGCTGCCGGGGGCAGTTTCGGCCTGCAGATCCGGGAAGGCGACGATGCGCTTGCCGGCGAAATCCGTATGCACGACGATCAGCCCTTGCTCCTCGAAATAACCGAGAAGACGTCGGGCGCGACGGGCCGAATGGGTGCCATAGGCACGGGCGATGCGGGCATCGGACGGGCAAGGTTCGGCGCCCAGCGCCGCCTTGGCCATCATCAGGAAGACGCCCTGAAGATCGTCGGAGACGCCGTTCGACAGCGACAGAACGGTCGCCCAGGCCTCGCTCTGCGCCGTCGCCGCATCGACACCGGATCTGGCGATCGCGGTGCGGCGGCGGAAATCGCCGAGCGACAGCGGCGGCCCCGGCAGCCGACGCATGCGGGCGCGCACGAGAAAGTCCTGATAGAGGACGCTGTCGGTGCGATAGGCCGATTGCGGATCGTCGAGAATTTCGGAGAGTACCGCCATCAGCCTCTCCTCGCGCTCCTCTTCCGTCAGTTCCGGCACCGGGATGCGGGGCTCCGATGGAGATGGCTGGCTTGCAGCCGGCGCCGAGCGAGAGAGTTCGGCCAGAATATCGGTGGTCGGACGCGGTGTCGGCGTCGGGCGTCGCACGGCTGTGAGCGGCCTTGCAAATTCTTCGGGATCGGGCGTGAAGATCAGGTCCTCGACATCCTGCGGCGCATCCGGCAGCGGCATCAGCTTGGGGCTCGACGAACGGGCCGAGGTTTCCACCGTGCCGATGACGATCGGCAGCGGACGGCGCGACAAAGCCGGGCCGAGGGCGACGAAATTGCCGCGTTTCAGATCACGGAACATTTCCGCCTGGCGGCGGTCCATGCCGAGAAGGTCGGCAGCGCGCGCCATGTCGATGTCGAGAAATGTACGGCCCATCAAAAAGTTCGAGGCTTCGGCGGCAACATTCTTGGCGAGTTTTGCCAGACGCTGGGTGGCAATGACACCGGCCAAGCCGCGCTTACGGCCGCGGCACATCAGGTTGGTCATCGCGCCGAGCGACATTTTGCGGGCATCTTCCGAGACATCGCCGCCGACGGAGGGGGCGAACATCTGCGCCTCATCGACGACGACCAGAACCGGATACCAGTAACCGCGGTCGGCATCGAACATGCCGTTGAGGAAGGCGGCGGCGGCACGCATCTGCTCTTCGAGATCGAGGCCCTCGAGTGTGAGCACGCAGGAGACGCGGTTCTTGCGGATACGGTTGGCAATGCCGGCAAGCTCAGCCTCGGTGCGTTCACCATCGACGACGACATGGCCGTATTTGTCCGACAGCGTGACGAAGTCACCTTCCGGATCGATGACGACCTGCTGCACCCAGGGGGCAGACTGTTCCAGAAGCCGGCGCAGGAGATGCGATTTTCCCGAGCCGGAATTGCCCTGAACGAGCAGACGGGTGGCCAGAAGCTCCTCGATATCGAGCTTGGCCGGCTGCCCGCCGGTCACAGTTCCCATATCGATGCCGACCTGCAATGCCTTACCTCGTTGACTGTCTGTTGATGGTGCCTCGGCCGCCCGGTTGCGATCACGCAACGCGCCGATCCGTCCCCTTAACAGAGATCGGGATTCGTTTCGCCGGGCAAGTGAGAAAAATCAACAGGCTTTGCAAGCGGTCTTGTGATTAGGCAGCAGCGCGTTTGAAACCGAGCGACAGGAGCCCTGCCCCGATCATCAGCGTGCCGCCGGTGCGGTTGACGACTTTCTGCACTTTCGGTTGGCGGATCGTGTCGCGCGCCATCGAGGCCAGCAGCCCGTAGAGCGTCGCATTGATCGTCGCAAGCACGAGGAAGGTCACTTCGAAGACCACCATCTGGAAAAAGAGCGGCCGGGCGAGATCGAGGAACTGCGGCAGGAAGGCGACGAAGAAGACGATGCTCTTCGGATTGAGCGCGGTGACGGCATAGGTGTGAAGGAATACGCGCAGGGGCAGAACAGAAGGCGTCTCGCCCTCATCGGCCGCTGCCTGCCCCGCGACCGGAGCACGCCAGAGCTTTATGCCGAGATAGATGAGATAGGCGGCGCCTACCCATTTCAGCAGGGTGAACAGCATGGCCGAGGTGGCGAGCAGCGCACCGAGACCGAGCATGGACGCCGTCATCGCGGTAAAATCGCCCAGCGCCACGCCGGCGACCGTCGCACTCGCCACCTTGCGTCCGTGGCTCAGCGAATAGGAGATGACGAGCAGGATGGTCGGCCCCGGTATCGCCAGAAGCACGGCGGATGCTGCGGCAAATGCGAGCCAGTGTTCGATCGACATGATGAGTTCCTCCCGTTGGCACAAGACGAAGCCACCAATTCCATCCGCTGGCAAGAGGTGTATTCAATCCGTGCGCAGGCCAAAACCCTGCATCAGACGGCGGGTGGCGAAATCGGGATTGCCGGAGGTGAAGATAGCGAAGTCGAAGCCGTCGGGATGTTCGGCACCTTCGATGAGCGGCACCTTGCGGCGCGCCTGCCTGGCAATCGCCTCGGCCGGATCAAGCCAGTCGACCGGCCAGGGGGCGAGACGACGGAAGACATTGGCGACGAAGGGGTAATGGGTGCAGGCGAGCACAACAATGTCGGTCTTTTCGCCCTCCATCTCGACGAAGCAGGGCATGATTTCGGCGAGCACCGCCTCGTCGGAGATCGGCCCGCCGCGAATATAGTTTTCCGCCATGCGGGCGAGATTTTCCGAGCCGACCAGCCGGACATGGCATTGCGTGGCAAAGGACTGGATGAGGTCGCGCGTATAGGCACGCTTGACGGTGCCGGGTGTGGCGAGAACCGAGACAAGGCCGGAACGGGTGCGTTCGGCGGCCGGCTTGATCGCCGGGACGGTGCCGACGAAGGTCATGTCGGGGAATTTTTCGCGCAGTGCGGCACCGGCAAGGGTGAAAGCGGTGTTGCAGGCGATGACGCAGATTTCCGGCCGGTAATCGTCGAGCAGTTTTTCGAACAGCGAGAGGATGCGCTCCTGAAGGGCGCCCTCCTCCCAACCGCCATAGGGAAAGGCGGCATCGTCGGCCACATAGATGAAGCCGCGCTCGGGCATCAGAACGCGCGCCTCGCGCAGCACCGTCAGTCCACCGATGCCCGAATCGAACACCAGGACCGGTTTCAGCTCATTCTTCGACGTCATTCTCCAGTGCCCCCGGCCCTGTCATATCCGCAGACGGCCTGTCCGCGCTATCGGCTGCCGCTTTCGAGTGTTTGCGCGGAAAACGGTCAAGCGAGTTGATCACGCCCCGGACAACGCTGATTTCCTGTTCGGTAAAGCCCCGTCGCGATAGTACCGCACGCAGGTTGTCGACCATTTTGGGCTTTTTTTCAGGCGGATGGAAATAGCCGCGGGCGTCGAGCGCTTCCTCGATATGTTCGAACAGGCCAAATACCTGTTCCTTGGTCGAGGGACGCTGTTCGACCGGCTGGAAGCGGGTTTCCTCCACATCGTCCATGCCCGACTTCATCCAGTCATAGGACATCAGCAGCACGGCCTGGGCGATGTTGAGCGAGGCAAAGGCCGGGTTGACCGGGAATGTGACGATCTCGTCGGCCAGTGCCACTTCCTCGTTCGAAAGACCCCAGCGCTCGCGGCCGAAGAGGATACCCGTCTTCTCGCCTGCCTTGAATTTTTCGCGCAGCGTCGCGGCGGCGAAGACCGGGGAACGGACAGGCTTGAAGCCGTAGCGTTCGCGGGCGGTCGTTGCATAGACGAAGTTCATGTCGCGGATCGCGTCTTCGAGCGTGTCGTAGACCTTGGTACCGTCTATGACGTGATCGGCCTTGGAGGCAGCAGAGCGCGCCTTCTCGCTCGGCCAGCCGTCGCGCGGGTTGACGAGGCGAAGCTCGGCCAGGCCGAAATTGGCCATGGCGCGTGCCACCATGCCGATATTCTCGCCGAGCTGCGGCTCGACGAGGATGATCGCCGGCCCTTCGGCAATGAGTTCGCGTTCGCTGTTGGTACCCGACATATTCGTTTCCGCTTGTTATCAAGCCGGGCAATAGACCCGTCGGGCGGCCACGGCAAGCCGGTTATTGTTTCATCGCCTGCTTCGGATCGGCCTCTGCAGCATCCTGCGGCTCGGCCGGATAGAGGCGATTGAGCAGATTGGCGACCATGTCGGCGCCTCTTGCCGTGCCCTGCCCCGGTGCCAGCGAGGCATTGCCGGCGGCCGTATGGCCAGACCGCTTCAGCCGGAAGCACGTGGCGCCCTTGGCCGCGGCTTTCTGCAATGCCTTTTTCGCCTCCTCGATCGCGCGGGCGATTTCCGGATCGTCGCGGTTCTGGGTGGCGGAAAAGTCGCGGGCGAAGACGCGGGCCCAGTAGGATGCAGCCAGATAGACCGCAAGCGTCTGACGGATCGGTCCGGGGCGCGTGACCAGCGACCAGGGACTGCCCAGCGGCCGAGCGGCAACCGTCAGGTCCCGGTAGGATTCGTCGAGCTTGTTGGAGAGTTCGATCAGGCGATAGCGACCTTCGCCGGCGCCCACCGCATCGAGCAACTGGCCGAGCGCATCATACCAGCGGGCAAGCGCCAATTCGACCGTCGACCGCGTCGAGGCGGGGAAAACGACGAAGGCGACGAACATGCCCGCCACCGAGCCGATCACCGTTTCCTCGAGGCGCAGAAGCAGGACCTCCAGCGTCAATTGGCCGATCAGGCCGTAGACGAGGCACAGCACGATGGTGACGAAGAAGCTTAAAAGTGCGTAGGAGACCTGCAGGTAATAAAAAGCGAGGAAGACGCAGATGGCGGCAAGCGCGACGGTTGCCGCTTCATGCCCCGCAAGCAGTGTCGCGGCGGCCAGGCCGATCGCCACGCCGAGCAATGTGCCGACCGAGCGCTGGATGGCGCGGATCGCCTGATCGCCTCGGGAACGGGTATTGCTGAACACGAGAAAAGCGGTCAGCACCGCCCAGAACCAGCGTTCGCGCGACAGTGCCAGACCGAAGATCATGGCGATGCCCGACGCGATGGTGATCTGCACTGCTGCGCGCACGGTCGGGTTTTTCCAGGAGAAATCCGGTTTTTTCGGCGGCTCCGCCGACGGAGCCTCCTCAAGCTCGCGAAAGCCGCCCGCCTCCGCCGCGCTCACCCGGCTTTTGAGATCGGCCAGCGATTGCTGCAACCACAGGAGCGCTTGAACCGCCGGCGCTCTGGCAGGATCGGCATCATCCCTGCAGGCCGCCTCCGCGAGACGTCTGGCCTTGGCGACGTTGCCGTCGAGGACCGCGCGCACGAGGCCGAGCGGTGGCGGCGCCTGCAGCGACTGGACGATCACGCTTTCCGCCGCCAGATGGACGTCGAAAATGGTTAGGGTCAGTGCGGAAGTTGGTCGGCCGTCGGACGGCATCGAGCCTTCCGGATTGCGCGGCAGAAGGCCTTCGGCCATCAGTACGACATCCTTGAGTTGTTCCTCCATCTGCCGCAACTCGATGCGGTCCTGCTCGCCGATGTCCCCTGCCAGCGACGCAGGAACGAGACGCGCCAGGATACGGACGACCCGGCGCTCGATCGCCTGCAGCGCCTTGAGCAGATCGGCGCGCCAGTCGTCCCTCAACAGGTAGGTACGGATCAGATGGCCGTAGGCGACCGCAAGCAGCGGCCCGATGGCGGCCAGAGGAAGCTCCTCAAGCGTCGGCCGCAGATAGGAGCCGATGAAATAGGAGGTGAAGGCGAACATGCCGACGGCCAGGCCGCGCGGGCCATAGACGCGTGCAAGGCTTGCCGCGAAGATGACAGCCAGAAACGAAAGATCCGCAAGCAGCCGGTAGGGTTCCAGTGTCGCCGAAAGCCCGATGCAGAACAGGCTTGCCGCACAGCCGATCAGGCGCGTTTTCAACTGTTCCGACGGCGTGCGATCCTTGACCGCCACGCCGCCCTCGATCGAAAGCACGATCGACAGCGCATAGGAGATGGGCGGCAGCGGCATCACCAGAATATGGATGGCAATGAGCGAGAGAATGGAGGCGGCGATCGTCAGCGTCACGCGCGCGCCCATCTTGACGCGCGACAGGGCGGGGTCGTGCGCCAGCAGCCGGTCGATGAGCGGTATGGCGTATCGGGCAAATATCTGCAGTGGCTTAAAGGCCGGCATGCATGCTCCCGGTATGGGCCGAAGGAAAGACCGGACCCGCCAGGCTAAAATCCGGCATCATTCGCCCTTGGCGATCGACTGCATTTCCTCGATGACGGAATCGGTTTCGCCGTCGGCGACGCGATGGATATCATCGATCACCGGCTTGCCGCCTTCGTCGATGACGTCGAAATGCACTTCGGAGACGCTATCCTTCAGGCTGGCATCGTCGAGGCAGGTCCATTGCTTGAACGTGACCTTGACGTCGGTCTTGCCGCTCACCGGCGCAGCGGCGTCCATGGTGATGTCCTTCAGCGGACAGCCATCCTGTGACGCGGTGATCACGTCATAACCGAAGGGATCTCCCGGCTGGCCATCTTCCGTTTCATAGGCCGGATGCTTGGCGGCCTCGGCATAGACGGACTGAAAATTCTTGCTGAACAGCCTCGCCAGCGGATCCGGATCGAAGATGAACTTGAAGTCGCTGTCGGCGCTCGTCCAGTTGTCTTCGGTGGTCTTCATGACCTCCTTGACCGGCGCCGGAACGTCGGCAGCCATCGTGATCGTGGACAGGAGCGAGAAGGCGAGCGCGAGCGGCAGTGTCCGCATGGTGGCAATCCGGATTTGAGCTGATATCGGGCGGACATTACCGCTGCTTTGGCATTTGGCAATGGCCAATCGTAACGCACAAATTCTTGTTCACCCAAGCCGGCTAAAATCTCCTCCACGGGCCGCAAATCCGGTGCGCACGCCTTTGCGTTCTTGCACTGCGATGTTATAGCGCAACCCGTTGATCATTTTATGGGCCGTATGTGGCCCGCTCACGACAAGAGGAAGTCCATGCAGAAGATCAAGGTAGCCAACCCGGTCGTCGATCTCGACGGCGATGAGATGACCCGTATCATCTGGCAACTGATCAAGGACAAGCTGATCTTGCCCTATCTCGATCTGGATATCGAATATTACGATCTTTCCGTCGAGAACCGCGATGCCACCGACGACCAGGTGACGGTCGATGCCGCCAATGCCATCAAGAAGCACGGCGTCGGTATCAAGTGCGCCACCATCACTCCGGATGAGGCCCGCGTCGAAGAATTCAAGCTGAAGAAGATGTGGAAGAGCCCGAACGGCACGATCCGCAACATTCTCGGCGGCGTCATTTTCCGCGAACCGATCATCATGCAGAACGTGCCGCGCCTCGTTCCGGGCTGGACCAAGCCGATCATCGTCGGCCGTCACGCTTTCGGCGACCAGTATCGCGCCACCGATTTCAAGTTCCCCGGCAAGGGCAAGCTGTCGATCAAGTTCGTCGGCGACGACGGCCAGACCATCGAGCATGACGTGTTCGACGCGCCGTCCTCGGGCGTTGCGATGGCGATGTACAATCTCGACGATTCGATCCGCGATTTCGCCCGCGCTTCGTTCAACTACGCCCTGCAGCGCGGCGTGCCCTGCTACCTGTCGACCAAGAACACCATCCTCAAGGCCTATGACGGCCGCTTCAAGGATATCTTCCAGGAAGTGTTCGATGCCGAATTCAAGGCACAGTATGACGAAGCCAAGCTCTGGTACGAACACCGCCTGATCGACGACATGGTCGCTTCGGCGCTCAAGTGGTCCGGCGGCTATGTCTGGGCCTGCAAGAACTATGACGGCGACGTACAGTCCGACATCGTGGCGCAGGGTTTTGGCTCGCTCGGCCTGATGACCTCGGTTCTGATGACGCCGGATGGCAAGACGGTCGAAGCCGAAGCCGCACACGGCACGGTCACCCGTCACTACCGCCAGCACCAGAAGGGCCAGGAAACCTCGACGAACTCGATCGCCTCGATCTTCGCCTGGACCCGTGGCCTGGCTCACCGCGCCAAGCTCGACAGCAATGCCGAACTGTCGAAATTCGCCGACACGCTGGAAAAGGTCTGCATCGACACGGTCGAAGCCGGCTTCATGACCAAGGACCTCGCGCTCCTCATCGGTCCGGACCAGCCGTGGCTCTCGACCACCGCATTCCTCGACAAGATCGACGAAAACCTGAAGAAGGCGATGGCGTAAGCCTCATTCTTCGGATTAGACTTGGACGGCGGGGTTTTCCCCGCCGTTTTCTTTTATGAGGAGGCTCAGACATGTCAGCCAGTCGTCCGATCGAAATCCGGCCGCTCGCCCCGTCCGATCGCGAGGCATGGCAGCCACTGTTCGAGGCCTATATTCGCTTTTACGAATCGGAACTGCCGAAGGAACAATACGACCTGACATGGGCGCGTTTCTTCGATCCGGCGGAGCCGATGCATGCGCTGGGCGCCTTCGACGAAGGCACGCTCGTCGGCATCGTGCACGCTGTCTTCCATCGCTCGACATGGCTGCCGGACACGACCTGCTATCTTCAGGATCTCTATGTGGACGAAAGCCAGCGCGGTCGCGGCCTCGGCGAGGCGCTGATCGAGAAGGTGGCGCTTCTGGCGCGCGACAAGGATGCCGGACGGCTCTACTGGCTGACGCAGGAAAAGAACGATTCCGCCCGCCGCCTCTATGACCGGGTGGCCGTGGCACCGGGTTTCATCCAGTATCGCAAGCCGCTTTAGGTGGATCGCCCTGTCGCCTGAACACGCATCCGGGCAATTCCTGCGGAAAAGACCAGGCGGCCCGCAGGCAACATCCAGCCGATATGACCTCGATCCCGACACGGTTAACGCCGGGATTCATCATGAATCCAGTCCGCGATTGCAGCAATATAAGCTTATGCTAATTTTTCTTTCAGCCCGCTGATGGGCTGGGAGGCTAATAATGAAAAGACTGATCCGTATCGCCGCAGGCGTGTCTGCGGCCGTTTTTGTCTCGGCCGGCGCTTCGCAGGCCGAGGATCTCACATTCATGCTGACCAATGACACGGATGGTGTTCTGGAGCGCTTCTACACGTCCCCTGTCGGCATCGACGACTGGGAGGAGGATGTCTTCGGCAAGGACGTGCTGAAACCAGGCGACAGCATGAAGATCACCATTTCCGATGGTCGACGGGTCTGCAAATACGACCTGCGCTTCGAATTCACCGAGGATTCGGGCTATGAGGACATGGAGGATTCACAGGATCTGTGCGCCATGGGGTCCTACACGATCCATCAGTAGGGCCGCAGGCAGATGCCGCGTCACATCACCGAGCCGTGTTAAAGGAACCGGTTTTGTTCAAGATACGTTAAGGCAGAGGGGCGCATTGTCGCAAATCGAAGCGCCCGGACAGACCGGCGCGTGAGGACTATGCAGATGAAGAAAATCGTTGTTTCCGCAGTTTGCGCGGCAATCGCCGCAAGCGCTGCGCTCATGCCTGCCACCGGTGCAATGGCACAGTATCGCGACCCGCCGCCACCCGGCTGGGACCACCACCATCGCCCGCCACCGCGCGATGACCATCATCATCACCACGGCAACGCCGGCGGCGTCATCGCCGGTGGTCTTGCAGCCGGTGTCGTCGGCGGCCTGATCGGCGGCGCGATCGCAAACAGCGGCCCCCGCTATGTCGAGCCGCCACCGCCGCCGCCGCGTTGCTGGTTCGAAGACCGTCGCGTCGAAAACGCCTATAACGGCGGCTGGCACACGGAGTCGGTGCGCGTCTGCCGCTAAGAGCGATGACCACCACGATCTTGAAAAGCCGCGCCCAGCGCGGCTTTTTTCGTGTCGGGCCGATGACGGCGGTCGCCTATTTCCCCGTCTTATGCCGGGCATAAGCCACGCAGTTGTCGACCATGCTGACGCAGAGGCCGTTCAGGTCGGTCCGTGTATTGTTGTCACCGGCATATTCGACATCATCGACCTTGCCCTTGGCAAAGCGGAACTGGGTGCTGCAATTGCCGCCGGAATTGACGCTTGCCGAGGAGTTGACGGCAGGGATGGCGCCAAACAGCGTTATAGCCGGATTGACGACGTTCCAGCTGCCGCGCGGCATGTCGGCGCGATAGGCCCAGATCGAGCCACCATCGGCGGTGGCACTGGTGGCGGTCGGGAAGCCGGCGCACATGCGTATGTCGTCCTGGTCCAAGCCGACCAGTTCCTTGCGGGCTTCCGCGGTTGTCGCGTTTTCACCGATGACCCGCGATGTGTCCGGCGGGATCGAGCAAGCAGCAAGCAGAATACTCAAAATCGACAGCCGGGCGAGCGCCCGCAAATTCCATATCTGAAAAGCCATAAAGCATCATCGTCCCATACACTTTCAATAAGCCGCCCGAACCCTATGGCGACCTAGCTAGAGGCGAGACGAGATCAATCAAGACCGAAATCATCGATAGGCGGCACCACGGTCGGTTTCATCTTGTCCGATCGATGCGACGGCCTAGATTCCGATGGGCAGCGAGGTCCATGCATGTCTCAAGGACTGACAATAGCGATCACGACTTTCGTCCTTTTAAGCGCGGCATCCTGCTTCACGATGCATTTTCATCAGAGACTACGGCCAGCACACAGAAGCGAAGAAACAAATGTCATCATCAGGCTGGTGGCCAATATCTTCGTCGTGATGACCTCACTCGTCTTCGGTCTTATGATCAACTCATCGAAAAACACATTCGAAAGCCTGGACAGCAATGTGCATGCGTATGCGACACAGTTGATCCTGTTCGACCGGTCACTCCGATTCTACGGAGATGGCGCAGATAATGTGCGTCAGGGGCTCGCCGTCTATCTCCAGCATGCGATCGCTGATCCTAGCCGTGCCGACGACGCGGTGCAGCACCGCCGCAACGAGGCGGAACAACGGCTGACGGAGGTTGCCAACGAACTCAATCTGGTTGCCGCGGCCGACCCTGCCCGCCAGGCGTTGCTCGATGACCTGAGACAGCAATATCGCCGGATCGTGGAAAAGCGCTGGATGATCGTGGAACAGGAGGCTGGTCTCATCCCGCGGCCTGTTATTGGCATGCTCGTGGCGTGGCTGATTCTGATTTTCGCCAGTTTCGGCTATCGGGCGCCGAAAAACACCGTCATCTTTATCGTGTTCAACGTCGCGTCGCTGCTTATGGCAACATCAATCTATCTTGTTCTCGACATGGATTCGCCGTTCACCGGATTGGTCCAGATTTCGGATGCCCCCTTGCATCGCGCGCTTGCTGAAATGACGAACTGAAGGGAGGCCTGTGTTGATCAGGCCACGAGGCCCGGCGCCTCGTAGCCGGTGCGCTCGACATATTCGCGGTAGCCGCCATCATAGCGATGGATGCCCTCGGCGGAGACTTCCAGCACGCGGTTGGAAAGTTCGGAGAGGAAATGGCGGTCGTGGCTGACGAAGAGCATCGTGCCTTCGTATTCCGACAGCGCCTTGATCAGCATTTCCTTGGTGTCGAGATCGAGGTGGTTGGTCGGCTCGTCGAGGACGAGGAAATTCGGCGGATCGAAAAGCATGGCGGCCATGACGAGGCGGGCCTTTTCGCCGCCCGAAAGTACACGGCACTTCTTCTCGACGTCATCGCCGGAAAAGCCGAAACATCCGGCGAGCGTGCGAAGCGCGCCCTGGCCTGCGCGCGGAAATTCCGATTCGAGCCATTCAAACACGGTCTGTTCGCCATCGAGCAGGTCCATGGCGTGCTGGGCGAAATAGCCCATCTTGACGCTGGCGCCGATCGCCACCGAGCCCTGATCCGGCTCGGCCGACCCTGCAATCAGCTTCAGCAGCGTCGACTTGCCGGCGCCGTTGACGCCCATGATGCACCAGCGTTCCTTACGGCGGATGGCAAAATCCAAGCCTTCATAGATCGTCTTGGTGCCATAGGCCTTGTGGACGCCCTTGAGGTTGGCGACATCCTCGCCGGAGCGCGGCGGAGCCTGGAACTCGAAGGCGACCGACTGGCGGCGCTTCGGCGGTTCGACGCGCTCGATCTTGTCGAGCTTCTTCACCCTGCTCTGCACCTGTGCCGCATGGGAGGCACGTGCCTTGAAGCGCTCGATGAACTTGATTTCCTTCGCCAGCATGGCCTGCTGGCGCTCGAACTGGGCCTGCTGCTGCTTCTCGTTCTGGGCCCGCTGGCCTTCATAAAAGGCGTAATCACCGGCATAGGTGTTGAGCGAGCCGGCATCGATCTCGATGATCTTGTTGACGATGCGGTTCATGAACTCGCGGTCGTGCGAAGTCATCAGCAGCGCGCCGTCATAGCCTTTCAAAAACTGTTCGAGCCAGATCAGGCTTTCGAGATCGAGATGGTTCGACGGTTCGTCGAGCAGCATCACGTCCGGGCGCATCAGCAGAATGCGGGCGAGCGCCACACGCATCTTCCAGCCGCCGGAGAGCTTGCCGACATCGCCGTCCATCATCTCCTGGCTGAAGGAGAGGCCAGCCAATACTTCGCGGGCGCGGCTTTCCAGTCCGTAGCCGTCGAGTTCCTCGTAGCGCGCCTGAACCTCGCCATAGCGCTCGATGATCTCGTCCATCTCGTCCATGCGGTCGGGATCGACCATGGCGGCTTCAAGTTCGCGCAATTCGGCGGCAACGGCGCTGACCGGCCCTGCCCCGTCCATCACCTCGGTGACAGCGCTGACGCCCGACATTTCGCCGACATCCTGATTGAAATAGCCGATCGTGACATTCTTCTCGACCGAGACCTGGCCCTCGTCGGGAATTTCGCCGCCGGTGATCATGCGGAACAGCGTCGTCTTGCCGGCGCCGTTCGGGCCGACAAGGCCGATCTTCTCGCCGCGATTGAGCGCTGCCGATGCCTCGATATAGAGGATACGGTGGCTGTTCGACTTGCTGATATTTTCGATGCGGATCATGGCGGCCGGGTCTCTTGACGAATTCGGCCTGCCTTATGTCATGCGAAAGGCCCGCTGTCTCGGGGTTTTCGCAGATGCGAACGGCTATTTGCCGGTGCGAACGTCGCCCTGAGAGCACAGCGCTTTGGTCCAAGGGCATGACCAAAGCGCAAAAAAATCAGGCCCGCACCATATATAGGCGCGGGCCTGGCTGTCTGCTTACTCGGTCGTGGCGCCCTGGAAGGGCTTCACCTCGCGCCCCGGCATGAATTTGCCGAGCCGCTTGATTTCCCATTCGAGCTTGATGCCGCTGTCCTCGAATACGCGCTGGCGGACCATTTCGCCGAGATATTCGAGATCGCAGCCGGTCGCATGGCCGATATTGATCATGAAGTTGCAGTGAAGCGACGACATCTGGGCGCCGCCATTCATCAGGCCGCGGCAGCCGGCATCGTCGATCACCTTCCAGGCGGAATGGCCCTCCGGGTTCTTGAAGGTCGAACCGCCGGTCTTTTCCTTGATCGGCTGCACCGTCTCGCGATGCTGGCGCACCGCATCCATATCGGCACGGATCTTGGCGCGATCTTCCGGATAGCCCTCGAACACCGCATGGGTGAAGATCAGGTCCTTGGAGGCGCCGCAGTGGCGGTAGCTGTAGCCCATATCGGCATTGGAGAGCACATGCTGGTTGCCCTGACGGTCAACCGCATGGACTTCCACGACACGTTGCGCCGTCTCGCCGCCATTGGCGCCGGCATTCATGCGAAGCGCGCCGCCGATCGAGCCGGGAATGCCGTAATAGAAGGCAAAGCCGCCGATGCCGTTATCCATGGCCATGGCGGCGATATGCTTGTCGGGGCAGATCGCGCCGGCACGGATACGGTTTTCGCCGACGAGCTCGACCTGACCGAAGCCCTTGGCCGAGAGACGCACGACGACGCCCGGAATGCCGCCGTCACGGACCAGCAGGTTCGACCCCACGCCGATCACCGTCAGCGGCACGCTTTCGGGCAACAATTTCAGGAATGTCACGAGGTCGTCGACGTCATGCGGCTGGAACATCAGTTCCGCCAGACCACCCGCCTGGAACCATGTGACGCGATCCATCGGCGCATCCGGCGTCAGACGCCCGCGCAACTGGTTGACCCCCTCCCCGAGTGAGGCCAGCAGCTTTTCCCCATCTACCTGCTTCATACTGACTGTCCTGCCATGCTCTGCAGTTCCTTCGGCAAGGATGCCGCCCACTGCGTAATATTACCTGCTCCCAGAAGAACCACGAAATCACCCGGTTTCGCAATGCCTGAAACAATCGATGCCAGTTCCGTTGGTGATGCCATGTAGCGCGCGTCACGATGGCCGCCGGCACGGATGCGCGACACCAGCGCCTCGGAATTGGCGCCTTCGATCGGATCTTCGCCCGCGGCATAGACCGGTGCCAGAATGATGCTGTCGGCATCGTTGAAGCAGGTGGCGAAGTCCTCGAACAGGCTCGACAGGCGCGTATAGCGGTGCGGCTGATGGACGGCGATGATGCGACCATTGCAGGCCTCACGCGCCGCCTTGAGCACGGCCTTGATCTCGACCGGATGGTGGCCATAGTCGTCGAAGACCGAGACGCCGTTCCAGGTTCCGGTCAAGGTGAAGCGCCGCTTGACGCCGCCGAAAGCCGCGAGCCCCTTGCGGATCGCCTCTTCGGAAATACCGAGGCGGTTGGCGACCGCGATCGCCGCCGTCGCGTTGGAAATGTTATGGCGACCCGGCATGGGCAGGGTCAGGTCCTTGAAGTTGAACACCCGGCCGGTGCGGCGGCGGCGGATCTCGACGTCGAAGGTCGCCTTGGTGCCGTCCATGCGGATATTGGAGAACCGCGCATCGGCCTGCGGGTTCTCGCCATAGGTGACGACCTTGCGGTCCTCGATCTTTCCCACCAGCGCCTGTACTTCCGGATGGTCGATGCACAGAACACCGAAGCCGTAGAAGGGCACGTTCTCGACGAACTGGCGGAAGGCCGCACGTACGGCATCGAAATTGCCGTAGTGATCGAGATGTTCCGGGTCGATATTGGTAACGACCGCGACTTCGGCCGGGAGCTTCAGGAAGGTGCCGTCCGATTCGTCGGCCTCGACCACCATCCACTCGCCCTCGCCCATGCGGGCATTGGTGCCGTAGGCATTGATGATGCCGCCATTGATGACGGTCGGATCGAGGCCGCCGGCATCAAGCAGTGTCGCGACCATCGAGGTTGTGGTCGTCTTTCCATGGGTGCCGCCGATGGCGATCGCATTGCGGAAGCGCATCAGCTCGGCGAGCATTTCGGCACGACGGACAATCGGCAGCGATTTTTCACGCGCGGCGATCAGTTCCGGATTGGTCTTCTTGATGGCGGTCGAGACGACGACGACTTCGGCGTCACCGAGATTTTCCGCCTTGTGACCGACAAAGACCTCGATGCCCTTGTCGCGCAGGCGCTGGACATTGGCGCCATCGGACTGATCGGATCCCTGGACGCGATGGCCGAGATTGTGCAGCACTTCGGCAATGCCGCTCATGCCGATGCCGCCGATGCCGATGAAATGTACGAGGCCGATGGCCTGGGGCATCTTCATGCCTGAACTCCACTACTATTCTTTTTCTTGTATTCGGTGATCGGGCGCTTTTCTGCAATAGCGATGACGAGATCTGCAAGACGCAAGGTTGCATCCGGCTTGCCCGCCTTCTTCGCGGCGGCCGCCATGGCCTCCAGTCGTTCGGGCTCGTTCATTGCCTGGGCGATCAGGGCTGAAAGCTTCTCCGGTGACAGTTCCGACTGCTGAACGACCTGCGCTCCGCCTTCGGCTACGAGCGCCGCCGCGTTTGCTGCCTGATCATGATCGAGCGCGTAAGGGTAAGGCACAAGGATTGCCGGGCGACCGATCACGGCGATTTCGCTGACCGTCGAGGCGCCGGAGCGGCAGATGACGAGATGGGCCTCGGCGAGCCGGTCCGCCATATCGGAGAAGAAGGGGGCGATATCGGCCGGCGCATTCAGCTTGGCAAAGCAGGAGGTGACGCGGTCCTTGTCTTCCGGGCGTGCCTGCTGGGTGACGATCAGCCGATCGCGCTGCCCGGCGTCGAGCAGGCTGAGTGCCGTCGGCACCGCGGAGGAGAAGAACTGTGCGCCCTGGCTGCCGCCGAAGACGACCAGACGGAAGGGCTCCGCGCCGCGCGAAACAATGTAAGGGATTTTTGCCGCATCGAGGATCGGCGGGCGGACGGGGTTTCCGGTGACAACCGTCTTGTCGGAATATTCGCCGCGACCTTCGGGGAGGAAGCCGCCGGCAATCGCCACGACGCGTTTTGCCAGCGCCTTGTTGGCGCGGCCCATGACGGCGTTCTGCTCGTGGATCATTGTCGGGATGCCGAGCCCGGTCGACGCGAGAAGCGGCGGCACGGTCGGATAGCCACCGAAGCCGACGACCGCGACGGGTCTCAACCGCGTCATCAGTTTGCGGGCGGTGCGAAGGCCCTTCCACAGCGTGAGCGCCGTCTTCGCCATGGCGAACGGGTTTTTCGAGGCGAAGGTCGCGGATGGCACGACATGGATGTCATCGGCCGGGAACTTTCCGGCAAAACGCTCGGCGCGGCTGTCGGTCACCAGATGGACCGAATAGCCCTGGCGGCGCAGTTCATGCCCGAGTGCCTCGGCCGGAAACAAGTGACCGCCGGTTCCTCCGGCGGCCAGAACGATGATACCCTTGCTCATTCAATCACTCCGCGGTCACTCGGCCGGCACGCCCTGGGCCACCTTGAACAGGCTGCGATCCTGGGCCCGCTTTTCGGGGCGGTGGCGCGTCAGCGCCAGGATGAAGCCGGCGGTAACGCAGATCGCCACCTGGGACGAGCCACCATAGGAAATCAGCGGCAGCGTCATGCCCTTGGCCGGCATCAGCTGCAGGTTAACACTGATATTGATCATCGACTGCATGCCGATCTGCAGGACGAGGCCCGCGACGGCAAAACGGTTGAAGTCGTTGCGCTCCTTAAAGGCATGATTGAGGCCGCGCAAGACGATGAAGGCGAAGATCAGGACCAGCGCCATGCAGAAGACGATGCCGAATTCTTCCGCCGCGACGGAAAACACGAAGTCGGTATGGCTGTCGGGAAGGATGCGCTTGACGATGCCCTCACCCGGCCCCTGGCCGAACCAGCCGCCGCGCACGATCGCCTCATGGGCGGTCTCCACCTGGAACGTGTCGCCTTCGCCGGTCAAGAACTTGTCGAAACGGGCAGTCACGTGCGGCAGCATGTAATAGGCGGCGACAAGGCCACCGGCGCCAAGGCCGCCGAAGACGATGATCCACAGCCAGGGCATGCCCGACATGAAGAACATGCCGCCCCAGACGACGCTGGTCAGAACCGTCTGGCCAAGGTCGGGCTGGGCAATCAGCAGCGCGCCGACGGCGCCGAAAAGAATGATGGCAAACAGGTTTCCGGGGATTTCGGGCTGCCTCGCATGCTCGGAAAACAGCCAGGCGCAGACGACGACGAAGGCCGGCTTCATGAATTCGGAGGGCTGGACAGAGAGCGCGCCGATGCCGATCCAGCGCCGCGATCCCTTCACTTCGACGCCGAAGAAAAGCACCAGCACCATGAGCGCGAGGGAGACGGCGAGAAGAATGATGGCTGTGCGCCGCACCTGCCGCGGCGTCAGGAAGGACAGGCCGAGCATCACCGCCAGAGACGGGATGATGAACAGCGCATGGCGTTCGACGAAGTGGAAGGGCGGCAGGCCGATGCGTTCCGCCACCGATGGCGATGCGGCAAACGACAGCATGAAGCCGATGCCCATCAGGAGAATGAAGGCCGCCAGGAAGAAGCGGTCAATGGTCCAGAACCAGTCTGCGAGCGGTCCTCGGTCTGCGCGGCTTACCATCGTCTCAGTCCTTCTTTGCGGTCTCGACCAGCATGGTCACATTCTGAAGCCCGGCGACGAACTCGACAAAAGCGTCGCCGCGGACCTCGAAATTCCTGAATTGATCGAAGCTTGCACATGCCGGCGACAGCATCACGGCCGAGGCGATGGCATCGCCATCGGCGTCTGCGGCTGCATGGGCGACTGCCTGATCCAGCGTGCCGGATATCTCGTATCGCACACTTTCGCCCAGGGTGGCCGCGAATGCCGGCGCGGCCTCTCCGATCAAATAGGCTTTGACGATACGCGGGAAGAGTGGTGCGAGGCTGACTATGCCGCCCTGCTTGGGAAGACCGCCGGCAATCCAGTAGATGCGCTCGTAGCTGGACAGCGCCGGTGCTGCCGCCTCGGCATTGGTTGCCTTGGAATCGTTGACGAACACGACCTGGCCACGGCGCCCGACGGGCTGCATGCGGTGCTTGAGTCCGGGAAAGGATTTCAGCCCGGCACGGATTTCTTCCGCCGAAAGACCGACCGCAAGGCAAGCAGATACGGCAGCTGCCGCGTTCTGGGCATTGTGTGCGCCCTTCAGCGTTTCGATGCCGTCAAGATCGGCGATCTCTTCCGTTGCGCCGCCGGTTGCCCGGATCAGTCGCGATCCCTCGGCATAGATGCCGTCTGCGACCGGGCTGCGCTTCGATATCCGCTTCACCGTGACACCTGCCCGCTCGATGCGGTCGGCAATCAGCGTGCAGAAACTATCGTCGACACCGACGATCGCGGTATCGCTGCCGGCGACCAGCCGTTCCTTGACGTCGGCGTAATGCTGCATCGTGCCGTGGCGATCGAGATGATCCGGCGTCAGGTTGAGCAGGATGCCGGCGGTCGGGTTGAGCGTCGGGGCAAGATCGATCTGGTAGGACGAGCATTCGACCACATAAAACCGGCCGGCCTTGGGTTCGTCGAGGGTCAATACGGCCGTGCCGATATTGCCGCCGAGCTGCGTGTCCCGGCCGCTTTCTGTGAGGATATGGGCGATCAGCGCCGTCGTCGTCGACTTGCCGTTTGTGCCGGTAATGGCGATGAACGGGCAATCGGGCGCATGGGTGCGACGTTCACGGACGAAAAGCTCGACATCGCCGATGATCTCGACACCGGCTGCTCTCGCCAGATCGACGGTCCAGTGCGGCTTCGGATGGGTGAGCGGCACGCCCGGTGACAGCACGAAGGCTGCCTGTTTTCCCCAGTCGATCTGGTGAAGATCAGCAACGGTGATGCCGGCCTCGCCGGCCTTCGTCACGCTGTCGGGATTGTCGTCCCAGGCCGTGACCCGGGCGCCGCCTGCGACGAGCGCCTGCGCCGTCGCGAGGCCGGAGCCGCCGAGCCCGAAGAGCGCAACGTCTTTGCCGTTAAAGGTCGTGACCGGGATCATCTTGCAATTACCGAAGTTTCAGGGTGGAAAGGCCGAGCATGGCAAGGCCGACGGCAATGATCCAGAACCGGACCACGACCTGGCTTTCGCTCCAGCCGAGCTTTTCGAAATGGTGGTGGATCGGCGCCATCAGGAAGACGCGGCGGCCGGTCATCTTGAAGAAACCGACCTGGATGATGACCGACAGGGTTTCCATAACGAAAAGGCCGCCGACGATCGCCATGACGATCTCGTGCTTGGTGGCGACTGCAACCGAACCGATCAGGCCGCCGAGCGCCAGCGAGCCGGTGTCACCCATGAAGATGGCCGCCGGCGGCGCGTTGAACCAGAGGAAACCGAGGCCAGCGCCGATCACCGCGCCCAGGATGACGGCGAGTTCGCCGGTACCGGGGACGAAATTGATCTGCAGGTAATTGGCGAAGACGGCGTTACCGGCGAGATAGGCTATGACGCCGAAGGAGGCTGCCGCGATCATCACCGGCACGATGGCGAGACCATCGAGACCATCGGTCAGGTTTACCGCATTGCCGGCCGCGACGATGACGAAGCCGCCGAAGAGGATGAAGAACATGCCGATATTGAGGACATATTCCTTCACGAACGGGAATGCGATCGAGGTGGCGAGATGCGGGTTGGCGGTCTGGGCATGCATGGCCATGCGCATCATGAAGAAGACCGCAACGCCGGCGATGAGGAATTCGATGCCGAGGCGTGCCTTGCCGGAAAAGCCCTTGTCGGACTGCTTGGTGACCTTGAGATAATCGTCATAGAAGCCGATCGCGCCGAAACCGAGCGTCACCAGCAGGGTGGCGACGACATAGACGTTGGAGAGATCGGCCCAGAGCAGCGAGCCGCCGACGATGCCGGCGAGGATCATCAGGCCGCCCATGGTCGGCGTACCGGCCTTCTTGAAATGGGTCTGCGGACCATCGGCGCGGATCGGCTGGCCCTTGCCCTGCCGGACACGCAGCGAATCGATCATGCGCGGTCCGAACAGGAAGACGATGAGGGCCGACGTGAACAGAGCTGCGCCGGTCCGGAAGGTGATGTATCGGAACAAATTAAAGAACTGCAGTTTGTCCGATAGTTCGACAAGCCAGATCAGCATGAGGGCCCTTTCTAAAAGCCGCTAAAATTCAAAGTTGATTGTCCGTGTCGGAGAATGCCGGATAGTTGTCAAGCAAAGCCGACACGATCTTGCCGAAGCCGAGCCCGAGCGACGACTTCACCATGACGACGTCGCCCGGCGCGACGGCGTGAACGACGTAATCCACCAGATCGGATGTCTGTTCGCGATATTCGACCTGAACACTCTCCGGTAGCGCATCGCGCAGCACGGCCATTTCCTTGCCCGCAAGCCAGACATGTTCGATGCCGGCGGCCAAAAGCGGGCCACCCAACTCGTCATGCACCTGCGCGGAAAACTCGCCCATTTCCAGCATGTCGCCGAGGACTGCGATCCGCCGGCCGGTCAGTTGCGGCGCAGTCGAGGCAAGCAGCGCGATCGCTGCCCGCATGGAGGCAGGATTGGCGTTATAGCTCTCGTCGATCAGGGTGAAATAGCCGTCGGCAATCTTCCGCCTGTGGCGCTGGCCGCGTCCCTTGACGGCCTTCAGGCCGCCCAGCGCCTCGATTGCGAGATCCATGTCGGCTTGAACCAGATCGCAAGCGGCGAGCGCTGCCATTGCATTCTCGGCAATGTGCCTGCCGGGGGCAGCAATCTTGACCTCGCGGGTTTCGCCGTCGAGCACCGCCCAGATGGTCGAGCTTTCGCCATCGCCTTCGAAATCGGCAAGGCGGAAATCGGCCTTGGCGTGCTGGCCGAAACTGCAGATCCGCGCAACACCCGCCTGTTCGGCGCGCTCGGCGAGGAATTCATACTGCTTGATATCGCGGTTCAAGACCGCAACGCCACCCTCGACAACACCGTCGAAGATCTCGGCCTTGGCGGCGGCGATCTCTTCGAGATCCTTGAAGTGGCCGAGATGGGCGGCGGCGATGGTTGTGATGATCGCCACATGCGGCTTCACCATCTTGACCAGCGGGGTGATTTCGCCCGCGTGGTTCATGCCGATCTCGAAGACGCCGAAATCGGCATCGGCCGGCATGCGGGCGAGCGTCAGCGGCACGCCCCAATGATTGTTGAAGGAGGCAACGGCCGCATGGACCTTGCCCGACGGCGCCAGTACCTGGCGCAGCATTTCCTTGGTGGTCGTCTTGCCGACCGAACCGGTGACGGCAACGATCTGGGCGCGGCTGCGCTCACGCGAGGCTACGGCCAGCCGGCCGAGTGCTACGAGAACGTCCTCGACCACGATCATCGGCACCGTCAGGCGGCCGAGGGCGGGAAGCTTGCCTTCACTGATGACGATCAGCGAGGCGCCATTGGCGACAGCGATGCCGGCATAGTCATGGCCATCGACCCGGTCGCCCTTGATGGCGAAGAAGGCTTCGCCTTCACCGATCGAACGGCTGTCTATGGAAATGCCCGTGATGCCTTCCGGAAGGGCGCCGACCGGGCGTCCGCCCATCACGGCCGTCATTTCCTCCGATGTCCAAAGAAAGCTCACGATGCCCGCTCCTCCAATGCCTTGCGCAGTTCCTTGTGGTCCGAGAAAGGCAGGACCGTCGTTCCGACAGTCTGGCCTTCCTCATGTCCCTTGCCGGCGACAATCAGCGTATCGCCGGATTTGAGAAGGTTCACCGCATGACGGATCGCCTTTGCCCGATCGCCGATCTCGATTGCGCCGGGTGCGGCCGCCATGATTTCCGAGCGGATGATTTCGGGCACTTCGGAGCGCGGATTGTCGTCGGTGACGACTACGACATCGGCAAGCCGTGTGGCGATCTCGCCCATGATCGGGCGCTTGCCCTTGTCGCGATCGCCGCCGCAGCCGAAGACGACCAGAACCCGGCCGCTGGTGAACGGGCGAACCGCCGACAGCACCTTTTCCAGCGCATCGGGCTTGTGGGCATAGTCGACATAGGCGAGCGCACCGTCCTTCGTATGGCCGACCAGTTCGAGACGGCCGGAGGCACCCTGCAGGGTTTCAAGTGCTTCGAACGCCAGTTTGGGGGCGACGCCGGTGGAGATTGCGAGCCCGGCTGCGACAAGCGCGTTGGCCAGCTGGAAATCACCTGCCAGCGGAAGGTCGATCTCGTAGATCTGGCCGTCGTGATGAACTTCGGCCGTCTGCTTGTGGCGGAAATGCTCGACGCGCTTGACGCAGAGATAGTCGCCCTTGCGGCCGACCGTGCGGACATTGAGACCGGAGGCGGTTGCGACGCGGATCGCTTCGTCCGACCATGCGTCATCGGCAAAGATGACGGCCGGAGCGCCCTTCGGGGTGAGCGTATCGAACAGGCGCATCTTCGCAGCCATGTAGTCTTCGACCGTAGGGTGGTAGTCCATATGGTCGCGGCCGAGATTGGTGAAGGCTGCGGCCGCAAGTTTCACGCCGTCGAGGCGGGATTGGTCGAGGCCGTGGCTTGAGGCTTCCATGACTGCATGGGTGACGCCCTCGCCCGCAAGCTCGGAAAGAAGCCGCTGCAGCTCGACCGGGTCCGGCGTCGTCAGCGAGCCGTAGTCGTTGCGCTTGGGAGAAATGACGCCGGTCGTGCCGACCTGCGCGGCATCAAGGCCGGCCTTCGCCCAGATCTGGCGGGTGAAGGAGGCGACCGAGGTCTTGCCTGCCGTACCGGTCACCGCGACCATCGTCTGCGGCTGCCTGCCGAAAAACCTTGCGGCAGCAAGCGCCAGAAAACGCCTTGGATTGGCAACGACCAGAACAGGAACGCTCGCTTCGATCGGATGGCCAGCCACGATAGCTGTGGCACCGCGGGCGATCGCGTCCCCGACGAAGCCCGATCCGTCAGCCTTGGCGCCGGCAAGCGCCACGAACAGCATTCCCGGCGCAATCTTGCGGCTGTCGGCCGACAGGCCGCCAATCTCGAGGTCTCCGACGGGACCGGCAAGAAGGTCGTTTACTTCGGGAAAATCCGAACCAGCAAGATCGCGCATATTCATCGGTTGCATTCCATATTTCGAACGGCGTCTACGAATCGCCGTCCGAGTTGTTGTCGCTCAATAAGACACAAGCAGGGCAGAACCGTCATTGCCGAATTTCGGCTTTACACCGAGAATGGGCGCCGCACGGCTGATGATCTCCTTGACCATCGGGGCGGCCGACATGGCAGCGAGGGCCGCGCCATTACCGAGATCCGTCTTGGGCTCATCGCTGAAGCTCAGCACCACATATTGCGGATCGCCCATCGGGAAGGCCGAAAGGAAGGCATTGAAGTTCTTGTCGTGCACGTAACGACCGTGCACGACCTTGTCGGCCGTGCCGGTCTTGCCGCCGACATCGAATCCGGCGACACGCGCATTGCGCCCCGAGCCATTGGCGCCGTTCCATTCGAACAGGAAGCGCATGTCCTTGCTGGTCGAGGGCTTGATCACCGCGGTCTTGACGAGATCGGCCTGATCGCGCGAGCGCGGCAGGAAGGTCGGCTGGATGAGATGGCCGCCATTGACGAGGGCAGCGCCGGCAACCGCCGTCTGCAGCGGTGTCGTCGAGACGCCGTGGCCGAAGGAGATGGTGATCGAGTTGATCTTCTTCCATTCGCGCGGCTGGCTCGGCATGGCCACTTCCGGAAGCTCGGTCTTCATCCGGGACAGAAGGCCAAGACGGGTCAGAAAGTCCTTATGCGCCTCGATGCCGACGGAATCGGCGATCTTGGCCGTGCCGATATTCGACGAATACTGGAAGATCTCGGGCACGGTGAGAAAACGTCCCTTGCCGTGGAAGTCCTTGATGGTGAAGCCACCGATGCGGATCGGGAAACGGGCGTCGAACGTGCTGTTGAGCGTCATCTTGCTCTCGTCGAGACCCATGGCCAGCGTGAAGGACTTGAAGGTCGAGCCCATTTCGAACGTGCCGTTCGACATGCGGTTGAACCAGCCTTCCTCGCCGCCGGCCGCCGGATCGTTCGGATCGAAATCCGGTGCCGAAGCCATGCCGAGGATTTCGCCGGTGTGGACGTCGATGACGACGGCACCGGCGCCGATGGCGTGATATTTGCCGATCGATTCCGACACCACGTCCTGGACGATCGCCTGCACTCTCAGGTCGATGGAAAGCTTGACGGGTTCGAGCGGCTGGTTCGAGGTCATGCCGACCGATGCGAGATCGGCAAGGCCCTGGCTGTCGATATAGCGTTCCATGCCGGCAACGCCGCGGTTGTCGATATTGACATAGCCGAGGATGTGGGCGGCGGTACGCCCGCCCGGATAGAAACGGCGCTTTTCGGGACGGAAGCCGATGCCGGGGACGCCGAGTGCCAGGATCTGGCTCTGTTGCTTCGGCGTCAACTGGCGGCGCAGCCACTGGAAGCGCGAGTTGGATTTCAGTTTCGAATAGGTGGCCCTGGCATCGAGATCGGCGAGGACAGTCGAGAGTTTCTCGACCACTTCGTCGGCGTCGACGATCTTGTGCGGCTCGGCAAACAGCGAGACGGTGCGGACATCGGTGGCGAGCAGCGCACCATTGCGGTCGACGATATCCGGGCGCGATGCCAGAAGGCGATCGGGCGGCAATATGCTGGATGTGGTTACCGGAAGCGTCATGCCGTATTCGACGAGACGCCCGCCAATCAGCACGTAAAAGGCGGCAAAACCGGCGATCAGCAGGCCGACGCGATTGCGCGCCTGCGAGGACTTCTTCTTGCGCGTGCCCTCAAAAGCCGCACCATGGGCGACCGCACTGCCCTTGCGGTTGGAGGAGAAATGCGCGCGGCGCTTCACCATCATTATCCGGGAGAGAAAACTCATCAGCGTTTCACCGAACCAGTGGAGATCGTATCAGGCGTCATACCGCGCCGCTGGGGCACGGGAACTTTGGGAGCGGGCGTCGCCTTGGCTTTCTCGACACCCTTCAATGCTGCGGCCACCTCGCCGCTCTTGCCGGCGATGATGTCCTCGATCGTCGTTTCCGGCTGCGGCAGGTTCGACCGCGCCATCGGCAGTTCCTTCGGCAAGGAGAGATGGGTCGGATCGGTCGGCACCAAACTGAGTTCCGAATCATAGCGCTGGATCAGCGGCTCCAGCCGGTTCGGCTGGGTCAGGAGCGCCCAGTCGGCCTTCAACAGGTCGATCGTGTCGCGCTCCAGCTTGATCTCGGATTCGAGATGGCGCACCTCCGTCAGCTTGTCGTCGGCACGATGCTTGATGCTGTAGGTGATGACGGCTGTTGCGGTCATGACGCCGATCAGAACAAGATCGAAACTTCTCAGCATCATCAGGCTCCCATCGTCTTGAGGCTGGCGAGATCGGGCAGCGCGAAAATCGACATGTCAGCGACACCGGCCACAGCCGTGGTGCGAACCCCCATGCGCAGCTTGGCAGAGCGCGCCCGCGGATTGACCTCCGCCTCGGCTTCGCTTGCGGCAATCATCTGCTTGCCCGGAAAATCGAAAACGGCCGGGCGCACCTCGACGAGCGGCATATGCCGCGAGCCGGAGGCCTTGCCGGAGCGATCGGAGAAAAACTGCTTCACGATACGATCTTCAAGCGAGTGGAAGGTAACGACGACGAGGCGACCACCGGGCTTCAGCGCTCGCTCGGCGGCAAACAGCGCATTGGCCAACTGGCCCAGTTCGTCATTGACGAAGATGCGCAGCGCCTGAAAGACCCGTGTAGAGGGATGGATCTTGTCCTTGGCGCGGCGCGGATTGACCGTCTCGATCAGATTGACCAGATCACGTGTGGTCTCGAACGGCTGCGTCGCCCGGCGCTTCTCGATGGCGCGGGCGATACGGCCTGCATGCTTTTCCTCACCGAGAAAACCGAAGATGCGGGTCAGGTCGCCCACCTTGGCGCGATTGACGACATCGGCCGCAGAGACACCGGCCGCTGACATGCGCATATCGAGCGGGCCGTTGCGCTGGAACGAGAAGCCGCGCTCGGCCTCATCGATCTGCATCGACGACACGCCGATATCGAGCACGACGCCATCGAGGCCACCTTCCGGCGCATGATCGGCGAGATTGGAAAACTCGGAATGGATCAGCGAGAGCCGACCCTTGTTCTGATCGACAAGCGGCTGGCCGGCGGCAATCGCCGTCGGATCGCGATCGAGTGCCACGACCGAAGCACCACGGGAGAGAATTGCAGACGTATAGCCGCCGGCACCGAATGTGCCATCGAGGATGACTTTCCCAGCTTCCGGCTGAAGCGCATCGATCACTTCATGCAGAAGCACGGGGACATGACGAACCGATCCGGCTTCGGCCTCAACCTCAGAACCATCCGATTTCATCACCATAGCGCATCCCTGCTGCAAGCGGAGCAAATACCCGTCACTCCATTCCATCGACTGCGACGCCCTCCACCCCGCAAGCCAACCGGAAGACACCGGACCGACCGAAGGCGGACAATGCGCAGCGCGACCGAAGCATCCGACCTTGAGGCGAAAGTTCGCCCTGCGCAGCGTGAAAATGGAACAACATCGAACCACAGAGACATCGTCGGAAAGAGCCTTGCGGACCCATCCCCGTCAGCATTTATTTATGAGGCGTTAAGTTTAACAAACCGTTACCAAGACCATTCCGGAAACTGCAGAAACGCGCTTCTCCAGCCATTTCGAACAGGTCTCAACCCGTTGAAAACCGGGGTATTTCACCAGAGTGTGCAACAATGGAAGGATAACCCCTGGCGAACGGCCGCCCTCAACCGCACTGTCGCGTGCGGGCGCCGATACAACCAGAACAGATTCGCCAGTTGGCCTGTAAGCCGGGTTCTGTATGGCCCCGGTGCGAACACCGGAACGTGGCAGCCATTCATCTGGGACGATGCTTGCACATCGCCTCACGCAACCCACCCGGATGACTGGCCCAGAAACAGGCTGTAGGCGCTTTTGGCGCCCCGCGTCACCCCTATTCGGTCTTGCTCCCGGTGGGGTTTACCTTGCCACCCCTGTCACCAGGGGTGCGGTGGGCTCTTACCCCACCCTTTCACCCTTACCCCGCAACAGCGAGGCGGTTTGCTTTCTGTGGCACTTTCCCTGAGGTCGCCCTCGCCGGACGTTATCCGGCACCGTGTTTCCGTGGAGCCCGGACTTTCCTCACCCTACCGTCTTTCGACATTGGTAAAGCGCGGCTGCCCGGCCAACTGGCACGCGCTCCATAGACGGTTTGAAACGCAAAGGCCACAGGCCGGCCAAAAGAATCGACTGTCGACGGCCCGGCAAAAGGCGCGGGCCGCAAATGTCAGAATATCAGCGGGAACGTCCGGCCGTAATCGAGTGCGACAGTGGCGATGACCTCACCGTTCGGCACGGTGATGCGAGGACGATCATTGGCGGCGATCACCGTCTCGACACGGTTGCAGTAACGCTGCGACACCGGGTTCATCCGCCTTGCACCATGGCCGGCATTGTATTTGAGGATGGTGCGACACAGCTTGCCGTCGCCCAGATCATGCGCACCGGCGAGATATTTCATGCCGTAGCGGATATTGGTCTCCGGATCATACAGTCCGGACGCCTCGCCCTTGTAGCCCATCAGCCTGGCGGTCGCGGGCTTTATCTGCATCAGGCCGATCTCGCCGGCACTACCCTTGACGGTCGGGCGGAAATTGCTCTCGATCTGGACGACGGCAAGTGCCAGCTCTTCGGGCACATCGTACAGATTGGCATATTGGCGGATCAGCCCTTCGTAATGGGCCTTCCTGATGGCGCGCCGGTCTTCCGGTGTTGCGGCTGCGGCATGTGTCTCGCGGCTTTCCCAGGGCGTGATCGGCTGGGTAACCGCCTTGCCCTTCACGTCAGTCTTCGTCTCATTGCCGTCTTCGGCGCGCACGAGATCGGTCCCCGCTGCGAACATGGCAATGCTCGCGGCGGCTGCAACAGCCAGTATTCTCATGGATTGGTTCTGTCTCCGGATAAGGCCCGTCAAACTCGGGGGCCTGCCAGGTTCGCGGATGGCACAGCATCACTGGGGCGCCCGCCGGAAAGACGGCGCGCCGGTTGACGAAACCTGTTCGTTTTTCTTTGCAATCCCCGCCTACAAGGTGACTGCGCGAGCCATCAGTTAAAACCGCGCATTACGGAAAATATGCGGCATTGCAGCAATGACTAATATTTCATCGCAATTTGAGATTGCCTAAGAGGCGTGCTGGCTGCTGTATTGCGGCAGCGAGGTCAGCAGGCGATGCAATGTATCGATGGTTGAAAAATCGGCGATCCCGTCAACGCGCGCGGGGCGAAAATGGCGCTGGAAAGCCTCCACGACACCCTTGGTGCGATCACAGAAATTGCCTGTGATCTCAAGATCGTAACCATAGAAGGAGAGCATCGACTGCAATGCCTCGATCGGCTGGCCGCTTTCGCCCAGCTGGAAGAAGCGCCCGCCCGCGACGGGAGCAGGCTCCACCCAGTGTCCGACGCCCTTTTCGGACAACAATTGCCAGGGGAAATTTTCACCCGGATCGACCTTGCGAATGGGAGCGACATCCGAGTGCGCCAGCACTCTTTCGGGCCGAATCGACCAGCGCTCGCCACAATCGCGACACAATTTAACGACCGCGTCGATCTGCGCCTGCGGAAAGGGCGGCAGCCCGCCCGGATGGCCGAGATTGGCGATCTCGATGCCGATGGAACAGGAATTGATGTCCACCTCGCCCGCCCAGGCGCTCTTTCCCGCATGCCAGGCGCGCCGCGCTTCCGGCACGAGTTGTAGCACACGCCCGTCTTCATAGACGAAA
The DNA here is from genome assembly GCF_003597675.1 of Neorhizobium sp. NCHU2750. NCBI lineage: Bacteria > Pseudomonadati > Pseudomonadota > Alphaproteobacteria > Hyphomicrobiales > Rhizobiaceae > Neorhizobium > Neorhizobium sp. NCHU2750. Next base: position 1,518,085 of record NZ_CP030827.1, on the reverse strand, counting down.
TAGTGGCTGGAGACCTGGCTCTCCTCGGTGGTCAGCCAGTTCAGTGCCTGATCGGCGCCCGGCATGCCCGTGTAGTGGAGGATGATCGCATCCGGCTTTCGCCCGCCTGCCCGCTTGCCATGGTTTGGAGAGGGGTGGACCAGAGCGGGCGCGTAGTCCGCAGTAAAATTCGTCATGCTGCGCGGCGCTCTTTCTCGATCGCCTCATAGGCGGCGTTGAGCGCAGCCATCCGCTCGTGAGCCGCCGCATGCAGCGATGGGGGAACGCCACGGGCGATCAGGCGGTCGGGATGGTGTTCGGAAACGAGCGAGCGATACTGCTTGCGGATCTCGGCAAAATCATCGTCGCGGGAAACACCGAGAACGAGATAGGGATCGCGGCCATCGAGATGCACGTGGCGCGCCATGATGCGGCGGAAATGCTCCTCGTTGATCCTGAAGATCTCGGAGATGCGGCCGAGGAACAGCAGTTCCTTCTCGTGGATCAGGCCATCGGCCTTGGCGATATGGAAGAGACCGTCGATGACGCTTTCGAGCATCGGGCAATTCTCGGCGGCACCGGAGCTGCACAGGCCCGCAAGCTTCATCGCATAGGCTTCGTAGCCGGCGACGTCCTGGCGGGCGAGATTGTAGAGCCGGGCAACGTTGCGGGCTTCCTCATCGGGAAAATCGAAGATCTGCTGAAAAGCCTTAACCTCGGCCTCGGTGACGATCCCGTCGGCTTTCGCCATCTTGGCGGACAGCGCGATGATGGCGACCGAGAAGGATACCTTGCGGCGGGTTTCCGGATCGCCTTCGAAGAGCGTGCGAATCGCCTCTACGACTCGCCCCAGCGCATTGCCGGCAGCATCGCCGATGGCGCTGACCAGCCGCTCCCAGAGCGAGGAAATCTGCAGACAGGAAAAATCGAATATCATGCGGCTAGATGACCAGAAAACGCCAAAAAATGCAACGCAGGCAATGGTCGTCGACGGATTAAACTCTGTTCATCTTATCCGAACAATCCCCCTCGCCGGCCGCCCTCCATGGAAACCGGCGGGCCGGCCGGCAGCGGCGCCCGTCATCAAGACGCCGCAAAATGTCCCGTTGGCGGACTTCCGAGCGCTCCCCGCAGGTTCATTCAAGCATTTGATATGGAACATGAATACAATGGATTAGGCGCATTCGCCGGCTCGGCAAGGGGTAAAAACTCGACGGAAAGTGACTTTACATGCCCTCACCGCTGGCGCATCCATTTGCACGATTTGTCGAGGAGGCGCCAAGGGCGCGACGGAGGATATATGCCCAAGCAGAAAGTCGCGATGCTGACCGCCGGCGGACTTGCACCATGCCTGTCGTCGGCCGTCGGAGGACTGATCGGACGCTACAGCGATGTCGCTCCGGACATCGAACTGATCGCCTACCGCTCCGGCTACCAGGGCGTTCTATTGAGCGACAGAATAGAGATCACCGCCGACATGCGTGAGAAGGCGCATCTTCTGCATCGCTATGGCGGCTCGCCGATCGGCAACAGCCGCGTCAAGCTGACCAATGCCGCAGACTGCGTGAAGCGGGGCCTCGTCAAGGAGGGGCAGAACCCGCTCGCGGTTGCCGCAGAACGGCTGGCAGCCGATGGCGTGACCATCCTGCACACGATCGGCGGCGACGACACCAATACGACGGCGGCCGACCTTGCCGCCTATCTCGGCGCCAACGGCTATGACCTGACGGTCGTCGGCCTGCCGAAGACGGTCGACAACGACGTGGTTCCGATCCGTCAGTCGCTCGGCGCGTGGACGGCGGCGGAAGTCGGCGCGACCTTCTTCGACAATGTGTCGAACGAGCAGACGGCTGCGCCACGCACGCTCGTCATCCATGAAGTGATGGGCCGCCATTGCGGCTGGCTGACGGCCGCAACGGCCCGCGCCTATATCCAGAAGAGCCGGGAAAACGACTATGTCGACGGGCTGCTGATGAGCGCCGAACTCAAAGGCATTGACGGGCTCTATCTGCCGGAAATGGCCTTCAATGCCGAGAAGGAAGCCGCCCGTTTGAGGCAGGTCATGGACAAACGCGGATTTGCGACCATCTTTGTATCCGAAGGTGCCTGCCTCGATGCGATCGTCGCCGAACGGGAGGCCGCGGGAGAGAGTGTCAAGCGCGACGCCTTCGGCCATGTGAAGCTCGACACGATCAATGTCGGCGGCTGGTTCCAGAAGCAGTTTGCCGGCTATCTCGATGCGGAGCGCTCGATGGTGCAGAAGTCCGGCTATTTCGCCCGGTCGGCGCCCGCCAATGGCGACGACCTGAGACTGATCCAGGGCATGGTGGACCTCGCGGTGGAAAGCGCGCTCAACAAGGTATCGGGCGTGACCGGCCATGACGAGGGCCAGAACGGTAAGCTGAGGACAATAGAATTTCCTCGTATCAAGGGTGGTAAACCTTTCGATATGACGGCAAGATGGTTCAAGGATGTAATGGATTTCATCGGCCAGCCCTACGCGGCCGCCTGATGATAAAGGATGACGGGCGCCGTGCGCGTCCGGGAGGGTGATGATGACCTTAGAGGCCTGGCTCGCTTTTGCCGCGATCGCGACAGCGTTCCTCCTCATGCCGCATCCGCTTGCAGCCCTCACGGCCGCATTTTCGGCGTCGTGGGGACGGTCGAGCGCGTTCGTCACGGTGCCGGCCTCGATCATCGCCATGGTGCTTTGCGCCATTCCCGCCACGGCCGCCGTCTTCGCGCTCGGCTTCTACTGGCAGAGTGCGATCGACTCGTTCTCCTGGGCTGGCCTCGCTTATCTGATGATCTACATGCTCTACGCCTATCAGGCGCCTGAGATCCGGATCGGGCTTGCCGCCAACGACAACCTGCCCGAAACGCGCCCGATGCGGGTGCTCGGATATTTCATCCTCACCGCATTCCGGAAGATCCGCTATTTCGCGCTGACGGCGGCGCTCGCCATCCAGGTCGTCGACCCGAACCTTTCCGCCGGAAAGCAGTTTGGCGAAATCATCGCCGCCTTCGCGATCGGCACCGGCATCGGCGTGCTCGCCTATTCCTTCTTTCCGCGCCGGTTCAGCCGCAGGCGCCGCCGCGTCGCCTCCCCCCGCCACGCGCTTTACAAGCCCGGAACGCTGTTCATCGCCCGCCGCGCCGTCACCGCCGGATACCGACGGATTGCCGCATAGATGTGGGCTTGCCCGCGGGTGGCTTGCCGACCCCTTACGAATAGGTTAATTGATGTCGGATTGAGGGGGCGTGCGAGCGCTTTTTGTTAACGTTCTGGGCAACGATTTTAGTGAAAGCGACCCAATGGCGGTAATGCGATTTGTGTGCCGGAAAGCGGCCGTGGTGATTGCCATGTCGTCTGCGCTGGCCGCATGTTCGAGCGTCGAACACGATAATGCCGTTGCGTCCAAGGACGGCAAGGACCAGTCGGTCCAGCAGCCCGCCGATGCCCAGCAGATCGCCGCGGCCAATGCCGCCGCCGCATCCCAGACAGAGGTCACTCTGGTCAAGACCAGCCGCCTGCCCGTTCCGGTGCCGACGGTCGCCGAGGCGACGACGGTCCAGTCTGCGGCCATGGCATCGCCGACCATGGCACCCTTCGTCGCCATGCAGCAGATCAGCCCTGCCTCGGTCGGCACGCAGCCGCTGCCAGCCGCATCGTCGACGGCTCTTGCCGCATCGACCACTCTGGCTGCAACGACCGAGCCGGCAAGCCATAGCCTTGCCAAGGGCAGCCGCCTCGTTTCACCGGTTGTCGCCCCCGCCGTGCAGTCGGGACAGATCCAGCCTGCCGCTGCCGAGGCGATCGCTCTCGACGAGCCGGAACTGACGCCCGACATGGTGGCGCTGCAATCCGTCATTCCGATCCCCCGGCCAATGCCGCGCCCCACGTTGGGGCCGCAGGGTGCATCCACCGCGCTTGGCTATGCCGGCCAGCCGAAGCCGCTCGCCGCGGTGGCTGCAATCGACAGCCGAATGGAATTTCCGCCGGCGCCCGGCGAGCCGATGCCGGCCAGTGCGGCGGGTGCACCGGCCGATCTGCAAAAACTGATCCATCGCTATGCCGGGCTCTACGGCGTGCCGGAATCGCTGGTGCACCGTGTCGTGCATCGCGAAAGCAAGTATGATCCCAGTGCCTATCACAAGAACGGCTACTGGGGCCTCATGCAGATCAAGTATTCGACGGCCAAGTCCATGGGCTATCAGGGGCCGCCGGAGGGCCTGCTCGATCCCGAGACCAATCTGAAATACGCCATCAAATACCTTCGCGGCGCCTGGCTCGTGGCCGACAACCAGAACGACGACGCCATCCGGCTTTATGCGCGCGGCTATTATTACGATGCCAAGCGCAAGGACATGCTGAGCGTCCTGCAGAAGTAAGATAGCCCAAGCGCTACTCTTCCCCCCTCACCTTCCGCACGATCGCCGATGCGAGCGTGGTCGCGTCATAGCCTGCGCCGCGCGGCGTCAGGCCGAGCCTAACGATGACCAGTTTCATCGAGGGAATGACGAAGACGTTCTGGCCGTCGTGGCCGCTCAGGATGAACGTGTCGCCGGGCAGGCCCGAGCCGGGTTTCGGCAGCCATGTCTGCATCCTGGAATAGCGGCCGCCCGAGCTGGCGTTCTTCTCCTGCATCTCGCCGACAAAACCTTGCGGCAGAAGCCTGTTGCCTTGCCAGACGCCGTCCTGCGCCAGGAACAGCCCTAAACGCGCCCAGTCGCGGGCCGTCGCATACATGTAGGAACTGCCGACAAAGGTGCCCGCAGCGTCCGTTTCGATCACCGCCGAGCGCATGCCGAGAGGGGCAAAGAGCGCCTTTTGCGGATAGGCGAGCGCCTCTTCGGCGCTGCCCGCATGGGCCATCCAGATCTTCGACAGAAGCACCGGCGTGCCGGAGGAATAGGTGAAGCGGCTGCCGATACCCGCCTCCAGAGGCAGGCTTTCGACGAAGCGTGCCATGTCGGGCTCGAGGAACAGCATCCGCGTCACGTCGGCCACGCTGCCATAGTTCTCGTTGAAGGCGAGACCGCTTTCCATCGACAGAAGATCGGCCAGCCGAATGCCGGCACGCGCGTCGTCCTTCCATGCCGGAAAAAGGTTCTTCTCCTCAAGCGAGATTTTTCCCTCGGCCACAAGGCGGCCGATGATGGCAGCCGTGACGGTCTTGGTCATCGACCAGCCGAGAAGCGGCATGGAGGCAGAGAACCCATCACCATAGGTCTCGGCGGCAAGCCGCCCATCCTTGACAACGACCACGCCACGCATGCCGGGCCCTGTTAAAGCCCTGTCTGAAACAACGGCTTGAAGCATCGGATCTACCTGGTCTTTGTTTCCTGTTGGCCATAGCCCATCCAGCGGCTCCGATGCCGCCTGCACGGGAACGGAAAGCTCAGCCGGCATTGCGCCATCGGGCACGACCGTGCAGCCTGCGCCATCGCGATAGATGGCCAGGCTCGGCGCAATCCACCCCAGAAGCGCTGCATCGACGCGCCTGCCGTTGGGATCGACGGCGACCCGCATCAGCCGCAGCAGCGGATTGCCGGGCGCCTGAACGTCCTCCGCCAGAACCTTCTCCGCATCACGCCCTGCAAGGAAGACATTGGAGCAGACGATCTTTGCCGCATAACCGCTGCCGACCCTCAGCAGTTCGGGAGGCGACAGATAAAGCCAGCCCGCGCCGCCGGCGACGATCAGCAGCATGATGGCGGCAAGCCCGCGAAGAATATGCCTGAACACGAAGCCCCTCCCTTGATCCGCTCGCATGGGTCTGCGCCATGCAAGCAAAATCTTCCCGACAGGAAAAGCCACTTTCGGCCGATCGGCACCAAAGAGATGCAGACCACAACCCGCGTCACGAAGCTGTTGCACGAAGCAGCTACACGCGTTCGAGCTCCAAATCACCAGACTTGGAGCGTCCTTTGCGCATCCAAAAGGATGCACGGCGCTCCATATGAGGCAGGATTTCACTCATGGCAGATATCGTCGAAGATCGTGGCTTGCAGCGCAACCGCAAGCTCAAGGATGCCCTTCTCCAGCACAAGGCGCTTTCCGCCCACGGGCTTTCGGAGCGGCTTTTCGGGCTGCTGTTTTCCGGCCTCGTCTACCCGCAGATCTGGGAAGACCCGTCGGTCGACATGGAGGCCATGGAACTTGCCGAAGGACATTCGATCGTCACGATCGGTTCCGGCGGCTGCAATATGCTCGCCTATCTGTCGCGCTCGCCTTCACGCATCGACGTCGTCGATCTCAACCGCCACCATATCGCGCTCAACCGGCTGAAGCTCGCCGCTTTCCGGCATCTTCCCTCGCATGCGGATATCGTGCGCTATTTCGGCATGGACGGCGTGAAGAGCAACAGCCGCGCGTTCGACCAGCATATCGCCGGCATGCTCGACGAAACGACGGAAGCCTATTGGCAGAAGCGCTCGATCACCGGGCGCCGCCGGATCGACGTGTTCAAGCGCAATATCTACCGCACAGGCCTGCTCGGGCGGTTTATCACCATCGGCCATGTGGTCGCCCGCATGCATGGCGTCGATCTCAAGGAATTTGCCAAGGCCCGCTCCATCCGCGAACAGCGCCAGTATTTCGACGCCCATATCGCGCCGCTCTTCGACCGGCCGCTGATCCGTTTCGTCACCAGCCGCAAGAGCTCGCTGTTCGGCCTCGGCATTCCGCCGCAGCAATATGACGAGCTCGCAAGCCTTGCGCCGAACGGCTCCATTGCACCGGTGCTGCGCGAGCGGCTGGAAAAGCTCGCCTGCCATTTCCCGCTGCGCGACAATTATTTCGCCTGGCAGGCCTTTGCCCGCCGCTACCCGCGCCCGGAAGAAGGCAACCTGCCGGTCTATCTGCGGGTGGAAAACTACAAGGCGATCCGCAACAATGCCGAGCGGGTCAACGTGCATCACGAGAGCGTCACCGGGTTGCTCGCCCGCAAGCCGGCCGGATCGGTCGACCGGTTCGTGCTACTCGATGCGCAGGACTGGATGACCGACGAGCAGCTCAACGCGCTGTGGAGCGAGATCAACCGCACGGCTGCGACAGGCGCAAGGGTGATCTTCCGCACGGCCGCGGAAAAGAGCGTCATCGAGGGTCGCGTCGCCGATGCCGTCCGGCAGCAATGGACCTATCTTTCGGAGCGTTCCGCCGAACTCAACCTACAGGACCGCTCGGCCATCTATGGCGGCTTCCACATCTATGTGAAGGCCGATGACGCGAAGGCAGACGACGTAAAGGCTGGCCAGTGAGCGCCGGCACCGCCTCGGGCGGCCACGCGGCCGATATGGATCGTATGTACCGCTACCAGCGGCACATCTACGACCTCACCCGCAAATACTATCTTTTCGGCCGTAACCGGATGATTGCCGGGCTCGATGCCCCGGCGGGTGCGAGCATTCTCGAAGTCGGCTGCGGCACGGGCCGCAACCTGATGCTCGCCCGGCGGCTTTATCCGGCCGCCAAGCTCTACGGGCTCGACATCTCGCAGGAGATGCTGCAGACGGCACGGGCCAAGTTTGCCGGCAAGGCAGACAAGGGAACCATGCCGACGCTCGTCGTGGCGGATGCCACCGCCTTTCGCGCCGGCGACTTCGGCACGGATGGTTTCGACCGGGTGATGATCCCCTATGCCCTGTCGATGATCCCCGGCTGGGAACAGGCAATCGCCGCATCGCTTGCGACCCTGAAGCCGGGCGGTTCGCTGCATATCGTCGATTTCGGCCAGCAGGAAGGGCTGCCGGCGTGGTTCCGCAGCATGCTGCAGGCCTGGCTTGCCCGCTTCCACGTGACGCCGCGAAGCAATCTTCGCATGGTGCTGGAAGGCCAGAGCGAGGCGGCCAGGGCGCAGATGATGTTCGAGGACATCGGCCGCGGCTATGCGTGGCATGCGGTCATCCGCAGACCGGGATGACGAGAACGGCCCCGACTCTCGGGGCCGATGCGGCAAGGTTGCGATGACGGTACCGACCTGCTCTAACGCATTCTTTACGGCGTTATGGTAAACAGGATATTCAAATCGCTGCTGCCGACATCACACCGGACCCTTCATGCCCCGTATTCTCCTGGCCCTCGTCGCGCCCGTCCTCATTGCAACGACCCTTCTGGCATCGGGCTGCACGTCGACGAGCTATGACCTGATGGATACGGGATCGATCGGCCATACCAAGTTCCGTGACAGCGATCCGCAGGATTTCGGCCGGGACAATCCGGGCCGGCACCAGGTTCATGGCATCGACCTGTCGAAGTGGAACGGCACGGACATCGACTGGCAGACGGTGAAGAAATCCGGCGTCGCCTTCGTTTTTCTCAAGGGCACCGAGGGCAAGGACCGGATCGATTCGGCCTTCGAGACCAATTGGCGCAACGCCGCGGCCGCCGGCATTCCGCATGCCGCCTATCACTTCTACTATTTCTGCTCGACGCCGGAAGAACAGGCCGACTGGTTCATCGCCAATGTGCCGAAGGAGGCGAACATGCTGCCCCCGGTCGTCGATATGGAATGGAATCATGCCTCGCCGACCTGCCAGCTGAAACCCGATGCGGCGACTGTTCGCGACGTGATGGGCCGCTTCATGGCCCGGCTCGAGGCCTATTATGGCAAGAAGCCGATCATCTATACATCGGTCGATTTCCATCGCGACAATCTGGTCGGCGCCTTCAAGGACCATCAGTTCTGGCTGAGATCGGTGGCCGCCCATCCGTCGCAGATCTATCCCGACCGCAAATGGGCCTTCTGGCAATATACGGGAACCGGCATCGTGCCGGGCATCAAGGGCGAGACGGACCTCAACGTATTCTCGGGCTCCACCAAGGACTGGAACAGCTGGGTCGCTGCGGCAAACCAGCAGGTCGTGGCGAGTTCCGACGCTGGCAAAGTCAGGTAGAGTGCGCTAAATAGCCGCCAGCCGCGATTTTTCCTGAAAGCCAAAGGCGGACCGGAGAACGCGGGCTATTGCTCACTCCAATCGACATCGTGCAGTTTCATCACGCAAAGATCGTCGCCAGATCACCTCAGGATCGCCCATGCCATTCCTCGACCGCCGCCACCTTGCCATCGCAGCCCTTATCGCCGGGGGCATGGCCACCCCTGCCCCAGTCTTCGCACAGACGCCGGCTACCGCCCCGGCAGCTCAGCCGGCGGCAGCCCCCGCAGCGCCTTGCGGTGGCGACCTTTCGGCCTTTCTGGATGGCGTAAAGCAGGAGGCCATTGCCAAGGGCATTCCGGCGAGCGCGGCAGACGAGGCGCTCGCAGGCGCCCAGATCGACCCGAAAGTGCTCGCCCGCGACCGTGCGCAGGGTGTGTTTCGCCAGACATTCCTCGAATTCTCACAGCGCACCGTCAGCCAGGCCCGGCTCGACATCGGCCGCCAGAAGCTGAAGCAGTATGCCGATGTGTTTGCCCGCGCCGAGAACGAGTTCGGCGTTCCCGCCGGCGTGGTCACCGCCTTCTGGGCTATGGAGACCGATTTCGGCGCCGTGCAGGGCGATTTCAACACCCGCAACGCGCTGGTCACCATGGCGCATGACTGCCGCCGCCCGGAGCTTTTCCGGCCGCAGCTGATTGCGCTGATCGAGATGGTGCAGCATGGCGACCTCAACCCTGCGACCAATACCGGCGCATGGGCCGGCGAAGTCGGTCAGGTGCAGATGCTGCCGGAAGACATCATCGCCTATGGCGTCGACGGCGACAATAGCGGCCATATCGACGTCAAGGGCAGCGCGCCGGACGCCATCCTGACCGCGGCAAAGTTCATCCAGAGCATGGGCTTCCAGAAGGGCCAGCCATGGATTCAGGAAGTAACGCTGCCGGAAAACCTGCCTTTCGAAAAATCCGGTCTCGGCAATGAAATTCCGGCGAGCCAGTGGTTTTCCTACGGCGTGACGCCGCGTGACGGCAATACCAGCTTCGGCAACCTCAAGGCAGCGCTCATCCTGCCGCAGGGCCGCCATGGACCGGCCTTCCTGACCTATCCGAATTTCAACATCTATCTGCAGTGGAACCAGTCGTTCATATACACGACCTCGGCTGCCTATTTCGCCACCCGCCTTTCCGGTGCGCCGCCCTACCAGAAGGGCAACCCGGAACCGGGCCTCGATGTCGATGCGATGAAGCAGTTGCAGGAAAAGCTCGATGCCCATGGGCACGACGTCGGCAAGATCGACGGCATTCTCGGCTCCGGCACCCGTCAGGCCATTCAGGCAGAGCAGGTGCGCCTCGGCATGCCCGCAGACGGCTGGCCGACGCAGGCACTTCTCCAGGCACTCTGAGAAATAGACTTCAGACCTTTGAGAGGGCTGCCGCATCGCGGCGGCCCTTTTCTATTGAGGCAGCGTTACGATCACGACATGGAACGCAACGCATGCACGCCTCAGGCGACAGTTGAGAAGAAAAGCCGCTCAGGAGTGAGGGCGCGGCGGCTCGTTGGATTTGCGCGCCACCTGATAGTCCTGCCCATAGGAGGCACGGAGGCTGCCGCTTGCATCAAGATCGGCCTGGCGGGCCAAAGCCGCGGCAAAAAGACCATCGGGATAGGTACCGGTTCCATCGATGTCTACGAGGGATGGGCGAAGGGCGTTGACGAATTTGCTGAGCATGGGTCCGAACCTCCATTCACGGTATTGCGACGCTTAAAGCGCTGGCCGCGCCTTTCAGTTCCACGTTGGTGGAAAGAAGTTAAAAATTAACCATGGCGAACGACCTCTCTTTGACAGCAGCGTGATTTTTTCGCGGCAGTGGATGCGGCAAGAAAAATCCGCCTGTTGGCGATCTAACCGCTTGCGCCGCCATTCGATTCGTTCTAAATGCGCCTCCACACACCGCAGTGAACTGCACGGAAGGCCTCGTGGCGGAGTGGTGACGCAGAGGACTGCAAATCCTTGCACCCCGGTTCAATTCCGGGCGAGGCCTCCAAATTTTCCACATATAAATCAATATATTTACCCCTTCCCGGGGCGAATCGGCTGACGAACTCAGGATGACGTCGTGGCGGCATCCAATTCCCGTGATGTTCGATAGCCCTCGGTCAGGCGTGTCATGTCCATCTCAGACAGCAGGCCGGCCTCATCAAGCCCGACCATCAGCGTCGGCAGCCAAAGTTTCGATCAAATGGTTGAAAGGCGGATGTCCCGGCTGAAAAAGTTGCGCTTGCGGCAAGACTCAGCGGCAACTCCAATCCGCGGGGACGCTCAGGCACCTCGACCGCCCTGATATCTTGCGAAGCGGGCAGAGCATCTCGTTGGGAGGACCCGCCCGCTTCATTACACCCGTTGGGGACGATGGGTGCAATTTAATAGGATGCAAAAGCCCCTTGGCTGGTTTCCAAGGGGCTAGCGAGGGATTTTGATTGGAGGTCAGAATTTCCCTGCGCCGGGTAGAACACGCGCCCGAGCCAGTGTCCAAAACAAAATTGTAATATTTTGTCGCCGATCGGGTTCTCGAAGCCCCGACAAAAAAATGAGGCGGGCATGGTGACTGGCCAGCCCGCCTCGTGAGGGTCTTTGATTGGAGATAAAAACCCATTCGACTGGAACGAGTTCCAGCACATGAGGACTAACTGCCGCAGGCTCATAAGGCAAACCAAAAATAGTAATTATGTGCTTTCGATAGCCATACCGGTCCAATTAACGCAATTTTAAACAACCTTTGGTGCATCCTGACGGCTTCGACCATCCCCGCCTCTGAGAAAAAGGCCGCTTCAGTTTGGCATCGCGATCCGGCAGCCGGATGGCAAGGCAATTTACCGGCAGACAGAGCCGCGATGTCTGGTCATGAACGATACTTTCGCCGCCATTCCTGCCTGCCACCCATCGTCTTCTGACGGGCAGCACCTATCTAAGTCGTTCACGCCCGTCACCCAGGAGTTCTAGATGAGCGCCACGTTCGGTCCCTATGTGCAGATGCGCAAACTCGCTCAGCAGATGGCCATCCAGTATCAGAAGGATGCGAACCTTTCCCTGACACCTCTGCTTGCCCATTTCATGGATGAGGTCGAGGTGAATGTCGCTTCGGACCGCTACGACCATTCGGGGTTCATGGAGCGCATCCGCGAACCGCTTACCCTTGATGCCGAGATGACGCTGGATGGGCGCCGGAAGGAATTTCTGCTGGCCGTGGCGGAGGCACTCAACCATCGGATCCAGCAGGAAACATAGCAGCAGCATACTCGCGCGGCCTCCAATCGAGGCTTCCGTCGACGCGGGCATCTCCTCCGCCACCTTGGCGCAGGAGATGGCAGACGCGGGTAGCCCTCACGGCAAGACAGCCGCATCGGTCCGTCACCTTTTCGGCATCGCCTGCATTTTTTTACCGATAGAAGGAACCAAGGCCGGCTTCGCCCGTTCCTAGCGCCGCGAATGAAGGTGCAAGAATGATTGACAGACAAACCGAGGACCAGATCATCTGGTCGGAACCCGTGCGGGTCCGTGTAGGTTACGGCCATCCCGAAACGATCAGAGGGCCGCAGGAGGCGCTGGATTACCTGAACTGGCGATGGCCCGTGCGTGAAGGTGTTTATTACGTGAAGGCACTGAAGGACTGCGCAGCATCGCTGCAGAGGAAAATGCCTCTCGACGCAGTGAGAGAAACCTTCGTTCTGGCTAGCATTGAGGCCAAGATGCTCGGCTGAAAGCAGCAGCCAAATCTAGCACACCACATTAACCGGCCATTCATGATTTCCATTGGGCGTTTCGTTAAACGGGACGCCCTACTCATGTCGATAGCGGCGATGTTGCCGTCAAAACCTTTTTCAGAGGATCGCCATGACGGCGATGATCGACATGAAGTTGACCTTTTCCGACGCGTTCGCCGCGTTTGCAGCAATCCTGTCGCTGTCCAGCATACTCTACGTCCTGCATGTGGTGGTCGCACTTTTCTGACCGGCACGCCCGCCCCCGACATCAGAACTCCGGACGTCTTTCGGTAGCGCCACACCTCGTGTGCTTGCCTCCCGATTGGACCGTTTTGCATCCACCTCGTGCCGGTGATATAATGCCGCCATGTCGGTCAGGGAGAGACCGGCTACAGCAGTGCATAAGGAGGAGACCGAGATGCATTATCTGGAGTTCTTTACCACCCTCAATCCGTTCGTGCTTATCATACTCGCCGCAGTCATCGCGTGCGGTCTCTATGACCGCTGGCTCGAGACGCACCATAAGTAGAAATTTCTCAGATTTCCCGGAATTTAAGGGCCATTTTCCCGCAAGGGTATCATCTGCGACTTTCCGGCATGCGCCAATACTGTTATCCGTGTGACCTTCCAGGGCAACATGGAGAACGATCTTGCAGTATGGGCCGGAGTTTCAGGATACCAGTGCGTCGCTCAGCGAGACGCTGAGACAGCTGATCGGCAATATCCACGGCCCGAGCGTCACCTTGCGGCAGTTGATGCATCGCATCGGGGAGCAGGGATTGCTCCTCGTCTGCGCAGTGGCTGCCCTGCCCTTTCTCATTCCCGTATCCATTCCCGGCGTCAGCACGGTCTTCGGCGCGGCCATTATCCTGATCAGCATCGCGATCACGCTCAACCGCATGCCATGGCTGCCGCGCAGGATACTCGACCGGCCGCTGGATACGGAAAAGCTGCTGCCGGCGCTGCAAAAGGGCGCGAGCCTGGTGTCGCGTCTCGATCGCTATCTCAAGCCGCGCATGACGGCGTTCACGACAGGCACGGCAATCAACCGGCTGAACGGGCTCGCCATCACGCTTGCGGGCATATTGCTGATGTTTCCCCTCGGCCTTATCCCGTTCTCCAACACCCTGCCGGGTATCGCCATCCTCCTGCTTGCGGCAGGCATTCTTCAGCGTGACGGCGCAATCGTGCTTGGCGGACATGTCTTCAACGTCATCACCATCGTCTATTTCGCTGCACTGGCCTATGCGGCTTTCAGCGCCGGACAGGGTCTCGCCAGCTTTTTCAGCTGAACAGAACCTCGTTCATCACTGAAGGTTCAGCCTCAACTGGATGCCCTTGGGGATATTCGGCCTGCGCAGCGTTGCGATCTGCACCCGCTCGTAAATTTCACGGCGCTGCCGATCCTGACGTTCCCGCAAGGCACGGGATGCCGCCACCAGGGCAAGAGCACGTTCTGCGACTTCATCGGCACGCTTCATCTGCACCTCCATCTTGTTCCCTATATGTTCTATTTTTGATTAAGAATGTCAAGTGCCAGCCGGAACTGGGACCACACGCGATCAAGGAAACAAGGGGACGGGCGAGTTGGGGATCACAATGCCCACGCGCAGGCACGGCTTGTGGGGCGCCGCCCTATACGGCGGCCGAAAAAGCGCTGGTGGCGACGGCCCGGCGCATTCGGGCAGTCGCACGCCACCGGCGCCTTTTCACCAGCGATGGTCAAGCTCAGCGAATATGACGGCTGGTTTGGCTGTTCAGGCTCGGCAAAGGGCAGACAGCGAGCCTGACAAGGCTTTAGGCCGTGCCGCTGGGCAGCTTGTCGTGGCCATGATAGTCGCGCCAGAAATTTTCTGCGTCGACACTGGTGCGGTCAGCCGTCTTGACGATGGCGAACGCCTTCTTGCCTGATCTTCCCACATAGACGGTCAGCGACGGGAACTTGCTGGCAAGATCATTCAGATACATCGGCCGACCGTGATCGATATCGTAGATCGACACCTTGCCAGCCTCGGGGCTAGCCTCGGGAACCTGGAGAAGGTGTTCGATGGATTTTACCAACTGAGGCCGCGAGAAGGGCTCGACGGCATGATGCGCGGGGTCCGAACGGAGCGCAAACAGTCTTACGGTCTTTCCATGGGTGAAATGCGAGGCCGAGATATCGAGGTGGGCGCCTTCGATACCAGCCATCGCCGTGACAAATTCTTTTTCGCTAATAGGTTTCGTAAACATTATGGTCTCCGCATTTGCATAGTTTAGGCACTACGCAATCGCCCCACGCATAAACCCTTCATTTCGCATGAGCGACATAAAATCGCAGCGCCGAGATCACATTGCAGGCGCTTTCGCTACATTCTGATTTGAAGGGTGATCGAGAAACCGCAAGCAAGGCTCGGCGCGCGCGCAGGAGACAGAATAGTATCCGTCACAGTGTCATTCGATATAAAGAGGAGAGAAAGTAAAAGTGCCTGCTATCGGAACGTAGTCAACGAAAACAGGCACTTATTACTTGAATTTGGCTCCCCGGGCCGGATTCGAACCGGCGACCTGTCGATTAACAGTCGAATGCTCTACCGCTGAGCTACCAGGGAACACCGCGTCGCGGCGTGTGCGGCGGGTAATACGCATGCTTTGCCGATTTGCCAAGCGGTTTTTTCGAAAAAAATCAAACTTCCTTGTTTAATCCCCAGCCCTTCCCCATCTGGCAGGTAGGAAATACCCATTGGAGGATGCCCGACCGGATGGTCAAAACCCGACAAAACAGGCGTTTCGGCATGGATGCGCAGAGCGGCAGGCTTCATCTCGGTCCGTGGCAGATTCCGATGCCGCGTTCGAAGGCCGGTCGCATCGGCATCGGCTCGGCGCTGATGGTGGGTGGAGCGCTCGGCTTTTTGCCCGTTCTCGGCTTCTGGATGCTGCCGCTCGGATTCGTCGTCCTATCGAACGACATCGCATTTGTCCGCCGCAGGCGTCGGCGCATCGTCGTGTGGTGGGCAAAACGGCGTGACCGGACATCCGCTTCGGCGGACGGATCGGGCAATAGCCGCGACGAGGGCCGCGACAAGCGTCAGGATGCCACGGGGCACTCCGGCAGCGACACCAAAGATTTCATGGCGCGGTAACACCTTGAGGTGTAAGCTCGCGGCGTAAATAAGGCTGATCACTGGGAGGATGGTTCATGCCGCATGCACATTGGCAAAAGCCTGTACAGGTCACATTCGGAAATCTCGGCACGGAGGCTGTCAGCGGTCCGTCCGAAGCACTGGCGGTTCTGGCTGACCGATGGCCGGAACTCAAAGGGCCGCATTTCGTCAAGGCCCGCAGCGTCTGCCGGGCCGCACTCGATGGGCGAAAGACGCCCGAGGAAGCCAGACAGCAATTCGAGCAGGCCGTCAGCGAAGCGCAGATGCACGTCAATTGACGGAAGCACCATGCACACCATGATCTGACTACAGCAATTCATCTCATCATCGCCCCGAACGCATCCGCTGGATCGGTCGGGGCGGTTTAACTCTCAGAGACCAAGAATATCGGCAGCGACCCGGAAGGCGGGCCCGCTCAGGGCGATAGGCGCCAGAAGAACCGAAAAGCACAGGCACGGCCTGTCGATGCTTGCGACCGGGCGATGAACGATGGTTTCATCGGCGACGGAGACATCGCCTTCGTTGAAGGCACCCCTATGGTCGCGGAACTCGCCCTGAAGCACAAGCGTCAACTCCAGCCCCTTATGACGGTGATGCGGCAGTGCGCGGCCGGGCCTTGCCCATAGAAGGCTCGCTTCCATTCCAGCGTTCTTTTCGATCACGTGCTGCTTGAGGCCGGGCAGCTTGGTCTTCCACGGCACATGATCGAGATCCGCGCCGGCATAGGAGCGCAGGAAATGCGGCAATGTCGGATTATCGCCTGCCGAGGCCGCGGTATTCGATTCGCTCCTTGGCGACTCGAATATTGCCTTTAATCGTTCATCGGCAGAAGAAATCGTACTGGGAGAAGCCGTATCGAGTGCATGGCCCGCGAGATCGTCCAGCCTATCGGCCAGTCTGGCCGAAGACGGCTGCATCTCCAGATGAGAGCCCACAAGGATATGCGCCGGTTCCGGAAGGCAACCGGCCACATAGTGGGCAACCAAAAGATCGAGCCGTTCTAAGTTCAGTAACATATCTATCGTCAAATCTAGCGGCGAGATTCCACAACGTAAAGATGGTAGTTTTCACGGGTACGCCTTTGTCACGCGGCGAAGCGGCATGTTTCGTTCACAATCGCGGCACAGGATTTCCCGGAGAAATAAGGATGGGGAACGGATTTTCTTGCGGCGCAAGCTTGTCCATGGAAAAGACGCAGCTTAAATCTGGCAAAAAGGCCCGTTTTCATGACCTCCTATCCCAATGTCATCGACATCATCGGCAACACTCCCCTGATCCGGCTGAAAGCCGCTTCGGAGGCCACCGGCTGCGAGATCCTCGGCAAGGCGGAATTCCTCAATCCCGGCCAGTCGGTGAAGGACAGGGCCGCCCTGTTCATCATCCGCGATGCCGAACGCAAGGGGCTGTTGAAGCCGGGCGGCGTGATCGTCGAGGGCACGGCCGGCAATACCGGCATCGGCCTGACACTGGTGGCCAAGGCACTCGGCTATCGCACCGTCATCGTCATTCCCGAGACGCAGAGCCAGGAAAAGAAGGACGCGCTGCGGCTGCTCGGCGCCGAGCTGGTCGAGGTGCCTGCGGTTCCCTATAAGAACCCGAACAATTATGTGAAGGTTTCCGGCCGGTTGGCCGAGCAGTTGGCGAAGACGGAGCCTGCCGGCGCGATCTGGGCCAACCAGTTCGACAATGTCGCCAACCGTCAGGCGCATATCGAGACGACGGCACCGGAGATCTTCGAACAGACCGGCGGCAAGGTCGATGGCTTCATCTGCGCGGTCGGTTCCGGCGGCACGCTGGTCGGCACGGCCATGGGGCTGAAGGCAAAGAACCCCGGCATCAAGGTCGGCATTGCCGATCCCGAAGGTGCGGCACTCTACGAATATTATGCCCATGGCGAACTAAAGTCGGAAGGCAATTCGATCACCGAGGGTATAGGCCAGGGGCGCATCACCGCCAACCTGGAAGGCTTTACCCCGGATTTTTCCTATCGGATCCCGGATGCCGAGGCCCTGCCCTACATATTCGATCTGGTCGAAACCGAGGGGCTCTGCCTCGGCGGCTCGTCCGGCATCAATATTGCCGGCGCGATCCGGCTCGCCAGGGATCTTGGTCCAGGCCACACGGTCGTCACGGTCCTTTGCGACTATGGCAACCGCTACCAGTCCAAGCTGTTCAATCCGGATTTCCTGAAGTCCAAGGGACTGCCGGTGCCGCCATGGCTGACGCAGAAGCGGCATATCGCCGTTCCCTTCGAAACGGCCTGACCTTCATACGCGAGTACAGCATGCCTTCCGAACTCCTATACCGTGACGATTTCTACCTCGCCTCGACCGAGGCGGTGGTGACCGCCCTGCACGAGGATGGCGGGGTCGAGTTCGACCGCACCTGCTTTTACGCCACATCCGGCGGGCAGCCGGGCGATACCGGCTATGTCGACCGGGCGGACGGCACGCGGATCATGCTCGGCCAGACCCGGCATGGCGCGACGAAGGATATCGTCGTGCATATGCCGCTCGAAGGACAGGAACAGCTGGTGGTCGGCGAGAAGGTTACTCTGTCGATCGACTGGCCGCGCCGTTTCAACCTGATGCGCATGCATACGGCCTGCCACCTGCTTTCCGTCGTCTGCCCCTATCCGATCACCGGGGCGGCGGTCGGCGAGGAGGAATCGCGCGTCGATTTCGACATGACCGACACGATCGACAGGCAAGACGTGACGGGCAAGCTGATGGCGCTCGTCGAGGCGGATCACCCGATCACTCTCCAATGGATCACCGACGAAGAACTTGCCGCCAATCCGGGCATCGTCAAGTCGAAAAACGTCCGTCCACCGGTCGGGCTCGGGCGCGTCAGCCTGGTCTGTATCGGCGAGAATTCCAGCGTTGACAGCCAGCCCTGCGGCGGCACACATGTGGCACGCACAAGCGAGGTCGGGGCGATTCACATCGCCAAGATCGAGAAGAAGGGCAAGGAGAACCGCCGTTTCCGCATCCGGTTCGGCGAACCTGCCAGCGAAGGCTGAAGACAGGGCCGATCAATCAGGCCCGAATGACATAGGGAGGCATCCGATGAGCGAGAAAAGCCGTTTTGTGGTTTCGTCCGATTGGCTTGAGGCTGAACTCGGCGCCCCCGACCTGAAGGTCGTCGATGCGTCCTTCTATCTGCCGGCCCAAGGCCGCAACGCCGATGCCGAATATGCGGCCGGCCATATTCCCGGTGCGCTGCGCTTCGATCACGACAAGATCGCCGACCATTCCACCGGCCTGCCCCATATGGTGCCTGCACCGAACCTGTTTGCCGAAGCCGTCGGCCGGATGGGCATCAGCGAAAACGACCGGATCGTCGTCTATGACGGCCCCGGCATCTTTTCGGCGCCGCGCGGCTGGTGGCTGTTCCGCATCATGGGCGCGAAGAACGTCTTCGTGCTCGATGGTGGGCTGGACGGGTGGAAGGCCGAAGGACGGTCGCTGGAGACCGACATTCCCTCCCCGTCCGCCGCCATGTTCAAGGCGGATCTGCGCCTCGACAAGGTGATCAATTTCCGCGAGATGCTGTCGATCGTCGTCGACGGCAAGAGGCAGATTGCCGATGCCCGCAGCAAGGGGCGTTTCGAGGCGACCGAACTGGAGACGAGGCCCGGCTTGCGCTCCGGCCATATGCCCGGTGCCCGCAGCCTGCCGTCCGGCACGTTTTCGGTCAACGGCAAGCTCAGGAGCCTGCCGGAACTGCGCCAGGCGATCGAAGATGCCGGGATCGATTTCGGCCAACCGATCGTCACCAGCTGCGGATCGGGCATCACGGCCGCGATCATCACGCTGGCGCTCGAATCGCTCGGCCACGAGGATAATGCGCTCTATGACGGTTCGTGGACCGAATGGGGTGCGCGGGACGAGGCTCCTGTCGTCACCGGCCCGGCCGGCGCACGCTGATCCGGAACGATCTTGATGGCGAAGAAACCCGTCCCGCTGAAGGTCCATGTCACCCGTCTCGACATGACGGCACCGCCGAGGACGAGCCTGCCGGTGCCGGTCAACGTGCAGACGGCGATCATGCGCACGCCGGAAATCCCGCTGCATTTCTATCGCTATCTCTACCGGCAGATCGGCAAGCGCTGGCAATGGTACGAGCGCCTGCAGATGAGCAATGACGAGCTCGCCGCAGTTATCCATAGCAAGACCGTTTCGATCAGCGTGCTTTATGTCGACGGTGCGCCGGCCGGTTTCTTCGAACTGGCGAAGCTTGAAAACGATGTCGTCGAGCTCTCCTATTTCGGCCTGTTCGAGCGTGCCATGGGGCTCGGCATCGGCAAATGGTTCCTGCTGCAGGCGCTTTATTCCGCCTGGCAGGACAATCCTGCCAAAGTCACCGTCACGACCAACAATCTCGATCATCCGCGCGCCATCCAGCTCTATCAGATGATGGGCTTTTCGCCGGTCGGCACCGAAGAGGGCCTGATCCTGCCGATGACGGATGCCGCCCTTTTCAAGGCAATCGACGGATAGATCGCATCGCGCAGGTTTCGGGTGGCGACAGGCGGGTTTTGGCCGCATCACGGGGGTATTCCAACCCTTAAGGAGATGCAGATGTCGAAAATCCTTTTTACCGCCATGCCGACCCGTGATGCCGAAGCGCTCTGGAACGGTGGTGCCGACGCCTATGGCAACGTGCCCGAGAAGAAGGTCTCAGATGGCGGCGGCTATCCCTGCCGGCATTGCCTGAACGATATCGCAGACGGCGAACGCCTGCTGGTTGTCGCCTACCGCCCCTTCCCGGCATTGCAGCCCTATGCCGAGACCGGGCCGATCTTCCTGCATGCGCAACCCTGCGACCGCTATGCCTGCGAGGAGGAACTTCCGCCGATGCTCGATAGCCCCGACTATATCGTGCGCGGCTATGGCGCCGACGATCGCATAGTCTATGGCAGCGGCGCGGTGACGGCGACGGGTTCTATCGCCGCAAGAGCCGCCGAATTGCTGACCCGCGACGACATCGCCTATGTGCATGTCCGCTCGGCCCGCAACAATTGCTACCAGTGCCGGATCGACCGGGCAGAGGTGTCCGAATTGGCCGAAGCGGGTATGGCGATCTGAACGGGGTGACCTGTGTTGCGGATTGATGGACGATGGAGACGGAGGGCACGGGCATTGCAGCACGGAGTCCTCTCTTGGAATTTTTAGCACTTCGCCTTTGGCTAGAGTATCCGTTTTGATCAAGCCGGTTTTGGTGTCCATATTTGCTGTTTGCGCAGGAGTGCGTTTGCAAGGACGACCAGCTTTCGCATGATAGCGGTGATTGCGACTTTGGGCGGCTTTCCTGCTGTCCTGAGTGCGTCGTATTTGGCCTTAAGATCCGGGTTGAAACGGATAGCGACAAGAGCCGGCATGTAAAGGGCTTGCCTGACGATGGCTCTTCCACCAGCGATGAAGGCGCGTCCGGTCCACCCTCCGGACTGCCTGTCGTTTGGGGCAAGACCCGATAGCTTGCCGGCTGCCTTTTCATCGATTTCGCCCAGCTCGGGCATTTCGATGAGAAGTGTAAAGGCTGTGATCCTCGACAGGCCAGGTATGGAAACAAGGATATCGAAGCGCACCTTGAGGCTTTCGTCCGTTGCGATGTGGTCGGTCATGACCTGCTCGACCTGGACGAGTTGCGCTTCGATCTGCTTCAGCCGGGCGAGGTTCTGCCTTTTGAGGAGCGGCTGAGTGATATTCTTGGCCCGGTTCTTCGCAGCCGTTCTGTCCTTCACCAACGCCAGACGTGCAGCATGCAATTCCTTGAGTTCAGCGAAAGAAACGGCATACGGGGATAAGAGACGCGGGTTCAGTACCATGCCGAATTGGGCCAGCATCGCGGCATCCGCGCGATCCGTCTTGGCCAGCTTCCCAGTTGCCTCGGCAAACCGTCGCGCCTGACGCGGATTGACCTTGGAAAGTGGCAGGCCACGGGTGAGCATGAAGCGTTCGAAAGGCTTGTGGTAGGCACCGGTCGGCTCATAGACCACACGCGCGACAGGCGTGTCGCCGATCCAGCCAAGGATCGCGGCAAATCCCTTGCGGTCGTTGGTGACGCGCATCCTGTCACCATCTGGCAACCGATGGAGATCGATATGGTCTTTCGAGATATCGGCCCCGATGGTAATCTCACTCATCTTTTCCGTCTCCCATGCTTGTCATCCGAGCCCAAAGCTCGGGTATCCGTTCAGGACGATTGGAAAAGATGGAGGCGATCACACTCTAGCTCGGCCCCAAAACGGCCAGGCATTTCTCGATCCATCCTCCATCGCCGGAAGAGGATGGCCCTCCTCTCCGGCGCTTCTTTTTCTCAAAAGAAGCGCAGATAGTCATAAGACAAGCAATTCCGCTTTTCTTCGAAACGCGAAATCGCCCTATCCCTCTGATTTGCCACAGTTCGGGACGCAAAACCGCGACGCACTTTTGCTGGAACTGCTCTAAGATGCTGAAATTCCATTCTCCCCCGCCAAGGGGGGAGAAACTGCAGCTTGGGCGAATTGCCTCAGTCCTGGCTTTCGCCATCCTTGCCGTCGAGATCGTCGGCGACCTGCAGGAGCAGCCTGACGATATCGCCGGCCTTCTTCTCATCCGTCGAAAGCTTGCCGGCGATGACTTCGCGAAGGTTGAGGAGTGCCGCATCGACACTGCGGGGCAGATCAGGACCGCGGTCGCCACGGCGGCCTTCGGACTTTTCCTGCCGCTGCTTGATGCGCTCGGCAAGCTCGGACAGCCGGTCGAGGATGGTTGCCGCAAAGCTGCGGTTCTCGTCCAGATGTGCCTTGCCTTCTTCGGTGATGGCATAGCGCTTCTTGTTGCCGTCGGCTTCCGACACCACATAACCTGCTTCTTCGAGATAGGTCAGCGTCGGATAGACGACGCCCGGGCTCGGAGCATAGAAGCCGTAGGTCATGTCCTCGATATGCTTGATGATCTCGTAACCGTGGCGGGGTTCCTTCTCGATCAGCGCCAGAACCAGAAGGCGCAGGTCGCCCTGCATCAGGAAGCGGCCGATACGGCCATCGCCGTCATCGCCGAAGCCGCGTCCGCCAGGTCCGCCATTGGGACCTCCATGGGGGCCGCCGCGACCGCCACGACCCGGGCCGCCGAAGCTGCGACCGAACGGACCGCCACGCATTGCGAACATCTCTTCAAAGCCCTTGCGGGCGCCTCGTTCGCCGCACCGATCGCGGCCATCGAACCTGTGTCCAAACATGATTGTCTCCTTAAGACTGTCTTTCGATATATCTAAAGATAGCCTTCTCATTTCGGGACGCAAGCTCTTCGATATATCTAAATCATATCGAATTGAATTTACTGACAAAAAAACGCCGAATGCAGTGCGCCCGGCGTTTTCATGCGTTTCGACGCCTCGCCTCAGGCGACGTTTAGAAGCTTTTCCGGTGCGAAGGCTTCGTAGCCGAGAGCTTCTGCAACGGCGGCGTTGGTCACCCTTCCCTTGTGAACATTGAGACCGTTGCGCAGGTGGCGGTCCTCGGCGATGGCCCTGAGGCCACGATCGGCGAGTGCCAGGCCATGCTGCAGGGTGGCATTGTTCAGCGCATGGGTTGAGGTGATCGGCACGGCGCCGGGCATGTTGGCAACGCAGTAGTGGACGATGCCATCGACCTCGTAGGTCGGGTCGGAATGGGTCGTGGCATGGGAGGTTTCGAAGCAGCCGCCCTGGTCGATCGCAACGTCGACCATCACGGCCCCCTTCTTCATCCCCGAGAGCATTTCGCGGCTGACCAGTTTCGGGGCGGCGGCACCGGGGATCAGCACGGCGCCGATAATGAGATCGGCCGAGAACACTTCGTCTTCGATAGCATCGATCGTCGAATAGCGGGTGTGGACACGACCGGCGAAAAGATCGTCGAGCTGGCGCAGGCGGGGCAGCGAGCGATCGAGAATGGAGACATCGGCGCCAAGACCGGCTGCCATGCGGGCCGCATGCAGGCCGACGACGCCACCGCCGACAACGACGACCTTGGCCGGCAGCACGCCGGGCACGCCGCCGAGCAGGATGCCGCGCCCGCCATTGGCCTTCTGCAGGCCCGTGGCACCGGCCTGGATTGCCAGCCGGCCGGCGACTTCCGACATGGGCGCGAGAAGCGGCAGGCCACCGCGCTCATCGGTCACCGTTTCATAGGCGACGGCGGTGACGCCGGACGCGAGGAGCCCCTTGGTCTGTTCCGGATCCGGTGCGAGATGAAGATAGGTATAGAGGATCTGGCCATCGCGAAGCTCAGCCCATTCGGCCGGCTGCGGTTCCTTGACCTTCACCACCATGTCGCATTTTTCAAAGATGTCCTTCGGGCCGGCGACGATCCTGGCGCCGGCTGCCTGATAGGCGGCATCATCGGCACCGATGCCGGCTCCGGCCTTGGTTTCGACCAGAACCTCATGGCCATGCGCCACATATTCGCGCACGGCACCGGGCGTCAGGCCGACACGATATTCATGGTTCTTGATTTCCTTCGGACATCCGACACGCATGCAGCATTCCTCTCTTTTATGATGGCAGCCGCCAGTTGATTTCTGCGTGCCAAGCACACCAGAAAAGCGACAGAATGTCCTTGCGAAGACGAATTGCCGGAAGGCAGATTTTCGCAGACTATTGCGCGATGGAGCCAATTTTCGAAGGACTGCCGAATGAGCAGCTTTGACGCAATCGATCGTGCGATGATGCGCACGCTGCAGGAGAACGGCCGGATTTCCAATGCGGAGCTTGCCGAACGGGTCGGCCTGTCGCCATCGGCCTGTTCGCGACGGCTCGACATACTGGAGAAGAACGGCACGATCAGCGGCTATTACGCACGGCTTTCCAATGCGGCACTCGACACCAAGATGGTGGCCATCGTGCACATTTCGCTGTCGGGCCAGTTCGCCAAGACGCTGACGGAGTTCGAGGCGGCGGTCAAACTCTGCCCGAACGTGCTGGTCTGCTACCTGATGTCGGGAGAATACGACTATATCCTGCGGGTGGCGGCCAAGGACCTGGCAGATTATGAGCGCATCCACCGGGACTGGCTGTCAGCCCTGCCGCATGTGGTGAAGATCAATTCCAGCTTCGCCCTGCGCGAGGTCATCGACCGGCCGAATGTCGGGTTATGACATCCTGGGTTATGACCCCGGCTTATGAAAGGCCGATCAGGATTGCGCCCGCGGCAACCATGATGCAGGCGGCGATACGCTTGGCGGTGAGCCTTTCGCCTAAGAACCGCCAGCCGATCAGGGCAGCGAAGACGACGCTGGTTTCGCGAAGCGCCGAAACCGGGCCGGCGGGCGCCATGGAATAGGCGATCAGCACGGTGCCGTAGGAGCAGAGCGAGACCATGCCGCCGCCGATCGCCTTGCGGGTTTCGGGCGCGCGCAGATTGACGCGCAGCGGACCGCGCATGACCATATAGGCAATTGAAAGCATGATGCCGGGCAGGATGAAGACCCAGGCGATATAGGCGATCCTGTCACCCGAGAGCCTGATGCCGATGGCATCGACGGTCGAATAGCCGGCAATCGCAACGCCGGTCGCCAGTGCAAACAGCATGGACGTGGTCGTCGCCCGCGCCTTGCCGAGCGCCAAAGCCATGATGCCGAGCACGATGCAGCAGACGCCGAGCATGGCGAGCGGATGCAGGACCTCGCCGACCAACACGAAGGTGGCGGCGGTGACGAGCAGCGGCGCGCTGCCGCGAATGATCGGATAGACTTGGCCGAGTTCCCCATGGCGATAGGCGGCGACCAGAAGAAGACCGTAAAGCAGCTGGAAGATCGACGAGCCGACAATATAGGGCCATGCGGCCGAGGCCGGGAGCGGCAGCCACAGGGCCACCGGCAGCGCCGCGATGCTGATCGCCAGGTTCATCACCGTCATCAGCCAGAAGCGATCGGCGCCCGATCGCAGGAAGGCATTCCAGCTTGCATGGAGAATGGCGGCAAACAGCGCCAGGAAGACGACCGTCGTGCTCATCCGGCAGGCCTGCCGGACATTGTCTCGTCAGTGCTCAATGCAGACAGAAGCCATCCCTCCAGCCTCACCCGAACCGCCGGGGAATCATTAGGAGAATCACCCTCGCCGCGCCCATCCATTGGTGCCGGATCGGCGGGGAAGTAAAGCCGCGCTTACCCGATTCGCTACAATTTTGTGACAGGTGCTAAATTCGTCTCAATTGATGTCGGCTAAGCTTGCGGCACAGACAGGAGAAGGATCCATGGCGGTCAACAATCTGAACATGACGGTGCGTTCGGCACCACGCCGCAAGACACGCATCGCGGGCACGCTGAAATATTACGGACAGTCGGTGAATGGCCGGGTGGTCAACATCTCGGCGACGGGACTGGCGCTCGATCTTAGCGCCCCCTTCAATGCATCGGTCGGCAGCCCGATCAGGATCGACAGCGAGGAACTCGGCGTGCTGGAAGGCATCGTCAAGTGGTCGCATAGCGGCCGCCTCGGCATCCAGTTCCGCCCGAACACCAATGCCTCGGCACAGGTCGCCGCCTATTTCCGCTTTTTCCATCAGGACGTCACGCCGGTGCTGAGGGGATAGCCCCGCCGGGCGGGCAGACCTTCCTCCGTCATTTAAATGACGCAGGCTGACGCTCTATCTCCTTGAATCTACGCATCAGGCTTTCCGAAAATCGATTCCGATTTTCGGGCCGATGCTGTAGTGTCGCGCCTTTCGATGACGAATGAGGGAGATTTCATGCTGCTTTCCGCACCGTCCGCGCAGATTTCGCGCCGCTCTGTCCTCGCCGGTGCCGCCGCCTCATCGGCGCTTGTCGCGCTGCATCCGTTTGCAGCGCGGGCACAGGCCAACCAGGCGCATCTGCGGATCATGGAAACGACGGACATCCATGTCCATGTCTTCCCCTATGACTATTATGCCGACAAGCCGAGCGATACGCTGGGCCTTGCCCGCACCGCCTCGATCATCGACGCGATCCGCGCGGAAGCCGGCAATTCGATGCTGATCGACAATGGCGATTTCCTGCAGGGCAATCCGCTCGGCGACTATATCGCCTATGAGCGGGGCATGAAGGATGGCGACATGCACCCCGTCATCAAGGCGATGAACGTGCTGGGTTACGATGTCGGGACGCTGGGAAATCACGAGTTCAACTACGGCCTGGACTTCATGTTCAAGGTCCTTTCCGGTTCCAGCTTCCCTTACGTTTGTGCCAACCTTACCAGAGGCCTGCTGGCATCCGATGCCAGACAAGATGAACTGTTTTTCAAACCCTATGTGATCCTTGAGAAGCAGATCCGTGACGGGGCGGGCAAGACCAGCCCGATCAAGGTCGGCTTCATCGGCTTCGTTACTCCGCCGATCATGACCTGGGATGCCAAGAACCTCGAAGGCAAGGCGCAGACGCGCGACATCGTCGATGCGGCAAAAGCCTGGGTTCCGGTGATGAAGGAGGAAGGCGCGGATATCGTGATCGCGCTGTCGCATTCCGGCATAGACGGTTCGGGCCAGAGCGACCGGATGGAGAACGCCTCGCTCTATCTCGCCGGCGTCGACGGTATCGATGCGATCTTCACCGGCCACCAGCACCTGGTCTTCCCCGGCCCGAAGGATTTCGTCGGCATTGCCGGGGCCGATGCCGAGAAAGGCACGCTGATGGGCAAGCCGGCCGTGATGGGCGGTTTCTGGGGCTCGCATATGGGCCTGATCGACCTTCTGGTCGAAAAGGACGGCGATCGCTGGAAGATCATTTCCTCCACCTCAGAGGCGCGTCCGATCTACCATCGCGACGACAGCCACAAGGTCATAGCCGACGTGAAGGACAAGCCGGAAGTGCTTGATGCCGCACGCAGAGAACATGAGGCGACGCTTGCCTACGTACGCCGTCCGGTGGGCAAGACCTCGGCGCCGCTCTATTCCTATTTCGCGCTGGTCGCCGACGACCCGTCGGTGCAGATCGTCTCCAATGCGCAGACCTGGTACATGAAGGCGATGCTGAAGGACGGTCCCTACAAGGATCTGCCGCTGCTTTCGGCGGCGGCACCGTTCAAGGCAGGCGGGCGCAATGGCTCCGACTATTATACCGACGTGCCGACCGGCGATATCGCCATCAAGAATGTCGCCGATCTCTATCTCTATCCCAACACGGTACAGGCCGTTCTGGTCACCGGTGCGCAGGTGAAGAACTGGCTGGAAATGTCGGCCGGCATGTTCAACCAGGTCCAGCCGGGCGCCAAGGATGCACCGCTGTTGAACGACGGCTTCCCGTCCTACAATTTCGACGTGATCGACGGCGTGACCTACCAGATCGACCTGTCGCAGCCGGTGCGCTTCGACAAGGACGGCAAGCTCATCAATGCCGACGCCAACCGCATCCTCGATCTCAAGTTCGACGGGAAACCGATTGATCTCGAACAGAAATTCGTCGTCGCGACGAACAATTACCGGGCCGGCGGCGGCGGCAAGTTTCCGGAGATCGCCGGCGACAAGCTGATCTTTGCCGCTCCCGACACCAATCGCGACGTGATCGTGCGCTATATCGTCGACCAGGGCACGATCAATCCATCGGCGGATGGCAACTGGTCGTTCAAGCCACTGCCCGGCACGACCGCGCTGTTCGAAAGCGGGCCGATAGGCCGCCACTTCGCCAGCGAGATCAAGGGGGCGAAAATCGACTATGCTGGCGACGGCGAGAACGGTTTTTCGAACTTCCGGCTGACGCTGTGAGTTGATCTCGGCCAATTGCAGTATCGGACGGCAGCAGCGACGCTGCCGTTTTCAAGAGTCAACGAGATACAGTGATCCCCATGCCCACATTTTCCTTCCAGCAGGTCGACGTCTTTTCCAGCCAGCCGATGCGCGGTAATCCGCTTGCGGTCGTCGTCGGTGCGGATCAATTGACGGATGCCGAGATGCAGGCCTTCGCCAACTGGACCAATCTCAGCGAGACGACCTTTCTTTTGAAGCCGACGGTGCCCGAGGCGCATTACCGGGTGCGCATCTTCACCCCCATCCAGGAACTGCCCTTTGCCGGCCATCCGACACTCGGCAGCGCGCATGTCTGGCTGAGCCAGGCCGAAAATCCGCCCGAGGGCGAAGTCGTGCAGGAATGCGGTGCCGGGCTGGTGCGCATCCGCCGCGACGGCCAAAGGCTTGCCTTTGCCGCCCCTCCCTTGCGGCGCAGCGGCGCGGTGGAGGAAGCGCTGGTCGAGAAGATCGCAGCCGGCCTCGGCGTGGCGCGGACCACGATCGAGGATGCCAACTGGATCGACAACGGACCGGACTGGATCGGCGTTCTGTTGCCGTCGCGCGCCTATGTGCTGGCGGTCCGCCCCGATTTCAGCATTCTCGCCGGCACGCGTGTCGGCATTGCCGGGCGGTTCAGTCCGGAGGCCGATGGCGACGAGGCGCTGTTCGAAGTGCGCGCCTTCAGCAATCGCGGCACCGAGGACCCGGTGACGGGCAGCCTCAATGCCGGTCTTGCCCAATGGCTGATCGGTTCAGGCATCGCGCCGGAAAGCTATGTCGCCGCACAGGGCACCGTGCTCGGCCGCGCCGGACGGGTGCATGTCGACAAGGTCGGCGGCGACATCTGGGTCGGCGGTGAGGTTGCCACATGCATATCCGGTACGGTGACGCTGTAGCAGACCTCGTTTGCCGACGAGGCCTGCCGAGCGGTTTTCGGGCCGTCAGGCCGGATTGCCGGTGACGATCACAGCCGTTTGCCTGCGGCCACTTACCCGCGCGGTTCCGACACCCGGGGCACGTTGCGGCTCCGTGCCGATCCGGCGCGTGAGAAGGCCGAGTTCCGGCGGCGGCCTGCGCTCGACACGGCGATAATTGCTGCCGTCGCGGTTGCGGGTCACGAGGCCGAGATCGAAGAGATCGCGGCGCAGCAGTGCCGGGTCACCGAAGAGATGCAGGGTATTGAGGAAGTCGCCGATCTCCCTTTCGGAGAAAGAGCGCCCGCGTGGGATCTTCGACCACAGGTACCACATGCATAATTGCTGCTGGGAGCGTTTTCCCGGCCAGCGGGTGATCCGGCCGGCGCGGTCGAAGACGCGTAGCGTATGCATCACGCGCTTTTCGTCCGGCTGCATGTCGGGCTGCATATCTGCCGGCATATCCGGCAATGGCGGCAGGCGATCCGCGACGGCTTCAGGCGTGCCGACAGGCCCGGTCGCCTCGGCTTCGGCGCGAAAATGCTGGTAATTGCGGAAGCCCCCGGCACGGCTGAGGAGGTTCAGCATTTCGAGATGGCTCGGCTTGTGATCAAGCGTGGCGATCTGCTGGCGCAGGGATCTGGCGAAAGCCGACATGTCGGCAACGGCCATCGGAAAGATGGTTCTGGTCATGGCTTATCCTCGATGCGCCGATCATTTTGGATTGTCGCTGGTCACCGTCTTGTCGACGTCGGCACGGGATAAGTGCTGATCTCTTCAAATGCGCAGGTTTAGCTTCCCGGAAGGGACGGTGACGCCTCGGTGTACTGCTGACCGTGACGATCCTATAGCAAGATCGGCCTCCGCAGGTCAATCAGGCCTCACCCGACCAGATTGCAGCGACCTCTATTCGGCGGCCTGCGGATAGGCCTGTCTTTCGCCGTCAACCTTCAGTGTCGCGTCGAAATGCGCCTTGCTCGGGCAGGTCGACAGGCGCCGGGCAAAGCTCTCGATCAGCCACTGGCCTGCAGGCCCCGGCGGATTGGCGGCACGGCGCAGCGCATAGAGCGGGTATTCGCCCTGTTCGTAAGCATCGAGTTCCAGCACGACGAGATTGCCGTCACGCACGTCGTCGCGCACCAGCGAGGCAGGCAGGCCACCCCATCCGAGCCCACCCTTGACCAGATGGTGCTTGGTCGCGACGTCGCTGACCCGCCAGATCTTGAAAGACAGGACATTGAAATCGCGCCCGGAGGTCATTCCGGACGAGTCGGTCACGACGAGCTGGGTTTCCTCGCGCACGTCGGCAAGCGTCAGCGGCCGGCCCATTTGTGCGAGTGGATGATCCGGGGCGGCGACCGGAAGCATGAAGGCATGGCCGATCCTGTCTGCGACGATGGAATCATCCTGCTTCAGCAGCGCCCCGCCAATGGCGATATCCGCCTTGCCGCTGACGACGAGATCCATCACCCGGCCGAGTTCGCCAACATTGAGATTGAGCGCCACGCTTGGAAACTCGCGGCGGAACTCACTGAGTTCGGCGACGAGCGCGTCGGTCGGCACCATGACGCTGATGGCGAGCGACAGTTCCGTCTCCAGGCCGCGCTTGATGGTCTTGGCACGGGAGCGCATCACCTGAAGATCGGCGACGATGCGGCGGGCATCGACCAGCATCGCCCTGCCCGCGTCCGTCAGTTTCGGCTGGCGCGCGCCACTGCGCTCGAAAAGCTGCACTTCCAGTTGCGCCTCGAGATTGCCGATCGTGTAACTGACCACCGATTGGGCGCGATTGAGCGCGCGGGCGGCGGCGGAAAAGCTTCCTGTTTCCGCCACGACAATGAAAACCTGCAGCTGATCGAGTGTGGGGTTGGCATCCATATCCGCTATCCAATTATTCGATAGAAAGCTTCGACATTATCTGCGTTTAATCAATGTCCGTCCATCGCTATTTCTGGTGTCACACGAGCCATCCGGTCGCACCCAAAAACCTCCGGCTCGATCGATCGCAATAATTATCAAGGAATTGGCACCATGTCCTCCATCCTTCTCGTGACCTCCAGCCCGCGCGGCGATGAATCGCTTTCCACCAAGATCGCCAACGAATTCGTCGATAAGCTGAAG
The DNA here is from genome assembly GCF_003597675.1 of Neorhizobium sp. NCHU2750. Lineage (NCBI taxonomy): Bacteria > Pseudomonadati > Pseudomonadota > Alphaproteobacteria > Hyphomicrobiales > Rhizobiaceae > Neorhizobium > Neorhizobium sp. NCHU2750. The sequence goes on along the minus strand of NZ_CP030827.1, from coordinate 1,486,562 downwards.
GCGAAGACGCCGGATGCTACCGTCGTCACGCATGATCTCGGCAAGAACCCGATCCCGCATCTCGACACCGTGACCACATCGGCGATCCGCAAGCCGGCCGAAGCCCGCAATGCCGATGAGGCTGCTGCTGCCGCGACCTCCGACAAGCTGGTTGCCGAACTGCTTGCCGCCGACACCGTGGTGCTGGCAACGGGCCTCATCAACTTCAACATCTATTCGACGCTGAAGAGCTGGATCGACAATGTCGCCCGCGCCGGCATGACCTTCCGCTACACCGCAGAAGGCCCGCAGGGTCTTGCCACCGGCAAGAAGGTCTACATCGTGCTTTCGGCTGCCGGCATCTATTCCGAAGGCCCGGCCATGGTGATGAACCACGCCATCCCCTACCTCAAGACGGTTCTGGCCTTCATGGGCATGACCGACGTCGAGGTCATCTATGTCGAAGGCACGGCCTTCGGCCCGGAAGCCTTCGACAAGGCGATCGCCTCTGCCAAGGAACGCACGCAGCAGCTCGCGCTCGCCGCCTGATCGCGACACAAGACAGGCCCCGTTCAAGGCAGGCCCGTTCAAGCAGGCCCGCTCAGGGCATCACTCTTCCGAAGCGGCCGTGGACATTGTCACGGCCGCTGTTTTTTGCCTGGTAGAGCCGTTCGTCCGCCCGCCCGAGAAGAAGATCGAGCGCCCTGCCATCGTCGGGCGCTGTAGCAACGCCGACTGAAACGGTGAGGCCTGCACCATCGGGACGGCTGATGACCCGGCTGATATCGAGCCTCAAGTCTTCAGCGAAACGAAGCGCCATACCGTGATCGGTGCCCGGGAGGAGGAGAACGAATTCCTCACCGCCGAAGCGCGAAAGATGGTCTCCGGGGCGCAGATGGCCCGTCAGGCAGGCGGCAAGCTGTTTCAGCACCGTATCGCCGCGCTGATGGCCGTAGAGGTCGTTGACCTCCTTGAAGCGGTCGGCGTCGATCATCACCAGGCTGAGCGGCCGGCCACCCGCCATGCTCTCGCTCAGCAACTGGGGCCCGTCGACCTCGTAGCGTCCCCGGTCGAATACGCCGGTCAGACCATCGACGCCTGCCCGTGCCAGAAGCGCCTGATAGCGTTCGCGAAACGTCAGGTCGTGGAAGATATCGGTGATCTGGCGGGACGATGTGCTCCATCGGTCGTTCTGATCGAGCCTCAGATAGACGGCATAGAGAAGCGAATAGATGCCGACCGACAGCATCTTGGCGTACCAGCCGCCGAAAAGCACGGAGAGCGGCGCGTCGAAGAGCGTATGCAAAACGAGATAGAAGGCGAGCTGATCGAAGGTCAGCAACACGGCGCCGCTGATGGCAAAGCGCAGGACGTTGTGGCGCTCCAGCATGCGTCCCAGCCGTTCGTAGAACAGGATGATGCCGATCGAATCCAGATAGAGGATCGAGGTGCCCCAGACCATCAGCCAGCCCATCTCGCCGAGAAACGGCATGTCAGCCATCCGGCCGCCCGGCAGGGTGACGGATGCATGGGCCTGAAGGATCTGCGCCAGCCCGACAGTCAAGAGATTGCCGAGGAAGAGGCCGTATATCGGCTGGCGGACGGTGGCTGCATCCTCCTTGATGTAGAGAAGCAGGATCATCATCAGCTTGCCGGCAAAGAAGACCGAGGATCCGGGCGATACCGTGCCGAAGGGAAGCTCGACATAAAAGACCGCCGCGAGATAGGTCTCCATGAAATGCATGACGCCGAGTGCGGCAAGGAAGACACCCAGGCCGAGCGGGCGGCGGAAATGCAGAAACAGCGTCATCACGGAGAAATAGACGACTGCCTCGATCAGGAAGAGACCGAGATTAAACCACTGCATGGCACCTCCTTCGTCCCATCCGCTGCCTGTGTTTTAGGAGAGCCACAGTTAAGGTTTCTCCAATACCCGCCGATCAGGCGCGAGCCTCGGCGATCCGCACCCCGGATCGCCCCTCGTCATCGGCAGATACATGTCGGCGGCGCAGCAACTGTACCGCCTGCAATTGGGCGGCGAGCCTCGGCGCAACGATTTTCTGCAGCTCGGCGATGCGGGACGGTCGGCCGAGCAGATAGCCCTGAAGCTCGTGACAACCGAAGCGACTGAGGAAGGCCGCCTCCTCGATCGTCTCCACCCCTTCGGCAACCACTTTCATGCCGAGCGCCTCGCCCAGATCGATGATCGTCCTGACGATCAGCTGGGTCTTTTCAGCGGTGCTCAGGTTCTGGACGAAGCTGCGGTCGATCTTGATCGTGTCGAAGGGATAGTGGCTGAGATAGCTGAGCGAGGAATAGCCGGTCCCGAAGTCATCGAGCGCAATGGTGAACCCCATCCGCTTCAGCTCCGTCAGGATCTGAAGCGCGCGGCTGTGATCGTCGATCAGTACGCTTTCGGTGATTTCGAGTTCGATGCGGCCGGGATCGGTGCCGGATTGCTCAAGCAACCGGGCTAGCCTTGCGACGAAATCCGCATGGCGGAACTGCAGCGGGCTGACATTGACGCTGATATGGCCTTCGACCCGGTCGAGCAGCCTCACCGCCTCTTCCAGCACCCATTCGCCGAGCTGGATGATCTTGCCCGAGGCTTCGGCGACGGGGATGAAGTCGGCGGGGCTGACCATGCCGCGGGTGGGATGGGTCCAGCGCAGAAGAGCTTCGTGACCGCTGACCGACAGGTCCTCGACGCATATGCGCGGCTGCAGATAGAGCTCGAACTGGCCAAGATGCAATGCCTGCTCCAGATCCCGCTCAAGCGCGCGGCGCTTGTTGATGAGATCGTTCATGCCGGGCAGGAACCGGCGCATGGCATTCCTGCCGGATGTCTTGGCGTGATGGAGCGCCACGTCGGCACAGCCGATCAACGCATCGATCTCCATGGCATCGTCGGGGAAAAGCGCCGTGCCGATACTGACGGTGACATTCACCTGTTCTTCCGGCCTGATATCGATCGGGACGGCCATGGCACCCAGAATATTGCGACCGAAGGCTTCAAGCTCCTCGACGCTGAGTACTTCTGCCAGGATGACGGCAAATTCATCGCCGGCAAGCCTCGCCACGACATCATGATCGCCTGCGAGCGCAGCAAAGCGCGCCGCCACTTCGTAGATCACGGCATCACCGGCCTGATGGCCGTGGATGTCGTTGATGTCCTTGAACCGGTCCACATCGATGATGACGACGCCGAAGGCACGATTGCCATCGGCACGCTCCATCATCTCCGTCAGGCGCTCGGTAAACAGGACACGATTGGGCAGACCGGTCAGCGGATCGTGCTGGGCGAGATGACGGATGCGCTTTTCCGCCTGCCGCCTTTCGCGCAGATCGACGAAGCAGCCGACACGCGCCTTTTCGCCCCTGAAGACGATATCGCGTCCGCGCGCAGCAACGGGTACGGTCGAGCCATCCGGCAGCTCGATGGAAATCTCGTGCCGCGCGTCGTCGTTGAGCTTGACGATCTCCGATACGCGGATGGCCTCTCCATCGCGCAGGAACTCAAAGATCGAGCGACCGATGAGATCATCGAGTGGACGCCCGGCAAGCTTGGCAAGCTCGTCATTGCCGTCGACGACGATGCCGTTGCGATGGATCATGATCGCCTCGAATGTCGCCTTGGCGAGGGCGGCGACGCGTTCGGATTCATCGAAGGGGAGCGACCATTCGGCAGCCGAAGTGTCGTCGCCTGCGTCCGCGACAGGCCTGCGGCCGACCACCGGAAGCCGGATCGACAGACGGAAGAGCAGGTATGCCGCACCGAACGACCAGTAGAAATCGATGCCGATGCCGACTGCCTGGACCCATAACTGGGCAATCCGACCGCCGGCAGGCAGGGACGCGAGCGGTGCGGCCACCGACAACAGCAAGGCGCCCGCAGCGCCGGCGAATGCATGGATGCTGATCAGGCCCGCCGGATCGTGGACCCGCAGCTGACGTGTGACGAAACGATTGCCGAGCATGGCAATGGCGGCACCCGCGATACCGACGAAGATCGCACCTGGCAGTTCAAGCAGGGCAGAGCCCGCCGTCGAGGCGGATAGACCGCCGAGCGCTCCGATGCACAGGTTGCGCAGCAATGCGCCCTGCCCGTCGCGCAATCCGATCACGGCGCCGAGAGATGCGCCGGCTGCGGCCGCTGTCAGCGAATTCTTGACAACGGTCGCAACGTCGGCGCTGGCCACAAGGGCAAAGACGCCGTTCAGCGATGTCCAGCCGGCGGCGAGGATGAGGGCACCGGCCGGAATGGACACGGCAATCCGCCGTGGCGTGGGCCGCGACGCGTCCGCTTGCCCCTTCGGCGCCATGAAGACGATTGCCGCAGCGAGCGCCACCCATCCCGCCGTGGCATGGAGGAAGACGCCACCGGCCAGATCGACGAAATCGAGGTGCGAGAGAAACGCCGTGACATTGGCGACGAAAAGGTCGCCATGCGCAAAATGGAGGAAGAGCGGATAGATCACCGCCGAAAAAACGAGGATCGCCGGGATGAACTGCCGGGGCGAGAGGCGTGCGCCCAGCATGGAGGACAGGATGATTGCCGCGACCGCACAGATGAGCGACTGGTAGAGAACCACGCCCGCCTGCCGGAAAGGCCCTTCATGCAGGACGGAAAAGACCGGTGCGGTACCGAAAGGCAGATCGTGCGACTGGCCGAAGGCGATGTTGAAGCCGACGGCAGCAAAGCCGATCACGGCAAGGACAAGAGCGAGGAGATTGATCTGCGCGATCGCGCCGAGCCCCGTCGCCCTGCGCATGCCGGCCCCGAAGAGCAGCGAGCCGGCCTGAATAAAGAGGAGGCAGGCCGCGGTCATCGCAATCCACGCGGCATCCCAGCCCGCGGACGCCTGATGGCCGTCGGGCAGGTTTGCGTCGGCATAGGCATAATGGGGCAGAAAACTTGCCGCCAGAAACAACCACGCAACGGATCTGCAGTATAGGCGCTGTGATCTCATCGATACAGACTGCTGGAAAATTGATAAATGCCCAGCCAGCCTAGATGAGAGTTTTTAATATTGAGTGAGTGTCGCACTGTTTGCGACTTCTGATCGTCGAACGGGACCGCGCCGTTCCGGTGCAGCCGCCTGCTCTGTCAAGCCGGATCAGGCTTGTGCAAAATCACGCAGACCCAGAATCAGGCAGGCCCGAAATCAGGCCGAGCGTGATTTCTCGCCATCGGAGAACAGCGATGCGCCATTCTGGTCGATGACCTGCTCGGCCTTGCTGATGGTGAAGGTGACGGCATCTTCCATCGACGAGAACATGTCGGCGCGGATGATGTTTCTTACCAGCGTCTCGCCGTTGACGTCCTTCTCGATCCGGCCTGCGAGGCGGAACTGATTGCCTTCGGCCAGTGGTGCCGGGAAGATCCGGCAGTCCTTGTAGGCCACGGGCTCGATTTCGCGCGCGGCCTTGGCCGGCTTGTCCTTGCCCGAGAAGGTGGAAAACAGGGAAGAGAAGATCGATGCCATAGCCTTGCCTAACACGTTGCCCCGGGTCGCACCAAGCGCTGCCGGGGTAGATTGCCGTTCAGATCGCCAGACCCGATAGCATCAGATGATGAGGTTCGCCAGAATATCGTTCTCGGTTATATCCTCATAGCCCAGGCCCGCAGCTTCAAACCGCTCGTAAAGGCCGGCGAAATTCTCCGACGCCGTCGTTTCGATGCCGATCAGGATGGAGCCGAAATTGCGCGCCGACTTCTTCAGATATTCGAAGCGGGCGATATCGTCGTCCGGCCCGAGCAGGTTGAGGAAATCACGCAGGGCGCCGGGGCGCTGCGGCAGGCGCAGGATGAAATATTTCTTCAGGCCGGCATAGCGCATGGCCCTTTCCTTGACGTCGGGCAGGCGCTCGAAATCGAAATTGCCGCCCGAGACGACGCAGACGATGGTCTTGCCGGCGATCTTTTCCGGCTCGATCAGCGACAGCGCGGTGATCGACAATGCACCGGCAGGCTCGAGCACGACACCTTCGACATTCAGCATGTCGGTCATCGTCACGCAGATCGCGTTCTCCGGCACGAGCAGGACCTGATCGGCGGAAAAGCCCTTCAAACGCTCGAAATTCAGCGTGCCGATGCGCGCCACGGCCGCGCCATCGACGAAATTATCAACCTTCGGCAAAGTGACGGGAGCGCCCGCCTCAAGGCTTTTCTTCAGGCTCGGCGCGCCGGTCGGTTCGGTGAAGAGGAAACCGTCGTGACCCACTTCCTCCATCAGGTAGCCGGTGACGCCGGAGGCCAGGCCGCCGCCGCCGACCGGCAGGATGACGATGTCGGGCGTGACGCTTTGCGGCAATTGCGAGAGGATTTCCGAGGCAACCGTCGCCTGGCCCTCGATGATATCGGCATCGTCAAAGGGCGGCACCATCATGCCGCCGATCTCCTCCACATGGGCGCGGGCTGCAGCATAGCACTGGTCGAAAATATCGCCGACCAGCTTGATGGTGATGAACTCGCCACCAAAAGTGCGGGTCTTGTCGATCTTCTGCTGCGGCGTGGTGACCGGCATGAAGACGATGCCCGGCACTTCGAAATGCCGGCAGACGAAGGCAAAGCCCTGGGCATGATTGCCGGCCGAAGCGCAGACGAAGGTCTTCGCCCCGACGCCGCCCTGTTTTCCCATGTCGGCGATCGCCTTGCGCAGGAAATTGAAGGCGCCCCTGATCTTGTAGGAGCGGACCGGCGAGAGATCCTCGCGCTTCAGCCAGATATCGGCGCCGTAGCGGCGGCTCAAATGCTCGTTCAACTGCAGCGGCGTTTCCGGAAAGATCGTCCGTACCGCTGCCCTTGCCTCGTCCACACCCGTCTTCGTCAACATTTGCAATCCTGCGTCGTCAAATCGCCCTCGCTATGCCACAGCAAAGGGTAGAAGACCAAGCCCGTTTTGCCACCAAACGGTTCCCTTTTTCCATCGGCGATGACGCATCAGCGATGGCGGCAGCGGGCGGTTTCAGTTCATGAAGTTGGTTTCAGTTCATGAAGGTGATGTCAGTTCATGAAGGCCTGGCCGATGAACCGCACCGCATCGGGTAGGCCGGTGCGCCAATAGGTCCAGTCATGGCCGCCTTCGCGGGCGATGAAATGATGCGGCACATCGAGTTTCTGCAATTTCAGCGTCAGCGCGGCATTGCCGGCGAAGAAACCATCATAGGAACCGCAATCGATATAGAGCTTCGTCCGGCGGATCCGATCGGGCGGCGTGGTGTCGACGAGATCGAGGACGCTGTTGTCACGATAGAGCCGATTGAGCCGCTCGCTGCCCTTCAGCCCCATGCCCCAGGCCTTGCCGAAGCGCATGTCGTAACCGGGCTGATCCATGTCGACGACCTGCTGGTCGGTTCTGACGGCCGCGCTGAGGGCGGCGGCGGCGACAAACATGTCGGGATGCTTTAGCGAGAAGGCGATGGCCGCATAGCCGCCCATCGACATGCCGAGGATGGCGCGGGCATTTCTTGCCGGCACGACGGGCAAGGATTTTTCGACATAGGGGACGAATTCCTTGAAAAACATATCCTGCCACAGATAGCCGCCATCGGCATCGTTCATGAAATAGGTGTTGAACCTGTCTTCCTCGTCGCGACGGCCTTCCGGAGTCACCGCGATGAAGGGCGGCACCTCGCCGCTTTCGATCAGCTTGTCGAAGACGTAACCGGCATTGCCGAAGCGGTACCAGTCGCTGTTCTGCCCGCCCAGCCCGCCATGCATGAGATAGATCACCGGATAATGACGGTCGTCGCGGCCGTAACCGGGCGGAAGATAGAGCGTGAACTCGACATTCCTGTTGAGGATGCGGCTCGCCATGAACTGCCCTTCCTTGACGGTACCCTCAGCATGGGCAACCGGGCCGGCCAGGACCGCCAGCAAAAGGAACAGGACCCTTCTCAACATGCATTCGCCTCCATCTGTGCCGCAGAGCAGATAGCCTTGGCGCCTGCGAGGTCAATTGCGGAAAATCGCACCTGTCGACGACAACCAAGGATTTTGTCCGCATTTGGAACATCGGCCATTCCCCTCACCCGCCCTTTGCCCTAGCTTCTCAGAAGTCTAATTTAGAGGAGACGACCCATGAGCATTTTCAGCAAGATCAAGAATGCCATTTTCGGATCGCCGGCGGCTGCGGCAGAGGCACCGGCGGCAGACAGCCCGGCATCGTCTGCCGCTCCATCCTCGTCGCCCGCTTCGGCACCAACGGCTTCGGCACCGGCGGCGACCACCGCGGCCGGCGCTCCCGCCACCCCGGCAGCGACCGCCATCGACGTGGTGCCGATTCTCGATGCCGCCGTGAAGAAGAGCGGCCAGAAGCTCGACTGGCGCCATTCGATCGTCGATCTGATGAAGGCACTCGGCATGGATGCGAGCCTTGCAGAGCGCAAGGAGCTTGCCGAAGAGCTCGGCTATAGCGGCGACATGGGCGATTCGGCCAAGATGAACATGTGGCTGCACAAGGCGCTGATGAAGAAGCTGTCGGAAAACGGCGGCAAGGTTCCGGCAGACCTGCTCGACTGAGAAGGTCGAGCGAGCTGTCATCGCCTCATGCCGCCTGCGCAAGCATGGCGATCGGTGATATTTGAAAAGGCATAATGATGCCAAACCCCGAAGGCCGGCGCCGGACGCGTCGGCCTTCCGCTACCGCCCCTCTCCTGCCTGATGCGGCAAACAGGGGACAGGACGGGACAGCGCCCCCTTTTCGCTCAGGCGCGCTTGACGGAATCGCCCATCTATCTGAAAAGCAAGGCCACGCGGACGTGGCGAAACTGGTAGACGCAAGAGACTTAAAATCTCTCGGCCTCGGTCATGCGGGTTCGATCCCCGCCGTCCGCACCAAAGTGTGCAAGGAAACATGCGGTAGCTAAAGTTTCAGCGCATCCCGAAACAGGACACCTTTCAAGTCAGGGACGGCACGACAGGCGCTCCATAGAATCTCATCGCAGATCGGGCCACCCGCGAGGCGGCTTTGAAAAAAAACGTGGGCATCCCCTACAACATCGTCTCGGAACCGCAGCTCTGCACCGCTGTATGCTGAATAAAATTCGCGCTGTTGCTGCGCAACATCATCCTGTTCCTTAATGATCGATACTTTCGAGGTTGAAAGATCAATTGCATCGATCGTTCTCACGACGTCGCATAAATAGTGACGAGGGCCCAATGTGCCGTCTGGAAGGACATATTCGCACTCAACAAATGCAAACGCATCGCGATCAACAGTTTCAAAGATCTCTTTCAGCCGTTCTGAGACAAACCAATAGCCGCTCAGATAAGCCTCAAGGTCACGGGGCGGACGGCCCTTCTTTTTGACGTAGACGATACGAGGGGCTTCGGGAAACGTAGGAAATCCGCCTTCGGCCGGTCTCACAATCAGACGAGGGAGCCTTCTCAACCTGTCCTTGTTCTCAAACACGAGACCATGGCCAGGGCCACCACCTAGCCGGTTTGGCCCAAATATGAAGAATTTTCGGGTTGCGCTTCGCTTGGCCATGATCAATCCAGAATTGCCTGACTCTCTGTGGCAGAACCTGCCATGCCGAGCGTGTACGGCGAATTAATGCAACAATCCGGCATATCCGGCTTGGGCCTATAGCCGCCAACGATAGCCAGAAAGCAGCCAAGCGCTTCTCGGACCTGTGTTTCGATCCATTGCTCACTCAGCACAACAGTCTCTGTCGGCGCACACGAAAAAGGGGAGCGGCATGGCCACTCCCCTTGTCTTCAATCCGGCTCAGGCGTCGGCGATCAGGCCGAAAGCTTGGCGGCGATCTTGGCGACGTGGGCGCCCTGGAATTTTGCGCCTTCGAGTTCGATGTCGGACGGCATGCGCGAGCCGTCGCCGTTGGTCAGCGTGCTGGCGCCGTAGGGCGAGCCGCCCTTGACTTCTTCCGTGCCCATCTGGCCCTGGAAGGCATAGGGAAGGCCGACTACGGCCATGCCGTGGTGAAGGAAGGTCGGGATGAAGGAGAGGATGGTGGATTCCTGGCCGCCATGCTGGGTAGCGGATGAGGTGAAGACCGAGCCGACCTTGCCGACCAGCTTGCCGTTGAACCACAGACCGCCGGTCTGGTCCCAGAAATTGCGCATCTGCGAAGCGACCGTGCCGAAGCGGGTGCCGGCGCCGACGATGATCGCGTCATACTGGTCGAGTTCATCGGCGGTTGCGATCGGGGCGGCCTGATCGAGCTTGAAATGCGACGCCTTGGCGACGTCTTCCGGAACGAGTTCGGGAACGCGCTTTACCGTGACGTCCGCACCGGCGGACTTGGCACCTTCGGCAACAGCGTAAGCCATCTTCTCGATATGGCCGTAGGAAGAGTAATAGAGGACGAGAACCTTGGTCATTTTCTTCGTTTCCTTTGCGGGGATGGGAGCGGCTGCTGGACTTGTGGAAGGTGCGCCGCCAAGCACTCTTTTCAAGAACTCTAGGATCATCAAACCGGCCTTTAACAAGCGTGTGACCTATAGCTAGCGGAGCGCGGCCTACCCTGCCAGCCGTGACGATCACGACGCACTGTCCACTATTCTTGAACGATGGCCCCGGCTCGTCCAATTTGAACATCATCAGTCGAGCGGTCGCAGGATTGCATTCGCCGGCAGGCGGATTAGGTTTTCCGGATCAGAAGAAGAGAGCCACCATGACCGACCAGACGTCTCCCCCCATTGGCACCCCCGCCGGTTCCCCCATCGTCACCGCCGCAATGCTCGCCATCGGCGACGAACTCCTGTCCGGGCGCACCAAGGACAAGAATATCGGCCATCTGGCGGACATGCTGACGCTTTCGGCGATCGACCTCAAGGAAGTGCGCATCGTGCCCGACGAGGAGGACAGGATCGTCGAGGCGCTGAATGCGCTGCGCGCTCGCTACGACTATGTGTTCACCTCGGGCGGCATCGGCCCGACGCATGACGACATCACGGCGGATGCCGTGTCGAAGGCGTTCGGTGTTGCCTGTATCCATGAGGACAAGGCGATGGCGCTGCTTGCCGAGATGTACAAGTGCCGCGAGATGGAATTCACCCCTGCCCGCCAGCGCATGGCGCGCATGCCCGAGGGTGCGTCCCATATCGCCAATCCGGTCTCCACCGCACCCGGTTTCGTGATCGGCAATGTCTATGTGATGGCCGGCGTGCCGCAAGTGTTCCAGGCGATGGTCGACAACGTCCTGCCGACGCTACGCTCGGGCTCGAAAATGCTGTCGCGGTCGATTTCCTGCCCCTATGGCGAGGGTGATATCGGCACGCTTCTCGGCAATATCCAGAAAGCCCATCCGGAGACCAGCATCGGCTCCTATCCGCGTTTCGACGGTAAGAAATTTTCGACCGAACTGGTGGTCAGGGCACGCGCCGAAGAGCCGCTTGCCGCCGCGGCTGCGGCCATCGAGGCGATGATTGCCGATCTCGACAAGGCAGGCCTTGCGGCCAACCCGACCGCCGACGCGTGAGCCTGCCGGGGTTTTGCGAGGACGATTGCGTCGCATGGGGCTGATGCGGCGCACGGTGGCGTGAGCGCCATTGACGGGCCTTGTCACGGCTCCATTTTAATTGATGTAAAGCCTTGCATGAGCTCTCCGATGAGGGATTTTTGATGTCCTACAAGACCGTTCTCGCCGTCCTCGACACCCAGCGCCATGCGGCGCAGATCACCGATTTCGCCATTTCCGTCTCCCAGCAGTTCGACGCCCATCTGATCGGCGTGCATGCGGAGACACTGGTGGCCGTGCCGCTGATCGCACCGATGGAAATCCCCGATCCGACGGCTGTCGAGATCCTGCAGGAAAGCGCCCAGAGGGAAACGATGGCGATCGAGCAGATCTTCAAGCAGCAGACGGTGCGCGAGGGCATTGCCGCCGAGTGGCACAGTTACATGCTGGCTGCCGGCTATGCCTCGACCTCGGTGCAGGAGACGGCGCGCACGGCGGATCTGATCGTCGCCAACCAGAGCGATCCGTCCAAGCCCGATCACCGCGCCGATCTGGAAACCTTCCTGTTCGAAAGCGGCCGGCCGCTGCTGCTCGTGCCCTATACGCTGAAGGAGCCGCGCCCGATCAAACGGGTGCTGGTCGCCTGGAACGGATCGCGCGAGGCGGCACGCGCCACATTCGATTCGCTGCCGTTTTTAAAGCTCGCGGCGTCGGTCGAAGTGCTCGTCATCGATCCGCCGGAACGCGGTAGCCAGAGCCCGGAGCTTGCCGGTGCAGAGATCGCCGCCACGCTCAGCCGCCACGGCATTGCCGTCACCGTGACGACGCAGGAGAGCGGTCGCAACACCCCGGCGGCGACAATCGAGAACCGGCTTGCCGACGAGAGCATCGACCTCCTGGTAATGGGCGGTTACGGGCATTCCCGCTGGTGGGAAGTGTTCTTCGGCGGCGTGACCCGCAGCCTGCTCGATTCGATGACGGCGCTCACCCTCATGTCGCGGTGACCCTCATGTCAGGCTGACGGCCCCATCCGGGCCGTCAGGCGAGGATGGCCTTCAGGCTCAAACGAACCAGATCGCCGGCGCGCGGGCGGGAGACGAAGGTCATCGCCGGCGCGTAGGCGAGTTCGTGCATCAGGGCTCCGAGGGTTTCCGGCTCGGCCGAGACCCCGGCAAATTTTCCGACAAGCTTTTCGCCGAGCTGGCGCCAATGGCTACGCAGGATTTCCCGCTGGCGCTCGAGGGACTGTGTGTCAAGATCGGCGGTGCGGGCATGTTCGAGGATCGTCAGGGACCAGTTGCCGCTCTGCGAGCGGTCGTCCGCCCAGGCGACCAGCAGTTCGACGACGGCATCGGCACCCGAAGCGGTGTCTATAGCCTCCAGAAGCGGATCGAGGCTCGCCTGCCCCAGCGCTTCCAGAACCTCCAGAAAGATCGCCTCCTTGCCGGCGAAGTTCGAATAGACGGCGCCCTTGCTGAAGCCCGCGGCGTCGGCAATGCGGTCGATCGAGGTCGCCGCGTAACCATCGCGCGAAAACATGTCGCGCGCCGCATCCAGAAGCTTCTGCCGCGTCTGCGCCTGACTTTCGACGCGTGTGAGCCTGGCCATTTCCGACCTCTTTTTCATGTTGGTGACTTGAAGGCCAGTGTACCGATTAGTATCTAAATACCAATCGGTATCTTAAATTTGGAGCACAGGATGACAGACACCCATTTCCTTAACCGCCCCGCCCTGACCTCATCGGGGGCGCAAGCGCTTGTCGACCGCGCTGTCGCGATCGCCAAGGCAAAAAACATCGCGATTGCGGCGTCGGTCGTCGATGCCGGCGGAAACCTCATGGCCTTCCTGCGGATGGATGGCGTGCCTTCGGTCTCCTGCGATGTGGCAATCGGCAAGGCGCGCACGGCAGCGGCGCTTGGCGCACCGTCGGAAATTTTCGAGACGATGATCAACAAGGGCGAGACGGCCATGCTGTCGGTTGCCGGGCTCTACCCGCTGAAGGGCGGCGTTCCGATCCTTGAAGGTGGTGATCTCGCAGGCGCGGTCGGGATCAGCGGCTCTAGCGGCGAAAACGACATGGCGGTCGCTGATGAGACGGCTGCATCCTTTGCAATCCAGGGAGGGTTTAAAGTTGCCTGATCGGGTTCTCGACGGAAAACGCGTTCTCGTCATCGGCGGCAGTTCCGGCATCGGCCGGGCGGTCGCGGCACAGGCCGCGGCTGCAGGCGCCAGTCTTATCCTCATTGGCCGCAATGCCGACGCACTGGCCAAGGCCAAGGCCGAATTGGCATCCGCGGACGTCGCGACCCATGTGGTCGACGCGACCGACGTCGAAGCGCTGGAGAAGGCGATGGGCAAGATCGGCGCGGTCGACCATGTCGTGTCGATGGTCGGCGGGGCGATGGGCGGCGGCTTCATGGCCAACAGCGTTGCGGCCGTGCGCGAGGCGATCGACGGCAAGTTCTTCGCCGCCCTGCAGATCGCCAAGACGGTGCTTCCGCATGTCAGGGACGGCGGTAGCCTGGTGATGACGGCGGGTGCCGGCGGCAGGCCGCATAATGCGTCGGGCGCCATCGTCGGCAATGCGGCGATCCGCATGCTGGCGGAAGGGCTCGCGGTCGAGATGGCGCCGAAGATCCGGGTCAACGCCGTATCGCCGACCTGGATGGACACGCCGCTGTGGCGCAACGTGCCGCGCGAACAGGTAGAAGAGACCAAGGCCTATTTCGACCGGACCATTCCGCTTGCCCGCACGGCCAATGTCGACGAGGTGGCATCCGCCTATCTCTTCGCGCTGAGCAACACCTTCCTCACCGGTCAGACGCTTGTCATCGACGGAGGGCTTGGACTGGTGAGCTGAAAGAACGGCGGCAGGCACTGGATATCGACAATCGGTATCAGGCCTTCTCCCCCAGCCCTCCCGGCCTGCCGCCGCCCCCTTTTTCAAAGCGCTAGAAATCCATGCCGTCGGGCAAGAGCGCTGCCTGCGAGGGCACGCCCGGCAATTGCCCGTCCTTGCGCACCTGCCGCATGACGGCGCGAAAATTGCGCACGACGGTCGAGGTCGTTGCCCTGCGGTAGGCGAGCGCGATGGCGACGCGTTCGCCCATATTGTCGATTTCGCGGAAGACCGTGCCCGGCAGCCTGACATTGGCAATCGACTGCGGCACCAGCGAGACGCCGAGATCGGCCGCCACCAGCGACAGGATCGAGGCGATATGCGGGGCAGACGGTCCCGGCTTCGGCGTGAAGCCGGCACTGGCGCAAGCCCTCAGCATGGCATCGTGAAGGCTGACCCCGACATCGCGCGGGGTGAAGATGAACGGATCGTCGCGCAGTGCCACGAGATCGATCGGCGCGTCGATCGTCGCCAGCGGATGGACGGCGGGCAAGGCCGCCACGAGCGGCTCTTCGGCAAGGATGTCTTCGGCAAGCGCTTCCGGGTCCGAACTCGACGGGCGCAGGATGGCGATATCCAGCCGGTCGTCGATCAGCGCATCGGCGAGCGCCACCGAATTGGCCTCCGTCACCTTGATCTCGACATCCGGATAGGCATTGCGGAACAGCCGGATGCAAGCGGGCGTCACCGGGCTCAAGGCCGCCGTGCCGGTAAAACCGATGCGGATGACGCCGCTTTCGCCGGCCGCGGCCTTGCGGGCAAGCCGTGTGCCTTCGGCGATTTCCTGCGGAACGCCGCTTATGGCAGCGCGGAAGGCAGATCCTGCCGGGGTCAGTTCGACGCCATGGGACAGGCGGCGAAAAAGCCGAGCCCCGATTTCCCTTTCCAGCACCTTGATCTGCTGGCTGAGCGGCGGTTGCGCAATACCGAGGCGTTCTGCGGCGCGGGTGAAGCTGCCTTCTTCGGCGATGGCGAGAAAATACCGGACGTGCCGCAGCTCCATGATATTAATTCCAGATATGGGAGAACTATTCTCCATATATTAGATATTATCTTTGCCATGCGCTATATGCGGGTGACAAGGATTTCCCATGCCCCATTCCATGCCCCAGCCTATGCCCGAGCACGCTCCGATTGCCGCGGCCGTTCGCCCGGTCCCTGAAGAATTCGAACCCAACTGGATTACCGGTGACAGCGCGCGCTTTCGCCGGGCAAGCTGGGCACTGTTTCTCGCAGGCTTTGCCAGTTTCTCGCTGATCTATTGCGTGCAGCCGCTTTTGCCGGAATTTCCGGCCGATTTCGGCGTCAATGCCGCGACGGCGGCACTCGCCCTGTCGCTGACGACAGGCGCGCTCTCCTTCGCCATCCTTCTCTCCGGCGCGTTTGCGCAGATGTTCAGCCGCAAGAGCCTGATGTTCACCTCGATGATGGCGGCGGCGCTCTGTAACCTTGTTGCCGCAAGTTCCGGAAGCTGGGGCTGGCTGCTTGCGGCGCGCGCCGTCGAGGGCTTTGTACTTGGCGGCGTGCCGGCGGTGGCGATGGCCTATCTCGCCGAAGAGATCGAGCCTTCGAGCCTTGGCCGCGCCATGGGGCTCTATGTCGGCGGCACCGCCTTCGGCGCGATGGTCGGGCGGGTCGGTATGGGCCTGACATCGGCCTATACGTCCTGGCATTTTGCCATGTATGCGCTCGGCGCCGCCTGCGTCGCGGCAGCGATCGGCTTTTTCGTGCTGTTGCCGCCGTCGCAGAATTTTCGGCCGCAATCGGTGCCGCTCGGACGGCATATCCATATCTGGCGGCAGCATCTTTCGAACCCGGTCCTGTTGCGCCTCTATGCCATCGGTACGATGCTGACGAGCGTGTTCACCACCGTGTTCAACTATTCGACCTTTCGTCTGGCGGGCGAGCCCTACCATCTCAACCCGACCGCGATCAGCATGATCTTCCTGACTTATGCGCTCGGTATCGTCGCCTCCTCCAAGGGCGGCAAGCTGGTCGACAGGTTTGGAAGGCGGGCGATGCTGATCGCCACATTCGTCATCATCCTTGTCGGCATGGCGATGACGCTGATCACCAGCATCGTGCTGATGGTGCTCGGCATATGCCTGATCACGATCGGCTTCTTCATCGGCCATTCGGCGGCAAGCAGCGGCGTGGGTGCCAGTTCCGGCGCGGCCAAGAGCCACGCCTCGGCCCTCTACCTTCTGTTCTACTATATCGGCGCAAGCTTTACCGGCTGGGCGGGCGGCTGGTTCTGGATCCATGGCGGATGGGGCGCGGTTGCCGGGCTCACCTCGGCCTGCGCGGTCGTCGGCCTGATCGTCGGCCTGAGCTATGAGCGAGGTGTAGCGGGGGCAAAATGACCGCTGCGGCAAGCGCCCTTCCCCAGGCTTTAGCCGGGTTGGCAGGACGGACCTGCCTCAGGCGCTTGCCTTATGCCCCTTGTTCCCGTTATTAGCGAAAGCCAGATAAACTCACGTCTTGGCAGCAAAACCATGTCTCTTCCCGACAAAGCCTTTCCTGTTTCCTGGGACCAGTTCCACCGCGACGCCCGCGCCCTTTCCTGGCGCCTTTCCGGCCTGAACCGCGAGTTCAAGGCGATCGTCTGCATTACCCGCGGGGGTCTCGTGCCGGCCGCCATCATTTCGCGCGAACTCAATATCCGGCTGATCGACACCGTGTGCATTGCCACCCGCCACGACTATGTCGACCAGGGCGACACGGTGCTCCTGAAGGGCATTTCGCCGGAACTGGCGGCCGATGGCGGCGAAGGCATTCTCGTCGTCGACGACCTGACCGATACCGGCAAGACGGCCAAGGAAGTGCGCGAGATGCTGCCCAAGGCGCATTTCGCCTGCGTCTATGCCAAGCCGACCGGCGTGCCGATGATCGATACGTTCGTCACCGAAGTTTCCCAGGATACCTGGATCTATTTCCCCTGGGACATGGGCTTCACCTATCAGGAGCCGATCGCCAAGGGCCACCGCGGCTGAGGCACACACTGTTGCTGAACGGCCCCTTCGTGGCCGTTTAGCTGCCGGATGTCGATCTAGCCTAGAGTTATTCCGCTTCTTTCAACGCAGTTCCGGACGCAAAACCGCTACGCACTTTTGCTGGAACTGCTCTAAAGCACGTCGCGATCTTTCAGATTCGCTCGCCGTGCTTTAGCTCCTTGTTTTTGCGCATGTCTTTATCCCAAAACCGGCGACCACTTTTGGGAGACATGCGTTAGACGATCAGGAAATCCTGATAGGTCAGGGCCAAGTCCTTCTGCAGATGGACGAAGAGGACCGGGCCGCCGGATTTATTGCCATTGGCATCGTAATAGAGATTGCCGGTATCCGTCTCGTAGATCAGGAAATCATTGGCATCCTTGGCCGCCGGCGTGGTGCCCTTGATGAAAGAGGCGCTTGAGATGGCGCCCGTCTTGGTGAAGGACGTGAAGATCGCGTTTTCCAGATGGATGACGTCGTCGACCGGTGAAAAATCATTGATCAGGTCGACATTCTTCGATCCAAGCGCGGTGTTGAAGACGAAGGCATCCTTGCCGCTTCCTCCCGACAGTGTGTCGCTGCCGGCGCCGCCATAAAGCTTGTCATTGCCGCCGGCGCCGGAGATCTTGTCATTGCCGGCGCGGCCATCCAGCGTGTTGGCTGCCGAATTTCCGGTTATGACATCCACGCCCTTGCCGCCGATGGCGTTTTCGATCACCGTGCCACGGGCCAGCGCCAGATTGCTGATGCCACCCGCGACATTGGAAAACTTCTCGGCATTCAGATCGATCTTCTGAGTGGCCGCGGCCCAGCTGAAGTCGAACGTGTCCGTACCGCCGGTATCGACCAGCGTCATGGCGATAGCCTTGCCGTCGAAATCGGCCTTCAGGTCGTATTTCGTGTTGCCGGCGTTAATGGCAGTCGTGCCGTAAAGGGCGCGGATAGCCAGAATGTCGACCATCATCGGGGTCACCGCGATTGCCGGTGATGCCGCGACCCAAGGATTTTCCTGGGCGTCGAAATAGGACATGACCGTCAGGCGGTCGGAATCGTTGGAAAACAGATTGCTGGTTCCGAAAATGGCGTTGCCGTTATAGTTTCCGGCATGGCCGAGCCCGAGAGCGTGACCTATTTCATGGATATAGGTCTCCAGCACATAGCTGTCGGGACCGGCGCCATAGGACTTGATCCAGCTCGCAGCGACGTTGACGATGCCTGACACCGTGTGTCCGCCGATGATCGACGATGCGCCGCCAAAGGATCCGCTTTCCTTGTCGTCGAAAGATATCTGCGCGGCGCCGCTCACGTATTTGAATTTTATGCCCGATGCTTCGGTCCAGGCGGTCAGCGCCCATTTGGCCAGTTGCTGGCCCTGGCTGGTCAGCGAGGCGATGTTGACCGTCAGCGTATCGCCGGCCCTGATATCGAACTTATAGGGGGCCGAGCCCTCGCTTTTCCAGAAGTTGGTTGTCAATTGTGTCGCGATCGCATCGTAGCTGGCGAACTTCGGCGTGGCGACGACTGCCGTCTTGAGGGTGTATTTTCCCGACCATTCATCGTCATGGCTACCGACGCGGATATAGTAGGTGCCTGTTTTCTCGGGCACGAATTTCAGTGTCGAGGCGGTGAACTGGTTGTCGCGATTGTTGATATCGATATCGAGCGCGATGCCATCCGCATCGGTCACCAGCAATGTCGCCCAGCCCACCGTGCCGGTGACATCGAACTGGTAGGCCTTTCCGGCAGTCAGGCCGATCTTGATCCAGTCCGAATCGCCGATGGTCAGCGATCCCGTCAGCGCATCGCCGGGAGCAATCTTGTATGCGGTCGAGACACCGGCGGCCGCATCGGCATTTTCCTTGTATGTCGTCATCACGCCCTCGCCTTGCGGTTCAAACCAGCCCTCAGAAATCACCCGTCTGCGCGATCGTGCGCGCGAATTGGCCGAGGATTACCGTATCGAATGGAGCATCGGTGATCGTCGCAGACACCTCCTGCCCTATTCTCCATCCCTGCCTGCCTGTGCCTGCCGACCAGCGAAGGCGTCCCGCCATGGAGCCGGACGCCGATCGCACCCGATAGCGGGTCACCTCGAACACGATCTGCGGGGTCGAGGACGGGCGGGCTGCGCCCTGTCGCAACCTTGCCTCCACCCCCGTGCGCACTGCATTGCAGAGATGCCGGACAAGCGCCTTTTCCATCTGTTGCGGCATGCGGCATTCAAACCGCAGAGCGTCGGCCACCGCCAAGCGGAACGGATAGGGCAAGGCGGCTGCGACGCCCGCACATATGATCGCGGAAATGGTCGATACCGTTTCGCCTCGCCTCATGCCCGTTCCGAAACTGCCGATGCCCATTATTCAGGACAGTACATTAGCAGATCATCGATAAAGGAGCGATTAATTCGCCAAAGGAACACACCAAATGGTTAGGAAGTGGCCGGCAGATGTATCGTTTTATGCAGACAGGCCATGCCGCCGGCATTTGCCGAATGCCTGATCCCGCCTGTCAACCGGTCGCGATAAAATATCCGTGGGACGCCCGATCCACATTTAGTACTACCCTGTTACCCATATGTCTCAATACGGTATGACGAGATGCTGAAACCCCGCCTCCGACAGGGCTTCCGGGCATGTCTGCCGGCCCCGAGATCGCCACAATCTGAATTGGCAAGCCTCGCGCAAGCTTCAACCTCGACCGCCAAGCGATTGAGATTCCACGCAGATTTTTAGTCCCCGTTATCCACAGGCATGAGCCACAATATCTTGTGGTTTACGAAGTGTTGCAAACTACGGCTTGACCGAATCATGCGGCAAAGCCATGAATGAACCCATGTTGCGGCGGCGACTGGACCGGGTGTTACGAGGCCGGTTCTTTTTCGAGTTCAGCGGAAACATTCGAGCGTATGGTTTGTTCTGACAGACAGCCAGGCGACGGGTTTTCGTGCGCCCGAAAAGCGCTTCCGAAACGGTGATCAGGACTGGTGGAAAGATCTCATTAACACTATATTTAGTGTTGGCATCCATCATCCGGCACAATATACAGATAGACATCCAATGAGTCTGGATGGAATTTCAGCCGGCTGCCCATGATGGAGAGCGGCCGCATCGAACACGTGCGCCTTTTCGGCGCCAAAGGATGAGGGACTAGAGGCAATGCGCATCGAACGTCGTTTCACGAAGCCTGAGACAGGCGCCTACGGAACCATCGAGTTCCGCAAGGCGACCAGCGAGATCCGCAATCCGGACGGTTCCATCGTCTTCCGGCTTGCCGATATCGACGTGCCGACGCAGTTCTCCCAGGTCGCGACCGACGTTCTGGCGCAGAAGTATTTCCGCAAGGCCGGCGTTCCGAAGTTTTTGAAGAAGGTCGAAGAGAACGATGTTCCGTCCTTCCTGTGGCGCTCCGTTGCCGACGAAAAGGCTCTGAAGGACCTTCCGAAGGAAGAGCAGTACGGCCCCGAGACCGACGCTCGCCAGGTCTTCACGCGTCTCGCCGGCACCTGGACCTACTGGGGCTGGAAGGGTGGCTATTTCACCTCCGAAGACGATGCCGCTGCCTTCATGGACGAGCTCGCCTATATGCTCGCCACCCAGCGCGTTGCCCCGAATTCCCCTCAGTGGTTCAACACCGGTCTTCACTGGGCCTATGGCATCGATGGTCCCGGCCAGGGCCATTTCTATGTCGACCCCTTCACCGGCAAGCTGACCAAGTCGAAGTCGGCCTATGAGCATCCGCAGCCGCATGCCTGCTTCATCCAGTCCGTCGGCGACGATCTGGTCAATGAAGGCGGCATCATGGACCTGTGGGTTCGCGAAGCGCGTCTGTTCAAGTACGGTTCCGGCACCGGCTCCAACTTCTCCCATCTGCGCGGCGAAGGCGAAAAGCTTTCCGGCGGCGGCCGTTCCTCCGGCCTGATGAGCTTCCTCAAGATCGGCGACCGGGCTGCCGGCGCCATCAAGTCCGGCGGCACGACCCGTCGCGCGGCCAAGATGGTCGTTGTCGATATCGATCACCCGGATATCGAGGAATATATCAACTGGAAGGTCAAGGAAGAGCAGAAGGTTGCTGCCCTCGTCACCGGTTCGAAGATCGTCGCCAAGCACCTGAAGGCGATCATGAAGGCCTGCGTCAATTGCGAAGGCTCCGATGACGATTGCTTCGACCCGCTGAAGAACCCGGCTTTGAAGCGCGAAATCCGCGCTGCCAAGAAGGATCTGGTTCCGGAAAACTACGTCAAGCGCGTCATCCAGTTCGCCCAGCAGGGCTACAAGGATCTTGAGTTCAAGACCTATGACATCGACTGGGATTCGGAAGCCTATCTCACGGTATCCGGCCAGAACTCCAACAACTCCGTCTCGCTGAAGGACGACTTCCTTCGTGCGGTCGAAAACGACGGCGAATGGAACCTGACCGCCCGCAAGGACGGCCGGGTGATGAAGACGCTCAAGGCCAAGGATCTGTGGGAACAGATTTCCTATGCCGCATGGGCATCCGCCGATCCGGGCATCCACTTCAACACGACGATGAACGACTGGCACACGTCGCCGGCCGGTGGCCCGATCCGCGGCTCGAACCCGTGCTCGGAATACATGTTCCTCGACGACACGGCCTGCAACCTTGCTTCGCTCAACCTTCTCCAGTTCAAGGACAAGGCGACGAAGAACATCGCGATCGCAGATTACGAACATGCCGTTCGCCTGTGGACCGTCGTTCTCGAAGTCTCGGTGATGATGGCGCAGTTCCCGTCGAAGGAAATTGCCGAACTCTCCTACCAGTACCGCACGCTCGGCCTCGGCTATGCCAATATCGGCGGTTTCCTGATGTCGTCGGGCATTCCCTATGATTCGAAGGAAGGCCGTGCGATTGCAGGATCGCTCACCGCGATCATGACCGGTATCGCCTATGCGACCTCGGCTGAAATCGCCGGCGAGCTTGGCCCGTTCCCGAACTTTGCGCCGAACCGCGAGAGCATGCTGCGCGTCATGCGCAACCATCGCCGCGCAGCCTATGGCGAAACCTCCGGTTACGAGCAGCTGTCGGTCAACCCGGTTCCGCTCTACCATTCGGAAAACCCGGACCAGACGCTCGCCACCCACGCCAAGGCGGCTTGGGACAAGGCGCTGGAACTTGGTGAAAAGCACGGCTACCGCAACGCCCAGACGACCGTCATCGCGCCGACCGGCACGATCGGCCTGGTGATGGACTGCGACACGACCGGCATCGAGCCCGACTTCGCACTCGTGAAGTTCAAGAAGCTCGCCGGTGGCGGTTACTTCAAGATCATCAACCGTGCGGTTCCGGATGCATTGCGTTCGCTCGGTTATTCGGAAAGCCAGATCGCCGAGATCGAAGCCTATGCTGTCGGCCACGGCAACCTGAACCAGGCTCCCGGCATCAACCCCGGCACGCTGAAGGCCAAGGGTTTTTCGGATGAGAAGATCGAGGCTCTGAACGGCGCCTTGAAGTCGGCCTTCGACATCAAGTTCGTCTTCAACCAGTGGACGCTCGGTGCGGACTTCCTCAAGGAAACCCTCAAGGTCACCGACGAGCAGCTGTCCGACATGAGCTTCAACCTGCTTGAGCATGTCGGTTTCGCCAAGAAGGACATCGAGGCTGCCAACGTTCACGTCTGCGGTGCGATGACGCTGGAAGGTGCGCCCTTCCTCAAGGAAGAACACCTCGCCGTCTTCGATTGCGCCAACCCGTGCGGCAAGATCGGCAAGCGTTATCTCTCGGTTGAATCCCACATTCGCATGATGGCGGCTGCCCAGCCGTTCATCTCGGGTGCGATCTCCAAGACGATCAACATGCCGAACGAGGCAACCGTCGAAGATTGCGGCGCAGCCTACATGCTGTCCTGGAAGCTGGCTCTGAAGGCCAACGCTCTCTACCGTGACGGTTCCAAGCTGTCGCAGCCGCTCAATGCGTCGCTGATCGACGAGGACGATGCGGAAGAAGCGATCGAGGAACTGGTAGCCGCTCCGACCGCTGCTCAGGCCGTGCAGATTACCGAGAAGATCGTGGAACGCGTCATCGAGCGCGTCACCCGCGAGCGCGAAAAGCTGCCGAACCGCCGTCAGGGTTATACCCAGAAGGCCAATGTCGGCGGTCACAAGGTCTATCTGCGCACCGGCGAATTCGGCGACGGCCGGATCGGCGAGATCTTCATCGACATGCACAAGGAAGGCGCTGCCTTCCGCGCGATGATGAACAACTTCGCCATCGCCATCTCGCTCGGTCTGCAATACGGCGTGCCGCTGGAAGAATATGTGGAGGCCTTCACCTTCACCAAGTTCGAGCCGGCCGGGATCGTGACGGGCAATGACGCGATCAAGAACGCGACGTCGATCCTCGACTACGTGTTCCGCGAACTCGCCGTCTCCTATCTCGGCCGTCATGACCTTGCTCACGTCGATACGTCGGACTTCTCCAATACGGCACTCGGCAAGGGCATCAAGGAAGGCAAGACGCAGCTCGTCTCGACCGGCTGGACCCGCGGCTACAAGCCGACCCTGATCCAGGGCGGCGCCTCGGCTGCCGGCTCGGAGGCCAAGGGCTCGGCCACTGCAGCCCCTGCCCGCGCCTCGGCCAGCGTCACCTCGATTGCCGGCAATACGGCCCGCAAGCTCGAGCCGACGGTTGCCATCTCGACCTCGGAAGTCGTTTCCTTCAAGCGCGATTATGAAGAGCGCGCCAAGGAACTGGCAGAAGAGATCGCCGAAGAAGTGATCGCCGACGAAGGCCAGCAGGCCGCCACCGCGCTGTTCTCCGACAAGGCCGCGGCAGATGCCGCAAGCGCCAAGACGGAAGCCAAGAAGGTGGAAGCCGACCGCCGTATGAAGTCGATCATGCAGGGCTATACGGGCAACATGTGCTCCGAGTGCCAGAACTTCACGATGGTTCGGAATGGGACCTGCGAGAAGTGCGACACGTGTGGGGCTACGAGCGGTTGCAGCTAATGGGTGTACAAACGTAGATAAGATTGACTAGATAGCTCTGCCGTATTTTCGCAGAGCTATTTTTTTTGAGGAAGCATACATGGTGACTAGGAAGGAAAAGGACGCCACGCCGCCCAAATCTAACATCGTTCAATTCATTGATGCATCTCGCGCCAATGACCAAGACGGTGCAGCCGCAGCTGTAAAAAATGAAATTGTCGACCTAATTAAAGCAAGCGGCCTGGATGGGTATAAAATACTGTTTCTACACGACGAACATGATAGTATAACCAGCTACCATGCAAATAACATTTACTCCGCCGCGGCCGAATTAAAATCAAATCCAAAAGATGTATTATTAATAATTAACAGCAACGGCGGGGAAATAGAGCCTTCTTACCTGCTGAGCAAAACACTCAAACGCCTCGCCAAAGATAAATTTGTTGTGGCAATCCCTAGAAAGGCAAAATCTGCTGCGACGCTCATATGCCTTGGCGCCAATGAAATTCACATGGGGATGATGAGCGAACTTGGTCCTATCGATCCCCAGATTAACGGCCTTCCTGCATTGGCGCTAGGAAATGCATTGGATGTAATTGCCGATCTTGCCTGCCGCTTTCCAGAATCCGCGTCACTTTTAGGGCCTTATATATCAGATCAGGTTCCCATTCGGGTTTTAGGGTATTATCAGCGAGTATCGGAAAGTGCAGTCCAGTACGCCGAGCGACTATTAGGTAAAAGACCACTAGGAGAAGGTCAGACCGCCCATCTCGTAGCTGAAAAGCTCGTAAATCACTACAAGGACCACTCGTTCGTGATCGATTACGATGAGTCGATTGAACTGTTCGGAGCAAACATCGTGAAGGAAGAAAGTCCTGAGTACGACCTAGCCGACAAGATCTACAAGTTCTTGGATATTGCACGAATCTTCGCGAGAATCGACGGCAAGGAGTTCTGGCTAGTGGGGGACGAGAGTTCATTCACGTGGAGAGACAAGGCTAAGTAGCCGTTCAACAAATTCTCACGTCGGACTGGATACAAGGACACAGCCGTCCCGAGAGGATTGCGGGAATTTCTAGCACATAGCCAAAGGCTAAGTTCTAGAAATTCCAAGAGAGGGGCCTAGTTGCGGAACGCGGCATTGCCCCTCTCCTGAAAAATCTGGCGCTTAGCTCTTCGAGCTAAGACACCGATTTTTCTTCCTCTCCCGCAAGGGGAGAGAAAAGACGGCATCACACAGCCTTTGCCAGCGCATCCACCGCAAAGATCGCGTCGGCAATCTCTTCGGCGGTGAAATCGGTGCGCAGGTTCTGCAGCGTGTCGTCCTTGCTGTTGGCGAGTTCGCCGACCTTGATCAGGTCCTCGCGGGAGACGCCTTCCAGATGCAGTTCCTTGAGCGTCACCGGCATCTTGATCTGGCGGTAGAACTCGATATAGCCGGCGATCTCCTCGTCGGGGCGTTCCTCGAGGATCATGTGGGCAAGCGTGCCATAGGCGACCTTTTCGCCGTGGGTCAGGTGGTGGATATCGCCGTTGAGCGCCGTGAAGCCGTTATGGATGGCGTGGGCGGCAGCAAGGCCGCCGTTTTCGAAGCCGAGGCCGGAGAGAAGCGTTGCCGCCTCGACTACCGCCTCGACGGCCGGCGTCACCAGTTTCTGCTCAACCGCCTGATAGGCGCTGAAGCCATAGGCGAGAAGCGTCTTTTCGCAGGCTTCGGCAATCGCCATGCCGGCAATGGTGGCGGCGCCGCCAACCATGGTCTTGGAATTGGAGCGCTTGACGGCGAGCGCCTCGACGTAAGTGGCAAGGCCATCGGCGATGCCGGAGGCGAAGAGGCGCACCGGCGCCTGGGCGCAGACCCAGGTATCGACCAGCACGAGATCCGGATTCTTGGCGTAGAAACGATATTTTTCAAACACGCCGTCGTCGGAATAGATGACCGACAGCGCGCTGCAGGGGGCGTCCGTCGAGGCGATCGTCGGCACGATGATGACGGGGCTCTTCAATTCGTCGGCCACGGCCTTGACCGTATCCAGCGTCTTGCCGCCGCCGATGCCGACGACAAGATTGGCGCCGCCCTTCTTCGCCACGTCGACGAGGCGGTTGATCTCGTTGGTGGAGGCCTCGCCGGAGAATTTTTCGCGGGTGAACTCGACCTTGCCGGAAACGGCCGTCTCGACCTTCTTGCCGATCAGCCCCCAGACGATATCGTCGGAGACAAGCAGGGCCTTGGAACCCATTTCGGCAAGATAGGCACCCAGTTCGGCAATGACGCCGCTTCCCTGGATATAGCGGCCGGGAGAGGCAAAGATACGCTTGGTCATGTCGTCACTTCCAATTCATTCAATGGGACGTTTTGGTGAAACAGAGGGGTGGAACATACTCTGCAACGGATATTGGCCGCCAAACCAGGAAGGGCAAGAGTTTCAGCGCCAACCAACGAAACCGTTACCTCGCAGACTAGGCTGCGGCATCGGCTGCTTCTTTGAGGCAGATCATTGAACGGCAGAATCGACGCTGAATAAAAACAGATAGTTAGTCATATTACGATTGGCTATTATCAACATACGCAGCCAGCCTTACCGGGCAGGAATGACCACTGTGCCTACCATCGGTCATGCCCGCATGGTCCGGAACGCACACGCGCCGATATGAGGCGGATCCCCTCGCCTCAACCATTCATCAACCTTCCATTAGCATTTTGTTGACCATAATGCCGGTTCGAAGCGCCGCGGCCCGCCAGGCCAACGCGCCAATGTCGTCTTCAGTCGAACGGGTCCTGTCGTGTCCGAGTATCAGTCGCATGGGTTCAACCCTTCCGCTGCAAGAACCGGTTTCCTCAGGCAGACTGCGCTGCCCGCATTGACGGCCATCGGCCGCAGCCTTTCCAGGGCGTCGCGCACCATTGCGCTCACAGTTGCCGCACTGGCGGGTTCGGCAATCGGTGCGGAAGCGGAAGACCGGGCGCTGAAACTCTATTTCACCCATACCGGCGAGCGGGCGACGATCACCTACAAGCGGGACGGCCGTTTCGACGCCCAGGGCCTTGCGAAGATCAACCGTTTCCTGCGCGACTGGCGCAAGAACGAGGCGACCCGCATGGATCCGCGGCTGCTCGATCTCGTCTTCGAGGTCTATGAACGCAGCGGCGCCAGGGATTACATCCATGTCGTCTCCGCCTATCGCTCGCCCGGCACCAATGCCATGCTGCGCGGCCGTTCGCGCAGTTCGGGCGTGGCGAAGAAGAGCCAGCATACGCTTGGCAAGGCGATGGATTTCTATATTCCGGGCGTCAAGCTTTCGACGTTGCGCCAGATGGCCATGCAGATGCAGGTGGGCGGCGTCGGCTTCTACCCAACATCCGGCTCGCCCTTCGTGCATCTCGATGTCGGCAATGTTCGCGCCTGGCCGCGCATGTCGCGCAAGGAACTGGCGCGGATTTTCCCGCACGGGAAGACGATGCACCTGCCCGCCTCCGGCAGCCCGCTTCCCGGCTATGCAGAGGCGGTTGCCGACTACAAGCGCCGGGTCGGGTCGAAATCGATCGAGATCGCCGGCACGCTGCCGGATGACGATGACGACAGCGGTTCGGGCGCCAGAGCCGCCAAGCGCCCGGCAAGCGGTGTGATCGCGGCCATGCTGCCGACACCGAAGAGCCGCGCGGCTGAGGCACTCGCCACTCTTGCACCTCCCCAGCCAGCCGCTGCCGAACTTACACCACCGCCGCCAGCCTCGAGACCGGCAGCGACGCCCGAGACTGCGAACGACTACGGATTTGCGGATCTCGCGAAGCTTGCGGCACCACTTCCCGGTTCACGGCCGCAGACGCCGGCGGATGTCGATCCGGTTCGGACTGCTTCCCTTGGCCCCTTGGAAGAAAAGACCGATGTCGCGCCTGCCATCATCTCAACGGCGGTCGCGCCGGCCTTCCTGAAGACGGCGCAGCAGCAGCATCCGGCAGCTGGCCGGGAACTGCGCATGCCGAAGGGTTCGCTGGCGCTTTTGCCGATCACCGGGCCGGATCTCGATGTCGAGGACGAATTTGACGGCGAGGATGCAGTGCTCGAATGGGCGCTTTCGGCACCGGGTGAGGCCGGCGGCATGGCCGCTCCCGTGCTGGTCGGCCGTACGCTGACGGACCTGACGGCGAAGACCTCCCGCAGCAGCCCCCTGCCGTTCGGGGTGGATGAAGAGTTCGATCACGACCGGTTCTGGTCCGGCGGCTGAGATTTAACGGCGACTGAGCCTGAAGAGGAAAGCCCCCTCTCTTGGAATTTCTAGCACTTAGCTGAAGCTAAGATGCTGAAATTCCACTCTCCCCCGCCAAGGGGGAGAAAGAGACGCCGGACCCGCCGCGAGTCATCTCTCCCCTTGCGGGAGAGAAAGCAATTTCTGAAACTTAGCCTTTGGCTAAGTTTCAGAAATTGCAAGAGAGGGGCTCCACCGCATAAACGCCCTGCCCATCTCCTGAAAAACTCGGCACCCAGCCTTCCAGCCAAAACTCCAATTTACATCCTCTCTCGCAAGGGAAGGGGAAACGCCAGTTCCCCACCCGCACTCGTCTCCCAATACCGCAAACGAAAACGGCGAGATGCCGAAGCATCTCGCCGCCTGTTCGATCTGTCGATCGAAGCCGGGACTAGAACTTGTAGTTCACGCCAGCCTTGATCGTGTGGTCGCCGATGCTGCTTTCATGCGTATCGACGCCATCGAAGCTGCGCACGTCGGCGGTGTGGGTGTAGTTGTATTCCAGGGTACCCGACAGGTTGCCGGTGATCTTCTGCTCGACGCCAACGCCGAGGACATAACCGGGCTTCCAGCCATCCGGGCCTTCGGTGCCACCGGAATCGCGCAGGTTGGTCATGGCGGCACCGGCGGTGCCGTAAATCAACGTGCTGCCGAGCGGAGCGCCGACCTTGGCCTTCAGGGCAACGCGCTGGCGTTCAGCCAGCTTGCCGTTTCCGACATTGACCTTGGTGTCGCCGAGATGGGAAAGCTCGAGCTCGCCACCGACGACAACGCCGTTGATCTCGGTGTTGTAGCCGCCATGGATGCCGCCGGAGAACTTTGCGCCGTTCTTGAACGGGTTGCTATGGTCGCTGTTGGTACCGGCATGGATACCAGCATAGGCGCCGGTCCAATCGGACGTGGACGGTGCAGGCTCATTGTAAGCCGGCGGCTGGTAGGCGTTTGCCAGGTCAGCAGCGGAAGCGGAAAGGGCGGAAACGGATACGATGCCGGCAGCAGCGGCCAGCGTGAAGAGCTTGGTGCTCATGATACTATTACTCCATACACAGCCTGCGTCTGGCGGATGGGCAGGCGATACATCCAGCTCGAAAGCCTCGGCTCACCCATGCGGCCTTGCCCTACCCTTGGCCGCATGTGCGAAACCGCACCGATAGGTCTCTATTTTCATGAAAATATAAACACTCCATTAACTGCGCCGCCGCGACCGAAAAACTTGCATGCGGCACGAGATCACAAATTTGCGAGACAGTGAAAAACGGGCGCAAATCTGCGTGAGGAGGCCAGAAACACCGGTCAGCGGCTTCCGTCGCGGCTGGCCTGCGACGCGATCGATGATATCTTCCAGCCCGCGGCCCAAGCCCCACCGCCCCAATTCAGAGACACGATGACAGAGACGACACATCAGACCGCCAACCGCTTCGTGCTTCTCGACGGACTGAGGGGTATTGCCGCACTGTTCATCATCCAGCGCCATGCGGAACCGCTGATCGGCGAGGCGCTGCCCTCAAGCTATCTCGGCGTCGACCTGTTCTTCGCCTTGAGCGGTTTCGTGCTGGCGCATGCCTATGGACCGGCGCTTGTCGAAGGGCGGATGTCGGTCGGGCGCTTCATGAAGGCGCGACTGATGCGGCTTTATCCGCTCTATGCGATCGGACTGATGCTGGTGACCGCCTATTACATCCATATGTATTTCGCCGGCCTGCCGGTGATGGCGGAGGAACGCGTGGTGCCCGACGAGCTGGCGCTCGCCTTCGTCACGGGCCTGCTGTTCCTGCCTTCGCCGATCACCATCTCGTTCAACGCGGCCCTCTTCCTTGTCCACCCGGCATGGTCGCTGTTCAACGAACTGGTGGCGAATGTCGTCTTTGCGCTGCGCGGCGCAAAAGCGGGCTTGCGGCCGGTTCTGGTCGTCATCGGCATCAGTGCGCTACTGCTCGTCGTCGCCGCATTGCAGTTCGAAAGACTGCATGCGGGTTTCCGCTGGCCGGAAATGTATGCCGGCATGGCGCGGGTATTCTTCTCGTTCTCGGTCGGCATGCTGATCTATCGCTACCGCCGCAAGGTGATGCAGGTGCGTCCTTTCCAGTCGCTCGCCTGCCTTGCCCTGCTCGTCGGCGTGCTCGCCTCGCCGACGCCGAAGGACATGCGCTGGATATTCGACCTCACCATCGTCTTCCTCGTCTGGCCGGCCCTGCTCTACTGGGCAAGCGCCATCGTGCCCGGCCGGCGGACGGCCTCGGTTGCCGGCTTGCTCGGCACCGCGTCCTATGCTGTCTATGTGCTGCATGTTCCGCTTCTCTTCTGGGCGCAGGTGATCTGGCCTGAAGTGAACGACCCGGCAGCGACACCCTATGCGGGGCTTACGCTTGTGGCGCTGATCCTGGCGATCTCCTGGGGGCTGACGGTATGGTTCGACCAGCCCTTCCAGAAACTCCTCAAGAAGCGCATTCTCGCCCGTGCGCCGGCGCTCCAGCGATAAAAATTTCGACGGTGGCGGAACTTTTGGCCGGCTCAGGAAATTGACAAGGAATCTGCGCAAAAAAGAGAGGAGAACCGCATCCATGCCGAACGCCGCACGCCACGTCGCCTCGCCCGAAGACCACGTTCTCACCGTCCAGGAGGCCCTGGAACCGCTCTTTCTAGCGCTGGAACAGGAAGCCGAACTCAAGATGCTTTCGGCGGCACTCAGTGCCGGCTGGCCACTCGACGAAGCGGTGGCCGCCATCGACGAACTGCGGCGCAATGAATTGCTGCCGCTGAGCCGGCCCCATTAACGCCGCGTCTTGACCCATCACAAAAACTCGTTCGCCTCATTGTTCCCGCTGCCCTAAGGTCAAGGATACCGGTATCCGGACAGCAGCGAGGAATGATGAGCATCAAGACGGTTTGCATTTATGGCGCGGGCGCGCTCGGCGGCGCATTCGCCACCAAGATTGCCAGCGCATTTCAAGATGAACTGGAAATTTCAGTCATTGCCCGCGGCGCCCAGCTTGCGGCGATCCGCGAAAACGGCCTGAAGATCGTCTATACCGATCCGGCCATCCCTTCGATTTCGGCCCGCGTCACGGCCACCGACGATCCTTCGAACTTGCCGCCGCAGGATCTCATCATCACCGGACTTAAAGGTCACCAGCTATCGGCAGCCACCGACGGCATTGCCGGGTTGATGAAGGATGATACGAGGGTGATGATGATCCTCAACGGCATACCGTGGTGGTATTTCCATGCGGACAAGGACAGCGATTTCTCCGGGCAACAATTGCCGCAGGTCGACCCCGACGGCCTTTTGTGGACATCGATCGGCCCCGAGCGGGTGATCGGCTGCGTTGCCTATCAGGGTGCCGAAGTCATCGAGCCCGGCTGCACGAAGCTGAGCGGCCACGGGCATTTCTTCCTCGGCGAGCCGAATGGCGAAAATTCCGCCGACCTGCAGGCGATCGGCGCATTGCTTGCGCATGCCAAGCTCGACATTCGCCCGACGATGCGCATCCGCGACGAGATCTGGGCGAAGTTGCGCGGCAATGCCGCATTCAATCCGATCAGCGCACTGACCCGCACTCTGATGGTCGACCTGATGGCCAACCCGGATCTCGCACAGATGGTGCGCAAGATCATGAACGAGGTGCAGGACGTCGGCACCGCAC
This sequence comes from Neorhizobium sp. NCHU2750, assembly GCF_003597675.1. NCBI lineage: Bacteria > Pseudomonadati > Pseudomonadota > Alphaproteobacteria > Hyphomicrobiales > Rhizobiaceae > Neorhizobium > Neorhizobium sp. NCHU2750. The sequence continues at coordinate 1,454,431 of NZ_CP030827.1, read as the reverse complement.
TCGGCTGCCGCTTCCAGCGTTCCGCCGACGAACAGTTTGCCAGCGCCAACGGCTTTGGCCCGGTGAAGACCTCGATGCTGCAGGACCTGATTGCCAAGAAAGCGCTCGAAATCGTGCCGCTCAATGGCATGGTGGTGGCGCTCGGGCGGCTTGCGGGGGTGCCGACGCCTATCTGCGAGACGATCCTGACACTGACGCAGCAGCTCGACATCGAGAACCGGCGATAGATCCGGCACCAGCGCAAAAAGAAAACCTCGCCGAGGGGACGCGGCGAGGTTTCAGTCGGAGGTCAAAATTATTATTGTCAGACGGCACAGGGGACGGGCACCGCCGTTTTATCTTCGGTGACATCAGCGTGGTTGCTGCCATCTCTGTCACTTGCCAATATAACCCGCGAGCAGCGCATGGGTTCCACCAATCCTTAACTCGATATCCGCTATGGTTGAAAAACCATGGACGGGGCATAATCGAGACAGACATGACGGGGCCGAATTTCCGCTTTACCCACTACGACCTCAACCTGCAGCGCGCCGGCATGGCGATTGAGGTGACGCTCAATGCGGTCAACAATGTGCGCCTGATGAATGCGGTCAATTTCCAGCGCTTTACCGAACGCCTCGATTTCAAATATGTCGGCGGCGTGGCCCGCAAATCGCCGGTGAGACTGGTCATTCCCGACAATGGCCACTGGCACATCATCGTCGATGCCGAAGGCCATCACGGGCTGGCGGAATCCTCGGTGAAGATGCTTGCCACACCGGCCATGCAGAGCCCGCAGAAAAAAGCTTCCTGACCTGGAGCAAATCAGGCGTTGCGTTCGCGGCGCAGTTTTGCCCACCAATCCAGACGCTTGCGGATCTCCCGCTCGAAGCCGCGCTCCGGCGGATCGTAAAAGGTCTGGCGTCCCATCTTTTCGGGAAAGTAATCCTGGCCGGAAAAAGCGTCGGGCTCGTCGTGGTCGTAGCGATAGCCGTCGTTATAGCCTTCCTGCTTCATCAGCTTGGTCGGCGCATTGAGGATATGCTTGGGTGGCAAAAGCGAGCCGTTTTCCTTGGCGGCCCGCATGGCGGACTTGAAGGCCGTGTAGACGCCATTGGATTTCGGCGCAGTAGCGAGATAGACGCAGGCATTGGCGAGCGCCAGTTCCCCTTCCGGCGAGCCGAGATAATCATAGGCGTCCTTGGCAGCGTTACAGACAACCAGCGCCTGCGGATCGGCAAGACCGATATCCTCCACCGCCATGCGCACCAGCCGGCGTCCGAGATAGAGCGGATCCTCGCCCGCATCGAACATGCGGCAGAGATAGTAAAGCGCTGCATCGGGGTCCGAGCCGCGCACCGACTTGTGCAGCGCGGAAATCAGATTGTAATGGCCGTCCTGCGCCTTGTCGTAGACGGGCGCGCGGCGCTGGACGATTTCGGTGAGGCCGGCCGTGTCGAACACCTCACCGGCCCTTGCCGCACGCCAGACCTCTTCGGCGAGCGTCAGCACGGCGCGACCATCGCCATCTGCCATGCGCACCAGCGCCTGCCTGGCGTCATCGTCGAGCGGCAGCGGCTTTCCCTCCACCTGTTCTGCCCGCTTGAGCAGCTCGGCGAGGCTTTCCTCGTCATGCGCCCTGAAGGTCAGGACGCGGGCGCGGGAGAGAAGAGCGGCGTTGAGTTCAAAGCTTGGATTTTCCGTCGTTGCGCCGACGAGAATGACCGTTCCGTCTTCCATGACAGGCAGGAAACTGTCCTGCTGGGCGCGGTTGAAACGGTGGATCTCGTCGACGAAGAGCAGGGTCTGGCGGCCATCCATGCGCCTGAGCCTTGCCGCCTCGAATACCTTTTTCAGATCGGCAACACCAGAAAAAATCGCCGAGATCTGCTCGAAGGCGAGGCCCGTCTCGCCCGACAAAAGACGGGCGACCGTCGTCTTGCCGGTACCGGGCGGGCCCCAGAAGATCATCGAGCCGAGCGTGCCCGAAGCAATCATGCGGCGAAGCGCACCGTCCTCTCCCGTCAGATGCGGCTGGCCGGTGACCTCGGCAAGCGAGGTGGGCCGCAGTCGGTCCGCCAGAGGTCTCCTATTGGCGACATCATCGGGAAGACGGGGAGAGAACAGGTCGCCGCTCATCGGAAAAATTGCCGGATACGCTGGCCGTCCCGTTCGATCTCGACCCGCCAGAAGCCCGGATCCTGGGCCAGCATGTCCTGCATGGCCTTGGTCGACTTGACGTCCTTACCGTTGATCGAGACGACGATATCGTTCGGCTGGAAGCCAAGGCGGTCGGAAGGCGAGCCGCTGGTGACCGAGGTGATGATCACCCCCGTCTCGTCGGTGGAGACATGCAGTTCGGTCGCAAGCTTCGGCGACAGGTTGGCCACATGCAGGCCGGCGAAGGGGTTGCGTCCCTCGATCTGGCGTTCGTCGCGCGGAACCGTCTCCGGCGCGGTATCGAGTGCCAGCGTCATCTTCTTCTCGCCGTCACCGGTCTGCACCGTCAGGTCGGCCTTGCCGCCGAGGCCGGCCGTGGTGAGGCGATAACCGAGCGCATCGGGATGTTCGACAGAAATGCCGTTGACGGCGGTGATCACTTCACCCGGCTTCAGGCCTGCCTTGTCGGCCGGTCCGCCTTCGACGGTGCGAACCACCAGCGCGCCGCGAGCGGCTTTGAGGCCGAGCGCCTCGGCAATATCCGAGGTGACGGCATCGAACGTGGCGCCGACATAGGGGCGATCGAAGGTCGTCTTGCCATCGGCCGCGGCGGCGAGAAAGACTTTCACAAGATTGGCGGGAATGGCGAAACCGACGCCGTTGGAGCCGCCACCGCGGGAGAAGATCGCCGTGTTGATGCCGATCAGCTCGCCCTTCATGTTCATCAACGCGCCACCGGAATTGCCCGGATTGATCGCCGCGTCGGTCTGGATGAAGAAGCCGAAATCGCCGTCGGTGATCTGGTTGCGGGCGAGACCAGAGACAATGCCGCTCGTCACGGTCTGGCCGACACCGAACGGGTTGCCGATGGCGAGAACGAGGTCGCCAACTTCGGCGCTATCGGAATTGCCGATCGGCAGGACGGGAAAGTTCTCCTTGGCCTTGATCCGCAGGACCGCGAGATCGACGCTTTCGTCCTTCAGCACGACATCGCAGGGAAATTCGCGTCCATCGGCAAGCGCGATCTTGATGTCGTCGGCGCCCTTGATGACGTGGTAGTTGGTCATTACCAGTCCGTCATGCGAGAGAATGACACCGGAACCGAGCGAGGATTGCTTTTGCGAGCGGTTCGGCATGCGCTGGCCGAAGAACTGGTCGAAGAAGGGGTCTCCCGTCAGCGAGGCAGGCCGCTGCACCACCCGTTCGGCATAGACATTGACCACCGCACCGGCCGTCTGCTTGACCAGCGGCGAGAAGGACATCTGCATCTCTTCGCGGCTTTGCGGCACGGTTTTGGCGTCCTGCGCAAAGGAGGCTGCGGGACAAATCACAGCCAGGGCGACAAGACCGACCGACATATGCTTGAACAGGCTGAGCATTTGATTCCTCTTCATAAAATTCCGCATGGAGTTTTAGCGTTGCAGGCAGGAAAAGAAAGATGTCCGACGGCCGGAGGAGCAGTATCGTGCTCACTCATCCGGATATCGGCCACATGTGCGGAAAGAAGATGCTGAAAGAGGCAAAAACATGGGCAAAGGCGCTAAAACGCGATGTGATGGCGTTGTGGATCGCGGCAAGGGATCCGCGCGTGCCGCTTGCCGCCAAAATCACCGCCGGTGCGGTGGCGGCCTATGCGCTTTCCCCCGTCGATCTCATTCCCGATTTCATTCCGGTTCTCGGCTATCTCGACGACCTTATCCTAGTACCGCTCGGCATCCTCATGGCCATCCGTCTGGTACCGGTTGAGCTGATGGCGGAGTTCCGGCTGGAGGCGGCCCGGCGTTCCGGCCGGCCTGTCAGCCGCGCGGGGTTGGCAGCCATCCTTGCCATCTGGCTTTGCTGCATCATCTTCCTCGTCTGGCGCCTGAAGGATTTTTTCTGATCAGGCCGCGATGACAGATCAGGATGTAACACGATGAAACGACAGTTCGCCGCACTCAGCCTCACGGGCGCCCTCATTGTCAGCCTTTTCGGCGGCTTCGGCGCTGCCCTTCCCTCTCCTGCAGCAGCCGCCAGCTTCGATTGCGAGCGGGCCGACCTTGCTGCCGACGAGAAGGTGATCTGCGACACGCGCACGCTCAACGATGCCGACGTGAAGATGGCGACGACCTTCGACATCCTGACCAGCCTGCTTGCGATGGGCAATCGCGACCAGTTGAAGGACGAACAAAGCGCATGGCTGAAGAAGCGGCAGGCCTGCGGCGCCGATGCTGCCTGCCTGACGGATGCCTATGCCGAGCGGATGAAGCAGCTCAACAAGGCCTATGAGGGCCTCAGCCGGCCGCTCTGACGGGGTCGCATTGATCTGAAACAAGCCCTTCATCAGATTGCATGCGGCCTTCCGCCGCATGCCCAAGCTTCCACTATCCAGCCGCGCCGCCAATCGACTAGTTTGACTGCGTCGCATGGTCGCGAGCGGATATCCCGAGGGCAATACGGGAGCGGGATTTCGTCAACGGCCGGTGGCCGGGTCCGGCCCGTGGTCCGGATACACCCCTCCCGCATCCAGCCTTTTCGGCAGTCCATCCAATGATCATTCGTGAACGTCCGAACCTTGCGCAGCTTTTCTTCATCCTGCGCGGTTCAGTCATCCTGCGCGTTTTTCCGCAAATCCTTGTCGTCATGGCGATGTCCGCCATGATCGTGTGGGGGCATAGAGAAGCCCCGCAATTCGTGCCGTCGGTTGCCGGCGCTCCCTTCGCCCTGATCGGCATCGCCCTCTCGATTTTTCTCAGCTTCCGCAACAGCGCCTGCTACGACCGCTGGTGGGAGGCGCGCAAATTATGGGGCGAACTGCTCGCCGTCAGCCGCCACCTCGCACGCCAGACGGAATTGTTCGAAGAACGCAGTGACGAGGCACGCCAGGGCCGCCGCGCGATCCTGCTGCTGGCCGTCGCCTTGACCGACGAGACGGTGAAGTACCTGCGTGGCGGGGACTGTCCCAACAACAGCACGATGCGGCTCCTGCCCGCCGACGTGGCCAGCGCTGTCAAGGCGTCCCGTCATCCGCCGAACGAGATCATCAACCGCATGGGCCGCGAGTTGATCAGGCTGCAGAATGCCAGGCTGATTACCGATATCGAATTCACGCTGTTCGACCGGACCGTCACCCGCCTTGCCGACGCGGTTGCCGCCTGCGAGCGCCTGAGAAATACGCCAGTGCCGTTCGGCTATACGCTTCTCATCCACCGCACGGCGCATCTCTTCTGCTTCATGGTGCCGTTCGGTTTCGCCGATGTGCTGGGCCTGGTGACACCACTCGCGGCCGGCCTCGTCGCCTACACGTTCTTCGGCCTCGATGCCCTGGGCGACGAATTGGAGGAGCCCTTCGGCACGATGCCGAACGACCTGCCGATCAACGCCATCTCGACCGTGATCGAGATCGAGACACGCAGCATGCTCGGCGAAACCGACCTGCCGCCGAAGCCCGAACCGGATCGCTACATTCTGATGTGATGGCAATATCCGCCGGATAAACCGAAAAGGCCGGCATGAATGCCGGCCTTGTCTTTTGGGATTTTTACTCCGGCAGGATCCGGACCGCGCCCTTGTCTGCAGACGCTGCGAAGGCGGCGTAGGCCTTGAGCGCCGTGGTGACGTTGCGCTTGCGGGGAGCAGCAGGCTTCCAGCCGAGCGTATCCTGCTCGTGGCGGCGTGCGGCGAGTTCGTTGTCTGAAACCTTGAGGTTGATCGTGCGGTTCGGGATGTCGATCTCGATCATGTCACCCGGCTGGACGAGGCCGATGGCACCGCCCTGAGCTGCTTCCGGCGAGGCATGGCCGATGGACAGGCCGGACGTGCCGCCGGAGAAGCGACCGTCGGTGATCAGCGCGCAGGCCTTTCCGAGGCCCTTCGACTTCAGGTAGCTCGTAGGATAGAGCATTTCCTGCATGCCGGGGCCGCCCTTGGGGCCTTCATAGCGGATGACGACGACGTCACCGGCCTTGACCTCGTTGCCGAGAATGCCCTTCACGGCGGCATCCTGGCTTTCGAAGACGACGGCCGGGCCAGTGAATTTCAGGATCGATTCGTCGACACCCGCGGTCTTCACGATGCAGCCATCGAGCGCGATGTTGCCGTAGAGAACGGCTAGGCCGCCATCCTTGGAGAACGGGTGTTCGACCGAGCGGATGACGCCCTTTTCGCCATCGGCGTCGAGATCATCCCAGCGCGAGGACTGCGAGAAGGCGACCTGGGTCGGCACGCCGCCGGGCGCCGCCTTGAAGAAGGTGCGGACAGTTTCGGAATTGGTGCGGGTGATGTCCCAGCGGTCGATGGCATCGCCGAGGGTGGCCTCGTGGACGGTGACGCAATCCCGGTTGATCAGGCCGCCACGGTCGAGTTCGCCCAGAATACGCATGATTCCGCCAGCACGGTGGACATCTTCCATATGGACGTCCTGCTTGGCCGGCGCGACCTTCGACAGGCAGGGAACCTTGCGCGACAGCTTGTCGATATCTTCCATGCCGAAATCGACGCCGCCTTCATAGGCAGCCGCCAGGATGTGCAGGACGGTATTGGTCGAACCACCCATGGCGATATCGAGCGACATGGCGTTTTCGAAAGCCTGCTTGGTGGCGATGTTGCGCGGCAGGACGCTTGCGTCATCCTGCTCGTAATAGCGGCGGGCGAGATCGACGATCAGGTGGCCGGCCTCGACGAACAGGCGCTTGCGGTCCGAATGGGTGGCGAGCGTCGAACCGTTGCCGGGCAGAGACAGGCCGAGCGCCTCGGTCAGGCAGTTCATCGAATTGGCGGTGAACATGCCGGAGCACGAGCCGCAGGTGGGACAGGCAGAGCGTTCGATGACGGCGACGTCTTCGTCTGAAATCTTGTCGTCGGCGGCGGCGACCATGGCATCGACCAGATCGAGGGCAACCTTCTTGCCGTGCAGCGTGACCTTACCGGCTTCCATCGGGCCACCGGAGACGAAGACGGCCGGGATGTTGAGGCGCATCGCTGCGTTCAGCATGCCGGGGGTGATCTTGTCGCAGTTGGAGATGCAGACCATGGCATCGGCGCAGTGGGCGTTGACCATGTATTCGACCGAGTCGGCGATGATTTCGCGCGAGGGCAGCGAATAGAGCATGCCGTCATGGCCCATGGCGATACCATCATCGACGGCGATCGTGTCGAATTCCTTGGCGACGCCGCCGGCTGCCTCGATCTCACGGGCAACGAGCTGGCCGAGGTCCTTGAGATGGACGTGGCCGGGCACGAACTGGGTGAAGGAATTGACGACCGCGATGATCGGCTTGCCGAAATCGCCGTCCTTCATGCCGGTGGCGCGCCAAAGGCCGCGCGCGCCGGCCATGTTGCGGCCGTGGGTCGTGGTTCTCGAACGATAGACTGGCATGGATATTTCCTCGCTCCACATCAATTGGGCCACATCAATCTGGCCGGTGCCTTCGGCTTCTCCGGAAGCAGGCATTGTACCTGCTTCCATAAAGACGCGCAAAAGGCCCATTATTTGAGGCTCTCCTAGCCGGACCCGCGCCTCATGTCACTGCCATATTGCGGCAAAACAGTACGGTACGGTACGGTTCGGATATTTTCTTGCCGGCTAGCGCCGCAAATCCTCCGGCCGCACGTCGAAATGGTCGAGGATGATATCGAGGTTGCGGCGGTTCGACTTGAAGAAAAGGTCGAAGAGATCGCCGGCGACCGGCACGGAGCCCAGGACGCTATCTGCCGCTATGTTGGCGAGCATCCGCACGAGCTTATCGACCGGCATGCCCATGCGGCGCGCCTCGTTGACGATATAGAGACCGACGATCGCACCGCCGGCATCGCCGATGACGGGGACGAGACCAAAGACCGAATCGGCACCGAAACGGATACCGGTTCCGGGAATGCGGATTGCCGTATCCATAAGCCGGGCAATGCCATTGAGCCGGCGCAGGCGACGCAGTTGCTCGACACGATCGAGTCCATCGTCGACAAATCGTTCGCTTGCGGCATCCCAGGTCCTTGTGGCCATCTGTGCTCCCTTTCAGTTTGCATGAGTACAAATGAATATTGGTGCCGTCCGTTCCAAGGGTGTGGCGAGGCGAGTTGGCGGATTTTCTCACGCAAACGTGGTTTTGACGAATATCAGAAAGCCTGTGAAACCTTATTCATCGCATTTACGTATAGGATGAGGAAAGGCACGACGTCCAAGGAGACACAGACATGCCCGCCTATCGCCCGCCGCATATTCGCCCGTCCGAAATCACCCCGAGGGAAATCTACGTCTCCCGCCGCAAGTTCATCGGCACTGCGGCCGCCGCCGGCCTGTTGCTGAGCGCCGGCGAGACGCTGGCATCACCGCTTGCCAGCGTTCCCGGACCCTACAAGCTGGACGAGAAGCTGACGCCATTGAAGGCGGTGACGACCTATAACAATTTCTACGAATTCGGGGTCAACAAGGAAGATCCGTCGCAGAATTCTGGAAGCTTCAAGCCGACGCCGTGGTCGGTGAAGGTGGAAGGCCTTGTCGGCAAGCCGAAGGAATTCGGGCTCGACGAAATCCTCAAGATGAAGCTTGAGGACCGCACCTACCGGATGCGCTGCGTCGAAGGCTGGTCGATGGTCATCCCGTGGATCGGTTTCCCGCTGTCGGCCATACTTGACCAGGTCGAACCACTCGGCAGTGCGAAATACGTCGCCTTCGAAACGGTCGTGCGGCCGGAAGAAATGCCCGGCCAGAGCGGCTTCCTGCAGCCCCTGCCCTGGCCCTATGTCGAGGGGCTCAGAATGGACGAGGCGCGCCACCCGCTGACCATTCTCGCCGTCGGGCTTTATGGCGAGACGCTGCCTAACCAGAACGGCGCGCCGATCCGGCTGGTGGTTCCGTGGAAATACGGGTTCAAGGGCATCAAGTCGATCGTCAAGATCACGCTTGTCGAGAAGCAGCCGGAAACCACCTGGAAGAATTCTAACGCCCGCGAATACGGCTTCTATTCCAACGTCAATCCGGCCGTCGACCACCCGCGCTGGAGCCAGGCAACGGAGCAGCGGATCGGCGAAGGCGGCTTCTTCGGCACCAAGCGCGTCGACACCCTGCCCTTCAACGGTTATGGCGACGAAGTGGCAAGCCTCTATACCGGCATGGACCTGAGGGTGAATTACTGACCATGGCACCGCTCGCAACAGCCATACCTGCGCTACCCCGCAAATATCATGCGGCCAGCATATGGGCGCTCTATGTGATCGGCCTCTGTCCAGCTGCCTGGTATTTCTATCAGGCGGCAACCGGTGGGCTGGGCTTCAATCCGGTCAAGGAATTCGAGCATCTTCTCGGCACCTGGGCGCTGCGGTTGATCATCGCGACGCTGGCGATCACGCCGCTGCGCGATCTTGTCGGCATCAACTGGGTGCGCTACCGGCGGGCGCTGGGGCTTCTCGCCTTCTACTATGTGGTCATGCATTTTTCGGTCTATCTGCTGCTCGACCTGCAGCTGAATTTCGGCGCGGTGGGCGGCGATATCGCAAGGCGTCCCTATATCACCATTGGCTTTGCGGCTCTCGTGTTCCTCGTGCCTTTGGCCGTAACATCGAACAACTGGTCGATCCGCAAGCTCGGCCAGGCCTGGATCCGGCTTCACAAGCTGATCTACCTGATCGCCGTCGGCGGCGCGGTGCATTATGTGATGGCGGTCAAGTCCGTGACGCTCGGGCCGTTCGTGCATGTGGCACTGATTGCGCTGCTCGTGGCCTACCGGCTGATCCGGCGGCCGCTGCTCAACTGGAAACGCGGACGGCGGCCTCAGATGAAGCCCGCGCGCGGATAGCCGCAGTCAGCGCCCCTTCTTCCCCTTCTTCGACAGATTGAACGCTGCCGCGCTGCGGATGAGTTGCAAGAATGCCTGCTCGTCGATCCGATCGTCCTCATGCAGATCGATCGCTCGGCGGGCATTGCCTTCAAGGCTGGCGTTGAACAGGCGAGCGGGATCTGCCAGCGAGGCCCCGTGGACAAAGGTCAGCTTGACGGCCGCCTTGTAGGTCTCGCCGGTGCAGATGATGCCATCTTTCTCCCAGACCGGCACGCCCCGCCATTTCCATGTCTCAACGATTTCGGGCACGGCCCGATGGATCAATGCGCGGACATGGGCCAGTTTTTCTCCCCGCCAGTCGGCCAGTTCGGCAATCCGCCGATCGATCAATGTCGACGGCGCCTCCGCGCCATTTTCTCCCTCAGGCTTTGCCATCTCGCTCCTCCGGTATCAGTCACCGGATCATAGCGATGCGTTCGCCCGCGTCCAGCAAAGCGGGTGCAGCAGCCTACCATCGGAACGAAACGGGGGCCCAGCCCTGAAGCTGCGCCCCCGTCTCTTAAATCCGACCCAAATCGAGACTGTCTTCAGAACTGCTTCCTGAACAGAAGACGGTCGAGCGAGAGATAGCCGCCGCCGAAGGCTGCGAAGATGAAGGCGCCGCCGGTCCAGAAGAGCGAATTCTGTTCTGCCTTTTCCTGAACTTGATGGAAGAAGGCGGCGCCGCCATCGGCCAACCGCACCACGCCGTTCTGAGTGAAGAAGTCGCTGCCGGCCTTCAATGCGTCGATCCCAGCCTGGGTAAGCACCGCCCCGCCATAGGGATGAGAAAAATGATACCAGAGCGTGATTGCCAGCATCACGCCATTTGCCAGTGCGGTAGGACGGGTGAACAGCCCGAGTGCGATCAGCAGGCCGCCAAAGACCTGCATGACGGCCAGCACCGGAGACCAGAGCCAGCCCGGATAAAAGCCGAGATTTTCGACGAAACCGACCTGCGCCAGCGGCGCCATCAGCTTCGGCCAGCCTTCCAGGACCAGCATACCGCCGACCGCCACGCGGAAAATGCTCCAGGCCATGGGCTGGGCGAGCCTCTCATAGAAGCCGCCGAGAGCGGGAATGATCAGGTCCTTGCGTTCGTTTTCGAAGATCGGTGTGTATGCCATTGTCGTCCCTCACAGCCCCGCTGGTTTGCATGGGATGACACTACGCCGGGCCTGCCCTCGATCATTGATTGCCGTCAATCTCCGTGGCGGGCGATTTGGCTCGTTGCCGCCTGAACACCAGGAAAGCGCACAAACGCGAAAAGGCCGGGCGTTTCCACCCGGCCTTTTCGAATGCTCGATCGATGATCGAAACTTAAGCGGCTTCGGCAGCGTCTGCTTCAGCGGCAGCGCGGGCCTTGTCGGCTGCGCCCTTGGCAGTGACGTCGCGTTCAACGAACTCGATGACTGCGAGCGGAGCGTTGTCGCCCTGACGGTAGCCAGCCTTCATGATACGCAGGTAGCCGCCGTTGCGGGTTGCGTAGCGCGAAGCGATGACGTCGAACAGCTTGCGAACGGCGTCCTGGTCCTGAACCTGGGAGATCGCCTGGCGACGAGCGTGCAGGTCGCCGCGCTTGCCGAGCGTGACGAGCTTTTCGACGATCGGGCGAATTTCCTTCGCCTTCGGCAGGGTGGTTACGATCTGCTCATGTGTGATGAGCGAGGCAGCCATGTTGGTGAACATAGCCTTGCGGTGGCTTGCGGTGCGGTTAAGCTTGCGGCCGGATTTTCCGTGGCGCATATCTGGTCTCCTTCACTTGCAGGCATTCGCCTGCAGTCTGATTAATTAGTACTGGTCTTCGTAACGCTTAGCGAGGTCTTCGATGTTTTCCGGCGGCCATGCAGGAACTTCCATACCAAGATGGAGGCCCATGGATGCCAGAACTTCCTTGATCTCGTTCAGCGACTTGCGACCGAAATTCGGAGTGCGCAGCATTTCCGCCTCGGTCTTCTGGATGAGGTCGCCGATATAAACGATGTTGTCGTTCTTCAGGCAGTTGGCCGAACGGACGGAGAGTTCCAGTTCGTCGACCTTCTTGAGGAGAGCCGGGTTGAACGCGAGTTCAGTGACCGATTCCTCTTCAGCTTCCTTCTGCGGTTCGTCGAAGTTGACGAATACAGCAAGCTGATCCTGAAGGATGCGAGCGGCGAAGGCTACGGCGTCTTCACCCGTGACCGAGCCATCGGTTTCGATGGTCATGGTCAGCTTGTCGTAGTCGAGAACCTGGCCTTCGCGGGTGTTTTCCACCTTGTAGGACACTTTCTTGACCGGCGAGTAGAGGCTGTCGACCGGGATCAAGCCGATCGGGGCATCCTCTGCACGGTTACGCTCGGCCGGGACGTAGCCCTTGCCGTTGTTGACCGTGAATTCCATGCGGATCTCCGCGCCGTCGTCCAGCGTGCAGATCACGTGGTCGGGGTTCAGGATCTCGATGTCGCCAACCGTCTGGATATCGCCAGCGGTCACGGCACCAGGGCCCTGCTTGCGCACGACCATGCGCTTCGGATCATCGCCGTCCATCTTGATGGCGATTTCCTTGATGTTGAGCACGATGTCCGTCACATCTTCCCGGACGCCCGGGATGGAGGAGAACTCGTGCAGAACGCCGTCGATCTGGACTGCCGTGACAGCAGCACCGCGGAGCGACGACAGAAGCACGCGACGCAGCGCGTTGCCGAGCGTCAGGCCGAAGCCGCGCTCAAGGGGTTCGGCAACCAGCGTTGCCTTGGTGCGACCGGACGAGGTGAATTCCACCTTGTTCGGCTTAATCAGTTCCTGCCAGTTCTTCTGGATCATGACCTACTTACCTTCCGTTCGTTGCCACCATCCAATCGTGGCAACCGAGCACGAGGAACACCGGAAAATACCCTTCCGGCGATACGGTGAAAGCCGCCTCGCAACTTTCCAGAGGCGAAGCGGCTATTCCCCGAGTTCAGATGAGTCTCGCCAAAAAAGCGAGCCCCAATACGTCCATTAGACGCGGCGCTTCTTGCGCGGGCGGCAACCGTTGTGCGGGATCGGCGTGACGTCACGGATCGAGGTGATCATGAAGCCGGCAGCCTGGAGAGCGCGAAGTGCCGATTCACGACCGGAACCCGGACCGCAAACTTCGACTTCAAGCGACTTCATGCCATGTTCCTGAGCCTTCTTGGCGCAGTCTTCGGCAGCGATCTGAGCAGCAAACGGGGTCGACTTACGCGAACCCTTGAAGCCCTTTGCACCGGCGGACGACCAGGCAATAGCATTGCCCTGCGCGTCGGTAATGGTGATCATGGTGTTGTTGAAGGTAGAATTGACGTGGGCAACGCCCGACGTGATATTCTTGCGTTCGCGACGACGAACGCGGGTGGCTTCCTTGGCCATTTTATCCCTTTCGTTGATCTCTGCACCGCCGTAGTTCCAGCGGCTCCACCTTGGAACGAATGATCGCTAGAGAAGCGGACAGGATGCTGTCCGCCTTGCGACATCCATCCAAAATTACTTCTTCTTACCAGCGATTGCCTTGGCCGGACCCTTGCGGGTACGAGCGTTGGTGTGGGTGCGCTGACCGCGGACCGGAAGGCCACGACGGTGACGCAGACCACGGTAGCAACCGAGGTCCATGAGGCGCTTGATGTTCATCGCGGTTTCGCGACGAAGATCGCCTTCGACATGGTAGTCGCGGTCGATGGTTTCGCGGATCTGAAGAATTTCAGAATCCGTCAGCTGATGGACGCGCTTTTCAGCCGGAAGACCGACCTTGTCCATGATTTCCTGCGCAAATTTCGGGCCGATCCCGTGAATGTAGGTCAGCGCGATAACAACGCGCTTCGCAGTCGGGATGTTGACGCCAGCGATACGTGCCACGTCTATTCTCCTTGCGTTCCGGTTGCCATCCGGCAAGCGGTACTTCTTCCATGATAGCAGCCTGATCAAGGCCACCAGTTCAACAACACCAAACGAGACAGCTCAAAAAGATCAGCCCCGGATTTCCTTGCGGAGATCCGCGCCAATCGCTCAAGTCTGTCGCGAGTTGGCGCGGTGTTTAACGGAATCAGCGCTGAAATGCAACCGCCGAGCCCGAGATTCTTTAACAGACCTGTGACAGCTCAAAGAGCCGAAAGGATCTTTTCGATTTCGGCGGTCACGGCGGTTACGTCAGCCATGCCGTCGATCGTCTTCAACTGCCCGATCTCTTCGTAGTGAGCCGAAAGCGGAGCAGTCTTTTCGCGATATTCGACCAGACGCTTCTTGAAAGCTTCCGGCATATCGTCGGCGCGAACCTTGCCGCCGGCGGCGATGGTTTCGGCGACGCGGTTTTCGATTCGGCCCATCAGGGCCCCTTCGTCCACCTTGAGCTCGATGACCGCATCCAGGGGGCTTCCCTTTTCCTGCAGCATCTTATCCAGCGCGATGGCCTGGGGCACGGTGCGCGGATAGCCATCCAGGATGAAGCCCTTTGAACAGTCATCCAGATCAATACGCTCGGCGACGATGGCATTGACGATATCGTCGGAGACGAGCTGGCCGGCGTCCATGACAGCCTTGGCCTTCAGGCCGATCTCCGTACCGGCTTCCTTGGCGGCACGAAGCATGTCACCCGTGGAAAGCTGCGGAATACCGTATTTTTCAGTCAGCAGCTTTGCCTGCGTACCCTTGCCGGCGCCGGGTGGCCCCAAAAATATAAGTCTCATCGTCCCCTCTTTCCTCCGCGCAGCTTCGACTTCTTGATCAGACCCTCATACTGCTGCGCAATGAGATGTCCCTGGATCTGTGCAACCGTATCGAGGGTTACACTGACAACAATCAAAAGCGAAGTACCACCAAGGGCTAATGGGATGCCGGTACGGGCAATCAGAAACTCTGGCAGAATGCAGACGAAGACGAGGTAGATCGCACCGATAACCGTGATGCGGGTCAACACGTAGTCAATATACTGGGCGGTACGCTCACCCGGGCGGATCCCCGGAATGAAGCCACCGTGTTTCTTCAGATTATCGGCCGTATCCTTCGGATTGAAGACGATGGCCGTGTAGAAGAAGGCAAAGAAGGCAATCAGCAGGCCGTAGAGCAGCATGAACAGCGGCTGGCCATGGCCAAGTGCTGCGATAGCGGCTGTTGCCCATGCAGGCATGCCGGCGCCACCGGCAAAACCGGCAGCCGTTGCAGGCAGAAGCAGCAGCGACGATGCGAAGATCGCCGGGATGACGCCCGACGTATTGAGCTTCAGCGGCAGGTGCGAGGTATCGCCCTGGAACATGCGGTTGCCGACCTGGCGCTTCGGATACTGGATCAGAAGGCGACGCTGGGCACGTTCCACGAAGACGATGAGCGCGATGACGCAGATCGCCACGACGAGGACGAGGAGAATCAGTCCGGTCGAGAGCGCGCCGGTACGGCCGAGTTCGAGCGTGCTGGCGAGAGCCGTCGGCAGGCCTGCTGCAATACCGGAGAAGATGATCAGCGAAATACCGTTGCCGATACCGCGCGAGGTGATCTGCTCGCCAAGCCACATCAGGAACATCGTGCCGCCAAGAAGCGTAACGACGGTCGAGAGGCGGAAGAACCAGCCCGGATCGGTGACGATCCCCTGCCCTGCCTCAAGGCCGGCGGCAATGCCGTAAGCCTGCAGCGCGCCGAGGATGACGGTGCCGTAGCGGGTATACTGGTTGATGATCTTGCGGCCCGCCTCGCCTTCCTTCTTGAGGTTCTCAAGCGAAGGAACGACGGAGGTCATCAGCTGAACGATGATCGAGGCCGAGATATAGGGCATGATTCCGAGCGCGAAGATCGCCATGCGCTGGACGGCGCCGCCGGAAAACATGTTGAAAAGACCGAGGATACCACCGGCCTGACCGTTGAAGGCCTGCGCATACGCATCGGGGTTGAGGCCCGGAAGCGGAATATGCGTACCAAGGCGATAAACGAGGAGAGCAGCGAGGGTGAACCACAGCCGCTTCTTGAGATCCTCAGCCTTGGCGAAGGTCGAAAAATTGAGATTGGAGGCAAGTTGTTCCGCTGCAGAAGCCATGCATTTCTCCGCCCGATCATCCTCGGCCGGCTAAAATAACAGCCCTGGCCGGAAAGCGATCGTAAATTCTGGTTCAAAAAACCGGGCGCGGAGATTGCGGCAGCAATCGGGTGCCTCACCCTGTTTTCATGTGATCGGCGCCCATCGGGGCCGCCAAATCGTGAGGCTCACATATGGACATAAAATCGCCCGGTGTGAAGCACGCACCGGGCGATTTTAAAGGTTTTACTCTGCGGCAGTTTCTGCAGCAGCGAGCAGCTTGACGGAACCGCCAGCCTTTTCGATCTTTTCGACGGCAGCCTTGGAGGCGCCGGCAACTTCGATCGCAAGCTTTGCCTTCAGTTCGCCGTCAGCGAGAACGCGAACGCCGTCCTTGGCGCGACGGATAACGCCGGCAGCCTTGAGAGCTGCTGCATCAACCGTTGCCTTGGCGTCGAGCTTGCCGGCATCGATCGCGGTCTGGATACGGCCAACCGAAACGGTGACGTATTCAGATGCGAAGATGTTGTTGAAGCCGCGCTTCGGCAGGCGACGGTAGATTGGCATCTGACCGCCTTCGAAGCCGTTGACGGCAACGCCGGAACGGGCCTTCTGACCCTTGACGCCGCGACCACCGGTCTTGCCCTTGCCGGAGCCGATACCACGACCTACGCGGATACGGTCCTTGGACGAACCTTCGTTGTCCTTGATCTCATTCAGTTTCATGATCAAACCCTCACTTCTCGTCGACGACGCGGACGAGATGCTGGACGGCCCGGATCATGCCGCGAACGGAAGGCGTATCTTCCAGCGTGCGAACCCGGTGCATTTTGTTGAGGCCCAGACCAACCAGCGTTGCGCGCTGGACAGCCGGACGGCGAATAGGCGAACCGATCTGCTCGACCGTGATCGTCTTTGCTTCAGTCTTCTTCGTAGCCTTAGCCATGGGTCAGACTCCTCTTATTCTTCCGATGCAACGCCGGAAGCGGCACGGCGAGCCTGCAGCGTAGCATACTTCATGCCGCGCTGAGCTGCGATGTCCTTCGGATGCACCTGGTGCTTGAGAGCATCGAACGTCGCACGGATCATGTTGTACGGGTTCGACGAACCGGTCGACTTCGCAACGACGTCATGAACGCCGAGCGTTTCGAATACGGCGCGCATCGGGCCGCCGGCGATGATACCGGTACCAGCCTTGGCCGAGCGCAGCAGAACCTTGCCGGCGCCGTGACGGCCGTTGACGTCGTGATGCAGCGTACGGCCGTCGCGCAGCGGTACGAAGATCAGTTCGCGCTTGGCAGCTTCGGTAGCCTTGCGGATGGCTTCCGGCACTTCGCGTGCCTTGCCATGGCCGAAGCCTACGCGGCCCTTCTGGTCGCCAACGACGACGAGAGCTGCAAAACCGAAGCGACGGCCGCCCTTGACGACCTTTGCGACGCGGTTGATCGCGACAAGCTTGTCGACGAATTCGCTATCGCGCTCTTCACGAGGCGCACGATCTTCGCGGCCTCTTTTTTCCTGTGCCATTGTCCTTGTCCTTTTTCTTTTGCGGGTGCAATCGGCAGATTACAATCCAAAACCCGGCCTTGAGCCGGGTCGATGCGGTAGAACCGCAATTCGCCCGACCTCCCCTTCTCAGGCAGGCCGGGCGAAATTTCTTAGAAGTCGAGACCGCCTTCGCGAGCAGCTTCTGCCAGAGCCTTAATGCGGCCGTGGTAGATGAAGGCGCCGCGATCGAACACGACTTCCTTCACGCCTGCCTTGGAGGCGCGTTCTGCAACCAGCTTGCCGACGGCAGCAGCAGCTGCAACGTCAGCGCCGGTCTTCAGCGACGAGCGCAGGCCCGCGTCGAGCGTGGAAGCGGCAGCAAGCGTGCGGCCGGCCACATCGTCGATGACCTGTACGTAGATGTTCTTCGAGGAGCGGTGAACCGACAGACGCGGACGGCCGTTTGCGACCTTCTTGATCTGGCGGCGAACACGGCTCGCACGCTTGGTGAGTGCTTCTTTACGAGTAGCCATTGTTCCGCGTCCTTACTTCTTCTTGCCTTCCTTGCGGACGATCCGTTCCTCAGCGTACTTGACGCCTTTGCCCTTGTAGGGCTCGGGACCACGGTATTCGCGGATTTCCGCGGCAACCTGACCGACCTGCTGCTTGTTGATGCCGGAGACGATGATTTCCGTCGGCTTCGGCACGGCAATGGTGATGCCTTCGGGGGCCTCATAAACAACATCGTGGCTGAAGCCGAGAGCCAGCTGCAGGTTCTTGCCCTGCATGGCAGCGCGGTAACCGACGCCGTTGATTTCGAGCTTGCGCTCGTAGCCGTCCTTAACACCCTTGAAGATGTTCTCGATCATCGTGCGGGACATGCCCCACTTCGAGCGAGCATCCTTGGTCTGGTTGACCGGGGTGACCGACACTGCGTTGTCGTTGAACTCGACCTTAACTTCGTCATTGGCAACGAAGAAAAGTTCGCCCTTCGGACCCTTTGCGGTGACCTTCTGGCCGTCGACGGAAGCCGTCACACCTGCAGGAACCGGAACGGGCTTCTTACCGATACGAGACATTTTGTTATCCTGTCTGTCCGTTATGGAGATCCTTGCCCAGTCTTAGAAGACCGAGCAAAGAACCTCGCCGCCTACGTTCTGTTCGCGAGCCTGGTGATCGGCCATCACGCCCTTCGGGGTCGAAAGGATGGTGATGCCGAGGCCGTTCGCGACCTGCGGAATGGACTTAACCGAGACATAAACTCGGCGGCCCGGCTTGGAAACGCGGCCGATCTCACGGATCACGGATGCGCCTTCGTAGTACTTCAGCTCGATTTCAATCTCGGACTTGCCGTTACCGAAATCGGTCTGGGTGTAGCCGCGGATGTAGCCTTCAGCCTGCAGGACGTCCAGAACACGAGCGCGCAGGCGCGAAGCCGGCGTCGTGACGGAGTTCTTGCGGCGGGAAGCGCCGTTGCGGATACGGGTGAGCATATCGCCCAAGGGATCAGTCATGGTCATCGAACGATCTCCTTACCAGCTCGACTTAACAATACCCGGCACCTTGCCGAGGTTGCCGAGCTCACGAAGCGCGATACGCGACATCTTGAGCTTGCGATAGAAAGCGCGCGGGCGACCGGTGACTTCGCAACGGTTGCGGATACGCGTCTTCGAGCCATCACGCGGCAGGGAAGCGAGCTTCAGAGTTGCCTTGAACCGCTCTTCGATCGGAAGTTCCTGGTTCATGATGGTTGCCTTCAATGCAGCGCGCTTGGCGGCATGGTCGGCAACTGTCTTGCGGCGGCGCTTGTTCTTTTCAACTGCGCTGGTCTTCGCCATATCGTAGTTCCTTTTTAACGCTCGTCGTTACGGTTACGCACGGAACGGGAAGTTGAACTCTTTCAGAAGAGCCCGAGCTTCGTCGTCGGTGGTCGCCGTCGTGCAAACGATGATGTCCATGCCCCACATCTGATCAACCTTGTCGTAGTTGATTTCCGGGAACACAATGTGCTCCTTGAGGCCCATGGCAAAGTTGCCACGACCGTCAAAGGACTTCGGATTCAGGCCGCGGAAGTCGCGAACGCGCGGCAGCGCGATGTTGACCAGGCGATCCATGAATTCATACATGCGGGCGCCGCGGAGGGTAACCTTCGCGCCGATCGGCATCTGTTCGCGAACCTTGAAGCCAGCAATCGAGTTGCGAGCGCGCGTGATAACCGGCTTCTGGCCAGCAATCGCAGCGAGGTCAGCTGCAGCAACGGTGGGCTTCTTGGAGTCTGCGGTGGCTTCGCCAACGCCCATGTTGATGACGATCTTGTCCATACGGGGGATCATCATTTCGTTGGCGTAGGAGAACTGCTCCTGCAGCGCTGCGCGGATGCGGGAAACGTATTCGGTCTTGAGCCGCGGCTCGTACTTTGCCTCAGCCATCGATCACATCTCCCGTACGCTTGGCTACACGCACCTTCTTGCCGTCGACGACGGAGAAACCAACGCGAGTCGGCTTGCCGTCCTTCGCGACGATCGCGACGTTCGACAGGTGGATGGACGCTTCCTTGTTGATGATGCCAGCTTCCTGCGTCTGCGTCTGACGCTGATGGCGCTTCACCATGTTGATGCCACGGACGACCGCACGGTCTTCCTTCGGCATAACCTGGAGAACTTCACCGGTACGGCCCTTGTCCTTGCCGGCGAGGATGACGACGTTGTCGCCCTTCTTGATCTTCTGCATGGATCCCGCTCCTTACAGTACTTCTGGAGCCAGCGAGATGATCTTCATGTGGTTCTTCGCACGAAGTTCGCGCGGAACCGGTCCGAAGATACGGGTGCCGATCGGCTCTTTCTTGTTGTCGATGAGGACCGCTGCGTTGTTGTCGAAGCGGATGACGCTGCCGTCGGCGCGGCGGATGTCTTTAGCGGTACGCACAACAACCGCCTTCATCACGTCGCCCTTCTTCACGCGGCCGCGCGGAATAGCTTCCTTGATCGAAACGACAATAATGTCGCCGACCGAAGCGTACTTGCGCTTGGAGCCGCCCAGCACCTTGATGCACATGACACGACGTGCGCCGGAATTATCCGCCACGTCGAGGTTTGTTTGCATCTGAATCATGTCAGGTCGCCTTCTTCTAAAAACCGGAACTTCCGAACGCTTAAGGCGCTCAGAGCCGGCAATGAACAGATTTTCAGTGTGCGCGGGATGGGTCTTGCCAAGGTGGTTTCCCTGAAAGGGACCTTCCGTGCGCTCAAAGCAAAAGAACGCCCGTTTCCGAGCGTTCTACGCCAGTGGCGTGCTTCATACAGGATTCTCCGCCAGACGCAATAGGCTGGCGGAAATTCCTGATCTTCTTAAGCCTGGGCGGCAACTACCGTCCAGCGCTTGTCCTTGGAGATCGGTGCGCATTCCTCGATGGAAACGACATCACCTACCTTGTACTGGTTGTTTTCGTCATGCGCCTTGTACTTCTTGGACCGGCGAACGGTCTTCTGAAGCAGCGGGTGAGCGAAACGGCGCTCGACGCGGACAACAACGGTCTTCTCGTTCTTGTCGGAAACGACAACGCCCTGCAGAATGCGTTTTGGCATATTATTCTTCCTTAGGCCTTGGCTTCTGCCGCCTTCTGGCGGGCAATGGTTTTCACGCGAGCGATGTCCTTGCGAACTTCGGTGATGCGCGAGGACTTCTCGAGCTGGCCGGTTGCCTTCTGGAAGCGCAGGTTGAACTGCTCCTTCTTCAGGTCGGCGAGCTTGTCCTTGAGCTGATCGGCCGTCAGGCCGCGTACTTCTTCGGCTTTCATCGTGCCTTCTCCTTACTCTGCGATGCGCTGAACAAAGCGCGTCGTGACCGAGAGCTTGGCAGAACCGAGGCGCAGGGCCTCGCGCGCGATTTCTTCCGAAACGCCGTCGATCTCGAACATGATACGACCAGGCTTGACCTTGCAAGCCCAGTATTCAACAGAACCCTTACCCTTACCCATACGAACTTCGGTGGGCTTGGCAGTTACCGGGACGTCAGGGAAGACGCGGATCCATACACGGCCCGCGCGCTTCATGTAACGGGTGATCGCGCGGCGAGCCGCTTCGATCTCGCGAGCGTTCACGCGGTTCGGTTCCTGAGCCTTCAGGCCGAATTCGCCGAATGCCAGGTCAAAGCCGCCCTTTGCGACGCCCTTGATGCGGCCCTTGAACTGCTTGCGATACTTGGTACGCTTTGGCTGCAACATTTTCTTACTTCTCCGAGCTTATCTTTCGCCAGCGCTAATCAAGCGTTTTCGCGTTCGCGGCGACGATCGCCACGATCACGGTCGCGGCTTGCCGGACCCTGCGCATCGCCTTCCAGCGCGCGACGTTCGGAAGCCATCGGATCGTGCTCAAGGATTTCGCCCTTGAAGATCCAGACCTTGATGCCGCAAATACCGAATGCGGTTTCGGCTTCAGCCGTACCGTAGTCGATGTCTGCACGCAGCGTGTGAAGCGGCACGCGGCCTTCGCGGTACCATTCGGTACGAGCGATTTCCGCGCCACCGAGACGGCCGGCGCAGGTGATCTTGATGCCTTCGGCGCCAAGACGCATTGCCGACTGAACAGCGCGCTTCATCGCACGGCGGAAAGCCACGCGGCGTTCGAGCTGCTGAGCGATCGACTGGGCAACCAGCGTCGCGTCAACTTCCGGCTTGCGAACTTCAACGATGTTGAGGTGCGTTTCGGAAGAGGTCATCTCGGAAAGCTTCTTGCGAAGCTTCTCGATGTCTGCACCCTTCTTGCCGATGATCAGACCCGGACGAGCCGAGTGGATCGTGACGCGGCACTTCTTGTGCGGACGCTCGATAACGACCTTGGCGATACCAGCCTGCTTCAATTCCTGCATGAGGTATGCACGGATCTTCAGGTCTTCGTGGAGGAGCTGACCGTATTCGGCGTTGTCGGCGAACCAACGGCTGTCCCAGGTGCGGTTAATGCCGAGGCGGAAGCCGATCGGATTAATTTTCTGACCCATTATGCGGCCTCCCCTTTTTCCTCAACTTCGCGAACGACGATCGTCAGGTGAGCAAACGGCTTTTCGATACGCGATGCACGGCCACGGCCGCGAGCGTGGAAACGCTTCATCACGATCGACTTGCCGACGTAAGCTTCCGAAACGATCAGAGCATCGACGTCGAGGTCATGGTTGTTTTCGGCGTTGGCGATAGCAGACTCGAGGGTCTTCTTCACGGTGCCGGCGATGCGCTTGCGGGAGAACTCGAGTTCTGCCAGAGCGCGTTCGACCTTCTTGCCGCGGATCATTGCGGCAACCAGGTTCAGCTTCTGCGGGCTGACGCGAAGCGTACGGGCGACTGCCTGTGCTTCGTTGTCCTTCAGCCGGCGTTCGGTCTTTGCCTTGGCCATGATTACTTCCTCTTCGCCTTCTTGTCCGCGCCGTGACCATAGTAGGTACGGGTGGGAGCGAATTCACCGAACTTGTGTCCGACCATGTCTTCGTTGACGCTGACCGGGATGTGCTTCGAGCCATTGTAGACGCCGAAGGTGAGACCTACGAACTGCGGCAGGATGGTGGAGCGACGGCTCCACATCTTGATCACTTCGCTGCGGCCGCCTTCACGTACCTTCTCAGCCTTGGCGAGAAGATAGCCGTCAACAAACGGACCTTTCCATACTGAACGAGCCATTGAACGACTTCCTCTCTTACTTCTTCACGTGGCGCGAACGCATGATGAACTTGTCCGTGGACTTGTTCGAACGCGTGCGCTTGCCCTTGGTGGGCTTGCCCCACGGCGACACCGGATGGCGACCACCGGAGGTGCGGCCTTCACCACCACCGTGCGGGTGGTCGACCGGGTTCATGACAACGCCGCGGTTATGCGGACGCTTGCCGCGCCATACGGTGCGGCCGGCCTTGCCGTCGTTGATGTTGCCGTGATCCGGGTTGGAAACGGCGCCAACGGTGGCGAGGCAAGAACCCGGAACGAGGCGCTGCTCGCCAGAGTTCAGACGAAGGATAGCCATGCCAGAGTCACGGCCGACCAGCTGTACGTAGGTGCCAGCCGAACGGGCGATCTGACCGCCCTTGCCCGGCTTCATTTCGACGTTATGAACGATCGAGCCAACCGGGATGTACTGCAGGGGCATGGTGTTGCCCGGCTTTACGTCGACAGCCTTGTCGGAAGCGATGACCTTGTCGCCGGCAGCGAGACGCTGCGGAGCGATGATGTAGGCCTGTTCGCCGTCCGCGTAGTTGACGAGCGCGATGAATGCCGAACGGTTCGGGTCGTATTCCAGACGCTCGACCGTGCCTTCAACGTCGAACTTGCGACGCTTGAAGTCGACCAGGCGGTAGGTACGCTTGTGACCGCCGCCGATGAAGCGGGCGGTGATACGGCCGTTGTTGTTACGACCGCCGCTCTTGGAGAGACCTTCCGTCAGCGCCTTGACCGGCTTGCCCTTCCACAGGCCCGAACGGTCGACGATGACCAGCTGACGCTGGCTCGGGGTCGTCGGATTATAGCTTTTCAGTGCCATTTTTCTTTACCTCAGAGACCGGTGGAGATGTCGATCGTCTGACCTTCGGCCAGGGTGACAACAGCCTTCTTGACGTCCTTCTGCTTACCGATGAAGCCCTTGAAGCGCTTCGTCTTGCCCAAACGGACCAGCGTATTGACGGCAGTGACCTTCACACCGAAGAGAGCTTCTACGGCAGCCTTGATTTCCGGCTTCGAAGCAGTCTTGGCAACGTTAAAGACAACCTGGTTCTGCTCGGACAGCAGGGTCGACTTTTCGGTGATCGAGGGAGATACGATCACATCATAGTGGCGAATATCGGTCACTTGAAACGCTCCTCGAGGGCTTCAACCGCAGCCTTGGAAAGCACGAGCTTGCCGCGACGCAGGATGTCGTAAACATTGATGCCCTGAACCGGCAGAACATCGATGTTCGGGATGTTCTGGGCTGCGAGCTTGAAGTTGCTGTCGATCTCAGCGCCGCCGATAACGAGGGCGTTGGTGAGGCCGAGCGAGGCAAAGGTACCGACCAGAGCCTTGGTCTTGGCTTCTGCAGAAACCAGGTCGTCGATGACGATCAGGTCTTCAGACTTCAGCTTTGCCGAAAGCGCGTGGCGCAGGGCCAGAGCGCGAACCTTCTTCGGCAGATCGAAGGCATGGCTGCGGGAAACCGGACCGTGAGCCTTGGCACCACCACGGAACTGCGGAGCGCGAGCCGAATGGTGACGAGCGCGGCCCGTACCCTTCTGCTTGTACATCTTCGAACCCGTGCGGGAAACTTCACCGCGGGTCAGAGACTGATGCGTGCCCTGCTGCTTCTTGGCGAGCTGGTAGCGGACCATACGAGCGAGGATGTCCTCGCGGGGGTCGAGGCCGAAGATCGCGTCCGACAGGGAAACCTTGCCAGCGTCTTTGCCTTCGAGGGTCTTGACGTTGAATTCCATGATACTGGGCTCCCTTACTTCGCAGCCGACTTGACGGCGTCGCGAACAACGATCCAGGCGCCCTTGGAGCCGGGGACGGCACCCTTGACGAGGATCAGGCCGCGGCCTTCGTCGGTGGACACGACTTCGAGGTTCTGGGTGGTGACGCGCGTCTGGCCCATGTGACCAGCCATGCGCTTGCCCTTCCAGACCTTGCCCGGATCCTGGTTGTTACCAGTCGAACCGTGCGAACGGTGCGACACGGACACGCCGTGGGTCGCACGCAGACCGCCGAAGTTGTGGCGCTTCATGGCGCCGGCAAAGCCCTTACCGATCGAGGTACCGGTCACGTCGACCAGCTGACCGGCCGAGAAGTGATCAGCCTTCAGCTCAGTGCCGACTTCGATCATGTTGTCTTCAGAAACGCGAAACTCTACGAGCTTCGACTTCGGCTCGACATTTGCAGCGGCAAAGTTGCCACGCATAGCCTTGGAGGTGTTCTTCACCTTGGCAACGCCTGCACCGAGCTGAACGGCCGTGTAGCCATTCTTCTCAACGGTACGGTGTGCAACAACCTGGCAGCTGTCGAGACGCAATACGGTAACCGGGATATGCTCACCAGCGTCGTTGTAGACGCGGGTCATCCCAATCTTCTGTGCAATTACACCTGAACGCATCGGTTCAATCCTTCCAACTCAGCTCTGATTTCTCAGAGCTTGATCTCAACATCGACGCCGGCGGCGAGGTCGAGCTTCATCAGCGCGTCCACCGTCTGCGGGGTCGGGTCAACGATATCGAGAAGGCGCTTATGCGTGCGCATCTCGAACTGCTCGCGGCTCTTCTTGTCGACGTGGGGGGACCGGTTTACCGTAAACTTCTCGATGCGGGTCGGAAGCGGAACGGGGCCCCGGACACTTGCTCCGGTGCGCTTCGCCGTCGACACGATCTCGCGCGTAGACGCGTCGAGAATCCGGTGATCGAATGCCTTAAGGCGAATGCGGATATTTTGGCCGTTCATTCGACGTTATCCTTGTTTTCTGTTCTCCCGATACCAAACGTAATGGCACGGGTTGTTCGTTTACCTAAGGCGGATCACCGGTTTCAAAGATCGAAGAGGGCACCGCTTCCAGCAGGCACCCCATTCCATTCTTCAGGCCCGAAGGCCCACCTTAAATTTCTTGTGCAATTCCCTGCATCGCCAAAGCGAAGCAGGCGCAAATCGCGCTTGCGCGCCATGTGCAACGTTTTTGTGTCATAAGCAAGCCGCTAAAGGCCACTTGCTTAAAAAAAATTAAAGCGGGCGGTATCTTGAGATACCGCCCTGCCCTTTATCGATTACTCGATGATCGAGGCGACGATGCCGGCGCCGACGGTACGGCCGCCTTCGCGGATAGCGAAGCGCAGCTTTTCTTCCATCGCGATCGGAACGATCAGCTCAACAACAACCGTGACGTTGTCGCCCGGCATAACCATTTCCGTGCCTTCCGGAAGCGTGACGATACCCGTCACGTCCGTCGTGCGGAAGTAGAACTGCGGACGGTAGTTGGTGAAGAACGGCGTATGACGGCCGCCTTCTTCCTTCGTCAGGATGTAGGCTTCGGCATTGAACTTCTTGTGCGGCTTGACAGAGCCCGGCTTGCACAGGATCTGGCCACGCTCGACGCCGTTACGGTCAACGCCGCGAACCAGTGCACCGATGTTGTCGCCGGCCTGGCCCTGGTCGAGCAGCTTGCGGAACATTTCAACGCCGGTAACCGTCGTCTTCGAGGTGGCGCGGATGCCGACGATTTCGACTTCTTCACCAACCTTGACGATGCCGCGCTCGACGCGACCGGTCACAACCGTACCACGGCCGGAGATCGAGAACACGTCTTCGATCGGCATCAGGAACGGCTGGTCAACCGGACGCTCAGGCGTCGGGATGTAAGAATCGACAGCTTCCATCAATTCGCGGATCGCGTCTTCGCCGATCTTCTTGTCGGAATCTTCCAGAGCAGCAAGAGCAGAGCCCTTGATGACCGGAATGTCGTCGCCCGGGAAGTCGTAGGAGGACAGGAGTTCGCGAACTTCAAGCTCGACGAGCTCGAGAAGTTCTGCGTCGTCGACCTGGTCGACCTTGTTGAGGAACACGACGATTGCCGGAACGCCAACCTGGCGAGCAAGCAGGATGTGCTCGCGGGTCTGCGGCATCGGGCCGTCAGCTGCCGAGCAAACCAGGATCGCGCCGTCCATCTGGGCAGCACCGGTGATCATGTTCTTGACGTAGTCGGCGTGGCCGGGGCAGTCAACGTGCGCATAGTGGCGGTTCGGCGTCTCATATTCGACGTGTGCCGTCGAGATGGTGATGCCGCGTGCCTTTTCTTCCGGAGCAGCGTCGATCTGGTCATACGCCTTGAATTCACCGAAGTACTTCGTGATCGCAGCCGTCAGCGAGGTCTTGCCGTGGTCGACGTGACCGATCGTGCCGATGTTGACGTGAGGCTTATTGCGCTCAAACTTGCTCTTTGCCATTGCAGGCTCTCCATTTTGTCTGAACCCTCAAGGGTTCTAATTCATGTGTTCGCCCCGGTACGGGACCGGGGCGTATTTCGGATCGGTATTCCGATTACTTCTGACCGGAATACTTGGCCTGAATTTCGGTAGCGACGTTGTTCGGAACCGGTGCGTAGTGATCGAAGGTCATCGAGTACTGTGCACGGCCCTGCGACATGGAGCGCAGGTTGTCGACATACTTGAACATGTTGGCGAGCGGGACGTGAGCATTGATCACGATCGCAATGCCGCGCTGTTCCTGGCCCTGGATCTGGCCACGACGCGAGTTCAGGTCGCCGATAACGTCACCGACGTAATCTTCCGGCGTTACGACTTCGACCTTCATCATCGGCTCAAGCAGCTGAGCGCCGGCCTTCTTGGCTGCTTCACGGAAGCAGGCACGCGATGCGATTTCGAAGGCGAGGACCGAGGAGTCGACGTCGTGGAAGGCACCATCGATGAGGGTAGCCTTGACGCCGAGCATCGGGAAGCCAGCCAGCGGACCGGAAGACAGAACGCTTTCGATACCCTTCTGAACGCCCGGGATGTATTCCTTCGGAACTGCACCGCCGACGATCTTGGATTCGAAGACGAAATCTTCGCCATCCGGGTTCGGTTCGAAGACGATCTTGACGCGCGCGAACTGACCGGTACCACCGGACTGCTTCTTGTGCGTGTAGTCTTCTTCGTGCTGACGCGTGATGGTTTCGCGGTAGGCAACCTGCGGAGCACCGACGTTTGCTTCAACCTTGAACTCGCGACGCATACGGTCGACGAGAATGTCGAGGTGAAGTTCGCCCATGCCGGCAATGATGGTCTGGCCGGATTCCTGGTCGGTCTTGACGCGGAACGACGGGTCTTCGGCAGCGAGGCGATTGAGCGCGAGGCCCATCTTTTCCTGGTCGCCCTTGGACTTCGGCTCGATCGCGATCTGGATGACCGGCTCGGGGAACTCCATGCGCTCGAGGATAACCGGCTTCAGCGGATCGCAGAGCGTATCGCCAGTGGTGGTTTCCTTGAGGCCTGCGAGAGCTACGATGTCGCCTGCAAAGGCTTCTTCGATGTCTTCACGCGAGTTGGAGTGCATCTGCAGCATGCGGCCGACGCGCTCGCGCTTGTCCTTGACCGTGTTCATGACCGACGAACCCTTTTCGAGCTTGCCGGAATAGATGCGGGTGAAGGTCAGCGAACCGACGAAGGGGTCGTTCATGATCTTGAACGCGAGCATCGAGAGAGGCTCGTTGTCGTCAGCATGACGCTCGATATCGGCTTCGGTCTTGAAGTCGATGCCCTTGATCGCCGGAATGTCGATCGGCGACGGCAGGTAATCGACAACGGCGTCGAGCAGCGGCTGAACGCCCTTGTTCTTGAACGCTGTGCCGCAGAACATCGGGTGGAACTTGACGTCGATGGTGCCGCGGCGAACCAGGGCACGGATCTTGTCGTTGTCCGGCAGGTCGCCGTTCAGGTAGGCTTCCATCGCTTCTTCGTCGATCTCGACAACGGTCTCGATCAGCTTTTCGCGATATTCTTCAGCCTTGGCCTTCAGGTCGTCCGGGATTTCGACAACGTCCCAGGCAGCGCCGAGCGATTCGTCGCGCCATACCAGAGCGTTCATCTCGATCAGGTCGACAACGCCCTTGAATTCGCTTTCAGCGCCGATCGGGAGCTGCATGACGACGGCGGTGGCACCAAGACGGGTCTTGATCATCTCGACCGAGCGGTAGAAGTCCGCACCGGTCTTGTCCATCTTGTTGCAGAAGATCATGCGCGGAACGTTGTACTTCTCAGCCTGACGCCAGACGGTTTCCGTCTGCGGCTCTACGCCTGCGTTGGCATCGAGAAGGGCAACAGCACCGTCGAGCACGCGCAGCGAACGCTCGACTTCAATGGTGAAGTCGACGTGGCCGGGGGTGTCGATGATGTTGAAACGGCGCATGTGACCGTCACGGCCCTTCCAGAAGGTCGTGGTGGCAGCAGAGGTGATCGTGATGCCACGCTCCTGCTCCTGCTCCATCCAGTCCATGGTGGCAGCGCCGTCATGAACTTCACCGATCTTGTGAGACTTACCCGTGTAGTAAAGGATGCGCTCAGTGGTCGTGGTCTTGCCGGCGTCGATATGCGCCATGATACCGAAATTTCGGTAGTCTTCGATTTTATACTCGCGAGCCATAGGACTGCCTTTCGAAATTCGATCGGATAAGAATTACCAACGGTAGTGCGAGAATGCGCGGTTCGCGTCAGCCATCTTGTGCGTGTCTTCACGCTTCTTGACGGCAGAGCCACGGTTGTTTGCGGCATCCATGAGTTCGCCCGAGAGACGATCGATCATGGTGGTTTCGTTGCGCTTGCGGGCAGCAGCGATCAGCCAACGGATCGCGAGGGCCTGGCGACGTTCCGGACGCACGTCAACCGGAACCTGATAGGTCGCACCACCGACGCGGCGCGAGCGAACTTCAACATGCGGCGCGACGTTGTCGAGCGCGGAATGGAAGATTGCGAGCGGCTCGGACTTGGCCTTACCCTGAACAGCGTCGAATGCGCCGTAAACAATGCTTTCAGCTACGGACTTCTTGCCGTGGAGCATGATGGCATTCATGAACTTGGTGACGATCAGATCGCCGAACTTCGGGTCCGGGTTGATCTCACGCTTCTCTGCACGATGGCGTCTGGACATACTAATCTCGTCTCTAAACGTTACGGGCGCTTTATCACGCGGAGAACCTCGCGCAGCGCCGGATTGATAAAGTCAAAAGGCCCGAAGGATTACTTCGGACGCTTTGCACCGTACTTCGAACGGCGCTGCTTACGGTTCTTGACACCCTGGGTATCGAGAACGCCGCGGATGATGTGGTAACGAACGCCCGGCAAGTCCTTTACGCGGCCGCCACGGATCATGACGACAGAGTGTTCCTGCAGGTTGTGACCTTCACCCGGGATATAGCCGATGACTTCGAAGCCATTGGTGAGGCGGATCTTGGCAACCTTACGCAGAGCCGAGTTCGGCTTCTTCGGGGTCGTCGTGTAGACGCGGGTGCAAACGCCGCGCTTCTGCGGGTTTTCCTGCAGAGCAGGAACCTTATTGCGCTTTACGTTTGCCTGACGCGGCTTACGGATCAGCTGGTTTACGGTAGGCATATACCCATCCCTTGCAAAATCTTCTTCCAAGCCCCCGGCTGGGGACCATAGCGATGCCGTTTCCGGCCACTGCAAGCACATGCCTCATACACAAACGTGGCCCGATCCCTTTGCGGATGGACCACGAAAGGCAGAGGACGCATATCAAATGCGTCATGCGTACAGCATTCTTTTTTAGTCTACGTGCGTTTTAGAAGCCTGTTTGAGACGAACTCCGGAGCGAAGACGCTCTAGACGCACGAGCCTCACATGGCTTCCGATGCGGGGGCGTTTACTGTTTTAACCCTTCTACGTCAAGGGCCGGCCCCAAAATAATGCCCGGAAGCCCGGTTTACCAGGGTTTCCTGCGTCAAACAGATGCCTGCTTTACCACAACAGAGGACGATTGCCGATTGTGTTTGGGAATCGCTGCGCAGGACGCTATTTGATGAGGGAACTTTCCTCGTCCGATCGCCTTGGTTCTAGGACGACCTCATTCAGGAGACTATCATGATTTCCCCCGCCGACAACGACAATAGCGACGACCCGATGGTTTTCATCATCATCGGCAAGGGTTACGAGACGAAGGGCGGCGAAGGTGTGGAACTGCACATCATGCTGAAGGCGCCCGATGACGATTCCGCCGTGCGCGAGGCGCTCAACGCGCTGACCGAGGAAGGCTTCCTCGAGGCCGATCTCGACCAGATCGGCGTGCTGCAGGAAGAGCCGCCGGAAGAGCCGCATGCATCAGCCTATCAGGGCGCGCTTGAAGGCGAAGTGGCGATCATCCGTTTCGACTGATCCGATATCGGCCCGAGGATGACGAACGATCTTCGGGCCGAAACTATATCTGGGCCGATTTCAAGGCTGAGCCATCGGCAAAGGACGTTGCGCGCACTTACTCAAGCGCAGGAGTTACAAGGCTCCTCGTCACCATCCAGCGATATGGACGAAAGTTAATGTTGCCGGATAAGGAACTGTCACAGACACGGAACACGGCGCGGATAGAGGTCCTCGGGTCATCATTCCCTTCAGAGGATCATTCATGCGCACCCTTTCCGCGTTGTTCTCGCTCAGCCTCGCCTTCAGCGTCGCCGTCGCCTCGCCGGTTCTCGCCGACGAAACCGCCAAGCCGTTTACCGATGCCAAGGAGGTCAATCTCACCGATCTTCTGCCGCCGCCTCCGGCCAATGATTCCGCCAAGACCAAGCAGGAAATCGGCCAGTTGCTGACCATCCAGGTCACCCGCACGCCGGAGATGGAGGCCCGTGCCCAGGCCGATGCGCATGAAGAGATCTGGCGGTTTGCCGACGTCGTCGACAATCCGAAATTCGCCACGGAAAACCTGCCGAAATTCTCGGCCTTCTTCGATCGCATCCTAGCGACGAGCGATGCCGTCGTCGATCCGGCGAAGGACGTGTGGAAACGCACCCGCCCTCACCTTCTCTATCCCGACCTGATCAAGCCGGTCGTTCCGTTGTCGAAATCCGGCTCCTATCCGTCCGGTCATACGACCACCGGCACGCTGATGGCCGTGGTGCTCTCCGACATGCTGCCGGAAAAGAAGCAGCAGATCATGGCGCGCGGCTGGGAATATGGCTGGAACCGCGTGATCGGCGGCATCCACTATCCGAGCGACATCGAAGCCGGCCGCATTTCCGGCATCGCGATCGCCCAGACGATCATGCAGCATGAAGACTACCGTGAGGAATATGCCGCCGCGAAGGCGGAACTGCGCAGCGCGCTCGGACTGTAAGCATCACTCGTCGCATGTTGGAAAAGCCGCCGATTTCCTTCGGCGGCTTTTTTGTTTGGCATTCCTCCTGCCGCGCCAGATGGAAGGAGCCAGTCACACCACCGCTCGTCGTCGCCAAATGCAGAAGAGCCGCCCGGATCGCTCCGGGCGGCTCTCTCAATTCAAACGACGTTGCGAGTGATTACTCGGCCGGCGTGTTTTCCGCGTTCATGTCGCGCAGCATCGGGGTTGCCGTGTCGGAACCCGTGCCCTTCTTGCGTTCCTCGAGGATGAGGTCGTCGCGAGACGTGGCGATGCGGCGGATCTGCGTCATGGTGCCGCCGGTACCAGCCGGGATAAGGCGGCCGACGATGACGTTTTCCTTCAGACCCTGCAGCGTGTCGACCTTGCCGGCGATCGCAGCTTCCGTGAGAACCTTGGTGGTCTCCTGGAAGGATGCGGCCGAGATGAAGGACGGCGTCTGAAGCGATGCCTTGGTGATGCCGAGCAGAACCGGCTCGCCATAGGCAGGCTTCTTG
The DNA here is from genome assembly GCF_003597675.1 of Neorhizobium sp. NCHU2750. Classification (NCBI taxonomy): domain Bacteria; kingdom Pseudomonadati; phylum Pseudomonadota; class Alphaproteobacteria; order Hyphomicrobiales; family Rhizobiaceae; genus Neorhizobium; species Neorhizobium sp. NCHU2750. Next base: position 1,421,677 of record NZ_CP030827.1, on the reverse strand, counting down.
CCTTCTTCGATCAGCGCGTCGTTGACGTCTTCCAGCTCGATCCGGTCGACATTGTCGCCGACGATATAGGTCGAGTCACCAGCATCGGTGATTTCCACCTTCTGGAGCATCTGGCGGACAATCACTTCGATGTGCTTGTCGTTGATGACAACGCCCTGCAGACGGTAGACTTCCTGGATTTCGTTGACCAGGTAGGAAGCAAGTGCTTCCACGCCCTTGATCGCCAGGATGTCGTGCGGCGCCGGGTTACCGTCGAGGATGTAGTCACCCTTTTCGATATAGTCACCTTCCTGAAGATGGAAGGGCTTGCCCTTCGGGATCAGGTATTCGGTCGGCTCGACACCGTCTTCCGCCGGCTCGATCATGACGCGACGCTTGTTCTTGTAGTCGCGGCCGAGGCGGATCGTACCATCGATCTCAGCGATGATGGCGTGGTCCTTCGGACGACGGGCTTCGAACAGTTCGGCGACGCGCGGCAGACCACCGGTGATGTCCTTGGTCTTGGCGCTTTCCATCGGGATACGCGCAAGCACGTCACCCTGGGAAACCTTCTGACCCGGTTCAACCGAGAGGATGGCCTCGACGTTGAGGTTGAAGCGGGCTTCACCACCACGCGACAACTTCATCACGGCGCCGGAGGCGTCCTTGATGACGATTGCCGGCTTCAGATCCGCACCGCGTGGGGTCGAACGCCAGTCAATGACCTGACGCTTGGTGATGCCGGTGGATTCGTCGGTGGATTCCAGAACCGAGATGCCATCGAAGACATCTTCGAACTGAACCGTGCCGGCGACTTCCGTCATCATCGGGCGGGTGTACGGATCCCATTCTGCAAGGCGCTGACCGCGACGAACCTTGTCGCCGTCATCGATATGCAGCTTCGAACCGTAGGCGACGCGCTGCGAGGAACGCTCGACACCGCGCTCGTCGAGAATGGTGATGGACATGTTACGGCCCATCGCGACGAGAACGTTTTCGGAGTTGCGCAGGACGTTGCGGTTCTTGAGCAGGATCGTACCTTCATACGAAGCTTCCAGGAACGACGAGTCGACGACGTTTGCCGTGCCACCAAGGTGGAACGTACGCATGGTCAGCTGGGTACCCGGCTCACCGATCGACTGAGCGGCAATGACGCCGACTGCTTCGCCCATGTTGACCGGCGTACCGCGAGCAAGGTCACGGCCGTAGCAGACCGAGCAGACGCCCGTCTGTACTTCGCAGGTCAGTGCGGAGCGAATGCGGATCGACTGGATGCCAGCCTTCTCGATTTCGATGACATCCGGCTCGAGGATCATCTTGCCGGCGTCGACGATGCGCTCACCCGTGACCGGATGATCGATATTGTCGAGCGCGGTGCGTCCGAGAACGCGGGCGCCGATAGAAGCAACAACCTGACCGGCATCGACGATGGCGGTCATGGTGAGGCCGTTTTCGGTGCCGCAATCCACGAGGTTGACGATGCAATCCTGCGCCACGTCGACGAGACGACGGGTCAGGTAACCGGAGTTTGCCGTCTTCAAGGCGGTGTCTGCCAGACCCTTACGGGCACCGTGGGTCGAGTTGAAGTACTCGTTAACGGTCAGGCCTTCCTTGAAGTTCGAGATGATCGGCGTCTCGATGATTTCACCCGACGGCTTCGCCATCAGGCCGCGCATGCCGCCCAGCTGGCGCATCTGGTTCGGAGAACCACGGGCACCCGAGTGGGACATCATGTAGATGGCGTTCATCGGCTTCTGGCGACCGGTCTCGGCGTCGAATTCGACGGCCTTAATGCGGGCCATCATGTCTTCGGCGACCTTTTCGGTTGCCTTACCCCAAGCGTCGACGACCTTGTTGTACTTCTCGCCCTGAGTGATCAGGCCGTCATTGTACTGCTGCTCGTATTCCTTCACGAGAGCTTCGGTGTCACCGACGATCTTGTGCTTCGAATCCGGGATGATCATGTCGTCCTTGCCGAACGAAATGCCCGCGCGGCAGGCATGGGTAAAGCCGAGCTGCATGATGCGGTCGCAGAAGATGACCGTGTCCTTCTGACCGCAATGACGGTAGACCGTGTCGATCATCTTGGAGATGTTCTTCTTGGTCATTTCCTGGTTGCAGGTCTCGAACGGCACGTTGACGTTCTTCGGCAGAAGTTCGCCAATGATCAGACGGCCAGGCGTCGTGTCGTAGATCTTGGAGACCAGCTTGCCTTCGGCATCCATGGTCTTGAAGCGACCCTTGATCTTCGAATGCAGCGTGACGACCTTGTTTTCCAAGGCGTGGTGCAGTTCGCCCATGTCGGAGAAGGCCATGCCTTCGCCCGGCTCGCGCTCGTTCATAATCGACAGGTAGTACAGGCCGAGAACCATGTCCTGCGACGGAACGATGATCGGTGCACCGTTTGCCGGATGCAGGATGTTGTTCGTCGACATCATCAGGACGCGGGCTTCGAGCTGGGCTTCGAGCGACAGCGGCACGTGAACGGCCATCTGGTCGCCGTCGAAGTCGGCGTTGAAGGCCGTGCAGACGAGCGGGTGCAGCTGGATGGCCTTGCCTTCGACCAGAGTCGGTTCGAAGGCCTGGATGCCCAGGCGGTGCAGCGTCGGTGCGCGGTTCAACAGAACCGGATGCTCGCGGATGACCTCGTCGAGGATATCCCAGACTTCCGGCTTTTCCTTTTCGACCAGCTTCTTGGCCTGCTTGACGGTGGACGAGAAGCCCTTGGCGTCAAGACGGGCGTAGATGAACGGCTTGAACAGTTCGAGCGCCATCTTCTTCGGCAGGCCGCATTGATGCAGCTTCAGTTCCGGACCGGTCACGATGACCGAACGGCCGGAATAGTCGACGCGCTTGCCGAGAAGGTTCTGGCGGAAGCGGCCCTGCTTGCCCTTGAGCATGTCGGACAGCGACTTCAGCGGACGCTTGTTGGCGCCGGTGATGACGCGGCCGCGGCGGCCGTTATCGAACAGCGCGTCCACAGATTCCTGCAGCATGCGCTTTTCGTTACGGATGATGATGCCCGGAGCGCGCAGTTCGATCAGGCGCTTCAGACGATTGTTACGGTTGATGACGCGGCGATAGAGATCGTTCAGGTCAGACGTCGCGAAACGGCCGCCATCGAGCGGAACCAGCGGGCGCAGGTCCGGCGGGATGACCGGCACGACCTTCATGATCATCCATTCCGGACGGTTGCCGGATTCGATGAAATTCTCGACGATCTTCAGACGCTTCATCAGCTTCTTCTGCTTGAGATCCGAGGTGGTCTCAGCAAGATCGGTACGCAGTTCGCCGGCGATCTTTTCAAGATTCATCGAGGCGAGCATCTCGTAGATGGCCTCGGCGCCGATCATCGCGGTGAACTGGTCTTCACCATATTCGTCGATGGCGATCATGTACTCTTCTTCGGAGAGAAGCTGGTTCTCCTTCAGAGCAGTCAGGCCCGGCTCGGTGACGATGTAGTTCTCGAAATAGAGAACACGCTCGACATCCTTCAGCGTCATGTCGAGCAGAGTCGAGATGCGCGAGGGAAGCGACTTCAGGAACCAGATATGGGCAACGGGAGCGGCGAGCTCGATATGGCCCATGCGCTCGCGGCGAACGCGCGACAGCGTGACTTCGACGCCGCACTTTTCGCAGATGATGCCCTTGTACTTCATGCGCTTGTACTTGCCGCACAGGCATTCGTAGTCCTTGATGGGACCGAAGATGCGCGCGCAGAACAAGCCGTCGCGTTCGGGCTTGAACGTACGGTAGTTGATGGTTTCCGGCTTCTTGATCTCGCCGTAGGACCAGGAGAGAATCTTCTCCGGCGACGCGATCGAGATGCGGATCGAGTCAAAGTGCTGTGCCGGCACCTGCGGGTTGAAAAGGTTCATGACCTCTTGGTTCATGCCTGTCTCCTTGATGGGGCTTTCAAGCCCTCACTCGGGTCGTTGACCGACGAATTCCCGGGATGTCGATCCCGACCCTTGATGACAATAGACGCCAAATGCGGCGAAACTCCCCTCCCCGAATCAAAACCCAGGGAGGGAGCGGTGCGCGCGATTTCCCACGCGCACCCTTGTCAAACCGTTACTCGGCTGCGTCCGGCAGCTGATCCTCGGCAGGAAGCTCGATCTTCGAGTTTTCCAGCTCGACCGACAGGCCGAGAGAGCGCATTTCCTTGACGAGAACGTTGAAGCTCTCCGGAATGCCCGCCTCGAAGGTATCGTCGCCACGAACGATCGCCTCATAGACCTTGGTACGGCCTGCCACGTCGTCCGACTTCACGGTCAGCATTTCCTGCAGGGTGTAGGCGGCGCCATAGGCTTCCAGAGCCCAGACTTCCATTTCCCCGAAGCGCTGGCCGCCGAACTGCGCCTTACCACCGAGCGGCTGCTGGGTGACGAGCGAGTACGGACCGATCGAACGCGCGTGGATCTTGTCGTCCACGAGGTGGTTCAGCTTGATCATGTACATGTAGCCAACGGTGACCTTGCGGTCGAAAGGCTCGCCGGTACGGCCATCATACAGAACCGACTGGCCGCTTTCGTGCAGGCCGGCCTTTTTCAGCATCGAAGCGACGTCAGGCTCATGCGCACCGTCGAAGACCGGCGTTGCGATGGAGACGCCCTTGCGGGACTGTTCGGCCAGCTTGACCAGCGAAGCGTCGTCGAAGTTGGAAACTTCGTCGCGTGCCTGGCTGGAATACACGTCGGTCAGCACCGTCTTGAGGTTGGCGATGTCCATGGTCTTGCGATACTCGTCGAGCATCTCGCCGATCTTCTTGCCCATTCCGGCGCAAGCCCATGCGAGGTGCGTTTCGAGGATCTGGCCAACGTTCATACGCGAAGGCACGCCGAGCGGGTTCAAGCAGATGTCGACATGCGTACCATCTTCGAGGAACGGCATGTCCTCGATCGGAACGATGCGCGAGACGACACCCTTGTTGCCGTGACGGCCGGCCATCTTGTCGCCCGGCTGGATCTTGCGCTTCACAGCGACGAAGACCTTGACCATCTTCATGACGCCCGGAGGCATTTCGTCACCGCGCTGGACCTTTTCGACCTTGTCCATGAAGCGATGCTCGAGCAGCGACTTCGACTCGTCGTACTGGGCGCGAAGCGCTTCGATCTCGCCCTGGACCTTTTCGTCCTCGACGGCAAACATCCACCACTGCGAGCGGGGATATTCGGAGACGACGGCGTTGGACAGCTCGACGCCCTTCTTGAAGCCCTTCGGACCGGCAACCGACATCTGGCCACGCAGCATGTCGACCAGACGGCCGTAGACGTTACGGTCGAGAATCGCCTGTTCGTCGTCACGGTCCTTGGCGAGGCGTTCGATTTCCTCACGCTCGATCGCCATCGCACGCTCGTCCTTTTCGACGCCGTGACGGTTGAAGACGCGAACTTCGACGACCGTACCGAACGTGCCCGGAGGCATGCGCATGGAGGTGTCGCGAACGTCGGACGCCTTCTCACCGAAGATGGCGCGCAGAAGCTTTTCTTCCGGCGTCATCGGGCTTTCGCCCTTCGGGGTGATCTTGCCGACCAGGATGTCGCCCGGCTGAACTTCGGCGCCGATGTAGACGATACCGGCTTCGTCGAGGTTCTTCAGCGCTTCTTCCGAAACGTTCGGAATGTCGCGCGTGATTTCTTCCGGACCAAGCTTGGTGTCGCGGGCAGCAACTTCGAATTCCTCGATGTGGATGGAGGTGAACACGTCGTCAGCGACGATGCGTTCCGACATCAGGATCGAGTCTTCGTAGTTGTAGCCGTTCCAGGGCATGAACGCGACGAGCGCGTTGCGGCCGAGCGCCAGGTCGCCGAGATCCGTGGACGGACCGTCAGCGATGATGTCACCGCGGTTCAGAACGTCGCCAACGGCGACCAGCGGACGCTGGTTGACGCAGGTGTTCTGGTTGGAACGCTGGAACTTCTGCAGGCGGTAGATGTCAACGCCGGAACGGCCGGCATCGAGATCTTCCGTAGCGCGGATAACGATACGGGTCGCATCGACCTGGTCGACCACGCCGCCACGACGGGCAGCGATGGCAGCACCGGAGTCACGGGCGACGACCGGTTCCATGCCGGTACCGACGAACGGAGCTTCGGCACGAACCAGCGGCACGGCCTGACGCTGCATGTTCGAGCCCATCAGAGCGCGGTTGGCGTCGTCGTTTTCGAGGAACGGGATCAGAGCCGCGGCAACGGAGACGAGCTGCTTCGGCGAAACGTCCATCAGGTTGATGGTGTCGCGCGGGGACAGCATGACTTCGCCGGCATGACGGCAGACCACGAATTCTTCAACGAATTCACCGGCCGCGTTCAGTTCCGAGTTCGCCTGGGCGACGTAGTACTTGGCCTCTTCCATAGCGGAGAGGTAGAGCACTTCGTTGGTGACCTTGCCGTCGACGATCTTGCGGTACGGGCTTTCGATGAAGCCGTACTTGTTGACGCGGGCGAAGGTTGCAAGCGAGTTGATCAGACCGATGTTCGGGCCTTCCGGCGTTTCGATCGGGCAAATACGGCCGTAGTGGGTCGGGTGAACGTCGCGGACTTCGAAGCCTGCGCGCTCGCGGGTCAGACCACCCGGGCCAAGTGCCGAAAGACGGCGCTTGTGGGTGATTTCCGAAAGCGGGTTCACCTGGTCCATGAACTGCGACAGCTGCGAGGAGCCGAAGAATTCGCGAACGGCGGCAGCAGCCGGCTTGGCGTTGATCAGGTCCTGCGGCATGACGGTGTCGATTTCGATCGACGACATGCGTTCCTTGATCGCGCGCTCCATGCGGAGCAGGCCGAGACGGTACTGGTTTTCCATCAGCTCGCCGACGGAACGAACACGGCGGTTGCCGAGGTTGTCGATGTCGTCGATTTCGCCCTTGCCGTCACGCAGCTCGACCAGCATCTTGACCACCGCCAGGATGTCGTCCTTGCGCAGAACGCGAACGGTATCTTCGACCTGCAGGTCGAGACGCATGTTCATCTTGACGCGACCGACGGCCGAAAGGTCGTAGCGCTCGGCATCGAAGAACAACGAGTTGAACATGGCTTCCGCAGATTCCATGGTCGGCGGTTCACCCGGACGCATGACGCGGTAGATGTCGAACAGAGCGTCCTGACGGTTCTCGTTCTTGTCGGCGGCAAGCGTGTTGCGGATATAGGCGCCGACATTGATGTGGTCGATGCCGAGAACCGGGATCTCGTCGAAGCCTGCGTCGATGATGATCGGCAGGGTCTTCTCGTCGATCTCGTCGCCGGCTTCCAGATAGATTTCACCGGTTTGGTAGTTGACGATGTCTTCGGCAAGGAAGTTGCCATAGAGGTCGTCATCGGTCGCCTTGAGAGCCTTGAGGCCCTTTTCGGTCAGCTGGCGGAGCAGACGCGGGGTCAGCTTCTTGCCGGCTTCTACAACGACTTCGCCCGAATCCGCGTCGACCATGTCGGCAAGCGCCTTGGCACCCTTCAGCGTTTCCGCGTTGAAGGGAATGCGCCAGCCGTCGCCGGAACGCTCGTAGTTCGACTTCGTGTAGAAGGTCGACAGGATTTCTTCGCCGTCCATGCCGAGGGCCATCAGCAGCGACGAGACCGGAATTTTGCGGCGACGGTCGATACGGGCAAAGACGATGTCCTTGGCGTCGAATTCGATATCGAGCCAGGAACCGCGATAGGGGATGACGCGCGCAGCAAACAGCAGCTTGCCGGAAGAGTGGCTCTTGCCCTTGTCGTGGTCGAAGAAGACGCCCGGCGAACGGTGCATCTGGGACACGATAACGCGCTCGGTACCGTTGACGATGAACGTACCGTTATCCGTCATGAGCGGCATGTCGCCCATGTAGACGGACTGTTCCTTGATGTCCTTGATCGACTTCGCGCCAGTATCCTCGTCGATATCGAACACGATGAGACGCAGCGTCACCTTGAGGGGAGCTGCGTAGGTCAGGTCGCGCTGACGGCATTCTTCGACGTCGAACTTCGGCGGATCGAATTCGTAGGAGACGAACTCGAGCATCGAAGCACCGGAGAAATCGGTGATCGGGAAGACGGACTTGAAGACCGCATTCAGGCCTTCGTCCGGACGGCCGCCCTTGGGCTCTTCTACCATCAGGAATTGGTCATAGGATGCCTTCTGAACCTCGATCAGGTTCGGCATCTCCGTGACTTCAGGGATTTTACCAAAAAACTTGCGTACGCGCCTGCGACCATTAAACGAAAGGGTCTGCTGAGCCATCGTCGCTCCTTCAAAATTGCATCCGGGCCTGCAACGGACGGCTATCGGAGGCCAACCGATATACCGTCGAACATGGTTTCTCAATCTCGTCCCGCTTGCCGATACCCTAGGCCGGATTGCCTAGCGTCCCGGTGGGGACCATCCTCTTGAGAACCCATTACCCAGGAGCCGTTCTGACACGGATCCTGGGTAATAAGTTCCAAAGAAACGGACGGGAGAGAGATAGGCTCTCCCCCGCCACATTCCAGTATTACTTGACGTCGACCTTAGCGCCGGCATCCTCAAGCTTCTTCTTGAGGTCTGCAGCTTCAGCCTTGGAAACAGCTTCCTTGACCGGCTTCGGAGCGCCTTCGACGAGGTCCTTGGCTTCCTTGAGGCCGAGGCCGGTGATGCCGCGGACTTCCTTGATGACGTTGATCTTGTTGGCGCCAGCGTCAACCAGGATAACGTCGAATTCGGTCTTTTCTTCTTCGGCAGCAGCCGGAGCGCCAGCGCCGCCAGCAGCAGCAACAGCTACCGGAGCAGCGGCGGAAACGCCCCACTTTTCTTCGAGCATCTTGGAAAGCTCAGCAGCTTCCAGAACGGTCAGGGCCGAGAGGTCTTCAACGATCTTTGCGAGATCAGCCATTTTCATAGTTCCTTATATTGGTTCGAACTTGGTTTTGAACAGCGAAAAACCGCCTTAAGCGGCTTCGTCCTTCTTTGCATAGGCCGCGAACACGCGGGCAAGCTGGCTTGCCGGTGCTGCAACAACCCCTGCGATACGGGTAGCCGGCGTCTGGATCATGCCCAGAAGCTTTGCACGCAGCTCGTCGAGCGAAGGCAGGGTCGCAAGCGACTTGACTGCTTCTGCGTCGAGCGTCGTGGAACCCATGGCGCCACCCAGAACAACGACCTTGTCGTTGGTCTTGGCGAAGTCCATGACGACCTTCGGTGCCGTGATCGGATCATTGCTATATGCGATAAGCGTCTGACCCTTGAAGAGATCGACGATCCCTTCCGACTCCGTACCCTGAAGAGCGATCTTGGCCAGGCGGTTCTTCGCGACTTTGACGGTGCCGCCAGCAGCGCGCATCTTCGAACGGAAGTCGTTCATCTGCGCAACTGTGACACCAGCATAGTGGGCCACGACAACCGAACCGGAAGCCTTGAAGACTTCGTTCAGCTCCGTGACGAATTCGCGTTTTTCCGCTCTTTCCACTGTCTGTCTCCAGTTGACGGGACCGCAATCCTGCAGGCCCCATCGGTTTGCCTTTGCCTTTCGGGCATCTTTATTCAAGATTCCCAAACGGCGCTTGAGGATCCTGCCCCCCTGCACTGCCGCTTTCAAAAAGCTTCAGGCACAAGGCACACCAGGCTCGAACCATTTTCCTAAGGACGCATGACGCATCCTGAAAACTTGGGTCTTACCCGTCTCATGCAGGTTTGAATTATTAAGGCCTAACCCCAAAGGATATGAGCCACCCACAATCTCGGACAGGAATTCCGGATTTCTCCGGAAATTTCCGGCTCGCGAGAGCCGGAAATTCTTGATGACCGGAGCAAAAGCCCCGGCGAAACTTATGCGTTGACCGACGACGGGTCGATCTTGACGCCCGGACCCATGGTCGAGGAGATCGCTACGCGCTTGACGTAGTTACCCTTGGCGCCAGCCGGCTTTGCCTTGATGACGGCGTCAGCGAAAGCCTTGATGTTTTCTTCGAGCGCCTTGGCGTCGAAGGAGGCCTTGCCGATGCCGGCATGAACGATACCGGCCTTTTCGACGCGGAACTCGACGGCGCCGCCCTTGGAAGCCTTGACGGCACCAGCGACGTCCATCGTAACCGTGCCAACCTTCGGGTTCGGCATCATGCCACGCGGGCCGAGAACCTTACCGAGGCGACCGACGAGCGGCATCATGTCCGGGGTGGCGATGCAGCGATCGAAGTCGATCTTGCCGCCCTGGACGATTTCGACCAGGTCTTCGGCGCCGACGATGTCTGCACCGGCAGCCTTGGCTTCATCAGCCTTGGCACCACGAGCGAAGACGGCAACGCGAACGTCGCGGCCGGTGCCGTTCGGCAGGTTGACAACGCCGCGGACCATCTGGTCTGCGTGACGCGGATCAACGCCGAGGTTCATGGCGATTTCGACCGTTTCGTCGAACTTGGCAACGGCACGTTCCTTGACCATCGAGATGGCGTCGGAAAGGGCTACGAGCTTGGTCGGATCAACGCCTTCGCGGATCTTCTGAATACGCTTTGCAAGCTTTGCCATGTTATGCCACCACTTCCAGGCCCATGGCGCGGGCAGAGCCCTCGATCATGGCCATTGCGCCTTCGATATCGGCAGCGTTGAGATCCTTCATCTTGGCTTCGGCGATCGTCTTGATCTGAGCCTTGGTGAGGGTACCGGCCTTGCCGCCCTTACCAGGCGTCTTGGAACCGGAGGTGATCTTCGCTTCCTTCTTCAGCCAGTAGGAAACCGGCGGCTGCTTCATGACGAAGGTGAAGGACTTGTCCTGGTAATAGGTGATGACGACCGGGATCGGCATACCCTTTTCCATTTCCTGCGTGGCGGCATTGAACGCCTTGCAGAATTCCATGATGTTGATGCCACGCTGACCAAGCGCCGGGCCGATCGGCGGGGACGGGTTTGCCGATCCTGCCTTGACCTGAAGCTTGAGCTGGCCTGCTACTTTCTTAGCCATATCTCTCTGCCTTTCACGAACGGGACGGTTTCCCGACCCAACTTGCCGGGTTGACCCGGCGGCTGCGGTTGCGTGGTCCGGATCGTTGGAGCCCGGCTAAGACCCCTCACCTTCCACGCGGTTTCGCGGCTTTCACCGCGCGAGGCCCGACATGCGGGCCCCATTCGAAACATCAGACCTTCTCGACCTGACCGTATTCCAGCTCGACCGGGGTCGCACGACCGAAGATCGAAACCTCGACCTTGAGGCGGGACCGCTCTTCGTCGACATCCTGAACGACACCGTTGAAAGAAGCGAACGGACCATCCGAGACACGAACCTGTTCGCCGATCTCGAACGAAATCGAGGACTTGGGGCGCTCGACGCCTTCCTGGACCTGACCAAGGATGCGCTCGGCCTCGAAGTCCGGGATCGGAACCGGCTTGTTGTCGGAACCGAGGAAGCCGGTGACCTTCGGCGTATTCTTGATCAGGTGATAGGCTTCGTCCGTCAGGTTCGCACGAACGAGGACGTAGCCCGGGAAGAACTTGCGCTCGGCATCGACCTTGCGGCCGCGGCGCACTTCAACCACCTTCTCGGTCGGCACGAGGATCTTCTCGAACAGATGCTCAAGCCCTTTCTGGCGAGCCTTGTTCTCGATGTCGTCTGCGACCTTCTTTTCAAAGTTCGAATATGCGTGGACGATGTACCAGCGCGCCGCCATCTTCACTCTCCAGAATCAAACGCTGACGTTCAGCACAAGACGAATCAACCAACCGATAAGCTGGTCAGCAGCGAAGAAAAACAGGGCGGCAAAGACAACCATTACCAACACCATCGCCGTGGAGATCGCGGTCTCGCGACGCGACGGCCATGTGATTTTCAAGGCTTCGGAGCGAACCTGCTTGAAGAACGTCACCGGATTGGTCTTGGATGCCATCGATTTTCCACGCAATTACGGCACGTAAAGCCGAACACGATCAGCCCCACGCACCGCGTGTCTGTTTTGCCCTACATAAACACCAGATCCTCTTTACACAAGAGGCAAAACGGTGTTCGATGAAATTTCGCCGATTTCGCGGCTTGGCCAACCCGATGGCCCCGAAGACTTATCCGCGGTCATTTTAGGACTGGCAGGGGCAGAGGGGCTCGAACCCCCGACCTGCGGTTTTGGAGACCGCCGCTCTACCAACTGAGCTATACCCCTTCACTTTCCCGGAGCGGATCAGAAGCAATTCTTCGCCGCCGCCTTCAAGCTAGGCGCTCCCTTTAAGGTGCCTCGCCCGACTTGGCAAGTGTGTTTTTTATCTTCTCCGCGGCTATCGGTAGCCACCGGTGCGAGGATCGACGGCGTCGCTCATATGCGCGCCCGCAAGGCCGTTGTCGCCGACACCCAGAATATCGCTGCCGGCGATATCGATCGTTCCCGGCAGCAACCCCTGCAGGCCCTTCTGTGCCTGGGGCATGGGCAAGCGACGCCAGGAGAGGCGCGGAGGGACCGCGACATAGGCATCCGGCTGATTCACCTTCTCTGCGACGATGCGCTCGACGATCGTGGCGATCCCCAGCTTGCGACCTTCGCGGTGATAGAAATTGCCCTTCACCTGGATCGTTCCGGCCAGCGCGCGGATGAAACAGGCAAGCAGGCTACGGTCGATTCGCTCCGGATGCCGCCAGAAGGCATCGAGACCGCCCTGATGGGTCAGCCCCGGCATGTCGAAAATGGCAGTGCCGAGGACGATGGTCGGAACGTCGGCCCGCAGGCTGTGCAATCCGGTCGTGGAGTTGACGATGATCGATCCGTGGCAGTGCTTGAGCATCTCGCCGAGATGGCCCTTTTCGACGAAGACGACCCGGTTCTGGATGCGGTATTTCTCGGCGAGTTCGGCAACAACCTTGCGCCAGCTCTCCAGATCGTTGTCGAGCGGATGCTGCTTGACGATCAGGCGGCCGTTTTCAGGCGCGTGACGGGAGAAGGACTGCATCACCTGGTCGAGCATCTGCGACAGATGGCGATAGGGCGAATTGGCACGAATCTGGTAGTCGCTCTGGAGCTGGAGGGCGAGAAGGTAATTGCGCTTCAGCTTGTCGTCGAAATAGCCTTCCGGCAGGTCGTGGCGCTCGCGGAACATGCGCGGCAGCCAGGACAGGTAGTCAAACAGCGGATCGTAATACTTGTCGGACCGGTAGAATGGGAACATCAGGCGGCCGAAATAGGCAACGAGATTGTAGACGACCTCGTTGGTGCCTTCCTGGCCGAATGTATGCGGATAGCGGTTCTTCAAATCCGGATCACCGACCTGCGCCGCGATCTTGCGGATGCTGTCCGGATCGTTGGGGAAATGCGAGAAGCGCCCCATGCCGTCACGCTCGAGCGTCACCCAGTCGGGACGCAGGTAGCCGAATTCCACCGCGTGACAGCGCACGCCGAGGCGCCTCGCCACCCTTGCGGCGAACCGGTGGTAGGGAAGACGATCGGCATAATAAAGGATGTCGGTAATACCCTCGCGCTTCAAAAGCGCCGCCAGATAGCGCGGCCACTTCTTCAATGTGCCGCGATAGTTGATCGCGCCACGCTTGAACCAGTAGACCTGATCTCCGAAGGAGAAGTTCACCCGCCGGGTTTCGACGCCCTGAGCTTCGAAGGCATCCGACAGTTCTCTCCAGAAAACCGAAGGAGGACCTTGCAGAAAGAGAACTTTGGTCATACGCGATCTGTTACCTTTTCGACCTTTGGTGCGCCGGACAAGCGGACACGAAAGCAGTGATTTTCAGCCATTCGTCATTAAGGTGGTTGGCATTGTCATCAAACGGGCTCCGCCGTCAATGCAAATACGGATGCAAGATGCCAAATCGCGTGAGCACTGTGACATGAACGCACGGACCTTTCTCTTCCTGCAGGGACCGGCATCACCCTTCTTCCGGCTCGTTGCCGACCGGCTGGAAGCCACCGGAGCCAAGGTGAAGCGAATCAACTTCTGCCTTGGCGACATGGCCTTCTGGTGGCCGAAAAGAGGCAACTTCTATCGGGGCAGCAAGAAGAACTGGCCGGCTTTCCTGGCATCCTATATCCGTCACCATGCGGTGACCGATCTCGTCATGCTCGGAGACGGACGGGATTATCACGCTGCAGCAGCGGATTTCGGGATCGCCGAGGGCATCCGCGTGCATGTGATAGAACACGGATATTTGCGGCCGGACTGGCTGACGATAGAGCCGGACGGCATGTCTGCGCATTCACGTTTTCCACAGGAACCGGATGCCATCCGCAAGCTTGCCGAAGGCGCTCCGGCTGTCGATCGAGGCGGGTTGTTCCGCTCCAGTTTCCTTACCTATGCGCTTTACGATCTTGTTTACCATATTCCCAATGTCGTGCCAGGCGCCCTGCTCCACCCTCATTACCGGACCCATGGCGCGGCCCATCCGATCGTCGAATATAGTGGCTGGGTGTGGAAGGCCGTCACCGCCCGGAGACGTCGAGCCAAGGCCGAGCGGGCCATTGCCGCCGCCACGACCGCGCCGACAAGTGGAGCTCCCCGGTTTTTCCTGTTTCCACTGCAATTGCCCGGCGACTATCAGATCATCCGCCATGCACCGGGTGGCGATCTCTTCGCGATCGTCGAGGCCGTTATCGCCTCCTTCACCCGTCATGCGCCATCCGAGACGCGGCTGCTGTTCAAAGTTCATCCGATCGACAACGGCCTGTCGCGCTGGCCGGAGCGAATAGAAAAGGCTGCAAGACGTCTTGGCGTCTCAGGGCGGGTATTTCTGGCCGATGGCGGGGATACGGAGCGACTGATCGAGCGCTCTGCCGGGGTGGTGACCGTCAATTCGACGGTCGGCCTGACGGCGCTTGCTCTCGGCCGCCCGGTGATCGCGCTCGGTTCGGCCATCTATGACGTAGCGGGACTGACCTCGCAGGCGCCGCTCTCAGACTTCTGGCGACAGCCTCCCTTGCCCGATGCCGACCTGTTCGACGCCTTCATGCGGGCGCTGGCGGTAACGACGCAGGTTCGCGGCGGATTCATCGGCAAGGCAGCGCTCAAGACCGGAGCCGACAATGTCGCCGCGCGACTGCTGGACGAGCGCGAGCGGCTGCCGGAAAGCTGGAGAAAGATGCGCAATCGCGGCGTGTTTCGCTATCAAGGCGAGCTCTTCGGCTAAGCTGCCGAAATCTCGGCCGTTATGCGCTGCGCTACATTCCAACGAAAAAGCCCCGCCGTTTCCAGCGGGGCTCTTTTTTGATCCGAAGATCTATCGATTACTCGATGATCGAGGCGACGATGCCGGCGCCGACGGTGCGGCCGCCTTCGCGGATAGCGAAGCGCAGCTTTTCTTCCATCGCGATCGGAACGATCAGCTCAACAACAACCGTGACGTTGTCGCCCGGCATAACCATTTCCGTGCCTTCCGGAAGCGTGACGATACCCGTCACGTCCGTCGTGCGGAAGTAGAACTGCGGACGGTAGTTGGTGAAGAACGGCGTATGACGGCCGCCTTCTTCCTTCGTCAGGATGTAGGCTTCGGCATTGAACTTCTTGTGCGGCTTGACAGAGCCCGGCTTGCACAGGATCTGGCCACGCTCGACGCCGTTACGGTCAACGCCGCGAACCAGTGCACCGATGTTGTCGCCAGCCTGGCCCTGATCGAGCAGCTTGCGGAACATTTCAACGCCGGTAACCGTCGTCTTCGAGGTGGCGCGGATGCCGACGATTTCGACTTCTTCACCAACCTTGACAATGCCGCGCTCGACGCGACCGGTCACAACCGTACCACGGCCGGAGATCGAGAACACGTCTTCGATCGGCATCAGGAACGGCTGGTCAACCGGACGCTCAGGCGTCGGGATGTAAGAATCGACAGCTTCCATCAGTTCGCGGATCGCGTCTTCGCCGATCTTCTTGTCGGAATCTTCCAGAGCAGCAAGAGCAGAGCCCTTGATGACCGGAATGTCGTCGCCCGGGAAGTCGTAGGAGGACAGGAGTTCGCGAACTTCAAGCTCGACGAGCTCGAGAAGTTCTGCGTCGTCGACCTGGTCGACCTTGTTGAGGAACACGACGATTGCCGGAACGCCAACCTGGCGAGCAAGCAGGATGTGCTCGCGGGTCTGCGGCATCGGGCCGTCAGCTGCCGAGCAAACCAGGATCGCGCCGTCCATCTGGGCAGCACCGGTGATCATGTTCTTGACGTAGTCGGCGTGGCCGGGGCAGTCAACGTGCGCATAGTGGCGGTTCGGCGTCTCATATTCGACGTGGGCCGTCGAGATGGTGATGCCGCGTGCCTTTTCTTCCGGAGCAGCGTCGATCTGGTCATACGCCTTGAATTCACCGAAGTACTTCGTGATCGCAGCCGTCAGCGAGGTCTTGCCGTGGTCGACGTGACCGATCGTGCCGATGTTGACGTGAGGCTTATTGCGCTCAAACTTGCTCTTTGCCATTGAATGCTTCCTGTGAACATAGAGGTGGACCCGAAACCGGGTTTGGTGCAGCCGTTTAAGGCTTTCCATGGGATTGCGCAAGACATAATTACGGCAGGCCCCCGGCACAAGGGAGGCTAGGAAAATGCCACTGTCCGGGCGCGGATCAAAGCGGTGCGGCAGGCCGCAAGTGGCGGCGAGCGTCGTCCGACATCGGCACCAGACGACATCAGAAAGAAGCGCGATTTTGGGAATAATCTGGAGCGGGTAGCGGGAATCGAACCCGCGTATTCAGCTTGGAAGGCTGCTGCTCTACCATTGAGCTATACCCGCGGTGTGGTTCAGATCCGGAAACAGAATGGTGGAGGGAGTTGGATTTGAACCAACGTAGGCTGAGCCAACGGATTTACAGTCCGTCCCCTTTAACCACTCGGGCATCCCTCCAGTATTCCGTCTGGATCGTGAGACCAAGTTCGTCAGACGGTGAAGCTTGGCGCCCCGTCGTCTGTGGCGGCTATATGACCGCCTCGTTTGCGTCTGTCAACACGACCTCTTTGAAAAAATGACGAAAAAATTACGTTCTCCACCATGCCCCTTGCGGAGGGGCTTTGCCGGATAGGGCCTCGCCTATATAAGGCGGCATGAGCACAAAAGATCCCAAAGACAAATCCGCCCGCGACACCCATTACGCCACGCTGCGGCGCGCCGTGCGCGACCAGAAGCGCGAGCGCGGGGAAATTCCCACGCCCCAGCAACAAAGGCGCCCGAAATCCAACAAGGACTGGAATCCGCCGCAACTGCAGCCGGACCAGGTCTATCTCTATGGCCTGCATACGGTGCGCGCCGCGCTCGACAATCCCGAACGCAAGCTGATCAAGCTCTCGGTGACACAGAACGCTTTCGTGCGCCTCGATATCGGTGAATCAACCGCCCTTCCCTTCCCGGTGGAATTCGTCTCGCCGCAGGATATCGACAAGGTGCTCGGACCGGAGGCAATCCATCAGGGCGTGATGCTGGAAACGCGGCCGTTGCCGGTGCGCCGCCTCGAAGCGCTCAAGGAGAGCCCGCTTCTCCTGGTGCTCGATCAGGTGACCGACCCGCATAATGTCGGCGCCATCATGCGCTCGGCCGTTGCCTTCGGTGCCGGCGCAGTCATCACCACCCAGAGACATAGCCCGACCGAATCCGGCGTGCTGGCGAAATCCGCCTCCGGTGCACTGGAACTGATACCTTATATACAGATCACCAATCTGGCCGACGCGCTGGGCGAGTTGCACAAGCTGGGGTTCCGGACGATCGGACTTGATTCGGAAGGCCCCGCCCCGATCGAGGATACGCTTTCGGGCGAACGGATCGCTCTGGTGCTCGGCTCCGAGGGAAAGGGGATCAGGCAGAAGACCCGCGAAACGGTGAGCGCGCTCGCCCGTCTCGACATGCCGGGGGCGATCAAGTCTCTGAACGTGTCGAATGCAGCGGCGATTGCGCTTTATGCCACCCGGCTGCACCTGACCGGCAAGCGCTGACCGGCGGTCAACTTTTCGACCGGTGCCCTCCGGTCAAAGAACGGCGGGCACCCTACCATTAGAACTTCCTGATAAATCCACCCTCGCGCAAGCCTTACATGCTCACATCCTAATATGACTTGGGAGACAGGCATGGAAACAGGTACCTGGAAGACGCCCGTCGTCATCGAGATGTATGGAAGACCGGGAACGGTGTTCATTACCAGCACGCTCGATGCCGCATTGATGCTGGTCGGCGCATGGCCGACAATGAGAACGGACATGCACATGCTTGCGGTACGGTCCTGCCGCAATGTGCTGACGGGGAGCGGAGAGCCGGCGCTGGCGCGTGCGACGTTCATCGAGGCGGCGATCGAGGCCGGATACCGGATAGAGCCGGAGACCTTCCTCAGCGACCGATGGGATCTTACGCCCCTGCCCGACGACACATTGCGACCGGCGCTTGGCCTCGCAGCCCTGATCAGCCGGCGAACGGTATCGGCAGCAGGCGAGACGGGAGACAGCCCGATGCAAGAGGATAGCGAAGACAGCTCGAGCCCGGCTCCGGCACCGTTGCCGTATCAACCGATTGCTCCATCGGGCCATCCACAGCTCGGGGAACTTATCGGCAGGCTTTTCCTTCTGCTTGGGCAGATCGGGCTTGAAGTCCTGCGATCTCTGGGCGGCCTTCTTACCGGCGGAATGACCAGGCGAGCGAGCCGGCAGGCGCATTAAGCTCACGGTCCAGGGCTGCGGGACTCCCGTAAATGCGCAAAACATGGCATTGAAGGCGCATCATGTCGAAGATCCCGCCCCTTCAGTCCCTATTGGACATTTTCGAACGCGCCGCGCTTCTTACCGGTGATCCGATCCTGCATATATACAGGGCCGGACCGGATGCCCGTTACAAGTCCGATGCCTCTCCGGTCACCGATGCCGACGAACGGGCCGAAGCGATCATCCTGACGAGACTTGCGACGGAATGCCCCGGCATTCCGGTGGTCGCTGAAGAATCGGCAGCCGCGGGCCGCATTCCCGATGTCGAGGGCAAGCCCTTCCTGCTGGTCGACCCTCTCGACGGTACGAAGGAGTTCATCAACGGCAATGACGATTTCACCGTCAACATTGCGCTGATCGACAAGGGCATCCCGGTTCTCGGCTTCGTCTACGCCCCAGCCCTTGGGCTTGCCTATCGCGGCAGCCCGGAGGGTGCGGAAAAGCTCTGGGTGGATACCAATTTCCAGGTAACGCGCCGCCAGCCGATGCGCGCGCGCGCGCTGGCCTCTCCCGATATCGCCGTTACCAGCCGCTGGAGCCGCTGCGCGCAGACGGATGCGTTCATCAACCACTCCGGTGCCTCGGATATCCGCACGGTCGGCTCTTCACTGAAGTTCTGCCTGATCGCCGAGGGCGCGGCTGACATCTATCCCCGTTTCGGCCGGACGATGGAATGGGACACGGCGGCCGGGGACGCCATCTTGCGGGCGGCAGGCGGCATGACCTTCGATCTCGACGGTCATCCGCTGACATATGGCAAAACCGGGCGACCGGATTGCGCCGATTTCGCCAATCCGGACTTTGTGGCGCGGTGTTCCGGGAACAAGGCCCGATAGTCCCCAATGCGACCTTTGCCCTCATAGCGTTTATCCTGCGGTATCGAGCCGTGCGGGATGCCGGGTTCGGCCACTCTTCCAGCCGGATAGCTTGCCGCACAAGCCCAAGATGCTTGTCCTCAGCCTCGCTTTTCCTGTACCACTGGCGGGCTTTGCGCTTTCTGACCGCACAGCGATCTGCAATCCCGCCGACGCCCCTTCACATTCGGCATCGTCAAAGGTCCTCCGTCCATGTCCACCTCTCGGACCATCAGCTGCGAGAAGCTGTCCTTCATCGCCTCCACGGCACCGGATGCACAGGCGGCGCTGGAAGAGCTTGTCGGGCTTTACGGCAACATGCCGATCGGAGAAGCGGACGTGATCGTCGCGCTCGGCGGCGACGGCTTCATGCTGCAGACGCTGCACGAGAACATCAGCCATGGACCTCGGGTCTATGGCATGAACCGTGGCTCGGTCGGCTTTCTGATGAACGATTTCAGGACCGACGACCTGCCGGCCCGGATCGCGGTGGCTGTCGAAAACGAATTCCATCCGCTGAAGATGACCACGACGAGCACCGACGGTGCCGTGTCGGTGGCGCTGGCGATCAACGAGGTCTATCTGTTTCGCCAGTCCTATCAGGCTGCCAAGCTCAGGGTGGAAGTCGACGGCCATGTGCGGCTCGACGAACTGATCTGCGACGGCGTCATGGTCGCCACGCCCGCGGGCTCGACCGCCTATAATCTCTCCGCCCATGGGCCAATCCTGCCGCTGGAAGCACCGCTTCTGGCGATGACGCCGGTTTCGCCCTACCGGCCAAGGCGCTGGCGCGGCGCGCTGTTGCCGAACCATGTCTGTGTCGACATCTCCATCCTCGAGCCGGACAAGCGGCCGGTGAATGCGGTGGCAGACAATGCCGAGGTCAAGTCGGTGCTGCATGTGCGCATCGCCCAATCAACGGAACTGACGGCGCGCATTCTGTCGGATCCCGATCATTCCTGGTCGGACCGTATCCTGGCGGAACAGTTCACCAACTGACGACGTAAAAAGGCCGGGCTCATCACCCGGCCTTTCACTATCTTCAGCTGTCGTAACGTCAGTCGACGTCGCCGACCTCGACATCCGGCTTGCCGCTGATGCGGTGAGCGAGAGCGGCTTCCATGAACTCGTTCAGGTCGCCGTCCAGAACATCGTCCGGTGCGGTGCTCGATACGCCGGTGCGCAGGTCCTTGACCAGCTGGTAGGGCTGCAGCACGTAGGAGCGGATCTGGTGACCCCAGCCGATATCGCTCTTCGAGGCTGCTTCCGCATTGGCGGCGGCTTCGCGCTTCATCAGCTCGGCCTCGTACATGCGGGCACGCAGCATTTCCCAGGCCTTGGCGCGGTTCTTGTGCTGCGAGCGTTCCTGCTGGCAGGCAACCACGATGCCGGTCGGGATATGGGTGATACGCACGGCCGAGTCGGTCGTATTGACGTGCTGGCCACCGGCACCCGACGACCGGTAGGTGTCGATGCGGCAGTCGCTTTCGTTGATCTCGATATTGATCGTGTCGTCAACGACCGGATAGACCCAGATCGACGAGAAGGACGTGTGGCGACGCGCGTTCGAATCATAGGGCGAGATGCGCACGAGACGGTGCACGCCCGATTCGGTCTTCATCCAGCCGAAGGCATTGTGGCCCTTGACGAGGATGGTCGCCGACTTGATGCCTGCCTCTTCGCCATCGTGAACTTCGAGAAGCTCGACCTTGAAGCCCGAACGCTCGGCCCAGCGCGTATACATGCGCAGAAGCATGTTCGCCCAGTCCTGGCTTTCGGTACCGCCGGCACCCGAATGCACTTCGACATAGGTGTCGTTGGCATCGGCTTCGCCCGAAAGCATGGCTTCCACCTGGCGGCGACCGGCCTCTGCCTTCAGCGCCTTCAAGGCATCTTCGGCATCCTTGACGATCGCCTCGTCGCCTTCCTCCTCACCAAGCTCGATGAGCTCGATATTGTCGGCAAGCTGGGTTTCCATCGCCCTGACGCCATTGATGCTTTCTTCCAGCTGCTGGCGCTCGCGCATCAGCTTCTGGGCTTCCTGGGCGTCGTTCCAGAGGTTGGGATCCTCTGCCTTGTTGTTCAACCAGTCCAGTCTTCTTACAGCCTGATCCCAGTCAAAGATGCCTCCTCAGCAGGCTTATGGCCTGCTTGATTTCGTCGACAACGTTCAGCATTTCCGCGCGCATGGCGTTTTCTTCTCTTCCATTTTCGGGATTGGAGATGCGGTGGGACATAGTTGCGCCGGGCGCAGATGTAAAGACCGCGCCCGGCTGCAATGAAGACCGGAAGGGTCAGTAAAGACCCGATGCCCCCGAAGTGATCGCCTGCTGGGCCTGCGGCGACGACTGCAGGATCTGGTCCTGGGTCATGGTATCGCCCTCGCCGATGATATGCATGCCATCGGCCGGGCCGGTGCCAGGCTTGAACGCTTCGACGATCGCATTCGGATCGCCTTCCTGCGCCTGCATGCCGGTCTTGCGGTCGACGGCGACGAAGCTCATGCCATCCGGAACGTGGAATTTTTCAGGCGGCGTCAGCTTGGAAGCCGGCTCCATGAAGTCGGCGAAAATCGGCGCGGCAAGCGATCCACCGGTTGCCGTCCTGCCAAGTGAGGCCGGCGTATCGAAACCGACATAGAGGCCGGCGACGAGGTTCGGGGTGAAGCCGACGAACCAGGCATCCTTTTCGTCGTTGGTGGTACCGGTCTTGCCGGCGACCGGGCGGTCGGTGATGTGGATCTTGCCGGCGGCGGTGCCGCGCTGGACGACGCCTTCCATCATCGAGGTGATCTGGTAGCCGGTCATCGGATCGAGAACCTGCTCGCGATTGTCGACCAGCGTCGGCTCTTCCTGATTGTTCCAGCCGCTGGCATTGCAGCCCTCGCAGCTGCGCTCCTCGTGACGGAAGATCGTCTTGCCGTAACGGTCCTGGATGCGGTCGATCAGCGTCGGCTTGATCTGCTTGCCGCCATTGGCGATCACCGCGTAAGCCGAAACCATGCGCATGACGGTCGTCTCACCGGCGCCAAGCGCCATCGGCAGGTAGGGCGCCATCTTGTCGTAGATGCCGAAACGCTCGGCATATTCGGCGACGAGATCCATGCCCATGTCCTGCGCCAGACGAACAGTCATCTGGTTGCGGGAATGCTCGATGCCGAAGCGCAGCGTCGAGGGCCCGTTCGAACCTTCGTTGCCGTAATTGTCCGGGCTCCATACCTTGTCGCCGTTGACGATCTCGATCGGTGCATCGAGGACGACCGAGGCCGGCGTATAGCCGTTGTCGAGAGCGGCGGAGTAGACGATCGGCTTGAAGGACGAACCCGGCTGACGCATCGCCTGCGTGGCACGGTTGAATTCCGACAGCGCATAGGAGAAGCCGCCGACCATGGCCAGAACGCGACCGGTATTGGGGTCCATCGCCACAAGACCGCCCTGTACCTTGGGCGGCTGACGCAGGTGATAGCTGCTGGAGCCTGCCGCAGTCGGCTCGACATAGATGACGTCGCCGGGTTTCAATACGCCATCCGGCGACTTTGCAGGCTTGCGGTCACCGTCGGCATCCCGGTAGGCCCATTTCATGTCGTCGGCAGAAATCGTGCCGGTCTGGAGATCCGCACTCGACGGACCGCCATTGCCATCCTGCGGGCGAAGGCTGACTTCGACCGACTTGGCGGAAACAGAACGGACGACGGCAAGATCCCATTCGGGCACGTCGCGCAGGTCGACGACCTTGCCACCGGTGATCAGCTTCTGCAATTCCGCTCCCCAGTCGCCCGACATGTCGACACTGGCCAGAGCACCGTGGAAGCCGCGGCGCTGGTCGAATTCCACCAACCCGTGCTGGAGAGCCTTGCGGGCGAGAACCTGGAGATCAGGATCGAGCGAGGTGCGCACGGACAGGCCGCCTTCGTAAAGCGCCTTGTCGCCATATCTGTCGATCAGCTGGCGGCGAACCTCTTCGGAGAAATAATCGGAGGCAACGATATAACGGCCTTCGTTGCGCTGCTTGGCACCGAGCGGCTGCTTCTTGGCGTCGGCGGCATCTTCCGCGGTAATATAGCCGTTTTCGGCCATGCGATCGATCACCCAGTTGCGACGATCGATGGCGGCCTGCTCGTGGCGGTAGGGATTATAGTTGTTCGGGCCCTTCGGCAGCGCGGCGAGATAGGCCGCCTCTGCCGTGGTCAGCTCGGTCACCGACTTGCCGAAATAGGTCAGCGCGGCACCGGCGATGCCATAGGAGTTCAGGCCGAAGAAAATCTCGTTGAGATAGAGTTCAAGGATCTTGTCCTTGGAATAGGCCTGTTCGATGCGGAAGGAGAGAATTGCTTCCTTGACCTTGCGGTCGATCGTCTGGTCGCTCGACAGGAGGAAGTTCTTGGCCACCTGCTGGGTGATCGTCGAGGCACCTTCTGGGCGGCGGCCGGAGCCGAAATTCTGCAGGTTGTTGACGATCGCACGGCCGAGGCCGGTAATGTCGACACCGGGATGGGTGTAGAAATTCTTGTCTTCGGCCGAAATGAAGGCCGCCTTGACGCGATCCGGAATGGCCTGGATGGGCAGGAAGAGACGCCGCTCGCGCGCATATTCGGCCAGGAGCGCACCGTTGCCGGCATGCACGCGGGTTTCCACCGGCGGCTCGTAGGAACTCAGGACCTCGTAATCGGGCAGATCCTTGGTCATGCCATGCAGATAGATGGCAGCGGCCACTGCTGCGCCCAGGAAGAGCACGCAGGCCATCCCAAAGAAGTATCCAATCAGTCTGATCATGTCTGAGCTACCGTTCAGCTTTCCTTCGGCGCAAGACGCACCATCGCATGCCTGCAGGCCTTTTGCACGACGTTTCCATCAGCGCAAGGGCGGCCGGGTTCAACTCTGTGCAAGTTCGGCCAATGCGAAATACATTGCCACCCCATGCCCGTCGAATGTGAGGAAACTAGGGCTTTTCACAGGTATTTCCGCTAGTTCCGGTTGCGGCGTGACAATCTGTCAGGCCGGTGTGGTATCGATGCCACGCCTTGCCGCATCATCCGCCATTGGCCACCGAGCGCTTGTGATAGCGGTGGACCGCCTCGGCCAGCAGGCTTGCGACCTTGTCCCGCCAATTCTCGTCGAGCAGCAGCTTTTCGTCGTCGCTATTGGAGAGAAAGCCCATTTCGAGCAGCGCGGAGGGGATATCGGGGGCACGCAGGACCTGGAAATTCGCCTGGCGGTGGGGATTGTTGATCAAGCCGACCTGTCCATCGAAGGATTTGACCACGTTATCGGCGAGCGCCACCGAAAAGGCCTGGGTTTCGCGACGGGTCAGATCAAGCAGGATATCGGCCACCTCCGGCTTGGCATCCTCCACCTGATAACCCGCCAGCTGGTCGGACAGGTTTTCGCGCGCGGCCAGATTTTCCGCCATGCGGTCGGAGGCCTTGTCGGACAGCGTGTAGACCGTCGCGCCGCGGATATCCTTCTGCGGCAGCGTATCGGCATGGATGGAAATGAAGAGATCGGCGTGATGCTGGCGGGCCACCGTGACACGCTCGGACAGCGACAGATAGGTATCGTCGTCGCGCGTCAGGAACGCCTTCACGCCCTCGATCTTGTTCAGCTTGTCGGCCAGGAGCTTGGCGAAGGCGAGCGTCACCGTCTTTTCCGGCGTCTTGGTCGTCGCACCGCTCGCGCCGGCATCGATGCCGCCATGGCCTGCATCGACCGCGACGACAAACACGCCATCCTCGACCGGAGGATCGATATCCTGCGGCGGCACGGCGGCGGACTGCCCCCAGTCCTGCGTCTTCAGCATCGCATCGAACTGCGGCTGAGAGGTGATCTCCGCATCGAGAATGAGGCGAAAGCCCCTGTCCTCGTTCTGGCGAACCTCGGCGGTGACGAGCTTGACCGGACGACTGGTGGTGAACACGAGACGGGCGCTATCCTCCCCCATTGTGCCGTAACGGATATCCTTGAAAAGGCCGCGCGGCGCGAGGTCGCCTGCCGGGAAGCCGAAGGCGGTCGCGGACAGGTCGACGACGATACGTTCCGGCTTGCCAATATAGTGGACGGAGAAGGCCGGCTTGCTCTCAAAGTCGATGACGACGCGCGTTCGGGCGTCGTCGCCGGCGACACGTGCGGCAAATGCCAGCATGGGTTGTTGCGAAGCGAAAGACGCGGAGGAAAAAGCGACGAAGAGCAACGCGACGACGAGCGCAAATCGCTCAATGATTCGCGGACCTTGGGCGATCGCGCGCAGCCCTGCCGCACCGACGATCGTTAGCACTCTATCCAACTTCAAGCCGTATCCCGCCTCTTCATCCTTCGCATCCGACCCGACTTCGGTGCGAAAGTCCCGCATTTCAGGCATTTATGTTCCAAGGCGAGCGAATCGCTGCCGGAACTCCATGTTCGATTAGGCCGGCAAATCCATCCACAATATGGCGGATACGGCTTTTCCCTTGCTATTGTGACAGATAAAACATACAAAGCCAGACAGGTTAAAGGGTTAACGGGATAGTCTGCCGATGGGCTGGCCAGCCTTCACGGGACTGGCGCCAAGGACCGGCAAGCATCCGCCGTCGCAACTCTCGACCTGTTTGTAAATCGATCACTCCGGCCGCGGCCGGAACAATGCCGGGTGGCACGCCACCCACCGCTCGCATGGAGCACCCCATCGGACCCGTGAGGGTCCAGTTATCGTCAGTCACGTTTGGTCTTTAATGTTGCGGCAAATTTTTCAGATCACGGAAAGAAGGAAGAAGCCCACGGCTTCGCTGCCTTTCCGATTGCCGTCTCGCCTCGACCCAGCGGGATCACCCTTATCCGGCGTCATGACCGTTGTGCATAACGAGCCTGTCCTCGCGGCAGGCTTTCGTGCATTTGCGCGGCGGCGCCGAGGAGCAGAATTTCAATGGCAGACAAAATGCTTATCGACGCGTCTCACGAAGAGGAGACGCGCGTAGTCGTCGTACGCGGCAATCGCATCGAAGAATTCGATTTCGAATCGCAGCACAAGAAGCAGATCCGCGGCAATATCTACCTGGCGAAGGTGACACGTGTCGAACCGTCGCTGCAGGCAGCGTTTGTCGATTACGGCGGCAACCGGCACGGCTTCCTGGCCTTCGCCGAAATCCATCCCGATTATTACCAGATCCCGCTCGCAGACCGTCAGGCGCTGATGCAGCAGGAAGCCGAGGACCAGCGCAAGATCGCCGAGGCCGAGGCTGTCGATCCGGTCGTAGACCTCGCCAACCAGGAACAGCCCGATGTCGGCATCGTGCCGGTCGAGGCTGAGGCCGCACCGCAGGCCGCCGAGGCCGTTGCAGCTGAAGACGCTGTCGCCGCCGAGCCGGAAAAGAAGGCCAAGCCGAAGCGCACCCGCTCGCGCAAGAAGGCCGTCGAAGCTGCTCCGGAAGAAGCATCTGCCGAAGCCGCGGACGCTGCAGCGACCGAGAGCACGACCAGCGACGACACGTCGACGCCGGACAGCATGGCCGCCATGATCGACACCGACTCGATTTCGGAAGATGTCGGTTCGCGCCGCCGTGACGACAGCGACGACGACGATGATGACGACAATCACGAGAAGGAAGAGATCGAATCCGTCGGCGCCGAAGACGCCATGGAAGAGGTCCCTGATCGCGTGCAGCGCAAGCCGCGCAAGCAGTACCGCATCCAGGAAGTCATCAAGCGCCGCCAGATCCTGCTCGTGCAGGTGGCCAAGGAAGAGCGTGGCAACAAGGGTGCGGCGCTGACCACCTATCTGTCGCTTGCCGGCCGTTACTCGGTTCTGATGCCGAACACGGCGCGTGGCGGCGGCATTTCCCGCAAGATCACCCAGCCGCAGGACCGCAAGCGCCTGAAGGAAGTTGCCCGCGAACTCGACGTGCCGCAGGGCATGGGCGTAATCCTGCGCACCGCCGGTGCAAACCGCACCCGCGTCGAGATCAAGCGCGACTTCGAATACCTGATGCGCCTGTGGGAAAACGTCCGCACGCTGACGCTGCAGTCGACCGCCCCTACCCTCGTCTACGAGGAAGGCTCGCTGATCAAGCGTTCGATCCGCGACCTGTACAACAAGGATATCGGCGAGATCATCGTTTCGGGCGAAGAAGGCTATCGTGAAGCGAAAGACTTCATGAAGATGCTGATGCCGAGCCATGCCAAGGTGGTTCAGCCCTATCGCGACCTGCACCCGATCTTCTCGCGTTCCGGCATCGAGGCACAGCTCGACCGCATGCTGCAGCCGCAGGTAACGCTGAAGTCCGGCGGTTATCTGATCATCAACCAGACCGAAGCTCTGGTGGCTGTCGACGTCAACTCCGGCCGTTCGACCCGCGAGCATTCGATCGAGGACACCGCACTCCAGACGAACCTGGAAGCGGCAGAGGAAGTGGCCCGCCAGCTTCGCCTGCGCGACCTTGCCGGCCTGATCGTCATCGACTTCATCGACATGGAAGAAAAGCGCAACAACCGCGCTGTCGAGAAGAAGCTGAAGGATTGCCTGAAGAACGACCGCGCCCGCATCCAGGTCGGCCGCATCTCGCATTTCGGCCTTCTGGAAATGTCACGCCAGCGTATCCGCGCCTCGGTTCTGGAATCGACGACGCAGATCTGCTCGCATTGCGGCGGTACCGGCCATGTTCGTTCGCAGTCTTCCGTTGCCCTGCACGTGCTGCGCGGCATCGAGGAATATCTGCTAAAGAACACCACGCATGACATCAATGTGCGGACCACTCCGGACATCGCGCTCTTCCTGCTCAACCACAAGCGCGGCAGCGTGGTGGATTACGAAAACCGCTTCGGCGTTTCGATCTTCATCGAATCCGACGCCGGCATCGGTTCGAGCCATTTTGCCATCGATCGTGGCGAGCCGGTTGAAAACCCGGTCAAGATCGAAAGCCTGATGCAGTTTGCCGCCATTCCTGTCGAGGAAGACGACGATGACATCGTCATCGACATGGAAGAGGAAGAAGACGAGGAACTGGCACCCGCCCAGTCGTCGGGTCAGTCCCAGTCGGCCAGGCAGGAACGCGCCGAGGGTGACGACCAGAACGGCCGCAAGCGCAAGCGCCGCCGTCGTCGTCGCAACCGTAACGGCGAGCGCAATGGCGATGCCCAGGCTCAGGGCGGCAATATCGAGGAAATCTCCGAAGACGGCGAGGAAGGCGACGACGAGGCCGAAGGCGATATCGTCGACACCGCAGCTCCCTCCGACGCTTCGGCCGATGGCGAAGGTGACCGTCGCAAGCGCCGCCGCCGCGGCAAGCGTGGCGGACGCCGCAATCGCAACGGCGAGGACGGTGTAGAAGCCGGCGCCGAGGGCGAAGACGCTGCTGCCGATGACGAGGCCGAGGCTGTCGCCGAGGTCGCCGACGCTCCGGCGGAGACTGTCGTCGAGCCGGCGGCTGCGGAAGTCGTGGTCGAGGAAGCGGTTGCTGTCGAGGCGGAAGCCGAAGCTGCACCGAAGCCGAAGCGCGCGCGCCGGAGCAAGAAGGCGATCGCTGCGGAAGCTGCTGAAGCAGAGGCAGCAACTGCCGAACCCGCCGCTGCCGCTCCTGCCGCTCCTGTGGAAGAGACCGGCGCTCCGGAAGTCGTCACCGCAGAGGTGAAGGCCGAAGAAGCCCCTGTGGTCTCCGCGACCCCGGACGAAGCATCGACTGCAGCGGACGCTGACGAAGCCAAGTCGGCTCGCGGCAACCGCGGTTCCAACATCTCGTCCTCCAGCGAGGCCGTGGTGAAGAGTTCCGAGGGAAGTGCCGCTCCGGAAGGTGACGGCGATCCGTCCAAGCCGAAGAAGGCCGGCTGGTGGCAGCGCCGCGGTTTCTTCTGATAGACAGAACACTCGATGAAAATGGCCGCGGATGCGGCCATTTTCTTTTGCGGCGCTGCCGCCTCCTGGCCGCACCGCGTTGACAAAATGATTCCGCAAATGCCCAGATCTCCTTGTTTGCACGGGGTTTGCGCGAGGTTTGCGCGGGGCCGTTGCGGTTTTCGGCCATTCCCGTCTACGCAGATGTGAAGCCTTGCTCGTGCCGCAATGCAGATTTTCTGTTTCTTGAGCGGCGCGGTTGGCTTAGCCTTGCCGACGATTTGATATTCGGGCGCCGGATTCGCGGTTGCCAAGTGATGAGGAAAATGATGACCCGTCTGTTCAAGACCTTCGCTGCCAGCGCCTGTCTGTCGCTGGCGCTTTCTGCGGCCGCACCGGCCTTTGCGCTCGATGACGCCCAGAAGAAGGAAATGGGCGATTTCATCCGCGAGTATCTGATCCAGAATCCGGAAGTGATGATCGAGGTGCAGAACGCGCTGGAAGCCAAGCAGCAGGCGCAGCGCACAGAACAGTCGAGCAAGGCGGTCGCCGAATACAAGGACCAGATCTTCTCGTCGCCGACCGACATCGTACTTGGCAATCCCAAGGGTGACGTCAGTATCGTCGAGTTCTTCGACTACAATTGCGGTTACTGCAAGCGCGCCATGAGCGACATGGACAACATCATCAAGACGGACAAGAACGTCCGCTTCGTCTTGAAGGAATTTCCGATCCTCGGACCGGATTCGCTTGCCGCCCACAAGGTGGCCAATGCGGTGCGGCTGATTGCGCCCGACAAGTATCCCGAATTCCACCGCCGCCTGCTCGGCGGCCAGGAGCATGCCTCCGACGAGACCGCAATGGCGGTTGCGACCGGCCTAGGCTTGAAGGAGGCGGCGATCCGCAAGTCGATGGCCGATCATCCGAATGACGATCTCGTGCGCCAGTCCTATCAGCTGGCCAATGCGATCGGGATTACCGGAACACCGACCTATGTGGTCGGCGACCAGGCGATGTTCGGCGCCGTCGGGCTCGACGAGATCGAGGACAAGGTCAAGAACGTCCGGGCCTGCGGCAAGGCCACCTGCTGACGGCGGCCCTCGCATTTACCACAATCACCCCCATATGCCGTTTATCCCCAAGCTCAGGGGCAGCAGCGGCGTTTCGGCGCGGCAGGGGCTTTCCCTTGCCGGCCTCACGGTCTATAGGTGGCCGCTAAATTCGGATGGAACAATAGATCAGTGATGAGCAAGACGGTTTTCGTCCTCAACGGCCCGAACCTCAACATGCTTGGCAAGAGAGAGCCCGGCATCTATGGCGGGCAGACGCTCGAGGATGTGAAGCAGCAGTGCATTTCGGCCGGCGCGGAGCTCGGTTTCGATATCGATTTCCGGCAGAGCAATCACGAAGGCACGCTGATCGACTGGATTCACGAAGCCGGCGAGAAGGCTGTCGGCGTGGCGATCAATGCCGGCGCCTACACCCACACGTCGATTGCGCTTCACGATGCGATCAAGGCCGTAACGGTGCCGGTGATCGAATTGCACATCTCGAATGTCCATGCACGGGAAGAGTTTCGCCATCATTCCGCGATCGCACCGGCTGCCAAGGGCGTCATCTGCGGTTTCGGCACGGCGAGCTACATTCTCGCACTGCATGCCTTGAAATACACAATCGCCTGACAAGATAGAACAGAACAATAGGGTTTGCCATGTCTGAGAAGAAGAACGGGATCGACAAGGGACTGATCCGCGACCTCGCTGACATCCTCAACGATACCGATCTCACCGAGATCGAAGTCGAACAGGACGATCTGCGCATCCGCGTTTCGCGCGCTTCGGCGACGCAGTATGTCCAGGCTCCGATTGCAGCCGCTCCGATGGCCGCCGCAGCGCCGGTTGCAGCCGCTCCGGCCGCCGTCGCAGCACCGGTTGCAGCCGCCGACAACAAGAATGCAGTCACCGCACCGATGGTCGGTACCGCCTATCTGTCGCCGGCTCCGGGCTCCAAGGCATTCGTCGAAGTCGGCGCAATGGTCAAGGAAGGCCAGACGCTGCTCATCATCGAAGCGATGAAGACCATGAACCAGATCCCTGCCCCGCGCTCGGGCAAGGTCACTGAAATCCTGGTCAACGACGCGCAGCCCGTCGAATACGGTCAGCCGCTCGTCATCGTCGAATAAGGCGGTTTTCATGATTTCCAAGATCCTCATAGCCAATCGCGGCGAGATCGCGTTGCGCGTGCTGAGAGCAGCTAAGGAACTCGGCATCGCAACCGTTGCCGTCCACTCCACGGCCGATGCCGACGCCATGCATGTCCGCCTTGCGGACGAGAGCGTGTGCATCGGTCCTCCGCCGTCGCGCGAGAGCTATCTCAACATCCACCAGATCGTCGCCGCCTGCGAGATCACCGGCGCCGATGCCGTGCATCCGGGCTACGGCTTCCTGTCGGAAAATGC
Organism: Neorhizobium sp. NCHU2750; assembly: GCF_003597675.1. Lineage (NCBI taxonomy): Bacteria > Pseudomonadati > Pseudomonadota > Alphaproteobacteria > Hyphomicrobiales > Rhizobiaceae > Neorhizobium > Neorhizobium sp. NCHU2750. The sequence goes on along the minus strand of NZ_CP030827.1, from coordinate 1,390,011 downwards.
CAAGTTCGCGGAAATCCTCGAAGCGCACGGCATTACCTTCATCGGCCCGACCGCCGAGCACATCCGCCTGATGGGTGACAAGATCACCGCCAAGCAGACGGCCGTCGAACTCGGCATTCCGGTCGTTCCGGGCTCCGAAGGCGAAGTGACGCCCGAAAATGCGCTGGAGATTGCCAGGGGGATCGGCTTTCCGGTTCTCATCAAGGCAACGGCCGGCGGCGGTGGACGCGGCATGAAGGTGGCCAAGACCGAGGCCGATCTGGACGAAGCCTTCAACACGGCCCGCACCGAAGCGCTTGCCGCTTTCGGCAATGGCGCGGTCTACATGGAAAAGTACCTCGGCAAGCCGCGCCATATCGAGATCCAGGTGGTCGGTGATGGTGCAGGCAATGCTATCCATCTCGGTGAACGCGACTGCTCGCTGCAGCGCCGCCACCAGAAGGTCTGGGAAGAGGCCAATTCCCCTGCTCTCACTGTCGAGCAGCGCATGAATATCGGCCAGATCTGTGCCGACGCGATGAAGAAGATGAAATATCGCGGCGCCGGCACGATCGAGTTCCTCTACGAAAACGGCGAGTTCTATTTCATCGAAATGAACACCCGTCTTCAGGTCGAGCATCCGATCACCGAAGCGATCACCGGCATCGACCTCGTTCACGAGCAGATCCGCGTCGCCTCCGGCGACGGGCTGTCGGTCACGCAGGACGAGATCCAGTTCCAGGGTCACGCGATCGAGTGCCGCATCAATGCGGAAGATCCGCGCACCTTCGTTCCGTCTCCGGGCACGATCACCTATTTCCACGCGCCCGGCGGTCTCGGCGTGCGCGTCGATTCGGGCGCCTATGCCGGCTACAAGATCCCGCCTTACTATGACAGCCTGATCGGCAAGCTGATCGTGCATGGGCGCTCGCGCGAGGAATGCATGATGCGCCTGCGCCGCGTGCTCGACGAGTTCGTCGTCGACGGCATCAAGACGACGCTGCCGCTGTTCCAGGACCTGGTCGAGAACCCGGACATCCAGAAGGGCGACTACGACATCCACTGGCTGGAAAATTATCTGGCCGGAGGCAAGGAACACTGAGTATAATGAAACGCCCGGGGCAACAGCTTCCGGGCGTTCCTCTATAGAATGCGCATCGCGCCTTGCGAAAGCCAGGCGCGGCCTTCGGGTTGATGCAACAGGGAGTGAAATGGCAGGGCGGCGCGGCAGGTATTACCCGGCAATCACCCCGGACGTTCTGTTGCGAGCCTATTCGATAGGCCTGTTCCCGATGGCCGAGTCGGCCGACGATCCCGAGATATTCTGGGTCGAGCCGGAAATGCGGGGCATCATCCCGCTCGACACGTTCCACGTCTCCAAGAGCCTTTCAAAGACCATCCGCAGAGCACCGTTCGAGATCCGCTTCGACAGCGCCTTCGATCGGGTGATCGGCATGTGTGCCGAATCTGCGCCGGACCGGCCGAGTACCTGGATCAACGCCACCATAAGGCAGCTCTATGGCGAGCTTCACTGCATGGGCCATGCCCACAGCGTCGAGGCCTGGGAGGGAGATGAACTGGTCGGCGGGCTCTACGGTGTCTCACTCGGGGCCGCCTTCTTCGGCGAGAGCATGTTTTCAAGGCGGACGGATGCCTCGAAGATCTGCCTCGCCCATCTCGTGCAACGGCTCAACGACAATGGTTTCCGGCTGCTCGACACGCAGTTCACCACGGATCACCTGAAGACCTTCGGCGCGATCGACGTGCCCAAGGACGATTATCTCGTGCTTTTGCGGGCCGCGGTCGATTCGCCGCATATGCCTTTCTGACAATCCACCGGAATAATTCGCCCTCTGGTTGTTCCCGCATGCGATGCCGCTATGCTCGCCAGCATTGGGGGCATGTATCATGAAGCATTTCATTCCGGCATTTCTTATCATCCTTTCCGTCTCCGGCGCGGCCCATGCGAAAACGCTCGAAGAGATGTTTCCCGGCAGGTCCGATCTGCCGGAAAAGGAAAGGCAGTTTTTCCAGAGTTTCGATTTCCAGCAGGGCCCGGTGGCGCTGAACGCGGCCACGGCGACGCTCAACATCCCGAAGGATTTTTACTATCTCGATCCTGCGGCGACCCGGAAAGTGCTGGTCGACCTGTGGGGCAATCCGCCGGCGGCCGCCGACGGTACGCTCGGGATGATCTTCCCTGCCCGCTACCTGCCCGCCGACGACGACGCATGGGGCTCCGTGGTCGACTACGAGGCCGACGGGCATGTTTCCGACGCGGAGGCCAACTCGATCGACTACGACGACCTGCTGAAACAGATCCAGCAGGGCATTGCGGAGAAAAACGGCGAGCGCGAGAAGCAGGGCTTCGAGCCGATCACGCTGGTCGGCTGGGCGTCCCCACCGCATTACGATCAGGCCGAACATGCGCTGCACTGGGCACGCGAGCTGATTTTCGGCAAGGGTGAGGACGTAAGACACACGCTCAACTATTCGGTCCGCATGCTCGGCCGCGAAGGCGTGCTGCAATTCGATTTCGTCGCGGCGATGAGCCAGCTCGACGAGATAAAGGACAGTATCCCGACGGTCACGAAGCTCGTCGCATTCGACAGCGGGGCGACCTATACCGACTATCGCAACGGCGACAAGATTGCCGCCTATGGCATGGCCGGCATGATCGCCGCCGGTGCGGGTGCCAAGCTCGCCGCCAAGTTCGGGCTGTTTGCCGCCATTGCACTGCTTTTAAAGAAGGGCGGTTTTCTGGTCGTGCTTGCCGGTGGGGCCGGTGCCTGGAAGTTCATCACCGGCCTGTTCAGGCGCAACAGGACCCCGCGGTCTTAGCGATCAGTTGGTCGCGGGCGTCGGAGGAGGAATATCCGACTTCGCCTTGCAGCCGGTCAGCCAGACGTCATAGATCGGATGTTCGACGGCGTTGAGGCCGGGGCTGTCGGCGAACATCCAGCCGGAGAAGATGCGGCGGATCTTGCGGTCGAGGGTGATTTCGTCAACCTCGACGAAACCGTCGATCTTCTGCACTTCGGTATCGTCACGCGAATAGCAGACCTTCGGCGTCACCTGCAGCGCGCCATATTGCACCGTCTCGTTGACATAGACGTCGAACGTGGTGATGCGGCCGGTAATCTTGTCGATACCGGCGAAGACGGCCACCGGATTGGAAATCCGGGCGGCAAACGCAGTTTCTCCCGCAGAAAGAGGTGCTGCCGCAACGAGCGCACCGAGAAGAAATTTGCGAGGAGAAATCATCATGCGTGTCATATCCATTCCGTCACGGCGAACCGTTCACACCGTGACTAGAGTGCGATTATGGCCAATAAGCGTCAGTTGCCGGGCGTCCAGGCATCGTAATCGCCGGTGACGCGCGGACGCTCACCGGTGGATGCCATCGATCCCTTGGGGAAATAGGCCTGCGGCGAGCCGGTCAGGTTCGGCTGGTGCGGCTTCTGCCATTCACGCGGCTTGTAGTTTTCCTGCGACGGCGGAACGTCGGTGCGGTAATGCATCCAGCCGTGCCAGCCCGGAGGAATGGACGAGGCCTCCGCATAGCCCTTGTAGACGACCCAGCGCTTGGGCTTGCCCCAGGAGGCCATCGGGCCTTCGTAATAGATATTGCCGAACTCGTCTTCGCCGACCTTCTTGCCATGGCGCCAGGTGAAGAAGCGCGTCCCCATCGTCTGACCGTTCCACCAGGTGAATATCTGCAGCAGAAGTGCTTTCATGGGGTATTCCGTCGATTTGACATGATCGGATTGGACTTAGCCTAGGACTTGCGGCGCCGACATACGGCTCTTCTGCTTATGACGCCTGCCGCCCGTCATGTCCAGCGATTCTCAAGCCTCTCCGGAGCACACTCACTTGAGCTTCATCTTGAAACCCGCATGGGTTTTGACAAAGCCCTGGCGTTCGTAAAAGCGGTGCGCATCGCTGCGGACGGCATTCGAGGTCAATTGTGCGAGGCGGCAATCGCGACGCTTCGCCTCGTCGACGGCAAAGTCCATCATCTTCGCGCCGATGCCGCGGCTGCGCATATCCGGTCTTGTCTGCACGGCCTCGATGATCATCGACAGCGATCCGCGTGACGTCAGCGTGCGGGTGAAGAGAAGCTGGAACGTGCCGACCACCTCGCCGTCCTGTTCGGCGACAAACAGTTGCTCATTGGCGGATGCATCGATGACATGAAAGGCGCGCAGATAATCCTCGTAGGCGTCAGGATCCGTCGTATCGCCATGGCCACCCTTGTCGTCCTCGGCAAACATGGCGATCAGCGCGGACAGATCCTCCTCATGTGCCCTTCTGATGATCAGTTCGCTCATAGGACCCGCCTCCCCGTTTCACTCAATGCTGCAACAGCCGCTTTTCCATGATCACTGCAGGCAGGCCGGAATTCGGCGCACCCCATTCCTCCATGCGATCGACCTCGGAAAAACCGAGGCGCTGGTAGAAGGAAATGGCGCGGGCGTTCGGAAGGGCAACCTCGACCCGCATGATTTCCGCATCCGGAAAGCAGGTTTCGATCTCGGCGAAAAGATCGCGGCCGACACCTTCGTTCTGGGATTCGGGCCGCACATAAAGCTGGTGCAGCATCACGGTCTTGGCCATTTTCGGATACATGGCCGCATAGGCAATGCCGCCGAGCTTGCGGCCGTCGTCGGCCACCAGAAACTCGCCGTCGCGCTTGCCGATGCGCGAGCGGATGGCGCTCGATGAGTGCCAGGAACCGACCATCTTCGCCACCTGATCGGTCCCGTAGAACGGATCATAGGTGGCATGAAACGTCTCGCCCAAAAGGCCGCGGATCTTCTCCACGTCCTCTTCCCCGGCGGTGCGGACGAAGTAGACCATAGGGCTTCTCCAGACGGAAGATGCAGGCCGCAACCGCGTCGCGATTTGCGGCCCGATTGATTATTCCTCGATGCCGAGCTTGGCCTTGACCAGGGCCTGGACGGCCTGCGGGTTGGCCTTGCCGCCGGTGGACTTCATCACCTGGCCGACGAACCAGCCGGCGAGCGTCGGCTTGGCCTTGACCTTCTCGACCTGATCCGGATTGGCCGCGATGATCTCGTCGACGGCCTTTTCGATGGCGCCGGTATCCGTCACCTGCTTCATGCCGCGGGCTTCGACGATTTGTGCCGGGTCGCCGCCTTCGGTGAGCACGATCTCGAACAGATCCTTGGCGATCTTGCCGGAAATGGTCTCGGCCTTGATCAGGTCGATGATGCCGCCGAGCTGGGCGGGCGAAACCGGAGTCTCTTCAATGTCTTTGCCGAGTTTGTTCAAGGCGCCCAACAGGTCGTTGATGACCCAGTTTGCCGCCGTCTTGCCGTCACGGCCTTCGGCCACGGCTTCGAAATAATCGGCAATCGCCTTTTCGGAGACGAGAACCGAGGCGTCGTAGATCGACAGGCCGAGTTCGGAGACGAAGCGGGCCTTCTTGTCGTCCGGCAGTTCGGTCAGGTCGGCCTTCAGCGCATCGATGAAGGCATCATCGAATTCGAGCGGCAAGAGGTCCGGATCGGGGAAATAGCGGTAGTCATGCGCGTCTTCCTTAGAGCGCATCGAGCGGGTCTCACCCTTGCCCGGATCGAAGAGGCGGGTTTCCTGGTCGATGACGCCGCCATCCTCCAGAATGCCGATCTGGCGGCGGGCTTCGTATTCGATCGCCTGGCCGATGAAGCGGATGGAGTTGACGTTCTTGATCTCGCAGCGCGTGCCGAACTCGCCGCCCGGCTTGCGCACGGAGACGTTGACGTCGGCGCGCATCGAGCCTTCGTCCATGTTGCCGTCGCAGGTGCCGAGATAGCGCACGATCGAGCGCAGCTTGGTCATATAGGCCTTGGCTTCGTCGGACGAGCGCATGTCGGGCTTGGAAACGATTTCCATCAGGGCGACGCCCGAACGGTTCAGGTCGACATAGGACATGGTCGGATGCTGGTCATGCATCGACTTGCCTGCGTCCTGTTCCAGATGCAGGCGCTCGATGCCGATCTCGATATCCTCGAACTGGCCCTGGCGGTCGGGACCGAGCGAGATGACGATCTTGCCCTCGCCGACGATCGGATCCTTGAACTGCGAGATCTGGTAGCCCTGCGGCAGGTCGGGATAGAAATAGTTCTTGCGGTCGAAGATCGAGCGCTTGTTGATCTCGGCCTTCAGGCCAAGACCGGTGCGCACCGCCTGCTTGACGCATTCCTCGTTGATGACCGGCAGCATGCCGGGCATGGCGGCATCGACGAGAGATACGTTGCCGTTGGCCGGCTTGCCGAACTCGGTCGAGGCGCCGGAGAAGAGTTTCGAATTGGAGAGGACCTGGGCGTGCACCTCCATGCCGATGATCACTTCCCAGTCGCCGGTGGCGCCGGGGATGAAGCGTTTCGGATCAGGGGTACGGACGTCGATCAGGGTCATCTTGGGCTCGTCTCATGCGTGAATTCTTTGAAGTCGTGAGGTAGAACAAATGCCGTGGTGGCGCAAGGCTTCAAGGCGTCGGATGGCCGCCTGCGGCCAATGGGAAACAAACGTGCCGGGTATTTGATGACGATAGAGACCATCCTGCTGCTTATCCTGCTGGCGACCCTCTACAACATGTTCGTCTACGGGGTTTACTGGTGGGACAAGCAGGCCGCCCGTAACGGCGAATGGCGCGTGCAGGAAAGGACATTGCTGCTCCTCGCCCTTGCCGGTGGAGGAGCCGGGGCGCTCGTTGCACAGAGACTGCTGCGTCACAAGACACGCAAGCAACGCTTTCCCGTGCTGCTGCCGCTGTTTCTCGGACTACAGATCCTCGCGCTGATTGTCGCGATCGTGGCGCCCGATACGGCGCTCGCACTCATCAGACATCTGCTCGACGGCTAGAATTCCCGCCCATAATCCTCGGAGGGCTTTTCCACCAGTTGCTTGGAGAGGCCGACGGACTGGACATCGCGATCGATCTTGGGCGAATAGGCAACCGACAGCCAGTGAATGACATAGCCGTGCCTTTCGAAGAAGCCGATCGCTTCGTTGTTCTGGGCGTGAGTTTCAAGCCGCGCCTTCTCGAACCCCTGGTGGACGATCTCTGCCTCGACATCCGCCAAGAGCAGCTTGCCGAACCCCTGCCCCTGATATTCCGGATCGATCCAGAAATCGGAGATCACCTCATCGAGATGTTCGCGCGCGGCCCAGCCGGTGATCGAGCCGAAATGCTCGACCACGGTGATCGTCAGCCAGGAAGAGCGGGTGAAGTTGACGAAGGCGTCGCGGGCACTGGTGCGCATATCCGCCATCTCACCGATGGTCTCCATCGCCTTCTCCCAGGCACGGAAACCGATCTCGGCTAAAACGTCCACATCGTCTTCACGCGCATTACGGGTGCTGGCCATGTTTTCCCCTGTCGTCCAGGCAATAGAACATCGTGTCCAAGGTTTGGCCAGAGGCAATTGATCCGTTCGCGCATAACGCTTGACGAATCCACTTTTGCTTGTGTGAAACGTTATAAAAATTGATAAAGTGCATCTCAACACAACTTTACAAGCATTGTGTCCAAGATTTCGCAGGACTACGACCCTACGCATATGCTGCGACGCCTCGCCGCATACCATCCTTATTGAAGCCGTATTTCCTCAAATCGACAGAAGGAGAACATCCCGATGATGTCTCGTATCGGGGGGATTATCACCGCACTGCTCGGCCTTGCTATTCTCTTCTATGGAGCAAAGCTGGCCCTGGCAGGCGGTTCCCCGTTTTATGTAATCATGGGCCTCGGCCTCGCTGTGTCCGGCATATTGCTGATCATGCGACGCCAGTCGGGCCTCTGGGTCTATGCCCTGACCCTTGCCATCACGTTCATCTGGACGCTTTACGAAGTCGGCTTCGACAAGTGGCAATGGATTCCGCGCGGCGCATTGCTGGTGTTCCTCGGCATCCTGCTCAGCCTGCCCTTTGTCACCAACAGCCTCGTCAACCGGCCGCAGAAGCCTTGGGCGTTCCGCCTCGGCAACGGCGTTTTCGTGCTGCGCGCGGTTGTCGCCATCATCGTGGTTCTCGGTGTCGTCGCCTGGTTCTACGATCCGCTGTCGATCACCGGAAAGCTGGAAAAGACGGCATCAGCCGATGCAAACACCGACCCGAGCGGCGTCGCCTATCCCGCCGATGACTGGACCGCCTATGGCGGCAGCAATCTCGGCCAGCGCTATTCGGCGCTGAAGGATATCAACACCGGCAACGTCAAGGGCCTCAAGGTCGCTTGGGAGCACCATACCGGCGACCTGCGCAAGGCCGACCAGGACTCCTCCGAATACACGTTCGAGGCCACCCCGATCAAAGTCGATGGCGGGCTCTATTTCTGCACCCCGCACAACGTCATCCAGTCGCTCGAGCCGGAAACCGGCAAGCTTCGCTGGTCCTTCGACCCGATGATGAAGCGCGACCCCTACTATCAGCACCAGACCTGCCGCGGCGTTTCCTATAACGACTCGGCCGCCTATGCTGCCCCGGCAGACAGCACGCCGGACCAGCAGGCCGCGGAAGCCGCAGCGGTTGCCGAATGCCCGCGCCGCATCCTCGCCACCACCGTCGATGCCCGCCTGTTTGCGCTCAACGCCGATACCGGCGCGCTGTGCAAGACCTTCGGCACGGACGGCTATGTCGACCTGATGGACGGCATGCTCAATACCAATCGCGCCACCTACCAGGAAACCTCCTCCCCGCTGGTGACCAAGGACCTCGTCATCCTCGGCAGCGCGATCGCCGACAACTATTACGAAAACAATCCGTCTGGCGTCGTGCGTGCCTTCGACGTGCGCACCGGCAAGGTCGTCTGGAAATTCGATACGGCCAAGCCCACCGAGACGGCGCCGCTGGCACCGGGCGAGCACTACGAATCCAACTCGGTCGTCGCCTGGACGGAATTTGCCGCCGACGAAAAGCTGGGTCTCGCCTATATCCCGTTCGGCAATGCATCTCCCGACCAGGTCGGCGTCTCGCGCACGCCGGAGCAGGAAGCCTTCGTCGATGCGCTGGTTGCGCTCGACCTGAAGACCGGGCAGATGAAGTGGAAGTTCCAGACCTCGCATCACGATCTCTGGGACCGCGACAACCCTTCGCAGCCGGTTCTCCTGAACCTGCCGAAGGATGGCGTCGATACGCCGGCGATCATCATCCCGACGAAGATCGGCAATCTGTGGGTGCTCGACCGCACCAACGGCAAGCCCATCCTGCCCGTTCACGACGTGCCGGTGAGGACCAATACCGACATTGCCGGCGAAAAGCTTTCGCCGACGCAGCCGATGTCTTCGCTGAGCTTCACACCGGCACCGCTGCGCGAGGCCGACATGTGGGGGGCAACGCCTTTCGAACAGATGGCATGCCGCACGACCTACAGCCAGAACCGCTATGACGGCAATCCGTGGACGCCGCCGACCATGACCGGTTCGCTCGTATGGCCGGGCAATATCGGTGTGTTCAACTGGGGCTCGGTCGCCGTCGATCCGGTCAACAAATGGCTGATCGGCACGCCGCAATATCTGGCCTATCTCTACAAGCTCTATCCGCGTCCTGCGGGCCAGCTCGACAAGCGGATCTTCGGCGGAGACAATTCCGGCGGTGAATCGAAGCCCGGCAACGAAAACCTCGGCGGTCCCTACGCCGTGTCGATCGACCATTTCCAGTCGGCGCTCGGTGCTCCCTGCAATGCGCCGGCCTGGGGCGTTCGCGTCGGCGTCGACCTGACGACCGGCAAGACCGCCTGGAAATATCGCAACGGCACGGTTGCCGGCCAGAAGTTCGCCGGCTTCAAGTTCCCGATCCCGTTCGAAATGGGCATGCTCGCCCATGGCGGCACGCTGACCACCGCTGGCGGCGTCGCCTATACGGCTGCCGCCCTTGACGACGCGATCCGCGGCTATGACATGCAGACCGGCGAAGTCCTGTGGAAGATGGCGCTGCCGGCCGGTGGCCAGGCAACGCCGATGACCTATCGCGGCAAGGACGGCAAGCAATATATCGTCGTCGCCGCCGGCGGCCACGGCTCGCTCGGCACCACGCCCGGCGACAGCGTGATCGCCTATACGCTGAACTGAGCGGACAGGCTCAAGTTCGAGACAAAGAAAACGCGTCGGGAAACCGGCGCGTTTTTGTTTGTCAATTTATGTACCACCCAATGAGGCCCGCGCTCGAGCCACCGCTTTCAGCAATTGCTTGCACCTGGCGCCAAGAATGTGCAAATATATGCACGATCTGGAGGCGTCATGGAGACAAACACAGCCAAAGTCATAAAGCGACTTAAATCCGATGGCTGGGTCTTCGATCGGCACGGATCTGCCCATGATATCTACCGTCACCCGGAAAAGGGTTTTGTGCAGATACCACGCCACCGTGAACTGAGCCCCGGCGTTGCGGGATCAATTGCTAGGAAAGCGGGATGGAGTGCCTAAGCCGACTTTCCATCATCTCCTTAAGGCAGCGCCAAAACAGAAATCTTGCAGGATCGAAAACCATGACTCTTAGATATCCAGCCTTTATCGACGGAGAAAAAGGCGCTTATGGCGTCGTTTTTCCGGATATTGATGGCGTAGTTGCGATGGGCAAAACGGTAGATGAGGCGCTTCTCAATGCCGAGGAAGCATTGCGTGACTATGCGCTGGAAACCGAGCGAGAGAACGCGTCGCTGGCTGAGCCGAGTGCGCTTGAGAACGTTATCGTGCCGGCGGGCAGCACATTAACGACAGTTCCACTTATTCGTTTGTCAGGCAAATCTGTTCGGGCAAATATGATGCTCGATGCCGATGTGCTGAATTTCATAGATTCGGAAGCGGCTCGCCGCAAGATGACACGAACCAGCTATGTGAGCTGGATGACGCGCCGCGTGGCACAGATGGGTGGCTGAAGCGAAGTCGCCTACAGTTCTGGAGCCGCTTTAGTCGATCACTCCAGACATCGCTGGATTTCCAGCCCTTCGAACCGACTTCGCCGACCACGTTGTGATCGGCGACAGTCATTTTTCGAATTTCCAGCCCAATTACCACCACTTGGCCGGCGTGAACTTGCCGGCGGCCTGTTCGATGACATGGGCGGTGCGGAAGAGTGTTTCTTCCTCGAACGGCTTGCCGATCAGCTGCAGGCCGAGCGGCAGGCCCTTCTTGTCGAGGCCGGCCGGAACGGCAATGCCCGGCAGGCCGGCCATGTTGACCGTCACGGTGAAGATGTCGTTCAAATACATGGCGACCGGATCGGCGGCGAGGTTCTCGTCGGCGATGCCGAAGGCCGAAGACGGGGTTGCCGGCGTCAGGATGGCGTCGACGCCTGCATGGAAGGCGAGTTCGAAATCGCGCTTGATCAGCGTGCGGACCTTCTGGGCCTGCAGGTAATAGGCGTCGTAGTAACCGGCCGAGAGAACATAGGTGCCGATCATGATGCGGCGCTTGACCTCGGTGCCGAAGCCGGCGGCGCGGGTCTTTTCGTACATGTCAACGATATCCTTGCCGTCGACGCGCAGGCCGTAGCGGACGCCGTCATAACGGGCAAGGTTGGACGAGGCTTCGGCCGGAGCGACAATGTAATAGGCCGGCAGGGCATATTTCGTGTGCGGCAGGGTGATGTCGACGATCTCGGCACCGGCATCTTTCAGGAAAGCGATCCCCTGCTGCCAGAGCGCCTCGATCTCGTCCGGCATGCCGTCGACACGATATTCCTTCGGAATGCCGATCTTCATGCCCTTGACCGACTGACCAAGCGCTGCCTCGTAATCCGGGATCGGCAGATCGACGGAGGTCGCGTCCTTCTTGTCGACGGAGGCCATCGACTTCAGCATGATCGCAGCATCGCGCACGTCGCGGGCAATCGGGCCTGCCTGGTCGAGGGAGGATGCGAAGGCGACGGTACCCCAGCGCGAGCAGCGGCCATAGGTCGGCTTGATGCCGACGGTGCCGGTGAAGGCTGCCGGCTGGCGGATCGAGCCGCCGGTGTCGGTGGCGGTGGCGCCGGCGCAGAGATGGGCGGCAACGGCTGCGGCCGAACCACCGGAAGAACCGCCGGGAACGAGCTGCTGGTTGGAGCCTTCAGCCTTCCACGGGTTGATGACCGGGCCATAGAACGAGGTCTCGTTCGACGAACCCATCGCAAACTCGTCCATGTTGAGCTTGCCGAGCATGACGGCGCCATCGTCCCAGAGGTTCTGGGTGACGGTCGATTCGTATTTCGGCTTGAAGCCGTCGAGAATATGGGAGCAGGCCTGGGTGTGGACACCTTCGGTGGCAAACAGGTCCTTGATGCCGAGCGGAATGCCTTCCAGCTCGCCGACCTTGCCGGATGCGCGGCGTTCGTCGGAAGCCTTTGCCATTTCCATCGCCTTTTCCGGCGTCACGGTGACATAGGCATTGAACGTGCCGTTGAAGGCTTCGATCGCGTCGACATAGGCCTTGGTCAGCTCGACCGAGGTGATTTCCTTGGTGCCAAGCTTCTCGCGGGCTTCGGCAATGGTGAGGCTGGTGAGTTCGGTCATGGTCTCTTCAAAACTGTTCGAATGCGTGGAGAAGATCGGAAGCGGCTTGAAAAGCGGCTTATTCGACGACCTTCGGCACCAGGAAGAAATTGCGGTCGGTGACAGGAGCGTTGGCGACGATATCCTCGGCCTTGTCACCGTCGGTGACGGCGTCCTGGCGCTTGCGCATGTCCATCGGCGTGACCGAGGTCATCGGCTCGACGCCGGTCACATCAACCTCGGAAAGCTGCTCGACGAAATTGATGATGCCATTCAGCTCGCCCACCATGCGATTGGCGTCGTCTTCGGTGACGGCAATACGGGCAAGGCGCGCGACGCGCTTTACGGTGGCGAGATCGACGGACATGGCTCAACTCCGGGCAATAAAAATCCCCTTCGCTATAATGGCCATGCCCGCCCTTCGCAACTGCCTAAGCCGCACGCAACATCGCAAATCACGCGCATACGCAGCCTCCCCGACGCGACACCGCATGCTGAGGGAGAATGTCGGCCGAACATTCTTTCGAGCGGACCGTCTCGCAGGCTGTGGAATTCGCCGTTGTTCACTCGATCAAGGGTTGATTAAACCGTCCCCGACAGAATACCTGAATAAAAAACTCATATAAAAGGAATGTTTTATGGATTTCAGGATTTCGAAGGTCCGTCACCCGAAGGAAAAGCTCTATGGCACGGTGATGTTGGTGATCGGCACGCTGGTCTGGGCAGCTGCCATCATCGCACTTGTCGCCTTTGCGATGATGCACAGCCTGGCGATCATCGCCATGATTGTCCTCTATATCGCCATCCTGTGGTTCATCAGCTTTGTGGGGCGGGCCCTCGTTCGCGCCTATATGATCGGCCACTATGTCATGGTCGGCGAACAGCAGTTCCCGCACCTGCACAAGATGGTCGCAGAAGGTGCTGCGGCGCTCGGCATGAAGGAAGCCCCCCAGGCCTTCGTCTACAATTCCAGCGGCGTGATGAATGCCATGGCACTGACGCTTGTCGGTCGCACGCGCTATATCTGGCTTACGTCCCAACTGATCGATGCGGACAATGACGATCAAATCAGGTTCGTCATTGGTCACGAACTCGGCCACCATGCCGCCGGCCATCTGGGAACAGCGGTGAACCTGTTGCATCTGCCGGCCTATATCGTGCCCTTCCTCGCAGCGGCCTATTCGCGAGGCCGGGAACTGACATGTGACCGTGTCGGCTTCATCGTTTGCCGCAATCTGCAGGCCTCGCGCACTGCGTTGCAAATGCTGGCTTGCGGCAGCGCCAAGCTCAACGCGCAAATGAACCCGACGGCCTTCGAGGCGCAGGAGCATAAGGTGCCGTCGATCGCCGGCTTCGTGCTCCACATTTTCTCGCTCTATCCGAGGCTGACACGCCGCGTGGAAGCCGTTGGGCAGTTCGCAGGCAAACTGCCGCCGAAAGCCTGACAAGCTTCAGGCTGCCCAGGCCGGATCAATCCCAGGCCGAATCAAGCCATGCCGGTCCAGCCGGCATGGCTCTTTTTATGTTTGCTATCAGAAGCTGAGCGTCACGCCGACTGCGGGTGCATCTACCCGGGTGCGGCTGCCGTCCATGCCCTTGACGAATTTTTCCGGTGTCTGGTCGATGATCGGGAAGGTGCCGTAATGGCAGGGGATGGCGTGCTTGAAATCGAAGAAGCGCTGGCAGGCAAGAGCCGCCACCGCACCGCCCATGGTGAAGCGATCGCCGACCGGGACGAGGCCGATATCGGGCTGATGCAATTCGTTGATCAGGCCCATGTCGGTGAAGATGTCGGTATCGCCCATGTGAAGGACCGACATTTCATCGTCGAAATGCAGCATCAGGCCATTGGCCGAACCGAGTGAATGGGCGACGCCCATCTCGTCCACCTGGCCGGAGGAATGCAGCGCCTGGGTGAAGGTCGCGGTGAAGCCGTCAAAGCCGACGGTACCGCCGGTATTGCCCATCTCGATCTTTTCGACGCCCTTGGTGCCAAGCCAGGAGCCCAGATCGGCATTGGCGAGGACAACGGCGCCCTTTTCCTTTGCGATCGCAGCGGTATCGCCGACGTGGTCGGCATGACCGTGGGTGAGAAGGATGTGGGTGACGCCCTCGGTGACATCCTTGATGTTCAGGCCGGCATCGGCGAAGGGCTGGTTATAGCTCAGAAACGGATCGATCAGGATCTTTGCCTTTGCGGTCTCGAGACGGAACGCGGCATGGCCGAGCCAGGTGATCTTCATGGGAGAACGTCCTCCAATACAGGGGAATGAGGGGGAACACATCAAATCGAAATTTGATAAATAGGAGAGGTCGAAACGGACGTTTCGACGCGACGAAAGGAGGTGAGACGATTGAAAATCCGGGTTACGGTGACTGTGAAGTTCTTGGGTTGCAGCCTTAGCTTCATATTCCGCCGTTAACAGCACGGGGGTCGGGCGAAAGCCCGGCTCCCACCGGAAGGAAGGTCGTCTCACCTCCTCATTCAACAATAGCATGGCAGCCGTCGATTTCAAATGTCCGGCGAGAGGCGTTTCGATGGACGCGGGCCGTGCTGCCGTTGCCGGAGCATGCGCGCTACCCAAGGTAGCCGGCAGCAGTTGCAAGCACCTCGGCCGTGAGATAAGCGACCGTCAGCGATTGCCGGCTCTCTTGCGAGCCATATCGGCAATGGATCGATTTTTCATGACGAAGGAAGCAACATGGCTGGCGGCGACGACGACTATATCTATGACGAGGCAAGCGGCGAATGGCTTCCAGCCTCCGAAATGGCAGCCAAGGCCGCCGCGGCTTCGGCCGTCAAAGACTCGGCCGGCAACGTGCTTGCCGATGGCGATGCCGTGACGCTGATCAAGGACCTGAAGGTCAAGGGCGCCGGCCAGACGCTGAAGCAGGGCACCGTCATCCGCTCGATCCGCCTCACCGACAATCCGGAAGAGATCGACTGCCGGCATGAGACGATCAAGGGGCTGGTTCTGCGCACAGAGTTCGTGCGCAAGAAGAACTGATACCGGGACGTTGACGAGGCGCAAGCATTGAAGACGCGGGAATATTGAAGACATGGCGACATTGACCATCGAGGAACTGGCCGAGCAACTTCAGCCGAACCAGGCGATTGCCGGGCTCGACCTCGGCACCAAGACGATCGGGCTTGCCATGTCGGATCTCGGCCGCCGTTTCGCGAGCCCCAGGTCGGTGATCAAGCGGGTGAAATTCACCCAGGATGCGGAAGTGCTGCTGGCATTCGCCGAAAGAGAAAAAGTGTCGGCCTTCGTCATCGGCCTGCCGATGAACATGGACGGTTCTGCCGGTCCCCGCGTTCAGGCGACGCGCGCCTTCGTGCGTTCGATGGCAGATAAGACCGCCCTGCCCTTCATCTTCTGGGACGAACGATTGTCGACGGTCGCGGCCGAGCGGGCTTTGCTTGAAATGGATGTGTCCCGCGCCAAGCGGGCCGAACGGATCGATTCGGCCGCAGCAAGCTTCATTCTTCAGGGAGCGCTCGACAGGCTCTTGTCGCTGCGGACCTCCGCCACGGGGGCACGGGACGCCTGACGGCGGTGCCACCAGGCAGCGATCGCCTTGCGCTTGCGATAGGCGACGATCAAGAAGACGACCAGGCTGTCGAAGGCCATGGCGCGGGCGACAAGCGGCGGGATGGTTTCCGGCGGAATGCCGAGAATGTGGCCATAGATTTGGAACACGAGATCATGCGTGTGGCGGGTCAGCATGAAGAAGCCGAAGCTCATATCGTAATAGGACAGACCATACCAACTGGTCAGCAGGGCAACCGGACCTGCCCAGAGTATCAAGAACCACTTCATGCGGCCTTACCTTCCAGCTCTGCCAGGTCCATGTCCATCGAGACAAACCATCTCGACAGCGCCATCAGGCTCAACACCACCGCAGGAACCGTGATATCGAGCGCCAGTGCCGCAAATGCGCCCGTCAGGAGCAAAAGCAAGACCCGTCCTCTGATGAATGTTACCACACCCGGCATTTGTCTTAGTAAACCTGGTTAACAATTCATTAACCAACCTAAAGGCGCGCCAGTTCAGCGCAACGGAAACCATTCGTTATGGTTAATTTCCGCCGCCCTGCTGTGGACAAGTAAAGGGGTGGATCAGCCGTAGATGGCGCGAACGAGGCGGCGCACGGACGTCGCCACCTTTTCCCAGTCCTTTTCCGTCTTCAACGGAACGCCGGCAAACTGGCCGCTGACGGCCGCCGAGATGACGAGATGCTGGATCGAGGCGAAGAGAAGCGCATTGGTGGTGGCCGTATCGACGCCCTTCGGCAGCGTGAGCGAACCGCGCATCCGGTCCAGCCATTTGCCGAGCGCCTTCATGCGCGATTCAGACAGGCGGCGGACCTGCGGCGTATCCTGCGAGACTTCCCAGGCGACGATCTTGCAGACCAGCGGGTCGTCCCTCAGCGCTTCCATGAAATACATGGAGAGCTTTTCCATCAGGTCGCCATAGGTCAGGATGAACATGCCGCCGGTATCCTGCGGGATCTTGTCATTGACCCAGCTGCCGAGCTCTTCGCCGATTGCATCGATCAATCCGTCGAGGCCGCCGAAATAGCGATAGATCAACTGCTTGTCGCAACCGGCGCGACGAGCGACCGCGTTGATGCCGAAGCCCTGGAAGCCCTGCTCGGCGAGGAGACTGCGCGCGGCCGTGAAGATCGCCTTCTCGGTGCTTGCCCGATTGCGCGGCCGTGCAGGCGTGCCGTCCTTCGCCATAGCGTCGGGCGTCATAGCGTTGGGCGTCATTGCGTCGGGAACTTGCAGCATTCGTCGCCGGTCTCCAGAAAATCCGTCGTTGTCGGATAAGCCGACCGAAGATCAGCGGCAAGCGCCTTGCGACATGATGCACAGAATTGCAGATTGCTTTCCCGTACTTTCCATGCACATTGACCACTTTCAGCCCCTTGTGAGCCGACTGGACAAAAGACGGTTCCCTCCCCATCCAGATTTACTTCGATTGCACCATGCTGACCATCTTCGAAAGCATCCTGCCCGTTTTCCTTCTCGTGCTTCTCGGTATCGGCCTCAAGCGGACTTCCGTGATCAACCCGCATTTCTGGGAGGGCATGGAACAGTGCAGCTACTACGTGCTGTTTCCCGCACTTCTGTTCGAGACGATGGCCAAGGCGGATTTTTCCGATGCCAGCAGCGTGCATCTCAGCCTGATCGCGATCGTCGCCTTCGTCACCATGTCGCTCGTGGTGCTGGCATCCTGGCCGGTGCTGAAGCGCGGCAGCATGACGCCATCGACGTTTACCTCGCTCTACCAGACCTCGACGCGCTGGAACGGTTTCATGGCGCTCGCCATTGCCGCAAAGACCTATGACGCGCATGGCCTCGTCGTCGTCGGCATGGTGATGGCGGCGGTGATCGTGCCGGTCAATGCCGGCAGCATTGCCGTGCTTGCCGTGTTTTCCGGGCAGAAGCGCGATTATGGTGCAATCGCCCTTCGCATTCTCAGCAATCCGATGATCATTGCCACGATCCTCGGCATCGGCATCAACCTGATCGGCATTCCCGTCTACAGGCCGGTGATGGCGACAGTCGACCTTCTGTCGCAGGCCTCGCTCAGCATGGGCCTGATCACGGTGGGCGCCGGCCTGAAGGTCGCCGACGCGCTGAAGCCCAGTATCGGCGTTCTGTCGGCCGTGGTGATGAAGCTCGTCGTCTTTCCGGTGCTCGCCATCGGGGTCGGCATGGCGGTCGGGCTGACCGGCACCAATCTCGCGCTTCTGGCGCTGAGTGCTGCCGTACCGACGGCGATGAACGGCTATGTTCTTGCCAAGCAGATGGGGGGCGACGCCGAGTTTTACGCCGCCGCCGCCACGGTGCAGACGGCGTTTGCCTTCATCACCATTCCGATCGCCATGTATCTGGCAGCCTATGTCGCCGGCGGATAAAGCAGGTCGACGATATAGCTCGCATCGAAGCGGGCATCGAGCATGCCGTAGGTCGAGCGCCAGCCGCCGGCGAGCCGCGTTTCGAGATAGGCATCGGCGATCTTGCCGGCACCGAGACGGGCAAGTTCCGCGGCACCGGCGGCAAGTGCCAGTTGCTCGACGAGAAGACGGGCAGCCCCCTCGTCCCGCTCGCAAAGCGCCATGGCAGCCCGCAGCACCTCGACCGTCTTGCGGCCCGAAGCGCCGAGATCGCGCTCGAAGCCGGCAAGCACCAGATCGAAGAGATCGCGGCCGCGCTGCAGGACACGCAGCACATCGAGCGCCATGACATTGCCCGAGCCTTCCCATATCGCGTTGACCGGCGCTTCCCGGTAGTGACGGGCGATCGGGCGTTCCTCGACATAGCCGTTGCCGCCGAGGCATTCCATCGCCTCGTAGATCAGCGACGGGGCGATCTTGCAGTTCCAGTATTTGACGACCGGCGTCATGACGCGGGCAAAGGCGGCATCGGCCGGATTGCCGGCGGCGCGGTCGAAGGCTTCGGCCAGACGGAAACCGAGCGCGGTGGCGGCTGCCACATCGAGCGCCATGTCGGCGAGCACACGGGTCATCAGCGGCTGATCGACGAGCTTCTTGCCGAAGACGCTGCGGCCACGCGTGTGATGGACCGCTTCGGCGAGCGAGGCGCGCATCATGCCGGCGGAGGCGATGGCGCAATCGAGCCTGGTCAGGGTGACCATGTCGAGAATGGTGCGGATGCCGGCGCCCGGATCGCCCAGCAGGTAGCCGAAAGCGTCGGAAAACTCGACTTCGGCCGAGGCATTCGAGCGGTTGCCGAGCTTGTCCTTCAGCCGCTGGAACTGCAGGCCGTTGGCGGAGCCATCCTCAAGCAGGCGCGGCACGAGGAAGCAGCTGATATCGTTGCCGGTCTTGGCCAGCATGACGAAGCCGTCGCTCATCGGCGCCGACATGAACCATTTGTGGCCGGACAGGCGATAGATGCCCTCGCCGACGCGTTCGGCCGTCGAGCGGTTGGCACGCACATCGGTGCCGCCCTGCTTTTCGGTCATGCCCATGCCGAGCGTGACCGCCGACTTCTGCATGGCCGGGCGATTGGTCGAATCGTACTTGCGCGACAGGATCTTCGGCGCCCATTCCTTCTGCACCCTGGGCGAGGCCATCAGCGCGGCAACCGAGGCGCTGGTCATGGTCAGCGGGCACAGATGCCCGGTTTCCAATTGCGCCGTCAGATAGAATCGCGTGGCGCGGACCTTGTGTTCGCTGCCCTTGGCTTCCGGGATGTTGTCCCAGATCGAGGAATGCAGCCCGGTCTGCATCGAGCGGCGCATCAGCGCGTGCCAGGCCGGGTGGAACTCGGTGACGTCGAGACGCTCGCCGCGCGGACCATGGGTCTTCAGCTTCGGCGGGCTTTCATTGGCCATGCGCGCCAGTTCCTGCGCTTCCGGCGACGTCACATAGCGGCCGAGTTGGTCATATTCCTCGCGGATCGTGCGATTGAGGCCACCCGTCAGATCGACCAGAAGCGGATCGGAGCGATAGGCATTGATGCCGGACCAGGGCGCAGGCTGGTTCAGTTCGGCAAATTTTTCTTCGGCGCGGGTCAACTCGTTCATATGTCCGCTTCTAGCGGAAGTTAACGGGAGTGGGAACGGCGCCACTTGAGGAATTCAGTCGTTCTCAACAAAAGGTCGCGGGGCCAGGATCGATCCGCCTCGGCGATCCTTGCAACATCTTCCAGGCACGCCCACAACTTGGTAGAATATAGCCAATCAGGCAGAATGGATCCCAACCGCATGGCACTCAGCATCAAGGACGGCGAGACGGAACGATTGGCGCGTGCCCTTGCTGAACGCACCGGTGAAACAATCACTGTCGCCACGCGTCGGGCGCTTGAGGAGCGTTTGCGCCGCATGGGATCCGATGCCGGCAAGGCCGCGTTGCTGGAAGACATGGCAGCCAGCCGCGGGCGGTGGAGCCGGATGCCCGTTCTCGACACTCGCGGCGATGACGAGATCATCGGCTATGACGATGATGGATTGCCGAACTGATGGTGATCGATACATCCGCCATCGTTGCAATCGCCCTCAACGAACCGGAAGCACCGACCTTTGAGCAGTGCATTGCAGATGATCCTGTCCGCCTGATCTCCGCCGCGACCTGGCTGGAGGTTGCTATCGTTATCGAAACACGCCTCGGCGCGGCCGGTGGCAGTGAACTGGACCTATGGCTGCACAAGATCGGTGCCGAGATCATCGCGGTTGACGCAAGCCTTGCAGATCAGGCTCGCAGGGCTTGGCGCCGCTATGGCAAGGGGCGCCATCCAGCGGCATTGAACTATGGCGACTGCTTTTCCTACGCGCTGGCGATGCTCACCGGCGAGCGGCTTCTCTACAAGGGCAATGATTTCTCGAAGACGGATATACAGCCGGCCCTACGGTAAGGCGGTTCCAAGCCGCGGTGACGGTGATATGATGACGAACAAGACGTAGACAACCCGAACATCGGCTTGCAGCCTCCGCCCGCACGGCCTATAGACCGCCGAACGCAAGCGGAGACACGATCCATGGTCTTCTTCCCCCACCGCCACCTCCTCGGCATCAAGGGTCTTACCGAACAGGACATCACCTATCTTCTCGACAAGGCCGACGAGGCCGTGAAGATTTCCCGGCAACGGGAGAAAAAGACGTCCACCCTACGCGGCCTGACGCAAATCAACCTCTTCTTCGAAGCCTCGACCAGGACCCAGTCCTCGTTCGAACTCGCCGGAAAACGGCTTGGCGCCGACGTGATGAACATGTCGGTCGGCAATTCCTCGGTGAAGAAGGGCGAAACGCTGATCGACACGGCGATGACGCTGAACGCCATGCGCCCCGACGTGCTGGTGCTGCGTCACTCCTCTGCCGGTGCGGCCGCGCTGCTCGCCCAGAAGGTGGCCTGCTCGGTGGTCAATGCCGGCGATGGCCAGCATGAACATCCGACACAGGCTCTGCTCGACGCGCTGACGATCCGCCGCGCCAAGGGCAAGCTTTCGCGCATCATCGTGGCGATCTGCGGCGACGTGCTGCATTCGCGCGTGGCGCGCTCCAACATCCTGCTGCTCAACGCCATGGGTGCGCGGGTGCGGGTCGTCGCGCCCTCGACGCTGCTTCCATCCGGCATCCGCGACATGGGTGTCGAAGTCTTCCAGTCGATGGAAGAGGGCCTCAAGGATGCCGACGTGGTGATGATGCTGCGCCTGCAGCGCGAACGCATGGCCGGCGCCTTCGTGCCTTCGGTGCGCGAATATTTCCACTTCTACGGCCTCGACGCGGAAAAGCTGAAGGCCGCCAAGGACGATGCGCTCGTCATGCATCCGGGCCCGATGAACCGCGGTGTCGAGATCGCCTCGGAAGTCGCAGACGGTCCGCAGAGCGTCATCGAGAGCCAGGTCGAAATGGGTGTCGCAGTGCGCATGGCGGTGATGGAGACACTTCTCACCTCTAACCAGGGAGAGTGGGCATGACGTCGAACCCGTCAAACAGCGCCGTTCTCAAAAATGTCCGCATCATCGATCCGTCGCGCAATCTCGATGAGGTCGGCACGATCGTCATCGGCGAAGACGGTCGCATCCTCGCTTCGGGCAAGGATGCGCAGAACCAGGGCGTGCCGGCCGGTGCCGTCGTTCGCGACTGCAAGGGTCTGGTTGCGACACCGGGCCTTGTCGATGCCCGCGTCTATGTCGGTGAACCTGGTGCGGAACACACCGAGACGATCGAATCGGCAAGCCGCGCTGCGGCCGCCGGCGGCGTCACCTCCTTCATCATGATGCCCGATACG
This sequence comes from Neorhizobium sp. NCHU2750, assembly GCF_003597675.1. Taxonomy (NCBI): domain Bacteria; kingdom Pseudomonadati; phylum Pseudomonadota; class Alphaproteobacteria; order Hyphomicrobiales; family Rhizobiaceae; genus Neorhizobium; species Neorhizobium sp. NCHU2750. Next base: position 1,367,792 of record NZ_CP030827.1, on the reverse strand, counting down.
GCACCTGTCATCGACGACATCGCGCTCGTCGAATTCGTCCACAAGACCGCCCGAGACAAGGCCGTCGTCAACGTTCATGCGGCCGCCGCCCTGACCAAGGGCCTCGATGGCAAGGAAATGACCGAATTCGGCCTGCTGCAGGAGGCCGGCGCGGTGGCCTTCACCAATGGCCGTCACGGCCTTTCCGATACGCTGCTGCTGCGCCGGGCGATGACCTATGCGCGGGAATTCGACGCGGTCATCTCGCTCGAACTGAAAGAGAAATATCTCGGCAACGGGGTGATGAACGAGGGCCTGTTCGCCTCGTGGCTCGGCCTCTCTGGCGTACCGAAGGAAGCCGAACTCATTCCGCTGGAGCGGGACCTGAGGATCGCGGCACTGACCAAGGCGAAATACCATGCGGCCAAGATTTCGGTGCCGGAATCGGTGGAAGCCATGAAGGTTGCCCGCGCGCGCGGCGCCAACGCCACCTGCGCGATCTCGATCAACCATCTGTCGCTCAACGAAAACGACATCGGCGAATACCGCACCTTCTTCAAGCTGTCGCCGCCACTGCGCTCAGAAGACGACCGCAGTGCCATGGTCGATGCGCTTGCCGACGGTTCGATCGACATCATCGTCTCCTCGCATGATCCGCAGGACGTCGATACCAAGCGGCTCCCCTTCGCCGACGCCGCAGATGGCGCGATCGGGCTCGAAACCATGCTTTCGGCCGCCCTTCGCCTTTATCACGACGGCCGCGTGCCGCTGATGCGGCTGATCGATGCTATGTCGACCAGGCCAGCGCAGATCTTCGGTCTCGACGCCGGCACGCTGAAACCCGGCGCCAAGGCCGACATTACCCTGATCGACCTCGATCATCCGTGGCTGGTGTCGAAGGATCAGATCGTGTCGCGCTCGAAGAATACGCCTTTCGACGAGGCACGCTTCTTCGGCCGGGCCGTAGCCACTTACGTGGCCGGCAAATGCGTGCATAATCTCGGGTGACGTGAACCGCATGCCCCTCTCCTGAAAAATCTAGCACTTAGCCCGCTGGGCTAAGGCGCTGATTTTTCTTCCTCTCCCGCAAGGGGAGAGGTAGTGTCGCGGCGACGCCTCCTCCCATCTCTCCCCTTGCGGGAGAGAATGCGATTTCAACATCTTAGCCGGAGGCTAAGTGTTAGAAATCGCAAGAGAGGGGCTTATTGGGGCAACTCGCAAGAATGGGCGACCAAATGACCGAACTCCTTACCTGGCAGATCACCCTGCCGATCGCGGCCGGCGCGCTGATCCTGGGCTATCTGCTCGGCTCGATCCCGTTCGGTCTCCTCCTCACCCGCATGGCCGGGCTCGGCGATATCCGCTCGATCGGTTCGGGCAATATCGGCGCGACGAATGTGCTACGCACCGGCAACAAGAAGATAGCAGCGGCGACACTTCTGCTCGATGCTCTCAAGGCAACCGCTGCGGCACTGATCGGCTTGTATGCATTCGGGCCGGAAGCAGGCCTGCTTGCCGGCTTTGCAGCCTTTCTCGGCCATCTCTATCCGGTCTGGCTGGGCTTCAAGGGCGGCAAGGGTGTTGCCACCTATATTGGTATGCTGCTCGGCGTGGCGCCATGGATGGTGCTGGTGTTTGCCGTCGTGTGGCTCTCGGCCGCCAAGATCAGCAAATACTCGTCGCTTTCGGCACTGCTTGCGACCGTCGTGGTGCCGATCGTCCTGTGGTTCATCCACGAGCCGAAGATCGCTCTTGTCATGGCCATCATGACCGTGATCTCCTGGATCAAGCACAAGGCCAATATCCAGAGACTGCTTGCCGGTACCGAGAGCAGGATCGGCCAGAAAGGCTAACGGCGTGCCCCTTGGCGGGGAGCAGGCAGAGCGCAAAATCATCTCACGAAAACGTGACGGCGGCACTTGACTTGGCATGTTCGCAAGCCGGGTGCATTGGTCTAACCATCGAGATATTCGATTGAATATAACGAAGGACTTTCAACGTGTTCAGACAGTTCAAGACGCTCGCCCTCGCCTCGGCGCTGCTATCGGGTGCCTCCATGGCCGATGCCGCCAATCTCAACGTCACCTATGCCGGCTCGATGGGCGTCGTCATGGACAAGGCGCTCGGCCCGGCTTTCGCCAAGGCAAATGATGTCACCTATCAGGGCCAGGGCCGTGGTGCCTATGCAATGGCCAAGCTGATCGCCTCCAAACAGGTGCCGGCCGACGTCTTCGTCTCGATCACGCCCGGCCCGATGGATGTGCTGAAGAAAGCCGGTCTCATCGATACGGCCGTTCCGGTCGCCAGCACCAGCATGGTGATCGCTTATAATCCGAAGGGTAAATATGGCGAGGCCTTCAAGGCCGCCGCCGCCAACACGGCCGGCGCCGAACCTTGGTGGAAGATCCTTGAGACACCGGAGCTGAAATTCGGCCGCACCGACCCGATCGGTGACCCGCAGGGACAGAACATCATCTTCACTATGCTTCTGGCCGAGAAATACTACAAGCAGCCGAAGCTTGAAGAGACCGCGCTCGGCGAAGTGCTCAACACCAAGCAGGTATTCATGGAAGGCAACATGCTGGCGCGGCTCGAAGCCGGGCAGATCGATGCCTCGTCGGGCTACAAGAGCGCCGTCATCTCGGCCAAGCTGCCCTATGTGGAACTGCCGGACGAGATCAATCTCAGCAATCCGCAGGATTCGGCCAAGTGGTACGATACGGTCAGCTTCGACGTGAAGGGCGCCGATGGCAAGCAACAGACCTTGAAGCCCGAGCCGCTGGTCTTCTATGCTGCCGTGCTGAAGAATGCTCCGAACCCGGAGACCGCCAAGAAGTTCGTCGACTTCATGAACAGCGCCGAGGGACAGAAGCTGTTTGCCGACAACGGCTATGACCAACCGAAGGGCGATGGCCTCTATCACTGATCCGATAAAGCAGGAATTGCGGGCGGGCATGGTCCGGCCGGGCGCATCACGCGCCCGGCGCGTACCATCGATGCCCGCCCTTCCCTTCTTCATACTTCCGGCCTGCCTGCTCTGCGTGCTGCCCTTCGCGGTGCTTTTGTGGCAGACTGGCTGGAGCGATTTCCATTTCGCCTATGGCGACGGCGACGCTGTCGAAGTGTCGATGTCGCTCGGGCTGATCTCGATCATCCTCATCTTTCTACTCGGAACGCCGGTTGCGCTCTGGCTCGCACGCACGCGCTCGCGGCTGAAGCCGCTGGTCGAACTTGCCGTGCTTGCCGTGCTCCTGACGCCGCCACTCGGTATGGGCATCGTGCTTCTGTCGGTCTACGGCCCCTATGCGACGGTCGGCTCGCTGCTCGGCCGGATCGGGCTGGAACTCAACAACAATGCCGGGGCCTTCATCCTGTCGCAGGTCTATGGCGGCATCGCCTATTTCATCATGGCGGCATCGGCAGCCTTCGAAGGCGTTCCGGTGGATGCCGAGGAAGCTGCCATGGTTCTGGGTGCGCGCGGTTTCCAGATATTCCGGCTGGTGACGCTGCCGCTTGCCGCACGCGGACTTGCCGCCGGGCTGATCGTCGCATGGGTACGGGTGATCGGCGAATTCGGCATCGTCACCATCTTCGCCTATTTCCCTCAGGGCATTCCGGTAAAACTCTACGTCAACCTGCAGAACGACGGCATAGATCAGGTCTATGCACTGCTCTGGCTCATGCTCGCGGTGACGCTGCCGCTACCGCTGGCCGGGCTTGCCCTGCTTAAACGCAGGAATTGATTTCACCCACAAAGCGCCACTTGCGGTCGCATGCCGAAACCACGATAGTCTGCCCGGTTTCAACAATTCAGCTTCGGGGCGAGACGATCGTCACCTGCCCCTTGCCGCGCGGAATTCATGTCGAATGTCAGTCGATAGGGTTACAGGCAAGAGTGGCATCAGGCTCAGCGACCGGCAGCGGATCGCATGGTTGAGGCTGATCCGTTCGGACAATGTCGGACCGGCGACCTTCCGGCAGTTGATCAATCACTACGGCTCGGCGGACGGCGCGCTTGCCATGCTGCCGGAGCTTTCCCAGCGCGGCGGCGCGACGCGTGCGCTGCGCATCGCCAGCGTCGCCGATGCAGAACGGGAACTGGACGCGGCACGCAGGTTCGGCGCCACCTTTGTCGGCATCGGCGAACCGGATTATCCGCCGGCCCTTCGGCATATCGAAGGCGCCCCGCCGTTGATTGCGATGAAGGGAGATCTTTCCAGCGCCACCCGCCCGTCGCTCGGCATTGTTGGCTCGCGCAATGCCTCTGTCGTCGGCGCCAAGTTTGCGGCGATGATCGCCCGGCGCTGTGGTGAGGCCGGCTATGTCATCACCTCGGGCCTTGCCCGCGGCATCGATACGGCAGCGCATCGGGCAAGTGTGGAGACCGGAACGATCGCGGTTCTGGCCGGCGGGCTGGACCAGCCCTACCCGCCCGAGAATCTCGGTCTCTTGGACGAGATCACCAGCGGCGCCGGGCTTGCGATCAGCGAGATGCCATTCGGCTGGGAGCCGCGGGCGCGGGATTTTCCGCGGCGCAACCGGCTGATCGCCGGCATCTCGCTCGGCGTCGTGGTGGTCGAGGCGGCGGAGCGTTCCGGCTCGCTGATCACGGCGCGGATGGCGTCGGATTTCGGCCGCATCGTATTCGCCGTGCCGGGCTCGCCGCTCGATCCGCGCTGCCACGGCACGAATGGCCTGCTCAAACAGGGTGCCGTGGTGACAACCGGGCCGCAGGACGTGCTCGATACGCTCGCCCCCTTGTCGCAGCTTGATCTCTTCGATCCGCCGGTGATCGACGAGCCGGACAAGCCGATGGGCACGATGCTGCCGCCGGATGACGACGAGCGCCACCTCATCGTCTCGGCACTCGGGCCGAGCCCCGCCGACATAGACGACATCATTCGCCATACCGGCGTCGCCGCCTCGATCGTCTATCTGGTGCTACTCGAACTGGATCTTGCCGGACGGCTCCACCGTCATGCCGGCGGGCTCGTCTCCCTTGCGCCGGATGAATGACGGGGGTCGCGTACCCGACTGGATGTCGCCCGCCTCCACATAGGCCATCTCGACGAGATAGCAGAGCATGTCCGCTCCCTCGCGATAGGCGATCTGGCGCAGTTCGCCCAGCATCTGGCGGATGTATGCGATATTCTCGACCGAATGCCCCTCGCGGAGCCCACTCAAATGAATTGACATGCCCCATCCCCTTCATCGTCAATCAGTGAAATTATCTTCACTAAAGCGATTACGATGGACTTTATTGCAAATATTTATGATTGCAAGTCAGATCACAACACCCCTCGATTGCACTTCCTGAAGTGCGGTAATTTCACTTAGGCCCTTGACCGGAGGACAAACGCCCTCCATGTCGGGAAGTCAAAATTCCGCCTGGACCGACAAGCGCTCCGGGCCTCGCTCTATTGCAGAGAACCAAGATGAATGTTGTCGTTGTAGAATCTCCAGCCAAAGCCAAGACGATCAATAAGTATCTGGGCTCGGGTTATAAGGTTCTCGCCTCCTTTGGCCACGTCCGCGATCTTCCCGCAAAGGACGGCTCCGTGCTTCCCGACCAGGACTTCGAAATGTCCTGGGAGGTCGACAGCGCCTCGCAGAAACGCATGAAGGACATTGCCGACGCGGTGAAGAATTCCGACGGCCTGTTTCTCGCGACCGACCCTGATCGCGAGGGTGAAGCGATTTCCTGGCATGTGCTCGACCTGTTGAAGAAGAAGCGCGTCATCGGCGACAAGCCGGTCAAGCGCGTCGTGTTCAACGCGATCACCAAGAAGGCCGTGCTCGACGCGATGGCCGCCCCCCGCGATATCGACGTGCCGCTGGTCGACGCCTATCTGGCGCGCCGGGCGCTCGACTATCTGGTCGGCTTCAACCTTTCGCCGGTCCTGTGGCGCAAGCTGCCGGGCGCACGCTCTGCCGGCCGCGTTCAGTCGGTGGCGCTGCGCCTCGTCTGCGACCGCGAAAACGAGATCGAGCGCTTCGTCTCGGAAGAATACTGGAATCTCTCGGCTCTCCTGAAGACGCCGCGCGGCGACGAGTTCGAAGCCAAGCTGGTCCAGGCCGATGGCAAGCGCCTTGCGCCGCGCGGCATCAAGACCGGCGACGATGCAAACCGCCTGAAGACATTGCTCGAAGGCGCTTCCTATGTGGTGGAAAGCGTCGAGGCAAAGCCGGTCAAACGCAATCCCGGCCCGCCCTTCACGACGTCGACGCTGCAGCAGGCAGCCTCGTCGAATATCGGCTTCAACGCCTCGCGCACCATGCAGGTGGCGCAGAAGCTCTATGAAGGTGTCGATATCGGCGGCGAGACAGTCGGCCTGATCACCTATATGCGTACCGACGGCGTGCAGATGGCGCCGGAAGCGATCGACGCGGCACGCGCCGCCATCGTCAGCCAGTTCGGCAATCGCTACCTGCCGGAAAAGCCGCGTTTCTATTCGACCAAGGCGAAGAACGCCCAGGAAGCCCACGAAGCGATCCGCCCGACCGACTTCAACCGTACACCGGACCAGGTCAGGAAGTTCCTCGACGCCGACCAGGCGCGTCTCTACGAGCTGATCTGGAAGCGCGGCATCGCCAGCCAGATGGCGTCGGCCGAGATGGAACGCACGACGGTCGAGATCCTTGCCGCCAACGGCTCCGACCGCGCCGGCCTTCGCGCCGTCGGCTCCGTCATCCGGTTCGACGGCTTCCTCGGCGCCTATATGGATCGCCGCGACGAGGATGAAAAATCCGAGGACGACGACGAGGATGGCCGCCTGCCGGAGATCAATGCGCGCGAAAAGCTCGACAAGAGCAAGGTCAATGCCAGCCAGCATTTCACCGAGCCGCCGCCGCGCTATTCGGAAGCATCGCTGATCAAGAAGATGGAAGAGCTCGGCATCGGCCGTCCTTCCACTTATGCGGCAACGCTGAAGACGCTGTCTGACCGCGAATATGTGATCACCGAGAAGCGCAAGCTGATCCCGCATTCGAAGGGACGCCTCGTGACGGCCTTCCTCGAAAGCTTCTTCACCAAATATGTGGAATACGATTTCACTGCGGATCTGGAAGAGAAGCTCGACAAGATTTCGGCCGGCGAACTGGACTGGAAACAGGTCCTGCGCGACTTCTGGCAGGATTTCTTCGCCCAGATCGAAGACACCAAGGAACTGCGTGTCACCAATGTTCTGGATGCGCTCAACGAGGCATTGGCACCGTTGGTCTTCCCCAAGCGCGAAGACGGTTCCGACCCGCGGATCTGCCAGGTCTGCGGCACCGGACACCTGTCGCTCAAGCTCGGCAAGTATGGCGCCTTCGTCGGCTGCTCGAACTATCCGGAATGCAATTTCACCCGTCAGCTGTCGTCGGAAGGCAACGAGGCCGAAGCATCCGGCCTCAACGAGCCGAAGGCGCTGGGCGCCGATCCACATACGGGCGAGGAACTGACGCTGCGGTCCGGCCGTTTCGGACCCTATATCCAGCGCGGCGAAGGCAAGGAGGCCAAGCGCTCGTCGCTGCCCAAGGGCTGGAAGCCGGAGGATATCGACCACGAGAAGGCGCTGGCGCTGATCAACCTGCCGCGCGACGTGGGACAGAACCCGGAAACCGGCAAGATGATCTCGGCCGGTCTTGGCCGCTACGGGCCGTTCCTACTGCATGACGGCACCTATGCAAACCTGGAGAGCATCGAAGACGTGTTTTCGATCGGCCTCAACCGTGCGGTGACCGTGCTGGCCGAAAAGGCCGCCAAGGGTCCGGGCGGTCGTGGCCGCGGCACACCGGCGGCCTTGAAGGAACTCGGCGATCATCCGGATGGCGGTTCTGTCACCGTGCGCGACGGCCGCTATGGTCCCTATGTCAACTGGGGCAAGATCAACGCCACCCTGCCGAAGGGCATGGATCCTCAGTCGGTGACGATGGAACAGGCGATGGCGCTGATCATCGAAAAGGGCGGCAAGCAGCCGGCAGCAAAATCCAAGGCAAAGCCGAAGAAGGCTGCCGCCAAGGCTGATGGCGAGACCACGGCCTCGGCCCCGAAGAAAGCTGCGGCGAAGAAGGCTGCTTCAAGCAAGGCTGGGGCCAAGAAGGCACCGGCGAAGAAGGCCGCAACAAGCGCGAAGAAGACGGATACGTGAGCGAAGAGCAGGACGACGACATCAGATCGCATCGGCAGCGGAAGCGCGCCGAGAGAGCCGAGCGAGGAATGGCTTCTGGTTCCGGGGCCAGCGGCTCGCAGGCAAAACCCGCGATCGTCCAGGGCGCCATCCCGCCGCGCGAAGTCCTGCTCGAATTCATCTCCGACAATCCGGACAAGGCCTCGAAACGCGAAATCTCCAAGGCTTTCGGGCTGAAGGGCGAGACGCGCGTCGAATTGAAAGACCTGCTGCGCCAGCTCGAGGACGAGGGTCTTCTGACCAAGAACCGCAAGTCGCTGGCGCGTCCCGGCGCGCTGCCGCCTGTGACGGTGCTCGACATCACCACCCGCGACAAGGATGGCGAGCTGATCGGCCGGCCGGCCGAGTGGCCGGAAGAACTCGGCGCAGCACCGGCCGTGCTGATCCGCCAGTCGTCGGAGAACCGCGGCAAGGGCAAGGCGCCCGCAGCCGGCCTCAACGACCGCATTCTGGCAAAGATATTCCCCAACAAGGACCGTTCCGGCCCGGCCTATACGGCGCGTGTCATCAAGGTGATCGACAAGCGTCGCGGCGCGACGCTGGGCGTCGTCCACAAGCTTGCCGATGGCGAGATCCGCCTCTTGCCGACCGACCGGCGCGGTGAGGAAATGGTGATCGAGCCCGATGGCCTGGGTGATGCCAAGCACGGCGATCTGGTCGAGAGCGAGACCGTTCGCTCGGGCCGTTTCGGCCTGCCGCGCGCCCGCGTTCTGTCCGTCGTCGGATCGGTCGCCTCGGAAAAGGCGATCTCGATGATCGCCATCTATTCGCATGGCATTCCGCATATTTTCCCGAAGCAGGTGATGGATGAGGCCGAGGCTGCCAAGCCCGCCTCGATGTCGAAGCGTGAAGATTGGCGCACCCTGCCGCTCGTCACGATCGACCCGGCCGATGCCAAGGACCATGACGACGCCGTCTATGCCGAGCCCGACACGTCCCCCGACAATCCGGGCGGCGTGATCGTCACGGTCGCCATTGCCGACGTCTCCTGGTATGTGCGCACCGGCTCGCCGCTCGACCGCGAAGCGTTGAAGCGCGGCAATTCGGTCTATTTTCCCGACCGTGTCGTGCCGATGCTGCCGGAGCGGATTTCCAACGATCTCTGCTCGCTGCGCGAAGGCGAGGACCGCCCGGCGATGGCCGTGCGCATGGTGTTTTCCAAGGAAGGCCGCAAGGCGAGCCATACCTTCCATCGCATCATGATGAAGAGTGCCGCCAAGCTCTCCTACCAGCAGGCACAGGCGGCAATCGACGGTAAGCCGGACGACAAGACCGGGCCGCTGCTCGAGCCGATCCTGAAGCCTCTCTGGGACGCCTACAAGATCATGAAGGTCGGCCGCGACCGTCGCCAGCCGCTCGAACTCGACATGCCGGAACGCAAGATCCTGCTGAAACCCGATGGTACCGTCGACCGGGTATTCGTGCCGGAACGGCTCGATGCGCACAAGCTCATCGAAGAGATGATGATCCAGGCGAATGTCTGCGCCGCCGAGACGCTGGAGAAGAAGCGCCAGCCGCTCGTCTACCGCATCCATGACGGCCCATCGATGGCCAAGCAGGAAACCCTGCGCGACTTCCTCGCCACGCTCGGCATCTCGATGGCCAAGGGCGGGCAGATGCGTTCCAACTCCTTCAACGGCATATTGTCGAAGGCGGAGGGTACGCCGCACCAGATCATGGTCAACGAGATGGTGCTGCGCTCGCAGAGCCAGGCTGTCTACAGCCCGGAAAATATCGGCCATTTCGGCCTCAACCTGATGAAATACGCGCATTTCACCTCGCCGATCCGCCGCTATGCGGACTTGATCGTGCATCGTGCGCTGGTCGGATCGCTCGGGCTTGGCGAAGGCGGCATCACGCCCGAGGAAGAGGCGCAGCTCGACGATATCGCTGCCGAGATCTCGACCTTCGAGCGCCGGGCCATGGCGGCCGAGCGCGACACGATCAACCGGCTCGTCGCCCATCATCTGGCAACCCGTATCGGCGAAGAATTCGAGGGGCGGATTTCCGGCGTCACCAAGGCCGGCCTGTTCGTCTCGCTGCCGACCTATGGCGCCGATGGCTTCGTGCCGGTGTCGACGATCGGCAACGATTATTACATCTATGACGAGGCGCATCAGGCACTCTCGGGCGAACGCACGGGGCTCGGCTACCAGTTGGGCGACACGGTCGACGTGCGGCTGAAGGATGCGATCCCGCTGGCCGGCGCGCTGCAGTTCGAGATGCTGAGCGAAGGCAAGAAGCTGCCGACGGCCATGCGGTCCTTCCACAAGAGCGGGAAACGCAACCGTCCGGGCGGGCAACCGAAGAAGCCGGGCACGCGCCCTCCCCGCGGACGCAGGAGATGAGATGAACGAGCGCACCGGAACGACCATGAAATATGGCGGTGACGGTGCGCCCGAACGTCCCCATGAACGTTCCTTGGCGCAGTCCATCCGGCGCGGCCTTGCCTGTCGTTGTCCCAAATGCGGCGACGGCCGCCTCTTCCGTGCCTTCCTCAAGCCGGTCGACCATTGTGCCGTCTGCGGCGAGGACTATACGCCACAGCGGGCCGACGACCTGCCCGCCTATCTCGTCATTGTCGTCGTCGGCCATGTGCTGATGACCGGCTACCTGTTGACCGACATGCTGTGGCGCGTGCCGCCCTTCGTGCATGCGGCGATCTGGATCCCGCTCGCGGTTATCGCAGCTCTTGCCACCATCCAGCCGATCAAGGGTGGCGTAATCGGCCTGCAATGGGCCTATCGCATGCATGGCTTTGCCGCAGCCGGCGAAGTGAAGACCGCCGATTTCGACGGCCCGCAGCCATGAGGACGGCCATCGATGGTTCCCTTCTCTCGCTGGAAGCGAGCACCGGGCCGCGGCCTGCGACCGTGCGCATACGCGACGCCGCAGCGCTGATCCTTGTCGATCGTTCCGGCCCGCTGCCGCGCATCCTCATGGGAAGACGGGCGGCCTCACATGTCTTCATGCCCGATTTCTACGTGTTTCCCGGCGGCCGACGTGACCGTGGCGACAGTGCCGCGTCCGTTTCATCCGACCTCCATCCGATGGTGATGGACAAGCTTCTGGCAGAGATGCCGGGCAAGATGAGCCCCGCGCGTGCCCGCGCCCTGGCAGTTGCCGCGCTCAGGGAACTGACGGAAGAAACAGGAATAGGCACAGCAGGCGCCGGCGGCCCGGATCTCGGGATGCTGCGTTATGTCGCGCGGGCCATCACCCCGCCGGGCCACCCGCGTCGCTATGACACCCGCTTCTTTCTGGGCTTTTGCGACGAGAGTGTCTTCGACATGTCGCATTTCGGCGATACGGACGAGCTGGAGGACTTGCAATGGCTTGACATTGCAACAATTTTTAGTCTGAAACTCGCGCGGATCACAAAAACGGTTCTGGAGGACGTCATGACCCTGATGGAACTCAGTCCGTCCTTGCCTTTCGGAAGCCCCGTCCCTTTCTATAGGGTACACCGCGGACGTTTCGTCGAGAGCCGACTGTAAGGAAGAGTAATGCCGCAGCCGACGACCGACGCAAACGGGCATGTCGAGAAAATCCACTGGCCTTCGCTCGCCGCTGCCATCGCCGCCATCAGCGCGGTGGGGATTGCGATCGGACTCGGGCTGCCGCTTCTATCCATCATCCTGGAGAAGCGCGGTATCCCCTCGACGCTGATCGGGCTCAATGCCGCCATGGCCGGCATAGCCTCGATGCTGGCCGCTCCGGTCACCACCAAGCTTGCCCATACATGCGGCGTGGCGAAGACGATGATGTTTGCCGTCGTCGTTGCAGCAGCGAGCGCCCTCGGCTTCTATTACGCCCAGTCCTTCTGGATGTGGTTTCCGCTGCGCTTCACCTTCCATGGCGCGACGACGACGCTGTTCATCCTGTCGGAATTCTGGATCAATGCCGCAGCCCCTCCCCGCCGCCGCGGTCTCGTGCTCGGCATCTATGCGACGGTGCTGGCGGTCGGCTTTGCCTGCGGGCCGCTGCTTTTCTCCGCACTTGGAAGCGATGGCGTCATGCCGTTCCTGGCGGGCGCACTGATCATCCTTCTCGCCCTCATCCCGATCTTCATCGCCCGGCATGAAAGCCCGGTGCTCGATGAGGCTCCCGAGCGGCACTTCCTCCACTACATCTTCCTGGTGCCGACGGCCACCGCAGCGGTCTTCGCCTTCGGCGCGGTTTCGGCAGGCGGGCTTTCGCTGTTTCCGATCTATGCCCTGCGCGAGCAATTGCAGGAATCGCAGGTGGCCGTGCTGTTGACGGTCATGGGCATCGGCAACATGGCCTTCCAGATCCCGCTCGGCCTCGTCTCCGACAGGCTGCGTGACAGGCGACCATTGCTTGCCGCCATGGCGGTGCTCGGCGTGCTCGGCTCGCTGGCCCTGCCGATGCTCATTCACAACTGGATCCTGATGGGCGTCATCCTGTTCTTCTGGGGCGGTTGCGTATCGGGCCTCTATACGGTCGGCCTCGCCCATCTCGGCGCACGACTCAGCGGGGCGGATCTCGCCGCTGCCAATGCGGCCTTCATCTTCTGCTATGCAGTCGGCACCGTTGCCGGTCCGCAGGGGATCGGCGCTGCGATGGATGTGGCCGGAACCAGCGGTTATGCCTGGGCTCTGGCGGCTTTCTTCGGCTTTTACGTGCTGGTTGCGCTCTGCAGACCGCTTTTCCAGTCAAAACGGAGTTGACTTTTGGCGCGCGATTTGTAATTTCGCGCCAGATTTAGCCGTGGAGCACATCGCGCCAGTGGCTTCCTATTTTCTAGAGGCAGAATAACCATGGCGAAAGCTACGACCATCAAGATCAAGCTGCTGTCGACGGCTGACACCGGTTTCTTCTACGTCACCACGAAGAACAGCCGCACGATGACCGACAAGATGACCAAGACCAAGTATGACCCGGTCGCGAAGAAGCATGTCGAATTCAAGGAAACCAAGATCAAGTAAGACTTGATCCCGGTCTTCCAGACAAGGGGCGCCGACCGGTCTGGTCAGGCGCCTTTTCTTTTGGCCCAGACCGTGCTGGCCGACGGTTGCCGCACGCCTTCAACGAAAAAACGCCGCGTCCCTTTCGAGAGCGGCGTTTTGAATTGGGGGTCGACCAGCCTGCAATAACGGCACGAGGAACCGCATAGGCATGCCTGCCGGTCGACCGACCCCACGACCCAGGAGATGCGGCGGACCTGAGCATCATGGGGTATGAGAGTGCCGCTTGGGCACTTGTTTGTCGTCAGGGTCAAAATTGCGCAAAGCAAAAAGAAAATCAATAGATTCTTAACTGCGCGGAAAACTTGGTTCTACTATTGGTTAAAATTTGTACGCCACCACCCAGTTTCAAGTAGGCTGTCGCAATAGCGCCCAAGTAAATCAACCTCCAGACACGCCCCGGCTTCTTAGTGAAGACAACTTCAGGTCGATTATTTCGGTAGACCGTCCACAATCCAGCGCCGACATGAACAGCAACCTGCGCGATAGACATGGCATATTGTTGATATCTACATAGGCCGCGGAAGCCTGAATGCCGTGAAAACACGGGAAAATCGCACAGAAATCTGCTCCGGCCACCCATGCACCAGGCAATTCCATGGCGTCGGACGGCTGCGATTTTGCATCGGGCGCCCCGGAAATCGGTCCGCATGCGATGCCATCTCGGACCGTCTTCCGAAGAATGCGACACAATGTCACACGGCTTGATCGACGCTCAGGCCGCGTTGGCGACAACCCGATTACGGCCCTCGGCCTTGGCGGTATAGAGCGCCTGATCGGCCTGCTTGAGCAATTGTTCGGGCGTTTCGGCACCACCCGTGGTGCATGAAAGGCCGAATGATGCCGTCAGGTTCAACGCCGTGGCTGCGCTCTTGAGCATGAACGGCGTCTCCTCGATGATGGCACGCAGGCGCTCGGCTACGGCTGCAGCCGCGGTGGCATCGGTATCGGGCATGATGACGACGAATTCCTCGCCGCCGTAGCGGCAGGCGAGATCGGCACCACGAACCGTCGAGCGGATGCGGCTGGCGAATTCGCGCAGCACGTCATCACCCGCATCATGCCCATAGGTGTCGTTGACCGACTTGAAGCGGTCGATATCGATCAGGCAGATCGACAGAGGCCGGGCTCTGACGGTGGCGCGGGTAAACAACACCTTGAGGTGATTGTCGAGATAGCGGCGATTGTTGAGCCCGGTCAGGCCATCGGTGACGGCAAGCTCGATCGTCTGCTTGACGCTCATGCGAAGCCGGTCGTTATAGCGCTTGCGCTTCACCTGGGTCAGGGTGCGGGCCAGAAGCTCGTTCGGGTCGATCGGGCGCATGATATAGTCATTGACGCCGAGATCGAGCGCCCGGACGACCATGTCCTCGGCACCGGCCTCCGTGGCAAGCAGGATCGGCAGGAAACGGGTCCGCTCCAGCGAGCGAAGCTGCGAGCAGAGGCGCAGCGGATCGTAATCCTCGAAATTGGCATTGACGATGACGAGATCCCAGGCGCTCTCGGCAGCCTCGAAAAGCGCCGCCTGCGGATCGGAAATGGCGACGACATTGCAGATGGGCTTCAGCGCCTTGATGATGCGTTCCTGCGAGCTTGCCCGCCCGTCGACGAGCAGAACCTGGCCGCTGTCGTCGCGGCCGTCGACGCTCTTCAGCATGTCTTCCAGCACAAGGCTATGGGCAGTATCGGCGCGAATGCGCAATTCGTCGCTCAGCGCCTTCAGCCGCACGAGGCTGCGTACCCGCGAGATCAGCTGGATGTCATTGACGGGCTTGGTCAGAAAATCATCGGCACCGGCCTTGAGGCCGCGGACGCGGTCGGACGGCTGGTCGAGGGCGGTGACCATGACGACCGGGATATGGGCGGTCTTCGGATTGGCCTTCAGCCGCTCGCAGACTTCGAAACCATCGATGCCGGGCATCATGATGTCGAGCAGGATCAGATCCACATGGGTGCTGTCGCAGATCGCCAGCGCCTTGTAGCCGTCATCGGCGGTCAGCACGTCGAAATATTCAGCCAGAAGCCGCGCTTCCAGGAGCTTCACATTCGCCGGGATGTCGTCGACCACCAATATCCGTGCTGTCATGCCCGTGTTCCCCGCTTCATGCGTCGCCCAGATAGGTCTTGATCGTCTCGATGAATTTCGGCACGGAGATCGGTTTCGACACATAGGCCTCGCAACCGCCCTGGCGGATGCGTTCCTCGTCGCCCTTCATCGCAAAGGCGGTGACCGCGATGACCGGGATGATGTGCAGCTCGTCGTCTTCCTTCAGCCATTTGGTGACTTCCAGGCCGGAGACTTCCGGAAGCTGGATATCCATCAGGATGAGGTCCGGCCGGTGCTTGCGGGCCAGATCCAGCGCTTCCATGCCGTTGCGCGTCTGGATCGTGTCGTAGCCCGACGCCTCGATCAGATCGCGGAAGAGCTTCATGTTCAGCTCGTTGTCTTCGACAATCATGACCCGTTTGGGCATTGCGATCCGTTCCTTAAATCGCGCCTTCAAAAGCGTATCTTCGATATATAAGCTCCATCAGGGTCGATTCCGCGGAGCCTGCTCCGATCACGCTAAGGCCATTTGGTTGAAAAGAGGTAACTCCGCGACAATGCCACCGAAAGCATCTCAAAATCTGTCTGCGGCGAAAGGCGCCGAGGAGACTGCCGCAACCGTACTCGGCTGGCTGGCCGGCGAGCCGGATATGCTCCAGCGCTTCCTGTCGCTTTCCGGCGTCGCTCCGGAGCAAATCCGCACAGCGATCGGCGATCCGGGTTTTCTCGCCGGCATGATCGACTTCGTGATGGGGCACGAGCCGACGCTGCTCGCCTTCTGCGAGGCAACGGGAACGAAGCCTGAGGCGGTGGTGGCGGCGGCGCAATATTATTCGGGGCCTTATTTCGGGCCGGGTGATTACTGAGATGAGCGAGATCCTCGACCTTTCCCATGTCCGGCTGACGGACAGGCCGCTCGTCGTTTGCGACGTGGACGACGTGGTCCTGAACTTCTTCGTACCCTTCGAAGACTATCTGCGCGAGGGCGGGCTTGAACTCCTGCCCCGCTCCTTCCGCCTGACCGGCAATATCGTCTCGGCCGGTACGCAGGACGCTATCGAGGAGGTTGCAGTCAAGCAATTGATCGGCCGGTTCTTCGAACTGCAGGATACATGGCAGACACCGTTCGATCTGGCGCTCGATACGCTTAATGCGCTCCATGCCGAGGCGGACGTGCTTTTCCTCACCGCCATGCCGCCCCGCTACCGCGATATCCGCCGCAAGCTTCTCGACCGCCTCGGCTTCGACTTTCCGCTGGTGGCAACCGAGGAACCGAAAGGCCCCGTCATGCACCGCATCCACGGCGGACGCGGGCTGCCGTCCGCCTTCATTGACGACATGGCGCACAATCTCCACTCGGTCCGCGACCATGTGGATGGCTGCCTTGTGCTGCACATGATGCCGGATTCGCCGCTGCATCTGCTTGCCCCAAAACCCGACGAAGGCATCGTGAGAGCGATGGACTGGGTGCAAGCCGGCGAGTTGATCCGCGCGCATATTTCCCGCGCTGCCTGACACCTGCTCCACGATGGCGGCGGATACCCGCGTAGGGTGATGCCACAGCCATGCACTGCACGGCGAATACCGCCCAGCAGCCCACGCCATCCTCGTCGTCAACAACCCCA
Source organism: Neorhizobium sp. NCHU2750 (assembly GCF_003597675.1). NCBI lineage: Bacteria > Pseudomonadati > Pseudomonadota > Alphaproteobacteria > Hyphomicrobiales > Rhizobiaceae > Neorhizobium > Neorhizobium sp. NCHU2750. The sequence continues at coordinate 1,350,982 of NZ_CP030827.1, read as the reverse complement.
TCGCTCCCCGCCCCGTCGTGCCCCTTGAGCATCGCGAGATTAGTGCCTATGGTGCAAATGTTCAATCTTTGTTCCGGGCCAGATCGCTTCTACACATGACGACGCCGACCGACCCTCTGTCCGGCCCGATGACCGGATTCTGTCGCGACTGCCTTGCCGAGCAGAAGGCCGAAACACGCCGTTGCCGGGCCTGCGGTTCGCCGCGGCTGGTCTATCACCGCGAACTCTACGACCTGACGCTGGCGCATATCGATTGCGACGCCTTCTATGCGACGATCGAGAAGCGGGACAATCCGGAGCTTGCCGACAAGCCGGTGATCATCGGCGGCGGCAAGCGCGGCGTCGTGTCGACCGCCTGCTATATCGCGCGCATCAGCGGCGTGCGCTCGGCCATGCCGATGTTCAAGGCGCTGGAACTCTGCCCCGACGCGGTGGTAATCCCGCCGAACATGGAAAAATATGTCAGCGTCGGCCGGCAGGTCAGGCAGATGATGATGGACCTGACGCCGCTGGTGCAGCCGCTTTCGATCGACGAGGCCTTTCTGGAACTGGCCGGGACCGAGCGGCTGCATCGCGACCCGCCGGCCCGCATTCTGGCGAAGCTTGCCAAGCGGGTGGAAAGCGAGATCGGCATTTCGATTTCCGTCGGGCTTTCATACTGCAAGTTCCTCGCCAAGGTGGCGTCCGACCTTGAGAAGCCACGCGGCTTTTCCGTCATCGGCGAGGCGGAAGCGCGGGATTTTCTGGCGCCCCGGCCCGTCACCACCATCTGGGGTGTCGGCCGCGCCTTCAACAGCACGCTCGAGGCAGACGGGATCCGCACGATCGGCCAGCTTCAAGGGATGGAGGAAGGCGAGCTGATGCGCCGCTACGGCTCTATGGGCCAGAGGCTCTACCGGCTGGCGCGCGGCATGGACGAGCGCGAGGTGCATCCCAACGACCCGGCCAAGAGCGTCTCGGCCGAGACGACCTTCTTCGACGATATTTCCCGGCATGACGATCTGGTGCCGATCCTTCGCCGCCTTTCGGAAAAGGTGTCGGCGCGGCTGAAGAAGCACGGCGTTGCCGGCCATACCGTCGTGCTCAAGATGAAGACGGCCGATTTCAAGAGCCGCACGCGCAACAAACGGCTGGAAGACCCGACACAGCTGACCGACCGGATTTTTCGCACTGGCCTGTCGCTGATGGAGAAGGAAACGGACGGCACGAAATTCCGCCTTCTCGGTATCGGCGTGACCGATCTCTGCGACCCGCAGCTTGCCGATCCGCCGGATCTCGTCGACCAGCAGGCGGGGCGCCGGGCGGCGGCGGAGGCGGCGATGGACAGGCTGCGCGACAAGTTCGGAACGGCCGCCGTCGAGACCGGCTTTACATTCGGCGACAAGCGTCGGTGAGCGCCTGACAAATCGTTAGGACATGGCCCTATCGAAGGGAACCTGCGCGCCGGGCCGGCGTTGAAAGCGTTGACGGGCGGGATTGCGGATGGTGACGCATGCCGCTTAGCGAACCTGACAGGAGGAGATCATGGTAAGCGGTCAGTTGAAAGCCCTGCTCGGCGTGCTCGCCGTTGCCGGCTACCAGAACAGGGACAAGATTGCAGATTTTCTGCGCGGCATTCAGAGCCCGCAGCCGCAAGGATCTGGTGCCACGCCTGAGACCACTGAGGCGCGGTCCGGCGGCCTCGGTGATATTCTGGGGAGCCTGACCGGCGGACCGGGCGGTGGAGGCGGTTCCAGCAGTGGCGCGGGCGGCGGCCTCGGTGGGCTTCTGGGAGGTCTCGGAGGTTTGACGAGCGGCGGGATCCTGAGCGGTGGGCTCGGCGACCTCCTCGATACGTTCCAGCAGAACGGCCATGGCGACAAGGCCAAATCCTGGGTGGAGCCCGGCGCCAATGCAGAGATCGCCCCCGACCAGCTTTCCCAGGCGATCGGACCGGGGGTTCTGGAGGAGCTTGCGGAAAAGACCGGGCTTTCCACCGAGGAGATCCTTGCGCGCCTGAGCCGTGACCTGCCGAAGGCGGTGGATGACCTGACGCCCGATGGCAGGCTGCCTGCTGGCTAGGGCTGGCGCTAGGGTTAGGGCGGCCCTCGCATAACCGGTAAAAAGGCTGAGGCAGACCAGATCGCGCAGATGACGCGGCCAGCCGGTTCGTGAACGATCACCACGTTTCTGCCCGGGCAGTCTCCTGCCCGGCGCTTGCCGTGATGTCTGATCGGTCGCGACGTCAGCCTCTCCGCTGCAACAGTGCGCAAGGTTTTGCCCTGTGCCGCGGCATTTGCTTGACAATCATCAACAGAGAGAGTGCCTTTACGGGGCGGCGTCCTGCGCTGCGGAACCTACGAGCAGCAGCAGTTTCAACCGGCAATGCGGAGGGGATGATGTTTCGCGATCTCAACGGCTATTATTCCGGCCCGGAGAAGCCAGAACGACCGCGTAACAAGCTCACGCCGAGACAGGAAAAAATTCTCCTGTCGGTTCTCATCTTCAACATCATTGCGCTGGTTGTCGCGCCGATCGGCGGGGTGTCGATCATCGAACTCTTTTTCGCAAGATAACGCGCAGCGCCTGTGCCTGTGCCTGTGTCTGTGTCTGTGTCTGTGTCTGTGTCTGTGTCTGTGTCTGTGTCTGGAACGGCCCCAGGCGTGGCATAGGCGGTCAAGATTTTTTGGCGACCACGGACAAAATGTGGCCGAAAGCGGCGCCAGAATCGCGCAAACGTGATGTTTTGACACGATACCGCCACTTTTCAGAAAATTTTCATTAAGTTCGACGCGCTAATGTGACGACCATTGTAATGCGTAAGAGGTCCTCATGTTGCGTGGCATCGTTTTCAGCCTCGGGCTCCTGTCCGGCACCATTCTTTCCCAGTCTGCTTTTGCCGAAGCCGCAACCCTTGAGATCGTCGTCTCGAAGAACCAGCAGTCGATGACGGTCTATGACGGCGACAAGGTCGTGATGAAGACGCGTGTCTCGAGCGGCAAGGCCGGGCACGAGACGCCGAGCGGCATCTTCTCGGTGCTGGAGAAGGCAAAATATCACGAATCCAACATCTATTCGAACGCGCCCATGCCGTTCATGCAGCGCCTGACATGGTCGGGGATTGCGCTTCACGAGGGGCATGTGCCGAACTATCCCGCCTCGCATGGCTGCGTGCGCATTCCGTCCGGTACGGCCAAGGCGCTCTACGACATGACCGATCGCGGCGTGCATGTGGTCATTTCCGATGAACCGGTGGTTCCCGTCAGGATCGACGACGTCAACCTGTTTACACCGCTGAAGCCGATGCCCTCCTCACCGCTGCTGCCCGACGCCGACCTTAGGCCGACGGCGATGAAGAAGGCCGCCGACGGTTCCTACAAGGTCGCCTCTGCCGGTACCGATCCGGTCACCACCGGCTCGGTACAGCCGGCAGCCGAGCAGAACGATGGCGCGCCTCTGCGCATCCTCATCCATCGCCGCGGCCCGCGCGAGACGATGCTCGACGTGCAGGGCATGCTGACCGATCTTGGATTCGATGCCGGCGAGGTGGACGGCATTGCCGGCCCGACGACCCGCGAGGCGATTGCCGCCTACAAGCGCTGGAAGAACATGCCGGCCAACGGCCCGCTGCTCGGCAAGGATTTCCTCGCCGCTCTCTATCATTCCGCGGGCAAGACCGATGTGCCGAACGGCCAGCTTCTGGTGCGCCGGGATTTCGAGCCGCTGTTTGAGGCGCCGGTCGAGATCAAGGACCCCGAACAGGCGCTCGGCACGCATTTCTTCACCGCCGACCATGTCGACCGCAATGCCGAGACGGCAGAATGGCATGGGCTGACCCTGAAGAACGAGATGACCGACGACGAGATGAAGCAGCTCGGCATCGACAAGCCCGCAGATGACAGCGCGCCGAATGCCGCGGCAGCCGCGCTCGACCGGATCGACATCCCGAAGGATCTGCGCGACAGGATCGGCGAACTGATGGCTAACGGCACGTCGTTGACGATCACCGACCAGGGGCTCGGGCCGGAGACCGGCAAGGGCACCGACTTCGTGACGCTGACGCATTCGCAGACCAATCTGGCCGTTGCCGAGGCTGACGACAACAGCCAGCCGAAGCCCGCCCGGCGCTCCAAGAGCTCCTATGCAAGCGGCGTCGGTCTCTATTGACCAGCAGTCTTCTTGGACAGTCGAGCACCCGAGGCGCTGAACGTCCATGCCGAGCAGCATCTGCCACAGCCAGAGCGGCCGGGAGATGCAATCCTCTTGACGGCGGGCAGCCGATCCCCCCGGGAATTAGACTAAGGTTGCATATTGCTACCTTGTCAGTGCCACACTGCAACCATCTTCCCCCCTTAAGGCCCGTTGCATGGAAGTACCCCCGATGCCCGTGTCCCCCGCGGGCGACGCTTCCATCAGTGTTGGACGGTTATGTGTTGGTTCTCTTCCATGACCGTCCTCCGGGGAGGAGACGGCCGAACCCCATTCCCTCTCTGATCTGTGAAAATACGCCTCGGATGTGATCCACGCTCCTTTTTTTGCCAAAATTGCATTGAATTTGTCGAATGAGGCGTCCTTTCCCCGTGGGACGCCTGAATGACATTTTTACAAGGGGGTTCTCTGCTCCGGCCGTGCCATCTCGGCTTCGGTCTGCGAGGGTATCCTTGCGCGAATTCATGCCTGTACAAAAACTTAGCTTTTTCCGTTTAACAATCATTGCGTGTATCAAGGGGTTTACACAGGACATGATGACAGCGATGGATCGATGAACGGCGCCGCTTTCTTCCTGGGGGTGAATTTCGTTGTCGCGCTGTGTTTCAGCGCCGTCTTTACCGTCGTGGCGAGGCGCAGCCGGTCACGCCGGGCGGCGCTCTGGCTCGCATCCGGCTTCGGTGTCGCCTCTCTGTCTGCGATATGCGAACTGCTGGTCGCCTATGCCGGCATGCCCAAGCCTTTCGCGCTCGGCGCCTTTGCCTCAGTGCTTGCCGGCATGGTGCTGATATGGATCGGCGTCGGCGAACTCTATGGTCACCCTCCCAGACGCTGGATCGCCATCGTCTATACCGTCGCAAGCGTTGCTTTGAGCTACGCCATTTACGACCTGCCACGCGGTACGCCGCTGCAGGCCTTCTGCTACCAGAGCCCGTTTGCCATCGTCCTTCTGGCCAGTGCCTACAGCGTGCTTTCATCCCGCGGCCGCAAGGCGATTGACCACTTTCTCGGGCTGCTTCTGCTTTTGACCGGGCTGCATTTTTTCATAAAGGCGGGGCTGGCGGTCTATGTCGGCGCAGGCACGACCGCCACGGACTATATCCACACCAACTATGCGCTGATCTCGCAAAGCGCCACCGCCATCCTCATCGTCGCCGTCGGGCTGACCCTGCTTGCCACGCTGGTGCTGGAGATCATGGCCGACCAGCGCAGCGAGTCGGAGAAGGACATTCTTTCCGCACTTGCCAACCGGCGCGGCTTCGAGCGGCAGGTCCAGTCGCTGCTTGCGCATGCGCCGAACGGACAGCACGCCGTCATCCTCTGCGATCTCGATCACTTCAAGCGCATCAACGACACCTATGGCCATCATGTCGGCGATCTGGTGATACAGGGATTTGGCAGGCTGATGAACAGCAGTGCGCCGAAGAGCGCCGCACTCGGCCGGATCGGCGGCGAGGAATTCGCGATCTTCCTTCCCGATACGGATCTGCGCTCCGCCGCCCTTCTGGCGCATACGCTGCGCGGCGCGACGATGACCCTGCCCGGCCTGCCGGACAATCTGAATGTCACCGCAAGCTTCGGCGTCTCATCCTTCACATCCCTGTCGCAATTGCCGGAGGCCTACCGGCAGGCAGACATGGCGCTCTATACCGCCAAGAATGCCGGCCGCAACCAGGTCAAGGAAGCCATCGGCGCCTGAGCCGGCTTCGGTGTCCCGACACGGCAGTTAGTCATCGAACAACTTCGACCGGCCCGCGGATCCCGGGCCGGCTATCTCACCGTATCATGCCCGGCACTGACCTGTCCGCAATCGGCGGGCGCAGGTCACACAAGCTCGACGTCGAGTACGCCGGGTGCCGCCTTCAGGGCGGCTGCCATTTCCGGTGAAAGGCGGTAGCGCTCGGTCAGTTCCACCTCGATCTCGCGCCGGCCGTCCTCCTTGATGACGATGAAGGAGACGAGGCCCTCGCCTCTCGCATTGAGATGGCGCGCGACGGTTTTGAGCGGCCCGGAATCGCGCACGAAGACGCGCAGCGCCTTCTGCATGCGCACCGACTGCTCTTCCAGCGACTGGGCAGTCTGGATGCGCAGACCGATGCCTTCCGGCCGTTCATCGGCCTGGACGGTGATGACCAGCGATTTTCCGGGCTCCAGAAGATCGCGATACTGGGCCAGCGCCTCGGAAAACAATACAGCCTCGAATTGCCCGGACGAATCCGAGAACGTGATGATGCCCATCTTGTTGCCGGTCTTGGTCTTGCGCTCCTGGCGACCGGTGACGGTGCCGGCCAAACGCCCGGCGGTGGCTCCCTGACGCACGGCTGCGGCAAAATCGGCAAAGGTCTGAACGCGCAGCTTGGCAAGCACATCCTTGTAGGTATCGAGCGGATGGGCCGACAGATAGAAGCCGAGAACCTGATATTCGCGCATCAGCATTTCCGACGGCATCCACGGATTGAATGTCGGCAGGATGAGCTTTTCCGGCCCGCTCGAGGCAGATGAACCGAAGAAATCGGACTGGCCGGAGACGCGCTCTTCCTGGGCGCGCTGGGCATAGCCGATCACCCGGTCGAGGCCGGCAATCAGCTGGGCGCGGTCATGGCCGAAACAGTCGAAGGCGCCGGCGGAGATCAGGCTTTCCAGCACACGGCGGTTGATCTGCTTGGGATCGACGCGCATGCAGAAATCCTCGATGCCGGCAAAGGGCTTGTCGCCGCGCACCTCGGTAATATGCTCGACGGCCGATTCACCAACGCCCTTGATGGCCGCAAGCGCATAATAGATCTTCGCTTCGCCGGTCTCGAAATGGCGGAACGAGGTCTGCACCGAAGGCGGAATGACCTTGATGCCGAGGCGCCCGGCATCCTCGCGGAAATCGTTGAGCTTTTCCGAATTGGCCATATCGTAGGTCATGGTCGCGGCGAGGAACTCGACCGGATAATGCGCCTTCATATAGGCCGTCTGGTAGGAGACGATGGCGTAGGCTGCGGCGTGCGACTTGTTGAAGCCGTAGTTTGCGAATTTGGCCAGAAGCTCGAAGATGTTCTTCGCCTGCGGCTTGGAGACGCCGTTCTTGACGGCACCATCGACGAAGCGCTCGCTCTGCTTGTCCATCTCCTCCTTGATCTTCTTACCCATGGCGCGACGCAGAAGGTCTGCCTCGCCGAGCGAATAGCCCGACAGGACCTGGGCGATCTGCATCACCTGTTCCTGATAGACGATAACGCCCTGGGTTTCCTTGAGCAGATAGTCGATCGAGGGATGGACCGATTCGATCTCCTCCTCGCCATGCTTGCGGGCATTGTAGGTCGGGATGTTTTCCATCGGACCCGGGCGATAGAGCGCCACGAGCGCGATGATATCCTCGATACAGTCGGGCCGCATGCCGATCAGTGCCTTGCGCATGCCGGCACTTTCCACCTGGAACACGCCGACCGTCTCGCCGCGCGACAGCATCTCATAGGTCAGCTTGTCGTCGAGCGGGATCGTTGCCAGATCGACCTCGATGCCGCGCTTGCGGCAGAAATCCACCGCCGTCTTCAACACGGTCAGCGTTTTCAGGCCGAGGAAGTCGAATTTCACCAGCCCTGCCTGTTCCACCCATTTCATGTTGAACTGGGTGACCGGCATGTCGGAGCGCGGATCGCGATACATCGGCACCAGCTTCGACAGCGGCCGGTCGCCGATGACGATGCCGGCGGCATGGGTCGAGGCGTGGCGATAGAGGCCTTCGATCTTCTGGGCGATATCGAGAAGCCGGGCGACGACCGGCTCCTTTTCGGCCTCCTCCTGGAATTTCGGGTCTTCCTCGATCGCCTTGGACAGCGGCGTCGGGTTGGCCGGATTGTTGGGCACCATCTTGCAGATCTTGTCGACCTGGCCATAGGGCATTTCGAGCACGCGGCCGACGTCGCGAAGGGCAGCGCGCGCCTGCAGCGAACCGAAGGTGATGATCTGCGCCACCTGCTCGCGGCCATATTTGCGCTGCACGTAGCGGATCACCTCTTCACGGCGATCCTGGCAGAAGTCGATGTCGAAATCGGGCATCGAGACGCGTTCGGGATTGAGGAAGCGTTCGAACAGAAGCGAGAAGCGCAGCGGATCGACGTCGGTGATCGTCAGCGCATAGGCGACGAGAGAACCCGCACCCGAACCGCGCCCCGGCCCGACCGGAATATTGTGCTGCTTGGCCCATTTGATGAAGTCCGCAACGATGAGGAAGTACCCGGGAAACTTCATCCGCTCGATGATCGACAGCTCGAATTCGAGGCGCTCGCGGTAATCCTTTTCCTCGAAGCCTGCCGCCATGCCGAGGGCCTGAAGCCGCATGTCGAGGCCCTCGACCGCCTGGCGGCGCAATTCGGCCGCCTCCTTGCGCTCGTCCTCTTCCGGATGGTCACTGACGCCGGTGAAACGCGGCAGGATGGGGGCGCGGGTCTTCAAGATGAAGGAGCAACGCTGCGCGATCTCGACAGTGTTTTCAAGCGCCTCGGGCAGGTCGGCAAACAGCTTCGCCATCTCGGCGCGGCTTTTCAGGTAATGGTCCGGCGTCAGGCGGAAACGGCTGTCGTCGGAGACGATCGCGCCATGGGCGACGGCCATCAGCGCATCATGGGCATCATAATCGGCCTTGGTGGGGAAGAAGGCCTCGTTGGTGGCAACCAGCGGCACGTCATGCGTATAGGCGAGATCGACCATGCGCTGCTCGTGCCGGCGGTCATAGCCGCCATGGCGCTGCAGTTCGAGATAGAGCCGGTCGCCGAAGAGACCTTTCAGCCGTTCGAGACGGGCAAGCGCGAGTTCGGCATGACCGTCCCTCATCGCCCTGTCGACCGGCCCGGATGCGGCCCCCGTCAGCGCGATCAGCCCATCGGTGCCGGCCTCGTCCAGCCAGGAGGCGCAGATATGGGTTTCGCTCGATCCCTCGCCACCGAGATAGGCACGGCTGACGAGATCGACCAGCCGCTCATAGCCATCGGCGGTCGCCGCAAGAACAACGATGGCCGGCAGCTTGGCGAGCTGCTGGTTTGCCCTTCGCTCGTCGCCCTGATCCTGCATGTCGATCGACAGCTGGCAACCGATGATCGGCTGCAATCCGTCATAGATCGACTTCTGGGCGAATTCGAGCGCGACGAAGAGATTGTTGGTATCGGTGATGGCAATCGCGGGCTGATTGTCCGCAACGGCCTTTCCCAGAACCTTCTTGAGGGGAAGCGCGCCTTCCAGCAGAGAATAGGCGGAATGCAGGCGCAGATGAACGAATTGCGGGGTTGCCCCGAGATTTTCGTCCGCCGATCCCGTATTTGCCTGTTCTGCCATGTCTATGCGCCACCACCAATGATTCAAGTCGGTTCATTTTCGGGCGCCCTGCCCCGCAAGTCCAGTCAAGATTGCGGTGGTCAACGGCTTTCGGTCGGGCCGGCGAAGGGGATTATCCACCGGCCAAGTCTGCTACATGACGAGCATGATCATCGATAGGCTTGCGACGAAGGTTGCGATCGATGCGAAGGCGGCAATATCACGAAGAAGGTCAGTCATCGTTGTCTCCCGTGTTCGTTATGTTTTTAATTTGTTCTCTTTTTGTACAAGAGTCAACATTGGAACAAAATGAGAACGAATTTTGCGTCATATCCTCGCCCCGATAGTGAATCAGGGGTTAACGCTGCGGCTTCGAAGGATAGAGTCCTCCCTTGGTGCCTTTGGCGATTTTGAAATTTCGGCATTCCAGAATTTCGGCCGGGACACGTCGGGTGTCTCGAATGAATTTTTTATAAAGTGACACACGGCGTGTCCCGTTCGGTGTGTTTTTCCGCGCAACTCCGGTCCGTCTGCGGCGGGTTTGATGCCTAGAGCGCTGTGCGTCCGAATGGACGCATAAAGGACGCTCTATCTCATTTGATCTACGCATCAGGCTTTCCGAAAATCGATTCCGATTTTCGGGCCGATGCTGTAGCGGCACTGACCCGGTATGTGTGCGACACACGCACGTCCCCTTTCTTCAAGGAGAGGCAGACCATTTTCTGCGCGGCCCCCGGCGTCCCGCTTGCATAAGGGCGTTTTTCCGGATCACCGGCTCCGCCTCGCCGGCAATGCAGACCGGTGTAGCCGAAGCGGAACGGCATGATTGTAGGCACGGGTTTTTGGGGTGAGGAAATGAATGTGGCCATGCAATTGAAATCGTTGAGGCGAGGTGTCGATTTCGGCATGGGTACGAAGAGAAAATGCAGCCCCGCCCATAAGGGCGGGGCTGCAAGTCATCATTTATCAGGGCAGTGCATAGGCGATGAGTTCGTCGCCTGCCGGCGTCAGCATGCTGTGATGGCCGCCGGCCATGATCACCACATACTGCTTGCCGCCTTGCTCATAGGTCATCGGTGCCGCCTGGCCGCCAGCCGGAAGTTCCGCCTGCCAGAGCGTCTTGCCCGAGGCGAGATCCATGGCACGCAGATGATCGTCGGTCGTCGCGCCGGCAAAGATCAGGCCGGTTGCCGTGGTCAGGGTGCCGCCATTGTTGGGCGTACCGATTTCCAGCGGCAGATGCGAGGCGATCCCGAACGGTCCGTTGCGCTCTGCCGTGCCGAAGGGCTTGTCCCACAGGGTCTTGCCGGTCTTCAGGTCGATTGCGCGTATGCCGCCATAGGGAGGCTGGGTGCACAGAAGGCCTGTCGGCATCTGCCAACCCTGGTTGGGGCTGATGCCATAGGGCTGGTCGGCAGCCGGACGATTGAAGCCCGGACGCGGCATCTTGGAGCGCGGGTCGCCGATATAGTAGACGCCCATGGCATCATCCTCGGCGCGCGGGATCAGCTGCATGTAGCTGGTGAAGATATTGTAGTTGGCGACGATTACCCCGCGGCGGACGTCCACCGAAAGCGAGCCCCAATCGGAGCCGCCATTGTTGCCCGGCGCCATGATATAGGGCTTGTCGGCCGAAGGCGGCGTGAACATGCCCTTGTAGTTCGCCTCGCGGAACTGGATGCGGCACAGCATCTGGTCGATCGGCGACATGCCCCACATCTGCTTTTCGGTCAGATCCGGCTGGCTGGTGCTGTTGAAGGCGGACCGCACCTGCGTTGCCGCGCGCTCCTGCGGCTCGACGCCGCCCTGGGGAACCGGCGTATCCTTGACCGGGGTCAGGAGGTCACCGGTGCGGCGGTCGAGTACGAAGATGTCGCCCATCTTCGTCGTCTGGACGAGTGCCGGTACCTTGCCATTGGCAGTCGGGAAGTCGACGAGGGTCGGCTGGGCCGGTACGTCATAATCCCATACGTCGTTCTTGACGAACTGATGGACCCAGGTGGGCTTGCCCGTCTGAACGTCGAGCGCGGTGACGGACGAACCGTATTTGCGTTCAGCATCGGTGCGGTTGGAGCTCAGATAATCGCCGGCCGGGTTGGCGACCGGAAGATAGACCAGGCCGAGATTTTCATCGCCGACAGCGGTGGACCAGACGTTCGGCGAACCGAGCGAATAGGTCTTGCCCTCCGGCGGCAGTTTGGTGATCTCGGGCTGGTTCATGTCCCAGGCCCATTTCAGTTCACCGGTGACGGCATCCCAGCCGCGAACGACGCCGGAAGGCGCCTTCTGGCGCTCGCCATCACGCACCTGCTGGCTGGTGACGACGACGCCCCGCACGATGGTCGGTGCCGAGGTGGTGGAGACCATGGTCGGAACGATTTCGCCAAGGCCCTGGGTGAGGTCGATATGGCCCTCGTCGCCAAAATCCTCGCAGAGCTTTCCGTCGGCGGCATCGACCGCAAAGATCTTGCCGTCCCAGCTGCCCCAGATGATGCGGTTTTCGCAGGCTGCGCCGGCGACGGCCTGCGGGTTATGATAGTAGGTGACGCCGCGGCATGCGGAATTCGGCGGCGAATAGGCTTCCGGCGATTTCGGATCGAAGCGCCAGACCTGCTTGCCGGTGGCGGCATTGAGCGCGAAGGCCGCATGGATGGACGTGCATCCATAGACCATGTCACCAACCTTCAGCGGCGTCATCTCGACACCGTAATTCTTGGCGATATCGCCGGTATGGTAGACCCAGGCAGGCTTCAGCCCGGCGACATTTTCCGGGGTGATCTGCTTCAGGTCGGAGAAACGCTGCCCCGCGCCGCCGCCCCAGGCGGCCCAATCGGTCGAGGCCGGCTGGATTGCGTCATCGAGAAACGCGTTATCGGCCTCGGCAGCCGGAAGCGGCAGCGGCGCCGGACGGGAATTGCCGAAGAACACGCCGGCAACCACGATCACCAGGCAGGCGAGGCCGGCGAGCGCGCTGGCGCCGCGGCGCGTGGGGCTGCCATTGCGGAAACGGGCCGGCATCAGCAGAAGTGCCAGGACCAGCAGGATGAAAGGGCCGACGAGGCGCGGGACGAGCGCCCAGCCATCGAAGCCTGCTTCCCACAGCGCCCAGAAGAAGGTGACGACAAAGGCGAGCAGATAGACATGCAGGCCCCAGATCCTGCCGACCAGCGCCACGATGCCGGCGACGGCGAGTGCGAGGCCGATCAAGACGTAATAGGGGCTGCCATCGAGCATGACGAGCTTTACGCCGCCGGCTGCGAGAACCAAGCCGATGGCCAGAAGCGCGAGCCCGAACAGGCGCAATAACCAAATCCGGACGGGAGAGTACTCTCCCGTCCCATAATCCTTAGTCATAAGAGGGTGTCCTTGAAATGTTGTTGGCATGAAGGGACATAAGGCCAACAGGCACCCCTGCCACCAGAAAATGAAATCCTCCCAGGAACGTGAGGCATTTTCTACCCATGGGCGCATCGGTTTTTCCGAATGATGCGACTTTGTGTCCCATAGATTGTGACATCTGGTCGCATGGACTTTGGCGCACGGCCCTCGCGATCGCCATGTCCGAGCCATGAGCGCGACTGATTCGACCCATGACGACCACAGTCGGCTGGCGACCGGACAGGCTCCGGCGACATCAAGGCATCAATCTGCGCCTCGCGCACAAGAACTGATGAGGGATGGATTTCAGGCGCGATCCAGGCGCAGCGGCGCGGCCGCGGCATTGCGGCACGACCGGATCAACCCGAAGATGGACAGGAAGGGATCTCGGCTAAGCCCTGGGGTCAAAACTCGACGACCTTGCCGCCTTCGATCGTCACGCGACGATCCATGCGGGCGGCGAGATCGTGATTGTGGGTGGCGATCAGGGCGGCGAGGCCGGACTGGCGCACCAGCGCCTCCAGGGCGTCGAAGACATAGGATGCGGTCTTCGGGTCGAGATTGCCGGTCGGCTCGTCGGCGAGCAAGACGCGGGGCGCGTTGGCCACTGCGCGGGCGATCGCCACGCGCTGCTGTTCGCCGCCCGACAGTTCGGCCGGCCGGTGCTCGGCACGGTGGCCGATGCGCATATAGTCGAGCAGTTGAGCCGCCCTGCCCCTCGCCTCGGTCTTCGACAGACCGCCGATCAGCTGGGGCATCATGATATTCTCGATCGCGGAAAATTCCGGCAGGAGATGATGGAACTGGTAGACGAAGCCGATCTCGGAGCGGCGGATCGAGGTGCGCTGCTCGTCGGGCAGATCGTTGCAGGAATGGCCGCCGATCGACACGTCGCCGCCATCCGGATGTTCCAGAAGGCCTGCGAGATGAAGCAGGGTCGACTTGCCTGTGCCGGAAGGTGCCACGAGCGCGACGATCTCGCCGCTTTTCAGCTCGAAATCGGCGCCCTTCAGGATCGAAAGCATGGTCTCGCCCTGGCCATAGTGACGTTCGACGCCAGAGAGCTTCAGGACGGTTTTGCGCGGTGCCATGGAGACCTTATTCATAGCGGAGAGCCTGGACGGGATCGAGCCTGGAGGCCCGCCATGCGGGAAAGATGGTGGCGATGAAGGACAGGACGAGCGCCATGGCGACGACGGAGACCGTCTCGCCGATGCTCATCTTGGCCGGCAGTTCGCTCAAGAAATAGAGTTCCGGGTTGAACAGGACCGTGCCGGAAACCCAGGAGAAGAACTGGCGGATCGATTCGATATTCAGACAGACGACGACACCGAGCGCGACGCCCGCGACCGTACCGACAAGGCCGATGGCGGCCCCGGTCATGAAGAATATGCGCATGATCGCCCCGGAACTCGCCCCCATCGTGCGCAGGATGGCGATGTCGGAGCCCTTGTCCTTCACCAGCATGATCAGGCCGGAAATGATGTTCAAGGCGGCGACCAGCACGATCAGCGTCAGGATCATAAACATGACGTTGCGCTCGACCTGAAGGGCGGAGAAGAAGGTCTCGTTGCGCTGGCGCCAGTCGGTGATGTAGATCTGCCGTCCGGCAGCCGCCTCCACCTTGGGGCGCAGGTCGTCGATCGCATCGGGATCATCGACGAAGAGTTCGATCGACTGGACGATGCCCTCGGCGTTGAAATAGAGCTGCGATTCTTCCAGCGGCATATAGATGATCGTCGCATCATATTCCGACATGCCGATCTCGAAGATACCGGAGATCGTGTAGGACTTGACCCGCGGGTTGACGCCCATCGGCGTCACGTCGCCTTCGGGCGAGATGAGCGTGATCTTGTCGCCGGCGGAAAGCCCGAGCTGGGCGGCCAGTCTCGAGCCGACCAACACGCCCTGCCCTGCGGCAAAGCCGGTGATGTCACCCTGCTTGATATTGCCGGCGACTTCATGGAGCTTTTCCAGATCTTCGGTGCGGATGCCGCGCACCAGCGCACCGGAGCCCGCACCGCCCTTGCCGGAGGCCAGTGTCTGCCCCTCGACCAGCGGCAGCGCCATCTTGACGCCCGGCACTGCGGCGAATTTCTTCGTCAGCTCGGCATAATCGGTGAACGGAGCATCGACCGGCTGGATGATCATGTGACCATTGATGCCGAGGATGCGCGAGATCAGCTCGGTGCGGAAGCCGTTCATCACCGCCATGACGATGATCAGCGTGGCGACGCCGAGCATGATGCCGATGAAGGAAAAACCGGCAATGACCGAGATATAGGCTTCCTTGCGGCGCGAACGCAGGTAGCGCCAGGCCACCATGCGCTCGAAGGCGGAAAAGGCACCGGCCTTGGGAGCCTTCTTCACCTTTTCCTTCTCACCACTCGCCGCGACGCTCGCCATTCATGCTTCCTCAAATCCAGTCCGGCGCGAGGGGTTCACGCACGGCGTCTTCATACGCGGCGGGCGGGCTTGTTCAGCCCGCAGCCTTGTTCAGCCCGTCGCCTTGTTCAGGGCGGCCTCGAGGCTCATCACCTCGCGGGCGCCGCTCTTGCGGTCCTTCACCTCGACCTCGCCGACGGCTGCCGAGCGGGGGCCGACGATGATCTGAACCGGCACGCCGATCAGATCGGCGGTGGCGAACTTGGTGCCGGCGCGATCGTCGGTGTCATCGTAAAGCACGTCCTTGCCGGCCTTGGAGAGCGCGGCGTAGAGCTTTTCCGACAGGTCGTCGCAAGCGGTGTCGCCCGGTTTCATGTTGATCACCACGACATCGAAGGGTGCGACCGATTCGGGCCAGATGATGCCGTTCTCGTCATGCGATGCTTCGATGATGGCGGGAACAAGGCGTGTCGGGCCAATGCCGTAGGATCCCATGTGGACAGGGTGTTCCTTGCCGTCCGGTCCCTGCACCTTGGCGCCCATCGGCTCGGAATATTTGGTGCCGAAATAGAAGATGTGACCGACCTCGATGCCGCGGGCGGAAAGACGATCCGCATCGGGAATGGCGGCAAAGGCTGCCTCGTCATGCATTTCCGAGGTTGCGGCATAGACCGAGGTCCACTTGTCGAAGATCGACTGCAGGCCCGCGACATCATCGAAATCGGTATCTGCGGAGGGGATTTCGAAATCGGTGAAGGCCTTGTGGCTGAACACTTCCGACTCACCGGTATCGGCGAGGATGATGAATTCGTGGCTGTGATTGCCGCCGATCGGGCCGGTATCGGCGCGCATCGGGATGGCGCGCATGCCGAGACGGGCAAAGGTGCGCAGGTAGGCGACGAACATCTTGTTATAGGAATGGATCGCGTCTTCGCGGGTCATGTCGAAGGAATAGGCATCCTTCATCAGGAATTCGCGCGAGCGCATAGTGCCGAAGCGCGGACGGATCTCGTCGCGGAACTTCAGCTGGATGTGATAGAGGTTGAGCGGCAGGTTCTTGTAGGACTTGACGTAGGACCGGAAGATATCGGTGACCATTTCCTCATTGGTCGGGCCGTAGAGCATCGGACGCTCCTGGCGGTCCTTGATGCGCAGCATTTCCTTGCCGTAAGCCTCGTAGCGGCCGCTTTCCTGCCAGAGTTCGGCCGACTGCAGCGTCGGCATCAGGAGCTCGATGGCGCCGGCGCGGTTCTGCTCTTCGCGGATGATGGCGTTGACCTTGTCCAGCACCTTCTTGCCGAGCGGCAGCCAGGAATAGATGCCCTGGCTCTGCTGCCGGATCATGCCCGCGCGCAGCATCAGGCGGTGCGATACGATTTCCGCCTCCTTGGGGTTTTCCTTCAGGATGGGCATAAAATAGCGGGACAGGCGCATGGTGATTTCCGACTTTTGCTTGGCCTTCCGCTTCACGCAGGAATCGGCCGATTTAAAGACCATTTGGCAGGCTTCTTACCGGTTCCAAGGCCCCATGGAAACCCGGAGATAGATGAAAAGCCGGTGGATGAACGGGTCGCCCGGCACGTCGGAACAGCCGAAAATGTGATTTTGATGAAGGCGGGGGTGCGACAAATGCGCCAGCGGCATTTTTTTCCACAGGTGTCACAAAAATACAAAAAAAGAGAGTGACAAAGCACACCCTTTGAGCTAGTTTCAGCCCATAAAACAGGCATGAAGTTCAAATTCTTGCCAATCGCGGTAAAGTCTTGGGAGGATCAGATCTTAGGCGCGCTCGACGCTGCCCCGGCAACGGTTAGGATCACGCGAAACTGAAAAACAAGGCTTCAACGCCTTGTTTTTTTTTGGCCTTATGATCCCAAGACCATGGCGTGGTGTCAAAACGATGGCAGCAATTCGTGTGCCTCGGCCGCTACCGACACTCCATCCCCCACCCTTTAACAGGCTGATCAGCCACGGGGGTAGCTCGGCACAATGTCCGGGATATCCGCGACGCCAATGCCGAAATAGGCTGTGGCGAGATAGTAGCCGAGATAGAGCGCCGTCGAGATTAGCGTGGTCAGGACGACGACGCGGCCACCGCGAAAACGCACCGGCGCACTCTCCACCGTTCCGGGCGCGATGTCTCCCTCCTCCTGCTGGCTGCGATAGCCGAGAGGCAGGACGATGAAGAGAACCGTCCACCAGAGAATGAAGTAGATGGCAGCGACGGTCAAAAGGGACATGGTGCCGGTCCTTCGATCCTGTCGCGACAGACAACCGCGCAGACGACAGGATCGCCGCCGTTGAGAAAATGATTCCGGATATCCACAGAGTCCATTGTTTTCATTGGCGACCGCGCCTCCCCGTCAAACCTCTTCCAGCTCGATCAGCGTTCCGTTGAAATCCTTGGGATGCAGGAAGAGTACCGGCTTGCCATGGGCGCCGATCTTCGGCCGGCCATCTCCCAGCAGGCGCGCACCGGCAGATCGAAGGCGCTCGGCCGCGGCATTGATGTCGGTGGTCTCGTGGCAGATGTGGTGGATGCCGCCTGCGGGATTGCGCTCAAGGAAGGAGGCGAGCGGAGAACTGTCGCCGAGAGGCTCCAGCAATTCGATCTTGGTATTGGGAAGTTCGACGAAGACGACGGTGACACCGTGTTCGGGCAAGGACTGCGGCTCAGATACCGTGGCACCCAGCATATCCCGGTAGATCTCCACGGCCTCTTCCAGGATCGGCACGGCGATTGCGATATGATTGATGCGGCCAAGCATCTGTTCCTCCTCCTGGCATTGGAGACGACCCGATCTCCAAATATGCGGCATACACGTACGCGATAGATTCCCCCTCTGGCCTGCCGGCCATCTCCCCCACAAGGGGGGAGAAAAACCGCGGCCACCGCCTGCCTCAAGCAGGCTTCGGCGGTGGGTCCGGGTTAAGCCCTCCCCCTTGTGGGGAGGGTTGGGAGGGGTCTTCTCCTCACGGCAAAAGCCTCTTCCCACGAAAGCAGTTCGGCCGTCTCCTCAAACGTCCTTACTGCACCCGCGTCACGAACACCGTCACGACCGGCTTCTTGCCCCAGGCCATGTTGGCGGCGGCGCGTACTGCGCGACGCACGGCCTCGCGGACCATGTCGAGATCCTTGCGGCGGGCGCGCGGGATGCTTTCCACCGCACCCAGCACGGCATCATAGAGCCCGTCATCCATATCCTCGCCCTCGTCGTCGAATTCGGGCAGGCCGAAGGAGACGAGATCGGGATCTGCGAGGAAATCGTAGCGCTGGTCGAGCAGGATATTGACCGAGACATGGCCGACGAAGGAGAGCTTGCGACGATCGCCCACGCCCATTTCGTCATAATCGCCGATCAGCTTGCCATCCTTGAAGATGCGGCCATGCGGCGCGTCATCGATGACTTCAGCGGGACCGGGTGCCAGGCGCAGGATATTGCCGTTGCGCACGCGCGGGATCGTCTGGATGCCGGCGGAGGCGCCGAGTTCGGCCTGGGCCGTCAGATGGGCCGCCTCGCCATGCACCGGCACGAGGATTTCGGGCTTGACCCACTCGTACATCTTCAGGAGTTCGTTGCGGCGCGGATGGCCGGAAACGTGCACCAGCGCGTCGCTGTCGCCGAGCACGACGATGCCCTGCTCGATCAGCGCATTCTTGATGTCGAGAATGGCCTTTTCGTTGCCGGGAATGGTGCGCGAGGAAAACACGACCGTATCGCCCTTGGTCAGCGCCACATGGCGCATCTCATCACGGGAGATCTTGGCCAGCGCCGCGCGCGGCTCGCCCTGGCTGCCGGTCAGGATGACGACGACCTTGTCGCGCGGGATATAGCCATATTCGTCCTCGGCGATGAAGGGCTTGATGCCTTCCATGATGCCGATGTCGCGAGCAACGTCGACGACGCGCTTCAAGGACGAGCCGAGCAGCAGCACTTCGCGGCCGGCAGCTTCGGCAGCCTCGGCAATCGAACGGATACGACCGACATTGGATGAGAAGGTGGTGACGGCGACGCGGCCCTCGGCTTCCTCGATGACCTTCTGCAGGCCCTTGGAGACTTCTTCTTCGGAGGGCGACACGCCATCGCGCATGGAATTGGTGCTGTCGCACATCAGGGCCAGCACGCCTTCCTCGCCGATCGCCCGGAAGCGGGCTTCGTCTGTCAGCGGCCCGAGCGTCGGCTTCGCATCGATCTTCCAGTCGCCGGTATGGACGACATTGCCGAGCGGCGTGCGGATGACGAGCGACATGGGCTCGGGAATGGAATGGTTGACGCCGACGGCCTCGATGGAGAAGGGCCCAAGCTCGATGCGATCGCCGGCCTTGAAGATGGTGATCGGGATTTCGGCACGGTTGCCTTCATACTTGCGCTTGGCTTCCATCATGCCGGCGGTAAAGGGAGAGGCATAGACCGGCACGTTGAGGCCCGGCCACAGATCGTTCAGCGCACCGTAATGGTCCTCATGCGCGTGGGTGATGATCATGCCCTTGAGATTGTTACGCTGCGAGGCGAGGAAGCGGATATCGGGAAGAACGAGGTCGACGCCGGGAAGATCGGGGCCGGGAAAGGTCACGCCGCAATCGACCATGATCCACTGGCGCTTCTCCGACGGGCCATAGCCGTAGAGTGCGAGGTTCATGCCGATCTCGCCCACACCGCCCAAAGGCAGAAACACCAGTTCGTCTTGCTTAGCCATGCGTCTTCTTATTCCGTTCTCGTAAAGAATACATCCCCTGCCGCGATCGGCCGGACTTGTCCATCCCCCATTTCGGCCCCCATGTCGAGCAACAGAAGACCATTGTCATCAATCCCGGCGAATATTCCCTGCAGCGAGCGGTCCGGCAGGTTGACGGTGATCTTCTCGCCTATGCCGCAGGCTATCTCGCGCCAACGTTCGACGATCCGTGCCGTTCCCCTACCCTCATCCCATGATTCCAGCGCGAGCGCCATCGACCGATAAAGATGGGCGAAAAGTTCATCGGGCGAAATCGCCGCACCATGGTCGACGAGACGCGTCACGCCATAGGGGGCGCTGTCGGGCATATGGCGGATATTGATGCCGATACCGATGACGAGCGCATGACGGCCATCCGGCAGCATCTCGCCCTCCAGAAGAATGCCGCAGGTCTTTGCCCGGTCGATCAGGATGTCGTTCGGCCATTTGACCTGCAGAAGACCGGCGCCCGGCGGCAGCACGGCCTTGACCGCATCATAGACGGCGACGGCAACGGCGAGCGGCAGGGAGGCCACACGCTCCATCGGCGCGGGATCGATCAGAAGCAGCGAGGAATAGAGATTGCCGGTCTCGGATGTCCAGGCGCGCCCACGGCGGCCACGGCCTGAGGTCTGGCGGGCAGCGGTCACCCATAACAAACCTGCCTCGCCGGCGCGAGCGCGGGCGAGGCATTCGGTATTGGTGGACCCTATGTCATCGAAAGCGACGTGACGAAAGGCATCCAGGCCGTAACGGCCGCCTGCTTTCGCCATGGTCAGAAGAAGGACCTTGCCGCAGCATCTGCCGCCTGCCCGATCGGGCCGCCGAACAGGATGTAGACGAGGATGAACAGGGCCGAGATGCCGAAGACGAAGCGGATTTCGCCAGGCGTGCGGGCAAATTCACCCTTCGGCGGGTCGAACCACATGAGCTTGACGATGCGCAGATAGTAATAGGCGCCGACGACCGAGGTGAGGAAGCCGATCACCGCCAGCGCATAGAGCTTGGCTTCGGCTGCCGCCAGGAAGACGAAATACTTGGCGAAGAAGCCCGCAAGCGGTGGAATGCCGGCCATGGAGAACATCTGTGCCGTCAGCACCATGGTCATGAACGGCTTGCTGGCCCAGAGACCGGCAAGATCGTCGGTGTTTTCGACATAGGTGCCGTCCGGGCGGCGCATCGAGATGATGCAGGCGAAGGTGCCGACCGACATGGCGACATAGATCAGCATGTAGACGACGATGCCCGACACGCCGCTTTCGCTGCCGGCGGCGAGGCCGACCAGCGCATAACCCATGTGGCCGATCGAGGAATAGGCCATCAGTCGCTTGATATTGGTCTGGGCGACGGCGGCAAACGAGCCGAGCAGCATGGAGGCGATCGAAACGAAGACGATGATCTGGCGCCAGTCGCCGATGATCGGCAGGAAGACGTCGGAGGTCAGGCGGATCAGGATCGCCATGGCGGCGACCTTGGGGCCTGCGGCAAAGAAGGCGGTGACCGGGGTCGGCGCACCTTCATAGACGTCCGGCGTCCACATATGGAAGGGCACGGCGGAGATCTTGAAGCAGGCGCCGGCCAGCATGAAGACCATGCCGAAGACGAGGCCGAGGCTGCGCTTTTCCGACATCAGCACGTTGGCGATGCCGTCGAAGCCGGTATTGCCGGTGAAACCGTAGACCAGCGACATGCCATAAAGCAGCATGCCCGAGGAGAGCGCACCGAGGACGAAATATTTGAGGCCCGCTTCGGTCGAGCGCAGGCTGTCGCGGTTGAAGGCGGCGACGACATAGAGCGACAGCGACATCAGCTCGAGGCCGAGATAGAAGGCGATCAGGTCGTTGGCCGAGATCAAGAGCAACATGCCGAGCGTCGAGATGGCCAGCAGGACCGGGTATTCGAACTTGTCGAGCTGCATCGCCTTGCCCTGGCCGATCGACATGATCAGCGCGAAGACGGAGCCGGTAATGGCAATCGCCTTCATGAAGCGGGCGAAGGGATCGACGATGAAGGCGCCGCCATAGGCCTGGCCGTTGCCGGTGAAGAAGACGATCCACAGGCCGACGACGATGAGAAGCACGATCGCAAGGGCGGAGACGAGCTTGCTCGACTGTTCGCCGGCAAAGACGCCGATCATCAGCAATGCGAGCGCACCCACCGCGAGGATGACCTCGGGCAGCGACAGGGCCAGACTTTGAGAGAAGAGTTCAGGGGTCATAGTCTTATCTGTCCCGTCATCATTTCGCAGCCTGAGCGGCGGTCGCCGCGGCGTCAACCGCCGCATGGTAATTGGTTACGAGCTTGTCCACCGCAGCAGCAGAGGCATCGAAGACCGGTGCCGGATAGACACCGAAGAAGATGGTCACGACGATCAGCGGCCAGACGATGCAATGCTCGCGGAAGGAGATATCGAACAGGCCCTGCATCAGCGGGCTGTCGGCCTTGCCGAAGATCATCCGGCGATAGAGCCACAGCATGTAAGCTGCCGAGAGGACGACGCCGGTGGTGGCGAAGACGGCGGTCCAGACGCTGACGCGGAAGACACCGACGGTCGCGAGGAACTCGCCGACGAAGGCGGAGGTACCCGGCAGGCCGACGTTTGCCATGGTGAATATCATGAAGGCCAGCGCGTATTTCGGCATGCGATGCACGAGGCCGCCATATTGCGTGATGTCACGCGTATGGGTGCGCTCATAGACGACGCCGACGCAGAGGAAGAGCGCGCCGGAGATGACGCCGTGCGACAGCATCTGGAACAGCGCGCCATGCAGGCCCTGCTGGTTGACCGCGAAGATCGCCATCGTCACGTAGCCCATGTGGGCAACGGAGGAATAGGCGATCATCTTCTTGATGTCGGTCTGCATCAGCGCGACCAGCGAGGCGTAGATGATGGCGATGACCGACAGCGTCAGGATGAACGGCGTGAAATAGTCGGATGCCAGCGGGAACATCGGCAGCGAGAAGCGCAGGAAGCCGTAGCCGCCGAACTTCAGGAGCAGAGCCGCAAGGTCGACCGAACCTGCCGTCGGCGCTTCGACGTGCGCGTCGGGGAGCCAGGTGTGGAACGGCCACATCGGCACCTTGACGGCAAAGGACAGGAAGAAGGCCAGCCACAGCCAGAACTGCGTCTGCGGCGAGAACTGGTGGGCAAGCAGGACCGGAATGGAGGTCGAGCCCGTCTCCGAATACATGACGAGGATGCCGATCAGCATGAAGATCGAGCCGAGCAGCGTATAGAGGAAGAACTTCATCGACGCGTAGATGCGCCGCGGTCCGCCCCAGACACCGATGATCAGGAACATCGGGATCAGACTCGCCTCGAAGAAGACGTAGAAGAGCACGAGGTCCATCGACACGAAGACGCCGACGATCAGCACTTCCAGCACGAGGAAGGCGATCATGTATTCGCGCACATGCATGGTGATGGCGTTCCAGCTGGTCAGGACGCCGAAAGGCATGAGGAAGGTGGCCAGCACAACGAACATGACCGACAGGCCATCGACGCCGATATGGTAATCGATGCCTTTGCCGAGCCAGGAATACTGCTCGATCATCTGGTATTCGGCGCTGTGGCCATCAAATCCATACCAGACGAGCAGCGACAGGAGGAAGGTGATGATCGTCGTGACAAGCGAGATGATCATCACGTTCTGGCGGCCGTGATCGGTATCGTCACGCGTGAACAAGAGAAGCAGCACGCCCACCAGCGGGAGGAAGGTGACCGTGGAAAGAATAGGCCAATCGGTCATCAGATCGAACTCCCGAGCATCATCCAGGTAATCAGGGCAGCGACGCCAAGCAGCATCGTGAAGGCATAGTGGTAGAGATAACCGGTCTGCAGGCGAACGACGCGGTTGGCGGCATCAACGACCCGTGCGGCGACGCCGTTCGGACCGAAATGGTCGATCGTGCCGATATCGATCTTCTGCCAGAAGAAGCGGCCAAGGGCCTTGGAAGAGCGGACGAAGAGGAAATCGTAGAGCTCGTCGAAATACCACTTGTTGAGCAGGAACTGGTAGAGCCCCTGCTGCGAGGCCGCGAGCTTCTTCGGCGTCTCGGGCGACTTGATGTAGAAGTACCAGGCGATCACGAAGCCGATGACCATGGCGATGAAGGGCGACAGCGAAACCAGAACCGGCACGTGATGGAATTCGTGGACCAGTTCGTTATGGGCGGAGGTGAACAGCGCGCCCTTCCAGAATTCCGCATATTCCTCGCCGTAGAAACGGCCTTCGAAGACCACGCCGGCGAGAACCGCGCCGATAGCCAGAACATAGAGCGGCACCAGCATGACATTCGGGCTTTCATGCACATGATGCATGACTTCGTGGCTTGCGCGCTCCTTGCCGAAGAAGGTCATGAACGCCAGGCGCCAGGAATAGAAGCTGGTGAACAGGGCGGCGATGACGAGCAGGACGAAGGCGAAGCCGGAGACGGCCGAATGGGAGGCGTAGGATGCCTCGATGATGACGTCCTTGGAGAAGAAGCCGGCAAAACCGATCGGGGTGAACGGGATGCCGACGCCGGTCAGCGCCAGCGTGCCGATCGTCATCATCCAGAAGGTGACCGGGATATGCTTCCTCAGGCCGCCCATCTTGCGCATGTCCTGTTCGCCGTCGACGGCGTGGATGACCGAGCCGGCGCAGAGGAACAGGAGCGCCTTGAAGAAGGCGTGGGTGAAGAGGTGGAAGATCGCCGCGCCATAGGCGCCGACGCCGAGTGCGACGAACATGTAGCCGAGCTGCGAGCAGGTCGAATAGGCGATGACGCGCTTGATGTCGTTCTGCACCAGGCCGACGGTCGCCGCAAAGAAGGCGGTGATCGCGCCGATGATGGTGACGAAGGTCATCGCATCATGGGACAGTTCGAAGATCGGCGACATGCGGGCGACGAGGAAGACGCCGGCGGTGACCATGGTCGCGGCATGGATGAGGGCCGAGACCGGGGTCGGGCCTTCCATGGCGTCCGGAAGCCAGGTGTGCAGCATGAATTGCGCCGACTTGCCCATCGCGCCCATGAAGAGCAGCAGGCAGGCGCCGGTGAGCGCGCCCTCGCGGGTGAGCGAAAGCCCCAAAAGATTGAAGACGACCTTGCTGGCTTCGGGCGATCCTTCCGGCGGAATGTAGCTTCCGGCATTGGCGAAGATCGTCTCGAAATTGATCGAGCCGAACATGACGAACAGAGCGGCGATGCCGAGCATGAAGCCGAAGTCGCCGACGCGGTTGACGATGAAGGCCTTCATCGCAGCCGCATTGGCCGAGGGCCGGTCATACCAGAAGCCGATCAGCAGATAGGATGCGAGACCGACGCCTTCCCAGCCAAAGAACATCTGGGCCAGGTTGTCGGAGGTGATCAGCATCAACATCGCGAAGGTGAAGAGCGACAGGTAGGCGAAGAAGCGCGGGCGGTGCGGATCGGTGTGCATGTAGCCGACCGAATAGACATGCACGAGGAAGGAGACGGTGTTGACGACGACGAACATGACCGAGGTCAGCGTGTCGATGCGCAGCGACCAGTAAACGTCGATATTGCCGGACTGGATCCAGCGCAGCACCTCGACGCTCATGGTTTCCTGTGAACCGAGAGCCACCTGGAAGAAGACGATCCAGGAGAGCAGTGCGACGACCGCCATCAGGCCGCAGGTGACGAATTCCGACGCCTTGGCACCGATCTGTCGGCCCATCAGGCCGGCGATCAGGAAGCCGATCAGAGGGAGGAAGACGATAAGCTTGTAGATCATGACCCGATCAGCCCTTCATCACATTGACGTCGTCGACGGCGATCGAGCCGCGGTTGCGGTAGAAGACGACAAGAATTGCAAGACCGATGGCCGCTTCGGCGGCCGCGACGGTCAGAATGAACAAAGCAAAGACCTGGCCCGCGATGTCGTTCAGGAAGGACGAGAAGGCCACCATGTTGAGATTGACCGCGAGCAGGATGAGCTCGACCGACATCAAGATGATGATGACGTTCTTGCGATTTAAGAAGATGCCGAAGACGCCGAGGGTGAAGAGGATGGCGCTGACCGTGAGGTAGTGGGAAAGACCGATTTGCATATTTGTGTTCCTTGTTCCCGCTTCCTCAAAGGCCCTGGCCCGACTTGACCTTGACCACCTCGACGGCGGTCTTCGGATTGCGGGCGACCTGGCGCGAAATATCCTGGCGCTTGATGTTCTGGCGGTGGCGGAGCGTCAGCACGATCGCCCCGATCATCGCCACCAGGAGCACCATGCCGGCGACCTGGAAGAAATAGACGTAGTGGGTATAGAGCACGTCGCCGAGGGCTGCCGTGTTGGAGCGCACCGCCGGGTTCGGGATCGGCATGGTGATCGACGATGCCGCCTCCGGCGACAGCACGCTGGAGCCGACGACGAGGATCAGTTCGGCCGCGACGATGAGGCCGACGATGATGCCGATCGGCGCATATTGCAGCATGCCGGAGCGGAACTCGGCAAAATCGATATCGAGCATCATGACGACGAAGAGGAAGAGGACCGCGACGGCGCCGATATAGACAACCAGCAGGATCATCGCCAGGAACTCGGCTCCCGTCAAAAGGAACAGGCCCGCCGAATTGAAGAAGACGACGATCAGGAAAAGAACCG
Source organism: Neorhizobium sp. NCHU2750 (assembly GCF_003597675.1). Lineage (NCBI taxonomy): Bacteria > Pseudomonadati > Pseudomonadota > Alphaproteobacteria > Hyphomicrobiales > Rhizobiaceae > Neorhizobium > Neorhizobium sp. NCHU2750. The sequence goes on along the minus strand of NZ_CP030827.1, from coordinate 1,324,412 downwards.
AGTGAACCGGGTTCTTGGACGAAATGACCATGAACGCCGACGCCACCGCGACGAACGCGAAGAGATAAAAGAATATTGCCTGCAGACCCATCGTCGTGCCTTCTCGTCCCTCGTCGAGATCGGGCATCTCTCTGCCCTACCCCGCCCGACCGATGCCGTTGCGACACCGGGTTTAACCTCACTGAAGCCGGCGAGCGCGCCGCCGGCGAAGACGCGTCTTAGCGATAAGGCGCATCCATCGCGATATTGCGGGCGATTTCCCGCTCCCAGCGATCGCCGTTGGCGAGCAGCTTGGCCTTGTCGAAGTACAGTTCCTCGCGGGTTTCCGTCGAGAATTCGAAATTCGGCCCCTCGACGATCGCGTCAACCGGGCAGGCTTCCTGGCAGAAGCCGCAATAAATGCACTTCACCATGTCGATATCGTAACGCACCGTACGGCGGGTGCCGTCATTGCGGCGGGGACCTGCCTCGATGGTGATCGCCTGAGCTGGACAGATCGCCTCGCAGAGCTTGCAGGCGATGCAGCGTTCCTCGCCGTTGGGGTAACGGCGCAGCGCATGCTCGCCACGGAAGCGCGGCGAGACCGGGCCCTTTTCGAACGGATAGTTGATCGTCGCCTTCTGCCGGAAGAACAGATATTTGCAGGCCAGGAAGAAGGCGCTGACAAATTCCTTGAGGAAGAGCGAGTTGACGGCGCGGGACACACTAGCCATCGTTATTCTCCAGTAAAGCCGGTTGTGACGATGGTGATCATCCTGCCCATCCCGTCAGCTTCAGTACGAATGCCACAATGATCAGAATGACGAGCGACAGCGGCAGGAAGACCTTCCAGCCGAGACGCATCAACTGGTCATAGCGGTAGCGAGGCACGATCGCCTTCGCCATAGCGAAGAGGAAGAAGCAGAAGCAGAGCTTGATGACGAACCAGATGATGCCGGGCACCCAGTTGATCAGCCAGAAATCCACCGGCGGCAGCCAGCCACCGAGGAAGAGGATGGTCATCAGCGAGCAGACCAGCATGATCGCCGCATATTCCGACAGCATCAGCATCATGTACGGGGCGGAACCGTATTCGACCATGTAACCGGCGACGAGTTCGGATTCGGCTTCCGGAAGATCGAAGGGCGGACGGTTGGTTTCGGCAAGGCCCGAGATGAAGAAGATCACGAACATCGGGAAGAGCGACAACCAGTGCCAGTCGAGGAAGGAGTTCGGCAGGCCGAACATGGTGCCGAGACCGGTCTTCTGCGAATAGACGATATCCGTCAGGTTTAGCGATCCGACACAGAGAAGCACGGTGACAATGACGATGCCGATCGAGACTTCGTAGGACACCATCTGCGCTGCCGAGCGGAGCGCTCCGAGGAACGGGTATTTCGAGTTCGATGCCCAACCGGCCATGATCACGCCATAGACCTCGAGCGAGGAAATGGCGAAGATATAGAGAACCCCGACATTGATATTGGCGACGACCCAGCCATCGTTGAGCGGGATGACCGCCCAGGTGGCGAGCGCCAAAGTCACCGAGACGAGCGGGGCCAGCAGGAAGACCACCTTGTCGGCGCCGGCTGGAATGACCGGTTCCTTGAAGACGAACTTCATCAAGTCGGCAAAGGACTGGAACAGGCCGAAGGGACCGACCACGTTCGGGCCGCGCCGAAGCTGCACGTTTGCCCAGACCTTGCGGTCGGCAAGCAGGATGAAGGCGATGAAAACCAGCAGGCAGACCAGAAGCAGCAGCGATTCACCAATCATGATGATCGCCGGCCAAACGTAGGTCCAGAAGAACGCATCCATATTCATATCACTCCGCCGCAGCCTTGAAGTTGTTGCGGGCCAATGCCGAGCAATCGGCCATGACGGCAGAGGCGCGGGCGATCGGGTTGGTCAGGTAGAAATCCTTGATCGTCGAAGCGAAACCGCCCCTCGTCATCTCGCCGCCCCTGGTGCCAAGCGCCGCGACATCGTTGACCGATCCTGCCGCGATCTCGTCGACCTCGGCGAAATGCGGGAAATCCTGGTAGAGCCTGGCGCGCAGCGCCGGCAGGCTGTCGAAGGGCAGCTTCTTGCCGAGCACATCGGAAAGTGCCCGCAGGATCGCCCATTCCTCGCGGGCCTCGCCCGGTGCGAAACCGGCGCGGTTGCCCATCTGGACGCGGCCTTCGGTATTGACCCAGGTGCCGGATTTTTCGGTATAGGCGGCACCCGGCAGGATGATATCGGCGTTCATCGCGCCATTGTCGCCGTGGCTGCCGATATAGATGGTGGTCTTGGCGTATTTGGCCGCGAAGTTCATCTCGTCGGCGCCGAGCAGGAAGAGAACATCCATCGAGCGCAGCATGGTTGCCGCATCGGCGCCCTGCGGACCGGGGACGAAGCCGAGATCGAGGCCGCCGACACGCGATGCTGCCGTATGCAGCACGGCAAAACCGTTCCACTCTTCGGTCAGCGCGCCGACCGAACCGGCGAGCTGGGCTGCAGCCTGAAGCACGGCCAGGCCATCCGGACGGGTGAGAGCCCCCTGCCCTACAATGATCATCGGGTTCTTGGCATTGCGCAGCTTTTCGGCAAAGCCGAGAACGCCGGATGCGAGATCGACGAGCGTTTCGGGACCGGCGCCGAGATATTCATAGGCGTAGCGCAGTTCGGTCGCCTCACCGATCACGCCGATCGGGAAGTTGCCGCGGCGGAAGCGCTTGCGGATGCGGGCGTTGAGAACGGCTGCCTCGATGCGCGGATTGGCACCGATGATGAGAAGAGCGCCCGCCTGTTCGATACCCTCGATCGTCGGGTTGAAGAGGTAGCTTGCGCGACCGAGCGACGGATCAAGCGCCGTCCCGTCCTGGCGACAGTCGTGGTTCTGCGAACCGAGCGAGGTCAGGAGCTGTTTCAGCGCATACATTTCCTCGACGGATGCCAGATCCCCGGCAATCGCACCGATCTTGTCGCCGGACGCGGCCGAGACGGCAGCCTTGACGGCGGCAAATGCCTCGCCCCAGCTTGCCGGCTGCAGGCGGCCATCCTTGCGGACGTAAGGACGGTCGAGACGCTGGGTCTTCAGGCCATCCCAGATGAAGCGGGTCTTGTCGGAGATCCACTCCTCGTTCACCTGGTCGTTGACGCGCGGCATGATGCGCATGACTTCGCGGCCGCGGGTATCGACACGGATCGCGGAGCCAACGGCATCCATGACGTCGATCGATTCCGTCTTGCCGAGTTCCCAGGGACGGGCGGTGAAGGCGAAAGGCTTGGAGGTGAGTGCGCCGACCGGGCAGAGGTCAACGACATTGCCCTGCAGCTCGGAGGTCATGGCCTGTTCGAGATAGGTGGTGATCTCGGCATCCTCGCCGCGGCCGATCAGGCCAAGCTCGGAAATGCCGCCGACTTCAGTGGTGAAGCGGACGCAGCGCGTGCAGTGGATGCAGCGGTTCATCACCGTCTTGACCAGCGGGCCGATATACTTGTCCTCGACGGCGCGCTTGTTTTCCGAATAGCGCGAACTGTCGATGCCGAAGGCCATGGCCTGGTCCTGCAGGTCGCATTCGCCGCCCTGGTCGCAGATCGGGCAATCCAGCGGATGGTTGATCAGCAGGAATTCCATCACGCCTTCGCGGGCCTTCTTGACCATCGGCGTGGTGGTGAAGACTTCCGGCAATTCGCCGTTCGGGCCCCCGCGGATGTCGCGCACGCCCATGGCGCAGGAGGCGGTCGGCTTCGGCGGCCCACCCTTCACCTCGATCAGACACATGCGGCAATTGCCGGCGACCGAGAGGCGCTCATGGAAACAAAAACGCGGAATTTCGGCACCCGCTTCCTCGCATGCCTGAAGCAGCGTGAAATGGTCCGGGACCTCGATTTCCTTGCCGTCAACCTTCAGCTTTGTTGCCATCGTTTCACTTGCGTCCTGTGTTCAGACCGGGTTCTCACCCGGAAAAGTTCATTTCAACCGCCGAATTCCGCTGGGTAGCGGGATGCTTATTCGGCAGCCTCCATGACGGCGCCCTCAGACGTCGCATTATGTGTGTAGCGGTCGATCCGCTCCTCGATCTCGGGGCGGAAGTTACGGATCAGCGCCTGGACCGGCCAGGAAGCGGCGTCACCGAGCGCACAGATCGTGTGCCCCTCGATCTGCTTCGTCACCTGGAAGAGCATGTCGATCTCGCGCTTCTGGGCATTGCCGCGGACCATGCGCTCCATGACGCGCATCATCCAGCCGGTGCCTTCGCGGCAGGGCGTGCACTGGCCGCAGCTTTCGTGCTTGAAGAAGGCCGAGATGCGCCAGATCGCCTTGATGACGTCGGTCGACTTGTCCATGACGATCATGCCGCCGGTGCCGAAGGAGGATTTCACCTCGCGCATGCCGTCGAAATCCATGATGGCGTCCTTCATGTCGTCACCCTTGACGATCGGGCAGGACGCGCCGCCGGGAATGACGGCCAAGAGATTGTCCCAGCCGCCGCGAATGCCGCCGCCATGCTTCTCGATGATTTCACGGAAGGTCAGGCCGAGCTGCTCCTCGAAGGTGCAGGGCGTGTTGACGTGACCGGAGATCATGAACAGCTTGGTGCCGACATTGTTGGCGCGGCCGATGGAGGAGAACCAGGCAGCACCGCGACGCAAGATGGTCGGGGCGACTGCGATCGATTCGACATTGTTGACCGTCGTCGGGCAGCCATAGAGGCCCATGTTCGCCGGGAATGGCGGCTTCATGCGCGGCTGGCCCTTCTTGCCTTCGAGGCTTTCGAGCAGTGCCGTTTCCTCGCCGCAGATATAGGCGCCGGCGCCGTGATGGACGACGATGTCGAAATCCCAGCCGTGCTTGTTGTTTGTGCCGAGAAGGCCGGCGTCATAGCATTCGTCGATCGCCGCCTGCAGCGCCTCGCGTTCGCGCATGTATTCGCCGCGCACATAGATGAAGGCCTTGTGGGCGCCCATGGCGAAACTGGCGATCAGGCAGCCTTCGATCAGGGTGTGCGGGTCGTTGCGGAGGATTTCGCGGTCCTTGCAGGTGCCGGGCTCGGATTCGTCGGCATTGACGACGAGATAATGCGGACGGCCATCCGATTCCTTCGGCATGAAGGACCATTTGAGACCGGTCGGGAAGCCTGCGCCGCCACGCCCGCGAAGACCGGAGGCCTTCATCTCGTTGATGATCCAGTCCCTGCCCTTTTCGAGGATGATCTTGGTGCCATCCCAGTGACCACGGCTCATCGCGCCCTTCAAGGACTTGTCCTTGAGGCCGTAGATGTTGGTGAAGATGCGATCCTGATCTTTTAGCATATCTCAGTCCTCACCGCGGCTTCTTGCCGAAGACTTTAAAGTATTCGGCTTCGCCACCCTTGGCGAGCGCCTTGGCCTGCTTGATCCAGTCGTCGCGCTCGATGCGGCCCTTGAAGTTCAGGTAGCCGTCCACCCATTCGCGCTCGGCCTTCTTCCACGACGAAACCTGCGCGAAGGTGAAGATGCCGAGTTCGTGGAGAATGCTCTCGATCTTGGGGCCGACCCCGGAGATCAGCTTCAGGTCGTCCACGGCTTCCGGCTTGTCGATCGCCTTCGGACGGTTCTTGTCTTCCAGCGACGGCTTTTCGGCCTTCGCTTCGGGCGCGGCCTTTACCGGGTCCGGCTTGACTGCCTCGGGCTTGACCGGCTCGGGCTTGGGAGCTTCGGTCTTGGCATTTTCCGCCGCAGCCTTCGGCGCGGTTGCCGGCGTCTTCAGCTTCGGGTCGGTCTCGGGTGCGGTATCCTTGGGCTTGGCGGCCTCTGCCGGCGGGACCGGGGCTGCATCGGTTTGCGCTTCCGGCTGCGGTTCGAGATTGGTGCGCACCGGCGTGATCTTGTCGTTCAGCGTGACCGGGCCGCCTTCCGGCGACGACAGGTGACGCTCGATCTGCGGGCCGACCTTGACTTCGGCTCCCTTGCCCGCTTCGAACGCATCGATGATTTCTTCGAGCCGTGCCGGGGTCAGGTCCTCGTAGGCATCCTTGAAGATGATCACCATCGGTGCGTTGACGCAGGCGCCCTGACACTCGACCTCTTCCCAGGAGAGCGTGCCCTCGGCATTGCGCTCCAGCGGGTCGTGATGGATCTTGCGCTGACAGACCTTGATCAGCTCTTCGGCGCCACGCAGCATGCAGGGCGTGGTGCCGCAGACCTGGATATGGGCGCGGGTGCCGACCGGCTTCAGCTGGAACTGGGTGTAGAAGGTCGCCACTTCCATGACGCGGATATAGGCCATGCCGAGCTTGGCGGCGACATGCTCGATCGTGGCGCGGGTGACCCAGCCATCCTGTTCCTGCGCCCGCATGAGAAGTGGGATCACAGCCGATTGCTGCCGGCCTTCCGGATATTTCCTGATCGTTGCCTCCGCCCAGGCCGCATTCTCTTCGCTGAAAGCGAAGCTTGCGGGCTGAAACTCTTCTTCGGCTAGTCGACGAACGGACATTCTTTCACACGCCTTATCAGTTTATTGGAACACGCCGTTCATTCGCTGCGCGAACGAACCGGCGGGCATGGACAGAGCGGAATTGGCGGAGCGGAGCATCAACGGTCCACCTCACCGAACACGATATCGAGCGAGCCGAGCACGGCGGTGATATCCGCCAGCTGATGGCCCTTGCAGATGAAATCCATCGCCTGGAGATGGGCAAAGCCCGGCGCGCGCAGCTTGCAGCGATAGGGCTTGTTGGAACCATCAGCGACGATATAAACGCCGAATTCGCCCTTCGGCGCCTCGACGGCGGCATAGGCTTCACCGGCGGGCACGTGATAGCCCTCGGTATAAAGCTTGAAGTGATGGATCAGCGCTTCCATCGAGCGCTTCATCTCGGCGCGCTTCGGCGGCACGACCTTGCCGTCGGTGGACGAGACCGGGCCGGTCTTTGCGTCACCGAGCAGCCGCTCGACGCATTGCTTCATGATGCGCACCGACTGGCGCATCTCGATCATGCGGATCAGGTAGCGGTCATAACAGTCGCCGTTCTTGCCGATCGCGACGTCGAAATCCATGTCGGCGTAACATTCGTAGGGCTGCGCCTTGCGCAGGTCCCATGCAGCGCCCGAGCCACGCACGAGAACACCCGAGAAGCCCCAGGACCAGGCGTCTTCGAGCTTGATGACGCCGATATCGACATTGCGCTGCTTGAAGATGCGGTTTTCCGTCAGCAGGCCCTCGATGTCGTCGAGCACCTTGAGGAAGGGATCGCACCAGGCGCCGATATCCTCGACGAGTTCCGGCGGCAGGTCCTGATGGACGCCACCGGGGCGGAAATAGGCGGCGTGCAGGCGGGCGCCCGAGGCACGCTCATAGAAGATCATCAGCTTTTCGCGCTCTTCGAAGCCCCAGACCGGCGGCGTCATGGCACCGACGTCCATGGCCTGGGTGGTGACGTTCATCAAATGCGACAGGATGCGGCCGATTTCGGAATAAAGAACGCGGATCAACTGGCCGCGGATCGGGATCTGCAGCTTCAGCAGCTTTTCCACCGCCAGCGAATAGGCGTGTTCCTGGTTCATCGGCGAGACGTAATCGAGCCGGTCGAGATAGGGCAGCGCCTGGAGATAGGTCTTGGTCTCCATCAGCTTTTCGGTGCCGCGGTGAAGCAGGCCGACATGCGGATCGACGCGTTCCACGATTTCGCCGTCCAGTTCCAGCACCAGACGCAGAACACCGTGCGCCGACGGATGCTCGGGGCCGAAATTGATCGTAAAATTGCGGACGTTATGTTCAGTCATACCGCTTGCTCCATGCCGGACAGCCAATGCTGCGGCGGGAAATGTGATGGTCCGTCGCGAGCGCGCCGGTATTTACGCCTTGGTCTCGGCCTTCTCGTCTCCGGGCAGCACGTATTCCGGGCCTTCCCAGGGGGACAGAAAGTCGAAGTTACGAAATTCCTGACGCAGCGCCACCGGTTCGTAGACGACGCGCTTGACGCTGTCGTCGTAGCGAACCTCGACGAAGCCCGTGGTCGGGAAGTCCTTGCGCAGCGGATGACCTTCGAAACCGTAGTCCGTCAGCAGACGACGCAGGTCGAGATGGCCGGAGAACGGGATGCCGAACAGGTCCCAGGTCTCACGCTCGTACCATTCCGCACCCTGATAGACGGCGGTTGCCGACGGCACGGCCTCATCCTCGGCGACAGCCAGCTTGACGCGGATGCGCAGGTTCTGGCGCGGAGACAGGAGATGGTAGACGACATCGAAACGCTTCTCGCGCGCCGGCCAGTCGACACCACAGATATCAGTGATGGCGATGAAGCCGCATTTTTGATCGTCGCGCAGGAAGGTCAGGAGTTCGATGATGTGAGACGGCTCGGTCTGAACGGTCAGTTCGCCAACGGCAATCTGCGCGCCCGACACCAGGCCGGGCCGGGCTTCGGCCAGATAGGCGGAGAGTTCGGTCAAGGCTTCGATCGACATGACTTGCCCTCCCCTTACCGCTCGATCGTGCCGGTACGGCGGATCTTCTTCTGCAGCAGAAGCACGCCGTAAAGCAGTGCTTCTGCCGTGGGAGGACAGCCCGGCACATAGATATCGACCGGCACGACGCGGTCACAGCCGCGCACGACCGAATAGGAATAGTGGTAATAGCCGCCGCCATTGGCACAGGAGCCCATGGAGATGACGTAGCGCGGCTCAGGCATCTGGTCGTAGACCTTGCGCAGCGCCGGCGCCATCTTGTTGGTGAGCGTGCCGGCAACGATCAGCACGTCCGACTGGCGCGGAGAGGCACGCGGGGCGACACCGAAGCGCTCAAGATCATAGCGAGGGCCGGAGACCTGCATCAGGCCTTCGACGGCGCAACAGGCCAGACCGAACTGCATCCACATCAGCGAGCCGGTGCGCGCCCAGGTGATCAGATCCTGGGTCGAGGTAACGAGAAAGCCCTTGTCGGCGAGCTCATTGTTGATTTCGCCGAAGAAGGCATCATCGCGAGCCGCCGGGACATTGCCGGACTGCGGCGCCATACGCGCGCCACTGTTTTCGACTACTCCCATTCCAGAGCTCCCTTCTTCCATTCGTAGATAAAGCCGACCGTCAGGACAGCAAGGAACACCATCATCGAACAGAAGCCGAACCAGCCGATCGCACCGAAGGACACTGCCCAGGGAAACAGGAAGGCGACTTCGAGGTCGAAGATGATGAAGAGAATCGACACAAGATAGAATCGGATATCGAACTTCATGCGCGCGTCATCGAAAGCATTGAATCCGCATTCGAAGGCCGAAAGCTTTTCCGGATCGGGCGCCTTATAGGCGACAGCGAAAGGCGCGATCAGAAGCGCCAACCCGATAATCAGGGAGATTCCGATGAAAATCGCGATCGGGACGTAAGAAGCGAGGAGTTCACTCATGATATCCAATCCCTGCCTGCAAGAAGCGCCGAGCGACGCATTTTTGACCAATGCGCGGGCAAGCGAACGTGCATTGCAACAAGCCGTGACTATCGCAGCCGAGCCCCCCACGCAAGTGCTTTAACAAGCGACCTCACACGCATAGCGGTGCGAAAGACGACGAAATGTCGCAGAGGCCGCCGCAAAGCCGGGAACAGGCAAAAATCGATCACGACAGGACGGCGAAACAATCGCAAAAAGTTGTTAACAGGAGTAAAAACATCAAGGATTGCGGGCAAATTTGCGTTTTGCCAATTTTTTCCGGCCCATGCGCACCTGCGACGATAACGCGCGCATCGCCAGGCACACGAAAACACCATTCGCAGTTGTAAAGACAACAAAGCGACGCAGAGAAGCAGGACGCCGCCACACCGCTACTCCCGCATTACGGGAAAACGGAGACAGCTGGGCACGAAAGACAATCTAGGCCACAATAATGAAAGGGTAAGACCGATCACGCGATTGGGAACGCGCCATCAGCACCCCAACGATGGCCGCCGCGGATCACGTACATAGGCAATCCGGCATCTCGAAGGGACAGCAAAACACGCTGCACAGCAGCAAACGACGAAAGGGCCACAAGTGGCCCATCGGATCGTCGATAAACAGATCAATGAATGGAAAAGAATGGCGCGAGTGACGGGGCTCGAACCCGCGACCTCCGGCGTGACAGGCCGGCACTCTAACCGACTGAGCTACACCCGCGCATTTTTGCCTTTCGGCGATCCTCCGGAAATCCGGAGGAAGAGTTTCGAGGAGAAGAATGGCGCGAGTGACGGGGCTCGAACCCGCGACCTCCGGCGTGACAGGCCGGCACTCTAACCGACTGAGCTACACCCGCACTTTCTTCAAGCGATACCCCTTCGGTGAAGGGAAACCTCTTGGCCGGGCGACCTCGATCGCTCGGTTGGCGGCTGTCTATGAGGTTCGCGTTCGGGTGTCAAGCAGGTATCAAGACAAAAGAATGACGGTTTTCAGCTTTCCACCGTCACCACCTTATTTTGCGGGCTTTCCACGAAAATTTCAAAAAAACATCACGAAGGCTCTTGCGGTTTCCTCACGATCCGCATAGATCACGGCCACCGACGCGGCGGGCATGACCCGGTCTCGCGAAGGGCGATTAGCTCAGTTGGTAGAGCGCCTCGTTTACACCGAGGATGTCGGGAGTTCGAGTCTCTCATCGCCCACCATTTTTTCCCAAGCATGCCAGTTTAGAGAATTTAATGCGCGGATGTTCCGCGTTGTCGATTTGCATTGTTCCCGAGCACTCTGCCTGCCACGGCGATTGAGTCTATCGCGACGGACTCGTCACTCCCCTCGCCCGTTCAAACCCCACCGAAACGGCTGGATTTATGGGAGACAGGCCCCGCGGGTCCATTTCCTCTCCCGGAGCGCTCGATTTTCGATTTTTTTTGGCCAAATTTTCGCGCGCCACCGTCGATTTTCTTTTGGCCGTGAAAATTATCGGGAAAAACACAAACCGGCCGGCTTTACTCGCCGTGCGTGCAGCTGGCAGAGAATTTTCGAAGTGACAGCGCCACGCGGCGGCATAAAATCACAAACTTGTTTTTAGACGGCGGATAAAAGGCATGCTCTAGAAATTGCCAGGGATTTCAGACCTCCAGTCGAAAGTCCCGCCTTGGCCCCTCGGAACCACCCGAGGGGCTTTTGAATCCCAGTCAAGTTGCATCCATCCCGGCTGAGGGGGCGCCCATCGTCTCCTTGAAATTGCACCCGCCGTCCCAAGCAAGGTGCAATTGGAGCGGGCGGACCATTTTTTCAGGCACTCCGCCCGCTTCGCATCCTATCAATGCGATGAGCGACTGCGACGCAGCAGAAACAATTCCTTACAATTCTTCGTTTGCTGCCATTCCATATCCTGCATAGTTGTCGCCTTGCTGGAGAGGACGCCAGCGAGGTGGGAAGGCTTACCCCAGTACCCCCAGGCCTTCCCACCTCCATTACGCAAGCCTTGTGCACAGCACGTGTGACGCTGAGATAACGCACAGCACCATAAGCAGTTGGCCAAGACGGGGAAAATCCTGCGCCACCATATTCCCGACCATCCCGCCATGGGTATTTTTTGAGGTCTGCGTTTTGGAAAGCCTGCTTAGACAAAGGAAATTGCGCAAGATGCTTGTACTCAAACTGCAAAAGGATGCAGTGCGGGACAGCCGCCAGGCACTTGCAGAACATCTGAAAAATCAGCCGCCAGGCATGGAGGCCCGCCGAGATGAGCCGGTCAGGAAGATAAAGTCGGCCAATTGACCAATAAGGCAGCGTCGTGCGGCCACCTGTCTTGGCTGACCGAAGCCACGTCACCCATTTGCCAGCCGCAGACAGGACTGTTTGCCGATGCTGATTCGATCTCTCGCCCCGGTCCGGATCTCGGCTGAACGAGAATGACTGACTGGACTCCCGCATAAATTGATTCAATGATCTTCCCCTGATCTGGGGGATCAATGAGTGTATTTTTTTCGTAACCCTTTCGTTGTCGGGCTACTCGCCTTCTTCGTCTCGTTATTTTTGCTAGGTTGGCTCTTTGGGCCACCAACCTGTCGAGACGGATGGCATTCTCTTTCGATAGGGTATCGCGGCGCATGCTCTCACCACGGGGGAGTTCGCGGCAGCTGGGCCGGCATCCTTGCTACATTCATTGGTTTGGCGGCAGGTTTTGCGAGATTCATTTTGAACGAAGAGCCTCCGACTGCTCACGCATCTTCTCCGCCCAAGAAGAGCCCAGCGCCGCAGGCCACTAGTACAGAGGTGGCTCGGTTTGTCTGAACAGTTTCGGGCGTTTCGCTAAGTGGATTTCCGCCTCGATTATGCTGCCACCATCATCGGTGGCAGCGCGTTGAAGTAGGCCTGATCCGGGGTCTTCCGGTCAAGCGATGAATGTGGACGTCGGCTATTGTAAAAGGTCAGATATCGGCCGACGCTCCCACGGGCTTCGGACACGGTCCTGTAAGCATGGAGGTAGACTTCCTCGTATTTGATCGACCGCCAGAGCCGTTCAACGAAGACGTTGTCGCGCCACGCGCCTTTGCCATCCATCGAGATAGCAATCTCCGCTTTCTTCAGCACCGCTATGAAGTCAGTCGAGGTGAACTGTGAGCCCTGGTCCGTGTTGAAGATATCGGGCTTGCCATAACGGGCAAGTGCCTCTTCGACGGCTTCGATGCAAAAGGCTGCTTCCATCGTGATCGACAGCCGCCATGACAGGACCTTCCGGCTGAACCAGTCCACGACGGTGCAGAGATAGACGAAGCCGCGAGCCATGGGGATGTAGGTCAGGTCCATTGTCCAGACCTGGTTGGGCCGGGTGACCTCGAGATTTCGCAGAAGGTAGGGATAGATTTTGTGACCCGGCGCTGGTTTGGATGTGTTCGGGCGGCGATAGATCGCCTCAATGCCCATCTTTTTCATCAGCGTGGCGACGTGCAACCGCCCGACCTTGATCCCTTCGCCGTTCAAAAGCCCCTGCAACATCCGACTTCCAGCGAACGGGTATTCGAGATGCAGTTCATCGATCCGGCGCATTACGGCAAGATCGGCGTCAGGCACTGCACGAGGCAGATAATAGACACTGCCACGGCTGAAGCCGAGAAGCTTCGCCTGGCGCACCACGGATAACTTATGCTCGCGGTCGATCATTTCTTTCCGCCCAGCAATCCCGCCTTGCCGAGCGCTCCGGCTAAAAAATCGTTCTCCAGCGTCAACTCTCCGATTTTGGCATGCAGCGTTTTGACGTCCACAGTTGGACCAGCCGGTTCCGTCTTCGTTTCATCGCCGAAAACGCCCGTCGCCCCTTCAAGCAGTTGATCTTTCCACTGTTTGATCTGATTGGCATGCACGTCGAATTGCTGCGACAATTCCACAAGCGTCTGCTCGCCTCGGATGGCGGCAAGCGCAACTTTCGCCTTGAAAGCCGGGCTATGGTTCCGGCGCGGTCGTCTTGTCATGGTATCGCCTGTTAACGGCATCTATGCCGAACTCAGGCAGAAATTCCACTTATCCCCGCTGTCCAGATTTCCCCAGCCACCTCTTACTTCGAAAGTGACCAAGCCGATAAAGCTACAAACTTCGTCGAGCTCGTCCGTCCATCCCTCTCCACCACTGGAAGAGGCAAGTCGGCCTACGGAACAAGGGCAGGCTAGAGGAATATCTGAAACGCTATTTTGACAGTGCCAAACACTCAAGGAGGCCACGATCAAAGGGGCGTAGACGACGACCAAAGCTTCCTTAATCACATACTCATCGGGTTAGATTTGCCATTGATGTTGGGGGGGCGTTTACGAATATTTCCAGCCACCACCCGTTTGGGTGAAGACCATCCATGATGCAGCATCCTTCTATATCGTGTTCCAATGTCTAGGAGGGCATATGCTTCAGCGAATTATTATGATTTCACTTGCGATCGCGTTCTCGTCAGCCGCTTCATTTGCCGCCGAGTTTGGGGAACTCGCGGGTACTTATACCGGCAAGACAGCAAGAGGTGGCGAAATCGTCATCGTCGTTCCGCCGAGCGGTACGCCGACCTACCGTTTTCGCGGCTCTCCCGTGATGGTCAGCAATGCGAAGCTGTCCGGCAAGACCATCACTATGAATGTCGGTGCGGAGGGATTAGGCCGCGTGAGCCTTGTCACGGACGGAAAAGGGGCCGCCTACAGTTATCGGGCAGGACAGGACACGACGACTGCATCATTGACCAAGAAATGATGGACCACGAATACGATCTCAGGCGCAACACTGCGCCTGAGAATTCAGAGCTTATGGTCGCCGCGAGGACTTCCAGCGAGGTATCCCATTCTCCACGTATATTGGGCCCCGAATGAGAGGACATTACCGGAATGGCGATACGCCCTTTGGGATTGAACGGATAGAATCCCACGACCGCCATTCATCCCAGTGCCGGTTAGGGGGTAATTCCCCGGCAAAACTTGGTCGTGGAAGACGCAGGCTGTGAGGATATCGTACCCGAGCACCGCAGTGCGACTGCCTGTCGCCTACGGCATAGATGGCTAACGAGAACGAAAAGTCATAGAGGCCCACTCCGGATCGGCTTGTCCCTTGCCTGAGCCGACGCAGATCGTCCGCTGGCCCAAGATGCGCATGCGATAGGGCCATTAAGAGAGTTCGCTCATGTCCTCTCGTTCCAGGACATCCCCTTCCCGCGCAAGGCACATAGTGATACAGCGGGATACGGAGCGATCAACGGTACGATCGTCCCGAGCCTCTTTTGGCTTGTTGGGCCGATTGCGTTGCTAATTGCGCTCGCGCTTCCTTTCTCTCAGAACCATAACGACAACTGCGCCGAAATAGCCAACTTGCATAAGAGCGAGCGAAGCCGCGGACATCAAAACGCTGCTTAAGATACTATGTCCATATAGAAACGAAATTGCTCCAACAGCGATCGATATCGCCAACATCCGAAGAAGAGCGCAAGGAATACGGAATAAACCGCAGTAATGTTTCATAAGGCTCACGCAACGTTGATGAAATGCCAACGTATCATCGCGAATAAATTACTACAATACCACATCAACCACTAGGACGTATATCTTTCGGCCATCAGCGTCGCCATTTCAGCTCGACCGAGACCTTAACACATAGAAGATGGCGTCCTCATACAATGTATTCTTCCAGGCCAAGCAATCGACGCTCGCAACTAAGTCAATGATGGCAGCAAACGCGTGATGTGTGCCTCAACCGCATGCCCTGCAATGATCGCGTTTGGAACAAATTCGGTGATGCAGTGCCAGCGGCACATCCGACCCGACGTTCGAGAAAATTCATCAAAGTTGACAACCGACCGGATTTACAGGTTTCAAACGTAATATGTATGGCAATTTATGCATGTTTACTCTGTTCACAGCTTCAACAGCAGGCAATACAGCCGCTCGTAGCAGTCGGCCAATAGAGCTTACCAACGTCAGACCGGATAGCAGCCGGCCGCATTCAGATATTCATGTTCGGCCGGAAAAACGATCAATCGATGAGCCAGCCATCCGACCGGCGCGACAGTTCACTCTAGGCCTGAACACCGCAGGTATTAGCCACCCTGAACGCCTCCAAACAGGCCAAGAGGCCTGATATTCTGCTGTCTGGCGGGTCACTGTAGTGACCCCATAGGTATTCCAAAGGGCGATTGTTAATATTTTTTCCAACCGAGACAAACTTATAAATTGAATTAGATTGGACTAACATGCATTGTCAACTTCGTCAGTTCTGGATGGTGGGATATCTAAATGCTGGTCAGGCTCAAATCTCAACTAATCGAGACCGTGGAATATAACGAGCAGCGTCGCATGCTGCGTATTTCCTTAATTGACGGAAGCAAAAGGATGTTTTCTGAGGTCCCGAAATCCACGGTTGATGGTCTGATCCTAGCACGCTCTCCTGGCACTTACTACATCAACCATATCAGGACTCAATACCCAAGACATTGAAACTGCTCGCCTTTGCGGTAAAATTGCGCCGACTGAGCAACGTCGCGTTCTTTTGTCGGCTGGCTCTGGTTATCTTCTTTCTCGACACGATCATCCTGAGTGCGTTCACGAGTGGTTCTTATACGTTTTCGCTAATCAGGGATATCAACGCCGATGCCACGCTGGTCAGTTTGACTGCAGGCATCTTT
Source organism: Neorhizobium sp. NCHU2750 (assembly GCF_003597675.1). Taxonomy (NCBI): domain Bacteria; kingdom Pseudomonadati; phylum Pseudomonadota; class Alphaproteobacteria; order Hyphomicrobiales; family Rhizobiaceae; genus Neorhizobium; species Neorhizobium sp. NCHU2750. Next base: position 1,308,387 of record NZ_CP030827.1, on the reverse strand, counting down.
GCAGTTCCCGCGTGCGCATCCTTTGCATCTGTCGGAGGCGGAGTGGAGTGAATTTCGACACGAGGAAGTCGACTGGTGAAGAATGCCTGACAGCCCTAACTACGCCCCCATTTCGATCGCAACCATTATTGGCAGATCTTAAATCAAGCGCCTGATTATATGGGAGCCCATTTATGGGGCCCGATATCGGCACCGGCCTATCATAAGAACAAAAGCTGCCCCCTCGATTTCGCCTTCGGATTCGCCTCCGAGCACAACAAATAGTGGGTCGACCGCTACCTTTAGATAGTGGCTACGGCTTTGCGCCACGCAACGATATCTGCTTGGAAATTGCCAGCACCACATAGGCAAAAAGACATCCCAAGGCTGCCCCGATTGACTTCACATAGACATCAAGAAGGTGTGGGTGACGCGTGGCTGAGAGAAACTGACTGGCTTCGATCACAGAAGGCAGAGCAATTGAAGCAAAGAGAGTTGTGGCGACGCGTTTGGGATAAGCAAGCATGGCAAACATTGATAGGCCAGCGAATGCCAGTCCACGATCCAGATTAACGGTTATCATCACCGGTGGGCGCAAGGCGATTGGAGAGGCTGTTGAAAAGATGATAACAAGCAGAATGAGCCAGAACGTCAGTATGTAGACCCTACTTAAGTACCGGCGTTCAATCACCACCACCATCCTACAGGACATTAGTCTTTCTGTTTAAGGCATAAAATAGCGCGTGCAGGCTTCACATCCGAAACGCGGTCAGCGACAGAATCCACAATTCAAACAACAACAAACGAAACACACGCATACAATATTCAAAAAAAATATACAAACCAATACATTTATAATGTCAATATTTTACATATTATAAAATTACAACTTAACATACAAAATCTCCATACGACATATATTTTATGATATTTATTATTTTTGTACATTATTTAGACATACTGAGAGAAGAAGGCGTTCATCCTTGTTAGCATGACGGCCGGGGTCGTGATGGGCCGCGTTATCCAACGGGAGCCTTGAAACAGCTCAGCGACCAAGCAGTACTCCCTTTATGCCATCATCAATCGACAATGGTCAGTTTACTTTGTCGCAATCAGGGGGCATTCGGCCTTATCGACCGGGAACAAGTGCTCGTAGACGCTGACCGTGTCACTGCAAAATCTTAGCTTCGGCGACGGCGGCGACAAAGGCCAATCGCGCGCTTTCCGTCGGCACCCGTCTTCGTAGAACCTGCGAGCAAAGCCTGATGGCCTCCTCCGCTTGCACAGTTCGGATCGAGGGCCAGCAATGATGTAAGAAGGCCAGCGCTTCAGCGGGATTTTCGATAATCTCCTGACGGAGCGTGCCGCGTCTCAAAATAACAGGGGCCTCCCAATTGGCCCAGGTTGGATCCACAACCGAGAGATCCACAGTCCAGCGCTTACGATCCCCCATACCCGGCTCCGCTTCGACGGCCAAGAAACGCTTCACCTGTCGCAGACCAAGGTTGCGCAAGGCTTACACATGTCTCAACCCTTCTCATTGAGCGCTGCTGGCCATTCGCCCTCAAAAGAGAGGGTCTTCAACTCATGCTTTATATCAAAAAAGCCACAGGAAAGCGCCAATGATAGCTGCCCACAGCACCATAGAAACCGCTAGAATCAATAGATAATTTCGAAATCGCCTTGTCATGACGGCAGACTGCGCCAAGCGCGATCAATGGTTAAGACGCAACCAACAAATAGGGTAAAGGATTTAACAATCGGCGGTGCAGCTTTCTGTCATGAAATGAGAAACGGCTATAAACTGGCACAAGGACGCTGTGGATAAGGGGCCGCATAGATAGGAGGACGGTGTGATCATTTTGGATTGGCAACGCCCTCCTGACCCGAGCTCGGCTCGACAGACGTACCGACGCAGTTGCCGGTCTCGTCATCCAATTTTTACTGTCGAGCCTGACCGCTGAGCGTTCTAGCGACGAAACGAAACGGCCCGGCTCTTTGCAGGGGCGATCTCGCCAAAGGACACAATTTGATGATCACAGCACTTCATCGATATGGGATCGGAGATGAAGGTTTGGCAGCACATCCCGCTCTTGAGCTGCACGGTACAGATCTCTCGCGCCCCAAAAGCCCGCTCCCCACAAAAGCAGGCTGATTTCCAGCACAATGATGAAAGTCTGAATTTTCATAATAGGTGATGAGCCTGCAAATATTGTCGATTTTGGGTCTAGGAAGACCCAGCCGCGGCGGGTTTTGATCAAAGGTCACGGCATAACAAGCCTCTCTGCAGTCACGAGGCGAGATCTCAGCAGGCGACGCCTGCATCAGCTTATGTCAGTGTCCGCGCACATAGTTCCGCGGCGGCAAACATACCTGGGTCGGCAAGCCATTTGCTGTCTTGAGACCACATTCGGGCACGCCCGATCCTGCATGGCTTTCCGGAAAAGTCGTCTAGGGCCTGTCTCGTCGCCAAGACAATGGCTTTCTTGATCGCCTCTTTATCGGCCTCAGCTTTGGTTGCTGTTGCGATAGCATCCAGCGTATCAGCAATCGTCTTATCGCCCAACCGTGCTCCACCGAGCTCCAGCAGGGCATGCGTCGCCACTGCGGCCAATCCGGAAATGGCGGACAAAGGGAGACGCGTTTCACGAGGCTGCAATATCTGTGACATCGCCATTAGCGCTCCACATAGAAGGGTACCAAGGCTGGATCCCGTCGTCTCACCGGCAGCAATCGCGTAGGCGTAAAAAAGGTTCGCTACCGATCCGTTATCGTCATGTGGACCATCGAGAGCACGAAAAAAGCGGACCAGCATAGTGCCGGTATCCCCATCGCCGAGCGCTCTGTCTGCGGCATTAACCTCATCCTCGATCTCTATCGACGAGATTGCGAGTTGATGAATGAAAGCTTGAATATCTGCAGTGGCAATGATTGTCTCGCTGTGAATGGTCATCACGCGACTTTCCAAAATGGGCATGAAGCTTTTGCAGCGAGCCATGGTTCGACCTCGTTATCGAGAAAGCACAGGCTGATCGAAAGGCCGGCCATTTCCAACGCCGTGACATAGGAGCCGACAAGGGGCATAACAACCTCGAAGCCTTCCATCTCGAGGATTTCAGCGGCCCGTCTGAAGGCGATATATTGCTCTTCGAGTGGGGTCGCCCCCAAACCATTGATCAAGAGTGCGACACGTCCGGTTGATGCGGCCGGTACATCTTGCAACAGGGCCGAGAGCATCTCGTCGATCACGGCGTCGACGCCGGCAAGTTGCGTTTGCCGAATGCCGCGTTCGCCATGGATACCAATGCCCATTTCGATATAACCATCGGGTAATTCGAACACCGGGGCGGTCGAGCTTGGCAGACGGCAGCCCTTAAGGCCGACACCGATTGTGCGGGTTCTTGACACAGTGAGCCGCGCCATGTCGGCAACGTCACCAAGTGGTGCTCCAGCCTCGGCCATTGCCCCGGCCGTTTTGTAGGCGAATATGATGCCTGCAACCCCGCGGCGCTTTTGCCTTTCAGAAGTGTCGGCACTGGCAATATCGTCGTTGACCAGGACAGTCTCTATCAGGTCAGATCGAACCGCTTTACGCGCCATCTCAAAGTTCATGCGGTCGCCACCGTAGTTTCCAAACAGAATCAGCACGCCTGCGCCCGCATCGGCCATTTTCACCGCATCAATGCACGCACCAAGCGCTGGCCCTTCAAAAACATTTCCGACGGCGCAGGTGTCGACGAAGCCAGGGCCAATATATCCGAGAAACAGCGGCAGATGGCCGGCGCCTCCTCCGGTCGCAAGTCCAACCCGGCCCGGCCGCATCCCGGCACGACGGACAAGCGTCCTGCCTTGTCGGCCAGCTCGCACCACCTCAGGATGGGCGCGCACATAACCTGCAAGCATATCATCGACATAGGTATCAGCCGAATTGATGAATTTATACATTTTAATCCTCTTGATTGCGCGGTACGTCACTCGAAGACGACACGTCAGTACGGATGTATGATGAGGTGATGAGGGCGCTCCGCTTATGTGATGAGCGAATTTTTGGCGTGCGCAAACGCTGTGCGATCATGCCCACTGCGCGGGATGCGGGAAAGGCAATACAGAAATAGATTAGCGCGGTGAATGCAAAGACCTGCAACGGCAGGAAGCTCTCCGACATGATAGCGCGGGATGTCAGGGTCAGTTCAGGAATGGCGATTAGGGCGCAGATTGAACTATCCTTCAGCAGTGAGATGAGACTCACGAGCAGAGGGACAAGCACGAGGCGGAGAACCTGCGGCATCAAGACAAGACGAAACGCCTGGAAAGAGGTGAGCCCGAGAGCAAGGGCGGCCTCTCTTTGGCCTGCCGGAATAGCGGCAAAACCGGCGCGAAATATCTCCGCGAGATAGGCCGCATAGACAAGGCCAAGGCCGAGTGTGCCGGCGGTCAGCGCATCCAAGGTGATACCAGCTTGCGGCAACGCGAAATAGATCAGGTAGAGGATCACCAGGATTGGCAACCCGCGGATAACGACGATGTAGATCTTGGCGGAGATCGCCAGGAGGGTAAGTCGGCTGAAGCGGGCGAATTGGATTGCCAGCCCGCCCAAAAAGGCGAGCGTGTAGGCAACGAGCGTTACAAAAATGGTCAACCGTGCAGCGCTTGTCAGGCGCGGCACCCAATCGGCGTAATTTTCAAAGATTGGCGAGAGGAAGTCGATCATGGATATGCCAACCTCCGTTCGATAAGGACGATCAGTTGGCCGAGCGATAGCGTCAAAACGAGATACACGACTGCAGCACTAAGATAAACGAACGGTGCCGCGAAGGTTTCATTGACGATCTGTCGGGCCTGGAACATCACTTCCGGGGCGGCAATAGCGGCCACAAGCGACGTGTCCTTAACAAGCGACACTGCGTAATTGCCAAGCGGCGCCAGGGACAGGCGCAAGGCCTGAGGGAGAATAATGAGCACGAACGCTTGGACTTTCGAAAGCCCGAGTGCGGCAGCGGCTTCCGCCTGGCCGCGAAGCACCGAGTGGAACCCGTTGGTCAGGATGTCGATGCAAATTGCCGCTCCCACAAGCCCGAGCCCGAGAATGGCAGCGACCGTTGGCGCGAGCCGGATGCCCAATGCCGCGAGACCGAAGTAGCAAAGGAAAAGAATGGTCAGGCTGGGAACGTTGCGAAGCAACTCGACATAGGTTGAGACGATGACTGTGACACACAGGCCGGGCCGGAGATAGCGCAAGGCCGACAGAAGAAGCGCAAGGCTAAGGGCAAGAGCGAGCGAACCGATCGTGACTTTGATCGTTACGCTCACCCCATCAGCGAAGGCGACGGCGACCCTTGCTGCGAGATCAATGTTCATAGAATGGCTTCCTTGACGATTGAATGGCAGGGCGCCCAAACGGGAAGACAGCATTGCGCGTCGATGGCTCCGCTCTGGATCGAGTTCGAGTGGATCGAGAGCCTGCGGATTGCGTGCTTTCAGACAAGCGCGCCTATCAATCACGCCTTAAGGGCCATAGACATCCGCAAGCTTTTTGTTGCATTCTTCTTGGTGTCCTGCAGGCGGGCCTACCGCCTGCAGATTGCCGTTGCTGAGTAAAACAGGATAGGCAGGTGCTGAGGGTCTGTGGCTATCTGGTACACGCTGGCGGTAACCAATTGGACGGACGGTCCACGCCGGCCCTGAAATTACTGATGGATGGCCTATAATTGGCGGGACTGACATTGCCGTATTTCTCGCCGATTGATCGCAGGCCGCAATTTTCCCACTGCTGACGAATTTGCGCACTAAGGTCGTTGGCAAGAGCTTGATTTTGGTGACTGAGTCCAAAGACATATTGACGGCCGCTACCGGTTAGAAGCGGAAAGTCGGGATTGTTGTCGGAAAAGGGTTTGTTGACGAGCTTCCAGTCCGGATTCATCGATATGGCATAGTCGATGACCGGTGGATCACCCACGACAGCATCGATACGGCCAGCCAGGATATCGCGGATGGCTGCATCCGAGCTGTCATAGAGGGATAGTTTTAGCCCCTTGACGCGCCGAAGCTCGGGGAGGAACGAGAAACCCGTGATGGACCCGACCTTTCGATTTTCGAGCGCAGCGAGTGTCTCGAAACCATCTGCAGCCCTGCTCGTGATGCCGTTTTGGAAGTAGCCGGTTGGATCCGTCAGGGAGAGCGTTTTGGCCCGCTGCTCGGTCCAGGCGACATTGCCGCCGATAATATCAACGCGGCCGGTCTGCACGGCGGCGATTGCGCCAGACCATTCCATCGGGACGGGCTTGATTTTCAGGCCAAGATGTTCGGCCGCAATCTGAAGGATTTCACCATCATATCCCACCAGTCTTCCATCTTTCACCACAAGGCCTGGCATGTCACCAGTGATGGCAACGGACAACGTCCCTGGTTCGACCAGCTTATAATCGGCGGCGTTTGTGGCCGACGTCAGGCATTGCAGTGCCATCAGGGCGAGTATGGACATGACGGATGAGCGAGGAAAATATCGCTTGCACATTTGATTACCCCTTGTTGTCATTGAGAATGTGAGTTCGAAAACCGGGCCAGAGACAGGCCGGCAATATCGGTGTCGGTGCCGCCATTGAGGCTTAGCTCGGCAAGTACCGCTCCCGTAGCTGGACCGAGTTGGAAGCCATGGCCGGAGAAGCCGAAGGCATGGACCAGATCTTGTGTCGTGGGGCTGATATCGATGATCGGCAGTCCATCAGGCATACGTCCTTCGATGCCGGTCCAGGTGCGGATGAGCAAAGCATTGGCAAGTTCCGGAACAACCTTGATGGCCTGCTTTGCCGCGGCGGATGTGACGCCTGCCAGCGGACGAGATCGCTGGGTCTCCCTGTTGGCGTAAGCGAGACCTGCGCCGAAGATGACGCTGCCATTGGCGGCTTGTCGCAGATAAATTGACCCGCCGCAGATACCTATATTTGGGCCAATCAACGGCGGGATAGGTTCGGTCACGCACATGTTTGGCGCCATGACATCTTCGTCAACCCTATCACCAAACATATGTGCGATCGCCGATCCCCAGGCGCCGGCAGTATTGATCAGTCGTCGCGACCGGATAGGGTCTTTCAAGCCATCCAGTTGAATATCAAAGAGACCGTTTCGCTTGGCGGCTCTAACAACTCCCGCCCCCTCAAAAATCTCGGCTTCGAGGAGTTTGGCTCGTCTTGCAAAGGCCGGTGCGACAAGCCTCGGATTGGCCTGACCGTCCTCGCGACACAAGCATGCACCGGCGAAGTGGTGCCCCAGGAAGGCAAATCGTCGGCGCAGGACGTCGGCGTCAACGATTTCAAGATTAAGGCCATATTGGCGCGCGACCTTTTGATAGGCCAGGAGTTCGGCCATGTCGTGGTCGTCTCTTGCAAGCTTAAGGTGACCACTGCGCTTATATTCGCAATCACAACCGATGAGATCGGGCAGGCTTTCCCAGATCTTCTGGCTTCGCACAGACAGGGCAAGTTCGGCTGGGTGCCGGCCTTGTTGTCTGACGCCGCCATAGTTGACACCACTGGCCTGCGCTCCGCAGCGACCGCGTTCTAGCAGGATAACGGATGCGCCCATCAAACGCGCATGCAGCGCGGCGGAACAACCGGCGAGACCTCCGCCGATGATTGCGACATCGTAGATGGTCATGGGCGCGCCTTTGCTAATACGGAAAGAGCGACAGGCTTGACCGGCGACTGGGCGCGCAATCGCCCGACAACCGATATGTCACAGCCGTTATGAGCAGCGATGATCTCTGCAGCGGGGCGCTCGCAAAGCCTGCCCTGACAGCGCCCCATCCCCAGTCGGCAAAATGCCTTGACCCTGTTTATGTCACTCTCATCGCTCTGGCTGACGGTTGCCCTGACCTCGCCGGCTGAGATGCGTTCACAGCGACAAACAATCGTCTCGTCAGCGACATTGCCACAAAGGCCTGCGGGAAATGGGAAAAGTTCCTCATCCAAAACCTGTCGAAACCGGCTGACCCGGTTGATTTTTTTTCGCACTGCCGCCACCTTTCGTGTGACGCGGTGGCCCCGTTGAGCCAGAAGCTCCAGCGCTGCCAGTTCGCCATCCAAGGCTGCAAGCTCCTTGCCGCCAATGTTGCTTCCATCGCCTGCATGGTAGATTCGAATGAGAGCGCTCTCGGCGTCAGGCTGCCGCTCAGGCAACCATTGCCGATGTTGGCGACTGAAGCGAAATGGGAGACCGAGAAGGTCGGCGACCTGTGTTTCGGCTTTCAGGCCATAACCGGTGCCAATGGCGTCGCAGTCGATGGAGCGATCGATTCCCTGGTGGCGATAGCGCAGACCTTTGAGCTCACCGTGGTCCGCTACGATGGCGATTGGCTCGGCCCCGGTCAGGCAAGGAATGTTACGAGCACGAAGCGCTGTGACGAATTTGAGCCCCTCTATGAATGTAGCGGCAGCGGGCAAGAGCGCGGCCAATGACCTTGCACGCAATCTCGGCTTATTGCTGTCGAGAACCGCGACGACCTGAGCGCCGGCCCGCATATATTGATAGGCAACGAGATAGAGGAGCGGTCCGGTTCCAACGAAGGCGACACGCTGCCCAATCAGCGTCGATTGCGCCTTCAAGGCGATTTGTGCCGCCCCGAGCGAAAAGACGCCTGGAGTGGTCCAACCAGGAAAAGGAATGATGCGGTCTGTGGCGCCGGTTGCCAGGATGACATCGCGAACTGGCAGACATACCGATTGTGCCGATGAAAGAAGGTTCAAGTAGTCGGTGCCGACGGACCAAACCATTGTTTGAGGGCGGTAATCCAACTTGGGCAGGATTGCGGTTACCAGCGCATTGAATTTCTGCTCGCCTTGTCGATCATTGCGCCACGGTTGAGACGCCAATTCTACCCCGCCGGTGCGCGCGGCGCGAAAGGCCTGGCCGCCAGGCCGCATTGCGTCGTCGATCAATGTCGGCCGTAAGCCCGCATCGACAAGAACGCGCGCAGCGCTGAGCCCGGCCGGACCTGCACCGATGATCGCGATCCTAGCGGTCATGGCGACCTCCTTCTGGCCGATGACTACGAAGTTCGAGGCCCGGATAAAGAGTATGCGTGCATGCTCGGACAGGCTTTCCTTCGGCCTCCCAAAGCCAGCAACCTTGACATGCACCCATTAAGCAAAAGCCGGCGCGGCTGGGCTCGATATGCGAGGCTTGGGAGAGCCAGTCTCTACAAGCCAGCACAGCAGTGAGAACCGTATCACCCACCTGACCCGACAATTCTATCCCATCGAGGGTGAACGCTAGCGATCCCTCATCTTCAATCTTTAGGCGCTTAAACATTTTAAATGCAACCTTATTGACCTTTTCAATTTGCATAATATGAATTTATTTCAGTAATCAATATCACATTGTGATTTACAATCTCAGGCTGTCTCAAACTTGAATACCCCCAAGCTTGCCACCCAAAGGAGAAGACTATGCAATCCGTCACACTCGATCTTGCCGAGCGCTTTGCGCGTCCTGTGATTTCGGATGAGGTGCGTCAGGACGCCATCAGGGCGATAACGGATCTTATCGGCGTTGCCTTAGCTGGATCTCGTACGCTTGGAGGGATTGCGTCGTTAGGATCAATCGCTGAAATTTGGGGCGACGGCCCGGCGCCAATTTGGTTTTGTGACCGCTCGACAACGGTGGCGGGGGCAGCTTTTGTCAACGCAAGCTTCGCCGCTGCCTTGGATCTCGATGACGGACACAGAATGGCTGCGGGTCATCCCGGTGCCGCAATTATTCCTGCTTTGCTGGCGGCAAGCCTTCTTCCTGACGCAGATCAAGACCGTCTCCTGGACGCCATCATCATCGGCTATGAGATATCGGTGCGGATTGCGGCGGCACGCGATATCGGACGCTTGAAGACGACAGATAGCGGTCTTTGGTGCGGCTATGGAGTTGCGGCAGGGATCGCGCATCTTCGCCATCTTTCGCCATGGGTCAGTTCAAACGCGATGGCGATTGCCGGTCAGACGTCCACGGGTCAGGCTGGCACTGGATGGACCAAGGTCGGCCATACGGTCAAAGAGGGTATTCCATGGGCTGCAGCAAATGGCGTCATGGCCGTTTCCTTGGCGCTGCGCGGCCATCTCGGTCCAACCGATCTACTGGATGATGATCGCGTTTACGCGCGCCGGACGCTTTCGGAGGGTGTGGCAACGGGATGGGCCGTTTCTAACCTTTACTTCAAGCGCTATAGCTGCTGCCGCTGGGGGCATGCAGCCATCGACGCTGCAATCATGCTCAAGACCCGGCATGGTCTCGTTGCAGATTTGATTGAGACGATCGAGATTGCGACATTCTCGCGGGCGCTCAGCCTTCCCAACCAGGGCAGGCCTTTGAACCTTGAGGGCGCGCAATACAGCATTCCCTTTTGCGTGGCATTGGCACTGTGCCACGGACCGGACGCACTTTTGCCCCTCACCGAGCGACATCTGTCAGACGCGCGCGTTCTCTCACTGTCAGATCGTGTTCGCCTTGTTGAGGATGACCGCTATCTCGAATGCTTCCCAACCACGACACCGGCATTGCTAACGATCACAGCGGGCGGCCACCGGTTTCAATGCGAGGTTACGCATCCGTATGGAGAAGCCAAAAATCCGTTTAATGCGTATGACTTAAGGGATAAATTCCTCAGACTTGGAAAGGGCTATCGCGACGAGGCGATGCCAACTCTTCTAAAGAGCATCGACGATCTTGGCGCAAGGTCTCAGGCAGCGGACAATATAAAATCGTTTCATCGTGCCATAACCCGTGGATTTCAGGGGGAGTGAGAAGAAGATCGCCCCTCTTGTCCGCGGCTCATCGGGGCGGCGAGGCTTGCCAGGCAGAGCGGGGTTTCAAACACAGCCCGTCTTATGCCATGGACAATCACACCGGTAGAGATGATATACGTCCGCGGACGAAGATTAAGCCAAACGGACTGGCTTTAGGTGACGCTCATGAAAAAGCCATCCGCAGTGACGGGAACCCAGTTGCTCGACCGGGCGATCGCGATCCTCAACGGCCTTGGCGAAGCTGGGCCAGACGGCGCGACGAGTGTCGAGCTGATGGAGACACTCGGCCTGACACAACCGACAGCTCACAGGATCATCTCGGCGTTGGAGCGGGAGGGACTGGTCGAACGCGACCGCCAAAGCCGCAAGTTGCGATTGGGGATGACGTTGTTCGCATTGGCGTCAGCGGCAATGGACCACACTGGTTTGCGCAGCCTCGTGAGGCCAGCCTTGGTTCGCATCTGCGCTGCGACATCCGACACCGTTTTCCTCATGGCCAGAGCAGGATTTAATGCGATCTGCGTTGACCGTCACCAGGGAAGCTATCTGATCGGGAGCTTGACGAAAAATGTTGGCGGCCAGATCCCAATGGGTCTCGGGTCGGCAAGCCAGGCGATCCTTGCGTTCTTGCCGGGCGGAGAGATTGAGGCGCTTATCGATCATAACGCTGCCGAGCTCGAACAATATGGCAGCTGGGATCGTGGGCAGTTTCTTCGGTCACTGGCCGAGATTAAACGACAAGGCTATGCGTTGGACGATGGTGAGTTGGTTGCCGGAATTTCGGCGATTGCTATGCCGATCTTGTCGGATCGCCGCGACCCGATTGCAGCGATCGCAATCAACCTGACGAGTGCCCGCATGACGCCTGAGCGGGTTCCTCAGCTTGTCGATCTGCTTCGCCGAGAAATTCTGGCGATCGAACAGGCATTGGGACCGTCGGGACGGTTCATGTCCGACCTGAGTATTTTAGAGTGAGCGCATCGGCGAACGGACGGCACTAGGTGGTTTGCGCCGATCTTCTTTCGTCTCGATAGATCCGTCGCGTCTGATTGCCAAAGCGCAGCAATAGTTCTTGGGGCGAGGCGTGACTGGCTTGAGCGATATCTTCTACGGTCTGATCAACATGGATGAGATCGACCATCTCACCCAACCAGTTTCTATTCCTAGGCAGGTCCGTGATATCTGCGGCGACATAATCCATCGCGATGCGACCAACGAGCGGGGCCCGATCGACGCCAAGACCAATCGTCAACCGATTTGCGCAGGCAAAGGGCAAGCCATGCGAATAGCCTATTGCGACAAGCGCAATCAGAGATGATCTTTGCGTGCGAAAGGCTGCAGCATATCCCACTCCCTCTCCTTTCGCGACGCTTTGGACATTGATGATTTTTGCCGTTAGCCGGACGACGCTTTGAATAACCCTGTCCTGCCTGCCCGATTTTAGGCCGTATAGAAGTGAGCCCGCGCGCACGAGATCGAAATGAAAAGACTGCGGCAAGCCGAGCCCGGTTGACGCAATGAGGCTGGCGCGTTCGGGCCGAAGAAGTTCGATAGCAGCAAGAAAGCGATTGCGCTGCAGTTGATTGATTTGGGCATCAGGATGATCGGCAGACGCAAGGTGGCTGATCAACAGATCTGGCCGGCGCCTGATCATCTGCTTGAGATGCCGAAGATCGGGATAGTTCAATCCGAAACGATGAAGCCCCGTCTCGACTTCAATCGCCAAGGGCAAGTCACCAGCAACAGCCACCCATCCTCGCGCCTGATCCAAACGATTGCAGACCGGAATCAGGCGATGTTCGATATAGATCGACATTTGCGCAAACGACGTCGGGTTGAAAAGATAAATGCTCCCGTCAGGCAAGATTTTGCGCAGTGCGACAGCTTCCGACAAGTCAGCAACGAAAAACGAACGACAACCTGCCTCATAAAGGGACCTCGACACCGCGGACAGACCGAGCCCGTAGGCATCGTCTTTGACCACAGCGGCCACTTCGGCCCGTGTTTCAGCGACAATCGCTGCATAATTTGCGCGAATGCGTCCCAAGTCCACCTGCAGCAGCGGCCGCGATCCAGCACCGTTCAACATTGACTTAACCATGCACACTTTTTGGTTGTATTCTCCTCTACATCTATCTATGGTTTATTTCAACACTCAAAAATGGGAGACTGACAATGCAAGAGCAGCTAAAACGTGTATTGATCGTCGGCATGGGTGTCTTAGCCGGAGATGTTCTCGACTTCCTCAGTCAGTCTCAGCAGCGACTGGACATCATCATAGGCGCCCGCAATCCCGATGCGGCACTTTTGCGGGTTAATCTTGCTCGCTACAGCGCACTCAATCTCGGCTTTACCCCCCAGATCTCAGTGATCAGGCTGGACCTGATGGAGATCGAAGAGACGGCAGATGCGATCGACAGGCTGAAGCCGGATATCATTTTCAATGCCGCCACGCTGCAATCTTGGTGGGCGATTACTAAGCTTCCCAGGCCGGCCTTTGATCGGCTCGATCGAGCCCGCGGCGGGATCTGGACCCCTATGCATATGGTGTTGGTGCGCCGCCTGATGAAAGCGGTTCGCGCCTGCGGGAGCCGTGCTATGGTGATCAATGCATCATACCCCGATGTGGTGAACGCAGCCTTGGCATCGGAAGGCCTCGCGCCTGCTGTCGGGATTGGCAACGTTGCCAATGCGGTTCCAGGGCTCAGATTGGCAGCTGCTTATTTGTTTGACAGCCTGCCGGCCTCGATCAGCGTTCGCTTTTTTGCTCACCACTACCTCAGCTATCGGATGCCCAGTTCCGGAGTGACCGATGGGGCTCCCTATCACCTGACAATCTATATTGACGGCCAACGCGTCGACACCGACGCGAGGGACGAGCAGGCGCTATTTGAACTGGTGGCCGGGCAGTTTCGCCGCACAAAAGGTTTGGCAGGCCAGTCTGTGACCGCCTCATCGGCAACCGCCGTTATTCTTGCTGGCGCCAGGGCAAGCGGTGATGTCGTCCATGCACCAGGCCCGATGGGCTTGGTGGGAGGATATCCTGTCCGTTTTTCCAAAGACGGCCTTCTGGTTGAGTTGCCGCCGGGATTGACGCTTGATCGAGCCGTCGCAATCAATCGCGAGGCACAGCGTTACGATGGCATCGAGGATGTCGATGATGACGGAACGGTAAGCTTCACGCCGGAAGTCGTCGAGATTGCCAAGACGGAATTAGGCTATGAGTGCGCAGCCTTTTTGCCAGCGGAATGCGAGGCAATGGCTTACGAACTAGGAGCCCGATATGCCGAATATTCCCAGCGATTTGCGGCCTAGCGATCGCGCCGATTAAATCAATGACGACAAGGCGAATGAGTAATATTGACTTTGGTCCGGGCGCCCAAGACACAAGCGCACATTTCTGGCCGTCACATCATAGACGATTGAAAAAGCGGTCTCAGTCTGCTCACGGGCAGACAGGGACTTACAGACTGCATCCGGTGCGCCATCTCGGCTGGCGAGCACAGTTTCAAAATCACCAACCCTTGTCAGTTGATTGCGGTTGCAACTCAGCACCTCCAATCGCGACCGGCTCGAAGGATAGATCGCATTGGAGAGAGCCCGGTCCTCCACGGCGGAGATCTGCGCGGTCAAGGGATGATTGGTATGCAGGATCCGGTCTTGATCAATTAACGCCAAGCCTCCGGCAGGCGACAATTCGGCACCGACCACTCTTAGAGATGCGTCCGTCAAAAGATAGCAACGACCGGACAGATGAGGGCTTGCTCCAAGCAGCCTCACCGCATCAGCAATTGACTTGTACCCTAAGATCAGCCGGCGCGCGATGAGACTTGGCATGCCGACAGTCGCCATGTCGGTCATCAGGTCATTGGTAACGAAACCGAGCCCGTGCTGGTTGACACCGACCCAGCCAAGCATGCCCGGCGAAGAGACCAAGGCGAATTTTTCGTTCCCATCGCGATGAATCATCAAGGTCAAGCCCTCCGCTGTCCCCGGTGCGGCATCCCAGTTCTGCCCTATGATGGCACGCTTCGGTGCTGCGATTGCGAGACTGCTGCACCCGGTTTGCAACCTATGGGGAAAGAACTCGAAACTGTTGAGCATGAAAATGTCAGGGGCACTGACATCACAGCCCGCGGCAATTCCCTCCATCTCACGCTTGATGTCGGGGGCAAGGCAATCCAGGTTGCGCCAGCAGTTTTGCGCATGGGTTTGATGCTGCCGCAAAAGCGCGGCTGATGTTGCATGACCGATCCCGAGAGCCGCCAATTTGTCTCTGATTAAAGAGGCGAAGACGGTACCGTGTTGCCGGCCACGCTCGAAAGGCTCACCGGTGAAAACAATGATTGGAAAGCGTTTTATCATGGAACAGGCGCCCCGTTTGGAAAGCCATCCAACTAGCGCCTAAGTCATAAAACGTCGACACTATGCAATTATAGGTGGCATGCTTTTTGCTTCTATCAGCGAGGTGGCGGCGTTTGCGCCGATCCGATGATCGACGCAAACCGATCGCCCAGGATGTTATTGATTGAATGTTGACGGCCCTCATCTGGCCGAGGTCGCACGGTTCAGGTCTGATGCTTGCCTGTTGCAGCAATGCCGTTGGGCGGTCGCTTATGGAAAACCCAACAGGGAGGTGAGGTGCAGATGGACATGTTCTATGCCAGATCGCTGATAGCTTTTTCCAAAGACTGCTTTTCCATCCAGTCGCACGATGAACTAGAGGCTCTTGTGGCCGAAACGGTCGCTATTTTAGGTTTTGATCATTTTGCCATGGCGCGCATCCCATTGCCGCATGAGACACTGGACAAGCACTTCATCATGAACGGCTGGCCGGACGGATGGTATGAACGCTATCTCCAGCACAATTTTTTCCGCCATGACCCGATTGTAAGTCTGTCTCGGAGCTCAGACGACCTTATCTTATGGTCGGAGGCGATTTTGAATTACCCGCTTTCGCCCAAAGCCATGCAGGTGATGCAGGAGGCAGCAGCCTTTGGACTGGTCGATGGCATAACCATCCCGATTGCGTCACATTTGGGATTTAGCACTCTTTTGTCCTTAGCTGGCGGCCCATTAAGCCTGTCTCCCGCTCAACGCAGCCTATTGCATGTGCTGGCCAATAGTATTCATTCGCGCTTGTTAGATCTCGATACCAGTCATTTACGGCCGTCACTCCAGATTGAATTGACGCGGCGCGAGAGCGAGTGCCTGTCATGGTGTCTGGCAGGTTACTCTGATCGGCAAATTTCCGAGCTGACCCATTCATCGCCAAGAACGATCCAGAACCATCTTTCCAATATCCAGCGCAAACTGGGCGTCCGCAACCGACCCCAAATGGTCGCGGAAGCCTTCCGGCATGGCTATTGGCCGTGAAAATTGAGACAATTTACGGATAGTTTGCCTGCCCATTAAGTCGCACATTATTTCCCGACATGGGAGTTTGGCGATGCTCGACATAATCTTAGGTCATCAGGTTGAACGTTTTGCGACGGTTATGGAGAAGGTCTGGCGCTTTCGTCATAGATGCTTTGTCGAAGAGCTCGGTTGGGAAGGCCTTCGAACCATTGACGGACGCGAACGCGACGCCTTTGATACGGCCGACACTATTCATCTGGTGCTTCGCGAAGGACATCACCTGATCGGATATTCCAGGTTGTTGCCGACGACGAAACCGCATTTACTTTCAGATCCCTTGGCCTTCCTTGTCCCAAATGGGCGCTATCCGAAAACCAGCTCGGCATTCGAATGGGGGCGCTGCGCTGCGTTGCGCAACATGCGGTCGAAAGACGGGATATTGGCCAGCGATCTGTTGATGACGGGCGTTTTGGAATATGCGGTGAGTTTTGGCATAGAGGCATTTGTCATCGAAGCCACACCGCTCATCATACGCATGCTGCAGCGCCGCGGCTATGTTTTGGACTTTTTGGGCCCACCCTCTCTTCACGAGGGACACTGGGTCCTGGCAGTCGTTGCCTACCCCTCTCCCGAACTCTTGCAACAACATCGTAAGCGCCATGGGGTGAGACTGTCGCTCTTGCGTGTATTCGATGATGTCGATTTACACCTGACGAGCCATAGGCACGTTCAATGTCAACAAAGAGGCGAGCGACGTGGGACGACGCGACAAATCGGTGATGGATCAAAGCATGGCCGAACAGTTTGTCGTTGACGTCGTCCATCAGGAAATTTCGAAGCTATTGAGGATAGTTGACGAAATCTGCGGGCGCTACCCAGCCACGGATGAGTTGAGGTTTATTCAATATCTGCTGCGGATGGTCGCGGAGGCAAGCCTGCGCGACGAGGGAGGAGAGTGATGCCGGCCCAACCGACACCACCAATACTTGTGAATTATCGCAAGGCTATTTGAAATTGCAGGCTTTACATGTAATGTCGCATACGAGACATATCGTCTTGGGGCATGGAAACCCCTTGGTGCTTGATGATTGGAATTAGAGCAACCGCTCCGTGATCAACGGTCGGGAAGCTTGTGGCTATACAAGAGGCGCATGCGCTAAAAGCCGCAAGGGCTGTGTACCAACAGCTTTTCATCTTCCCGGCTCTTGGTTTGCCAGGTCACGCTGGCTCGAAGAGGTTGGAATGTCACGATCATCTGCTTTAAGACAGGCCCCCAAGGCGCAAACATTTCTGGCCGACCAGTCGTCAGGCCCCCATCCGGTTGATAAGGAAGTGGGGCGTCGCATTCGTCTGCGGCGCCAGCAATTGCGCCTGTCTCAAACGGCGCTTGGAGCAGGCATTGGCCTGTCATTCCAGCAGGTTCAGAAATACGAGCGTGGTTTGAACCGGGTCTCGATTTCCGTCCTCTATCAGATCGCCAACGTTCTCGACGTCCCGATGGCCTATTTTTTTGATACGTTACCCCATCCCAATGATGGCCGTTGTGACATTCTAGAGCAAAAGGCCGAGACGCGTTGCGCCTATGTCGCGACAGAAGAAGGCCAGCGCCTCGTCGACAGTTTTCTGAGGCTTCCCAAACAGGTTCGACCGAAGATGATTGCGATGCTTAACACGCTTGGCGCGAGTTGCGAGACGACATCTGAGACCTAAGGAGAGGCTGGCTCACCCCATTGGTGGCCGGTTCTATCGGCCGCCCGCGTTCATCTGCTTCATCGCTTCGACGAGCGAGAGCAAGGATGTGACCGCATCTGGAGGTAAGGTCTCGACAATTTGCATCAGTCGCGCTCGCTGATCGGCCTCACCACTCGTCTCCCCAAATCGATAGGGCGCGGCGGCCAAAAGCACATCAAGCGGCGAAAAATTCAACAATTCACTGAGTTGGATAAGCCGCGAGACATTCAGTTTGCTTTCGCCGCGTTCGTAGCGGCCATAGACCTGCGGGTGAAGCCCAAGCATGGGCGCGACATCGGCATGGGTCAGACCCGTTTTGTCCCTGGCTTGCCTGAGCGCCTCACCAATTCTTTTTTCAAGGTCGGTCAAGGAGACCACGCCCTCAAAGCCTGGCCGCCGAAAAATCGGCTTGTCACCTTCGCCATCGTCGGCTTCGACGATGCCCATATCCTCGATGTGTCGTTCCAATTTGCTCTTCATCCAGGAGGCTTCCCATTGTCGACGCGAACCAACTGTATATCAGGCAAAAGGCGGGTTTCCAGTGACGCTTCTTGCCAGTCCCGAACTGGTTATGAAGCAAAGCCGGCCATCCCATGGAATGAGCAAGGTGACCGGGTTTCGGGACAATTTGCGAAGGTTATTCTCGACCATCGTATGCTGCTGGTTGAACTTGCACGAAGGCAGAGGCGCACTCTTTACTCCATTGACGCCATTGGCGCCCGCAGGCATGGTGATGAAGATCGTTTGCGGCAAGCCATTATTCAATGGCAGCCCTCAAGCCATGCGGAAGCATATGGCAAACTTGCCTATCTCGGAAGTGTGATCGTCGCATCGGGCCGAGCCTTTAGAGACGACGAACTGCATCAGATTCACCAGTCTATCGCCGCTTATCTTTGAGCTTCATATCGCAAGGGCGGATTTCGCTTTCGAAGTCGAGCAGGCAAAGGCTGGCAGCGACTGCCCCGGCTGACACATAAGGCACGTAATCATTATCGGTGGATGGCAAGGTTCCTCTGGGATTATTTCTCACGAAAAGCATGGGCCATTTGATCGGTCAATGGTTTGGCGAAGTAGGATATAACGGATCGATCCGCTATTTTGATGAACACGTCTGCCGGCATACCGGGGTAAAGCGCAAGCTGCTTTGCAGCGTCCAGGTGATCCGCGTCGGGTCTAATGCGCACCGGATAATAGCTTTCCCCGGTCGTCTTATCTGTCACGACATCGGGAGAGATTGAGATGACCTGCCCTGCGACGAGCGGTGTTGTTCGCTGATCAAAAGCGCTGAAGCGGATCTCGACCGGCTGAGCCAAACGAAGCTGATCAATGTCGCGCGAGGCGACCTTTGCCTCGACGATCAGACTTCTGCGCTGCGGCGCCAAAAGCATCAACGGATCTCCCGGACTTGCTACGCCACCAATCGTATGGATTGCGAGCTGATAGATGCGCCCATCGACAGGGGCACGCAGATCAAGCTTTTGCAACTGGTCGAGCACCGCGACTCTGCGTTCTGCCGTCTCGGCGATATTTGCTTCGATATCGCTTAGATCCTTGGCATTTTCGGCTCTGCGGTCTTCATCAAGCTGCAAAATCTTGAGGCTGATCTCGGCGATCCGCCCTTTCGCCTGGGCTCGAGCCGCAATTTTCTCACCGCGTTCTCCATCCAATTCGACCCGCTGTCGCTTGAGTGCATTGACCCGTTGCATTGTGACGAGCTGCTTTTCGTAAAGGCCGTTAATCGCCTGATACTCTTCGTCGATCAGCTTTGTCGCCGCGTCAATCGCCTCAATTTGTAGTCCGTCACCTTTGATCTGGTCATCCAATTGAGCCTGTTGCTCCTGCAACTGTTGTTTCTGGCCGCTCAGTGAGGATTTTCGCGACGCAAAGAGCTTAACCTCACTCTTGATCATGCTCGGCTTGGCATCGAACTCGTGGACAATCGGCGCGACGTCGGCATCCGAGAAGTCGGATCGGCCCTCCACCTCCGCCTCAAGGCGGGCCTTTCGGATCTTTAGCTGTGCAAGGGTTGCATTCAAAATCGCGAGATTGGCGCGGGATGCTGTGGCGTCAAGACGGACCAAAATATCTCCCTGTTTGACGGCACTGCCCTCTTTGACCAGGAGTTGCGAGACAATGCCGCCGGTTAGCGTTTCGATTGTTTTCGTATTGTCATCGATAATGACGGTTGCCGGACTTTCAACCGCATTGGATATCGTGGTTGCCAACGCCCAGCCGCCAACCCCGCAAAACAAGGCGATGAAGAGTACCGTGACGGCGATGGCATGATGGCGAAGAGACTGGCGCGAGGTTCGAACTTCCATCTCCTACCCTCCGACCCCGATAGAAATCTTGTAAGGCACAGAGCTCCCCAAGACTTTTGATTTCGGCTGGCGCGAGAATTTTGGCAAGACATCAGCCTTTGGACCGAAGGCGGCAATCCGCCCCCCCTTCAGGACCAGGACGAGGTCGACACCGGCAATCGCGCTGGCGCGGTGGGCAATGATGACGACGATCGATCCGTGCCGACGCAGGGTCGCTATCGTGTTGCCAAGTGCTGCCTCGCCATCGGAATCGAGGTTGGAATTGGGTTCATCCAAGACAACAAGAAATGGCCTTTCGAATACGGCACGCGCCAGAGCAATACGCTGGCGCTGGCCGGCAGATAAAACCGCCCCACCAACACCGATCTGGGTGTCATAACCCTGTGGCAATGTCAGGATCAGATCATGGACATTGGCGGTCATGGCAGCGTCGATAATATCGCTTGAGGCGGCATTGGGGCGGAAGCGTGCAATATTTTGCGCCACGGTGCCGGCAAACAATTCTATGTCCTGTGGTAAATAGCCGATGCATTGGCCTCGATCGCTGTCAGGCCATTGATCGAGAGTCGCTCCATCCAAACGGACAGCCCCTGCCCTCAGTGGCCATATTCCGGTTAGGGCCCGCGCGAGAGCGGATTTCCCAGATGCGCTTGGCCCAATGATTGCCATTGCATCACCCGATTTCAGGGAGAAGCTGATATTGGCGATGATCGGTTCACGCTGCCCCGGCGGGGCGCTAAACAGACCGTCGACGTTCAAACTCTTATTGGGCTTTGGCAAGACAAGTTGCACCGACGGTGGAAGAAGTGCCCCTGAACTATTTTTGAGCCGCTGCCAGGCCTGTTTGGCAAGAACGAAATTTTGCCAATTGGCAATCGCCTGCTCCACGGGTGCCAAAGCGCGGGTGAGCAGGATCGAGGCTGCGATGATGATGCCGCCGGAAGCTTGATTTTTGATCACCAGCACGGCGCCGAGCGCGAGCATTGCTGACTGAAGGCTGATACGGGCGATTTTTGAAATCGCCGAAAAGGTGCTGACGGCATCCGCGCTTGCCCGACTAAAAAGGCGATGATTGGCATTGAGGGCTAACCAGGAGCGCACCATGTCCTCCCGCATCCCCATGGCGTGGACGACTTCAGCATTTCGATGGCAAGCATCCAAAACGGCTTGGCGATCGATACTCACGGGTAAGATTAAGCGGCTCGACCGCTCGGTCCTGATGTGAGTGATGTAGGTAAAGCTGGCCAAAAAGGTTGCTCCCGCTATTGCGGTAACACCGATCAGCGGATGGAACAAAAAGCTAAGCCCGACATAAAACGGCAACCAGGGCAGATCAAAGAATGCGGGAAGGCCAGCGCTGCTTAAAAAGGCCTTCACACGATCAAAGTCGCGCATCAGAAAAGCACTATTGGGCTGCGCATTGTCGCGAGAAGGCGACGAGACCACAGCTGCAAAGATATGCTGGCCAATTATTTCGTCGAAAACCCCTGCAATGCGGATGAGGGTTCGCCCGCGCATGATCTCGAACGCCGTTTGAAACAGGTACAGCAGTAGGGTTAGGAGACCGAGCGCGACAAGGGTTGGAATGCTCTGGCTGGGGATAACGCGATCATAGACCTGCAGCATGAAGAATGCGCTGGTTAAAGACAGAAGGTTGATGATTGCGCTTGTGACGCCAACTAAGGCGAAGCCCAATCGACTTTCGCGCCGAGCACGGTCTAAAGGATTGAAATCATTTTGAGGCCTTGCCTCATGGCCGGGTCTGTCCATTCGTTGCTATCCTCGAAATCAACAAACCTCCCCTACGGTACGGCCTCCGCCACTCGGGCCTTGCATGTGACTAGATCATAAGGATGGATCTCGGCGAAACGGTTCTGTCTTGAAAAGCGAACAGGCGATTATCACGCCCGCCGAATCTGTATCGAAACAGTGCAACGAAGTTCTCGTGCCATCCCGGCGGCACGTGAGCATGACAAGCCAACACGTCAGAGACTACAGCCAACGTACGGGATGGTATCAATCATCCATAGAATCTTAGCCTTCCAAGATGCGTCATCCAGCGGGGCGCTACTACTGACAAAATCTGCCAAAGCACTCAAATTTCTCTAGAATCAAATTGACGACCCGAGACAATATCCGGTGACGCATCAACATAATCGCCTGATTATAGATATAATGGAGAGGATATACGAACGTCTTTGGAATACACGACAGCCAATCACTGCTGTTGCCGGCCTGTTTATTAAGTATTATCCCCAAACGGATCTAGAATTGCTTTCAAATTTTTGTTATTAGCGTTTTGGTAAGCATAGCTCATGAGAGGGAAGAGCAATGACAATCAAATACGCCGCGATCGCTGCGGCACTGGCTCTAACCGGGCTGGCGAATGGGGCACTCGCGGACGAGCGTGTGATCAATGGAACTTTTTCCAGCGGCCTTTCGTCCTGGAGCACATCTGGCACCGGCGTCACCGTTGAGAACGATGCTGCGTACAAAGCCCCGGCGGTTGGCGGCAGCGGCTCGAGCGGGATCGACAATTATGTGGCGTTTGGCGCAGGCCAGATCACGGGTGGATCGCTCTTCCAGACCTTCGCCACGGTCGCAGGCGAGGCCTATACGCTGACCTATAATTTTGCAGGTTTTGGCTCGACGAGCACACAAAGCCTGCTGGTCACAGCATCAAACGCCAGCTCTGATGCGGAAATTTCCAGCACAAAGAGCACCGTCAAAGCGAGCAAGCTCTCCACCAGTTTGAACGACATTTTCGAGGATGGCTATCTCTATTTCGTCGCCACATCGAGCCTGACGACCTTGACTTTCAAGGACATTTCCACCTCCTCGATCAACGCCGACATGTTGCTCGCCAATGTCAGTGTCACGGGAGCGGCCCCCACGCCGGTACCGGGTCCTGAGGCCGGCGCCGGGCTTGGCGCTCTGGCTATGGGCGGTGTCGCGCTTTATCTGAAGCGCCGCCGTCAGCCACTCGCGAGCTAATATCATCCAATATTCGACGAAAGGGCTCCGTTCGGGGCCCTTTTTTTCATTGCGCGTATTGTGTGAGACGAGAATAATGTTCGGGATGAAATACGTGCAAGCTGCTTGAGAACACGTCTTATCTGGCGCCGGCGATGAGAATACGACGATCGCAGGACCGATTGCGGCGCCGAAATTCTCGACCAAACCACTCCTATTTGGCGGTGAGCTGCATGAGACGGGTAGTGAGAATGAGTTCGGCGTTTATGGTATTTGCCGCCATGACAGCCTCATCCGCCGACGCGCAGCAGTATCAGAATTTTGAAATCCGCCGAAACGCGACTGGCGGCTATACTGGCACGCTTGGAAGCCGAAACTTCGACATCGACATCAAGCGAGGCGAAGTATCTGGGAAACTGGGCGGACAACGGCCGGGCCTGGTCGACCAACGGCCCTCAAGAAAACTCGGCAATGTCGGCGGCACATATCGTAGCTGCGTTGCACACGCCAACGGCACTACAATTTGCCGATGATTGCGATTGGTCAATCGAACGGATTGCGTTCCGTTGGGCAGCGCCGACTGTCAATAACAAGGGACGGGTTCCCAATTCTGAAAAGCGACATCATCCCGCTCCGCGACAAACGTTCCGTCTACGAACGAGCAGCGCCGGTCAAGAGCAGCGCAACGTAGGCTCGATGCATGCGGCATCGTGGGCGCGATTTCATTTCGCGCGGATCGGTCAGATCCTTAATAGTTGCGACGAGAACCAAGCCACGACGACTTGAAGGAACGTGAACGCCGTCTTGCTGGCCGGATTTGACAGCTCCCTTTTTGCGGGATTTGAGCAGGCTTTGCGGTGGTGACACCCAAGCCGGCGCCTGACCAATTTTAGTCTGCCGAGATCGCCGGGCTCGGCATCATCACTCTAGCTGCGAATTCGGCTACTGATGAGTAACCCATTTAACCCCCATAGATCAGCCAGGCCTTGCGCGCATGTCACACCTCGTCGCGAGCGCTCGCAATGCCTGCATTATCGCCCACATATACAACTTGCAATACTCATCTCGATGCCGTACAACTTACCGCAATTCGTATCATTTCATCACTGCATTTCTTCATATAGCACTTCATCGTGAAGGATTTTCTCAATGCGGAGGCATCACATTTTCTCGATAGTGGCACGGTGCTGTTATGCCCTGATCGCTTTGCCTTACCCCCTATCCGCCAAAGAGATCGCCAGAAATCTTCAATTTTCGCAATATAATCGGCAAAATGAGCACGCGTCGCATCGAGCTTCATTGCCACTGAGCCAAGCGGCACCGTTCCGTCGCACGCTTGAGGGAAACGAATTAGTCGACCGACAGAAACTTTTCTCCCCGGTGGCAAACAAAGCGGACAACTATACTTTTATTAGTAACTCAAGGGGTGACGGCTTTGACCTAATCGCGAGCAAGCGTCTGTTGGCTGAGGAAATGGCTGAGACACCCGAGGCCAACAGCTTTCAGCCGACTTGCGGACAAACGTTACTAAGCCGGCAAGACGTTCAGGACCTCGTCGTTGCAGCGGCCCGCGCCGAGGGCATCTCTGTCGGTTTCGCCTTGGCGATCGCCTTTGTTGAAAGCGGCTTTGACCAGCAGCGAAATTCCAAGAAGGGCGCGCGCGGGGCGATGCAACTTATGCCAGCGACCGCTGCACAATTTGGCGTCGATGACATTTGCGACCCGCAAGAAAACATTACCGGCGCGATGAAATATCTGAGGGTTCTCCAAGACGAGTTCAAGAACCCCCTACTCGTTGCCGCGGCCTACAATGCGGGCGAAGCACGTATCTATCAGTATGGCGGTATCCCGCCCTTCGCAGAAACCGTCAGCTACGTGGCTAAGGTGATCAACTATCAACTTGGCTTGGACGGAAAACGAGTAGGCCGGGGCGGCCGGCAACTTCAGCCGCCGATATCCACGCCCATGTATGATCAACCTGCGGCGGGCGTGATCGGGATCCACAAGGACCGGAAATTCACCGGTGGTGTCATGCATTTTTGACCAGGAGAGATCCAATGCGCTGCATCAATTTGGCTTACAATCCCCACAGGCGTTCAATTGCGGTGGCCTTTGCCGTCCTTTGGTTTTCTGTTGCCCTGGCCGAACCCGCCTTGGCACAAACGACGAGCAGTGGCGCCTTTGCACCGTTGCAGACTGCCGTACAGATGATCGTCGACTTCATCACCGGGCCGTTCGGCCGGCTACTTGCCATCATTGCCGTGATCAGTCTGGGCTTCCTGGCTTTCGCGGGCCGGCTGTCTTGGTTCCTTGCCGGCGGCGTCATTCTTGGCATCGGCCTCGTCTTTGGCGCACCGACCATTGTTGACGAGATGATTTCAGCGGTGGGGCAGTGAGATGGAGCCGTTAATTGAAGACAAGCCGATTCTGACCCCCGTGGTGATCGGGCTCACACGTCCGCCGATGTTGTGGGGCGTTCCGTATATCGCCATGGTGATTGTCATCGCACTGACAATCATTGCTTGGCTGGCGACCAATCGATTTGCCGCGCTTGGGCTCGCGCCTGTGGTTTACGTCATTTTATTTTCGCTTTGTGCGTCGGACGTGAAGTGTCTCGACGTGATGCAAGTCGCCTGCCAACGCACCCCAAGAACGCCAAACAGAACGTTCTGGGGCGCCACCTCCTACGGTCCATAATCAAGAAGGGCGCGTCATGCTCAAAACAATTAAGCAAGAACTGGGATTGGGGCGCAAGGCGGCAAGCGAGCGATCCATGGCGCGCCATATCCCGTATTTGCGGCACAAATCCAAGACCGTGATCGGACTTGAAAACGGCGCTCTGGCAAGCGTTATCAAACTTGAGGGGCTGTTCTTTCAGACAGAAGACCAGGCCGAGCTAAATATGCGCTCGGTCGTGCAAAACACCATGCTCCGTTCACTCGGATCAAGTCGCTATTCGCTCTGGTCGACCGTCATCCGAAGACAGGTTGATGCCGATCTCGGTGGGCATTTTGACGATCCGTTCTGCCGGCTGCTCAACGAGCGCTATATGGAGCATCTGCAAAGAAAGCGGATGTTCACCAATGAACTTTACCTGACAGTGGTTCGCGCCAGGCCCGACAGCGTACTTGGCGCTGGCGAAGCTTTGCGACAGGTCACGCGCCTTTTTAGACGGCGGCCAGATCCCGTGTCGACGAACGGCGAAATCGCGGAATTTGAGGAGCTTGTCGCGCGCCTTGTGCAAGACTTGAGCAAATATAGCGCACGAGTTTTGGGAGTTGCATCTCGCACGAACTCGGGTCGATCCTTGCCCTCATTCCCTTGCGAAGACCAGCCCGACGTCTTTCCTTATTCAGAGCCTTGCGAGTTCTTCAACACGCTTTTGAGCGGCGGCGTCTATCATCAGATGCGTCTACCAAGGATGGGGATTTGCAATTTCCTCGGCACGTCACGACTGCATTTCGGCCGAAGAAGCTTGATGGTGCAGGCGGCGACCGCAGCCGAGCACCGATATGCTGCCATGCTTTCGATTAAGGAATATCCGCCGTTTACGGGTCCGGGCATTCTCGATGGCCTTTTGCAAATCGATCACGAGTTCATCCTCACCCAATCCTTCACCATCGCCGATCGACCGATCGCGCAAG
This sequence comes from Neorhizobium sp. NCHU2750, assembly GCF_003597675.1. Classification (NCBI taxonomy): domain Bacteria; kingdom Pseudomonadati; phylum Pseudomonadota; class Alphaproteobacteria; order Hyphomicrobiales; family Rhizobiaceae; genus Neorhizobium; species Neorhizobium sp. NCHU2750. The sequence goes on along the minus strand of NZ_CP030827.1, from coordinate 1,281,591 downwards.
AGCGGATAAGCCGTTTGCAAAGACAACTCAGTACCTCGGACGAGGCAGGCAGTTCGGTCGAAGATGATATCCATTTCGCGCTCAATAGCCTTCTCAACCAGGAGGCCGTTTTCGGCACGCACCATCTATCCCTCCTATGCCTGTCGCGCGACATTGACGGTCTTGGCAAATCCGTCAGTGAGCTTGGTGGCTGCCTGACGGATATGAACATCACCTGGCTGCGTGAAGACCTCAATCTGGAGGCCGCCTTTTGGGCACAGCTTCCCGGCAATCACGCCTATATTGCCCGCAAGGCATTGCTCTCGAGTGCCAATTTCTCCGGCCTTTCATCGATGCATAATTTTGCGATCGGCCAGACAGACCACTGCCACTGGGATACGCCGATCACCATTTTGGAGACCGCGTCACAGACGCCTTACTTCTTTTCTTTTCACCAGCGCGACATTGGTCACTTCCTGGTAACAGGCCCGACGGGTTCGGGAAAAACGGTCGTACTGACCTTTATGCTGGCGCAGGCAATGCGTGTTTCCCCCTGCCCTCGTGCGGTGTTTTTTGACAAGGATCGTGGGGCAGAGATCTTTATCCGAGCAATTGGTGGGACCTACGACATTTTGACCCCGGGGACACAAACTGGCTTCAATCCCCTTCAGCTCGACAATACAGGCCCAAATTTCGAATTCCTGTTGCGCTTGATCAAGACCATGCTGTGCGGCGAGGGTCGCGGCCATGCGAGCCAGGAGGATGCTGATCTTGTCGAACGCGCGCTGTTTCGCCTTATGCGCGAACCCAAGCCGCAACGAACACTTGGCCATTTCGCAGCGTTGCTTGCCGGTGGCGCCCGCTCAAACGCCAACGATCTCTCCGCTCGGCTTCACAGCTGGATCGATGGCGACAAGGCCTGGCTCTTTAATGCCCCACAAGACCTGCTTTCACTGGACACTCATCGTGTCTTCGGCTTCGACATGACGCATATTCTGTCGAATAGCGACGTGCGCACGCCTGCCCTTATGTATCTTTATCACCGCATTGATGAGCTTTTGACCGGCGAACCGGTGATGTTCTTCATGGACGAAGGCTGGCGATTGTTGGCGGATGATAGCTTTAGCGACTTCATCGTCGACAAGATGAAAACCATTCGCAAGCTGAACGGGATCGTCGGCTTCGGCACCCAATCTGCCTCCGACATAGGACAGGCGAAGGCCGCCCACACGTTGATAGAGCAGGCTGCAACACATATCCATTTTCCAAATCCCCGTGCCGATATGGAGAGTTACGTTGAGCGGTTCGGCCTGACATTGAAGGAATTTTCGTTCCTCAAGACAAGTCCACCGGAAAAGCGAAGCTTTCTGATCAAGCACGGCAAGGATTCCGTGATCGCCAAGCTGGACCTGTCCACCATGCCCGATCTCGTCAAGGTCCTGTCGGGACGCAAGCAAAGCATCGACGAATGCGAGGCATTACGTGCGCGGCTCGGCGAAGCTGCATGGCGGTGGCTTCCGGAATTTTGTGGTTGGGATCAAGAATCATGAGCAAGGTGCTGCTGTCATCATTTCTCGTGACGTTGAGTGTTTGGCCGTCTCCGCCGGCACAGGCGCAAATGCAGGTGACCGACGATGCCGTGATCGCCAGGCAATCGGCACGGGAGGACGCGACAAGCGACATTGACGATGTTGATCAAAGGCACCTTTCCGCCAGCCAAGGCCTCAGTTGCGCGCAATTTCGCCCTGGGCAGGCCAATGACGCCGCTTCAGCGTCGACGGCCAACCCACAAATCGTTTCACGAGCAAGGCAGATTGCCCGTGAAGAAGGCGTTGATGAAGCCCTTTTCTTATCGTTGATCTATCAGGAAAGCCGCTTCAATGCCTGTGCCACGTCATCTGCTGGAGCGATCGGTTTGACGCAACTCATGCCGGCGACAGCGGCAGACCTTGGCATCGATCCCTATGACGTCGATGACAATTTACGAGGCGGCGCGCGCTATTTGAAACAGCAATTGTCGACGTTCCATGGCGACACGACGCTCGCGCTCGCAGCCTACAATGCCGGGCCTGGAAATGTTCAAGCTTATGGCGGTGTTCCACCGTTCAAGGAGACTGAGAGCTACGTCACGGCGATTACGCAGCGATGGCTTCCAAGCTTGGGCGGTGAGGCCTCCGGCAATAAAATTCCGGTCGCGAGCGGCGGTGGGACTGCCGCATTCGTTCAATCCAGGGCGAGGACGTTGTCTGCTGCCGGGCGATCGATGGCTATCTCCGACGGGAGCTCAGATATTGTCGCCTTCTGGGCGACGATCGCAGCCATTGCTCCGGGTACCATCCATCAAAGTTGGGATCATAATTCGACGGCACGCAGCGCCAATGTTGAGATGATCAATCAGATGGTTTCAACGGCAGCCATGATTGCAGATCTCGTGAATGCGAGGCGGCTCTTGGCGGCCAGTGGCTTGTCCGGATCGGCACAGGCCGTTCGGTCTTTGCCGCAATCATCACCACCCAAGGGCGACACGTTATGCAACGGCGATGATGGCTCGACCGGATCAAGCCCGCCCGTGTGCGCCAACAGCCCCTCGGATACGGACGACATGGAGTTGAAACTAAGTTTCCTTTGAGGAGGACGTTATGCGGATTCTGATTTGCAATCTTCTCAGCCTTTTCATTGTAATCCCGGCCTATGCTCAGGTCCCCGTGATTGATGACGCCAATCTTGACGTTGCCAAGCACACGGCGCAGACGACAGATGAGATTCTCGATACGAATAAGCGGGTTCTCGATACGGTCGATGATACGTTAAAGGCGGTGACCGGCGAGCGTGGACGTGTATCGAATGCAATGCAAGGGCTCGCTCTTGGCACCGGCTTCAGCGTTGCGCAAATGCCAGGGCTCGATCAGATCTTGGCGAGCGGCATGGCCAATTTCGGCACCGTCAAAGGCGACATCGCAACCTCGGCCACGACATTTCTCAACAGTCTGAAGTTGTTAGAAAACCTTTCGGGGCAAAAGGACAGCGGCTTTGCCAGCGACATGTCCTACCAACAGCTGGTCAAGACGGTTTTGGGAACCGCCGCCGTGGTCGAGGGCGCGCAACAGGCTGTGCAGTCGCGCCGCTCGGCGCTTGAGGCGGCCGGGGCCAGTATTGGTCAAGCACCCGACATCAAAGGCTCGCTTGATCAAAATACACAATTGCAGGTCCAATCGGGGCTGACGATCAACGAGTTGATCGGCGTGATGAACAGCGCGGTCATGTCGCTGCAGGCAGATAACCAGCGGCGGCTGACAGATATGTCGAACTCCAAGAAGGCCCTCACCTATAACCGCGAGTAGAGACGATGCTGAAGGTTTTGTCGCTTGGCATGCTCGTTGCGCTTTACGGCTGCGGTAGCGGTTACAGGGAGCGCAAAGCCCCATGTTTGCGCCCAATAACTGCAACCGCCTACGGGCCGGACGATAGCGCAGAATGCGGTCCGCTATCGAAGATCAACGTCGCGCGATCGGACGGGCTCGCGGCAATTGAGCACCTCTTGGGGCCGTAGGAGGATCCAGCATGGAAGATGTCATTGGCGCCCTGCTCGACAGGGTCGAACAGACCGGCGCCCATTTTTGCGAACAGGCCTATGGGATCGTCGGCCAACAAGTCCTGCCCGTCATGACGGTTTTGTTCATCGCCTATGTCGGGTTTTATGGCCTTCAGTTGCTGACGGGTACAGCACGGGTCACGGTCGGCGAGATCATCGGTCGACTTGTGCGCATGCTCGTCATCTTGGCATTGCTACGGCAATGGCAAAACTTCGACGCACTCTTTTATGATTGGCTAAGCCATACCCCGGAAGCTGTCGGACGAGCAATCTTGTCGGCGAGTGGAACGGGTATTAGCGAGCCGACCGACGGCCTGTCGCAGATTTGGGGTACGGCTAATCAGGCGGCATCTGCGTTTGCCGAGCAATCGGGATATTTTTCGGTTTTGCCATCGATGATCGGTTTCTTGATCATGCTGTGCGTTGCCGTTTTCGTGGCTGTCGCGCTGGCTATCCTGCTTCTTGCCAAAGTGATGATGTGGGTCTTGGTCGGCACGGCGCCGATCTTCATCGGCTGTATGCTATTTGAGCCTTCGCAAGGGCTTGGGCGTGCCTGGCTTCAACAGGTTCTGACCTATGCGCTTATCCCACTTTTCGTTTATGTCATCGCTGCCTTTTTGATTTCGGCGATGGATCCGGAACTGACCAAGGTTACCAATGCGGCCGGCCAACGCGCGCTGCAATTAAGCGACGTTTCGGCCTTTCTGTTGCTGTGCTGCGCCGGCGCGTTCGTCCTTTTCAATATTCAGGTGATGGCCCAGGGGATTACCGGCGGGATCGCGGTCGGAATTGGCCGGATTGCCCGTAACATCAGCCAATTGACAGGCATGGCACTTCCCAAGGCCATGTTGAGCGGCGGCCGTGTGATGGCGGGCCGGCTCGGCACGATCGGTTTTCAGACGAGAGATCGGACCTTCAGGCTCGCAAGGCAGAATATCCGCGATAGCGCGGCGAAATCCATTGAAAGGGGTATTCGCCGAAACAGCCAGGCCGTTTGAGACAGCACCATGGGGAGAGTGATGGGATGACGAAATCGCAAGATGACGCCTTATTTGGCTATTTCCAGGATGGCGAGCGCTGGGAGCATGAATTGCTGAGATCTGCCCGCCGTTCGCGCGTCGTCGCTTGGTGTGTGGCCGGCACGTTTGCGGTCCTCACTATGATGGCGCTCACTGCAACGGTTGCGCTTTTGCCGCTCAAATCGTTTGACCCCTATATCGTCGAGGTCGATCGCAACACCGGCTATATCGAGGTGAAATCCGGACTGACCAAGCCGCTCGACTTTACAAGTCTCCAGGCGGTGACGCAGGCCAATATTGTGCGCTATATCCGAGCACGCGAGGCCTATGATCCCTTTGCCATCTCCGAGAATTTTGGGCTCGCAGCGTTGCTTTCGACAGATGACGCCGCACGGCAATTGCAATCGCTTTATCGGGCGGCCAATCCTGACAATCCGGTCGACCGATACGGCAAGGACAAGTCGGTCGCGGTATCGATCAAGTCGGTCGCATTTCCCAATCAAAGCACATCGCTTGTGAGGTTTTCCACGACTGAGACGTCAGAGACAAACAGCGTTACGAGGCATTTCATCTCGATTGTCCGCTATCGCTATACCGAAACACCCATTCGCAACGATTGGCGTTTCGACAATCCATTGGGCTTTCAGGTCTATCAGTATCGCCGCGAGCAGGAGACAGTCGATGCGGGGGAGACACGATGATGGGAGGCAGAGTTCTCACAGTGATCGCCCTTATGTTGCCGATGCCTGTCTTGGCTAGCCAGTTGCCAGCGCCAGGTCATGATGATCGGAGGATCACGAGCGTCGTCTATCAGCCAAACAATGTCTTGAAGGTCGAAGCGACCTATGGTGTCTCTACGATGATTGTCTTTGACGATGACGAGAAATTTGAAACGATTTCGCTCGGCGACACGGAGAGCTGGCAGGTAGCACCGACCGAGAAAGGCAACATTCTCTTCGTCAAACCGGTGGCCAAAAACGTGGGGACGAACATGAATGTCGTAACCACCAAGCGGATCTATTTCCTGGAGCTCAGCGACCACGCGCCGAGGGAGAATAAAGAGATCTTTGGCATCCGTTTCATCTATCCCGAAAAGGCAGCAGAGGCTGCCTTGCTCCAGGAGGCACAAAGACGGGCGGCATTTCCCAATATCTTTGGCCTCGACACGAAGAAGATCAACTCAAACTATAGCTTTTCCGGCGATGCCGGCTTGAAGCCGAGTATGATGTTCGATGACGGGACCAAGACATTCCTGCGCTTTGAAGCGGATGTCCCGGCGATATTTGCCGTGAGAGCGGGCGGCAGCGAGACATTGCGCAATTTCCGCAAGGAGGGAGCCTATATCGTCGTCGACGGGGTCGAAGGCCAGTATACGCTGCGCGATGGCGAGCGCTGGGCTTGCGTCTTCAATCTCTCGGCTTCTGTTGCAAACATGAAGGTCCACAAGGTTTCAGCTAGGCATGAAAGCAGAAGGGGTTCGCGATGACCATGACACCCGAACTCGAAGCGCTCCATGCAGAAGACCACATCCCGGTCGCCAATCGAAACGCCAAACGCAATTACAGGCTTGTGGTCACGGCGCTCGTGGGCAGCGGTGCGATCGCTATTTATCTGGCCTTGTCCAGTGCGCATGACAAAGCGGTGGACAATCTTCAAAATGACGAGGAATTTCGCACGACCTCATTTCGGCCTCCGTCTTTTCTCAGGCAAGCGACATCGCAACCGCCACCTAAGCCTGCAGTCATTGCTCTGCCCGCACCACAGCCTGCGCCGGTACCGGTCACCTCATCGGCTGCCCCTGCCCCGGTAGAGGCACACAATGACCTACCGTTCGTCGAAGAATTTCCAGAGCGCTACCGATCAAAACTCTTGTCGATGGACCAGCGTGGTGTCGGCGACCACGTCCAAGAAATGAGCGGAGAGGCAAACGGTTCGACGGTGGCCGGCGACGATAAAGCGAGCCGTTACCTCAACACTGCGTCGCACTTATCGGACCGCAGCGCGAGGGCGCGCCAGATCGCACGTATCGATGCTGTCGTTCCTGAGGGAACCATGATCCCGGGCATTTTAGAAACAGCGGTCAATAGCGACCTGCCTGGTCAGATTAGAGCAATCACCGCCGAGGATGTCTACTCCTTCGATGGCCGCAGGCTTTTGATACCGACAGGAACACGCCTGATTGGTGAATATCAATCCGATATCACCCGAGGGCAAAGGCGGATCTTTGTGGTCTGGACGCGCCTTATCCGCAATGACGGTGTGACGGTGAGATTGAACTCGATCGGAGCAGACGGTCTTGGCCGCTCGGGACTGACTGGACATGTCGACAATAAGTTCAAGGAACGTTTTGGCTCGGCAATCCTCTTGTCGATCGTGGGTGCTGGTGCAAGCTATCTGACCGGCTATGGCAGCGACGAGGCGTCAGGTGACAGTGATGATGCGAAGCGCGCTGAAGAATTGGCCCGTGACACGATCGCCCGCACGTTCAGTTCGATGGCCAATACAGTACTGTCGGAAAATCTGCGGATCCAGCCCACCATCAACATTGCCCAGGGTGAGCGGATCTTCGTCTACGTCCGTCAAGATCTGGATTTCAGTGATTTCTATCCCGATCCGGTTTCCGAGGCGATGAAGGAGATCAGGCGTGAGCGTCAGACCCGATGATAATGTCAAAGAGAAAAGTCATTACTTTCTTCACCGCGCGCTGCAACCGCTTCAGCCTTTCCTCGACGACCCTCTGGTCGTGGAGATTGCGGTCAATCGCCCGACAAGCGTGTTTGTCGAGCGCCTCGGCGCCAAGATGATGGAGCATCATCAAATCCCGGGTTTGACTGGAGACGAAATCAGAAATATCGGCGAGCGGGTCGCGGCCTTGAGCGGGCAATTTGTCAATCGGGAAAACCCGTTACTGAGCGCATCGCTACCGAGTGGTGAGCGGATCCAATGCGTTCTTCCGCCGGCCGCGCCGGATGGCGGCGCGGTGTCCATCCGCAAGCAGGTAGTCAACGCCTTTTCTCTTGATGACCTGCGAGATGCCGGTGCGCTCAGTGGCAGTGAGGGCGCGTTGCAGCAACAGGCATCCACCGATGCAATGCTCGCAGCGCATCGTGATGCCGGCCGGATATATGATTTTATCCGTCTTGCACTATGCCAGCGGGTGTCTGTGTTGATCAGCGGCGGCACGTCGTCGGGCAAGACGACCTTGCTCAATGCATGTTTGCAGGCAGTCGATAAACACGAGCGGATCGTCACGATCGAGGACACGCGTGAGCTTTACCCACCGCAGGAAAACACTGTTCATCTCCTAGCATCCAAGGGAGATCAGAGTGCAGCAAGCGTGACGATCCAGTCGCTGCTTGAAGCATCCTTGCGGATGCGGCCGGATCGATTGTTTGTTGGTGAGATCCGAGGGGGCGAAGCCTTTTCCTTTTTAAGGGCAATCAACACGGGCCATCCGGGAAGTATTTCCACGGTCCATGCGGATACGCCGCTCGGCGCATATGAGCAGGTGATCATGATGGTGATGCAATCGGGACTGGCGAGCGGCTTTTCAAAAGCGGATTTGTTATCCTATATCCAGACCGTCATACCGATTGTGATCCAGCTGCGCCGGGAAGGCGGCCGCCGCGGGGTCGCGGACATATATTTTGCAAGGCGTCCATGATGAAGGATCGGCTGAAGCTCCTGTCCATCATAATTGCCGCCTCAGCCGGATTAGTTGTCTGGCTCCTCGCTTATGGCGTTCTTTTGCGCATTCTCTCCGGCGACGCGACGATGCTGGATTTGATGATCAAGACTGAACCGTTTGCGCCGGTAAAGCAGTTCTGGGACCATATAGAAAACGCCAGAGTACAAAGGATCGCATTGATATCGCTTTTTCCGGCTCTTTTGGCCTCCAGCATTTTGATCATCGCCATCAGAAGAAAGGAGTTTCATCCGCTCGGCAATGCGTCGTTTCAAGATATGGCGTCCTTGCGAAAAGCGCGATGGTTTCGCAAAGACGGGCATATTCTTGGCCGCATCGGACATAGGACACTGCGGGTCATGGATGAACGCCATCACATTGTGATCGGACCGACACGGTCGGGAAAGGGGCTGAGCTACGTTATTCCGAATGCTCTGGCCCATAAGGGTTCGATGATCGTCACAGACCTCAAGGGCGAGATATTTCTAAATACGGCAGACTTCCGCCGCCGAAATGGCAATGCGGTTTTTGTTTTTGCGCCGGGCAGTCAGAATAGCAATTGCTATAATCCGCTTGATTTCATCCGCGGCGAACCGGGTGATCGCACAACCGACATTCAAAATATTGCCGATATGCTCATCCCGGAAACGTCAGGGTCCGAGAATGCGATCTGGCAGTCGACAGCACAGCAGGTTTTGGCCGGCATTATCAGCTACATCACCGAAAGCCCAAGATATGAGGGGCGGCGCAGCTTTGGCGAGATCAACAGCTTCATCAATAGCGGTGAGGCGCTGCAATCGACGTTCGAAGACATCAAGGCGGCTGAGCCCTACCTGTCCAAGTTTACGATCGAAAGCTTCAACAGCTATATCGGCCTATCGGAACGAGCTGCACAGTCGGCACTTCTGGATTTGCAGAAGGCGATGCGCCCCTTCAAGAACGAAAAGATCGTGATGGCGACCAGCACGACCGACATTGAGCTTAGCGCGATACAGAGCCGACCAGTGACGATCTACATCGCCCCGAACATTTCGGATTTGAACCTGTTGAGGCCGCTCACGGCCCTTTTTGTTCAGCAGATTTTGAGCCTTTTGACACGCGAGCTCAATACGGCACGCATGCCGGTCTATTTTCTCCTTGATGAATTTTGCCAATTGAAGCGCATGGACGAGATCGTCGGAAAGCTTCCCTTCGTCGCCGGTTATAATATCAAACTTGCCTTCGTCGTTCAGGATCTAAAAAGTCTCGACGCTGTCTATGGTGAAAATCTGCGCCAATCTCTTTTGGCCAATTGCGGCTACCAACTCATTCTCGGCGCCAATGATCTCGCAACCGCCGACTACGTGTCCCGCGCGCTTGGCAAGACGACGATCAAGTTTAAGACCCTATCAAGGAGTGGGGATTTATTCGGCCAATCGCGTCTTTCCAAGACCGAACAGGTGCGAGAGCGCGACCTTATGATGTCGCAGGAAATCCGCGAAATGCCAGGCGGGCAGATGCTGATCTTGTGCGAAGGACAAAAACCGATTTTGGCGCAAAAACCAAAGTGCCTTGCTCGTCGAGCACGGTAAGCCTGCTTTTGCGGTATTCTGCCGGCTTATCACTCAACGGTGCCTGTGCTCTTGTCACTGCATGCTTTTTAGGTAGAGCGAGAGCAATTGGGTTTGTGATGAAATGCCGAGCTTTCGATAGACGTTTCGTCGATGAACCTTCACCGTTCCGGTGGAGATATCGAGCTTGAGGCCGATCGATTCGGACGAGTGCCCCTGCAGCACAAGATCGACGATCGCCGTTTCACGGGCGGTTAGATTAAGCCCTAGCCAGGCGGTGTCGGCAGCAGCAATATCGGCCTTTCGGTCGGGTCGCCGAGTTTGGTCACGGCCGCAAGACAGTTGCCGATCGAAGCGGGAGGCAAAGCTATTCCAATATTGCCCGACCATGGCGGAAATCAGCGGCTCGATGGCTTGGAGCTTGGAAAACTCCACGGGCGGGAAGCCCCCCCTGCTCTTCTTGCGCATGAGAGATAGGACGATTGTGATATTGTGATCTACATTGACGAAAAATCCAACCTCTTCGGCAAGTCCTGTTTGGACGTAGTAGTTGCGATAATATTCGCTTGAGAAGAAGCGGTCTGGCGCCAGGTCGCGCATGCGTAACACGCCTTGGCGGTGCTCGATCGCAGCGTGATAGAATGGGTCCAAGAAATACGGCCCGGCCTGATAAAGGGCTACGAAGACAATGTGTTCGGCGCTATCGAAAGTGGAATAGAGATCGATCGGCCGCTCATTTCCACGGTACGCGAAGGCGACCACATAGTCGAAACTCACCAACGAGGCCATGATCTGGCAAAATGTCTCGCCAAACTGTGCGTCAGTCATGGTGGTTTTCCCGACCGTCGTATTGAGGGCCGTCGAGAGAGCCTCAAGGTCGATACCCATTAATTCGCCCCTAAACTCCAAAATCTTCTTACTTGAGACATATATCTTCCATCCGGCTAACGGTTCGAAAATACCTCTTTCGGGGTATATACCGGCTGATGGGGTCAGACTTAGTGTTTCATCAACAGACGGTGGCAAAGGCAGCAGAGACTGCCGCACCCAGACCAACCGCAGGGAACAGACGTGGCATCCGCTTCGACGAACGACATCGAATTTCGTTCAGTGACCAAGGCCTATGGTCAGGTGACTGCTGTAGGCGATATAAATTTGAATGTGCCGAAGGGCGCCTTTTTGGCGTTGCTCGGACCGTCCGGCTGCGGCAAGACAACGTGCTTGAGGATGATCGGCGGCTTCGAACAACCCAGCGAGGGTACAGTGTTGATCGCCGGCCGGGAGATGAACGGCGTTCCCGCCTATCAGCGGCCGGTCAACATGGTCTTCCAGCATTACGCCTTGTTTCCACATTTCGACGTCGAGGAGAATGTCGCCTATGGGCTGAAGCAGATGCGGCCGAAGATTGCCGCATCTGAGATTGCACGCCGTGTCGGCGAGGCGTTGGACATGGTGAGACTTAGCGGCTTTGGGAGACGTCGCATTCACGAAATGTCTGGCGGCCAACAGCAGCGGGTGGCACTTGCTCGCGCTATCGTCAACCGTCCTTCCGTCCTGTTGCTTGATGAGCCACTCGCAGCGCTCGACAAGAAGCTCCGCTCGGCCATGCAAATCGAGTTGCAGACGTTGCAGCGAGAGCTTGGCATTACATTCGTCCTCGTCACCCACGACCAGGAAGAGGCGCTGTCCATGGCAGACCTGGTTTGCGTCATGAGCGGCGGGCGCATTCGCCAGATCGGGTCGCCGCAGGACGTCTATGATCGGCCCGAGGATCTGTTTGTCGCCGACTTCGTTGGCAAGACCAACCAGTTTCCGGTCATGATGGAGACGGATGGCAAGACACTACGCCTGAGCGATGGATCGGCGATCGCTTCAAGCGGGGCGCTTGCGCCGGGTGCAGCGATTGCGGCGCTTCGGCCAGAGGCCATCCGCATGAGCCGTGCCAAGTCGACGGACCTGGCCTCATTTAAGGGACTGGTCACTCATCGGATCTTCCTCGGCTCATCGGCGGAGTATGCGGTAACCGTAGCCGGACTTGGTGATTTCTTCATCACGGCGGACAGACACGGTCTTAACGATCATGATCTGGTCGCGCCGGGCGAAGAAGTCTTTTTAGGCTTCGACCCGGCCACATTACACGTCTTTTCAGCATCGAATGCATAAACCAAAACAAGGGAACAGCATCATGAGCAAAGACTACAAGGATAATCTGCCGATCTCCGCTGAAGGCTTTATGGATGAATTTATGCGCCTCAAGCGCGGTTCGGTTAGCCGTCGGTATTTTTTGGGCGTGACCGGGCTTGGGCTTGCCAGCGCCGTCATGACACGTTTTCCCGGCGCGCTATCGACACCGGCCATGGCCGCAGACGATCTCGGCAGCCAGATGTCGATTGCGACCTGGCCCAACTACCACGATCCGGCAACATTTGAGAACTTCAAAAGGGCGACAGGTGTTGCCGTTGAAGTCAATGTCTTCGGTTCGAACGAGGAAATGCTCGCCAAGCTTCAGGCTGGCGCATCCGGTTGGTCGCTCTTCGTGCCGACCAATTACACGATCTCGACCTATCACAAGCTTGGACTGATCGACGAACTCGATCTTAAAAAGCTGGCGAATTTCAGTCAGACGACGGAAAACCCGCGCTTTACCAAAGAAGGCCAGATCGACGGCAAGACCTATGCCGTTCCGAAAAATTGGGGCACGACCGGATTCTCGGTCAACACCTCGAAGATCAAGACAAAGCTTTCGAGCTGGAAGGATTTCTTTGAGATCGCCCAGACAGAGGCGGATGGCCGAGCCATGGTGCATGACTATCAATTGACGACGATCGGCAGCGCCTTGGTGTCCCTTGGCTATGACTTCAACTCGATCAAAGCGGACGAACTGGCCAAGGCCGAAGAGCTGCTGATTAAGGTCAAGCCGCACCTCTTCGCTATCAATTCCGACTATCAACCATCAATGCGCTCGACCGACGCGTGGCTGACCATGTGCTGGACCAATGATGGTGCACAGCTCAACCGCGACATGCCAGAAATTGCCTATGTGTTAGGTAAGGACGGCGGCGAGATCTGGACCGACTATTATGCGATCCCGAAGGATGCGCCCAATAAGGCCGCCGGCTATGCTCTGTTGAACTATCTCATGGATCCGCAAAATGCGGTCAAAGAGCATATTGCAAATGGCGCTCCGGCAACCGACAGCCGCGTCATCGATCTGTTGCCGAAGGACATTACCAGCAACAAGATTGTTTATCCCGAGGAGGCCGCGTTGACGCCGCTCGAGTTTGGCGCAGCGGTGACGCTTACGGATCCGGGGCGAGCTGAGCTCATGGCGCGTTTCAAGTCTGCTTGACCACTCGATAAAAGGCAGGAGAGCGATGAGTTCGTCGCCCTCCGGTCATCACTTGCAAATAGATTGAAGAAGAAATCCACCATGCGTTTCACGATCACGGCCAAGCGCCGTCTTGTGACCGCCGTTCTCGTGGGACCGGCTGGTCTTTGGCTGTTCCTGTTTCTGGTCCTGCCGTTCATCGCGATCTTGGTGTTCGCATTCGGAGAACGAGCACCAGAAGGCGGATATCAGCCCGGATTTACGCTTGCACAATTTGCGGCGCTCGGATCCAGGTCGGGGGCATTCTTGAATACGCTCCTGCTTGCGCCGATTGGCGCCTTCACCTGTCTTCTGGTCGCCTATCCGGTCGCTTATTACTTGGCTATCAAGACACGCCCTGAGCGACGTTTGCTTTTGGTGTCGCTGGTTGTGGTTCCTTTTTGGACCAGCCTTTTGGTGCGCACCTATGCCTGGATGTATTTGCTTGGCGCGCGAGGTATCCCGCATCTTTTTGAGATGATCGGGTTTGACAATATCCGGCTGATCAACACGCCAGGCGCTGTGCTGCTTGGCATTGTCTATGGATATTTGCCTTTGATGATCATGCCGATCTATGTCAGCCTCGAAAAGCTCGACCGACGACTGCTGGAGGCTTCGGCTGATCTTGGCGCAAAGCCCGTGTCGACCTTCTTCGGTATCACTCTGCCTTTGTCGCTCCCGGGTGTGATGACCGGCGTTGCACTTGTCAGTATTCTGCTGCTTGGCGAATATCTGATCCCGCAATTGCTTGGCGGTGGAAAAGTGTTTTTCATCGGCAATGCATTGGTCGATCTTTTCTTGCAATCACGCAATTGGCCGTTCGGGTCGGCCATTGCCGTGACGCTGGTCGGCGTCGTCGTGGTCGTGCTTTTGGTCGCCATGCGGATTGCTTTTCGGGTTGCCGGCACGCGACAGGTGGATCTGGTCTGATGCGCGCGCTGGTAACGACCGTCTATCTCTTTCTCTACACGCCGATCGCATTGGTCGTTTTATTTTCCTTCAATTCCGGGCGCAATGCGAGCGAATTCATTGGTTTTTCGGGCCAATGGTATGGGCGGGCTCTGACGAATACCTTCTTGATGGAGGCCTTGCGAAACAGCGTCATCATTGCGCTTTCGAGTGCCGCCTTGGCGGTGATTTTCGGAACGATGGCGGCAATTGGCATGGAGCGGCTGTCACTGCGGATGCGGGCGGTCTTCGATGGCCTGTTTGCTGCAGCAATCGTTGTTCCGGGCGTCGTCATCGGGATCGCCACGCTGGTAGCATTGGTCGAGGTTTTTGGGCTTATCAATCCGATCATTGCGGCAGTTTGGCCAGCTTCCAACCCGCCTCGATTTGCTTTGGGCTATGGCTCTATCATTGCCGCCCATGGCCTGTTTACGATGGCACTCGTCACGATGATCGTGAAGGCGCGCATTGCAAGCCTTGGGCGCGATATTGTGGAAGCATCAAGCGACCTTTATGCAACGCCGCTTGCGACCTTTCGGCAAATTGTGCTGCCGCAGATCATGCCGTCGATCATTGCCGGCTTCCTGCTTGCCTTCACCTTCTCTTTTGACGATTTCATCATCGCTTTTTTTGTGGCCGGCTCGAACACGACACTTCCGATCTATGTCTTCGCTTCGATCCGGCGCGGAGTGACGCCGGAAATCAATGCAATCGCGACGATGGTTTTGACGGCGTCGCTCATTCTCATCTTCCTTGCGCGCTTTCTGATGCGTGACAAGCAACAAAAAACTGACCAGGAAACACCATGATACTGAAGGATCGCGTCGCTATTGTCACGGGAGCAGGCTCGGGAATAGGTCGGGCCGGTGCGCAGATCATGGCACGTGAAGGCGCCCATGTCGCGGTCATCGACATCAACCGTGACAATGCCGAGCATACAGTTGCCGATATTGTGGCGTCAGGAGGATGCGCCAACGCAATCGCTCTTGATGTGCTGGATGATCATGCGCTTGAAAAGGCGATCGACGCCATCTACGCGCGCCATGGCCGGATCGATATCCTTCACAACCACGCAGGTGCCCAGGTGGCGGGTGGACTTGAAGAGGTGGAGATTGCGGGCTTCGACAGATCCCTTGCCCTCAATGTCCGTGCCCATTTCATGGCATCGCGATTTGTCATGCCTAAAATGAAGGCCGCAGGCCGCGGTGTCATTCTCAATACATCGTCATCATCGGGAGTTCTCTATGACCGCGACATGATTGCTTACACGACGAGTAAACATGCGACCATTGCGATGACCCGGCAAATGGCCGGCGACTACGCCAAATTTGGCGTTCGGGTCAATGCGCTGTGTCCTGGATGGGTCGACACTGCATTTAATGCCCCTTTCATTGCGCAGATGGGAGGCCGTGAAGCGATTGAGGCGTATATTGGCGAGAAGGTGCCGCTCGGGCGCTGGGCCGATGTAGACGAGATTGCAGAGCCGATTCTTTTTCTTGTTTCAGATCGCTCATCCTACATGACAGGTCAGATATTGGTGGTCGATGGTGGGGAAACGATCGCGTGATTTGGGCCGTCAACTGTTCTGCATGGCGAACCGATCCATAGTTCTGGTTGATCTGTTTTTTAATCCGCCCCGGTAAGCGGCGTTGATCAGACATGTCGAACCAACGCTATCTCGGCGTGATTGCCGATCGATACCTTGCGCTTCAGACGGTCAATGTCTTGCGTTCGATCGAGGTGGATCAGGCGACGGCGGTTATCGACACAGTCCGATATGGCCGAGCCTAGGCGATAACGTCACCGTTCAGTCTTCTCGATCAGTCATTTGACGAGCAAGACATCGAGGCCCTGGAATTACCGGACCCGTGCCTACACGACCAATCGATCTCGTTATTCGTCCGGCTGCATTATCAGATTTAGCAAGGACGCTGGCGACGCGATGCCGGCAGCATCTGACGCCGCAGATACAGATGGATCTTTGCCATATCGTTCCGGCTGAGGCGCTGCCTATCGTCTCCAGCAGGACAGATTGATTGTTGGGTTACATTGCCCCCCGCACAGAAACTGAAAATGGCCGCGTGAACCCACTGACGGAGCTTCGTTAAGAACGGGGGAATTACCGGATCTGTGAGGGCGAAGCTGAATGGCATAGCTACTCGACTACGATCCCTGCATAGAGCCGCTGGCTTGCCCTTTTGATCTTTCTAGTCGGCGGGCGGCCATTCCTTTGCAGGTGCTCGACAGGCCGCTGATCAAAAAAATCTGCGACGACCCCATGATTTTCTATTTTCTCGCAGCATCGATGGCGAAGAGTTCTGGATAGGCAAACAGGCCCTGTGCACCGCCGGTATGCCAAAATAGCACCCGGTTTGCGCTAGACAGACTTCCCCGGCGAATGTGGTCGATAAGCCCGGCCATCGCCTTACCGGTATAGACCGGATCGAGCAAAAGCCCTTCGAGGCGTGCGCACATTGTCAGAGCCTCGACAACAGCCTCGGTCGGTTGGCCGTAGCCGGCTCCCACAAAACGGTCGTCGACCACCGCCTGGGGGACCAGCTTGCTATCGTCACCGGCAAGCGCAAGCGTCTCGGTGGCGAGCAGTGCGACTTTTTCTGTTACCTCGGCCTCGTTTCCGGATACGCTGATACCAAGGATGTCAGCAGCGACGTCGTGCAGCTTGGCGCCGGCGACCATGCCGGCCTGAGTGCCGGCGCTGCCTGTACCGAGTACGATGCGATCAAAGGAGACCGACAGCGATGCGCACTGCGTTTTCAGTTCGCGCATCGCCTCGCAATAGCCGAGCGCGCCAACGGCGTTCGAACCGCCGACGGGGACGATGTAAGGGCGGCGTCCCTGTCGGGTGAGATCGTCTGCAACCGCCAGCATCTCTGTCACAAGATCGGTTCCGGCCGCAAACAGATGCATTGACGCACCGAAGATGCGATCGAGAAGCATGTTGCCGCTAGTGGCGTAGGCAGGGCTTCGCGACGGCACGGCCGCGGCGAGGATCAAGGCGCAATCCAGACCGCTCTTTGCCGCCGCCGCCGCTGTCTGCCGGGCATGATTGGATTGCAGCGCGCCAGCTGTGAGAACGATGTCGGCCCCTTGCGAAAGCGCGTCAGCGATCAGGTATTCGAGCTTGCGGGTCTTGTTGCCTCCGCCACCGAGGCCGGTGCAGTCATCGCGCTTGACCCAGATTTCGGGGCCACCGAGCATGGCCGAAAGCCGAGGCAAGGGCTCCAGCGGGGTCGGGAAAAAACCCAGGCTTACGCGATTGGCCGACTTATCGGACGTCATGCTACTCATTGATGGATCCTGTATGTAATAAGATTAGAATGTATCAGGCTTCAGCGGTACGACGGGCGACCATGTCGCGGGCGCAGATGTAGCCCCAGGTCATATGCGGGCCGATCGTCGTACCGGCCGCAACCGATCGTGTTCCGATAGGATTTGCCATGGCGTTGCCGGCGCAGTAGAGGCCCGCAATCACAGTGTAGTCCGGACGCAGGACTTGGCCGTGCTCGTTTGTCCGTGGGCCACCCTTGGTGCCCAAGATGGAGCGGTTCATTGGAATTACGACGAACGGGGCTTTGGTGACGGGCCCAAGGGTTGGATTGCGGTCACCGGATTTCCAGCCACTCCGGAAACGCTCCCAAGGGTTCTCGCCCCTTTTGAAATCGAGATCGCGGCCGGATTCGCAGAAGCCGTTGAAGCGGCTAATCGTCGCTTCTAGCGTCTTCTTGTCGAGACCGGCGATTTCGGCCGCCTTGGTGATGGTGGGAGCGAAACGCATCCAACCCTTGCCACGTAGCGCGTACCAGAGGAACGGCATAGACCGGCTGAGGAAGCGGCGGTCGGCAATCAGCCAAGCAGGAAGATGCTGCATCTCACCGTCTGCCGTCTGCTTATTCAGTGCGTCGCCCAAATTGTAGTCATACTCGCTGATGAAGCGTTTGCCGGTCTGGTCGACGATAAGGGCATGCGGAGCGCTGTGGAAAGCCACCGGCAGTCCGTGCATGCGGCCTTCATAACGTGTCGGCAGCGCGGGATGGACGTTTGCCTGGTCCATCCGGTCCAGAAGAGCACCGGCGCGCAGCGCCATGCGGTGGCCATCGCCGGAATTGGTATCGGGACTGGTCAGCCAATCGGTCGGGCCGGGGAAATGCTCCTGGAACATTTGCTTGTTCCACTCGAAGCCGCCCGTCGACAATAGCACACCGAGCGAAGCGACCGCCGTTCTGACCTTGCCTTCATAACGATATTTGACACCAATTACCGATCCGCTCGGCTCGTTCTGCAATAGGTCCTGCGCCGGCGCATCGAGGCGGATCACGACGCCCTTGTCCAGGCACCCGCGGATCAGGCCTGTCATCAGGGCGTTGCCCTGACCGCAGCTATCAGTGAAAATGCGGCGCAACAGCTCAACGCCAAGCTTGCGGGCGGTTCTGATCGGATGGATATAGGGCGCTGGATCCATCATCTCTTGGTAAGTCATCATATGCGGCAGTGTGGAGCGCCTTAGCTTGCGCTTCATCGGCCCGAGGAGATTGCGGCTCAGCACCTTAGGCGACAGCATTCGGCCACGCACCTTCGCGCCGGGTATGTCGATCATCGGGTCCGGCTCGCCTGTGAGCGCGAAGCGCAACGGGCTGTTGGCCTCGACGAGTTCCAGCATCGGCCCGGCAGCGTAGGCCATCGCCCTCCAAAGGCTGTCGTCGGAATTGCGCCATGCTTCCGGCAGCGCGCCGCGAAGATAGGAGTAAGCCTCTTCTGGACTGTCATCGAGCCCCTCTGCCCGGGCATGATGGTTAGCAGGAATCCATGTGCCAGCTCCCGACATTGCGCTGGTGCCACCGACCCACCTGCTCTTCTCGATCACCAAAACCTTAAGGCCGCCGGTGGCAGCCGTGAGGGCTGCGGTCATTCCAGCTGCGCCCGACCCGACGACGACGAGGTCGAAATTTTCGTGGTCCGTGCTGCTTGCTTGCGTCATGTCCTCGAGCGCCAAATTGTCCCTGATCGATGCGGAGCGCCGATCCGAGGGAGTGGAAGAAAATCACTGCCTCAACTTTAGGCGACTGTTTTCGGTGCCTGAAGATCAATCATTGGCAATTCACTGTTGCGGTCGTTGCAATTATCAGCACTATAAACATACGATACGATCAATGAAATCCAGGGTTGTTATCCGCTGTGGAGGACAGCGGACCCAGAACAAGGCTTATCGAAATGGCAGTCCAAACGAATGAGCGCCCTCCAATCCCCGATACAGACGGTCAAGGGTTCAAACCCAGCACCACTTTCAACCCCGATCGACTCGGCCTGATCGTCGCTTTTGTTACGGTTGCCGAAAAGCTCAGTTTTGCCGAAGCAGCGAGTGTCTTGAACCAGACGCCCTCGACTGTGAGCCGGAAAGTGCTCAAGCTTGAGGAATCTCTGGGGACGCGTCTTTTCAATCGTACAACCCGTACTGTAGCGCTGACTGAAGCCGGTCGCATCTATCATGGACATTGCCGCGGCGTGTTGGACGATTTGACCCAGGCTGACGCGCTGGTTGCCTCTATGAATAGGGAGCCACAAGGCACGCTGCGCGTCAGCCTACCGGTCGCCTTCGGGCATTTGCATATGTCGTCGGCCATGGTGGCCTTCCTGCAGAAGCACCGTAAGATCTCAGTCGATGCGGAGTATTCCGATCGTTTCGTCGACATGATCAATGAGGATTTTGATGTGTCGGTGCGCATCGGAAACCTGCCGGATTCTTCGATTGTCGCCAGGAAGATCGCGACAAACAATCGACTTCTGGTTGCATCCCCATCCTACATCGAAAAATACGGTGTACCGACGTCGCCCGCTGAACTGGCCCATCATCAGTGCGTTCGTTACAGCCTTTACAAGTCGGCGGGCAATATCTGGCGCTTCCGCAAGGGGGCGAGGAACGAAGCGGTCAACATCACGGGAAGCTTTCGCTGTGACAACTCCGAAGCAGTCAGCGAGGTGGTCCAGAGCGGTCTCGGCATCGGACTGGTTGCCGGATACATATGCCATAGGCAAATCGCGGCCGGCGACCTCGTACCCATTTTGCCCGACTGGCAAAGCACGCCGGAATCCAACGTCTATATCTGCTATTCCAGCACGCGCTTCATGTCGACGAAGGTACGATCCTTCGCCGACTTCATGTTCGAGCATTTCAAGACGCCGCCCTGGATGCTGAGCGGCGTCTGAAGATCGAGAGAGCGGCTCAGTAGCCGCCGTCGTAGCTCTTGCGGACGCAGGCGGACCGGACGAAATCGATCATTGTCAGGAAATCGAAGACCGGCAGGTTCACCGCCTGCTGGACGGCCTGCGAATAGAGCGGCAGGTTCGAGCATTCCAGCAGCAGGGCCCCGATCTTGGGGAACTCGCGCACGAGATCCGTTGCCACGGCCACCGTCTCGCGGGCGACTTGCTCGGTATCAAGCGAGCCTTTTTCGTCGAGGATCGCGTGCCGGAAGCCGGGCTGGTCCTGCATCCCGGCAATCCGTACTGTGCGGGTCGGATGCGGGTATGCGCGGGCCAGCAGGTTCGTTGTCAGCCTTGGCTTGTTGGCACAGACCACGCCGATTTCCATGTCCGGGCCAATCAGCGAGGCGATGAACGGCAGTTGCAGCAGGCTCGACATCATGACGGGAACCCCGACTTGGCCGGCGACCTCGTCCTGATACTCGAGCATGTAGCCGCAATCGCTGGTGATCGCCTTGACGCCCTCCGCCTCGAGGGCCTTGGCCGCGGCGATTACCGAGAGGCCGGAGGACGCGTCCGCTTTGTTGATCAGCGCTTCGATAGTGACGTCCCGCACCGTGTGATACAGCACGGGATAGTCGTAGCTCCAGGCATTGCCCACATCCCCCGGAGGAAAGGGATTGGAGCAGTACATCATGATGATGCCGACGTCGTGCCCATAGCTCTGGGCGTGCGGGCGTACCCGGTAGATCGCCATATCGAATGTTTCTCCTCAGGCCTTCTTCGCCGCTGCTTTTTCCTGGCCGACCTTGATCATGTAGCGATAGGGGTCGCTGTTGAAGACCGCGCCACCGGAGACAAGAAGTTTCGCGCCCGATGTATAGGCAGCCTCGTTCGAGGCGAAGAAGACGGCGGCAGCGGCAACGTCTTCCGGCTGGCCGATACGTCCCAGCGGATAGAAAGAGGCGCGATCGGCGCGGATTTCCTCGGTTGTCAGGAAGGGAGCGGTCAGCGGCGTGTCGACGACGCCCGGCGCTATCGCATTGACCCGAATTCCGTATTGGCCGAGTTCGATCGCCATGGTCTCGGTGATGTGGTTGAGCGCCACCTTGCAGGCGCCATAGCAGCCCTCGCCGCCGGGGGCCGGGTTGAAGGCGTCGAGCGAACTCATCAGGATGATGGAGCCGCCCTTGCCGGACTGCTTCATGATCTTGCCGGCGACCTGCGAGCCGTAGATGAAGGATACGAGATTGAGGCGCAGCATGGCGTCCAGCGCGCCGTCCTCGACATCGATCCAGTCGCACATGGCGCCATCGATGAAGCCGCCGGCGTTGTTGACCCAGACGTCGACGGTGCCGAAGGCTTCGACGGCGGCAGCGCCGAGGCGCTCCATGTCGGCCTTCGAGGTGACATCGGTCTTCTGGATGATGATGCGGCCACCCTTGGCTTCGATTTCGCTCTTGAGGCTTTCGAGGTCCGCCAGACCTCGAGCGGCTGCGACGATCGTTGCGCCTTGTTCGGCATAGGTGGTTGCGATGCAACGGCCAAGACCCTTGCCGGCGCCGGTGACGACACAGACCTTACCTTCGAGCGAAAACATGGGCATCTCCTTTTTGATGTTTCTCGTAATACTCAGGAAAACAACGCGGTATTGCGGTAGAAGCGGATCGCGGCATCGTAGCTTTCCATCGCCAGGCGTCGGCGCGGATAGCTTTTCGGCTTGCGGATCGGCAGCGGCGTGTCGATCGCCTCGCCGAGGGCAAGCTTCGCCAGCATGGTGCCGAAATACGTGTTAGGCGCGATACCGCGGCCATTGCAGCCGATCGTACCGAGGATACCGGGCAGTGGCTCGATGAGGTGTGGAAGGCGGTCGACCGACTGGCCGAGCGTGCCCGACCACCGGTAACGCCATTCGAATGCGGGTCCGTCCGGGAAGAGATATCGCATTGCCTTTGCGGCCCAGTCACCTCGGCGCATTTCGCGTGGCAGAAAGCCAATGCAGCCGACCTTCAGGCGACCTTGCGGATCGTAGCGGAAAAACAATGGTATTTTGTGTGTGTCGTAGAGCGAATGACCTTGCGGAAAAATCTTCGCGCGCCATTTCGACGGCAGGGGATCAGTGGCAAAGCCGAATGCACCCAGCGGCATGATTTCGTCACGCATTTCAGGGATCAGGTTGCCCGTATAGGCGTTGGTCGAGACGATGACCTTGTCGGCAAGGATCGAAGAGTGCCCGACCCGTATGCGCCAGTGGTTGCCTTCCGGCTGCAGCGCCTGGACAGGGGTGCCTGCGGCGATCCGCAACCCCTTGGATACTGCGACATTGGCAAGGGCTCTAATGTAGGCGAGCGGCTGAATGGTGAAACCGCGATTGTCCATCATCGCCGCGCCGTAGCGGCTCGAACCGGTCATCGAGAGCAACTCGTTGTCATAAACCATGTTCACCGGGGCGCCGAGCGCTTGCCATGCGGAGGTCTGCGCTTCCAGCATGGCCCTCGTCTTGGCGGAGTGGGCCGCGCGGATGATCGGGCGATAGTCGGCGTAACACTCAATACCGTATGTCTTGATGATGTCGCGCACCATGTCCGGCGCGCCACCCAGTTCCCTGACGAACCGCTGGCCGAATTCGGCGCCGAGATGTGCCTTGATCTCATCGGGTCCGAGGAACTGGCCGGGATTGACCATGCCGGCATTTCGGCCGGTGGCGCCGGCGCCGATGCTTTTTGCCTCGATGAGAATCGTCTTGGCGCCGGCTTCGCCGCACCGCAGCCCGGCAGTCACGCCGTTGAAGCCGCCGCCGATGATGGCGATGTCACAGCGCTCCTGTGCGGCAAGAGGCGTTGACGGCGGATGTGGGCCGGCAGTCGCCGACCACATCGAGTTCTCGATCTCCGGTTCTCTGCCGCTCAGCAAGGGGCGGTCGGTATTCAGCATGCATCTGCCTCCGGAAAAGACGTGTTGACCATCATTCCGCGTTTCTCGCTACCATCGGCGGGGGCATGTGAACGGTGATCGGTGGAAGCGGCGCGTTGTAAGGCTCGATTTCCACGAGGCAGCTTTGCGCCGACGGCCCCTGGGACAGGGCGGACGTGCCGATATCGTGGGTCAAAATATTCGGATTGCCATGCGCATCCATGCTGCCGATTTCGCCGGCATGAACCGGATCGAACCAGGCGCCGGTCGCCATCTGGGCAACGCCGTCCATGACGGCGTCCGAGACGATGAGGCCGGCGAGACATGCGCCGCGATCGTTGAAGACGCGCACGATATCGCCGTCGCGCATACCGCGACGCTCGGCTTCCGCCGGGTTGATGCGGATCGGCTCGCGCTGCCTGATCTTGCTCTTGCGGCTTATTCCGACGGCATCCATTTGCCCATGCAGACGGGTCGCGGGCTGGTTGGTGATCAGATGCAGCGGATAGCGGTCGGACAGCGGCGCGCCACGCCATTCCCGTGCCGGACGCCAGACCGGATGGCCGGGGCAATCATTGTAGCCGAAATCGGCGATGCGCTGGCTGAAGATCTCGATACGGCCGGAGGGTGTGCCGAGCTTGTTGGCAGCCGGGTCGGCCCGGTAGGCCGCGAGCGCGTTGAACGGTTCTTCATTCGGCGGAAATTCCAGATATTCGCCTTGCCAGAAGGCGGAGAAATCGGGCACGACGATGCCGCGGCTCGCCGATTGGACGCGTGCGTCCTCGTAGAGATATTCGAGCCACTCCATTTCGGTGCGCCCTTCGGTGTATTCCTGTCCGAAACCAAGCCGGCTGGCGAGATCCGAAAAGATCCGGAAGTCGTCACGCGCTTCGGCGTAGGGCTCGATGCACTTCTTCATCGCGATCAGAAAACGATCCGAAGACGAGGCGCCTAGATCGTTGCGCTCGATGGTCGTCGTGGCCGGGAAGACGATATCCGCGCGCCGCGCGGTCGCGGTCCAGTGCGTCTCGTGGACGATGACTGTCCGCGGTTTCTGCCATGCGTGGACCAGGCGGTTCAGGTCCTGATGATGATGATAGGGATTGCCGCCAGCCCAGTAGACGAGCTGGATTTCCGGAAGCAGGATCTTTTCGCCGTTATAGTCCAGTTCTTCGCCCGGCTTGAGTAGAAGGTCGGAGATGCGGGCGACCGGGATCGACAGGTTGATGGCGCTCTTGCCGGCGGGCAGTAGCGGCGTCTTGAAGCGCGGCACGGAATTGCCGGTGCCGTTCATCGAGCCGTAGCCGAAGCCGACGCCGCCGCCCGGCAAGCCGACCTGACCGGTCATGCAGGCAAGCGCGATCGCCGCCCAGAAGGGTTGCTCGCCAAAGTCGGAACGCTGCATCGACCAGTTCAGCGCGATGAAGCTGCGACAACGCACGAGGTCGCGCGCCAGCCTCCGCACGGCATCGGCATCGGCACCACAGATGCCTGCGGCCCAGTGAGCATCGAAGGCCGCGCCGCCACGACCGGAGCGGAGATAGGCCTCAAATTGCGGGAAACCCTCGCAATGCGACGCCATGAAGGCTCGGTCGCAGATGTCTTCGACCAGCAGCGTGTGGCACAGGGCTAGAATGAGCGCCGTATCGCTACCGGGGTGGATCGGCATCCATTCGCTCTTGCCGCTGACATCGTCGCGGAGTGGGCTGATGTTGACGATCCTGCGTCCGGCATCCGAGAGGACATCGACCCAGCGTCTCTGGATATGCTCGCCGCAGCCGCCCGATTCAATCTGGGTGTTGCGGTTGGGCAGGCCGCCGAAGGCCAGCATGATTTCCGTGTGCTTGGCGATCTCGCTCCATTGCGTCGTCGGCCCGTAGAGGAACTTGTTGTCGCCGACGATATGCGGCAGAAGCACCATGCCGGCGCCGAAGGAGTAGTTGTTCACCTGTTCGACGCAGCCGCCGAAGCAGTTCAGAAAACGCTTCACCTGGGTCTTGGCATGATGGAAGCGGCCGGCGCTCGACCATCCGTAGGAGCCGCCGAAGATCGCCTGGTTTCCGGCTGTCGACTTGACATCATGCAATGCCTTGGCGGCGAGATCGAGCGCCTCGTCCCAACCGACCTCAACAAAAGGCTCTGCGCCACGCTTCGTGGTATCACTTGCGACCCCATGATCGAGCCAGCCCTTACGAATGGCCGGTCGACGAATTCTGGTTGGGTGATCAAAAGCCTCGACTATGCCCTCGAGGAGGTCCGAAGGTGCCGGGTCCGCCTCGAATGGGACGATGCGTTCAATCCGTCCGTTTTTCGATGCAAGTCTGAAAGCACCCCAATGCGCACTGTTTAGGATCATTTGGTCATCTTAAGGATTGAGGGATCGGCCGGCAGCTTCATGTGAGGTCAACAAGAGCGGGTAGCAAATGCCATCTGGATAGTACGGGGGACATAGGAGGCTGTTAAGAAAGAGGACTGCAATTCATTGTTTCGCATGCTGCACTAATCGCCGTCTCGATTGGGCGAATAGACGGGATGGATCTCAGGCACGAGGTTGCGATACCCGAAAGCTGCGCATCGGAGAGGCAAAAACACCCTCAAATACTGTCCGCCATGCAAATGATTATTGTGCGGGCCGCATCAATCCCGCGTCAAAAACTGTGCATTCGCGGAGGACCTTCAATCAGCGTCTGCAGCATGCCATTGAATTCATTTGTTGATATTTTATTGTGCGGATTTTCTTCCTGATTACAATTTAATCACGCCGCCTTAAGAGGCTGTTAGGACTATCCCTCTGGCGCATAGCTGGGCGCCGTCGCGCCCTTTTCCATTCCGATCCTCTCCCATATCGTTTGCCGGCGTCGGGCGAGCAAAGACCCGAATTGATCGCTTACCGAAGGGAACAGTCATGTTTGAAACTCTCACTCATTCCGGAAGCAACGGCCAGGTTCGGCTCGGCGGCTTCAAGCGTGCTGCCGTCGCTGCCGTCGCTCTGACGGCGTTTGCGCTGAATTTCGCACCGTCCGCCAAGGCAGAGGGCCTCTGGGATGACGTCAAGGCACGCGGCGTGCTGCGCTGCGCCTTTGCATCGGCCCCTCCGTTCGAAATGAAGGACGTCGCCACCGGCGAATACGAGGGCGCTCATCTCGATCTCTGCAAGCAGTTCGCGGATGTCCTCGGCGTCAAGGTGCAGTTCGTCGATACCACTTGGGACAACGTTGTGGCTGGTTTGCAGGCGGGCAAGTGGGACATGGTGCCGGCGCTTGACCGAACCGCCCCCCGCGCACTTGCCATCAGCTTCAGCGACACAGTCAGCGCCAATGAAACGACATTGACCTACCTCAAGACCAGCAAAAAGATCGTCAACCCACCCGCTGACTTGTCAACGATCGATGTTGCCGGCGTACGCATCGGTGTGATCTCCGGCAGCGCCAATGATCGCGCGCTGACCCAGCGCATTAAGAATGCCCAGATAGTTCGTCTGCCGACCTCCGACGCGGTCGATCTCGCTGTTCTCTCGGGCCGTATCGACGTTGCCGCGAAGGCGACCGAAATGAACCTTCTGCTGCAGGCTGCACACCCCGACCAGATCGCTCTTCTCAATCCGGAACCGGCTCTGAGCCGTCTGGGCGTAGGCTTCGGCCTGCCGGCGAACACCTCCTACCACGACATGCAGGTCTTCAATATCTTCATCGAAGGCAAGCGCGGTATGGGCGAAATCGATGCCGCGATGAAGCATTACAGCGAAGTGACCGTCGCTGGCGCCAAGAAGTAATCAGACGCGGCCGTGCCCGAGCGGGCACGGCCTTTCTCCTCAGGAGTTTTGCATGACAGTGCCATTCGTAAATGTCGACGGCTTGACGAAGAGCTACGGCAACAACACCGTAAAGATCTTCAACGGGCTTTCCTTCACGATGGGCGATGACGAGCGGATCGTCGTTATCGGCCCCTCGGGAAGCGGAAAGAGCACCCTTCTGCGTTGCATGATGGGGCTTGAGCAGATCGGTGGCGGTGTCATCTCTCTCAACGGCCAGCCCTATGTCACGGCAAACAAAAAGCCGAGTGGGCCTGCGATCATCGATAAGTCGGTCCGCTCCGATGTTGGCATGGTATTCCAGCATTACACGTTGTTTCCGCATCTCTCCGTGCTTGGGAACCTCATCTTGGCACCGGTCCGCTCACGCGGCGAGGCGAAGGCGAGCGCGAAAGAGCGTGCCATACAATTGTTGAAACGGCTCGGCCTAGAAGACAAGGCGAAGTACAGCCCGAGCCAGCTTTCGGGCGGCCAGAAACAGCGCGTGGCCATTGCGCGCGCCCTTTTGCTCAACCCCAAGATGATGCTGTTTGACGAAGTGACGTCTGCCCTCGACCCAGAACTGGTATCCGAGGTTGAAGGCCTGATGATGGATCTTGCGGCCAACAAGATGCCGATGATGATCGTCACCCACGACATGTGGTTTGCAAAGCGCATCGCAACGCGGCTTATCTTTGTGGCCGGCGGCGTGGTGATTGAGGACGGCCCCCCGGAGCAAGTTTTTTCCAATCCGAAGAATGAGCGGACACGGGCGTTTCTGAAGAACGTCCTTCATATCGAGACGATCAGCTGACCATGGGTACATATCATTTTGACTTCAGCATCGTCGCCCACAGCCTCCCATTCCTGTTGCAAGGCCTATGGATGTCTCTGTGGCTCACGGTCGTGTCCGGAGTAATTGGGCTCATTGCGGGCTTCCTCGTTTGCCTACTCGCGACAAGCAGTTTCCCGCCGCTTCGTTGGGTCGCCGTCCTTTACATCGAGCTCTTTCGCTGCACGCCGGCACTCATCCAGCTCATATGGATCTTCTATTGCGTGCCATTACTATTCAACATTGCTTTTGATCCGGTCCCGATGGCGATCCTGGCACTTAGCCTGAATATCACGGCGTTCAATGCTGAGGCCTACCGCGCCGCGATCCAGGCGATCCCAAGCGCCCACATGGATGCCTGTACCGCGATCGGGCTTTCATCCTTCCAACGTACAGTCTATGTGATCCTGCCGCAGGCCGTGATTGCCGCAATTCCGGTTCTGGTGACCAATACGATCGGTCTGCTGCAGCAGACCGCTCTCGTTGCAGTCGTCGGCATCGCGGACCTTATGTATCAGGGCAAGACGCTGGCCTCGCAGAACTACAGGCCGATCGAAACATTCACTGCCGTCGCGCTGATTTATTTCTGCATATCGCTGCCGACGGCGCGACTGGTCGGCTATCTGGAAAAACGAATTCGCTTCGGCGCGGCGCGAGGGTAGGATGGGTTACAATTTTTCGTTCGCTTACGTCTGGAACTTTCGCGAAGCCTTGCTGCAAGGGCTTGGCGCAACCTTGTTCTATACCGTCCTCAGCCTCGTCTTCGGTCTTGCACTCGGCTTCGTGGCAAGCCTGCTTCGGCAATATGGTGGCCGTGTCCCCGCTTTCATCGCGACGACTTACGTCGAAATCTTTCGTGGCACGCCGGTTCTCGTCCAACTCTTCTGGTTCTTCTTCTGTCTGCCGGCACTTCTCGGTGTCGATCTGGACTCGTCGCTTTGCACGGTGCTCTCGCTGACGCTCTACATGGGCGCGATCTCCTGCGAGAGCTTTCGAGCAGCACTGAGGACGATCGGCCAGGAGCAGCATGACGCCTGCATCGCCCTTGGCATGCGGACTATGCCTTCCATACTTTACGTCGTCCTGCCGCAGGCCATCTTGCGAGCCATTCCGACCCTTCTGTCGAACGTGGTCACGGTTTTCAAGGAGAGCGCACTTGTTTCGGCAATGGGGATCGGGGATCTCATGTATCAGAGCCAAAACATAGCAGACACTACAGGGCGCCCAGTCGAGATACTGACGGTCGCGGCACTGATCTATTTTGTCATCGCGTTTTCGCTCACCCGAATGATCTCAATGTTTGAGAAGCGCCTGTTGTGGCGCATGGCACAATAGCCCGTGTCTACTACTGATTAGAAATGGACCTTCAGGTGACCGGCTTAGTGTGCTGAACAGCTACGAAACGCAATATTACGCGCGCCTCATCCAAGGACGCAGCCTGGTGATGCGCCATCAGATCACGGCTCAGCACCATGTCAGGAACCTGAGTAACCTTCGTCACCCGTACTGTAAGTGCAGCTTTTACGCCTAGATCACTGTCATCCAAGGCAACACCGTCCATTGGCGCCAATTCCGCTTGCATGGTCTGGCCAAGGCTTCGTCCTGACCGAACCGCCGACAGCCCTGTTTTTCGATTGAACGGCTCGCTGTCGGGTCCCTCGCGACGCGGCGCCCAACATTGTAGTCCGTTCTCATACCCGAATATGGCCTGACGCCGAGATTCAAGGCTTAAAGTTGGACGCCGCGGGTCAGTGCGCCGTCGACGACGAGATTTGTTCCGTAGATGAAACTTGCTGCCGGACTTGCCAAAAATGCGACCGCGTTGGCGATCTCCTGCGGCGACGCCATACGACCGGTTGGGTTTAATGCAAGGGAAGCCTCAAACAATTCTGGATTGTTTTTTTCGATATTCTCCCAGACCCCCCCAGCGAAATAAGTATTCCCAGGAGAAACGGTATTTGCACGAATAGCTTTGGGTGCCAAGGCATAGGCAAGGCCCTGGGTATAATGCGTGAGCGCAGCCTTGAACGCACCGTAGGGACCTGCGGCGAAGTCGATTTCCCGGCCGGAGACGGATGCGATGGTAACTATCGATCCCGCCTTACTTTTTTCCAGGTATGGCACAGCGGCGTTGACCAGCCGGACGGTTCCCATCATGTCGACATTAAAGCCTTGCTTCCAGCTGTCTTCGTCGTTGCCGATCGACAGAGCACTGACATTAGCGACGACGATATCAACCCCACCAAACTGTGACGCGGCCTGGTCGATCCATGTCTTGATGGCCTCTTTGTCGGCGACATCAACACCACATCCAAGAGTAGAAACACCTTGATCTGAAAGCCGCGCGGCGACGGCTTTGGCGTCGTCAGCGTTGCGACTGCACACTGCGACACTTGCTCCTTCAGCGGCGAGTGTCTCGGCAATTTTCAAACCGATGCCGCGGGTGCCGCCTGTCACGACCGCGCGCAAGCCCTTCAAGCCCAAATCCATTCGCTTTTCCTTTCCGTTTTGCCCTAGCTCTGGCCGCTCTTGGCGCGCCTATACGCACATAGGATCCGGCTCTGGAAAGCCACACGTCAAGGCCAGCCTAGCTTTTGAAAAAAGTTGAATTCCACCGCTTGACATCGAAAGGGCAAAGCGGCAGCTTAAATTCGTGGCGCAGAGCAATGATGCTCAAAAATGCGTCAATACTGAAAATCAATATTGTTTTCTGGCAACGGCGCCTCCATCAGCGACAGCTGAATGGCCCAACCTTGTGGCTGCCGGACGATGACCAGGGAATATCCCGTCGGATTGCTGTTTTCGACAACCGGTTCCTACGGAGCTATCGGCAGGTCTATGCTCAATGGCGCCAGGCTTGCCGTCGAACAGATCAACGATGATCCCGGTTTCGGCATTCGCCTCCGCGCGGTCGAACACAATCCGGGCTGCAGCCTGAATGCCTATGCCCCGGCAGCCGAAGATATGATCGGCAATGGGGTTAGAAACATCATTGGTTGCTATACTTCGTCCAGTCGCAAGGAAGTCATCCCGCTTTTCGAAAAACGCGACGCGCTGCTTTGGTATCCGACGCATTACGAAGGTTTCGAGAGTTCGGCCAACGTCATTTACACGGGCGCCGCGCCGAACCATCACATGCTGCCACTCGTCGACTATTTCACCCGCCATATCGGCCGGCGGGCATTCTGCATCGGCTCCAACTATATCTGGGCGTGGGAAAGCAACCGGGTTCTGCGCGAAGAACTGGCATTGCGGGGCGGTAGCGTGGTCGGTGAACGCTATCTCGCGGTCGGAGAGACCGACTTCGGAAGCATCATCCAGTCTATATTCACCACCGATCCGGACATCGTGTTCAATTCGCTGATCGGGGAATCGGCCTACGCGTTCTTCCGCGCCTTCCGTGCGGCCTGTGTTGAACGTGGCATTGACCAGGTCGGGCGCTATCCTGTTGCGAGCTGCAACTTGTCGGAGCCCGAATTACGTTGCATCGGTCCCGATGCCGTCGATGGCCACCTAAGTTCCAGCGTCTATTTCGCCTCGATCGAAACGCGCGAGAACCAACGCTTCGTCAATCGTTACAATGCGGCCTTCACCGACGAGAAAGTTCCGTCTGCAGAAGCGGAAGCCGCCTATACCGCGGTGATCCTTCTTGCCCAGTCGCTGCGCGAAGCAGGCAGTGACACGATGCAGGAGGTCAAGCTCTGCGCGGCCCGCCAGCGTCTGGCAGCACCGCAGGGTGAAGTCACAATCGATCCCGGCACTTTCCACGCATACCTAACACCACGCATCGGACGTTCACGGCCGGATGGGCAATTCGACATCGTCTACGATGCCGGGCGCCCGGTTGCGCCCGATCCATATCTGATCAACTCCACATCCACGCTTGAGGCAGCCTCGCGCCGCCCATCCCTGAGGATCGTGTCATGAGCTCCAGCCGCTACGTCCAGAATTTTCGCCAGCGCCGGGCGTTGCTGCTGAGCAATGATCCCAAAGCGATCGAGACCATCTCAGCCATGGTGACAAGGCTCGGAATGGCTTTGGAACCCCTTTGCATCATGCCCGGTGAATTCCGGCCGGTGCTCGAAAAAGCCAATTCACAGCGCGACGTGCTGTTTCTCGATGGTGACCTCAATCTATTCCCGGAAGCCGTTCAAAGTGTCGAAAGCGAGCTGCCGCAGATCCCGATTGTCGGACTGGTCGGCATCGAGGCACCGAGCCGCCTGCGAAGCCTGATGCAATTCGGCGCCACAGCGTTCCTGTCGAAACCCGTCCATAGCGGCGCGATCTTTTCCGCACTCTATCTCGCCGTCAATACGTTCGAGCAGAAGGCGGATCTGCGCCTGTCGATCGAGGAGCTCGAAAAGCGCCGCAGATATCGCCGGCACGTCATCAAAGCGGTGACGATGGTCATGAAGTCCCACTCCCTCGACGATGAGGGAGCGTTCGCGCTTCTCCGCAAGGAGGCGATGCGCGCGCGGCTGAGCCTGGAAGCCTATTGTGAAGGCGTCGTTCAACGAAGCACGATGCGAACCGTCGAAGACAGGGAACCTGACGAGAAGCAGGCAGTCGGCGACTAGTCAAAAACCACCTCCATGGAGAACGAGATGAAGAAGACGCTTAACGGCGCCATCACGGCGCTCGGCCTGATTTTGCTTTGCTCCGCAGCAAGCGCTCAGGAGCCGATCAAACTCGGCGTGCTCGAGGATCAGTCCGGCGATTTCGCCGCGGCCACGATCGGCAAGGTGCACGGCATCCAGCTTGCAACGGAAGAGATCAACGCCGCCGGCGGCATTGCCGGACGGCCGCTGGACTTGGTGATCTACGACACCCAATCCGACAATACCCGCTATCAGGAATTTATGCGCCGCGTGCTTCAGCGCGACAAGGTCGATGCGGTTTTCGCCGGTTTTTCCTCCGCCTCCCGAGAAGCCTACCGGCCGATCGTCAATCAGTTCGACGCCCTTGCTTTCTATAATAACCAGTATGAAGGCGGCGTCTGTGATGCCAACATGATCGTCACGGGCGCAGTCCCGGAACAGCAGTTCTCGACACTTCTGCCCTATATGATGGAGACCTACGGGAAGAAGGTCTACACGATCGCAGCCGACTATAATTTCGGCCAGATCTCCGCCGAATGGGTTCGCAACATCGTCAAGGAACATGGCGGCGAAATGGTCGGCGAGGAATTCATCCCGCTCGGCGTCTCACAGTTCTCGCAGACCATTCAAAATATCCAGGCAGCCAAGCCGGACTTCGTCGTGACGCTGCTCGTCGGCACGGCACAGGCCTCCTATTACGAGCAGGCTGCAGCCGCCAACGTCAACAAGCCGATGGCGTCATCGGTCAATGTCGGCCAGGGCTACGAGCACAAGCGCTTCAAGCCGCCGAGCCTCGCCAACATGTATGCGACCGTCAACTGGATCGAGGAAGTCGACAATCCGCAGTCTAAGGCCTTCGTCGAGAGATGGCACAAGAAGTTCCCGGACGAACCCTATATCAACCAGGAAGCGGAAAACTCCTATCTCGCCGTCTATCTCTACAAGCAGATGATCGAACGGGCAAAGGGTTCGACCAAGAAGGATGACCTGCGCAAGGTAATTGCCGAGGGCGATGTCTGCTACGACGCGCCGGAAGGCAAGGTCTGCCTCGACCCGAAGAGCCAGCACATGTCTCACACGATCTACCTAGCCAAGGTCAACGACGATCACTCGATCAGCTTCCCGAAGGTCTGGAACGACATCAAGCCCTATTGGCTCGGTGACGCAGGTTGCGACCTGACGAAGAACGATCCCAGCGCACAGTATACGCCGTCGAACCCACCGCCGGCCGCCAAGTGATGTTAGGGCGGCCGGACCGTGCACCGGCCGCCCCTCTTCCCGACTGATTGCCTCATATCTGCGCAAGGAACGCCCTCGCGATGACCGTGCTCTTCACTCTTTTCAGCTTCGTCTATCAGACAGGTGATGCTTTTGCCTTTCTGGTTCTCTCGGCTTGCGGCCTGGCGATCATCTTCGGCATGATGGGCGTGATCAATCTCGCGCATGGCGAATTCATCATGTGCGGCGCCTATGTCTGTTCGGCGACCGCTCGTGCCGGCTTGCCGCTGCCATTCGCCATTCTTGCCGGCGCGCTCGCCGCCGGTATCGCCGGAATGGCGATCGAGCGCGTTATCATCCGGCCTCTCTATGACCGTCCGCTGGACACGATCGTCGCCACATGGGGTGTCTCGATGATCGTCACCCAGGGCACGCTGATCCTGCTCGGCTCCACCATGCCCGGCACCGGCACACCGTTCGGCAGCTTTCCGGTCGGCCCTTATTCCTATTCGATCTACCGCGTCGTGCTGATGGCTGCGGCTTTGGCGACACTTGGCCTTCTCTGGCTCGGCTTCACCAGGACGCGCTTCGGCGTTCTCGCCCGTGCGACGATCCAGGTGCCGCATATTGCCCAGGCGCTCGGCGTCAATACGGGTCTCGTCTATAGCCTCACCTTCGGCCTCGGCGCAGCTCTGGCCGGTCTCGCTGGCGGTCTCTATGCGCCAACCATGACGCTGGTGCCGACGATGGGAGCCGCCTTCGTCGTCGAGGCCTTCGTGACCGTGGTCGTCGGTGGCGCCGATATCTTTCTGGGGACGGCACCAGCCGCACTGATCCTTGGCGCGGTGAAGGCAGGCCTGACCTCCTGGCAGGGACAGTTGGCCGGCCAGATCGGCCTTCTCGTCGCCGTCATCATCGTCATTCGCATCCTGCCGCGCGGCATTTCCGGCTGGATCCTTCGTGAAAGAGCCTGAAGATGCATAAAGCCAATCCCGTGTCGAATGCGTTGAGGCTGCTGCAGGGGCCGCAGACCCTGGGCCAGGGAAAATCCTTCTGGTCGATCTTCGCGGTCGTTATTGCGCTCGCCTGCGCCTACCCCTTGATTGCCGACGGATATGATGTCGGCAACAACGTCTATTTCTTCAACTGGGCCTTCATGGCATTGGGTCTCAGCCTGATCTGGGGCTATGGCGGTACGCTGAGCTTCGGCCAGACAGCCTTTTTCGGTGTCGCGGGCTACAGCTACGGCATCATCTCCACCAATTTCGGCGATGCCTATGGCCTGACGCTTGTCGCCCTTGTCGCATCCGTCGCGGCGGCGGCGTTGCTGGCCGCCATCCTTGGCTATTTCCTGTTCTTCGGTCGCATCAGCGGCGTGTTTCTCGGGATCGTTACGCTTTCGGTCACGCTCGTCCTGGAGCGCTTCATGGCGCAGACGGCCGGTCCGGAATGGCGCGTCGGCACCGCTAGGCTGAACGGCTATAACGGCATGGGCAGCATGCCATCGCTGACGATCCCATGGTTCGGTGGGGATATCGTGCTCTTTCCCGATGTCCAGCTCTACTATTTCACCCTGGCGCTGCTCGTCATCTGCTATCTCGGGCTTCGCATTCTGGTGAATTCCCGCTTCGGCAATGTTCTGGTCGCCATTCGCGAAAACCCGCAGCGCGCCGAAATGCTCGGCTACGACATCCGCACCTATCAGCTTGTCGCCTTCGTCATCGGCTCCGCACTCGCCGGCCTTTCCGGCGTGCTCTATACATCCTGGGGCAACTACATCACCCCCGCCTCAATGGGGATGACGGCAGCGGCCCTGCCGATCGTCTGGGTGGCGGTCGGTGGTCGAAGCGACCTGACCACTACGCTGATCGGAACGGTCGTCGTCCTTGCGGGCTTTCAGGCTCTCACCATCCACGGAAGCCAATACGCTCTCGTCGTCATGGGCGTGCTTCTCGTGCTGACCGTCCTGATCGCACCGCGCGGGCTGATCTTCGGCCTTGCCGCCTTCGCCATCAGCCTGTTTCACCGCAAGTCGGCCGTCCGGGGGGAGTGACCATGGCCATCCTTGAAACACGTGACCTGAACAAATGGTTCGGCGGCCTGCATGTAACGGGCGGTGTCAATTTCGCACTCGAGCCGGGCGAAATACACTGCCTGATCGGTCCCAACGGCGCCGGCAAGAGCACCTTCTTCCGCCTCATCCTCGGCGAACACCTGCCGACCAGCGGCCAGATCCTCTATGAAGGCGCCGACATCACCAGATCCAAGTCGTTCGAACGCATCCGTCGCGGCATCAGCGTCAAGTTCCAGGTTCCGGGCATTTTCAAGGCTCTGAGTGTCCGCCAGAACCTGCAGATAGCCCTTCAGCATCATCGTCTCCCCTCCGAACTCAACGAGGAAATCGATCGGCTGCTGGAATTCCTGAAGCTGACGGAGGCGCGTCATCAACTGGCGGGCAATCTCAGCCATGGCCAGAAACAATGGCTGGAGATCGGAATGGCGGTCGGCCTGAGGCCGCGTCTGCTTCTGCTCGACGAGCCAAC
This sequence comes from Neorhizobium sp. NCHU2750, assembly GCF_003597675.1. Taxonomy (NCBI): domain Bacteria; kingdom Pseudomonadati; phylum Pseudomonadota; class Alphaproteobacteria; order Hyphomicrobiales; family Rhizobiaceae; genus Neorhizobium; species Neorhizobium sp. NCHU2750. Next base: position 1,245,338 of record NZ_CP030827.1, on the reverse strand, counting down.
GGCCGGCATGACGCCTGACGAGACGGCAGCGACCGGCGAAATGGTCCAGGCGCTCAACCGGGACGGCGTCACCGTGCTTGCCGTCGAACACGACATGGGCTTCGTCCGCCAGATCGCCCACAAGGTCACGGTCCTCCACTTCGGCAAGATCTTCGCGCAAGGCACGATCGACGACATCGTTGCCGATGAGCGTGTCGCGGCTATCTATCTCGGAGACGCCACCCATGCGTAATGAAGTCCTGCTCAACACTGTCGGCCTCTGGTCCGGCTATGGCGGCAAGCCGGTTCTCCAGGGTGTCGACATCAATGTCCGCGAGGGGGAGATCGTCGCGGTCATCGGTCGTAACGGGGTCGGCAAATCGACATTGATGAAGAGCCTGATCGGGCTTCTGCCGCGCGACAAGGGTTCCGTCGTCTTCCGCGGCTTAGCGATAGACAACGTACCGGCCTACAAGCGGGCACGCCTCGGCATCGGATACGTCCCGCAGGGCCGTGACGTCTTCCCGCGGCTGAGCGTCATCGAAAACTTGATGGTCGGCGAACAGATCAGCGGCAAGCGCGCAACCAACGACGAGATCGAGACGATCTTCAGCTACTTTCCCATCCTCAAGGAGCGCCGCAACCAGCAGGCCGGCACCATGTCCGGCGGCCAGCAGCAGCAGCTTGCGATCGGCCGCGTGCTGATCGGAAAACCGTCACTGATCCTCCTCGACGAACCGTCCGAAGGCATCCAGCCCAACATCGTGCAGGACATTGCCCGCATCATGGTCGAGCTCAACACGTCGACCGGCGTGACCATCGTGTTCGTCGAGCAGAATATCGACATGATCCGCGCCATGGCGCAGCGCTGCTACGTGATCGACAAGGGCCGGATCACCAACGAGATAACGCCGGAAACGCTGGAGGACCGTGACGCGGTCCGCCGTTACCTGGCTGTCTGACATCAAAAAGCAGCAAGATGAGCGAACAAAGGAGCGCACCCATGAGCTGGTTCGACGAAACGATCATGGCCCGCAAGGGCATTGCCAAGGGCAAGGTCGGGGAAACCTACAGCATCACCGAGGAGAGCCAGGGCAAGTATCACTATGTCTACGGCGCCTATGTCGATCCGGTATTGAAGGTCGATCCCGGCTCCATCGTCTCGGCCGAGACCCATGATGCCTTCGAGGGCGCGATCAAGCACGAGACCGACAGCCCGTCAAAGATCCTCAATTTCCCCTTCCTCAATCCGCAGAATGGGCCGATCTATGTCAACGGCGCCGAGAAGGGCGACTGCCTTGCTGTCTACATCAAGAGCATCGTACCCCGCGGACCGCAGCCACGGGGTACGACCGTCATCATGCCGGAATTCGGCGGCCTGGTTCCGACGGCCGATACCGCCCTTTTGACCGCTCCGCTGCCAGAGCGTGTGCGCAAGCTGCACGTGGATGCTGAAACCGGCGTCAAGTGGAGCGACAAGATCACCCTGCCCTACGAGCCTTTTATCGGCACGATCGGCACCGCGCCGGAAATCGAGGCCATTTCCTCGCTGGTTCCTGATTACTATGGCGGCAACATGGATCTGCCGGATGTCTGCCTCGACACGGTCGTCTATCTGCCGGTCAACACCGAGGGTGCTTATCTCTATCTCGGTGATTGCCATGCAGCGCAGGGCGACGGAGAGCTTTGCGGCGTGGCACTCGAACATCCGACCGTCACCACGGTGCAGATCGATCTCATCAAGGGCTGGACGATCAAGACGCCGCGGCTGGAAAACGATCGATTCTACATGACGATCGGCTCTGCCCGGCCGATGGAGGATGCCGCCCGGGGCGCCTATCGCGAGCTGATCCGCTGGATGGTCGCCGATTTCGGTTTTGAGGAGATCGACGCCTACATGTTACTCACCCAATGCGGCCGCATCCGGCTCGGCAACATGGTCGATCCGAAATACACGGTCGGTGCGTCCGTCCTGAAATCCATCGTCGGCATAGCCGCCTGACGGTAAGCCGAACCGGGCCGCCCGTTCCGGGCGGCTCATCAATTTCATCGACGGAGCCCGCCATGACGCCCCCCTTCAAAGCCGCCGCGATCCAGTTCGAGCCCCATCTTGGCGACAAGGAACGCAATGTTGTGGCCCTGCTCACATTGGTGGAAGAGGCCGCAAAAGCGGGCGCAAAGCTGATCACCACGCCGGAAATGGGCACGACCGGCTATTGCTGGTATGACCGCGCCGAGGTCTCCGGCTTCGTGGAAACCATTCCCGGGGCAACGACCGACCGCTTTGCCGCCCTGGCGCGAGATTACGACTGCTTTATCGTTGTCGGTCTCCCGGAAGTCGATGCAGGCACCAAGCTCTATTATAATTCCGCAGCCTTGATCGGCCCGGATGGCCTTGTCGGCGTACACCGCAAGACGCATCCCTATATTTCCGAACCCAAATGGGCCGTGTCCGGCGATCTCGGTCATCGGGTCTTTGACACGAAGATCGGGCGTATCGCCATGCTCATCTGCATGGATATCCATTTCATCGAGACGGCCCGGCTCGCAGCGCTTGGCGGCGCCGATGTGATCTGCCACATTTCCAATTGGCTGGCCGAGCGGACACCCGCCCCCTATTGGATCAGCCGCGCCTATGAGAATGGCTGCTATCTGATCGAGAGTAATCGGTGGGGACTGGAACGCGGCGTCCAATTCTCCGGAGGCAGCTGCATCATCGCGCCCGGTGCCGAAATTCTGGCGGTGATCGACGATGGCGACGGGATTGTCTACGGGACGATCGATCCGGCAAGGGCCCGCCTCAGGCAGGCCTCCGGCGAGCCGCTGCTGAGCCAGCGCCGGCCCGAACTCTACGCAGAGCTGATGACCAACACATTCAGCTGGAATCCGCGGGATTTCTTCACGCTCTACGACCATCAACCGATTCCCGAAGGACGGGTCGCACGCATCGCCGTGTGCGAGACGGCACCATCGGACGACATTGACGAAAATCTGCAAACGCTGTTGAAGCTTGGCGAAGAGGCAAAGGCGCGGGGCGCAGAACTTGTGGTCTTTCCCTCGCTTGCTCTGACCGGGCTGAGTGCCCCAGTCGCGACCGCTATTTCCGCGAACCACTTTGCCTTTCAGACACTCGACGCGCTATCGAAGCGGCTGGAAATATCGATCGTGGCCGGCTTTGCCGAAGAGGCTGATGGGCAGCGACACATGAGCGTGGTCATCAACAGCCCGGACAGGCCGCGAACCATCTATCGCCAGATGCACCTGACCATGGCTGAGCAAAGCTGGGCAACGCCCGGCGACGACTTTTGCATACTCGATCTACCATTTGGCAGGGTGGGCATCATCTGCGGCCATGATGCTGCCTTTCCCGAGGCGGCCCGTGTTCTTGCGCTGAGAGGCTGCGACCTCATCTGCTGCCCGTCGAACATTGGCGGCGGCTTTTATTCCGCACATGGCGGGAGCGCGGTGCGCCAGCCCGAGCCGATACCATTCGGCGAGGATCCCCTGCACTGGCACCACTACCGGGTGAGAGCCGGTGAGAACAATTGCTATTTCGTCTTCGCGAATACGAGAAGCGAGACCGATAGTATGGAAGGTATGAGCGGCATCTTCGGTCCGGACGCCTTTGCCTTTCCTAGAAAGGAGGCGATTGTCCGCGACGGATCTCTCGCCGTCGCCGAAATCGATCTGTCGAATTCCGACCCCACCTACCCCACCAATGTCGCTCGTCGCAAGGATCTGATCTTGATGAGACAACCGCACCATTATGGTCCGCTTGTCCGTTAAGCCCGACCATTTCCAAGATTTTGGCCATTCATCATGGCGCTCGTTTTCGGGATAAAGTGCTACACAAAGCTGTCTCCCACGCCTACCGAATGATGGATTCAACGTTGCTAACGACAACGCGTGCGGACATGCCGTCGATGTCCCCTATGGAGAAGAGGTCGCCAAGATATCTAGTTCTGCGATCCCTGAGTGCCTGCTGACACCTACCATCAAATCGATCACTTTTATATCGGTGAGCATATTATAGGTAAGCTTGCGGGGTCGCGAGCCGCATACCCGGCCTCGTCTGACGCGAAGGCTCGGCTCGAGCGCCCTGATCGGGCCGGATCCAGTACGAGATTTATCGTTGGGGCAATCTATCGAAAAGACAGCTCGATCCATGGGCGTTCATTCAACCGAAGCGCTAACGATGATGCATCACTTGGTTTCGGTCCGAAGATAGCGAAAGGAGAGCCAGTCGCGAGGAGCAAGGCGAGTGGATGTCTCGATGACATCGCGCACCTGGCTTTATGGGACGCCCCCGTTTGCTGCTCTACCAAGCATTGTGAACCGCCCCGGCTTTTCCGGAGACCGTTTGGCTTAAGTTATGCGGCCATGGCTGGTGCGTCCAGCATGGCGTAGTATCGCTCTTCGGCCTCGGCTGGCGGTATGTTGCCGATGGGCTCCAGAAGGCGGCGGTTGTTGAACCAATCGACCCATTCGAGCGTGGCGAACTCCACGGCTTCGAAGTTGCGCCATGGTCCTCGCCGATGGATGACCTCGGCCTTGTAAAGACCGTTGATCGTTTCGGCGAGAGCATTGTCGTAACTATCACCAACGCTTCCGACCGACGGCTCGATGCCTGCCTCCGCCAGCCGTTCGGAATAACGAATGGACACATATTGCGAGCCGCGGTCGGAATGATGAACCAGCCCGCCACGTTTGACGGGCCGCCGATCATGAAGCGCCTGGTCGAGGGCATCGAGCACAAAGCCCGCATGGGCCGTTCGGCTTGCCCGCCAACCGACGATACGGCGGGCGAAGGCATCAATGACGAACGCCACGTAAACGAAGCCCTGCCAGGTCGCGACATAGGTGAAATCGGATAACCACAGCATGTTCGGCGCGGGAGCGAAGAACTGTCGGTTCACCCGGTCTAGCGGACACGGGGCAGACTTGTCCGACATGGTTGTTTTGACTGGCTTGCCGCGAATGACGCCTTGAAGCCCCATCATTCTCATAAGCCGAGCGACGGTGCAGCGGGCAATATCGTAACCCTCTCGCTGCAACTGCCGCCAGACTTTGCGCACGCCATAGACCTGGAAGTTCTCGTTGAACACCCGGCGTATCTCGACTTTCATGGCAATATCATTCCGTTCGCGGGCTGACAGGCGGTCCACGTCCGTGCGTTTGGCAACGACCTCATAGTAGGTGGACGGGGCAATCGGCAGCAGCCTGCAAATCGGCTCGACCCCGAGCACCGAGCGGTGTGCATCGATGAAGGAAATCATCGCTTCAGTGGGCGGTCGAGCTCCGCCTGGGCAAAATACGCCGAGGCTTTGCGTAAAATCTCATTCGCCTGACGAAGCTCCCGGTTCTCCCGCTCCAAAGCCTTCATCTTCTCCGCCACGTCACTCGGCAAACCTGCACGCTTGCCGCTGTCGACCTCGGCCTTCTTCACCCATTCATTGAGCGTATGCGCCGAGCAGCCGATCTTGGCCGCTATGGAAGATACAGCCGCCCACCGGGAAGGATGTTCGGCTTCATGATCGGCCACCATTCGAACGGCCCGGGCGCGGACTTCAGGAGAAAATTTGTTCGTCGTCTTGCTTGTCATAGACCCTACTTCTCACGAGTTGGGGTCTCCGGCAAAGCCGGGGCGGTTCATTGCGCAGCTGCGACGGGGTAAATCCTGTAGAATTGCGGAAGGCACGCGAAAACGAACTGGTTTCACTAAAGCCGAGCCGCAAGGCGATCTCGGTGACAGACTGTTCGGTGTTTTTCAGCCAATCCATCGCGACGGTCATGACCGCTTCGTTTCGGACGTCGCGGAAAGATAGGCCCTGCATGGCGCAATTGCGCTGCAGACTGCGCATCGAACAGCCGAGAAGACGAGTTACATCTTCAATGGAGGTTCCGTGGCCACAGACGAGTTCATCTTTGAGAAGCGCACGGAGACGTTGTGCAAATCCTGTGGCGCCCATCTCCACAACCGGCTGAAGCTCCATATGAGCCTGTAGGATTTCGGCAAGATCACGATCAGCCAAAGGATTAGCAACGTTTAGGAATTCGGCGGGAAACTCGACACAATTTGATTGGGCATTGAAGACGGGTTGTACGGCAAAGGGCGTTGGATATCGACATCGGGGCTGCCGTTGATGGCTTGCCCCTGGCCCGTGAGCAAATCTGAGAGCACCACGCCGCCATTGCGTTCCGCATGCGGCAGACACAAAGCGTAGCAGTATGCCCGTGGAGAACTCCGCATCCTGGCGATAGTACTTTATCGACGAATCCTGAACTTGATAAGACACGGAGGCCAGATCTCCAAAGACCTGCAATTCGACATTGGTCTTGCTTTGGATGCGACCATAATAGGCGACATAGGCACGCAAGCTTTCGCCGATCGTCGGAGCACGATACATGAGTTGTCCAAGCGCCCCGAAGCTCCGCATATCGAAAGTCTGTGCAAAATAGAGACCAAAGTCAGGGCGTTCTGTGGCGCGCGCCGCTTTCTCCAAAGTCTCTGCGAAAACGGCGAGAGGCATGGTTTGCTGGGATGCTTGAAGTCGCTCTTGGGCCTGTCGATCTGCTCTCCCTGGATCTCCGACCTTGTGATCTTCGGGCGGCCGATTTCTGGGCAGCCCACTTCCATCCCGGGGGCTAATCAGCCCGTCGGCATCGACTCCGAGCGCACTGAGACAATTCTCTAGCCCCAGGCGAGCAGAACTGACGACATGAGCGACCATTGGGCTTACTCACTCCAATTCCAAAGCGAGGCGGACTGGCAATAATGCCGGAGCCACTCGCGAACTGTTCCCTTGGTTGTGGGCGTACCTCGCCGAGAAAAGGCGATAGAATTGACGACGAACGCAGGTCAACCATTCTTGTGGCAAGCCCTTCTGGGCATGCGAATTGGCGGAAAATGTCAACAAGCGGGCCGCAAATGTCAAGCTGCGATGGTCCCTGACGCCTAACCTTGGCCGACGATGACGAGCTTTTACCGCCCGGAAGCAGCCATGGGGAGCGCTCTTGACCTCGAACACCCGCAGCAAGCGATCAACTTATTCGCCAAATCTGTTCATCGCATTGATGCTGATGCCGGCCATGGCGCTGCTTTTGGCTTTCACAGTCGTTCCCTTCGCCGTCAGTGTCGTTTTGAGTTTGACCGACATGATGCTGTCCAACCCGCCGACAAAATTCATCGGGCTCGGAAACTATATAGAACTACTGACGGCCAGTGACTTTCGCGAGGCGCTGTTGCGCTCAGCCGTTTTCGTCACACTCGCGGTCTGTCTGGAAATGGTGCTGGGACTGACTGTAGCGCTTTTGCTGTTCCGCACGAGTTCTTTGTGGTCGGGGCCGCTGCGGACGATCCTGATCCTACCCTTGGCCATCACGCCGATCGCGGCGATCTTCACCTTTCGAATGATGCTCAACCCCAGTCTGGGTGTGGTCAATTATCTGATGCAATCGGTCGGTCTTCCGCCGCAGGACTGGCTCGGTTCACCAAACCTTGCCATGTTGACCATGGTGGTGGTCGACGCTTGGCACTGGACGCCGTTCATCATTCTTATCCTGTCTGGCGGCCTTGCAGCCTTGCCTACCGAACCGATCGAGGCGGCCCAGATCGACGGTGCGACGGAATGGCAGACGCTTCGCTTCGTGACCCTTCCTATGCTCTTTCCGTTCATGGTCGTCGCCGTTCTGTTGCGGGCGATCGACGCACTGAAGGCATTTGACGCCTTTTACGTATTGACGGGTGGGGGGCCGGGACGTTCGACCACCACACTTAATGTCTTTGCCTTTAAAGAGGCACTGGAGTTCACCGTGCTTGGTCGAGGCGCGGCCATCGCGATTTTGATGATGGTCATCATCATCGTCATGTCCCAACTCTTACTGCGTCGAACCAAGCTATTGACGATTACGGGAGACGGACAATGACCATGACACGTCCGGCAGGGATCGGCACATGGGCAGGCCGAATCATCCTGCTTATATTCTGCGGGTGGACGCTCTTCCCCCTCTACTGGCTCATCAATACATCGCTAAAGCAACCGGTAGATGTTGTGGCGCGTCCACCGATCTTCGCTTTCGTCCCGACACTTGAGAATTACGCTTCGGTGGTCAGCGATCCGGCCATCCTCGGCTATTTCTGGACAACGCTTGTCGTCTCCGTGGCAACCACTTTCTTGGCCATCGTCATCGGCACGCCAGCAGCCTATGTGCTGGCAAGGTTCAGCTTTCGCGGCAGCACCGATATTGGATTTTGGATCCTGTCGACGCGCTTCACCCCGCCGGTCGCCATGCTTATTCCGTTTTTCGTGATGTTTCAGAGCCTTGGTCTGCTCAACACTCATGTAGGTCTGGTCATTTCTCACGTCGCATTGAACCTTTCACTGGTGATCTGGCTGATGCGGGGTTTCTTCGCGGAAATCCCCAAGGAGCTTGAGGATGCGGCCTATATCGATGGCGCCAGCTATTTCCGCACCTTCCTGACGATCATCTTGCCGCTCAGCCGTACCGGAATTGCAGCCGTCGGTGTTCTAGTCTTCCTCTTCACCTGGAACGAGTTTTTGTTCTCGCTGATCCTTGGAGGGCAGATCCCGATGATCTCGGTCGGCCTCTACAAGTTCATTGGCTACCAGCAGATTGAGTGGGGTCGCCTGTCAGCCACCGCGACGCTGATGCTCATTCCGGTCATCGTCATCTTATTGGCCTTCCAGCGCCAACTTGTTCAGGGGCTAACATTGGGTGCGGTCAAATAACAACAACTGAAGAAGGCCGAAGAGCCCAAGATCAACATATCAACAGAGGTGAACGTGATGTTTGCAGAAAAGCCTTCTTTTAGCATGAACCGCCGCCGCTTCAGCCAGATCATGTTGGGCGGTGCGGCGATCCTCGCAAGCCCGAGCATTTCATCACGCCGGGCCTTTGCAGGGGCCGATTTGTCCGCGTATTCGAGCGCCTCTGTCGATTGGCAGCAAGCAAAGGGCACGACGATCACCCTTGCTGGTGCGACCCATCCCTGGTCGGACGCTATTCTTCCACTCATCCCAATGTTTACCGAGTTGACGGGTATCAAAGTCACCACCGACTTCCAGTCGGAATCGGAATTTCTGACCTCCCTTCCGGTCAAGCTCGGCGCCGGCAGCTCCGTTCCGGACGTTTTCATGTACCTCTCCTATGGTCAGGGGATTGGTGCTGGATGGCTCGAGCCGCTCAACAGCTATTACTCGAACAAGGATCTCATTGATCCTTCCTGGTATGGCGAGGACGACCTGCTTGGTGCCGCACGCGGATTTCCGCTTTGGAAGGATGGTGAACGCTATGCGTTCCCAATCACTTCGGAATCGCAGATCATGTTCTTCAACGATGAAGCGATGAGCGGCGCCAAGGCCAGCGTCCCGAAGACGTTTGAGGAACTGCTCGCCACGGCCAAAGCGCTCAAATCAGCCAGCATGGCCGGCATTGCGATGCGCGCCAAAGCGGCAACCAGCGCCACGGCGGCATCGATGGGCTTCCTGTTCTCCTATGGCGGTCGCATGGTCGACGATAGCGGCAAGGTGGCGTTTCATAGTGCCGAGGGCATCAAAGCTCTCGACATTTACGGCCAGCTTCTGCGCGAAGCCGGGCCGTTGGGTGTCGGCACCTATGACTGGTATGAAGTGCTCAACGACTTCACCCAGGGCGCGGCGGCGATCGCATCCGACAGTTCCAATTTTGCGACCACGATTGGCAATCCGGCGAAAAGCCGTGTCGCCGGAAAAGTCAGCTATTCGTCCCTGGTCTCCGACGGCAGCCACCCCGTGACGCCCTACATGTCCTGCTGGCAGGCGTGTATCAATGCCAAGTCGGAGAAGAAAAAGGCAGCTTTCCTGTTCATGGTCTGGGCAACGTCTAAGCCGACGGCACTATTGGCATCGGCAAAGGGCCTTGCGACCACACGTGCCTCGGCATGGTCAAGCGAGGCATTCGGTAAGGCATTCGGCCCGCAGGCAGCCAAGGCAGCACTTAATAGCCTTTCAACAGCGGATGTCGGACGCTCGAAGGAGATCCTCTTCCACCCGCAAGCACCAATGATCTTCGATGCCTTCGCCACGGCGACAAATGAAATAGTCACCGGAGGCGTCTCTGCGGCAGACGCGCTCACCTCTGCCGCAACCCGCGCCAACCGCGCCATCCGTTAGCACGCGATCATCGTCCGACCGGCATGAAGAGGTGCCGGCCGGGCGAACGCACGAATTGCAGGATTGATCATGGATCTAAATCAGATGAGTGCCGTCCGGATGCTGGACGGCTTCAAGAGCGGCAACTTCTCGCCCGTCGACGTGGCCAAGGCGTGCCTGGCGCGCATCAATGAGACTGCATCGGCTCTCAATGCCTTTTGTTATTTGGATGAAGCTCGCACGATGAACGAAGCGGAAGCATCGGCCTCCCGTTGGGCCGTTGGCCTTCCCAAAGGCATCCTTGACGGTGTCCCGGTCTCGATCAAGGACTTGATCGATGTCGAGGGCTGGCCGACGATGTGCGGAACCAAGGTGATCGAACCCCAAAAAGCGATCGCCAAAACAAACGCAATCACCGTTGAACGGCTGATATCGCAAGGCGCAGTCCTGCTTGGCAAGACGACGACGACAGAGTTTGGCCATAAGGGTGTCAGCGACTGCCCACTAACTGGCGCGACCCACAATCCGTGGAACGGTGCCATGACCACCGGCGGTTCCAGCTGCGGCGCCGGTGCGGCGGCGGCCGCCGGCCTTGGCCCCCTTCATCTGGGCAATGACGGCGGTGGATCGGTGCGTATTCCAGCCTCCTTTTGCGGCGTAGTGGGCATTAAACCGGGTGCAGGCACGATCACCCATCCCCTGCCCTCGATTACCGGTCCGCTGGTTGCGGCCGGTCCGCTTGCACGCTCGCTTGCCGATGCCGCGCTGATGCTGGATGCTTTGGCTGACCGGACAGGACCGTCCGTGGTTGATGGCTCGGCGAATATTGGGGCTCAGCCGTTTGGCGGCCGATTGAGCTTGGCACTCGCCCTGCCGGTCAAGGGCATGCGAGTTGGCCTACTCGCAACCATTTCCGACGCGCCTGTCGATCCTATAACCGCGGCCGCCGTGCGACACGGAGCACGGCTTCTTTCGGCCGACGGGGTGACAATTAAGGATGCCGCGCTCGATCTACCTGATGCGGAAGCCGCCTATATCACCATTCTTTCGGCTGGAACCGCCATGATGGCGGATGACTATCCCGCTGAACGGTTAGACTTGATGGAATGGGGTCTTAAAGAGCTGATCCGTGTCGGCCGCACGATCACCGGACAGGCTTACGCCAGGGCCTATCATCGAGTGCGCGGTGACTTCATGGCGCGGCTTCGGGCGCTTTTTGCACAGCATGACGTCTTGATTTTGCCGACCATGCCGCAAGCGGCTTTCCCTCTTTTCCATGATTATCCTGGCCCGCAGGACCGTGGCTGGCGCGCGGACTGGACGCCATTTACTTTCCCGTTCAACCTGTGTGGCCTGCCGGCATGCTCGATCCCCTGCGGCCTCGACGAGAGCGGGCTTCCGATAGGCTTGCAGATCGTTGCCCCTTGGGGTGGAGAAGAAAAACTCATGACCGTTGCTGGCGCTATCACGCGTCGGCTTCCGCGTCTCGTTCCTCCCGACTTCGTCACGCCCGACCTCTGCAATGCAACGGGCTTCACTCACAAGGGAGCCCGCTGATGGCATCAGTTGCGATCAACCATCTGCGTAAGTCTTTTGGACAGACTGATGTTTTGCAAGACGTCTGCGTCGATGTGGCCGATGGCGAGTTCGTCGCACTGGTGGGGCCGTCGGGTTGTGGCAAATCGACGTTATTACGTTCAATTGCTGGTCTTGAGCGTGTCAGTGGTGGCGAAATACGCATCGATGGCGAGGATGTCACTGATCTTGCACCACGGGATCGCGATATAGCTATGGTTTTCCAGAACTATGCGCTTTACCCGCATATGACCGTGCGCGAAAACATGGGCTTCTCGATGAAGCTCCGACGCGAACCCTTAGCGAAGATTGAGCGAGAGGTTATGCGAGCGGCCGACATCCTGGGGCTTGATGAGCTGCTGGATCGAAAGCCCAGGCAATTATCCGGTGGTCAACGCCAGCGCGTCGCGATGGGGCGTGCCATCGTGCGCAATCCCAAAGTGTTCCTCTTCGACGAACCACTCTCCAATCTCGATGCTCAGCTTCGAGTGCAGATGCGCACCGAGATCCGCAAGCTGCAAAGAACCTTGAACGCAACGGTCATCTACGTCACGCATGATCAGATTGAAGCGATGACCATGGCCGACCGGATCGTCGTGATGCGCGGCGGTGTCGTCGAGCAGCAGGGTGCGCCGCTCGACCTATTTGACGAGCCGAAGACGAGTTTTGTTGCGGGCTTCATTGGTTCGCCCAGCATGAACCTGCTGCCTGGCCGACTGTTGACAGAAGGCTTCACAACCTATGGAGGGGCAAAACTTCCAGTCCCCCCAGGTGTTACTCCAAAAGAGGACGCGCTTTACGGCATCCGGCCCGAAGCTTTGAGCTTGACGTCCGACGATAGTGGCATTGCCGCTCAGGTGGTCCTGGTAGAGCCGCTTGGCTCTGAAACGCTGCTGGTCGTTGATTTCGGCGGTGCGGAAGCGCAGATCTTACTGCGCTTCCGGGCCAAGGTAAAGCCGGGAGAGAGAGTGAGGGTGATAGCCGACTTGAACGCTATCCATATTTTCGACGCCCAGAATGGACGGCGTTTAAATCCGATGCGGTCTGAGCAACAATGAAAGTGGCCGTTTATGTCCAATAAATCACATGCTTTGTTTTCCTCCACCATAAAAGAGGTTCATCTGGGCATCTTCGACCTCGACGCCGTGTTTCGCCATAAACTCGTTGATACGGCAAAAGCGGAGAAACTGCTCAAAACAGGTTATAGTTTCTGCGACGTCATCCATGGATGGGACACGGCCGAACAGACCTGGGACCCGTCAGACACCTATATAGACCGTCCCTGCCAGATCTTCCCAGATACCGTGCGCTCATGGCCCTTTGGATCAGGCGCTGCTATTGCCATTGCCGATTTCACCGGAGAGTTCGGCGAAAAATCACCCCGCAACCAGTTGCTGCGCCAGATCGATAAAGCAGGCAGCATGGGGTTTCAGGCACTTGCTGCATTTGAATTCGAATTTTTCGTGCTTGACGAGACGCCGGATACGCTGCGCGAAAACGCTTTTCGCAGGCTCAATTTCTTCGCCAAAAATAACCGGACCTATTCGCTTCAGTCTGCAGCAGTGCACCAGGACCTATTCAGGAAATTGAAGACCACGATGGAGACACTCGGCGTGGGGTTCGACAGTCTTCATACCGAATTAGGACCGGGGTGTTTCGAGGCGCCGCTCGTGGCCACTCCTGGCGTTAAGGCTGCCGATGACGCAGCACTGTTTAAGAATTTCGCGAAGGCATTTTTCAGTCGAGAGGGCCGTTCGGCAGTCTTCATGTCGAAACTGTCGGAGGACCTGCCCGGGCAATCGGGTCACTTCCATATCTCTTTGAAAGACATGGCAGGGACACCAGTGTTTGCCGATCCTGACGATCCGGATGGCCTTTCGGCGACCGGCCGGGCTTTTCTTGGCGGTATCCTGGCCCTACTACCCGAGATGCTCGCGCTTCCGGCCCACAGCGTCAACGCGTATAAGCGCATGGTGCCTGGTGCATGGGCTCCAACATGGGCAAGCTGGGGCGTTCAAAACCGCACTTGCGCCGTACGAGTGATCAACGATCATCCGGAAAGCACGCGGATTGAGTTTCGCGTATCTTCGGCCGATACCAATCCGCATACGACCATGGCCTTCGTGCTTGCCGCGGGGCTTTGGGGGATTGAGAGCGGCGCTGCGCCACCGCGTGCCGAGATCGGTAGCGCCTATTTGGTACGACCAGACAACAGCCGCGCTTTTCCGCGCGATCTACAATCGGCAGCGAGCCGACTAGGCTCGAGCTCAACAGCTCGCGCTCTCTTCGGAGATACGTTCATAAACCATTTCGTACGTTCCCGCGAGATTGAGGCGGCCGAGGCTGCTCGTCATGTCAGCGAGTGGGAACTTCGTCGATATCTCGAAGTTTTGTGAGACATCCAAGCCATGTGCGCCTCCTCCAACACCCTTCCCGACTGCAATTGGTCTTGGCCAACAAGCGTCCGTTTTGGTTTCGGCCGAAGCCGCGAGCTGCCGGCTATGGTGCGTGAACTCAATTGCAGAAATCCGCTTTTCGTGACCGACCGAAGCCTTGCAGAACTGCCGATCGTCCATAGGTCCCTGGCCGGCCTAAAAGAAAGTGGCATCCGTTTTGGCCTGTTCAGCCGGGTGCAACCCAACCCAACTGGACAGTCGATAGACGACGGTGTCGACGCGTTTAGCGCCGGTGGCCATGACATGGTAATCGCTTTTGGCGGTGGCAGTGCGCTCGATGCTGGAAAAGCCATTGCTCTGATGGCTCGGCAAAGGCGACCGATCTGGGATTTTGAAGATATCGGCGATAATTGGAAGCTTGTCGATCCGCGTGATCCGGTCCCCGTAATCGCTCTTCCGACGACAGCGGGAACTGGGTCTGAACTTGGCCGATCATCCGTCATCACCGACACTGGGCAAGGCCGCAAGCTGATCATTTTCCATCCGATCATGATGCCGCAGATTGCCGTTCTCGACCCCGAACTGACCTACGACCTCCCGGCGGCGCTGACTGCATCGACCGGCATGGATGCGCTTTGCCACGCGCTCGAAACCTATATCACGCCCAGTTTCCATCCCATGGCTGATGGACTTGCGATGCAAGCATTGCGCATGATCAAGCGCGCCTTACCCAAGGCATATTCAAATGGACCAGATCCACAGGCACGGGCCGACATGCTTGTGGCATCGGGCATGGCCTGTGTGGCACTTCAGAAAGGATTGGGCGGTGTCCATGCGATCTCACATGCCCTAGGTGCAGTCTATGACGCGCCCCACGGACTGCTCAACGCCGTGCTATTGCCTTATGTCACCGAGTTCAATCGGTCGGTTGCCGAAGAACGATTAACAGAGATCGCCTATGTCCTCGATTTGCAGGTTCGCTCAGGGGAAGGCGTGATCGCTTGGCTCCGGCAAATGCAGATGGAGCTTTCTATTCCGACGCGTCTTGAGGCGCTCGGCATCGGCATTGACCGTTTGGACGATGTCATCGCACTTGCCATGACAGATCCTTGTGCACCAGCAAACCCGGTGCCCCTAACCCCGCACAATCTAAGGGCCCTCCTTCTGTCTGCGATATAAGTTTAAAGGAGCCCCACAGCGGCCGCATTTGGACACTGAAGCATCAGTGCGATCGATGTGGCTACGGATTTCGACGTGAATCCGGCCAGCATTCCAATCAAAGGCCGGCCATTTTGCGGCACTGATTATCATCCCCTGGGTCTACAACTTTGGCATCAAAAGGACCACGCGCAACGTGGAGATTTTGATGCCGACCGATTGATCGCCTTTATTTTCTAAATCAACGTCACTGAGTATCTGGTTTTCTGACAAGGACGCCAAGCATAAGCTTTTCCGTTGCGTCTATCACGTCAACCGTATCGACGATGTCGCCTGGCTTTCCATCTTGCGACACGCATAGATCGCGAATGAATACAGGATGCCCGGTCTCGACAGAAAAAAGGCTAACCGTATGTCCTGCACCCAAGGTTGGAGTGTTGCACTTCTGGGAAGACTTCCCGCCCCCGAGCGAGAGCCGGGTCTGGCGGTTTATCCGGATCTTGACGCGGCCTCCCTCCAAAATGGCATCGAATACCGGAAATGGCCGCGCCAACGGTTCGCCTAGGAACAGACCTTCGGTCGTCCAGTCGATACTCTTCCAATAGGCTTCGAGCAGCGTGTCGCCGCCGAGGTAATTTTTCGCCATCCGCTCAGGGTCGGGAAATTTTGGTGGGAAATTGCAAGGTTCGCGAACGGTGCCGAAGGATGCAGTGGCGCCGGCTGCGATGATCTGAGCGGCGGTCGTTTGCCCCCGATTATCATTGAGTGCTCCGCCAGACGAGGTCAGATGGTCAACATAAGCGCCGGGCAAAAAACGCAAACTGGCCAACGTTTTCCAGACGGCCAAGCCCGTCTGCAGGCCGATGACCGGATCCGGGGTTATAACAAGTTGATCTGGAAAATCGCGCAATTCGACGAAATCGGGCAAATCTCTTGTTGCACGTTCCATCGATGCTTTTCGGGGGATGGAGCGCGCAGGATCTGACGTTGTCGCCAAGAGTATTTTTGCATTGGGCTCACTGACGTCGGCTGACAAACCTCGATCGACAAGATCAAGGCTCGAATGCAGCCCTGCCCCACCATCCAATAAAAACGCCGGCTTCAACAATAGAGGCTCGCCCGCCATGCGTCCCCTGTCGGGATTTTCTTCCGTGATGTTACAGACACCTTTCCAGGCGATATCTGTGAGCCCTTGGGTAAAGGCCGAGGTGATCGACTGATTGGCATCGACCCTGTAGGGCCTGTCGAAAGCGAGCGCGAAACCGCCAAAGCTCCTGTATCTGGGGCTCGCTTGTAAAACAGCAAATTCACGCCTGAACAGATGTCCGGCGACGAAGTTCACACGAGGCAGTTGGAGCCCGATGATATTGGCCCGAGGGATGCCACGAGCTTTGACGTAATAGTCGCCGAGCGCCACGGAATCCGGATCATTCAGATTGACGATGACCCCTAATGTTGCAGGCGTCAGAACTGTCTGTTGGGGGGAGACGAGTGGAACGACGGGAATGAGTTGATGGGTTTCATTCGCGTTGGCGACCGGCCAGACGAAGCCCAAAACAGCAAGTGCACAGCTAACACGCCGAGAGACTTTACCGCGCATTCTCAATCATCACCATCGCGCCCACAATCCCGACTGCAAATTCCCAGCCCCGATGACTTCGCCGCTTTATGCCACCCTATCAGCCACTCAGGCGCCGGGAAAATATCTCTCGGCGTATTTTCCGTATTGCGCAGCGCCGAGTGCTGATCCGTAGCGTTCCAGGCGTTTCATATCGACTTTATTCAAAGCCACACCAATCGTCTTTTCGTAGAAGGACGGATGATTGTCGAAGAATTCCTGCAAGCTCTTGCGAGGTGTGCTTCCCCATTGCGCAACGAAGACATAGCCATCGACCATGTTACCCGCGGCAAAGGCGTCCGTCAGCGCCGCGACAGGCGGAAAGTCGATAATAATGACATCGAAACGCTGGCGCAGCTTGGCAATAAGCAGGTGGGTTTTCGGATTGCTAAAAATATCGCTTCCTTGCTGGGCGCGTGTGGCGCCAGCGAGGAAGGCGAGATTGGTTGCTTCTTCGAAAGCGATGACTTCCGTCAGCTCGGCTCTCTCATGGATGAGATCGATGAGGCCGCGCTTGGGCGATCCGATCAAGCTTCTCGTGAGGCTCGGATTGCGAAGATCGCCATCGATCAGGAGGGTTTTCGTCCCTTGAAACGCCAGTGATGATGCGAGGTTTTTGGCAATGGTGGATTTGCCTTCATCGGGGAACATGGATGCCAAGCCGACGACCATGCCCTTTTGACCCAAGAGCCGCTGATCGATCTTGATCTTCAAACCTCTGATTGCTTCGGAGAATTGCGACAGCGGCTGATCGACAACCTCTCGCAGAACACCGATGTCGTTATTGATCTTCTGGAAATTTTCGATAGGCGAACCAGACGGTTCGGCCGGTCTTTTCATTGCGGCCATATTGCCTTTCTTCTTTCCGCCAATCTCGCCGAGAGCCGGCACGTTTGCCAGAAAATCGAGGCCCAGTTCGTCACGCACTTGTATCGGCGTACGGATACCGCGATCCCGCCATTCACGCAGCCCACCAATGCCGGTGCCAACGGCACCACCCATAATGATGAAGCCAAAGAGGACAATCATTTTGTTGGGAGCGCTGGGCAAAATCGGCAAAGACGGCTCGCTGATGATGCGGGCATCGGTTACGGGGAATGACTGCTGCTGCTGCATCTCTTGCGACTTCTGCAAGAATGTCGAGTAAAGCGTTTTCAGCGTATCGGACTCCTGCTCAAGAGCCCGAAGCTTGACCATCGCGCTATCGTTCGACACAGAGCGATTGCGAAGATCGGTTATCGTCTGCTGAATGCTGTTAACCCGGCTTTGGGCAATCGACACATCGCTCTGATAGCCTGGCAGCAGATTTTTCAGCTCTTCGAATATAAGTCGCTGATATTCCGCCATATCCTTCTGGGCCCGGATGACGACACTGTGGGTATCACCATAGCGAGATTTCATATCGCTATAGAGTTTGGCGACCTCAAGATATTTCGAGCGAAGCTGAGCGATGTTCGGATTGTCTGACGTCTCCGTCAGACCTGCAGACGTGTCTTGCTTATCGACGATTTCCTTCAGACGCTGATAGCGTGCACTGGCATTGTCGAGGGAAAGGCGGGCGGCAGCAAGCTGGGTGTTAGCATCGGTCAAGGATTGCTCATCAACCAAGCGCCCAGATGCCTCGACCAGATTATTGTCTGCGCGGTAGCGTTGCACAGCTTGATCGGCTGCCAACGATCGCGCCTTCAAGTCGCGAATGCGATCTTCCATCCAGTTGGTTGCGCGACGCGTGGAGTCGAACTTGGAATCGAGTTGGTCTTCCAGATAAGCGTTGACATATTGCCCGGTGATGGCTTGAGCGAGGCTCGGATCACGATCCGAATATTCCAGAGACAGCACATAGGTGCGCCCCACCCTGCCAACTTTGAGGTTATTCTGCAGCTTTGTACTGGCGATCAAAATTCTGATTGGTTCCGGAAGATCGTGAATATCGGTTGGCGGAGGCGCTCCACTTACTAGGCGCGATATCGAACCGATCGCATCTCTCCCCCCATCGACGATGCTTCCCAGCAAAGACGGCGGCGGCGAGAGGAACGTGTAGTTGTTTTGCAGTCCAAGCGCTTGGGCGACCGAGGCCGCTAGCTTGTCCGACTGCATGATCTGCAACTGACTGTCGACCGCCCCGGCCTCGAACGCCAGAGATCCCTCCAGTGCCGTGGTGGCCGCCATTCCAACGTTTTTCGCGTCAATCAAGACACTCGCCGAGGATGAATAGGTCGGCACGGCCTGGAAGAGGTAGCCGAGACCTAAAAGCCCTCCAACGACAAGCGATCCAGCGACGACCCAGATCTGTCTGCGCAGAGCGCCAAGAAGATCAAAGCCGACAATTGCTCTTTGGAAAACACTCGCATTATGTTCGGGTTCACCGCTCAGGTTATCGAATTGCGATTGGCTCAACAGGTTCATCGAATACCCCAAAGGTTCAATAGCCCGATATATTAAAGGCAGTATCATCGCACAAATATACCGCAGCGCATCATAGATTATTGCGGTAAAGTGGTTAAATCCCAGAAAATGCGCGATCTACTTTCTTATTGACGGCGATTATTCGCGCTCACATCAATATTGAGGAGAGCGGGAAGGTTGCTCGGTGTCTGCATTGCAGCGGCCACCTCTTGGAACGACACAGTATTTTCCGGCGCGGCCCCAAGGATCAACATTTGAGGTGCGTTTAGGAAGCCGATCGCAGCAAAGATGAATTTGTTTCGCAAACCTGCGGGATTAATCCCTGCAAATATATTTGGGATATTGGCCGACAAAGTCTTCTTTATATCGTCGACGCTCCTGCCGTTCGCCTGGGCAACTTTGGCAACGTAACGGTCGAAAAGTGACGCGTTTTCGAAAGTCAGCCTGAAGTTTTTAATACCCGCCTTCGCCAATTCCGTCGGCAGGACCGTTGCCGGCGCTTGCAGGCCACCACGGGAAATGCCTGAAAATGCGCCAGACAAGGATAGCGTCCCCATATCCGCGCCGGCGATGGTCAGGTCATCCAATAGCACCGAACCCGATGTATCATCCCAATTTCCGGACAAATTGACGGAAAGATCGACAGTCGGATAACCCAAATCTGTCAAAGCCTGTTTCAGGGGCGGATTGGAGATCTGAGCGGTTTCAAACTTCAGATGCCCGAGCTTCAGCTGAACATTTGTCGGCGTTGCGCCGATAAAGTACGCCATCGAGACATCCAGACTGTCGAGGCTCGCAGCCGTGTCTTGTAACTTGAGTGAAAGGCCGTCTGCCTTGATCGAACCGATTGCCGGCACAATGGCTGTTGTCACACCTGCGGTGCGCGCCGTCTTGCCGTCATCCGGCGTCACCGGCACGAGATTGATGTCGCCAAGATCAACAGACGACAACTTGAACTCGCCAGTGGGATCTTTGATCGCAAGATCGCCGGCCGTCATTTTCTTGATGCTATCCGCCGTCAGGTTTTGAATTGCTGCCTGAGCTAGATGCGCCGTTATCGCCCCGCTCTGGTTTTGCCCGGATATGGTGACATCCTCAGTGGACACGGTATCAATTGCGAATGCATTGCGGATCGCCGAGGCAATCTTTGCGGCATTTAGCGGGTTTGCCGATAGGTATTGAGGATCGGAGGCCGCGCGATTGAAGATACCGCTCAGATCTTCATCGAATTGCTTGACCTTTACCGGGCCGGCATTTGCTTGCCTGATCGAAGTGGAGAATGGACCGCTTTCGGCTTTCAGCCCGGCGAGAGTGATAGAGCCGATCATATTTGCCCAAGGACGCGCAGAGCCGTTGTCTAAATAGGCGCTCGGCTCAAATAGGCGCAGATATGGATCAAAGTCGATGTCGGCGACCGCCACACTCTCCACGGCAAGTTTGCCACTCTGGCCTGGTGACGCCTCGGACGGTGCCCGCGCAAACACCAGACCTTCTATTTTCAGAAGTTTGGCCTTGCCTGCAGCGAAAGCATCGAGGCTAGTGGAAGCGATTTGAACGCCACTCGGGAGCTCAAGCTTTTTGGCAGAGGCATTGGCAACCTTTGCGCTTGTTAAAAGGCGGACTAAGCGGACTTGTGTGGTAAATGGTTTTGTCGGGTCTGCGACAAAGCCCGCAAGGCTTGGTAACTGACCTCCCCCCAAGAGCAGCTCGCCAATATGAACCTGCCCCTGCACTGCCCCAGCTGGCGCGATGACCACGTCTTGTGCTGTTACCGCCTCGAACGAAATACCTCCATTATTGGAACGGAAGGATTTCACGGACAGGTGTCGGATAGAAAACTCTAAAGATGTTGCAAGACCGCCCGAGGCTGCGGATTGCGGCCAGGATAGAGATATTCCCTCAGCATCAAGCGTATCGGTTGAGGCCTCATAGCGCGTCTGGACCGGGCCAAGCTTGGCGCCGCTTTTCTCGAGGGAAGCCAACCAGGTGCGAAACGCCGTTTCGCTTATATTGGGTTGGGCGAGAGCCGCCTTTTGCTGGGCTTCGGCTTGCGGCAGATCTACCGCTCCCCAACAGAGCCCCAAGAGCGCAGCAGACAGCGCTATCCTGCGGATAAAAGACATGTCTTGAAACTCCTGTCAGCATCCAACAGACGCACAAATTTGCTAACATAGTGATCGGTCGCCATCGAAATGAGACTGGCGAACAAACATGTCGATATCTCAGCCTACCATACCTAGCTCAGCAGAGCTTCCCTTACAGCGCTCACTCTGCCTTAGACGTCAGCGGGGAAGCGACCGAATGCCATCACCCCGGTTGCGACGGCGCAACCAGTAAATCAGGCCGCCCATGGCGAGCGTTCCTATGCCGGCACCCGCTTCAGGCCCAGGTGTTGGCAAGATCGTCGTATTGGTGACGTAAGTCGTCCTCGCATTACCGGCAAAGCTGAAGCCCGACGAACCGCTACTTGAACCAGACGGACCAGATTGAGCGACCGACGTATCGCCGTTGCTCGGCCCGCCGAGCGGCCCCGACGTACCGTTCGAGATATTGCCACCGCCTGCAGCCGCAGTTGAGGCAGCCGCAGGCGCCGCGGTTTGCACGAAGTTGTCCGTAAAGGCTTTGGTCAACTCGGTGGGAGCCGTCGGCGCTGTGGCCTGCGTCTGAATGCCGGAAGCGGCACCTGTGTTCCCCTCGGACCGTCGTGTATTGGCTGCTAGTGCCAAACCTTCGCCCATAACCTGCGAAAATGTCGATTCACTGGCCTGCCGGGCAATCGAGACGATGGACGCTGCATTTGCAGGGTTCGATAGAGCATACGCGGACGCCTGCTGGGCAACCACAACAGGGTTCTTTGCCGACTGGGCTAGCCCGCGAACGGCCTCGCTCGCGAGAGCGGGCTGAGTGCCAGGGTCACTCGCAAAAGCCGCTACCGCGGCGAATTCTGTGGGAGATGACTGAAGCATCTGCTCGATGACGCCGGACACGCTCCCCGGATCTGCAGCACCAATCCGAGCAAGATAATTTGCGGTTGTCTCGCCTTCCACCCGCGCGGGAGGTGTTGTGACAGCAGGAACCTCGGAGGCGACAGCCGCCCCATCAGTCGTTTGAGCGTTAACCACAGGCGACATAACGACGACGCCCGCCAAAGCCATCGCAATAAAACAGACTTCCTTACGACCCCTATACATTCCCAAACACTCCCAAAGTTCAATTAGCTTCACATCGCATGCCACCGAACTCCATTCAAGTAGTGGAAATATTGTTTAACCACGATGACGTACAAATAACTTATCCCGCCACCCACGACGACTGCTACACAATCGCGTATATCCGATTTTTTTGGCATTTATTAACAAGCACTTAATGATAAAGTTACGTACAAATTACCGCAATTCTCAGATTAACCCTGTTTCTATTTCGAGCTGGCGCAGCCCGGAAAAATACAGCTTGCGCAGTGATATAAAGAGGAATCGTTCACAAATAATCGGAGCGAGTGTCCCGATGCCACACACTGAGCGAACTGGCCAGAAATCAGCCCCCCCCCCTACGGCCGATAAGCGCCACGGATCTTTCCACCATGAGCCCCAGCCGAACACCGACACCCATCACGAACACAAATCGAGATCGCGACAGCCAATAAAATTGACCATATATTATTTATCTTTGGTAGACTAGGAGATAGAGAACCCACAGCACTAAAGGCTTTTATTCTTCACACGATCAATGCCTCACTACACCGGAGATTGGTGCGTTGAAAAACTTACGAGTTCCTAAACAAAAAACGCGACGATTGGCCGGTTTTGCGTGGTATACCGGCTGCTTTATACTCCTGACTAGCTCTTCAGTGATTATAAAACTAGCTCACCTTCAGGCCAGCGTGCTTTTTGATGCTCTTGTACTAATTATATTTCTCCATCGCCTTATTTTAGCAAACGGAGCCCGAGAAAGACTATCAAATCCTGTAATATTATTAATTTTGATATATTGCATTTATGGCTTCGCAGTATCATCGATAAATTCAGTGGGATTCTCAGACTATATATATGCATTCAAGAGCATGATTTACTTAGTAATTATGTCCGTGGCATCATGCAAAATCACCTTAACTCGAACGCAGATCGAAAATATTGCGAAGGCGTCAATACTTGTATTTCTTATCAATTACTCCATCTACAGAGCACTTGGCGTTCCGCGCCCTGCATTTTTTGTGGAAAATAACTTCGAGCTTGCTTCGGTGGTTATTCTGTACTTCGGCGCATTCTCCTATCGCCCAAAGCCCCCAGCTATCTGGGCAATCCTCCTCCTTTTACTGTGCCTTATATCGGGATCAAGATCAGCCCTTGGAGCCGCAGTACTGGCGATCGCCTTCTCGTTCCGCCCAAGACGCCCCAAAGATATTGTCACCATGGCGGGCGCTGCAGTTGTTGGAGTTTCATTGATCTACTATCTATTCTCCAGCAGAAGTGGAGATAATGATCTAACCGCGATCGACCGGCTCAACTTCCTTCACATATTCCTCTACGAAACAAGCGACTGGACGCTTTGGCAGTATCTTTTTGGAACAACACCTGTTACGCCATTGTCCATAAGGGCATGCGCTGATTTGGTGTCCTATGCGCCGTTATTTTCGGACGAAAACTCCCTGACATGTTACTCAGTGATACTGCATTCCTTCTTTTTGCGGGTTGTCTTTGACCATGGCATCTTGGGCCTTATCGTGACTATCTTTATACTGTACTCATTATTTAGGAGCGCTTCGGATAGCGCCCGAGTAAGTTGCGGATTCGTGGCGATTTGTGCCGCTAATGGGCTTTCCGTGTCAGCGCTGAGCAGTGGCGTAGTCGTCTTCGGACTTACGGTAGTCCTTATTTCTGCCCGGGGACAAAAAAAGAAACAGCCACCCAACGCTACCGCGATCCATCCGGCGATGCGGCACCCAATAGTGAAATCAAGACCTCCATTGACATACACTTATATTCGACGGGATTTCACATGTTAAATCGACGTTATTTTTGCTTAGCGACTATAGCTTCCGCCCCAGGAAGGGCTTTAGCTCAGAGTGCGCTTTTTAACGCCGTCTCGTTTAATGCCGACCCTTCGAAAGGAGACCACCAGGCTGAGTTTGAGGAAGCATTGCGGACTGCGAAAACCTTAGGATTGCCTATTCAAGTCACAGGTATTGTCAAACAAACAAGACCGTTCGAACTTCACAATGGAGCTGTCATTCAAGGTAATATTTCCAGCATATACCCAAATTATTGGGAGACATGGCAAGATGACAACGTGCCATGGCCGAAGTCATTTGCAACTTTTCAGTATGTTACTGGTCGCCACGGCGCGACTTTTTCCGAGGGGCAGCGTTGCCGAATTGAAAACATCATTATTAGAAGGGCCGAAAAATTCGCCCCAAACGACACAGTATTCCCCAAGGGCAAGGTTGCATCCCATGTGCATATGCGGGGATGTTTTTTACAAAACATGGAAGCGATAGCCAGCGACACCGTCAGAGGTTTTGGCGCTTGGCAGTTCGAACAAAACACCATAATGGGTTGTAATTACGGCTTCGCAGGCATTGTGGTAGACATGAAAATTATCGGCAACACATTCGTTTCGATGAAAAAGAATGTGCTACGTGTCGATCCGGGCGGTGGCCTTAACATAATGTCACTCAACCGAGTTGAGTGGGGAATGGAACCATATGTTCTTCTCGGAAAGAATTGTCGTGTCAACAGCTTTGTTGGCAACATCTTCGACGCGTGCGGGAAAGCCGCTATAGCCCTGATCGAGGCCTCGGACGGGCAAGTTATATCAGACAACATCTTCTGGAGGAATTCTCGGCTCTTGAAGGACCCCGGAGTTTCGAGCCATATTGTCATTTCTAAAAGTGGCGGTCATCGCTTTTCAAATAACCACTTCATTAAAGGTCGCCCAGACAACGGTGGAGATCAATTTCCCGCAACGGTCGTTCGCTTTTTGGATTGCGTGGGAAATCCGAGTATATTCGACCACATTGCGGCCGACGCTTGCACCAGTACAACCGTTTTGGCCGCCGAAGGGACGTCTGCGCGAGCAGTTGATGTAGCGTCAATTGATCTTCCTATGGGACCTGATCCGGGCAGTAATTCAGACGACCTGGGTGCCGCTCTGAAGAACTTGCAGACCCTGCTCGCGAGCCCCACAAATGTGCGAATTGATCGTTCTCGTTCTGTCTTATCAAATGTGGGATACTGCGATAAAATTTACCTAGAAGGAGAAGGAGAAGGAGAAGTAGAGCTTAACCTTTCCGATTATGCATTAGGTTTTCTATCGGTCAATAATATTACTATTGGCTCCATCAGTTATCAAAAGCGTGGTGACAGCCAGATTGCCAATAAGTTGCCGGCAGAGAGTGGAAGCGATGGCCTTTGGCGGATCGGCCAGATCCTGCTCGTCCCAAAAAGTGATGACAAGAGGGTGATATGGGTTTGCGTCGCTGAGGCTCCGACGATGAAATGGGGCAGCTTGCCGCTTGAAGTAGAGTGAAAGCCTCTTAGCTCATGACCTGAGACCCATCGTCCCTCCAATTTTCGGGAGAGTCTTGGGTTTTAAATCTGGCCTTATGCGGCCTGTTTTTCCATAGCCATTTTCATTGCGAATTCGCTGGGTGTGATGTTGCCCAGTGAAGAATGCGGTCTGTTCCGATTGTAGTCCTCCTTCCATGCTGCGATTTCGCTCCTCGCCTGTGTCAGAGACGAGAACAGTGTTTCGTTGAGGCATTCGTCACGAAAGCTCCCGTTGAAGCTTTCTACGAAGCCATTCTGCATCGGCTTGCCCGGTGCGATATAATGCCATTCGACACGAGTGCTTTGGCACCATTCCAGAACGGCCATGCTGGTCATCTCCGTGCCATTGTCGGAGACAATCGTTCGCGGCGGCTTGCCTCGTCGGGCAATGACAACATCGAGTTCCCGCGCAAGCCGCCGGCCTGAGAGCGATGTGTCGGCGACCAGCGCCAGGCATTCGCGGGTGAAGTCGTCGACGACGGCCAGAACCCGAAAGCGACGACCATCTGTGAAGGCGTCGCTGACGAAATCCAAGCTCCAGCGTTCGTTGGCACGCGAGGGCAGCGCCAGGGGGCGTCTCGTCCCCAAAGCCCGTTTGCGTCCACCACGTTTGCGCACGGTCAGCTTCTCTTCGCGATAGAGACGCCGCAGTTTCTTCAGGTTCATGATGATGCCCTGCCGACCCAGCATGACGTGAATGCGGCGATAACCGAAACGACGGCGCTCGGACGCCACCAGCCTCATCGCCTCACGGATATCAGCGTCATCCGGTCGAATGCTACGATAGCGCACACTCGACCGATCAACGGACAAAACCTTACACGCCCGACGCTGGCTCACCCCGTGTCGTTTGCAAACATGAGCCACAGCGTCTCGCTTCACATCGGGCGTCACCACTTTTTTGAAGCGACATCTTTCAGAATGGCGTTGTCCAGCATGGTCTCGGCCAGCAGCTTCTTCAGCTTGGCGTTCTCGTCTTCCAAAGCCTTCAGCTTGCGAGCATCGGATAACTCCATGCCGCCGAACTTCGCCTTGTATTTGTAGAAGGTCGCCTCGGATATCCCGTGCTTGCGGCAGACATCGGCCGTCCGCATGCCGCTTTCCTGCTCTTTCAATATCCCGATGATCTGCTCGTCCGTGAACCGTGAATGCTTCATTCCGTCCGTCTCCTTGATGCGACGGACTCTACCAAAATCTGGAGGAAGTTCAGGGGCTCAGGTCACTCAATTTTCCCAAATCGCAGTCTTGAAATGAAGCGCCGGCAAGAACGACCAGTTGATCCGTGCAACGTCACACTCCGGAGATGCTACAATGGCATACATAGGATGGTAGACTGTCGAAAAGCCGATATATCGAAGGCTCTTCGCGGTGTATACCGTTATCATAGGTAGCCACCGAGGTTGCACATTATAATACAAGGCTCCATTAAAAAAGAACCAGAGCGTTTGCCCTTCACTCATCGACTTTCGTAGCGTCTGCTGATGCCACCCCTCAAGGCCAACCGGGACCAGATACATCATGCAGTCAGCCGTCGCCAGCAACAGAGCCGTTCTACCCGCAAAGGTGGTCACACCAGCACTTTGCACTGCATGGTTAACTACACGGGTTTCGGCAGCAACGACGACTTCCGCAAAGGAAGGATCTACAATCGTCCCCCCCAGCGACAACTTAATAGATAAGGAGACGGCAAGAATGCATGGCAGCACAATGTTAAAGCGATAGCGCTGCATCGATACGCACTCTCACATAACAAACAGACATCATCGATAAAATATATATCCACGACGCGACAGTTATTCCGACTGGACCATGCAGCACATCGTAATATTCCGGAAAAAATCCAATCAACGTAATACGCGACACGTTAATAATAACCACAGCTAAACATCCGACGGCACACCATAATACATTAGCAGGACGCCACGGCAGATTAAAAGCTTGCGTAAATAGGACCCAGCAGAGAACGGCAAGCGATACATTCGCCATAGATGAGCACGGAGCGGCGATTTGCAAATACCCGTGCCCGTCTGGCATCGCCACTAAGTTTCCTGTTCTTTCGGTCATTGTAATGCTTGAAACCAGCCTCGCGTCAATTGAAAGAAAAAACTCCGAAAAGAAACTGAACAAGCGTTTACTCCAAAACATCGGCACTGAGAGCGCCAAGAACACCCAACCCGCTCGTGCCTGCGCACCAGATGGATTTCTTGATGTTTGGATCAAATATAATGAAAGAAACGACACGAGTGCCCATGTTGTGGGCCCAAGCGGCAAGAAACACGCCGCCAAAACTATTCCGCCAACGGCTTTATCTACTCGGGATATCACGCCCGATTCAATTTTGAGCGCGAAACTTGTGCCCATCCATAGACCGCACCAGACGATCGCACTGACCCCGAATGTATTAAGCACCGCGAAAATAAACGAACGCTCAACCGCACTGACGATGGAGTAAAGCATAGCATTGCTAGTCGACACTATGAAAATCAGAGAAAAAAACTCCGAACGAGAAAACCCGAATACTCGTTCGCGGCCCATAGACTTTCGTTCCCTAATCCGCCCCCAAATATCAACCATACTCATAGAGCAATCCCTAAACAGATCGTCATCAGCCACCTCCCGCCTGCGTCCAAGACCGGCCTCTAGATCGCGCTTCTCACCCGTGACCCGCACCTCAACGATCACGGCCTGGCGCCAAATTATCAAGCAAAAAAATAACTATTTCACCACACGCATAAAATAAAATCAGATAGACTTTATATAGATGTCAAAAACTCCTTTCGTTTATTTTACACATTCATGAATCGGTACTCAGCACTATATTTTCGACGACAGTTAATCACCATTCACACCTATAAAACAACGTACACATATATATTCGGGATTAATTACTATTCACATGATCCAGGGGGAAAATTTACCCCTCAAAAATTCAATTTTAAACGGAATAGTTAATCACTCACGATATCAAGTTTAGTAAGTCTTGCCAGCTCAATGCACTTCTCTTCCGCAGTGGGAAACTGCCTTATCGCCCTGTCCAATTCCAGTACTTTGACACCGACTAGAAAGCGATACCAATATCCTTGTAAAAAATGATAGATCAGCCCTTCACGACGATCAAGGAACCCGAGCTGAAAGATATAGCGATAGAGAAAATAGCACAGCGTCGAGATTGGGAATGGCACTCGGTTATAGACGCGCTCCTTTAAAAAGCGCTTTGCAGAGGCCTGAAACGACGATGCTTCCGTTTTCAATACAACGTCTTGCAAAAACAGCCCATAACGCTGGTTCAAAACATCGACTGCCTCTCGGGTTGCATATTTGTTGTGTTTTTCAGTGAAAAAACCTATGTCATTCAGATTGTTATCAGAAAACGGCGCATCGAAAAGCACAGTGCGCCCCCCCCAAATCATGATATGCTCGTCCATCCACCGATCTTCGATGCGGCCTTGACCTCTGCGCCAAATGCGCGTCAATATCAACGGATAGCGGCCCCCATGTCGAATCCATCGTCCCAAGAAGATGTGCTTCCGCTTTAAATTGACGCCAGCTACGTCTTGGCCAAGCTTCGGAAGTTTCGTCGCAATCTCTTCCGCCAACTCAGGTTCGATCACTTCGTCGGCGTCAAGCCGCATAACCCAATCGGCTTTTATCGGAGCATTATCTAGTCCCCACTGGAATTGCTTAGAATAGTTCGTCCATGGGTTCGACAATACGTTTGCACCGTGCGCGCTGGCTATATCTACCGTCTTATCAGAGGAGAAAGCATCGACCACGAAGACTTCAGACGCAAACGGAGCGACAGCTCGAAGAGCCCGCCCGATGTGCTTTTCTTCATTATGGGTCAGGATAAGGACGGCAACGCTACTCAAGCAATTACTCCATTGATTTTCCGCATACGGTTCAGTTTTGCCGGGTTCCCCGCGTAAACGGCGAAAGGTTCGACAGGCCTAAATGCAACCGCCCGAGCGCCGATGACTGCGCCCTCTCCCACCGTCACTCCGGGCCCGACGAAAGCTTCTGCGGCAATCCATGCATTGCGACCGATTACAATGGGTTTGGCTACGAGTTGAAAGTGCGGATCGTCAATATCATGTGTGCCGCCGCATAAGTGGGCACCTTGGGAAACCAGAGCATAAGAGCCGATTTCGATCTGATCCATGCAGTAGCAATTTACACCTGACGCCAAGCAGGAATATTCGTTCATAGTAAGGTTCGCGGGGTACCAAACCCGGACACCCGGATAGA
Organism: Neorhizobium sp. NCHU2750; assembly: GCF_003597675.1. Classification (NCBI taxonomy): domain Bacteria; kingdom Pseudomonadati; phylum Pseudomonadota; class Alphaproteobacteria; order Hyphomicrobiales; family Rhizobiaceae; genus Neorhizobium; species Neorhizobium sp. NCHU2750. The sequence continues at coordinate 1,215,265 of NZ_CP030827.1, read as the reverse complement.
CCTTTGCCGTCTTATGTATCCTGGCGCCAAACACCCTAAGCAAAAAGCGCCGCCAGGCATATAGATAGACCGGCGTCCAGTTGCCAAAAGCGCCCCAGATGAGAGCCCAAACAAACCTAACAATCCTATGCCGCAATGAAAAACTTGGACCACCTTCACGGGGGTTACTTAATTTAGCGTCAAGAAGGCTCATTTCACAAAACACCCTTGATAAATTCGCGACATCTTACCCCACAAAGGCAGCATCGACGCAATTAATCAACTCTCTTCTTGTTTTTCTTTCAATCATTACTTTTCTACTCGTATTATCTGACGACTTGGAGCGTTGTGCTCGCCCCGTTTGCCAGACGGAAAATTCATCCGTAACCTGACAATCATCTCTTCTGAGACTGTCGGCGGATTATGGCAGCGCGGGATTGCATTCATCTTTGGCTTAGAAAAACGCGGGCCAGTCATTAGATGTAGAGCGACAAACACACACCTTGTGCCGGACCAGATCGATTAGGGCAATGCCTGGCTCTGCTCGGGCGAGGCAACCGCGTTGATTCGCGGCTCAATGAACTTTCTCTCGGCTTCTTCAAAATCGCCTCAAGAGTAAGAGCCGAGAACAAATTCACGTGCTAAATCAGCTACTTGACTGGGGATACCGACTAATTCCTGAACAATCAATAAGCGCCGCCAACCTAGCCATTTACGAATCTATCATGCTGCATTCGGCGATCCTCCGCAAAACGGTACCTAATGACCTTCGCCGGATTGCCACCGACAATTGCGAAAGGCTCCACATCCTTTGTCACGACACTCCCGGCAGCGACGACACAGCCACGTCCCAACGTTATTCCAGATCTTAAGATCGCTCCATGCCCTACCCACACGTCAGTTTCAAACACCGTCACCCGATGGCCCCACGTAAACGCAAGACGCATCGGTTGCTCTGCATCGCTGGGATTGTGATCATTTGCGACTATCGTGACATTGGTAGAAATCATGCACAGGTCGCCGACGCAAATCGGACTCGCCGAATAAAAGCCCCTACCAATGTAACCAAAACGCCCCAACCGACTTCCGGCGGGCACTCTAACCGACAAACCAATCTGAAATCCCTCACCAACTTCTGAAACGCTGTTGCGACATTTCACAATTAAATTCAGCGCTCTCCTTATCTTCCTTTTAGGAGCTGAATCGATTGCTATCCGGCACCGTTCAATTACGGTGTCGCGAGCTTTCATTGGTTTGGGCACGGACGGCATGTCACCTCGCCGGTTCATTGAACCCTTTCTCCCAAAACCTCACTTACGGCTTGATCAATGAGCTTTCTCTGCATGGCTGGATTCCAGGTCGAAGCAACGATTTTTATGCATTCCTCGCGCACGACTTTACGGTCATGATCGGTGGCCAGCCAACTATTGATCGAGTTCGCCAAGTCTGCTGCGTCGCCGTATCTGAAAAGCTCTCCACTCACCCCGGGAATAATTGCTTCGACCTCCGGCATTTGCTCATCCAAATTGTCATGCGTAATTACTGGCGTTCCATACGATAGACTATGTATCGCCGTTAGACCGACCTTTCCCGGGGAGACGGTCAGGTCGGCACCATGAATAAGCTCTGCAAGTACGTCTTCATCGTAGCATGCTCCGAAGAAATATACGTTAATTTTCAATTGCTTCGCCATATCTTCAAGCCCAAGACGTTCAGGCCCATCACCCACCAACAAAATGTTGACCGGCTTACCTTTCTGACTCAGCATACGCGCGGCCTCAAACAGTAAATCAAATCTGCAGGCACTAGTAATGCGGGCAGTGCATATGACCAACGGCAAGCTTGGTAATAGAAACAATCGCTGAGGCGCATTAGTAAATGTTTTTGAGTTGCATATCCGAGCAAGAATTTTCTGACTTTTGTCGAAATCCAAACTATTGTATATTACTGAAATTCGCTCACATGGATAGCCACTTTCAGCACCTATCTCCTTAGCACGCACGCCGTATACCAGAATTTTGTTCGCCATTCTGAAGTATATATTACGCATCATCCGCTTGACGAACGGCTCACGTTTCAACCAGCCATGCGCCCAAAACAGCACTTTTCTTCCCGTCATTCTGGCCATCAATGCCATTTTCCAGGTGGCGAGCATATTCGGATTGCCGAGGATGATAACTACGTCGACCGAACGGTCTAGGATCGCGGGCCAATACCCAGTGAGGATCCACCTTTTCCCTTTTGTCTTGAACGATAGCGGATTGATAATAACCGTGTCGTCACCTGGAAATACCTCGATACCGTTTACTACATCGTGCGAGCCCCAAAATTTATAAGAGTGTTGCCCACTATGGTATAACTCGGTCACTACCGGTCGACGGTAGTGAGGGTAATGATGATAAATAACACTGACATTCGCCATTGTTCACCCGTAACGGCTGTTTTCCATACTGTGCCCCCACAGTACTACATAAATTACATATTAATTTCGCTATGTGTACCCAATAGGATGGAGATAGACCGGGAGAATACATAGACAATCGCGATTAAGCTTATGAGTTCCCCACAAACAAGTGCTAGGCCGGTACCGGTTAAGCCCATGACTTGAGAAAGACCAAACACCATCACAAGAGTGGCAACGGAGGCTCCCAAGCTGTATTTCGCGAATGATACATGCAAGTTTGTTGCCAAAAGCACGTTTGACGCGAAGTACCAAACCGCATGAATTGCCGTAGACAGGGCAACTAGGGCAACGAAGCTCCGGTCAGCGGAAATATGACCGAGACTCCAAAGCATCACGAGTTCCTTGCCTCCGACTCCCAGAATGACGCAACTGGGAACTATCAGGCAGGCAATTGCAGCCGCATTAATTTTCAGGAGGTTTACGAGCTGCGCACGGCTTCTCCGCGCGAAAGCAGTCGCTAATTCAGGCATCGTAGCTCGGTTCACTACTCCGACCAACTGTATCATCAACCGACTGCAGGTTCGAACTGGAGTAAAAACCGCGACTGCTGCCGGAGAAAGCACGGCGCCAACGATTAGCACAACTCCCTGCAGGTTTATTGCTAAAGCGAGAGGTATAGTCATGGCCGCCAATGCCGGCTTTAACAAACGTTTTGCTTCTTTCAGTGAAGCATAACCGAGCCCGTAATGCAGCCATGGAGTAAGGATGCGTAGCATGCAGTACATAGAAAATAGGTTTATCGACCTAAAGACCATCAAACAGAGCGCGACCTGCAAAAAATCTCCGCCTAAATAAGCAACCAAAAGGCCAGCAAACCCCTCCACCGTAGTCATCGTATCGAATGCGATCGAGCCGATTGCATAACTACCAGTTGCGCGCAACGCCGCCAACGTCATGCGGGAAACAAGCGAAAGGGCTGCAAAAGTACATAAGACAGTAATCAAACCCAAGCTTATGTCATGTTGGGTAAAAGCGTCTACGTTATTACCCATTACTACCAGAGCAAACAAAATTGCCGCAGCGAGTGTAAGGGACATAACGAAGATGAGGACGGACGAACTCTGAAAGGTCGAAAGAGCCTTGTCACGCTGACCGCTCGCGACCTGCATCGTCATCTCACTTGTGGCGGCCTGCACGAAACCCAAATCAGTCAGCGCGAAATAGGTTGGTATAGTGGTCAGCATCATCCACACCCCAAATCGTTGCTCCCCCCAAGACGATACCAGTACAGGAATGGAAACGATCTGCAGTAGAGCATTCAGCCCAATGCCTGCGGAGTTAGCAATTGTTCCCGATATAACGCGCCGACTTGTACTCACGCCAACTCGCTCCGCGGCATTAGCAACGTATCTGAGAGGCGCGAAAGTCCGTCGTCTCTTGATAGAACACGAACGCGCTCCATCTGTGCAGGCATCGGCCCAGTTGCGATTTCGGATGCCGCAATACGGATCACGTCAGCAAGAGCCTCAACATCACCTGGTGGCGCGATAATTGCAGCGTCTTCAACGAAATCTGCCAACTCCGTCCCCTTATCTGCGGTCACCACAATGCGTTTGCCGCTTGCGAGCATGCCACCAAGTTTGGAGGGCAAAACCAGATCTGCGGCTCCCCGGTCTTGCGGCAGCGCATGAAGATCCGGCATGTTGAGAAACTCGTTGAATCGAGCATATGGCTGGAAGGGCAGAAAGTGCACGCGCTCTAGGTGGCCGTATTGCGCTTGCAATTCTGCTTTCGACGGCCCCTCCCCGGCAATGACGAAATGGATACTACGCTCGCTCTTCAAGCGGACGGCAGCATCGAGCAGTACATTCAAGCCTTGCTTTGCACCGATATTTCCGGAGTAAAGGACGACAAAGTCGTTCTCTGAGAAGCCAAGCTCCTGCCTGTAGGTACTTGTCGTCTCCAAGGGGTAGATATGCGTGAGATCCACCCAGTTGCGAACGATGCAAACCCTTTCTTCTGGAACGCCTTTTTCAACGATCCTTTCAGCCATGCGATTTGATATCGTGACTATTTTATCAAACCGCTTCATGGTGAAGCGCTCGAAAAGAGCGCCAAGCCGCTTGAGCCATGTTTTAGAACCCAGATGTCCGACAGCAAAAGCGGCGTCGACTTCCAGATCCTGAACATGAAGCACCGTTGTCGCGCCGACGAGTTTAGCTGCAAGTAGCGCAACCGGTGCCGCGAACAGAGTTGGCTCAACGCTGAGCACCGTGTTGGGCCGTCGATGTAAGATAAGCCCAAAGATGAGAGGCGCCGACGTCAGCGCAAAACTCAAAGGCGCGAGCAGCCTCCAAATTCCACGCATACGGCTACGCAGCAGCAGCGGCACACGAAAAATTTTCACGCCATCTGACAACTCAACCGAGAACCGGTTTCGGTAGCCATCGCGAACCTCCCAGCCCGGATAATGAGGTGGCGTTGTAACGACCGTTACATCACAGCCTTCAGCGGCAAGGTGGGCACCAATTTCGCCCGTATATTTACCGACACCGGCTATTTCCGGGGCATAATTCATACCGTAGACAACTATCTTACGATCATTCCGTCGCGTTTTCCCGTCCTTCGAAATCACGCTTGTTGTAAGTGATCCGGCGACCGCGTTGCTCATCAGGCAGCACTCACGTGTTGGCGCTCGGCGAAGTTGCCATCAACAAAGGCCTGGTAAGTTGCTGCGATACCATCCTCGAGGGCTATTTTCGGCGTCCAGCCGAGGCCCTGCAACTTTGCCCCGCTCATCAACTTTCTTGGCGTACCGTCCGGTTTTGAAAGATCGTGAACGATCTTGCCGGCAAAGCCGACGGCGCGGCATACCATCTCGGTCAGTTCAAGGATGGTCACATCTGAGCCCGAGCCGACATTGACGTGCGAGAAGTCGGAATAGACTTTCATCAAGTGGACACAGGCCTCAGCGCAATCATCGACATGCAGGAACTCACGGCGTGGCGTGCCTGTCCCCCAGACTGTGACGCTCTCTGCACCAGACATTTTCGCGTCATGTGCCTTACGAATTAAAGCCGGCATGACATGGCTTGATTTCAAGTCAAAATTGTCACCTGGCCCGTAGAGATTGGTTGGCATGGCCGAAATGAAATCATTACCATGTTGCTTGCGATAAGCTTGGCAGAGCTTGATGCCAGCGATCTTGGCGATAGCATACCATTCGTTGGTCGGCTCAAGTTCGCCGGTCAGAAGAGATTCTTCCACGATCGGCTGGTCCGCGAATTTAGGGTAAATGCAAGACGAACCCAGGAATAGAAGCTTTTCTACATCGACCTTATGGGCGGCATGAATGATGTTCGCCTCGAGCACCATATTTTCGTAAAGAAAATCCGCTGGATAGGTATCGTTGGCAAAAATACCTCCGACCTTGGCGGCGGCGAGGAAGACGGCGTCGGGACGGTTCCTCTCCATCCACGCCTCCACCTGCTCTTGTCGGGTTAAATCCAGCTCAGCACGGGTTGCAGTCAAAACTGTGCAGGCTTCGGCGGCAAGGCGGCGGACAATTGCGGATCCGACCATACCGCGGTGACCTGCAACATAGACTTTCTTGCCCTTAAGATCGTAGGCCGCCATGTTCATCCCTCCAAACTAACGGGCAGATCTAGCCCGTGTTCTTTTAGGAGTGCATGTCGCCGAGCTGCCTTGTGGTCTTCGACGACCATTTCGGCGCACATTTCCCGAGCGGTTATTTCAGGCACCCAACCAAGCTTTTCTTTCGCCTTTTCCGAACTGCCAAGAAGCGTGTCGACTTCGGCGGGGCGGAAGTAGCGAGGATCGATGCGCAGCACCACATCGCCGACCTTGAGCGCAGGTGCAAGATCCCCCTTGATGTCAGCAACGGTCGCCACCTCGTCGACGCCCTGCCCCGAAAACTCGAGTGTCAGACCGAGTTCACTGGCAGTCCACTGAATGAACTCACGGACGGAGTACTGCAGCCCTGTCGAGATGACAAAGTCTTCGGGAGCATTCTGTTGCAACATCATCCACTGCATACGGACATAGTCCTTCGCATGGCCCCAGTCGCGTAAGCTATCGATGTTGCCCATGAAGAGGCACGTTTCCAGCCCCATCGCAATATTTGACAGGCCGCGAGTGATTTTGCGGGTGACGAATGTTTCTCCTCGGCGCGGCGATTCGTGATTGAAGAGAATGCCGTTGCAGGCATACATCCCGTAGGCTTCACGATAATTTACCGTGATCCAGTAGGCATAGAGCTTGGCGACCGCATAAGGCGATCGCGGATAAAAGGGCGTCGTCTCGCGCTGCGGGATCTCTTGGACGAGGCCATACAGTTCAGATGTCGAGGCCTGATAGAAGCGAGCCTTCTTCTCAAGGCCGAGGAAGCGGATAGCCTCAAGAAGACGCAAGGTGCCAATTGCATCAACGTCGGCGGTATATTCGGGCGCCTCGAAACTTACTGCAACGTGCGACTGCGCGCCGAGGTTATAGACCTCATCCGGCTCTATATCACGAATGATGCGGGTCAGATTCGATGTATCAGACAGATCGCCATAGTGAAGTTTGAAACGCTGATCTTTGATATGCGGATCTTCGTATATGTGATCGACGCGGGCAGTATTGAAAGAGGATGCACGACGCTTGATGCCGTGAACCTGATACCCTTTAGCCAAAAGAAACTCAGCAAGATAAGAGCCGTCCTGGCCCGTAACACCGGTAATCAGCGCAACCTTGGCGTTGCTCTGCACTTTATCGGTCATAATGCCCCCAGAATGATCAACGCATCAAATTTCAGGATAGAAACGGTGGAAAGAACTCAAATTTACCCCGATGAATTCTCGCAACAAAGGCGTAACGCACAAAATATTGCAGAGCAACAAATAAAAATCAGACTAGTTAATTGCACACCGAACAATACATTTGTGAACATCATCATATCGACCGTAGGCATGGTATCTGTAGTTGATCTAAGCAGATCACCATTGGCGCAACAGCCTCAAAATGAATATTTTCCTAAATGCGGCTTAGGAAAATGGGCCATCAAGAACTCCAGACGATTGCCTTAAGGTTGAATTGGCTCGCTGTTCCCATTTGATCAGATATCATGACGGCGATTTCGGTATAGGGCTGGTCACAATTCAAATTCACTCCACCGGCGAACGTTGTCCGCTTTGCCTTCTGGACTTCGAAGACAATCGTCGCTTTGCGGCGATCCAAGCGATACATCTAAGTAGTCTGCCTTGCGGTAAGGTCGCGGCGGGCTATGGCTATTGATCGCACGGAGTACATGGGGGAGAACTACGCAGCGAAGCGCATGTGGCCGCCGCTACGCCCACACTTGACGGCTCAAACGGGGATCATGAAGCGCGCGGCCTTACGAGATAAAGCAATGGCGGGCCTGTCGCCGATGTGCTGGGCCATCATGCCCAGCGTCACGCTTGATCTGATCTATTGTCCGCTAAATTTTGCCGACAGTTCACGGAGAGCGATGTCAAAGGCGCAAACAGTATGATGCGGCCCGGCAGTTTCGGATCGACGCTCCTAAAACGTCAGCCACTTGCGCGGATCGTCCTCAGACTGGATCTTTATCCAATGAAGATTCGCGGCATACCAAGGCTTCATCACATTGGTACGGTTATCGAGCACATAGTCACCTTCTACCGTACTCACCACCAAGACCGCGTGTCCAATCCCCTCCTGCGTGCGTGCGGTAGCAATTCGCAGGGCAGAGGACGGCCAACCTGCAGCCATCAGCCTTTGCCGCTTGGTGAGCGCATAGTCGTCGCAGTCGCCAGCGGTCACACCCGCGCGCCAAAGATCTTGATTGGTCGGATCATCCTGGTAGCGAATGTCGTGATTGACCTCGGCATTGATCTTTTGCAGAGCAAGACGCTTGTCCCTAGTCAGCAAAATCGGCTCGTGACCGCCATGAACTTCGCATTGATCTTCTTGATCGGCACAAAATTTCGCGAAGGCAAAAGGCGGAATGGTTTCACGCGTCGTTGCGATATGGATAGAGGGGCGTGTTGGAGGCAATGAGCGGTTGATTTCGGCGCGGGGCAACGCAAAGGCGTTGACGCTACCGGCTAGGATGGCTGTTGTTACGAGCGCACCAATTAATGCGAACCGTTGCGCTTTCATGCTCATGCCCGCCACTCCTCATCTCTTCGATGTCTTATGGGGGCACGATATCAAGGGGTATTTTCTTCGGGTTTAAGCGATTCGTTCAGATTTTACAGATCGCTCATTTTGGCACGCCAAGCATCGTTGGCCTACAGAAAAGGCCCCTTTCGGGGCCTCTTAAAGATCGAGTGGTAAGCGCTTGATTAGAACGACTTGACTGCGTCCTTGGTCGACAGCGCATTGCCGGTGATATTGGCCGTGCCTGCCGGGGTCGTATTGAGAAGATCGAAGAACTTGCTGAGTTCTGCGGCATCGGAATTGGTGACGTAAAGAACGTCCTTGTCCTGCATCGGGAACTTGGTCGCCGCGAAGAACATAGAGGGATCGCGCAGATTTGCGCGGAAGATGACGGGCACATCGTCTGAAGCAAAACGGGACGTATCAACGCCAAGCTTACGCAGGAAGTCCTTTGCGACGATGCGATAGAGGAACACCTGGCCAGGATCAGCCCGGGAGTCGAGCAGACCACCAGACTTTGCCAGAGCTTCAGACAGCGTGAGATTCGATTCTTCGAAATCGAAACGCCCGTTTGCGCCAGAGGCGCCAAAGGCTGTGAAGGTCCTGCGCTCACGATCGACCAAGACCGTGTCCCCAGGGATAACGAAGATATTCTCGGCGGGCTTTTCAACCAGCGTATTGTATCTCACGCGTGCCGAACGGCCACGGCGTTGCAATGTGATATAGCTCTCTTCACCGGAGGCACTCAGACCTCCAGCCTTCGAGATGACATCGAGAATACGATCACCCGCTTCGGTGATCTGTACCTTCTGAGGCGCATTGACATCGCCCAAAATGGCGACCTGCGCCGAGACGCTTGATACGATCGAGATGACGACCTGAGGCTCGATCGCTCTATTGGCCAGTCGATCCTCGATATCGACACGCACCTGGTCGGTCGTGCGACCAGCAGCCTTTACCTTGCCGGCATAGGGTACTGAAATATTGCCATCACGATCGACCGTCTGCGAGGGGAGCGTAATGTAATTACCAGGGCGACTTCCCGCATCGGAAGGAATGAAGAGGCCACCCGCCTGAGATTCGAAAATTGCGATCTGGACAATGTCGCCGATACCCAAAGGCAAGGTCGGTACGGGCCCCTTACCACCACCGAATCCATCCGAGAGGCCTTCGGCGCCAACATTCGGGACGTATTTGAGAACCGACGAGCTTATATCAACCAATGCGTAATCGACGCCCGCCTTGGCTTTTTCCTTGGCAGGCGTAACCTTAACGCTTGCCTCAGAATCGATGCTTCTTGCCGACGGGCCGGATGCGGACATCGCAGTGCAGCCAGTCAACGCAGTGGCCGACAACAAAATCAATATATTTAAAGAACGCATACTACCCCTCAAAAGCCCCTCGCCCCGTCGCAGGCACTCTTCTTCTAACCGGAATATGGAAAATGAAACTTACATTTTTTTCTGATCAGCGCATTTATGAAACAATGTTGCAGTTGAAACACATTACTTCCGGTTCAACCGATAGGAAAAACCGGAAGAATATTACGGCATCCCGCGACCTTATCAATGATCCATAAACTATCCTTGAAATGGCGAGGTGAATGTCTCCGACTAGAACAGTTCACCGTATTTTCGATACCCTAAAGATCGCCACGTTCATTAAGAGTAGAGATTTTTTCTTTGCATATCGATTCAACGAGTTGGAGGAGCACAGTTATCCTTCCTATCAACCAAACAAGTTCATCGCCCGAGACACTGTAGTGAGGAGAATAGCGTGCCTCGACATAGGCGCGATCCAGTCGCTCGAATGCCCGCCTTGACAACTTGCTGTCGCGAGGCCAGGCCTCTACCAGTAGAGGCGAAACACCTTCCGCAAACGACCGCAAGCTCTTCAGCCTATGAGATTTCGGACTGTAAGATGTTAGAACTAAAAGAGCGCAGTGGTAGAGTTTTTCGACAGTCTGATGGAGATCAAAAGCGCCGTTTTTATTATATCCTCTGTTTATTGCCTCCTGAGCCATCTCAAAGCGCTCAGACGCGCTGGTAAACCAATTCTCAAAATGGGCATTTGCGACGCTGGATGTTTCCTTGTCGTTTAGTAAGCTAAGTTTGCCGAACGGATGCCCGGCTTCCTCATACAGCATCCGCCCATCACGCACGACATCAACGAAAAATGGCCTGCCCCGCGCGAGTTGATCATTGACGTCATGCAACGTGTGGACGATCACGTTGGTCGGCGTTTGCAACGTCTTGGTGATCGTCAGTTCCCGCAGAATTCGCTCTGATACGTGATGCCAGAGCTCGTTGTCTTCGCCGACCGTTTTGACATTGACCACAACGAGAATATCGTAATCGGATCGATAGCCACTCTTGCGGTCTTCGACCCAATCGCCGCGAGCATATGATCCAAATAAAATGACCTTCAGGATCCGCCCCGAGCGCTTCTTTTCAGAGAGCTTGGTCTGCTGCGCCGCATCGAATTCCGCGAAGATGATTTTGAGAACGCGGCCGAGCTCCCGTCTCTTCCTGATCGGGAGATGACCGAGCGCTTCATCAAGATGGTCGTCTTTACCTTCCAAAATCCATTCTTTCCCGTCTAGACGCCCGTTCCTCGGCAAAGCAGTCAGGCATGTCTCAAGTCCCATAGGCTTTGTCGACCAATAGGATGCGTGAATCGCCTGCTTCACTCACCTTTCATAGTCTCTATCATATCCGTCGTCGCGCGCCCTATGCGGCCCTTGTGCGATCGAGGCCTTTTCCGATCCATTTCTCTCCCGATCGGAACCGTTGGGGCGCCGTCGCTCTCCAGATTCTCCGAACCGAGCCTGCGAGTGTTGATGGAATTGCTCGACAGGCGCCGATTGTGATCCGTCGCTTTTCGGGGGATAGGCCACCTGATCGCGAGCATCGGCATTTCCTGGTGAGCCCCAATGCGCGAGACGGGCAATGTCCGTCTCGAGGCTACGCCTCACATCATCTTTAGCAGTCCGCGCGCTGTCAGATCGTGATTTTCCGGTCCCGAACACGGCCTTTATCGCCCTTTGTCGATATGACGGAGAACTTTCAGATGACGCGGACTGTTCTTGCTCCCGCGCTGCCAGTCTGGCCTCGCCCTGTTTCACTTCTTCGCTATGGCGCTTGCTCGACCTCTCTACATTGTCCTCTCTCCCGGCGCCTGCGGCATCGATCGGTTGTCTGCTGACCATCGGTTTGGCCTCCCCTTTCTGGCTTAGTTCCTTCCCCTGACGCTGTCCGGTAGCCGCCTCGAACCCAAGCGCTTCAAATCTCGACAAGATGCGCTGCGAAAATTGGCGGCCGACCGGTGACCCGCTGCCATTGGCGATCTCAAGCCATAGCTTCTGGGATGCAATTGCGCGGCTCTTTGCGACCTCGCCTCGGTTAAGACGAGCTTCATCCGATCGTTTGGCGTCATAGCGGCGCTGAGCCGCAACACTTGTGCCTTGATGTTGGGTGCGTCCCAGCGTCCCGATCGGTTTTACATCCCGATAACCGAAGGCGGGTGCAGACAGCATTTCATGACGATGGGTCAGCTCCATTGCCATGCCGTGATTGCGCGCTGCCTCGGCGAAATTGCGGCGCCAGCGATTTAGATCGTCGATCCATACCGCCAAGCGATCACCATAGCTCGACCTTGTCGCGACGACGACATGGGCATGCAGATGCGGCCTTCTTCCGCCTTTATGTTGAGATTTCGGATCACTCTCGGGGGAATGGATGGCAAAGACATAACGATAGCCTTGAAACTCCTGTGCCAAGAATTGGCGAAGCGCCGGTTCAAAAGATGCAGATCTACCTTTTTCTGATCCAGAGACGATCAAATGCAGCGTATCGCGCGGCGATCGGCTTCCGAGCTTAGAACGCCAGTCCTGCTGCATGATCTGCTTTGCCTGAGCCTTATCCCCAATCGGTCTGCCGTTGTGATCAAAGGTCGCGTGTGGATTGCGCTGAACGAGATCATCCAATGCGCTCGCAGCATGACGCAGGCCATGCTGCGTCGCCTTGAGGACGATCGAAGCTGATAACGCGCGATTGCCGAGAGAAAAACGGAGGCGGGTGTCGAGTGCAGCATTCGCCTTATCATCAACGGACAGGCGGCCCTGACTTGGTGAGAGAAGGACCACAAGCGCTTCGATCCTGACTTGATGAGCGGATGCTGCAACTGCGATAGCAAAGGTTCGATCGCCGAAGAGATCACGGACCACCGACAGGTTCTGATCCAATGAAGGGACGGTCGCCGCCCGCCAAACGATGTCAATTTTAAACAGGCCGACATCCTTGCTCTTTTCAGCATCTCGAAAGAGCGGCGACCAGTCTCTTGCGAGATCGGCGGCAACATGTCGCCCGGAAAGATCGCGCCCGGTTTCAGTCTCGACGGGAAGACGCCCATCTCGTGATATGTAAGAGATGAGCCGTTGCGTCCCTGCCCCACCGCCAAATCCGGCAACTTTGATGACTGCGGGCGTTGCGCCGTTCGCCATCCTGGCGAACCGCGTCAATCTGGCCTGGTGGCTCTCGGGCGCATTGTGTCCGCTTAAGGCCACAGATGAGTTCCGTGTTTCGTTCCAGAATGCACGCCGGCCGGTCTTTTTCCACCATGCGTCGAGTTCGCGGCCCGACGCACTGATTTCAGCGATCACGGATGAGCGGCGGCTGAGCCAGTCATTCACCAATCCAGAGGCCAATTCAGGCACCGGCACCTCCTCTTGATGAACGTGCGGGGAATTTTGCCAGGCCTAGAATTTCCACGCTCAACGCGGCGATCGCCTGCTGCATCGCAAGAATACTGTCCTTAACCTCTTCACTTGAGAAATTCCGGTCGCGGTTCAACGCAATCAAGATCGCCGTCAGGTTAAAACCTTCCTGCTTCAGCTCATCGCGCAGATAAAGCAGCAGACGCCGGTCGTCATCCGAGTAGAAACCACAAGCCCCGACAGCCTCAAGTGCCGCCGACCTGACAAAGTCCGACACCGGCAGGTGATGGCGGCCCGCGATTTCGACAATGCTCGCAAGCTCGCTCTCACTTGCCCGCACGGAGATCACCTTATTTCGACGTCTCGCCATAACGTCTCCCAGCCGCATCTCAAGCTTTGGGCCTGCGCGATATCCCTTCACCGGACCCACCGACAATCCAATGCGACAGACTATCACGTTTATCGATCTCTATGCAAAAATAATACATAATTCGTATCCATCGATTATGCGCCGGAGACGTTCCTTTTCGGGTAAAGCTATGAGACATAACCATAACAATACGTACTCCACATGGCTGTGGAAAATTTCAGACTATAAAATCTATATCCTGGATGAGGAAAGTTTGCACGCCATTGCGTGCCGACCCGCGCGACGTCGCGGTTCGCACTGCGATTCGCCGCGCCCACCCCCTACTGCGTCTGACCGCGAAGGCGTCGATGTCGCCGCCTCCCGAACAACCAGAAATAGAACATTCCACGTCCGCTCAAATATTAGACAAGCAAAACTCACCTCAGACCGGCATAAAATATCGGCACAGCTCGCCTCACAATGCATCTAAAGAGTGCATCAACACCTCCAGAAATACTCCAGAATACGATATTTAACCAATTATTAATTTCGCCGCTGACAAGGATATAATTGTGCGCTATTGGGTAATTCATAGTCTATCGCAATAATAGGCCAACAATGGTTTCTTTGAGTATCTTACACACGGAAGCTACCGAGCGCCCATTGCCAGTTGAGTCTGGCAAGGCTTACAGTGACGTTAGCATTCGTGCGCCAAAATCTTGGCAAATGGCGTCGAAAAGGGCGATCGACGTGGTGATTTCCTGCGTCGCACTGATTATCTTGCTGCCCGTGCTTTTGCTGGTCGCTGCAGCAATCAAGATCGACAGCAAAGGACCGGTTCTGTTTTACCAGAAGCGCTGGGGGCGAAACTGCGAGGAAATCAAGGTCTATAAATTCCGCTCGATGTATGTCGATCGTGGCGATGCGAGCGGCGTTGCGCAAACGGTGGTTGACGATCCCCGCGTGACCCGCGTCGGTCGACTTATCCGACGACTGAACATTGACGAACTGCCGCAGCTTCTGAATGTCTTGAAAGGCGACATGTCGCTTGTCGGCCCTCGTTGCCACGCGCTCGGTATGCTTGCTGCCGGCGTTCCTTACGAAGAACTGGTGCCGCAATATCACCTTCGCCATGCGATGCGGCCTGGCATGACCGGGCTTGCTCAGATGCGGGGGCTTCGCGGTCCAACGGATCGCGCCTCAAAGGCACGGGCACGGATCGCCTGCGACCTCCACTATGTCTCCAATTTCTCTCTCCGGCTTGATCTTTTGATCATCGCTGGGACGATCTATTCGGAACTTCGCGGTGGCAAGGGCTTTTGAGAGCGTCTGATTTCCGTGACAGCTAAGGGCTGCCATGGCGGCTCTTTGTTGACTTGCAAGCCTCACGGCGCAGTTTTTTTGACAAGGCTTGCACGGCGCCAATTCCCCCAGGATTTTAACGCTATATTCAAAATACACTTTGGTTGGCGGCCTGATCGGCTACAGACATAGACTGACGGCAACTGGAAGGTTAGCGCATGAAGTTCGGCACGAGCGGTCTTAGAGGCCTGGTTGTAGATCTCGAAGGCCGGGCCAGCGCGCTCTATGCCCAGGCATTTGCCGAGCATCTCTTTGAAAGCGGCTTGGCAAAGCCCGGTGATCGCGTTCTCGTCGG